>JAFZAC010000006.1 GCA_017548365.1 Muribaculaceae bacterium
ATGTGTCCTGGTCGTAGTGGTAGACGGTGAGGTTTGCGGGCTTGAGGAACTGCAGGTCGGTCCAGCACTTGCTGAAATAGTTGTGTACCATGTTCTCGAAGTCGACATAGAGCACCTGCCTTCCCGAGCATGCGACCTTGTGGGCTATGCTGAAGGCGAGAGTGGACTTGCCGATGTTTGGGTCGCCGAAGAGGCATGCGCACTCGTTCTCGAACCAGACGTTCTCCCAGAGGGACTCGGCGTTCTCGATCTGCCTTGCCTGGAGAGAGTCGTTGCGGTCGGAGAAGATGGAGCGTGGCAGTTTGGAATGGGCGTAGATGCGCATCTCTTCGTCTTCGTACTCGTTTCCGTTCTGGTCGAGGTATCCTACCTGGATGAGTTTTCTGCGTCGTGCAGCCTCGAATTGCTCGAGGATGGGTGTGAATGGTGTCATGTTGTTTTCAAATTTAAAGTTAATAATTTAATAATGTGGCAAAGGTAATGGAAGGGGATATTGAGGAGCAATATTAAAAAAATGCCCTCGTGATTCTTGAACGCCGCGCGTGCGGCGCAATGCATTAACAGCGCCTAGGATTCTTGATAGCTGCAACATTGTTGCAGCACACATTGACAATCGCCTAGAATTTTTGAACGCCGCGTGTGCGGCGCAATTGACTGAGGCTCGCCAATCGCACACCGCACTTCGTGCGACTCATGCTGCTCGCTCAGTCGAGCTGAAGGTTCTCAAACAATGCCCAGGATTGGCGAAAAAAAATCAACAATTAAGGAATATTAGTGATGATGGGCATATAGCTGGCCGATAAAGTGGGTTATTTTGCGCCATAATAATCATATCACTAATCTTTGCTTATGGCAAATTATAAACAACTTCAACAACGTGAAACTCTATGAATAGAGTGTTGATTGGGGTTTGAATTAAGGGTAAATTTGCATTCTAAAAATAGAGTACAATAATGGAAAATGAGATATTGAAAAGCTTTGGAGCTAAAGTTCGCCACTACAGAGAGTTACTAGGTCTTTCACAAGAGAAGTTTGCAGAGAAAGCAAATGTTCATCGCACATACATAGGTACTGTAGAACGTGGAGAGACAAATATCACACTTGTAAATGTATACAAACTTGCCAATGCTCTAGAAGTAAATGTAACACAACTAATTAAGGATTGAGAATTAATGAAGAAAGAAAAAAAATATAAAGAACCACTCGAACTTGACAGCCCTGTTGTCGAAGAAGATGCCGTCGCCTATCAGCGTTCATTGTTTGAGTCTTATCGTAGTAAAACAAAAGTAGCTCAAAATGTCAGCTTTAATAAATTAGACATCTACACAAATGATGTTCAAAAGGTCATCAAAAATAAAGCAGAGAACCTTTCAGATAAAATCATTGAGGAAACAATGATTTCTGATGGACCAAATTGGAAAGACTTGGAGTTTTCTCACCCTGAGAGAACAGTGAGACTTGGAACTGTTTTTAGCGGTATTGGTGCTATCGAACACGCTTTTCAACGACTAAATTTAAAGCATAAAATTGTTTTTGCTGGTGATATAGACGAGAAATGCAAGAAAAGCTATTTTGCCAATTATGACATAACAGAGGAGAACTGGTTCAGCGATATTACAAATTTTGATGCCACAAAGTATTTAGGTAAAGTTGATTTTATTGTTGGTGGTGCTCCATGTCAAGCTTTCTCTATGGTTGGGCGTCGTTTAGGCTTTGAAGATGCACGTGGAACGCTTTTTTATGAGTTTGCAAGAGTTGTAAAAGAAACCCAACCCAAACTTTTCTTATTTGAGAATGTTAGAGGGTTAATTAATCATGACAAAGGAAGAACATGGAGAGTAATGCATGATATTTTTGAAGAGCTTGGATATGATGTAAAATTCCGTGTTTTAAACAGTAGTGATTATGGTATTCCACAGCATAGAGACCGCATTTTTTGCTTAGGTTTTCATCAAGAAACAGATTTTAAATTCCCTGCGCCAATAGATTTAGAATATAAAATGTATGATTTTCTTGAAGATTATGTTGACACTAAATATTTTCTTCGTGAAAAGGGAATTAAATTTGTTACAAGTCACAAAAACAGGAAAAAGAGTTACACTCAAATAAATGGTGATGTTCAGCTTTGTCAAAAGCGAAATCAACAATTTAATTGGCATGGTGATTTTGTTTATCACCCTGATTCTGATTTAACGCCATCAGACCCTGCTTTTGATGAGTTCATTTTTGATGTTAGAGATGTTGAAGAAAAATATTACCTTTCAGAAAAAGTTGCAAAATATGTTTTAGCTGGCGGCACTAAAGGTTTTAAGACATCTACCAAAACTGATTTGGATATAGCACGACCATTACTACAATCAATGCATAAAATGCACCGCGCAGGAGTGGATAACTATGTTACTCACAAAGGAAGGATAAGGAAGTTAACTCCTCGTGAGTGTTTGCGCTTAATGGGTTTTCGTGATTCATTCAGAATTGTGGTTTCCGATACTGCCACATATCAACAGGCTGGAAATAGCATTGTTGTAGATGTTCTTATAGCAATACTTAAACAATTAGATATAACAAAATATGGCATATGATAATTGACGGACAAAAATTTAAAGTTACAGAGGCTTTTGACACAACACAAACAGTTCCAGATAGCTTCGTTCTTAGAAATAATAAAATTGGAACAGGAAATGGTGAAGCAAAGTTCTATATTTCTTCGAAAGAACGAATGCGAGAATTTTATGGAAAAGAAGGGTTTAATGTGCGTTGTTTTATTTTGCGTTCTGACTTACTTGCCTATATGCAAACAATGAAACAAGAGTATTTAAATCCATCACAAAATTATAGAGGAAAAGAACAAATGGCATCACTTTGGCAAGAGCGTGTAAATCGCATCAACTCTTTGCCTAATGTGATAGAATTCAATATACAAGACCAAGACCAAATCGCTGGACCTCGGGGTTATGTAAACTCTAATGATGATGCATATAGGCTTATTAGGGAATTATCTTTACCAAACCTTACTTATATTTCAGCTTTAAGGTTGAGCGATACAAATGGAGATACATTTTTCTATTGGAAATTATTTGCTGATTTTGATGCAATTGAAGACCTACATACCGCTTTGGTTTATAATTATGGAAAGAAAGCAACGATTCAGAAAGCATCAGTAACTGCTGTGAAAACAAAAAAACGAGACGAACAACTTCGTTATGCTCGTATTGGGCAAGGTCTTTATCGAGATAAATTATTACAAGAGTGCCCATTTTGCCCAATCACAATGATTAACGATGAGAGATTGTTGATTGCAAGTCATATAAAACCCTGGGCAGTCTCAACTGACAAAGAAAGACTTGACCCAAAAAACGGTTTTATTCTATCTCCTTTGTATGATAGATTATTTGATAGAGGATTCATTACTTTTACAGATGACAGGCGTATGCACATTTCAAATTGGTTATCTCCTCAAAATATTAGAAGATGTGGTTTAACCGACAATAGTTTTATTCAACTTTTGCCTTTAGACGAAAAACGATGTGAATATCTTGCATATCACCGAGAATCAGTTTTTAAAGGATAATACTTATAACCAATAAATAATTAAGGTTTTTAGTGCTTTTATAACGAAAACTGCGGCTGATGGTCGCAGTTTTTTTATTGGTTATTTGGGGGGTATTTGAAAATGATGTAACTTTGTAAATAGTTGCTAAATTATTAGATATGTTTTATTAATATGAACACAATAAGTAATGATTCTGGAGTGAAGAACACTCCCGTATATCCAATCAATAATATGACACCAAAATCATCTAATGGCTGTCTAAATAATGGTTTGAAGATTGGCTGTGGTTTTTTGGCCGGTGTTGGAGCAACAATTCTTGCTATCTTTATTTTCGGAATGTTTATTACGAGAAATAACTTGCCATATTATAATAATAATGATTATATAAATAAGTTTGAGAAAAAAGACATTCGTTATTTTTATGTTAAAAGCAAAAAAGGAGAAGCAAAAATACACACAGGTATGCCTAAAGATTCCGTTATTATGCTACTAGGCAAACCAAATGGATATAACTCAACAGAATATTTAGACGAGATTACATATGAATATGGTCCATATAATACAAACATGCTTAGTATTGAGTTTGAAAACGGGAAAGTGTCTGGCGTAAGGCAATTTTAATGGATTCAATTAGAACTGTTTTGCATAAAATTACAAACTTAACACTTTGACCAATATGTTTTTAGACCATATAGTTTTATGTCGTTTTTTTTATCTTTGACAAAATTTAGCATGATTTATGTGAATACAATTATTTATCTGCCATTGTGAGGATATTTTCAGATATTTGTTATAACTTTGCAACTATCTTAAATAGAACTATTACAATGAAACAATATCTGGATTTATTGCAGCATGTGCTCGACAACGGCACTATAAAGCATGACCGTACTGGCACTGGCACCAAGAGCGTGTTTGGCTATCAGCTGCGTTGTGACTTGAGCAAGGGGTTTCCGCTGCTGACGACAAAGAAGGTTCACCTCAAGTCTATCATCTACGAACTGCTGTGGTTCCTGAAGGGCGACACCAATGTGCGCTACCTACAGGAGCATGGGGTGCGCATATGGAACGAATGGGCCGACGAGAATGGTGACCTGGGGCCCGTGTATGGCAGCCAGTGGCGCTCGTGGCCCGACTACAACGGCGGACATATCGACCAGATAAGCCAGGTGATTGACCAGATAAAGAACACCCCCGACTCGCGCCGCATAATGGTGAGCGCCTGGAACGTCGCCGAGGTGCCCACGATGAAGCTGCCGCCATGCCACTCGCTGTTCCAGTTCTATGTGGCGAACGGCAAACTCAGTCTGCAGCTCTACCAGCGCAGCGCCGACCTGTTCCTGGGCGTGCCGTTCAACATCGCGAGCTATGCCCTGCTGTGCATGATGGTGGCTCACGTGACAGGTCTGGAGCCAGGCGACTTTGTGCACACCTTTGGCGACGCCCACATCTACCTCAACCACATGGATCAGGTGCACGAACAGCTGAGCCGCGAGCCACGGCCGCTGCCGCGCATGATTCTCAACCCCGAGGTGAAGAGCATCTTCGACTACGACTACGACGACTTCAAGCTCGAAGGCTACGACCCCTGGCCGCTGATCAAGGGAGTGGTCTCTGTTTAATGCAGAATGCAGAATGCACAATGCACAATGCAAAATGAGTTGACTTTTATCTCATCACTATCTTCCATAAACGATAAACAAAACATGATATCCGCTATTGTAGCAATTGACCGCAATGGGGCGATAGGCAAGCAGGGACAGCTGCTGTGCCACATGCCTGCCGATATGAAACATTTTAAGGAAACGACGATGGGGCACAGCATCATCATGGGGCGTAAGACTTTTGAGTCGTTCCCCAAGGGTGCACTGCCGGGACGGCAGAACATCGTCATCACCCGCAGCCGCGACTATGCCCGCGAGGGCGTGACCGTGGCGCACAGCGTTGACGAAGCGCTGGCAGCAGCTACTATGCCCGGCGAGGTGTTCGTCATTGGCGGCGAACAAATCTACCGCGCCACATTCCCACTGGTGGACACCATCCACCTCACGGTCATCGACCATAAGTTTGAGGGCGTGGACTCCCATTTCCCGCGCATCGACATGCGCTCATGGACCATCACCTCGCAAGAGGAACACCCCGCCGACGACCGCAACCCCCACCCTTACACCTTCATAACCCTCAAGCGCAAGAGGAGCAATAGATGAAGTAGAATATAGTAAAAAACTCCTCCTCTAAAATAGAGGGGGAGTTTATGCGTTGTAATAGACACATCAATTATTAAAGCGCCCTATCTCACAATAAGGACTTTGGTAGTGCCACCGCCTGAGCCTTCGGCAGGCGCTGCGAGGATGGTGTAGACACCAGTGGGAACTGGATCGCCGTTGTAGTTGCATCCGTCCCATGACACCATACCTCCGGTGGACTTGAGCGAACAGATAACGTTGCCCGATGGATCGGCAATCTTGACGAGCGAATTGTCCATAAGTCCGTTGATGGTGATTGGTCCGCCATAGTCGGGTCTCACAGGATTGGGGTAAACATAGATGTTGCTGTAGTCATCCTGTCCCGGGGTAGCGTCGCTCTTGTACTCAGCCACACCAAGTGGTGTAGTGACAAAGACGGCATTGCTGTTGGGGTCGCAGCACACATAGTAGATCTGGTTGCTGCCCATGACGCTGTTTGACGCATTGAAGTTCTTGAGAACCGTCTGTCCATCGGCACTCACGAGGAAGAGCCCCGAGTCCTCGGTGCCAATCCACTTGCGGTTGGCTCCATCCACTGCGATGCAGTTGATAGTCTGTCCGTCGAGCAGGTAGTCGGCAAGGTCGGTTCCGTCGTTGCGAGGCACCTTAATGTGGGTGACATTGAAACCTGGGTCAAAAGCCTTGCTAGGATTGAAAGCGATCATGCCCGTAGTGGTTCCCATCCACACGAGTCCGTTGAGGTCGGCAGTCAGGCACCTTATTTCATACCATGCAATGCTCTTGCCGTCCTGGTCGGTCAGTGAGCCCGACGCGAAAGAGGTGCTCTTGTTGAGCGACAGGTCGCTGTTGTTGTTCCAAATGACGATGGGCCGCTGGTAGTGTCCACTGGCAAAGACCTTGGTGTCGCCAGCTCCAATGGCAAACTGAGCCCTCTTGAAACTGCTGTGGTTCAGATTGCTGATGCTTGTGCTAATGTTGTAGATAAAGTCCTGAGGTGCAATATTAGCTTTGGCCTGCTTAGCCGGAGTGAGGACACGCACTGGATGCTCCTCGTCGGTGGTCTGAACAATCCACAAGTTGCCTTGAGAGTCAAATCTCAAAGCCGGCATACGCGTCTTGGTAATGAAACCGCTGTTCTCGCTGTTGTACCATTGAACTATCTTGCCATCGGTAACCTTCACAATGCCCTTCTTGCGGGTGCTGTAGAAGTAGGTGTTAGGCTCGTTGGGCGAAATAACAAACCAGTTGCAGCAGTAGCTACCTTCGGAGTCGGGGGCAGGCATCTCGGCCGGCGTCACATCACGCCAGAAGTTTCCGTCGAAGGTGTTGAACTGGGTTTTGTTGGCAAGAGTAGTAGCTAAATCAATATCAAGAATGTTCTCGAGCACCGCATTATCGCTTGTGCTGGTGAGGAAAAGCTTCTCGTTGGCGGTATCATAGGCCATCCAGAAAGGAATGGAAGAAATGGATATCGCATTAGGGATGATATTGTCGGTCAACACTCCGGCCTTAGTGTGCATTAAGCCATCAGGCACGAGAATCCACATTCCGTCACCACTCTCGTACGAAGAATAGATGCCTGCATCTCCCTCGTGCTTGACAGCATTGTCGCCAGTGGCACTGGTAGTATAGTAGTAATCGGCGTCCTTAAAGCTCACGATGTAGCCACCGTCGCGCATCTTATGTGCCGCAATGGGCTTGCCCGAAGCCACACGCTCCTTAGAGAAAGAGAGGCTATTGCCAGTTTCATTCACATTGACAAGCGCCAGCTCATTATTTGCCAGGACAAAGAAGCTGTCGTCGTCGAGCGGCACAATAGGCCCTTCGACGCCAACTTGCTGGACGCTGAAGTCACTCATCTGCTGGATGTGCTTGCTTGTGGGCGCATAGTAGAACTTTCCATTCTGACTGACAATCAAGTAGTCCCCCAGAATAACTGCGCTTGATATAGCATTATCGGAGATATAAGACGAAAGCACCTCATGCTTGCTCATGTTGAGAATAACAAAGCCAAAGTCGGTAGCCACCACAGCATGGTTGGCGTTGTCGAAAGTGACATCGTTGATAGCCTTTGATGTGGTTAGATCGGCATTCTTGATGTCGCTGATGTTGGTCACATCTCCATCGCTCAAGTCGATGATGTCGATGTTGGAGTTGAGATAAGCGACCAAGATGTAATTCTTCTCCTGGTTGAAATAGATGTTCTTGACGCCCGAGTCGCTAAGGTAGTTGGCACGGCTGAGATGCTCGTTCTCCTGAGTATCCTTGTCGTAGCGGAACAGGTTTCCACTTGCCAAGTAATAGACTTCGTCTCCCGCATCGATGCAGTTGGTGATGTTCTCGCCTGCAAAAACAGGATGCAGAATCCACTTTCCGTAGTCACTTTGCGCCTGTGCCATCAATGCGGCAAGTGCCAATACCAGAGAGATGATATGTTTCATTTTTCGTCGTTCCTTAATTTAATCATTAAAAATGGGGGCAGTGAACTGCTGTGTGGAGAAGACAGATTCCCCTTGCTCCTTTTTCCTACTTGATTACAGCAATCTTGGTTAATGGCTTGCCAGTAGTGCTGGGCGTCCCTTGCGAAGCATAAACCTTGTAAACACCAGTCTTAACGGGCACTCCCGAAGAGTTGCAAACATCCCACAACGCTGTGCCTCCTGTAGAAGAGAGCGTGGCCACTTTGGTTCCAGCGGCATTGGTGATAACCACATTGGAATTCTCCATCAAACCCTTGATGGTGACATATCCTGTGAAGGTAGCCTGCACTGGGTTGGGATAAGCATAAACATTGCTGTAATCGGCTGCAGTTGGTGTCATGTCGTTATAGTACTCGACCACTCCCTTGGCAGTGACTATCATTACCGAATTGTTGGACCTGTTGCAGCACACGCTGTAAACCTGGTCGGAAGGAATCACACTGTTGCTGGTGTCGAAATGCTTGATAACTTCGGTGCCGTCGGCATTAGTCATGAACACGCCTGCAGTGTTGGTAGCAAACCACTTGCGGTTTTGCTCATCGCAGCTGATGCAGTTGACTTGTATTCCGTCGAGAAGTATCTCATTGACGCTTGCTCCTTCACTCTTGGTCACTTTGGGGCGTGTAATCTTGAAGTCGTCGTCAAAGGCATTCGTTGGGTCGAAGGTGATGACTCCACGAACTGTACCCATCCAAATCATACCGTCGTTGTCGGCCATACTATAAACCCATCCATAGGTGGTAAAGTACTTGTTATCTTGATCGCTGAAAGATTTGAACACTTTGTACTGCTTAACGCTAAAGTCATCGTTGTTGTTCCAGATGATGAGAGGATCGTTATAGTTACCCGCCGAGAAGACCTTGGTATCACCAGCACCAATTGAGAAAGAGATGCGCTTGAAAGCGCCACCATCACCTAAATAGCATGCGCCTCCCAGGCTATTGGTAACAAACATTGATGGAGTAACGTTGTGCTGCAACTGATTTTGAGCACTTATAACCACGACATCGGCAGTAGCACTACGAGTTTGTGGCATCCACAAGTTGCCTTTAGAGTCAAATCCCAACGCCACAGCACGGTCAACGAGTGGGCTGTTGCTGGTCTTGTAGGAAGCAACAATACTGTCGTTCTGCACCTTGACTACGCCACCATTCTTTCGATAGCTGAAGTAGTAGGTATTGGGCTCGTTAGGAGAGACCACAATCCAATAGTTGCCTCCGTATGAAGCATCGGCGTTCACTGGAGTGATATTATGCCACTTGTTTTCGTCCCAAGAGTTGATTTCGGTACCAGTTGCTGCATCATATACTTCGAGAACGAAATTTTCGCTTGTACGGCTGAGTATGACACGCTGCTGGTAAGGGTCGTAAGTAGTCCAGTAAGCGCGATCCTTGATTGTTATTCCGTTAGGTTCAGCAATAATGTTGTCTACTCCATTCACAATATGGCTGAGTCCGTCGGAGTTTATTACCCACCAATTCCCATCTTCCTGCGAAGAATAGATGCCAGCGCCGCTGTGCAAAGTCTGGTTTTCTCCGTTCTCGTCAAAAGTATAATAATAATCTCTGAAATTCTTTATCTGGATACCATAGCTACCAGAAGTGAGATAATAGTAATGACTTGTCACAAATCCCGAGGGACAGCACTGAATGGATGTTGGAATCTCTCCTTCCATCAGCGTTGGAGTGAAAGTCAAAGTTCCATCGCCAGCTTCAGACATTGTCACTCGATACAACTGTTTGGCAGTGAATAAAAAGAATTTATTATCGTTGATTGAGATTATTTTTCCTTTTCCTGCACTGTTATCGGTTATTTTGTGCCAACTTCCTCTCTCAATTTGCTCATCGGCTCCGCAATAATAGAACTTGTTGCTAAAACTCATCACTTTATATCCACCAACGATGGCAACCGAAGCAATGTCCATATCAAAAATTCTGACTTCGAGCACTCCTAAAGTGTCTAGATCAATGGCGATATAACCAAAAGAAGTGGCCACATAAGCTTTTCCATTACCAAAAGTGATGTCGTTGATGACTTTCGTCCTAGCGAGTACAACATCCTTAATCGCACTAATGTTGTAGACCTTACCCTGCTGGTCAATGACGTCAATGTTACAATCGTCGTAAGCAATGAAAAGAAGGCCCTTTTCGTAGCTATAGTAAATTTGTTTAACGCAACAGTCATTGATGTCTCCAAGAGCATCGATAGACCCACCAGATTGAGAAGCCTTATCATAATAGAAAAGGCTGCCACTCGAGAGATAGTAAACTCGAGATCCTGCATCAATGCTGTTGACGATGTTGTAATCAACAAAATAAGGGTGTATTTTCCATTGTCCAGAACCAATCTGAGCACTTGCGATTAAGGTCACTATAGAAAGAGCTATGCTTAAAAAAGTCTTGCGCATCATAATATTTATATTAACTATTTTTCTTTAAGTATTATATTTAATTAATAACGAAAGAAGTGACAATAAAATTGTATTAAACAACTATAATCTATATCACCAACATTCAAAAACATGAGCTCTGGCGCTCACACTGAGAGCCAAAGCTCATGTTTCGTTCATGGCAAAAGGTGTCTTTGCCACATTGAAAGCATTTTGGGCACTTTTGCCTTAACGTCGCTCCTACTTAATGAGTGCAATCTTGGTAAGAGGCTCTCCTGTGGTGCTGGTATCACCTTGTGAAGCATAAACATTGTAGATTCCAGTGCTCATGCGTACGCCGCTGTCGTCACATCCGTCCCACAGCGCTATACCACCATCAGAAACCATTGTTTTAACCACATTGCCGTCTATGTCGGTAATCACCACGTTAGAATTAGCCATCAAGCCTTTGATGGTGATAAGTCCTGTGAAATCGGGCTCCACGGGGTTAGGATAGGCATACACGTTGCTGTAGTCGTAAGCAGATGGAGTTACATCGCAGTAGTATTCCACCACACCCTGTGGAGTGACAATAACAACCGAATTGGTGGCACGATTGCAGCACACGCTGTAAACCTGATCGCTGGGCAACGGGCTATTGGTGGTATCGAAATGCTTGTAAATTTCTGATCCGTCGGGGCTAACGAAGAACACACCCGATGCGTTTGTGGCAATCCACTTGTTGTTGTTGGCATCCACGTCAATGTAGTTGACTTGCAAACCCTCGCACAGAACTCCCTTGATATCAACCCCTTCGTTCTTAGTGTAAGTGATACGGTTTACACGGAAATCATCATTGAAAGCCTCACGTGGGTCAAGCGAGATGACACCGGTCACCGAGCCAAGCCACACTATGCCGTCATTATCGGCCTTAATATCAACCCATCCCCATGGTGCGAAATTCTTGTTGTCCTGGTCATTGAAGGAGTTATACAGCTTAGTTTGATTCAAGCTCAAGTCCACATTATTAGTCCAAAACATGACGGGGGCATTATATTCACCCGATGTAAAAATCTTGACGTCATCGGCGCCTATTCCAAACACTTGACGCTTAAAGACATTTGATCCCCAATAGTACCCAGGATCAATTACGACAAACTTAGACGAATCCACTTCTGTTAACAACTGGTTCTCAGGCGTGATGGCCATGACAATAGAAGCATCATAGACATGAGGCATCCAAAGATTACCCTTGGAATCAAAAGCCAAACTTACTCGGTTAGTATAAGGTGAATTTGTTCCTTTGTAAACAACCTCGACATTGTCGTTTTTGACCTTGCATACACCACCTGTTGTACGAGTGCAGTAAAAGTAGGTGTTAGGCTCATTGGGCGACACCACAATCCTTGTGTTACCTGTGGCATTAGGTGCATTGGCAGGGGTAATGTTATGCCATTGCGAGCCATCGTATGAATTTATTTCGGTCTTGGCACCTGAGTTAGCAGTTTGGAGCACAAAGTTGTCGGTAGTTCGGCATAATAACACGCGCTGCTGATAAGGGTCGTAGGTGCTATAATATGCATTAGCACTGATACTGATGCCGTTTGGTTTTACATATCCGCCTGTCACCCCATTTACAACATGAGCCAATCCATTTGCACCGAGAACCCACCAGTTTCCTTCTTCCTGGCTGGTGTGGATTTCATTGCCGGTGACCTTGGTAGTTTTGCTAGCATCAGGCAAGATTGTGTAATAGTAGTTCTTGGCAGGAAAACTTGCCACAAAACCACCCGGATAAGGCTGCACTGTGACAGGCTTAGCAGCTACAACCTGCTTGAAAGTGAAATTCAGAGTATCAACACCCAGGCTATCGGTGCCATGTCCAATTGTCACAATCTGGAAAGTGGCTTTACACGAGAGAAAGAACTTATTGTCGTTGATAGGGAAAATTTGTCCGTCGCCCTTGGCGTTGGCAACTTTTTTGTGACGGCCCGCTGTCTCAATTTGCTCATCAACACCACAATAGTAGAACTTTCCAGCCAAACTCATCACTTTATATTGACCTACTTCTGCCACCGAAGGCACATTGACATCATAGTTACGCACCTCTTTCACATCGAAAGTCTCATCATCGAGAGTTATGTATCCAAACGATGTAGCAACATAAATCTTGCCATTGCCGAAGGTCACATCGTTGATAGTCTTAGTCCTGTGTAATACTACTTCTTTGATAGCCGGCACATTAATAACCTCTCCTGTTGAAAGAAGAATGTCGATATTACAGTCTTTGTAAGCAATAATAAGATACTGCTTGTTGTAGTTGTAATAGATTTGATTGACGTTCAAATCGTTGAGAGTAGTGTTGGCATCGAGCACGTCATTGGTTTGTGTCTCTTTGTCATATATATAGAGAGAGCCACCTGCCAAATAATATACTTTATTGCCTGCATCGATGCAGTTTTTAGCATTTCCACCAACAAAATAGGGGTGTATTTTCCATTGCCCTGCTCCGAGCTGAGCGCTAGCCAGCAGTGGTAATGTTAAGAAAAACGCCAAGAATAATTTCTTTATCATAGTTTCTTCAAATGTATATTTTTATTATCTAATACTAAAACGAAAAAAGCCATATTAAATTGTGTATCAACCTAACTAATAACACTTAGAGAGCGATCTCAGTATCTCATCTCACGCTCAACAAAGTTGCGCGGAGTGTTCTTAAATGACAGTTTGCACCACTGTCCTGTGACGCTGCTGTCGTATCGCACATAGAGTTTACTGTCGGCAGGAATATAGTCCACGATCACACGTCCTGTATAGTAGCTTTCCCTACCACCTAGCGCCGACGCCTTACCTTTTTTCTCCTCGATAGAAAGCTTATCATCGACAATAGTAGCGATAATGTTTACCGTCTCGCCGTCTACAAGGCGCAATCCAGTGCGCTCAATAGTCACGGAGCCGTTGTCGTTGCCAGTGAACTTAAGAGTTCCTGTTGACGTTTCGTCACTGGCGTTTTCCGGTTCCAGCTCAAATGTGTCAATACACGAAGTTGCAGGCTTAATCCTCTTTTGACGGAGGAAAAAACCTACAAAAACCATTGCTATGCAAAAGGCTATAGTGTAAAACTCTATTGATGTAAAGTCCATAATCGGTCAAAGGTAGACAAAATCTTTGACATATCGACGCTTTTCACAAAAAAAAACATGAAAAGCTCTTTAACTACTAATAAAATCACTTTATATCTTCATTTTTTCAGACTTAAAAAATAATTATTATTAAAAAATTAAACACACGCCAATAATTATTGCTATTTTTGCAAATTGAAAATATGGAAAAACTAGATAACATCAAGCTTTTGATTGGAGAAGAACTCAATCAACTCAATAATGTGATTGAGGAAACCCTGAAAAGTGACAACGAGTTAATGAACTCCATAGTCTCCCAATATCTCAAGACTAAGGGCAAACAACTGCGTCCAATTCTTGTGTTGCTGAGCGGCAAACTCATGGGAGGCATAAACCAACAAGTAATAACAGCCGGAGCGGCGATAGAAATTCTCCATAACGCCTCGCTAATTCACGATGACGTCATTGACCAAAGCAAACAAAGACGTGGTGCCAGCACCATAAATCATGTGTGGAGCAATCATGTAGCAGTGCTTGTGGGCGATTTTTTTGTGAGCAAAGCGCTGGTGTGCGCCTTGAGCAACGACAATAGTGAAATACTAAAAGTTTTGGCCAATCTAGGAGCCAACCTATCGTTGGGAGAAATCGACCAGTTTGACATGGCTCGCAGCCGCAATATAAGTGAAGAGACTTATTTCAAGATCATAGAACAGAAGACCGCAGCTCTATTTATGAGCTGCGTGGAGGCTGGAGCCCTTGCTACAGGAGCCCAAAAAGACCAAATCACTCCTCTTAAGGAGTTTGCTCGTCTATTAGGTTTGTGCTTCCAAATAAAAGACGACACATTCGACTATTTCCATGACCCTATCGTGGGCAAGCCCACTGGCAACGATTTGCGCGAAGGCAAAGTCACATTGCCTCTTATCTACGCTTTGTCGCTAAACGACAGGCCAGAGCGTGAAGTAATGATTGAGATTCTTAACAAACCTACTTACGAAGACAGCGACATCGACTGCCTTGTGGAATGGGCCAAAGACTGTGGAGGCATTGACTATGCCTATGACAAAATGCGTCTCTTGTACCAACAAGGTGAGGCGCAGCTCGATATTTATGGAGACAACGAGTGCACACAAGCACTTAAATCAATTTTCCGCTACATCATCGAGCGAAAAAAGTAATTTCCAAGAACTATTAACGATAAAACGAAACTATGAACAAAGTAATCATCATTGGCTGCGGCGGTGTGGGAACCGTTGTGGCACACAAGTGCGCCAAAAATCCCGACGTGTTTAACGAGATAGTAATCGCTTCGCGACACAAGGCGAAATGTGATGCAGTAGCTAAAGCTATTGGAGCACCAAATATCACTACCGACGAAGTCGACGCCGACAGCGTGCCTGAACTGGTGGCTTTGTTCAAGCGTCATCAGCCAAAACTGGTCATTAATGTAGCACTACCCTATCAAGACCTCACCATTATGGATGCGTGTCTGGAGTGTGGAGTAAACTACTTAGACACCGCCAATTATGAGCCGCGTGACGAGGCGCATTTCGAGTACAGCTGGCAGTGGGCCTACCGCGAGCGTTTTGAGAAAGCGGGCTTGACAGCAATATTAGGATGCGGCTTCGACCCAGGCGTGAGTGGCGTTTACACAGCCCGCGCTGCCAAGCATCACTTCAAGGAAATCCACTACCTCGACATTGTGGACTGCAACGCAGGTAACCACGGCAAAGCATTCGCCACCAACTTCAACCCCGAAATCAATATCCGCGAGATAACCCAGAAGGGCCGCTATTACGAGAATGGCAAATGGGTTCAGACTGGCGCTCTCGAAATTCACAAGCCTCTCACCTACCCTGAGATTGGTCCTCGCGAGAGTTACCTCATGTATCACGAGGAGCTCGAGTCGCTGGTACTAAACTACCCCACCATCAAGCGAGCACGTTTCTGGATGACATTTGGCGAGGAGTACCTCACCCACCTGCGTGTGATTCAAGACATCGGCATGGCACGCATCGACCCAATCATGTATAACGGTGTGGAAATCGTGCCGTTGCAATTCCTCAAGGCTGTGCTGCCCAACCCACAAGACTTGGGAGAGAACTACACTGGCCAGACCTCGATTGGTTGTCGCATCAGCGGAATAGGTAAGGACGGCAAGCCTCTCACCTACTACATCTACAACAACTGCGACCACCATGCCGCCTTCGAAGAGACAGGAATGCAAGCTGTGAGCTACACCACCGGTGTTCCCGCCATGACAGGTGCCATGATGTTCCTCAAAGGGCTGTGGTGCAAGCCAGGCGTGCACAACGTAGAGGAGTTCGACCCCGACCCATTCCTCCAAGTTCTCAACGAGCAAGGCCTCCCCTGGCATGAGCTATTCAATATCGACCTCGAACTATAATCAAAACTATATTTCGACCAAACAAAATGAAGAGGGTGTGTCAAGTTTGACACACCCTCTTCATTCTCGATGTAATATTAAACACTGATTTTCAGGCGCAGGGGCCCTCGTTAATGTAGAAAGTGTTACCATCTTGCATTACGCGCCAATGATCGGAGGAACGTTCCCACACGTTCTCAATTACACCCCAATCATACAGGTCCTTACGAGCAAATCGGTATTTACTCTTTTTGAGAAGTGAGATAAATGCCTGAGTCCCTTTCTTGTTAAGGAATGTTACCGACATGTCATAGCACAGACCCACGCCGGCTCCTATCTGAACGTAGCTAGCGTAACCATTGGTTGACGTCGCCTTGGCTGATTTCACCTCACCAGAGCGCGACACAGTAACTGTGCACCCCTTGGCATAGACGATATTAAAGCCTATCTCAAGGCTATAATGTCCCACCTTGGTGTAACCAGCTTTTTTAAGTATTGCCTCAGCATCCTCGGTGTTAGAGTTAACCACCTTTTCCCATGCTTGGTGAAAAAGATATGGTGTCATACCTGATTGTACAGTTTGAGCGCTTGCCAGCAGTGACAACAGCATGCATGCGATTAATAAAAGGTTCTTTTTCATAATTGTATCTATTTAGCTGAACATTCTTGTTGCAAAGATAGCGTTTTTTAAAACAAAAAACAAACTGTCCTCAAAAGAAGGTCATTCATTTGAGGACAGTCGTAAAGATGTAATTGTGCTGCTCTTAGAGCTTGAACACTTTGCGCAGTTCATCTACATAGTCGAGTTTCTCCCATGTAAAGAGTTCCACCTCGATGTCTCGGTCACCCTCATAGAGCGACTTGAAATGCTTGGTGATGACTTTGGGCTCACGGCCCATGTGTCCGTAGGCAGCAGTCTCCTGATAAATGGGGTTGCGCAGTTTAAGACGCTTCTCAATAGCATAAGGTGTCATTGGGAACACCTCTTTGAGCTTGAGAGCAATCTCGGCGTCGCTCATGTCCACTTTGCTGGTGCCAAAGGTGTTGACATTGATACTCACTGGCTCAGCAACGCCAATTGCGTAAGACACCTGAACAAGCATCTCGTGGGCTATGCCAGCAGCCACCGCGTTCTTAGCGATGTGGCGTGCTGCATAGGCAGCGCTACGGTCCACCTTACTGGGATCCTTGCCACTGAAGGCACCACCGCCATGCGCTCCGCGTCCACCATAGGTGTCGACGATGATTTTGCGGCCGGTAAGACCTGTATCGCCATGAGGGCCACCAATCACGAACTTTCCTGTTGGGTTCACATGCAGGATAAGCTTATCGTCAAAGAGCTGTTGAACCTTGGCGGGCAGCTGCTCTTTAACGCGTGGCAGCAAGATTTTTTCCACATCATGGTAGATGCGGTCTACCATCTGCTTGTCGGCCTCATCCTGAGAAATACCTTCGGGCTTGATAAAGTCGTCGTGCTGAGTACTGATAACGATGGTGTGAATGCGCACTGGCTTGTGTGTGGCATCATCATACTCCACTGTCACCTGGCTCTTGGCATCGGGACGCAGATAAGAAATCTTGCCCTCCTTGCGCAAAGTCGCAAGTTCTTTAAGTAGCAAGTGTGCCAAATCGAGAGTAATTGGCATGTAGTTAGGAGTCTCGTTGCATGCGAAGCCAAACATCATGCCCTGGTCGCCAGCTCCCTGCTCCTCGCTGGTGGCACGGTCCACACCACGGTTGATGTCACCACTTTGCTCATGAATTGCCGAAAACACGCCGCACGACTCGGCGTCAAATTTGTACTCACTCTTGTTGTAGCCAATTTCGTTTATCACTTGGCGGGTGACCTCCATCAGGTCGATGTAAGTCTTACTTTTAACCTCGCCAGCAATCACTACCTGACCAGTTGTGACAAGAGTCTCACACGCCACACGGCTGTGAGGGTCAAAAGCCAAAAAATGGTCGAGC
Organism: Muribaculaceae bacterium; assembly: GCA_017548365.1. Lineage (GTDB taxonomy): Bacteria > Bacteroidota > Bacteroidia > Bacteroidales > Muribaculaceae > Sodaliphilus. The sequence continues at coordinate 18,085 of JAFZAC010000006.1, forward strand.
AGTGCGTCGCTGATTTGGTCGGCAACTTTGTCGGGATGTCCTTCCGACACCGATTCACTAGTAAATAAATAGTTCATTTTTCCAAATTTTATTAATGTGGAAAAACGCTAAGATTCTGTGAAAGATTTGAGGGATAATTCGCAGTTTTAGCATTTTTTCAAGTGGTTGCAAGCAGCCAAATTTTTCCACTGTGTTAATATTTCTTTTTTGTTTGCGGGTGCAAAGGTAATGCTTTTTTCTGAACCAGGAAATATTTTTATGAAGAATTCGATTTTTACACTATTATTATATACTTTTGGAATAACACTTCTTACCTAACAAATGCCTAAAATCAAAAATGCATCAATTTTGGGGACAGTTATTGCACAAAATAGACAAAAAAAAGAGGATGTTTGGGTTATTGTTGTCCCCCAACACCCTCTTTATAGTGTTGTTATTCAACGATTTCTAAAAACGTTATCCTTAATACTCTTCTTCGTTGAAGAAGAAGTCGTCATCGTTTGTTGGATAGTCGGGCCAAATGTCTTCTATAGATTCGTAAGTGTCGCCCTCGTCTTCTATCTCCTGAAGGTTCTCGATAACCTCCATAGGGGCTCCACTTCTCATGGCGTAATCAATAAGCTCATCTTTAGTTGCTGGCCATGGTGCGTCTTCAAGTTTTGTTGCTAATTCTAGTGTCCAATACATAATATTATAGTTTTTGTTATTAGTTCTACTGAAAAATTGCGCAAAAGTACTATTATATTTTATTTCTACAAGCGTTTAAACAGAAAAAAACGTGCCAAATGTGTAATGTAGTAGTTAAAAAATGTCAATCGACTGTTGTGGGCACACATGAATTGAAGTCTAAGTGGCTTGTTTATGAGTTTTTTTGTAACTTTGTGTTTGTATATTCTCAAAGCACAGCAACACGAGAATCGTGGTTGTGGATTATGTGCTAAAAAACTAATACTACTATGATTACCACCAAGGATTTTAAAGCAGTGGACGGCATAATTGACTGGCTAGACGATGTGCCCTATGACGTTACCCGCAACAGTCTCTATTGCGCCGAAGACCTTTATCAAGGCTATGAGCCATCGAGCGACGCCCAAACCGACAAGGCATCTTATGATGACTGTTATGATGGCAGGACCTACCAGTACTACCTATTGATGGGAAAGAATGCCGAGAACGTGAACGAGTCGCTGGCGCGCACTCTGCACGATCATCGCATCCACATGGCTCTAGAGGCTTTCCTCGCCAACCATAACGGGCGACGATGCGTTGGCGTAATGGGCGGCCATGCCATGCTTCGCACCGACCCAATGTATGCCGATATTGTGATGCTGAGCAAGAAACTCACAGAAGAAGGGTTTTACATGCTCACCGGCGGTGGTCCTGGAGCGATGGAGGCCACTCACCTGGGCGCGTGGATGGCAGGCCGCAGTCCCATGGAAGTAAAAGAAGCTCTCGAGATGCTTGCTGTTGCGCCTTCATTTAAAGATAGAGGGTGGCTGGCATCGGCTTTCAACGTAATACGACGTTTTCCGCAGAGCAAATATGTGAGCCTTGGAGTTTCCACATGGCTTTATGGCCATGAACCATCGACGCCCTTTGCCACTCACATAGCAAAGTTCTTTGAGAACAGCATACGCGAAGACAGCATCCTCACAATGGCATTCGGAGGCATAATCTACACGCCAGGCAGCGCAGGCACTATGCAGGAAATATTCCAAGACGCAGTACAAAACCACTATCTTTCATTCGGATTCTCAAGTCCAATGATATTTTGGGGAAAGAAGTTCTGGACCGAGGAAATGCCAGTATATCCACTGCTGGAGCAATTGATGCAAACTGGAAAATACAAAAACCTGATTCTCAGTCTTACCGATGATCCGCACGAAATAGAGGCATCGCTTAAATCGTTTCTTGAAAGTACCCCCAAGCAATAAACTAACAAGGAGCCCTCTGAACAGATATAATTGACTATAGGGATTATCACACATAATAAGGGTGCCGTCATGATTATATGACGGCATCCTTATTCCATATTATCATTATTTACCTTTGTTCTTCTCGGCTTCTTTGCGCTCGCGTTCACGCTGCTTGCGAGCTTCTTCGCGCTCTTTCTGCTTCTGCTTAGCGGCCTCTTTGCGTGCCTTGGCTTCTTCTTTCTTGCGTTTTTCTTCTTCTTTCTTCTTTTGCTCGCGCTCCTTGGCTCGCTGTTTGCGCTCTTGCTCACGCTGCTTGCGTGCCTCTTCCTTAGCCTTAGCCTTGTCTTTGCGCTCCTGTTCGGCTCGCTTAGCGGCTTCTTCCTTCTCTTTCTCGCGCTGTTTCTCGAGTTCTTCGCGCTTCTTCTCCTCGGCCTTGATAGAGTCCTCCTTAGCCTTCTCGGCAGCCTTGAGTTCCTTCTCACGCTGCTTCTCAGCCTTCTTTATAGAGTCTTGACGAGCTTTCTCTTCACGCTCAAGCTGTTTTTGTCTTTCTTTTTCGGCCTTCTTTGCCTCTTTCTCTGAGCGCTCACGAGCTTTAGTATCCTCGTCTTTTTGTTTCTTGAGGTGACGCACGTCGTCCTGACTGTTATTTTGGTCGGTCTTACTGCCATCAACTACTTGAGGCTTGTCGGCATCTTGAGTCACAGCCGTTCCCTGAGTCTTGCCGGTTGCTTGCTGCATTTCGGCCTCTTCTTGACGGCGTCGTTCCTCTTCTTGCTGAATTCTCTCTTGACGCTTGCGTTCTTCCTCTTGTTTCTTGGCCTCTTCCTGCTTGCGTTTTTCTTCAGCCTTGCGTTGCTCCTCAAGTTGACGCAACTCGGCACGGCGCCTAGCCTCCTCAAGCAGTTGCGGATCGCCTTGCAGCTCGGGTGTGTTGGCTTGTGGCTTGACAGTGGTCTCTTCGTCACCGGTCTTCTCGGTTTCTTTTCCTTGTCCCTTCTTCACCGACTTGCCTGGCTTATCGGTGTCAACATCCCCGTCATGCTCTTCATCGTCTTGTGCATCCTCGGGGATTTGGCCCTCGACCTGTTCCTCGTTCAGTTCATCGAGGTATCGGAAGTATTCCTCAAAGGTGCGCCCCTCCTGTAGCAAGAGGTTGAAGTTCTCCTCGCTGATGATGACATAGTGGGCCTGTCCTGGAACCGCCTTCTCTTCATCCTTTTCCCACACACCTCGATAGTGATCCACCTCGGGATAGTTGGCAAATCCCTTCACGACAATAAGTCCCATGTTTCCAAAAGTCATTGGCTCCAGCTCAAAGTCCTTCAAGAGGAATGAGTTGAAGTTATGCTTAGCTACCTCATAGAGTAGCTGGTTGGATGACACCGAGTCGGTCGAGAAGACAAGAACGAAGTACTGAGGTTTGCTTCTTCCCTCCTTGAAAGGAGTGAACTCATTTTTCTCACCACCCGCTGTTGTATCGTTAGAGAGACGCATTGACCAAATCATACCGCGTGTGTTGGACGAGCCACCATTGATTTTGCGTCCCTGGTTGATTTGTTTCAACATAGCCGAAGCAGTGGGCGTGATATCGGTTTGCGGATATCTCTCAAGCATCTCTTTGATTGTGCTCTTGAACATTTGAGGATTGCGCTCAGTGACATAGGCGAGAGCGTGAAGGAACATGAATTTGGGCATGATCTTCGACAGCGGATAGGTGCGCATCATCTCGGCATAGGCGGCATGTACTGTCGCATTGTCGTTGTTGAGATAGGCAGTATAGGCCTGATCATAAAGCTCCTCCTGAACAAGGTTCATGCGCTTGAGATTCTCAAGATAGTTGGGGTCTTGCATCGCCTGCCCATACTTGGAGTCGGCAAAATCGCTCAAGATGAGCTGCCGGTACCGTTCGGCATCGGAATACTGCCCACTCCTGTAATAGAGCAGATACATATTATAATATGTGTCGAGGCGATAAGTATTGTCGGGATATCGCTCAAGCAACTGCTCAAACTCGTAGGCTGCCGCTGGCAGGTCTTCGAGTTTGTCTTTAAGGATGACACCCATGTTGTACAAGCCTTCCTGAATGACATCGTTGGATGTTTGTATTTCCTCCTCGGTCTTAGGAATCTGCTTCAGATAGTACTCTTCATAGTGTGGATCTTCGGCACGTTTTGCAGCTTCTTTATCAACTTTAGTAGAGTCGTTGTCATCTACCTTGGCGCTGTCGCTCGCTTCGGTTTGATCCTCGTCGTCGTTGTTTTCATCGAGAGAGAAGGTGTTCTTGTTCCTGCGTCGCCAGTTATCCTCGAGCTTGCGATTACCCCATTGCTGCTGGAAAACCGTCTTACCGGCGTTTTTAGTGGCGGTATTGTAGAAATACCAAGAGTTATCGTTATTGATATTGTAAGAAGCAGGTTGCTGGGTATTGTTTTTCAATCCAGTTCCCTGTCCTTGCTGCTGAGCCATATAGGCCTCACGGTCGGCAGCTTCTTTTTCTTCTTTCTCTTTCTTCTTGAGATCCTCAATAATCTTGGCAATCACTTTCTTTTGCTCCTCGAGCGGCAGCTGCGAGAGCCTGAGCAGCGAGTCTTGAAGAGTTACGTTACCCGAATATACGGCAAGTTCGTCGAGTACGTCGCTTCGATGCTTGAGCTCCTGATAATTGGGGTAGGTCTCACTCAGTTGCGGAATTGCCTCGCTGTAGCAAGGCTGTGCTTTGTCATACTTGTGCTGAGCAAAGTAGATGCCACCCAAAGTGAGCTGGCTGATAGCCTTGTCGATGCCATTGCGTGTGCTCTTCTTGGCAGCGAGCTCATAGTTTTCTACCGCCTTGACGGTGTCGCCACGGCTAAGGTAGAGGTTACCGATGGCATAATAGATTTGGTCAAGATATTCCTTGTTGCGGTCATATCGCGTCATGCGCTTGAGGGCTTTTACCTCACTGTCGATGTCATTGCCCTGGAACACGGCACTCTGCTTGATGCGTGCGTTGAACTTGGTGCGATAGGTAGAATTGCTTCCACTGCCGGCACGCTTATAGGCTTCATAGGCCTTCTCTTTTTGTCCAGTCTCATCGTAAAGCTGTCCCAACAGGAAGTTGAGACGAACCTTTTGTCCTCCACCAGCACCTTTGACTGCTTTTTCTAGGTATGGCACCGCCTCGGCATTCATCTTAGACTTGATGTAGTAGTCGGCAAAAGCAAGGTTTGCCAACTGCTGCAATCTCGAGTCCTCGATTTGATTGGGGTGGATGTGTGCGAGTACGTTGTCGGCCTCGGTAGTCCAGTTCAAAGCGCAGTAGCTAAGCGCTTCCCAGATCTGTGCTTCCAGCACCAGGTTGGGTTTCCAAGAGAAATGTCGCGAGATATAGTGGAAAGTAGCCGCCGAGCTGGTGAAATCGCCTTTCATGTACTGAGCCTTAGCCATCAAGTACCACGCGTTGTGAAGGAATGGGTTATACTCCTCTCGCTTGAGCCATTCTTTGTACTTAGGGTCGTTGCCCTTGCCCGCTTTACGTGTTGGTTTCTTCTTGATAGAGTGCAGGGATATTGCCTTTTGCATCTTCTCGATGGTTCGGTCAAAATTAGTTGTAGGCTGTGTAGCCTTAGGGTCGTTGTAGGCCTCGGCTGGGTGAATGAAGAGCTGTGTAGAGTAATCGTCTTGATAGTCGTTTTCAAGAACTTTTATTTGCTCATCATAGTGTTTAGCGCCATTATAGTACACGTTGTAGCGCGTGTTCATGGCTTGCCAAAAGCGGGTGCCGGCAGTGTTCTTCTTGGTGCTGCACGCCGAGAAGACCGCTGTCGCAACTAAAATTATAATGGGTATGTATCGATACAATTTATTCATTACCCTGCTATATCTATCCTGATATATCTTTTATTAAAACGAAGGAAGCACGGTTTTATTGCATTTATACAACTAAGTGTTAAGTTTCAAATGTTAAGTGTTAAGTTTGCGCCTGCGCGCGCGATAAACACAAATCTATCCCCGTTTCTTCTTCCACTTTCTACAAATTTCTACAAAAAAATGCACCCGCGAGTGCGGATGCATTTTTTATTTATCAACTTTGAGAAGATTAGCGGATGATAACCTTCTTGTTGCCGTTGATGTAGATGCCAGGAACGGTGGGCTTGCCACTGAGTTTCTGACCGTTGAGGTTGTACCAAGCGTTGTTGTTGTAGCCGTCAACGCCAACTGTGTTGATGCCAGTTGGAGTCTTGCTTACTACCATTACTAGAGGCTCAGCAACACCCTTGGCAGGATTAGCCTTAATGGTGATGTCGTAGCTGCCACCCTCCTCAACGCGGAAGTTAGAGCCTTGAACCAGGCTGATGTTAGCATCTAAGAGGCCACTATTGATCAAGAAGTAGCCAACGCCATTAGCGTCCTCGCCACCGAACCAGATCCATTCACCCTCAGTCTCAGCTGGAGTGATAATCTTGAACTCGGCATTAGCCTCAAGCTCTACAGTTCCGGTGAACTCGGTCTCATCATCGTTAGCAACGAGTGCGATGCGGCCACCGTCCTCTGCCTGACTCCATTCGTTGAATGTACCAACGATGTAGAACTCGCTGTACTCAGGAACTTCTTCTTGCTCGAGAGTTGTGAAGTATACGCTTCCAGACCAGTCGGTAACAGCCTTTGCTCCGTCGGGATAAATACCTTGTATCTGAGCCTCGTAGTCAGTCTCTGGGTTAAGACCCTCGATAGTGTAAGGACTTGTTACATTCTCAACAACAGTCCACTCGCCAGCAGGAACATTCTCCTCGTCATTGTTGTTGTAAACAAAGTCGTCGATGTTCAAGCGGAACTGGTCGGTGCAGTTGAAGTGACGGATAGCGATGTAGCCAACCTCTCCCTCATACTCGCTAAGGTCGGCAGTAAACTCGGCTAATGTAGCGCCTGCTATTGTCTCTTCGCCAACTTGTACGAAGCTTTCGGTGTCGGTAGGATCGCCAGTAGATACATATACTGCAAAGTGCTCGGCTGCCCAACTTGGATCCTGACCACGATACATGAATGATACTGTACCACCAAGGTTAACCCTTGGAGTAATCAGCCAGTTGTCGGGAGTGAGAGCTACGCTTTGATAGCTTGCCGAAGTGATGCCACAGGCACCATTAACAACGGGGTTGCCAGCGTTGTCATTTATAGTCGAAGGAGCCCAGCCATACCAGCAATATCCATCGCCATCGGCGTCAATCAATGTCCAACCCTCGGGAGGATTGCTGCCAGTGGTCATAGTCTCGAAGTCCTCATTGATTTGGTTCAGAGGAGCAGCAGCCTCGCGGTAGCGCAGGTTGTAGGCCTCTTGAATTCCCTCCCACTCAGCAGTAGCTGTTGTGGCAGTAACCTCAGTAATTTCAAGACCAAGTGGAGCAACGTTCATGCTCAATGTTGTGAATTCAACCACGTCGGTCCAATCCGAAGTATTTTCGCCATAGACTGCTTGTACTTGAGCCTCATAAGTGGTGTTTGAAGTCAAGCCTTCCATTGTTGCAGGACTGGTAGCGTTCTCAACAGTGATCCACTCGCCGGCAGGAATATCGGTGCCATTGAGAGAAACAGCGTCGAGGAACAAGTAGTAACCGCCTGTACCACTGCCCTGGTGACGGATAGCAATGTAGCCCTGCTGTCCCTCATAAGCGCTCAAGTCGTAGCTTTGTGCTGCCCAATTATTGAGTTCGCCAGGAGTAGCGATGTTCTCACCAAGTGCAGTGAAATCGGCAACATCGGTGCCAGTTGTAGAAACATAAACACTGAAATGCTCTACATAATCTGCGCCAAGGTCTGAAACGAAGAACTTAAGAGTGCCCTTAAGGTCAAGCTGTGGACTGATTATCCAGTTGTCGCAAGCGATGTAATTATAATCTGCATCAACGCTGCATGATGCCAAAGCGTAATCACCATCGGCAGCAGTCATAGGCGTGCCACCCATGTTGTAATCGGTCATCTTCATGAGGGCCCAGTTGTCGCCGTCAGCGTCGTTGTCGAGTGCAGTCCAGCCACCGAGACCATTTTCGAAGTCCTCTTTATAGAACTTCTCAGTGTCGGCCTTAGTGCGATAACGCAGGGTATAGGACTCGGCTTGTCCCTCCCAAGTTGCCACTGCAGAGGTTTGAGTGATTTCACCAACAGCAAATTTGGTGGGCCTTGGGTTTTCAACAATCTCATAAGTGTAAGAAGCAAGCTCACCAGCAGTGGGTGCAGTACCTGCGGCATGCTCAATAATCACCTCGCCAAATGGGTCGGTAATAGTGAACGAGCACTCAGTGCCATAGCTGCCAGCCACCCAGTTGAAGATATAGGAGTCGCCCAAGCAGATGCCGATAGTGCCAGAAGCCGAAGATCCCGAAGTGATAGTCAGAGTTTCAACCACCTCGTTAGTAGCAGCATCAATCACTTGGATTTGGTTGCCGTTCCAGCCGTCACCGTAGCTGTCGGTCAAAGAGTAGGTGATATTGCCCATCTCTGACGCCTCACACTTGAGAGTCTTGAAGCTGGTGGTAACCCATGCACTCTGTCCTTCGCCATGGTCGGCACGAACACGAACGTCATAGTCAGTATTTCTAGCTAGAGCATCGAGGGTGATGGTCATCTCGCTAACTGTACCGGCATCGGTCCACTCCTCATCGGCAGTCTTCTTGTACTCTACGTTCCAAGCGGTCTCGGTGCTACCAGCCTCCCAGGTGATAGTAGCGCCGTTTGGAGTGATGTCGCTAACCTGCAGGTTCTTAGGCTTGTCGTAAACAACTGCACCAGCGGGAACATACTCAATGGTGGTCTTAGGCACAAAGTTGCGTTGAGTTGCGCTAACAGCATCCAGAGAGCTGCTGCTGTAGCCACTCACGCTGGCACCATCGGTGTTAACGCCATAGAAAGCAGAAGTCTTGTAGGTGCCTGTTTGGGTTTGATAAACAGCAATTAGAAGGTTGCCGCCCCCATAGGTGTAAGGAGTAGTTAATTCCAGTACAACTTGTCCCGAAGTGCCATCAAGTGGTCCTTCCCACACTTTAGTAGCATCCTCGGTGCCAGTGAAGTCACTGAGAGTAGTCTCATCAATCTCCTTGATGAAAACCTGGAAATTGCCATTCCAAGCGGCAGCGGGGGTAGTGCTCAGATACCATGTAAGTCCAAGGATATTTGCCCCGTTAGGCAAATCGCCAAGTTCTTCAGCATTCATGACGAACTCGCACTTGTTGTAAGCATCGGCCCATGTGCCATACACGGGCACATAGCTGTTGACGTTCTCGCCGTCATAAACTGTCAATGTCTGTTGTGCAACAGCAGGCATAAATGCCGCCATCACCATGAGAACAAATGAAAAGAATAATGTTTTCTTCATAAAAAAAACGGTTTTGGTTAATAATATAGAAAATAAACTCTAAATAATCGGTATAGAAAAGTTATAATGCGCAAAGATAGTGATTTGTCGTTTAAAAAACAAATTTAATGATAAAAAACGTATTGTTTGATGAAACTCTAGAATGACTAGAAATCCTAGAATGACTAGAAAAACCAGATTAACCAGATGACGGACTAGGCAGGCCTCGCCCTTACTAAAAACTAAAAAAAATGCACCCGCTGGTGCGGATGCATTTTTTAGTTAACGGTTTAGAATGTTATTTATCTAACAATAACCTTCTTGCCACCGTTGATGTAGATGCCAGGAGTAGTTGGCTTGCCATTGAGCTTCTGACCGTTGAGGTTGTACCACTCGTTGCTCTGGCTGTCAACAGCGATGTTGTCGATACCAGTAACAACCTTAGAAACAACCATTACGAGAGGCTCGTTGATAGCTCTTGGCTCCATTACGCTGATAGTGTACTTGCCAGCCTCGTAGATGCGGAAGTTAGCACCGTCGATCAGAGAAATTGGGTTGTCGAGCAACTCTTCGTTAACCAAGAAGTAGCCAACTTGGTTGTCATCAACACCACCGAACCAGATCCATCCGCCATCAACAGCAGGAGTGATGATCTTGAACTCAGCGTCAGCCTCGAGCTCAACTTCACCGGTGTAAACGCCTTCGTCACCCTCAACGAGTGCGATGCGGCCACCTTCCTCTTCCTGGTTCCAGTCGTTGAATGTACCAACTACATAGAACTCGTCCATACCAGCTTCCTGAGCAAGAGTAGTGAAGAATACGCTGTTGGTCCACTCGGTAGTAGCCTTAGCCTCGTAGATGCCTTGAACTTGTACCTCATACTTAGTCTCTGGGTCAAGACCCTCGATAGTGTAAGGTACCTCTACGTTCTCAACAGTGATCCACTCGCCAGCAGGAACATCAGCATCACCAGATACATAGAAGTTGGTGATGTTCAGGATGTACTGGTCGGTAACGTTGAAGTGACGGATAGCGATGTAGCCTGTCTCGCCCTCATAAGGACCAAGGTCAAAGACGTAGTTAGTCTGCTCGCCAGTTGCAATGAGTTCCTCACTGATTGGAGTGAAGTCCTCAACTGCGGTACCGGTAGTGCTTACATATACCTGGAAGTGCTCAGCTGCATAGCTTGGATCTTGTCCCCAAGCATCGAAGCTAACCTCGCTACCAAGAGTCATTTGTGGAGTGATAGCCCAGTTGTCGGGAGTAAGAGGACCGTAATTGTTGATGTAGCTGTTAGAAGAGAAGGTAACTTGAGTTGAACCATCATCGAGAGTGAGGTTCCATACATACCAGTTCTGACCGTCGCCATCGGCATCGATAAGAGTCCAGCCAGTTGGGCAGTCACCAGTCTCATAGCCAGTGAAGTCCTCAGCAACGCCATTGACGATGGCAGCCTTGCGATAGCGGATGTTGTAAGTGTCTTGCGAGCCAGTTACGTTAACATCGGCAGTAGTAGCGGTGATGTTGTCAACGGTAACTGCAGCTGGCATAGCATCGGCTGCTGTTGTGGTGAAGTTAACGATATCGGTCCACTGAGAAGTAGCCTTGCCCTCAAAGATACCCTGTACTTGGCACTCGTAAGTAGTGCCAGGAGTAAGACCTTCCATAGTCACTGGGCTAGTAGTGTTCTCTACGTTAATCCACTCAGCACCAGCTGCCTCAGAAACAATCTTGAATTCGTCAATCAAGAGGATGTAACCTGTTGTGCCATTTGGCTGGTGACGGATAGCTACATAGCCTTCCTGTCCCTCAAATGCGCTCAGGTCATACTCATAGTTCTGCCAAGTGTTGAGAGCACCAGGAGTATTCTCTGTTGCAAGCTCAACGAACGAGGCAGGATCGTTGTTGGTTGTAGAAACCATTACACTGAAGCTCTCAGCATAATCAGCACCCAGGTCAGCAGCCGAAACCTTAAGAGTTCCAGACAGTTCAGTCTTAGAGCTGATAATCCAGTTGTCGCCAGTTACATAAGAACCGTCGGCAATAGTACGAGACTCAGATACAATGCAGTAATCACCAGCAGCTGCGGTAAGTGGAGTGCCACCCATGTTCCAGTCTGTAATCTTAAGAACTCTCCATGCATTGCCGTCGCCATCAGCGTCGTTGTTGGTCATGCCTGCAGGAATCCATCCATCAGGAAGTTCCTCACCGACATATTCGAAGCTCTCGTCAAGACCAGTCTTTGGACGATAGCGGAAGTTGTAGGTCTCAGCCTCGCCAGTCCAAGAAGCTACAGCGCTCTTGCAAGTGATGTCACTTACTGCAAGACCCTCAGGAAGTGGGAACTGCAATGGAGTGTCGAAGGTGCAAACCTTGCTCCAGCGGCTATGGTCATCGGCGGTGCAGACGCTGCGAACGTAAACTGAGTAGTGAGAGTTCTCCTCAAGCTCAGTGAGGTTGCAGAATGGATCGTTAACCTGAACAGGAACCATGTCGATACCATCGGGATCGAACTCGCCCTTAGCATAAACAAGCTCAAAGAGGTCTTGCTCATCGGTGCCAGGAATCCAACTAATAGTAGCGCTGTTGTAAGTGATGTTCTCAGCAACAACATCGGTTGGACGTGGGCAAGTGTTCATGTGGATTTGGAAGGTAGTCAATACACCAGGAGTTGGAACTGGGCCACTGCTTGAGCCTGTTCCTTGGTGCTCAGCGATAGTCTCGCCTTCTGGACCAATGAGCTCGTAGCTGCACTCGTAAGCATAGCTACCTTGTACCCAAACGAGGTCGTAGTCTACGCCGTAGCACAGTTTAACGGTGCCTTCGAGTTCGTAGTCAACTCTTTCGGTTGTCTCATGTGGAATGGTGAGCTCAGCGATCAGTACGTCGGTACCGGCAAGATAGATCTGGAGCTTGTTGCCGTTCCAGCCATCACCGTAGCTGTCCCAGAGGTGGAACTCAACCTCGCCCATGTCGCTCTCCTCGCATGCTACAGTAGCGAAGCTAGTGGTTACCCATCCGCTCTCGCCATCGGCATAGATACTCTTAACGCGAACGTCATACTTAACGCCATTCTCAAGAGCGTCGAAGACAAAGGTCTTCTCGGTAACTGTGCCTGCAGCAGTCCAATCCTCGTCGGCAGCCTTCTTGTACTCTACGCCCCAAGAGGTCTCGTCGGCACCAGCTTCCCAAGTGAGGGTTGCGCCGTTGGTACCAATCTCGCTAACTTGCAAGTTTTTGGGCTTGTAGTAAATAGGACCGCCACCGGGAACATACTCGAAGTCAGTCTTTGGCAAGAAGTTACGAGCTGTGCCGGCAGTGATTGCTTCAAGTGAGCTGTAGCTGTAGCCACTGATTGCTGCACCAGCAACTTCGGTACCAGCGAAGTAAGCTCTCTTGTAAGTGCCCTTCTCTACTTGATAAACAGCAATGAGAAGGTTGCCGCCCTCATAGGTGAAGTCGTTGGCAAACTCAATTTCCAAAGTCTCGCCAGTGCCATCCAGCGGCCCCTCAAATACAAGGGTTGCTTGCGACAAGTCGGTAAACTCTGCTCCAGGAGCATTTGCCGAAACCTCCATTAGGTAAACCTGGAAGTTGCCACCCCAAACAGCCTCAGCTGGAGTAGAAATGTACCATGTCATCTTAGAGAGGACACCACCTGTCATCTCTTCGAGATCAGCAGCTGGCATGATCATCTCCATCTTGTTGAACGCATCGGCGTACCAGCCATAAACAGGCACGTACTCGTTGGTAGCGTCGCCGTCATACACTGTCAAAGTTTCCTGTGCAAAAGCGGGCATAGCTGCTAATACACACAAAACCAGAGAGTAAAATAATTTTTTCATAAAAGAAAACGGTTTTGGTTAATAATATAGAAAATAAACACTAAAAAAAGCTTTTCATGAATGTTTTACACTTTATTTTATAAGTGTGCCACAAAGGTAGCAATTTTCAATGAAATTTCAAAATTAAATTACGATTTTTTCTTTTTTATTATGAAAATTACCCTTCTAAAAATTATAACTCCTTAACAGTGTGGTTAAAAATGCTTGTAGCAATTAAAAAAAAATCTAGTCTTTTGTGCCTTCGTTTGCCAGGGAGATGAGTTCTTCTTTTATAATGTCGGGTAAAGCGATACCGCGTTTCTTGATTGCGCGTTCCCAACTGAGAAGTTCGTCGTGTCGCAGAGTGTAGAGCACGTCGCGCCATTGCTCGAGTTCGTCGTCATTGTATTCATTGGCGTCACGCCCCCTGAAGTCGTCAAGTTCCTCGTCTTCGTAGTACTCCGCAGGTTCATTAAAATGCTTGAGCATCATCTCGCTGGGACACACGTCATTAGCGCCACAACACTCATCGCTGCAGTCATCTTGGGATTCGGATGTTTTTCTCGTATCTTCTCCTCTCTCACCTATACCCTCTTCCCTCTCACCTGATTTATAGGTCAAGCGGTCATGGATGTAGAGAATAACCCCTATCACCACCATAGCGACGAATATGTAAAAAGCAGGAAACATTTTTATTAAGTGTTAAGGGTTAAGTTTTATGTGTAAAGTTCTTAGTTTTTAGTTCTTAGTTCTAAGCAGCAAACGTACTCTCTCACCGATTCCCGACTCACGATCCCCGATCACGATTTTCGATCACGATTCACAGCGCGAAGCGCTTCCCACCAGCCGGGATAGGACTTGGTGACGACTTTGGCATCTTTTATTATTATTTTGTGGCGGGTGGCGGCAAGGCTCATCGCCATGGCAATGCGGTGGTCACCATGTGGGTCGATTATGATTTCGCCTTGCGGCTCAACGTGGTTGCCGTTGTAACTCAGGATGTTATCACCCACCTCAAGGCTATATCCCAGCTTGGAGAGTTCTTCACGCAATGCCTCGAGACGGTCGCTCTCCTTGATGCGCAAGTTGCGCACTCCTGTGAGAGAAAACGGCACTCGCATCAGGCACAGAGTCACGGCGAGAGTGGGCACCAGGTCGGGGGTGGCTGCCATGTCGCGTTCATAATGTGTGGGGACAAGGGATGAGTTGTCAGAAAACAGAACGACCGTATTATTCCCATCAAATCTTGCATTCACACCCAGCGGTGCCATCATCTCCACTATTGCCTTGTCGCCCTGGAGGCTATTGTTGCATAGCGGTGAGAGCACGATGCGCGACTGGGGCAGCAAGGCTTTGAGGGCAAACCAGTAGCTTGCCGCACTCCAGTCACCCTCTATTGCAAGAGGTTTCATAATATAATGTCCGGGGGGCACTATGATCTGAGACTTATTGCCTGATTTCTTCCATCTGGCATCGACGCCGTAGTGGCGCATGACAGCCATGGTCATGTCGATATAGGGGCGTGACATAACTTCGCCTTCCAAAGTCATTGTCATTCCGCCAGCAACTGGGGCTATCATGAGTAATGCCGAAACAAACTGGCTGCTCACATCACCTTTTATAGACACCGAGCCACCATTAAGCCTCTTGCCCGAAATTTTGAAAGGAGGGTAGCCTTCGTTGCCCAGATAGTCGATACTGGCGCCCATCAGCCGCAGGGCATCGACAAGCGGCCCCACTGGACGCTGACGCAAGCGTTCGCTGCCGTCGAGCGTCACCGCGCGCCCCTCACGGCACGCATAAAATGCTGTGAGAAAGCGCATTGCTGCGCCCGAATCTCCCACATTGATGAGATTGCGGTCGCTATTTAAAGCCTTTGTGAGAATGTCGATGTCGTCGCATTGAGGTGTGATTGACTGCTGCTCCACTAAAAAAGATGTGCATTCACTTGAGTCGTTCTCACTTCCCACGCCCTCTTCTTTCGTTTTAAAGGAGTTAAATAAATCATGATTACATACAACGGGCATCAGAGCATTGATAATCAAAGCTCTAGCAGCGATGCTCTTAGATACCGGCAACACTACTTGGCAGTCAAAATCTCTTGGTATTTCTACTCGACAATCCATAACCGAGTGCAAAGATAGTAAATAGTTTGTAGTTTTACATTTTTGTCTTTTACGTTTTATTGCATAAATGCATAAATTATGTATTTTCTGTTTTATAATCAACTCATAAAAATGCAAAAAATCTCTACTTTTCTATATGAAAGACATCACAAAAAACAAAAAAAATGACCCCTATACTTAAAAAAAACACCATTTCATTTGATGTTTTAAACTATTTATCTTAATTTTGCAATCGATTTCTATACCACTTTATGTGATTTTTTATTAATTTTAAATTTAATTTTTTTATGAAGAAAATTACCTTAATGTTGTTAGTGGCATTGATTCTGCCATTGACCATGAACGCTGAAACAAAAACCTATGTTCAGCTTAACAAAAAGGCGGACAAAGCTGTGGTTAGCACACCTACCGCTGTTAAAGCAACCAAGACCGTTAAGTTTGTTGGTGCATCTAAGGCCGACATTCCCGAGGGTTATGCAAGCGTAACTTTGACTGCTGGCGACGTTTGGCAGGATGGCACTGGCTACCAGATGCTCCTTGATGAGGACGCTACCGCTTATGGCAGCATCATTCCTGAGCAAGGCGGTTTGACCACCAGTGGCGATGCTTCAGCTGAAGTTTATGCCGAGTTTGAGTACAAGATTCCTGAGAACGCCGATGGCGCTCTGAGCACTACCAACATCGTATTGGATGCTAGTGTAACAATCTTGATTCCTGCCGGCACTTATGACTGGTGTATCACCAACCCAACTCCAGGCGACCGTCTGTGGATTGCTTCTAGCAATGGTTCAATTGGTGGCCGTGCCGACGACTTCGAGTTCGTTTCTGGTGTAGGCTACGAGTTCGTAGTATCTCTTGGTGGCTCAAACGACCAGGTTGACCTGGTTGTTGATGACCCAACAGCTCCTGCTATTCCTACCGATGTAACTGTTGACGCTGAGTCAGTAGATGGCACCAGTGCAAAAGTTGCTTGGGTTCCCGGCGAGAACAACAACACTTGGAACCTCCGTTGGCGTCCTTGGACTGATCCCGCTTTGCAGAACCGCTTCTGGGATCTCCCATACGATGGCTATGAGGATCAGATCGAAGGCTGGATGATTTATGACGCTGATGGCGACGGCAACGGCTGGCAGCTCTACTTCACCGATGATGACCAGACCGACCTTTGCTTCTCTTCTGCAAGCTATGATGGCGGCGCTCTAAGCCCCGACAACTGGCTGTTCACTCCCGAGGTACCCCTGGGTGGCACTCTGAAGTTCGACGTTTGGAACTACTCTTCTAGCTATCTCGACAAGATTATGGTTTACGTATGCGACAACCCCGAATGGGAGAGCGTAGACGAGTTCGTAGCTATTTCTGACTTCATCGAGCCAGGCACCAATCCCGAATCTATCGAGCTCGACCTGAGCGACTATGAGGGCATGGGCGTTATCGCCTTCCGTCACTATGACTGCACCGACAAGTGGAGACTCTTCATTGACAACATCGCAGTTGAGATTCCTGGCGCTCAAGAGCCAGCTGAGTGGACACTCTGCGAGAACGTTGAGAGTCCTTACACTATCGAGGGTCTTATGCCAGAGACTAAGTATGAGACTCAAGTACAGGGTGTTGGCGCCGATGGCCGCATGAGCGACTGGACAAAGAGCGTAGAATTCACTCCAGTAGCTGTTAACGAGACTGGCATGGACGAGTTCTATGTAGTTGGTACATTCAACGACTGGAACCAGACTGAGGAAGGTGGCCGCATCGCACTCGTTGAGGGCGACGAAGGCGTTTACACCGGTGAAGTTGAGCTCGAGGCTAATGCTGAGTTCAAGGTTATCACTCCAGCTGAGACTGAGGGTGAGTGGATCTGGTTCGGTGGTGTTGACGAGAATGGCGTTGGCTACTTCCTGATCAACGAAGGTCTGCTTGACAACCCAATTAGCCTTTGCGACGGTGCTAACTTCCGCATCGAAGAGGGTGGCAAGTACACTATCAGCGTACAAGAGCCTGCTAGAGGTCTCAACGAGCCTCTCGTAATGATTATAACCAAGAACATGACTGGCATCAGCACTGTAGGTACCGACAAGACCGACAACGCTTACTACAACCTGCTCGGTGTTAAGTTCAACAGCATGCCAACTACTCCTGGCATCTACATCCACAACGGCAAGAAGGTTATCATCAAATAAATAACCCTCAATCGTTAAACATCTAAAAGATGCGTCCCACTGCGGGGCGCATCTTTTTTTTCGGGGATCGGGGATCTGATTCGGGGATCGTGGATCGTGGATCGTGATCGGGAATCGGATTCGGTTTTCGGGGATCGTGATCGGGGATCGTGATCGGGAATCGGAACTAAACTCTTATTTTAGTTTAACGTTTAAGGTTTAGCGTTTAACGAAGTTGTTTCGGGAATCTAACTACACTCTTCTCTCTACCCACTTCCCTCTACCCACTTCCCTCTACCCACTATACTCTACACCTCAAATCTCTACCCATTTCAAGCCTCTTTTTGAGTAATTTTGCACAAAAAAGTCACAAAATTGCGCAACATTTTTGCCATTAAATAAAAAATGTATACCTTTGCGTGCTAATTTTGTGAAGTATCTATTTTTGCAAATAAAAACATAAAAAATATTTATAATGGCAGCATTAGAAAAAATTAGAAAAAGAGCCGCAATTCTTACCATTGTCATAGGCGCAGGTCTATTGGCATTTATCCTTGAAGAGGCGGTACGTGCGTCGGGAGCCTTCACTTCCGACACGCTCGCAGCAAAAGTTGGCAGCGAGAAGATTGAGATGCAAGAGTTCCAGAACAAGTCACAAGAAATGCAAAAGCAACAGGATCCCGACAGCAAGACCGATCCTGCAGTGACCCAGCAACAGATTCTGCAAGGCATGATACAGGAGAAGCTGGTTTCACAGGAATGTGAAGAGTCGAATATTGTTGTGACTGGCACGGAGGTTGCTGATTTGATGACTAAGAATCCTCCTCAATCAATCATTCAATTGTGCCAACAAAATGGCGTTGACCCACAGACATTGCTCAACACCCTTAAGAACCCAGGCAACATCAACCCCAACGATCCCGGTTTCCAGCAGGTAAAAGCCTTGTATGAGAGTGAAGCTCAGAACATGGAGCTCCAGCTCAAGCAGGCAAAGCTTGCCACACTGCTGATGGGCTGCTTGCAAGCCAACGACGTAGACATCACTCTCACCAAAGAGGAGAGCGACGTTTATGACATCACCTATGCCAAGGTTGACTACACCACCGTTGACGACAAGCTCGTAAAGGTTACCGATGCCGAGTTAAGGGAGGCATACAACAAATATAAAGAGGTGTTCAAACTTGATGAAGAGACCCGTCGTGTTCACTACATCAAGGTTGACATCGATCCATCAAGCAAAGATAAAGAGAATGCCACTAAAAAAGTTGACGCAATCCTTGCCGCTCTTCAGAATGGTAACGGCATCGAGGGCATTCGCAACAACAGCGACATCGTTCTTGACTCGCTCACAACCACTATGAACGACAAGAGCTTGTTTGCATCTAATGGCAAATCGGTTCCCAAGGACGATATTCTCAAGCAGCTTATCGAGGGCGGTAAAAACACTTGCAGCAAGAAAGAGCCCACAGGCCGTGACCGTGACACCTATATATATAAGGTGACCAGCACATTTGAGAGCATCGACTCGATTGGTCTCGACATGGTACTCGTAAAAGGCGACAAGCAACGTCAGGATTCAATTATGGATCTGCTTGCGAAAGGTATGGCAATCGACTCAGTTGCCTCTATCAACGACGTCCAAGTACAGAAGAGCAATCCACAGCAATTGGCACGTGCATTCCAGCTCCCCGACTCACTTCGCACCAAGATTAACAACAATGCCGACGGCAAGTTCTTTGTGTTCCAATCCAGCAATGAGAGTGCTGTGCTTGCCAAGGTTGCACAATCTAAGTCAAAGACCACATTCTACAACATCGCTCGCGCTAAGTTCACCGACTACCCAAGCGAGGCTACTCTCGACGGTCTGCGTGCTAAGTTGCAGAAGTACATCAACACCAACAAGGACATCGCAGCCTTTGAGAAAAACGCCAAGAAAGAGGGCTTTGAGATTTCGGAACAACTTATCGATCCAAGCACCACTCAACTTGGAGCTCAGCAGAGTCAATTTGGCATGATGCCAGGTATCAAAGAGAGCCGCCGAGCAGTGAAATGGGCCTATGAGAACAAGCCAGGCAGCATTTCTCAAATCTTTGACAGCGACACCGAGCTTCTCGTAGTTGCAGTAGACGCTGCCTACAAAGATTACATGCCATTTGATGACCCAACTGTTAAGAAGCAGCTCACCGATCTCGTTATGAACGAGAAGAAGGGCGAGTACCTGATGAAACAGTACAAGGGCAAGGCCACTAACCTCGAGGGTTATGCCAAGCTGATGAAGGTTGAGAAGATTGACAGCGCACAAGTATCGATGGGCGCTCCACAGCAGATGCTCGAGGGCAAGGTTGCCGGTCTTATTGCCGGTCTCGGCGCCAAGGGTAAAGGCAAACTTCAGATTATTGCCGGCCGCCGTGCATTCTATGTTGTTCAAGTTAACAACATCACTCCAGCCCGTGAGCTTCCCAAGGATCAACTGGCAACTCAATATCGCCAGCAGCACTTCCCAGTTCAGCAGATGTTCCAATCAATTCTGCAGGGTAGCCGCAAGATTAAGAACAACTTGATCAAGTTCAGCTAAAAGCTGCTTGATACAAGTATAAAAAAGGTGTTGAGTCACAAGCTCGACACCTTTTTTTGTCAAAATGGTTGTAGGAAATCAAAATTATGAGTAACTTTGACCGATTTATACACATAATTATATAAAATGACTGAAATCGACCAAATTCAAGACGAGATAATCGAGGAGTTCAGCGACATGGACGACTGGATGGATCGTTATGCATATATCATTGAGCTTGGCAACGGTCTCGACGCTCTCGATGAGAGCCAGAAGACGCCCGACAACCTCATTGACGGATGCCAAAGCCGATTGTGGCTCGACGCACAATATGCCGACGGTGTGGTGACCTACCGCGCCGACAGCGACGCAATTATCGTCAAGGGCATCGTGGCAATGCTCATCAGGGTGCTCTCGGGGCAGAAGCCGCAGGATATCGTCGATGCCGACCTCTACTTCATCGACCGCATTGGCCTGCGCGACCACCTCTCCCCCACCCGCAGCAACGGCCTGCTATCGATGCTTAAGAATATGAAGGCATATGCTATGGCATTCACAATGAAAAAATAACGAGTCGAACAGCAGTAGATTATATGTTCACTATTAAGTATAAAGCAATATAAATTTTTAACCATTAATAAATAAACTGATTATGTTACAAGATTTATGGAACAACAACCGCATGGTGTTCATGCTAATTGCGGTATCAATTGTGGTTCTGCCTTTCCTCATTTACTATTTAGTTGAGGCAAAGAAAAAACACCCCAAGGGCCTTATCTCAGCAGCCTTATCTAACATGGGCGAACGATTTGGCTACTACATCATGAATGCAGTGCTCCTGCTATTCTTGTGTTCAAAGTTTGGCATCAGCGATGATGATGCCGGCTGGATCTATGCCGTGTTCTATTTTCTCATTTACGTTCTTAGCCTTCCTGGTGGTATTATTGCCGACAGGTCACAAAACTACAAAGGCACGATTATTGCAGGCCTTATAGTTATGGCTGCAGGCTATTTAATGCTGTCGATACCTGTGTTTGGTGGCAATCCAGGAAATGTGCCAACGTGGATTCTCGTGTTCACTTGTTTTGCTCTCCTTGTAATCGCAGCAGGTAATGGTTTGTTCAAGGGAAACCTTCAAGCCATAGTGGGCCAGTTGTATGACAACTATGAGGCCGAAGCAGCTAAGAAGGGACCCGAGGAACTTGCTATAGCCAAGTCGCGTCGTGACAGTGGTTTCCAGATTTTTTACGTATTCATTAACATTGGTGGCGTGATTGCACCTTTCGTTGCACCATTGCTGCGCAGTGCTATACTTAAACTGGACGGATTCATCTATAATTCCGATCTTCCTCGCCTGTGTCATGGCTTCATCGAGGGCACACTTAAAGGCAATGACATGCAGAATCTCACCACTCTAGCCCAAAATTCAATCATTGATGGAGGTCAGGTGGGTGATATGGCAACCTTCTGCAACAATTATCTTGAAACATTCAACACCGGTGTGCACTACTCGTTTATAGCATCGGCCTTAGCCATGTTAATTTCATTAGTTATCTTCTTAGTTACTCGTAAAATGCTTCCTAACCCCATCAAGAAAGTTAAAGAAGCTGCAACAGTTAGCAAGGAACAAGTTTCTGCCGATGCTAAGGAGATTAAACAACGCATGTATGCTCTGTATGCAGTACTTGGCGTGGCTGTATTCTTCTGGTTCTCGTTCCACCAAAATGGCCAGTCGCTATCAGTGTTTGCCCGTGATTTCTGTAATACCAGCTCAATTGCTCCTGAAATATGGCAATGCATCAATCCATTCTTTGTGATTGTGCTCACACCCATCATTATGATCGTATTTGCTGCTCTGGTGCGAAAGGGTAAAGAAATCTCCACACCTCGCAAGATTGCATTTGGTATGTTTTTGGCTGGTAGCGCATATCTATTCCTCATTGCTATCGCAGCCAACAATGGTTATCCCTCGGGTGAGGAATTCAAGGGTTTGACCGAAGCCATGAAGGAATCGGTTAAAGCTGGCCCATGGGTGCTGATTGTCACCTATTTCTTGCTTACAGTTGCCGAATTGTTCATTTCTCCCCTTGGCCTGTCGTTCGTATCTAAGATAGCGCCTACCCATCTTCAAGGCATCTGCCAAGGCTTGTGGCTCACAGCTACAGCTGTAGGCAATCTGTTCATTGCCTTAGGTGTGAAAATGCTTAACAACTTCCCATATCAGTGGCAATGCTGGGCTGTATTTGCCGGGTTCTGCCTCATCTCGATGTGTGTAATGCTTGGCATGATGAAATGGCTCGAGCGAGTCACTAAATAACAAATTTACCAATAAACAAATATAAAGCCGGAGGCTTCTTGTAATCCCTCCGGCTTTTCTATAATACCAATAAACTTATGTTTAAAAATCAACCTAAAGGCTTATATGCCCTTGCGCTTGCCAATACAGGTGAACGCTTTGGCTACTATACGATGATAGCCGTATTTGCGCTCTTCTTGCGTGAGAATTTCGGCTTGGAGCCAGGTACAGCGGGGCTCATATACAGCAGCTTCTTGATGCTGGTGTACTTCCTGCCGGTGATTGGCGGTATTCTTGCCGACATCTTTGGCTACGGCAAGATGGTGACAACTGGTATCTTAATCATGTTCTTTGGCTATGTTGCCCTTTCTGTACCACTTGGTGGTGACACTGTGGCACTTGTGGCTATGATGGGCGCATTGCTGCTGGTTAGCTTGGGAACGGGACTTTTCAAAGGTAACCTCCAGGTAATGGTAGGTAACCTCTACGATGACCCGAAGTACAGCGACCGACGCGATGCGGCGTTCAGCATCTTCTATATGGCAATCAACATTGGCGCCATGTTTGCACCCACCGCTGCTGTGAAAATTATGGAATATGCTCAAAAGAATCTTGGCGTTAGCGTTGCCGACAGCTACCACTTCGCATTTGGCGTAGCTTGCGTTTCGCTCATTGTCTCTATTCTCATATACTATATTTTCCGCAACACTTTCAAGCACGTTGAGAAAAGTGCCATCTCAAGTAAGAAAGAGAATAAGGAAGCCGCCGCTGCAGCCGAACTGCCTCCAGGTGAAACATCTAAGCGTATAGTGGCACTCATCCTTGTGTTCATCGTGGTAATCTTCTTCTGGATGGCATTCCACCAGAACGGATTGACACTCACATTCTTTGCCAACGAGTTCACAGCAAAGAGTTCCAGTGGCTTGCAGGCCATGTCATTCGACGTGTGGAATCTGGTGCTTTGCATCTTTATAGTATATGCAATTTTTGCCATTTTTGACTCCACCAACAGCAAGCGCACCCGCGGAATTGCCGGCGGCGTGATAGCGGCATGCTTAGGAATTCTTATTTATCGTTATTTCAACCTTCCTGAGTCGGTTGATGTAGCTGCTCCCATCTTCCAGCAGTTCAATCCTTGCTTTGTTGTTGCTTTAACACCTGTGTCGTTAGCACTCTTTGGGTGGCTTGCCAAGAAAGGCAAAGAACCCAGCGCACCACGCAAGATTGCTCTGGGTATGCTTGTGGCAGCATCGGCATTCCTCATTATGATTATTGGTTCAATGGGTCTTCCAAGCCCCAACGAACAAAAGGCACTTGGCGACGCAGCTACACTAGTTTCGCCCAATTGGCTTATCTCTACCTATCTAGTGCTTACCTTCGGTGAGTTGCTGCTCAGCCCAATGGGAATCTCGTTTGTCACCAAAGTTGCTCCTCCCAAGTACAAAGGCTTGATGATGGGCGGCTGGTT
Organism: Muribaculaceae bacterium; assembly: GCA_017548365.1. GTDB lineage: Bacteria > Bacteroidota > Bacteroidia > Bacteroidales > Muribaculaceae > Sodaliphilus. The sequence goes on from JAFZAC010000006.1 coordinate 41,752, forward strand.
TGCCAGCACTGCTCTTGGCAACTTCCTCGTGAGTGTAGGCGGTTACCTGTGGGGAGGACTCCCATTATGGGTGGTTTGGAGCGTATTCATTGGCGTGTGCGTTGTTTCAGCACTCTTCATGTTCATCATGATGAAACGCCTCGAGAAAGTCGCAAAGTAATTATTCCTTTCCCTAATACAACAAAATCAGGCTGGTGCCGCATGCATCTGCCTGATTTTTTACGTTGAGCCTGACTTAACCCTAATCTAAATAACTGAGATTAAGATTTAACTTCTCATTTATCTATTTTCTCTATTGTGTAGATGATATCCCAATATTTAGTTGACTTGCCTTTGTAGATGTGCTCGTCATCGTAGGTGTAAACTATATCCCAATATTTAGTGGAGTCTCCCTTGTAGATGTACTTGTCGTCGTAGGTGTAGATTATGTCCCAATACTTGGTGGAATTACCCTTATAGATGTGCTTGTCGTCGTAGGTATAGACAATATCCCAGTATTTGGTCGACTTTCCTTGATAGATATATTTCTCGTCAAAGGTATAGACGATGTCCCAGTACTTTGTTGATTTTCCCTCAAAAATGTGGCGAACAGGATTCTTTGCCATAAGAGGCAACGAAGCCATTATGAGAGTAATTATTAAAAATAATCGTTTCATAATTGTAACTTTTGAATTTACTGTCCCAGGAAGTCAAGGAACGCCTGCTTGTAACTGTCACCTATTGGGATATAGGTGTCTTTGTCGTAGACGATGCGGTTGCGGTCTATCTCACGGATTTTGCTCTTCTGTACAATAAATGAGCGATGCACTCTGATAAATCGTGACGATGGCAACATCTGCTCCATCGCTTTCATATTCATGAGCGAGAGAATGGGGTGCGGCGACTGCTCGGTGTAGATTTTCACATAATCCTTCAGCCCCTCGATGTAGCGGATGTCGTCAAGATCGATTTGAAGCAGCTTATACTCGCTCTTGACAAAGATACTGGTTGCCTCGGGTTCACGGGGCTCTTCGGCTTGCTGCACCATCATAAACCACTGCAACGCTTTGTTGCACGCCTCGAGAAACTCGGGATATGAGATGGGCTTTAGCAAGTAGTCGAGAGCATTGCTTCTATATCCATCAATAGCATACTGCTCAAAAGCCGTGGTGAACACCACGCGAGTTGACTCGGGCAGCATGCGTGAGAGTTCGATACCGTTGAGTTCTGGCATTTGTATATCTAGAAAAACGAGTTCAACAGGATTATCAGCAATGCCTTTCATGGCGTCGACTGCATTAGAATACCTGCCGTTCAACTCCATGAACGGTATCTTCTTCACATAACTCACCAGCAGTTCCACTGCCAAAGGTTCGTCGTCAATTATTGCGCACTTTATTATCATTGTACAGAATTATTTTTGAGAAATATTTTTTAGTATCACTATCAATACCCTTTTCCCAGGTGTAACGTCCGGGATATATGAGTTCCAGCCGTTTTGCCACCTGCTCCAGACCTATTCCCGAGCCACTCTTGTCGTTGTCGCGCTTGGGGTGGTTGGTATTGATTATCTCGCACAGTATTTTATCGTCGTCACTGCTCATTTCAATGCTTATCTCACCATCGCCAGCCTGCGAGATTCCATGCTTAAAGGCATTCTCGATGAGCGAAATGAAGATTAGTGGAGCGATGGGGGTTGAGTCATCGTCGGCAATTTTGATGTTAGTGTCGATTTTAACGTTATTGGTGACCCTTATCTTCATCAGCTCGATATAATTCTTTATGAATTCCACCTCCTTGTAGAGTGGCACAAAGCGCTTCTGGTTGTCATAGAGAGCATGTCTTAGAAGCTTGCTAAGTTCTCCAACTGCCGTCTGAGCCTTGTCGGGATCAAAAGCGATAAGAGCGTAAATATTGTTCAACGTGTTGAGCAGGAAGTGAGGGTTGAGCTGATTGCGGAGGTTCTTGAGCTCGGCATCGGTGCGGATGCGCTCGGCGTCTTTCTTTGCCTCTTGCAACTTGTGCCAACGCTGACTCATTCGGATTGCCACACTAAGTCCTACTACGAGAATGAGCATGAACGACATCTGAACAAAGCGTGTCCACTTGGGAGGTGCATTGAAAGTCATTTTATTGGGAGTAGATGAAGGGAATATGTCTCCCATCAAGTGCCACCACCAAGTCATGACTGCCACCAGCACAAATATGGCTAAAAAATTATAAAGCACAAACCGCTTGCGCTTGTTCACAAAGAGCAATTTGGGCACAAGATAGCAATAGTTAAGATAGAATATTGATAGCCATGCTATGGTGCCTCCCATCGAGCGAAAGAAATGACGCATGACATCGGTCATTGTATCGCTTTGCCTGAAAGTGAATAGCGGAAACGCCAGCAACAAACCCCAGCACAGTATGTGAATGAGGGTGTTGCGATTGAATGTGAATTTCTTACCCATAGTGCAAAGATAATAATTTTTGCAAAAATAACATAATAATAAAAACATTAAAAATATGATAGACAAAACCAAGTGGAAACATAGAAGAATAAACCTTTTTAATCTACAAAATAAAAAACGAGAAAATGCCTGTTTTTTTAATATGGCTTAGACAATTGATGCCATCATAACTTTGCAACGTGAAGAGTTCAGATGTGCCATGCGGCACCAAGTTTTTATTAACATGTTAAATCTATTATCTAATGAAAGAAGAAAAAGACAACACTTTGAAACTATGCGACAAGCCAATCGAGGAACGCTCTCAGCAGCAAGCCATTGACAACGAGCAGCAACCAGAACCCACTATGGTTGACAAAATTCTCGAGAAACTGGGCGTGAGTCAGAGCATTGCCAACTCGGCACGAGCCATAATCGACTCGGTTGAACCTGGAAAAACACCAGGTGAAAACTTCATCAAACTGATTGTGGGCGCACTCAACCACGACGAGGACATCAAGAACGCCGAAGCAGCTGGATACCTGCGAGGACGCAACGAGGTAATTGAGGCTGCCAGTAAACTCGCTGACGAACAAGCTCCTAAACCTGTGAATTTCCCAATCTACCGCCGACGCAGCTTCTGGGACTAACCAAGAACTAATAACCAAGAACTAAAAACTAAAAAACTATGTTTATCAGGAAATATATTAAGCGCGCCAAGGATGCGCACAACTGGATTAAAAACAACCGCCAGCTCCTTATGCTCCTGCTGGCAATAGTAATAATGCTCATCCTGGGCGGATGCTATATGAATGACCACAATGCCCTGCTCGCCATAGTGATAGGCGGTGTGGCTGGAGGCAAACATGTGGTAGACGAGCCTCTCACCACCGACCTCTCACGAGAGACATCGCCCGACCTGCTTCTCAACGAGATTGACCAGCAGATAGTGAAAGTGCGCCCTATGGCAACACCCATCGACCAGCTATCACGATGCGCAGGCTCAAAACATACCGGGAGCATGGTCGTCGATTTTTACAATGTGGACACCAAGCCTACAATGACGATTACCACTCAAGCCTATGACGAACCCACAGCACAAACTGTCACCGAAGACAGCGTGAAAGCAACCATCTCTACTGCCAAGAATGAAATGTTTGACGTTTCCGACACCATTCTGGTTCAAGGAGTCTATGGCTATGAACCCGACGGCTCAACACTCTCAAGTCAGGAATTGGTGCTCTATGTCATTTCCCGCGACGACAACAATGTCCTTAAGGTGCTTGCTGTCAACGGAAAAACCATTGGTGATGTAGAAAGATGCGTGCCCAGCATACCAGCACAAACCAAGCTCATTAGAATGGGTCGCGCAGCTACCGAACTCGATGTAATGTCGCCACAGTTTGAAGCAATGCCCCGCAAGGCACAACAATTTTGCCAGATTTTTAAGATGCAGGTGGAACAATCCACTATGCAAAAGATTGCCAACAAGGAAGTGGAATGGACTATGAACGACCAGGAAGAGGCAGCCATATACGACATGAGGCTAGGAATGGAAAAGAGTTTCCTATTTGGCGTGAAAGGTAAGATTTGGGACAGCACCAAGAAGGAAAACGTAATGCTCACGGGCGGAATATGGCAACAGGCAGGCAAGGAGTTTGTCTATGACGATGATGGCTTTACCCAGGAGTCGATTATTGATCTCATGCGTGATGCTTTTACCGGAAATGCCGGAAGCAAACGCAAGATTCTGATTGGTGGTTCAGAGCTGATAGGCCTTCTTAACAAGCTTGATTATCAGCGTGTAATCACCTCAACCGACACCGTAACAAAATGGGGAATCGACTTCACCGAACTAAGGTCTAAATTCGGCGTTCTATATGTACTTCTGAGCGAGGTGTTTGACGAATGCGGCATGGCCGATGCAGGCATGATTATCGATCCTGAATACTTGCAAAAGTACACCCACCAGCCTTTCAGCGCCGAGACACTCAACCTCAAAGCCAGCGGTGTGAGAAATGTGGACGCTACCGTTCTTACCGAAACCAGCTGCCTGGTACTCAGATACCCCAAAGCCCACATGCGCATCATCAAGGTGTGACAAGGCTTATCACGATAGCTGTGAGGCAATTGCTGGTCAGGTTTCTTATTTATTGTTTTTATTTTTGACCTTCAGAGGCTATGCTCATGCTGGCCTCTGTTTTTTTGAAGTGAGTCAAGTGAGTCAAGTGAGTCAAGTGAGTCAGGTGAGTCAAGCGATTCAATGTGTCAACTGAGTCAATCAAGCAACTTATGCACCAGTTTTTTGCTTTTTGATGCAGTTACAAGCATTTGTTATGCAATACTTATGCTATCTCAATCGTTTTAATAGTTAGGATAACTATACCCTTACGTTAAGTGAAGTTATGAGCTCGACTTTAAGACACATCGCGAGATACGTTTGCCAGTGGCTTATGCTGGCAATGCTATCATTGTGTCCGCTTCAAGGCGCATCGCAGCTCTATATCGACGGTAAGCCGGCGTTCAGTGACAGCACTTCCAATATCATCCTTTACAGCCTTCCGAAAGAATGTTTCGGCAATGACTTCACAGCTACAGTCCAGCTCGATACTGCAACTCACTGGAACAACATCACCGTCAATGGTAAGTCGCTTACCAACAACCCCATCACATTTAACGACATCGCTGGTGACAAATCCTATCTCATCAGGGCTGTAGACGAGCACGGGCCCATTGTCAAGCGCTTGCAGTTCACGTTCCTACCCATCATCAGTATTGAAGGAGACATCGGTTATGACTACACCGATGCCCACGTCACACTATTTGACCCCGACGGCAAACTCGACCAAGCAATGACAGCCCTGGTGAAATGGCGTGGTGGATACACCAACACCGAAGGGCGCCACAAGCGTAATTACGGCATTAAGTTTGTGGATGAAAATGGGGAGAAGCAAGACCGCAAGTTGTTGGGAATGAGGCGCGACAACCACTGGAAGCTCGATGCGTCACAGGTTGACCTATCACGAGTGCGCAACCGTGTGGCAACCGACTTGTGGCTCGACATGGCTCGTGAGCCATATTACTTCAATCAAGCTCCCGATGCTCTCACTGCTGCTCGCGGCAAGATGGTGGAAGTGTTCTGCGACGGCAAGTATATGGGCATCTACTCACTCATGGAATGCATCGACCGCAAGCAGCTTCAAATCAGGAAATATGACGAGGACACTAAACAGGTTCACGGCATGCTATGGAATGCTGCAACCTGGAGTCGCGTTACCGAATTCAGGCAATATGTAGATTATGACAATAACAGTCCCTATTATGATGGCTTTATTGTAGAATACCCTGATTTTGAAGAAATCAACCCCACCCACCACGAGGATTTGTATAATGCAGTGAAGTTTATCGCCACTTGCAACGTTTATGCCTTTAACGACCATGCCCACGAGTATTTAGACATGCCCGTCATGATTGATTATGCTATTTTCACCCAGTTCCTTATTTCGGTAGACAATGGCGCAAACAATATTTATTGGGCAATCTATGACCGCGAACTGGACAAGAAACTAACGCTTGCAGCATGGGATTTGGACTGGTCGCTGGGCACCAACCGCGATTCCCCCGATTTTCATGGAGGAAGAGCCGAACCCGATTATGATTACAAGTTCTCAAGCCGCCAGTTCATTCTGCTCCGGGACGAAAGATGCATCTACAATCGAGATATGGTGGAAAGATATTGGGAACTAAGGAATACATGGCTCAGCGAGAAGAGTCTTACCGATAGGGTGAACAATCTTGTAGACCAGCTTATTGAGTGTGGGGCTGTAGCGCGTGAGGAGGCTCGATGGAGCGGTGACAGCGACATTAATGGGCTGCCGCTCGACATCAAGGGAGAAAGAGATTACATCAACGACTGGATAAAAAAGCGGCTCGCCCATCTCGATCGCACTCTCATGCGACATCCGTGTGATGTTGACAGCGACGGCACCGTGACATCGGCCGACATCATCGCCATCTGCTCCTATTTGCTTGAAGGCACTGATCACGGCTACCATCTTGATGTTGACGGAGATGGCTATGTCACCGTTGTCGACTTAAACTGCGTTTATAAATATTTGTTAGGAAATTAATCAATCATAATCATGAATAGTCGTCATCATATAACGATATTAATCTATACAATGACAGCTTTGCTGAGTATAATGGGGTTTTGCCGTGCTCAAGCTGCTGTAATGTTTACTGTCAATGGCTGTCCAGCATTCTGCGACTCTACTGCCGGCACAGTGCTCGTGTCGGTTCCACAGCAATGGTTCGGCACCAGCATTGAAGCCACCATTGGTGATAGCGACAACTGCTTTGTGGAAAGTATCAACGGCATGCCTCTTGAAAATGGCAGCTCGTTCATTTTCAACGATATCAACGGCAGTAAAAGCTGGAGCGTAGCGTGCAGCAACGGCAAAGTTTTCACTCTTCAGTTTACTTTCCTGCCCATTGTGGCACTAGAAGGCGACTTTGGATACGACTATTCCAACGGCACTGTGTCTCTTGCCGAGCCCGGCCTTCCAGCGAGCGAAATGATGACAGCCCGCATCAAATGGAGAGGAGGATCGACCAACACCCCTGAAAAGCACAAGCGCAATTACAGCATTAAGTTTGTGAACGAAAACGGCGAGAAGCAAAACCGCAAATTGATGAACATGCGCCGCGACAACCACTGGATTCTCGATGCCGGACAAATTGATATGGCACGAGTGAGAAACCGTGTGGCAACCGAATTGTGGCTTGACATGGCACATGAGCCTTATTACTTTGACAAAGCACCCGATGCCCTCTCGGGGGTGAGAGGTGAGGTCGTGGAGCTTTTTCTAGGAAACGAGTATCGCGGCATATATTCCCTCACCGAAGCCATGGACCGCAAGCAGCTGCAACTTGTCAAACACGACACCATCAACAATGTGTTCCATGGTGGATTGTGGAAGACCGACGAATTCACCGACGAAACAGGATTTAAATGGGCTGACGAGTATAACGACTCGCTCCCCGACTATTATGGGTTTACCACGATGTATCCAGAACTTGACGAGGTGTTCCCCACCAGCTATGAAGTGCTATACAATGCCGTTTATGCAATGATGTGGAGCGAGACTATTGAATACTTTAACAACGTGATAGACCAATATTTCGACGTGCCTGTTGTTATTGACTACACGATTTTCTACCTTACCTTGTGCGCTAATGACAACTCGACAAAAAACATCTATTGGTTGTGCCATGACCGGGAGCAAGACCCAAAATTGAGCATCGCAGTTTGGGACCTCGATGCAACGATGGGACAGTCGTGGTCTCCCATGGATTGGAGACCGCCTATTGTTGCTTTTGACTATTTCAATCTACCCTATACTTGGCCTTTCAAGATGATGTTCCACAACCGCTGCAAATACCGCCAGCAATTCCTTGACCGATATGACGAACTGAGAGCATCATGGCTCAGCGAGCAAAGTCTTGTAAACCGCTATGCCACTGCTATCGACTGCCTTATCGAGTGTGGTGCAGCGACGCGCGAAGAGAACCGATGGAACGGCGACAGCGACCTCTTTGACCACCCTCTCAACTTTGTCGAGGAGAAACAATACATCAGCGAGTGGATAACCAACCGGTTGCCACTGCTCGACGTGTGGATGCACCACAACGTGTGCGACGTGAATCATGATGGAACGGTGTCGGCGGTCGACATAACTATCCTGTATAATTACCTAATCAATGGAGGTGACTACTATGATGAATCTCTCGACACCAACTTTGATGGCGTTATCAGCGCTACCGACATCACTTGCATTTATAACGAATTGTTAGGATACTGATCTTTGATTGCCATTTTATTTTTTCTTTTCAGTAATAATCTTGCATGAATGATTTTTTATTACTACCTTTGGCAATTAATTTATTGTTATTGATTTATTTTTTAATTTATTTACAATTATGAGACACTTCCTTACTATTATCATGCTGGCAGTTTTGGCTGTAGGAAACTTTTCAACCAGTGCTTATGGCAAAACTACAAGCTCAAATAGAAGCACGACTCCTGCCACAAACAAATATGGCTTCTACAACGTTTTAAACTGTCCCACAAGCAGTTCTTCCATCAAAGCCACCACCGAAGAGAAAGATGATGAAGGATATAATGTGAACATTTACCGTGGACAAACTCTTGCGCAAACTATCTTATGCGAAGATGTTACTTCGGGCGATGTACATTATTTTGACGCCAACTTCGATGGCAATTTAGACATCATTGTTGGCCCCGCAGCATCCCGCAACTGCAGCATTATACTTCTGTGGAACGAAAAGGACGGCAAGTTTGAGAAGATGTCTGAAACCGAGGGTCTTAATGGAAATCTCCTTGTGAACCCCAAGAAGAAAATCATAGTTAGCCAAGCTTCAGGCAGCTATTGCTCAGAATATTACACCAAGTACATCTGGCAAGGCAACCGTCTGATTCCCACCGAAACCCTCATCGAGATCCTGGATCCAAAAGCTTATTCCGAATATGGCGTTAAACACCGCTACACTATAATTGTGGGCGCCGACGAAGACAATATATCGTCAAGCAAGACTCTTGAAACCGACAAGAAAGCCAAACTCCCTCTCGAGTGGCGTCAAATCATTAATTCATATGATTTCTGATTGCTGAAAGGAGAAAAGGCTATATATTCAGAATAAAGAAACAAGAAATTGCGGCGAATTGTCGCAATTTCTTGTTTTATAACTTAGTTTCAGAAAAAACTTTCTTAATTCTTGTTTAAATAATGTGTAAATGAATAATTTTTTGTAGTTTTGCAAGTTATAAGGTGAAGTAGCATCTTATGCGATATTACTATAATTAAAAACTTTGTTTTTAAACACATTGGAAATGAAGATGATAAGACGAGTATACCATTTGGTGAGTATTGCTATTGTTATGCTTGCCATTCCTCTTTTGGCCTCCTCATGCCGTGGAGGCGGGCTTGAAAAAGCCGTAAAAATGGCGTTTATCGACGGCGACACCACTCAGGCTCGCTACGACTCCATCTGCTCCCTCATCAAGAACAACCCCAAGAGCTATGCAGAGTTTCTCACCGAAAACGGAGAAATCAACGTTGACGCTCTGGGAAGTTACATCAACAAAGTGGGAAGCAAGTTGCGTCCTCCCATGTCGTGGAATATCAAAGGATATGGGCTCAAGGAGCTTACACTAACCGTTTACTTCGAACGCAGCGGCTCGATGATTCCCTATGACACTCCTGGTGGCGGCGGCCAGCTCAAGAAAGCAGTGAATGATCTAATCAACTTCTTTCCCGGTAAAGAGGGTGTGAAAATCAATATTGTAAACGACAACATCTATCCCTATAAAGGCACTATTGACTCGTTCCTTCAGGACCGCAATATCTATGGCAGCACCAGCGGCACCGGCGATGCCAGCTACACCGATTTCAAGCTCATCTTCGAGAAGATAATACAGGCACAGAAGCCCGGCAATGTGAGCGTGCTCATCACCGACCTCATTTATTCACCAAAGAATACTGCCGACGTGAGTGTTGAAAAAATCCTCAATGAGGAGAACAGTGTGGCAACGAGCATTTTCAAGACCTACAAGGGCAAATCGATTATCGTCAACCAGATGATGGGCGACTACAACGGACAGTATTATCCCTACAATGGCGCACCCATCACTTACAACGGCAAGCGTCCATTCTATGTGATAATAGTTGCCGACGCCTCAACAATCGACCGCATGAGTGGCGACGACAAATATGCCAAGTTCCTACACCCCGCCGACGTAAAGAACAGCTACCGCTTCAACCAGGCTCAGAGCGAGCTCAACTTCAAAGTGGTGCCCGACTGGAAGGACAATGTGGGCAAATTCCGCCCTTCACGCAGCGAGAACAACGTGCTCACCAACTGCGAGGGAGACCGAGAGACTGGCGTGCTGTGCTTTACCCTTGCTGCCAATCTCAAGCCTCTTGCCAAGGATGACGCGTTCCTGACCAACGTAGCAAACTATGCTGTGCAGTCGCAAAGCGGTTTTGAAATCACCATCCACGCCATCAAACCAGAGGACATCACCAACAACAACCGTTCCTATCTGGAAGGCATGACACACCTAATCACTGCCAAGGGCAAGTTCAAAACTTCACGCGACGAGCTGTCAATCACCCTTGCCAACCAATTCCCTGCATGGATTAAAGAGTCGACCACGACTAGCGACACCGACTCAAATGCAACCAACTTCTCTACCACCACATTTGGATTGGAACAGTTTTTGCAAGGTATTTACGACGCTTTCTCGGCAGGCAACGATACCTACGGGAAAATTGTAATGAAACTTGAAAATTAATAACAAAAGAAACTATTTTCTTATAACACTATGCGAGATAAAGTTATATTTTTAGTTATCGGCATCATTATCAGCGTACTGTTCTTCATTTTCAAGATCACGCTATATGATGCACTTTACTATTCCAACGGATTCAGCAACGACCTAGGCAACCTTGACGAATACACTTCGGTTGCCGCTATCACCATAGCAATGGCTTGGGGTGGAGCTGCTATCTACTACTATGCCATCAATTCTGTGAAATTCGACCGCTGGTACCACTGGCTGGCGATGCTCGGCGTGGTGGCTGTGCTCACACCGGTTGTGGACTACTTTGTTACGAGCTCCATTCTGGAAGGCAAAGACTATGGCAGCGCCATTGTGTCATTTGAGTTGCACAATATTGTGTTTGCTGCTGTGATGTTTGTTATAGCATCGTTCTCGATGCGATGGTGGAGCAGCAACTGCCGTCACACCCCCATCCCGCAATAACTCTCACAACTAAACTCGATAAACATTAAACGTTAAACGAATAACGATAATTAATGAAACTATTTGTATTTGCAATAGGAGGAACAGGTTCGCGCGTACTCAAGTCGATGATTATGATGTGCGCTGCAGGCGTGCGCCCCGTCGATGCCAACGGACAGCCACTGAAAGATGTGGAAATCGTTCCCATAATCATCGATCCGCACAAGTCCAATGCCGACCTCAAGCGCACCGAGCGACTGCTTAGCGCCTATGGCACGCTCCGTGAGAAACTCTATGGCAAGAATGCCAATGCCAACGGCTTTTTCGCCACCAAGATATCGAGTCTCAAGGAAGTTGTCTCCAGCAGCCAAGTGCCTCTTGATGATTCATTCATCTTCAACCTGGCGGCTGTGGAGAACTACAAGTTCCGTGACTTCATCAGCTACAACACAATGAACGAGCCCAACCAAGCATTGACGTCGCTGCTCTTTGCCGACTATCAGCTCGAGAACAAAATGAGCATTGGTTTTGTAGGCTCACCAAATATTGGCAGTGTAGCACTCAATGGCATCAAGGACAGCAACGAGTTCAAGGCGTTTGCCAACGTTTTTGCCGACGGTGACCGCATTTTCTTCATCAGCAGTATCTTTGGCGGTACCGGTGCAGCTGGCTTCCCCATTATCGTGAAGAACATACGCCAAGCCAAGAATATCGACGCTAAAAACAAGGCATTCTTGCAGAGAGCACCAATAGGTGGCTTGACTGTGCTCCCCTACTTCACACTCATGGAAAGTGATGACAAAAAAGACAAGCGCATTGACAATGCCGACTTTATCGTAAAGACACAAAGTGCGCTTGAATACTATAACAACACTCTCACCGGCAATGGACGCAATGCCGTGAATGCCATCTTCTACCTGGGTGACCACGGACACAACGCACCCTATGCCTACGACCCAGGCGACAAGCGCGACCAGCACGACCCGGCTCACCTAATCGAGATGATAGGAGCCCTCGCGCCTTTCAAGTTCTTGAGCCTGAGTGACAGCGAGCTCACCGACCTTGCCACTGGCGAGCCATTGCCAACCAAGGCGTTTGAGTATGGACTAGAACGAGACACCGACTTTGTCGACTTCTCATGCTTCGGTCAAGAGACGCGACAGCTCATCTATCGCAATCTTGTGAAGCTACACTTGCTGTATATCTTCCTACGCACAGGTCTCAACGGCATGATAGGCCAGGGATTTACTGAAGATGCTCCCAAGATAACTCGCGAGTTTACCGGCACACAGTTCTATCGCGTGCTTACCCAACAATTCTTTGACGGATACATAGAGTGGCTCACCGAGCTGCTTCACAACCGCCGTCATGTCACTCTCTTCAACGAGGGTGAGATGGATATGAACAAGGCCATCCACAAAGTCCTTACCAAGAAAGGATTCTTTGGCAACAAGAAAGTGGATAACGATGTGTTCAAGGCCGAAATGAACCGCTTGAGCCGCGACAATAACAGATATGGCAGCAATCCTGAGCTCAAGCTCATGGACTTGTTCTATAACGCAGCCGAGAAAATCATCACCGAGCGCTACGACAATATCAACTAGAACATCTAGATAGTCTCGAGCATCTAGAAAAATATACGATTATGAGTCAAGTACTATCATATAACAACAAGACGACTAAGACGAGTGCACAGGATTGGATTCCTGTGGCTCCCTACGTTGACGACGATATCAAGCAGATAAAGGACCCAAATGGTGGTCTCTCGGAAAATCCACGCACGGCGATTCCGAGTCCTTTTGCCCAGCTCGACCTGGTGAAGAACGCCTTTGAGCATCTGGCAAGCAATGCTCGACTTTCAGGCTCGATGATGGACAAGCGCTTGGTGTCGAACGCCCTCGACGTGGCACAGCTGTTCTTTGATTTCGAAAATCATAAAGACTATCTCCACATCGTGAGATGGAACCGCGAAGAGCAGTTGGAACGTCTCAAGAGCGAACCTGAGCACCGCCTCTACGGTGAGACTCTTGAACTGTTCCTTGCCAGCGACACAAAATACAATTTCAACATGCTCACCGACTGGTACATACTATTATGGAACAGTCAGGTGATTGGTGCTACATCGCCGTCGTCGATGACAATTGCCGTGCCTCGCGAAACCGAACAGCCCATTACAGGCATTAAGGTTGAGCAAGGCATATCGCTCTTTGACAGCGACACGCGCGACCTGTGGCAGCGCGACGAAGACTTCGTTTACTACATGTTCATGCTCTTCAACGCTTTCCCAACTTTGCGTACAGCAGTGAAAGGCGTGTATGACTATATGCTCAAGAACAAGGACATCATCATGCGAGAAAAGCCTGCCCTCTATGCTCGCTTGACACAGGTGATTCCCAATCTCGAGGCATTGAGCTATGAATTGGCTCCACGACTGGTCGAGAAGCTTGACCTGGAGTTTGACCCCTTTGTGGGTGACGACGAGGTAACCGTACTTGGCGCTCGACTTTATCACAAACGTGCCCGCGACATCATGAGCTCGGCTTCTACCAGCGACTTCGTAATAGCTCCAACACGAATGGTTGAAGGCAAACTGCCACTGGTGCTTCGCAACAATTTCAACGGCAGCGTAGACCACTACATCTATATCGACAAGGAATGGGACAGCTCCACTCAAGTCTTTGCTCGAGGAATTCCCATCGACAAACGCAAGCTTCCCGACACCAGCATCATATATCCGTTCATTACCACAGGCGATTTTCTGCAGGACACCCTGATAAGGCTTAGCGGTCCCATCGACGACAGCCATTATTTCAATGGCAATGTCACCAGCAAGACTATGCACCAGCCCAACGGATACTTGCTGCCTCTCACCGAGGAGTTCTTCAAATATTTCAATGCAAGTGATGTGACCAAGAAAATACATGGACGCAACATGCTTGAAATGGAAGAGCTGAACGACGGATCGGTCAATGTCACACTGCGAGTACCGCTCAAGAAACGCTATATTGAGCTCACACGCAACTACTACCCCATCGACGATCCCTCTTGGCACTTTGACGAGAATCGTGGCACCGGTCGCATAATCACCAGTGTGGTGATGTCGACTGCCATATTCCCATTTGTGCGCACCAACTATAAAGACGATTACACTGTTCAGCTGTTCTCGATGATTGACGGTGGCGATGCAAGGCTCAACTTCTTTAACGACGGCATGAGCACCGATGGCATGAAATGCAGTGGAAAGGTTCGCACCAAGAGCTCATACACCACCACTTACTATGACCTGGAAGGGTCGTTTGACATGATGCAGGCTGTAATCAACACTCCAGCAGGAGAATTCACAGGCTACATCGTGCCATTGTGGAAGCCATATGTGGCAAGCAGCAAGGAGTTGATTTTTGCAGTTGACTTTGGCACCACCAACAGCCATGTGGAATGGTCGGAACGAGGACATGATGCCAAAGACCTTGAATTCAAGCACGGAGAGCACCAAGTGCTTATTGCTTCGCTGCTCAAACGTGGCACGCTACTATTTGCCGACCAGCTGCAACGCGTGGAATTCCTTCCCAGCGACATTGACAATGTGTACGGATTCCCATTGCGCAGTGCTCTCGCCCGCAATGCCATCAGCACAGGTGGCCACAAACTCTTTGGAGACATCAACATACCATTCCTCTATGAGCGTCAGTACTTCGATGGCTATGACATCACTACAAACCTCAAGTGGATGGGCGACATAACTCTCTCACGCGAGTTCCTGCGCGAGCTTGTACTGCTCATCAAGGCAAAAGTGCTGCTTGAGAACGGAGACTTGAATCGCACAAGCATCGTATACTTCTTCCCTGTGAGCATGGGAGGCAGCGACCGTCGAAAACTTGATGACACCTGGAATGAGCTGTATCACACCTACTTTGGCGATGACACCAGCAACCTCCACGCCTACCCCGAAAGTATCGCGCCTGCCTATTTCTATAAGGGTGATGACGTGAGCGGCGGCAGCTTTGTGTCAATCGACATTGGCGGCGGCACAACCGACACCGTGATATATCAGCCCACAGCCAACCGTCTCGACACCGAGCCAGTGGCTATCTCGTCGTTCCGCTTTGCCGGTGATGCCATCTTTGGCGACGCATTCACCGAACGCGATGCCGACAACAACCCGCTCATACGTCACTATGGAGAGTATTTCAAGCGACTGATATCCAAGAACGGTGACATAGGTTACCTTAACAGCATCCTTCAAGATGTGCTCAAGCGCAAGCGCTCTCAAGACGTGAATGCTTTCCTGTTCTCAATAGAGAATGTTGAGCAACTGCGAGAGCTGAGAGAGGTGGATCGTAACATATACAGCTACAACACGCTGCTGCGCAACGATGCTCAACGCAAGCTCATCTTCATGTACTTCTATGCAGCAATCATCTACTATATAGCACAGTCGATGAAGGCACGCAACTACGAGATGCCCAAGCAAATCTACTTCAGTGGTACTGGTTCAAAGATTTTGAACATCCTGGGCAGCAAAGACCAAGTAATAGAGTTCACACAGCTCATCCTTGAGCGTGTTTTCGACAAGAAATATACTGAACGGTTCTCCATCAAGATAGAGCAGAAGAGCCCCAAGCAGATTACTTGCCGCGGCGGCATCAAACTCGAGAGTCTGCGCATGGACGGCAACGTCGATGTACAGCGTCTCACACCCCGCAATGTGAACGCGATGAAGTATTGCTACTCGATGCTAGACGAGAAGCCACTCACCATCAAGTCGGTTTATGAGATTGAAGTTCGTGACAAGCTCATCGAGCAGGTATCACGCTTCAATGAGTTCTTCATAGGTCTGTGCGACAATGTCACCAAAGACGAATTTGGCATCGATAACAAGGTGTTCAAGATTTTCGTAAGCGTTTTGAGCGACGACATTGGCAACTACCTCACAGCAGGTATAGGCAACTACCTCAAAGGACGCTATGAAGGCGATGAAGCGATTGAAGACGTTCCGTTCTTCTATCCCATTATTGGAATCATCAGGCACAACCTTCTCAAGAACTTGTGCAACGAGGTGATTTCACGCACCGTTTAACAAATTTGAATAATAAAAACATAATAATAACAAACAAAATCTTTCAAACGAAATGAAAAAAATTCTGTTAACACTAGTGTGCATCATGGCAACCATGAGCACCATGGGACTAAGTGCCCAGGACAACGCCAAGAACCTTAACCCAGGTCAGTGGAAACATGGACTCGCTATTGGAGCACAATGGATCGCAAGAGATCTTGGATTTGCTCAAGCCGAGAATGTGGTAATTTCCCGCACCAACGAGAACTACACACTCGATGACCTAAGGAACATGTATGGCACTCGCGACAAGTGGATGGGGTTCTACAACAAGCTCAAATCACACGAGAATGAGAGCGGTGACCTCGATAAACTCCTGGCAACTATCACTGCCGAGTATGATAAAGGTGCTGTAATCAAAAACGGCGTGAAAAAAGATGTAGAGAAATACAACGCCAGCCACACCGGTGATGAGGTGGGACAAACCTCGGCTGCCGAGCCCGCAGCTACCGAGCCCAACGGCGATGAAGCCACAACCATCACTAACACCAACGACTCGACCGAGTCGAAAGCAGGTGACAGCGAGGAAAACAAGAAAGAAGAAAGCGGTTCACATGGTGGACACGGCTTCCTCTATCTGCTCTCTTTACTGGGTCTTGCTGCAGGTTTGATAGGCACTTTCCTTGGTATGCAGGCACGCAAAGAGAGTCAAGCTGTCATGAGCGATGTTAACGGCGACATCAACAATATGCAGAAGCAAATTGACAAGCTTCGTGCAGCTATTAAGGGCGAACCTATTGTTCACGACAAGCACGACAAGCACCCCAAGCACGATGCCAAGCTCAACGAGACTGAAGGTCTGGCTCAAACCAAGAAAATAGAATTTGACAACAATCCTTCTAAAAAACAAGATATAAAGAAGCAGGAGCCCAAGAAAGAGGAGCCCAAGAAGGATGTGAAGAAAGAAGAGCCCAAAAAGGACGTAAAGAAAGAAGAGCCAAAGAAAGAGGAGAAGATAGAAGAAAAGAAAGAGGAACCAAAGAGAGAGGAGCCAAAAGCTACCGTTCTGGGTGAGCCTCGAATCCTTTTCATGGCTAAGCCCGACGAAGACGACAACTTCTCACGTTCTTCTTCGCAATATGAGCCCGGAAACTCTATTTTCGAGCTTACAACTATGGACGGCAAGAGTGGCTCGTTCACTGTTATCAACAAGAGCGACGCCCACAAACTCGCCCTCCTCATGCCTGGTGACACCCTCACACGCGCATGTTCGGGCAACAACATCCAGTCGAGCGCAGGGAAGTCACGCATTATCACCGACCGCGCCGGCCGTGCTCAGCTCGAAAACGGCAAGTGGCACATTGTTGTTAAAGCCATCGTTCACTACGAGTAATAGTTAGTATTGGCAAAGTGGGAAGTACGTTGTGTCAATCAGTACTTCCTACTTTGCTCTAATAACTCACACTAATAACTTAAGACTTAAAAGTGCATATATTCTGCCCCAACTGCGGGAAACATATTGATGTATCGATTCAAGAAATCGAAAAGCTGGAAGGACACTATGTGTGCCCTCAATGCCTCATTGAGATAGACCTCGACATCGAGACTAGAAAAAGAGACATCCCACTCGATGACGAAGCAACTCCTGTAGAGAAACAGTCGCTTCCAGACGCTTCACACATCAATCAGCCCTCTACATCAACTGGCAGCGTAGACAACAGTGACAGCGATGAAGCAAAGCCCGATGCCAGTAAGCCCAAAGAGGCAGAAAAACCTCCTCAACCAAGTCCACATGTAGACGACGTGATCAGATACTGCAGAAAATGTGGAGCTTTTCTTAAAGAAGGAGCCAACTTTTGCCCTAAATGCGGCAATTTTGTAAGAATAAGACCTCCGAAGTACCAGTCAAATAAGACAACAGCTCCTCCACCCTACACTAAGAATTCACAGCAAAACAATAAAGGCAAAAACAATCCTCCCAAACAACCCATGGCAGCAAAAAACAAAAAAGCCTCGTCTCGTGCCTCTAATGGCGGCAGCAAATCCCAATTCAGCATCCTCAGCATTGGCGGTTGCCTAGCCTTCACCCTCATCGTCGTGGCCCTTTTCTTCATAGTTTACATCATAACCGGTAATTGATAATCAACCTTAATCATCTTCAAAATGAAAATAGAATGTCCTAAGTGCGGATTAATTTGCAACCAAACCGAAGAGGAACTTATAAAACTCAACCACATTATTACCTGTCCTAAGTGCATGTCGTCACTTAAGATTGTTAACGGTGTGGCTTATATACCTACCGACAAGGCCCCTATTGAAGAGCTGAAACCCTTTGAGGAGCAACCACCCAAATTCAAGGGTACAGAATATTATCAAACACATGCCAATCTTGGGAACCTCGATCCACTATACAGTTCGGCTGTAGAATATATCAAAACTTGCAACATGATCACCCTTCCCATGCTGCAGCGTTATTTTGACATAACGCCCGAGCGAGCCGAGCTCCTGATGCAGCAACTTGAGGACAACAAGGTAGTGTCACCTTTCGACGGTGTTCATCCACGCAAAATACTCATAAATCACAATACCAATATCAATTATGTGACCTCACACCAAAGGAGGTTCAACAACGAAGCACAGTATATATCACCTGAGCAGCCCGACACAGCCGCCAATAAAAATAACATCCCCGAGCCACCACGCTCGAGGAAATGGTTGAGATTTTTGCCAACCTTAGGAGTGATAATCTTCATCCTGCTGCTGTGCAAACTCATTGCCAGCTATTTCGCCAGATAAACAAACAACAGTTTTGACTTTTTTCTCTCATTGAGAGGCGTTATCCATGCCTTCCAATGCGCTGTTATATTCCATTCACAATATCACTTTTCATGCTGATATATAAACAAAGAAAGAGCGAATAGTGCCGAAGCACATCTTCGCTCTTCTCCTCTCTCCACTTGCGGTGCGTACAGGACTCGAACCAGCGACCTCCTGCGTGACAGGCAGGCATTCTAACCAACTGAACTAACGCACCGGGTTGAAATTGCGGTGCAAAGTTACACACATTTTTTGAACTGGCAAATTTTTTCGCACTTTTTTTTCATTTTTTTTGATTTTCTCTCATTAAAAGAGTCAACTATTACATATTATAGGTATTTAATGGTAGTAATAATTCAAACAAATAAATAATTATTCAAAAAACTATCATTATTTTGCTACTAAAAGGGGTAGTTTTGATACAAAACTCATAAAAATAAATATAATTATTTGGAATTTATTTGATTATATCTTTATTTTGCGTCTGCTTAATAGAAATTATTTACATACTATTATTTATGACAAACACCACTAAAGATTTAACGGTGCGAGAACGTGAAGTTCTAAAGTTTCTTGTTGAGGGTTTGAGCAGCCGCGAGATAGCCGAAAAACTGTATATCTCTATAAATACTGTTCAATATCACCGCAAGCAATTGTTGCACAAGACTGACTCGCGCAACGTTGCCGAACTCATAGGCAAAGCCTATAGGTTAAGACTGATTGAACTCGACTGATGGCTATACTGTTCATCAAGTATACTAATTCTAATGCCATTCCTGAAGTACACAGGGATGGTTTTTTATTCCACCACCCTATAAATAATGCGAGAGCGATTTTTCACAAAGTCGCTCCCGCAGGATTTTAGAGTATGAGAAAATTTACTTTTGTGTGTTTTATCTTGGTTTTATAAAAATAAAAATGTGGTTCTTCTTTATCGATTGCAAATATAATAAAAAATATTTAAAAACAAAATAAAAAGTGGCTTTTTCTTGCGAAATCGCCACTTTTTTTTCATTATCACTCCAATTTTGTTATTTTTCGCTTTTCTTTTTCTTGAAATACTCTTTTGCCTCCCGCTTCACACGTGGCGACAACAACAGCAGCGCTGTCATCGTGCAGCATGCCATGAGGAAGAAAGCGATGTCCATAAATCCAACCACAACCTTCAATGGCACCACAGCTGCCACAACAATCATTGCAAGATAGTAATAGTTGTAGTACTTGGCATTGTGAGCACCAAAGAGGAAGTTGGTACACTTCAAGCCATAGTAGCTATAGGTGAACATGGTCGAGAAAGCAAAGAAGAACACGATGATCATAAGCAGGTAGTGCCCAATGTTGGGTATCAGTTGCCCCCATGCGCCTAACGCTATTGCAAGGCCTTTGGGTTCATTAACTCCCACATAGTTGCCAGCAATGATAATTGGAATAGCGGTGAGAGTGCATATAAGGCCAGAGTCGATAGCGGGGCCAAGCATCGCAATAAGACCCTCACGAACAGGCTCAGTGTTCTTGCTGGCTCCGTGCATCATCGAGGCGGTACCCACACCAGCCTCGTTCACATAGGCTGCACGCCGAGCTCCTATGAGCGCCACATAGGCAAAACCTCCTAATCCAGCCTCAAAGGTGAATGCTCCCTTGAAGATTGACCCAAACACGCCAGGAATGGCTTGGTAATTCATTGCCATGATTACCAGCACCATAATAAGGTAGAGTGCTACCATGAGAGGCACCATCTTAGAGGCAATGTTGGCTATGCTCTTGATACCACGCAATATCACTGCTGCAACGATCACTACCATGATAATTCCCATTATCAGGCGCAGAACCCACGTGTTCTCGATTCCCATGGGAGTGGTGAAAACGGTAGTCACTGATTCCACGAGCTGGTTGGCTTGCCACACGCACAAGGTGCCAACAAGTCCAAAGATGGCAAATGCCTTGGCAAGTGGTTTCCATTTCGCGCCAAGACCCTGTGTTATAATATACATGGGGCCGCCCTGTACCTCGCCGGCGCTGTCTCTGCCCTTATACATTATGGCCAAAGTTCCCTCAAAGAACTTGGTGGTCATTCCCACCAGTGCACTCACCCACATCCAGAAAATAACTCCTGGATTTCCGTTACCTACCGTCAAAGCCACTGCCACACCGGCAATGTTGCCCATTCCCACAGTGGCGGCAATAGCGCTGAGAAGAGCCTGAATCGAGCTTATCTGTCCAGTCTCTTTTCCTTTGTCGATGGCTTGTTTCTGTCGCAACACTCCGATGGCCTGCGGCAGTCGCCTGATTGACACTGCGCCTGAATAGAAAAATAAAAATAGACCGCCGCCAATGAGCAGAATAAACTCGGGATACTCACACAAAGTATCGGCCACGGTTATTATTGCTTCGCCTATTTTATTAAAAATATCACTCATCGTTCAATGTGATTGATTGTACTCAGTATTTATTAAAATTTTGTTTTTGCGCCACCACCGCCAAAGTCACCGCCACCGTATTTATATTTGTGTTGTTCGGGTTCCTCGGCTGCCGGTTCGGCTTCATCTTCGTCATCATCTTCGTCCTCGTCATTTCCTTCTTCAACATCATCATTCTTTTCATCTTGTGTGGATTGATGTTGCTCCTCCTGGGCATCAGTGAGATTTGAGGCTTGAGGCTGCTGCTGTTCGTTAATGTTTTTTTTGTTGCGCTTGCGCAGGAATGCAATGAGCCCAATCACTGCGATTATTACTGCAATGACAAACCACCCGTTGCCTCCTCCCCTTTTCTTGCCGCTATCGCTTGCAAGAGCTTGACTTTGATTGTACTCCTCAAGAATGACCGGCACAATCTCGTCGATGGCAGCCTTTATGCCGGCGGCATAGTCTCCATCCTTGAAATGAGGCACCATGTAATCGGTTTGCAGTCGCTTGCAGAACACATCGGGGACAGCTCCTTCCAGTCCGTAGCCCACAGCAAACCCTATTTCACCGTCGCCCTTATCGTTCCTGGGCTTGACGAGCATTACAAGTCCGTTGTTAAGTCTCTTCCCGCCAACACCCCATTTGCGTCCTATTTCGGTAGCAAGCTCCTTGGCATCAAGTCCTCCCAAGTCGTTGACTGTAACAACCACTATCTGGTTTTGGGTTTTCTTTGACAACGTGTCGAGCTGGGCATTAAGCGCTGTAACGAGTGAATCGTTGTTGATAATGCCTGCCAGGTCGACGACAGGAGATGCCTGTGCCGGTTTCTCTGGCACTTGTGCAAAGCTCTCGTTACACAACAGTGCAACAAGAGCTAGCAATACTATTCTATTTAGTAACTTCATTTCTTTTTTCTAGGGGAGGAGAGAAAGGACTTAAAGGAGTGAAAAATACAAACTTTAAATATGCTCTTACCAGCTGCCGCCGCCACCGCCACCGCCGAACGAGCCGCCACCGAAGCCACCCCAGCCGCCACCGCCGCCGAAACCGCCACCGAAGCCGCCTCCAGAGCTGCGTCCGCTGCCAAAGGTTCCCGGGAAGATGATGGGACCGCCTGTATAAGTTCTGGTATTATTGCCGTTACCATTATTGTTATTGCTGCTCATAACAACAAAGATGAAACAGATGATAGCCAATAGCACTATCATTGCCAGAATAGCATCACCGGCACCATCGTTGACATATTCCTCGGTGTTGAAATCTCCCTGAAGGGCGGGCTTAAGCACCTTCAATGCCGCCCAAATTCCTCCAGCATAGTCATTTTCTTTGAAATGAGGCACCATCTCTTCGTCAACGATTTTGCTGCACAACAAGTCGGGCAATGGACCCTCGGCGCCATAGCCGGTACTGATGAATGCTCGGCCCTTGCCCATAGCGTCGTCGCCAGTCTTGGGCTTTATCAAGACCACAACTCCATTGTCCGAACCTTTGTGACCTACACCCCATTTCTGACCCACTTCCTGACCAAACTCAGACAGCGACATGCCGTCAAGCATCTCGTTGGTGACAGTCATCACAACAATCTGGTTACTGGTTGTGCGCGAGAAATATTCTAATGAATCCTCAATGAGTTTCTCCTGGCTGTCGTCGAGGATGTTAGCATTATCCCATACAAGCTTTTTCTCGGTGGGTTTGTCGGGCACTTGAGCGCTCATGCCCATCGCGAGGCAGAGCATTAACAGTGTGGTCAATATTTTGTTGCGGCTCATGGGCTTAATCATTTATCTTTATCTCCTGTGAGGATATCTTTAATCTTGTCGAGGGCATCCTCAATTGCCTCGCCATATTTGTCTTGCTTGAATTCAGGCACCATCTCTTCTTGAATGATGCGCTTGCACATGTCATTAGTGATAATCTTTTCCATGCCCGAACCAGTGGCGATTGCTGCTTTGCCACCGCCTTCGGGGGTGTCATCCTTCTTGGGTTTCACCACTATGGTGATGCCGTTGTTGGTCTCTTTGTGACCCACCCCCCAATTATTGCCAAGCTTCGTGGCATAGTCCTTGACATCCATCCCTTTAAGGTCGTCGGTTATGACCACAGCCACCTGTGCCAGCTTGAGGCTGTCGAGCTCCTTTATCTTTTTGCTTATTTCGATGGAATCTTTTTGATTAAGGATTCCCACCATGTCAAGAAGTGGAAAAGAAGGAGCCGCAGGCATTGCATCATCAACTGTCTGACCCTTTTCTTGAGTCGTTGTCGATGTTGAGCTTTGACTTCCCTTGCTGTTGTCGCGACATGCCGGCAAAACTACAATGAGCAGTATTGCCACAGCAAGTGTAATGATGGATTTATTCTTCATAAGAGATTTCATTGCTCAGTTCGTTCTCGTCATCTTCCTCGGCAGGGAAGAAGGCTTTGAGCTTCTCGCCCACACTGGCGATGACTTTGCACAAGCCAGTTGCCGGGTCACCTGCCTTCAAGTGCTCAAGGAGAGTGTCCTTCTCATTATCCCAATAGTCCTCGGGCACCACGGCATTGATGCCAGCGTCTCCCAGAATGGCAAACTTGCGGCTCTCAAACGCCATGTAGATGAGCACGCCGTTGCGATGGCGTGTTTTGTACATTTTCAAGCGATTGAAGGTCTTAATGGCGTCGCGCATCACGTCATTGCCGCATTTGGGTGTGAGATGCACACGAATCTCTCCCGAAGTCATCTTCTCGGCATCGCCAATGGCGTCAACCACACGCCCTTGATCAGGTATGCTGATAAAACTGTCGAGTTGCATAGCCTTTTAGTATAAATAGTAAAGCTGCGTAAAAGTGAAATAGTAGAATAGCACAGCAAGTGATGCAGAGTTACCTACTCTACCACTCTACTATTTCACGATTATACCAAAATTAGTCGTTGAGCATTGAGTCAACATCGGGAGCCTTGTCGGCACCTTCTTGAGCTTCAAAGTATGCACGCTCTTTGAATCCAAAGATATTAGCAAGAATGTTCTTTGGGAAACGACGGATGGTAATGTTGTACTCCTTAGCAGTCTCGTTGAATTTCTTGCGCTCGGTAGCAACGCGATTCTCGGTACCCTCAAGCTGAACCTGGAGGTTCTCGAAGAGCTTGTCGCTCTTGAGCTCGGGATAAGCCTCGTGCACTACATTGATTGCCAAGCGAGCCTGCTCGAGCATCTTGTCCTGTGCAGCGGCATAAGACTGGAGAGACTTAGCATCGTTAGGATCCACCTTAACCTTAGAAAGAGAGTCGGCTGTAGCAGCAACTGCCTGCATCTGCTGGTCGGCACTTGCAGTGTTATTATGAGCACGTGCATTAGCAGTTCCGAGCTGAATCTCCTTCTCGGTGTTAGCATATTTCTTGGCGCTTGCTGCAACGTTCTTGATAAGGTCGATGCGACGCTGATACTGGTTCTCAACCTGTGACCATGCAGTCTTTACTTCCTCTTCTTGTGTAACAAGGCCATTATATCCGGTATAAGCCCAGATAGCAATCACTGCTGCCAAAGCAACAAGAATGCCGCCTGCAGTTCCCAAGCCAAAGCATCCTTTGGCTGCCTTTCCAGCCGAGAGATTGTTGACTGGATTTGGATTGTTCACGTTTTGATTGTTAGTGTTTAGATCCATAGTTTTATTGTCTTAAATTGTGATTAAATTATTTTTTTGTAAAAGTAATGCTTTTTCTTGAAACTATCACAAATTTTAAGCCAAAATTTGAGTTTTTTCAAAAGATGGACCCAAAACCATTCAATACACAATTTGCCAAAGCCATCCATTTCATCCCGCCGCAGCAAAAACAAAAAAGGCGCATATCGCGCCCATCTCCTTCTTTTCTTCTTTGAGTTGTTGAACAAATGTACCGTTGCTTTTCAATCTCACAAGTTTTGTGGAGATAGTTGGTAGTCAAAAATCAGGGGAAAGGGAAGTGGGGAGAGTGGAGAGAATGTGCTAATCTATATTATGTATTGTTATTGAGCTATGCGACGTTGAATCCAAAGCTTGAAAACTGGGTCAGTAATTGTGATAGCACCTTTAGCCTGAGTCTCAATTAAATCTTTCTTGATTAGCGAAGACTTTAGTCGAGCAATATTAGATGGGCTACCTAGATTGTAGTCTTCCCTGATATCTTTTTCGCCAAACCCATGTTGATGGCCATCAGAGATGGCTCTCAGGAAATTCAGCTGATAGGCCGACAGTGGCTCTATATGCTGCATAAACAAAGCCTCATTGGCATCGAGCAAATCATTCACTGCACAATTCAGCAACAGCTCGGTTGCTGTCTCTCCTTCATTAATTAAGGAGAAAAGCAGCCATGCTAACTGCTGAACATAAGATGAGTAGTTTTCTACTATCTCACACAAACGCTGAGCCAGCTCACATGAGATGTTTCGGTTGCGGTCTTTAAAATGTTCCACAATATAATCCACCCATTGCTCTGTGCCTATCTTTCCTAAAAACACCATATCACCAAATTGATAGAACGGCATGTTGCGACGTTGGAAAATGTTACTCATGAGATGTTTTTTGCTGCCAAACAAGCAATAGGAGGTCTTTTGTTGGTGTTGCCAAACTGAACGTAGACGCTTCTGTACTGTCAACGAGTCGGGTAATTCGCCAATTTGCTGAAACTCGTCAATGCACACCACTATGCGTTTGCCGCGTTTGTGGGCGATTTCTTCGGCCAGACCAAGTATTTGCTCAGGGGTATGCGTCTTAGGAGTGATGCCTAAAGATATTGAAAAGTCGCTATTTGCTTCTGGTGAGAAGGAAATTTTTGGTGTAAGTCTAACGATAAATTCTTTGGCATACTCCATCCATTTTTCGGCATGAGAAGCCGTCTGCTTGAGCACAGCTGCCGACAATGCATTATAGAATTCATATTCAGTCTTGCAGGCAAACATGTCAAAATATACAACAATCACATCTTTTTGAGGTTCAAGCAATTCCTTAACCCTCTTTACTAGTGATGTCTTTCCTATGCGACGTGGTGAAATGAGGATTGTATTGATGCCTTCAGTGAAATTTGAAAGCAAACGTCTTATCTCTGCCTCACGTCCAATAAAGTTGTAACCACCCACAGCGGTGCCAAATAAAAAACTCTTATTCTCCATACCATTTCAATATTTTCTCTGACAAAGATAAACAAATAATTTGAAAAACACAAGATTGTGCAAGATTTTTTACACAACATTGTGAAACACAAACCTGTGAAACACAAGGTTGTGAAATGCTAACATGGTTATTATAAGGCTGTTAAATTTCAAAATTCTTGTTTGACTTGTTGAACGATAATGTTGATTTGATGGTCCCTTTTGTCGTCTCACTCCGTTTTTTTGAGAACTATGCGCTGGTTGTAACGCTGTTCAACAGCTTTCTCGAAGTCATATATCTTTTGATATTGATTGGCATCCCACTTGCCCGATTTCCTCTCCAAACGGCTCACTACCTTGATGATGTTTCCGTCTTGGACGATTGCCCAAACAAGAGACCCGAAGGGCTCGTTGATTACCGCTGCTCCAGGCTTTCCTTCCATCTCATACCCCTCGGGAATGATGAAGTCAATCTCTTCCTCATCAACATAGCCATAATCGATTGTGACATCCTGCTTGCGGTCTTCGTCTTTCTTAATAGCACGATAATTCTTATGCATTGGGTTGGCGGGAAAGAAAATCCTGTTCCCTGTCACGTTGCCATAATGCAGGTTTTCCAACTCAGCTTTAATAGTCATGCATGGTGTCGAAAATGGTTCTTTCTCCTCGACGATTGAAGAACTCTTGAACGAGGCACTGGGAGCATAAATCAAACCCAGCAGCTTTTCTCTAAACTTTTTCTCCTCTAAGTAGCGAAGCGGTATTTTGTCCTCATATTGCCGCCAAGCGGATTGCTGCTCCAGGTCCATTGATGCCATGCCATCGGGAGATAGCTTGATAGTCAATTTGCTCGACTGACGGTTCAGGCTGTCGGCATATTGCGGCAGAGTGACAAATTTCCCACCATCAGGAGTGACGATTAGCGCGTCGTGGCCAGCAATATCCTCATGGACATAGCCAAGAGGAAGTGCGGGATTGGTACATTCCACCCAGATGGAGTCCTTTGCTTGAGGAATGCATAATATGGCGTGGTTGCATTGGTTGGCGTTAGCAAAGTCGGGAGTCAGCCTCTTGTTCTTAGTGCTTATTATCGTGAAATGAGACTTAATGCCCACCACGTCAAGCATAGCACGCATATAGTTCGACAGTCCCTTGCAGTCGCCAAAACCTGTCTTCCTGGTGTATTCAACAGGAAGCGGTTTCAAACCTCCAATGCCAAGCTGAATGCTTACATAGCGTGTCGTCTTCTCAAGGAACTTGTAGAGAACCGCAATTTTAGAGTAGTCACTGCTGCATGTGTCAGTCATCGCCTTGATTTGCTGCTCAAAATCGGGAGAGAACTTGAAATCCTTTGATGCCAGAGTATAAATCCAACTGCCAAACTCTTTCCAGTTGGTGCGTTTGCCATCAACACCTCGGTATCTAAAAGTGGGCGATGCAAAAAACACAAATGGAATTCTCTCATTCAACGATGCTGAATACTGCACTTTATCGCCAAACTCCAAGTTGCTCGCCTCCACAAAATATTCTTTGCAGTTGTTCTCGGTTGTTGATTGTTTAACCTCGCCGTCAAAGTTGATTTTTTTGTAGGTACAGTCTATTTCTTTTGGCAATGTCAATCTATAGGACGCACGCTCCACCTTCACATCGTAGCTGTTGAAAGGATATGGAACAAACGATGGATAAGTTATCCATCCTCCGCTCATATCAATCTGCCATTCCCAAGTAATAGTGATGGGATAACATGGTGGAGTGTAGTCAAGAACCATTCTGAAAACATCGGTCGTGAAGTTCTCGGTCAATTCCACTTTAATCAGTTCACTTTTTTTGAACTTGTGCAACACCTTGCCCTGTGCATCAACTGCCGTACCCTCAAACTTAGCAAGTTTTTCATAAGGGCTGCACATGATAGCGGTGCTCGCTGCATCCTTGCCTCGCTCGTTGGTGATAGTGAAACTAAGCTTTTCGTTCTGTGTTGCATTGGTCATGTCTTTAACATTCACAACAGTTGAAGCGTCGTTCACTACAATAATTTGCGCCTTGGCAGTCATTCCAAGCAACAAAGATGCCGCCAATATTATTGTTCTGATGTTGAGCATAGTTATTGTTTCCTCTTCAGGACTATCATGTCCTTGCTGTGTTTAACCATATCGTCAAAGAACATTTTGATGCCGCTATATTCTTCGGGGGCGAAGAGTGTGCGGTTGTTGGTCAAGCGGCACACCACATTGATAGTGTTGCCGTTTACTTGTGAAAGAACTTTCAGCCCAAAGCCTCCATTCTCCGTAATCTGAGATAGTGACTTTGGCATCTCATCCACTTCCCAGCCCTCGGGGATGCTGAAATTGATGTTTATGATTTGATTCTCATTGTAAGGAACGTCAATGGGCAAGACGCGCGATTCGCTCTTGAACGGTGACTCACTCAGCAACGGGAATATGAGCTGGTTGATATATATCTGGTCGCCAGTGAAAGTTTGCTGTTGTGTAAACTTTATAGTCTCTTTCACTGGCTTGGTGAAGTCGTCTATACCATCAATGGCATATTCCAAAATTTCGATATTGTCGTCTTTGAAACGGTCTTGCAGGAATTGGTCTTGGTCTTTTGCATCAAGGTATTCCTCACGTATTATATTTGCCTCAGCGTCTTGATAGGATGTCTGACGAGTAGCTGTGAGCAACCCGTTGCCGTCGATGCTGGCGGTGATTATCGAACGTGAAGTGGCAATGCTCTTGGTGGTCAAGTCAATCCATCGGTCATGATTCTTGGAATCTACAATTCGGGCGTTGCTCACCACCATGATTGGGTTGAGCACATTGATGCCGCTGTGTTCCGACGAGCAGTCAACGCAGTCGAAGTCATCACCATTAGGCATAACAACAACATTAGTTGTCAAAATATCAAGACTTGGACGAGTGGCGATGAATGGCCCTTCATCACGGGTACACAGTACAGCGGGGTAGGCTTCAATCCCAGCGTCATTAAGCATCGCTATAAGCATTAAGTTCAGTGTCGCATTGTTGGCAGAACCTTCTTTCAGGGCTTTAGATGCCGAAATGCCTGACAGTGAGATTTTCTCGTTCCATTTCACTTTTGACCGCAAGAGGCTGATGATGGCGTTAATCTTCTCTTTTCGGTCGGGGATGTCATAGATGCCGGCCTGCTGCATCTCGTTTTTCAACGGGTTTTTCTTCATCAAACCGCCAAAATCGTCATCATTGAGCAGCTGTTTGTCGACATCGGCCCAAGTGATGGCAAAATTCTTATAGGCTGACCCGGGAAATGAGAGGCCTACAACCTCAAATGCTATCTTTTGGCCATAAACTTTAGGGTTGAAAATAAAGGGCTCTTTCTTCAAAGCAGGCAAGTTTTTGCCTATAAACTCATAGGTCTTGCCAAGGCATGTTATTGACGGCCCACTCTTTAGATGGAAACTCATGTTATCTGTTTTCTGCTCGACATCAAGGTGATATTGACCTGTCATGTTCAGGCTGTGGCGGAACCACTCGGGAATAGTGATTTCATAACTGGTATAGGCGACAGGAATGGAACTCTGTACTTCCCAGTCGCGAATGAAAAGATTGTGGTTGCCTGATTTTGGTTGACTGTTTGTTCAGTCCTTATTCCTTATAAAAGTTGACTCGGTTAAACTTATCCCTGTTAGGGGTTGACTGCTCCCGTTCTTATTCCTGCTATGGGTTGACTTAAGGCCGTAGGCCGA
>JAFZAC010000007.1 GCA_017548365.1 Muribaculaceae bacterium
GGTGAGACCCTTTGACGTCTTGGCGAGCAGCCCGTCGATGAAGGGCTTCATGAATTTGGTCTGCAGGTCATATTTCGAGTTCAGGCTCAGAAGAAGCATCTTGAGCTGGGTGTAGTTGTACTGAGGCATGACAACCTGCAGAACCTGCTTGAACATAGGCTCATTGACCAGAATCGACATCTCATTGTGGAAATCCTTGTCCTGAATGGGACAGATGTCGGAATATTCACTCGGTATGATTATATTCTCTTTCTCCAAAAGGTTAAGTATTATAATAAAACAAATTGTGTTAATTCAAAATCAAGTTTTCAAAAATACATAAAAACTCAAAACTGACAAAATTATCATGCCAGTTTTTAAGTTTTTTATTATAGTTGCTTAAAAAAATTGGAAACTATCAGATTACCAAAACGACCAACGTCATTCGGCAATTATCAGGTCGATGCCGTGTTCTTTGATTTGGTTAACGACGTTGGGGCTTACTCCCGCGTCAGTGATTATCAAGTCGATATCGTCAATGTCGCCAATCTTGGCGAAGCCGCGTCGGCCGAATTTGCTTGCATCGGCAAGGACTATCACCTTTTGCGCAGCTTTCATCATCTGCTGGTTAAGCTCAGCCTCGCGCATGTCGGTTGTGGTGAAACCATAATTAAAATCGATGCCGTCAACGCCAATAAAGAGTTTGGAGAAAGAGCAGTTCTCAAGAATCTGCTTGCTATACTGCCCCACCACCGAAAGGCTACTGTGTCGAACAATGCCACCCAATTGGATTATATCATTGTTTTCGTCTTGTGACAAGATATCGCTTGCCGGCAGTGATGCCGACACCACAGTGAGGCGGTGAATGGGCTTAATGTTTCGCGCCAGCGCATGAATGGTAGTTCCTGAAGCAATAATAATGCTATCGTCGCGGTCAATGAGCTTGGCGCCCTCACGGCCTATCGCATCTTTCTGCTCAGGAAACATCTTCTCCTTCTCGTTCACCGAACGGTTGAAAGTAAACGGATTAAGAATCCTTGCCTTACCATGACTGCGGTAAAGTTTGTTGGCCTGTTCCAGTTCAGACAGGTCTTTTCTTATCGTTACCGACGACACGTCGAGCAACTCGGCAAGTTCGGTCACGGTAATGGCCTCTTCTTTCATGAGCACCTCCATTATCTGTGCTTGACGTCTTTTCTTGATCATGATATTAATATTGTGTTTTGATAAAAAGTTTCGTTTGGTTCACTTTTTGCCACAAAAATATAGTATTCTTCCAAAAGAAACAAATTTTTTCACTATTTTTAAAAAAAACGACTAACAACAATTATCAATTTCTATATAAAACACCTTCAAAATATAAAAATTTGTAGCAAAAATGTACAAATTTTATTAAAACAAGAAATGAAAAAAATTTTTTTGAAAAAAAATGACAAATAATTTTGTTTTTTAAAAAATTATATCTAATTTTGTTGCGAAATAAAATCGCATTGGTTTCGTTTTGAAACTCTATCACTTTTATTTTCAATATTACGGTTATATTTGTCAACAATTATTTATTTCAACCGCCTTAAAGACTGGTTGTTACCTTAAGACAAAAAATCGAAACGAATCAAACACTTCTATAAAAATATTAACATTGAACAATAGATGACAAAAGAAAACAACAATCATTACGACGTGATTGTGATTGGCGGAGGCATCACAGGAGCGGGAACAGCACGCGACTGCGCAATGAGAGGGCTGAAAGTGCTTCTCGTTGAGCGTCACGACCTGTCGACAGGAGCCACTGGACGCAATCACGGCCTGATGCACAGTGGCGCACGATATGCTGTGACCGACCATGAGAGTGCCACCGAATGCATTCGCGAAAACATGATTCTGCGAAAAATCGCACGACACTGCGTTGAGGAGACCGACGGACTCTTCATCACTCTTCCTGAAGACGACCTCAAATTCCAAAGCCTGTTTGTGCAGAAATGCGGTGAAGCTGGTATCAGTGCCGAAATTATCGATCCACAGCTGGCAAAGGTCATGGAGCCCGCAGTCAACCCCAACCTTATAGGAGCCGTAAAAGTTCCCGATGCTTCGGTTGATCCATTCCGCTTGACAATGGCCAACGTGCTCGACGCACAGCTTCATGGCGCCGAAACCCTAATCTATCACGAGGTCATCGACGTTCTCATCGAGCAGAACAGGGTTATTGGCGTGAAGCTTCGCAATAACCACAATGGCGAGACAATCAATGCCTATGCCTCAGTCACCATCAACGCAGCAGGAATATGGGGCACACTGATAGCCAAAATGGCTGGAGTGAAAATCAACATGTTTCCCGCCAAAGGTTCGCTGCTCATTTTTGGTCACCGCGTAAACCACATGGTCATTAACCGCTGCCGCAAACCTGCCAACGCCGACATCCTCGTACCTGACGATGCTGTGTGCGTAATAGGCACCACCAGTGACCGAGTTCCAATCGAAACCTGCGACGACATGCGTGTGACCCCTGAAGAAGTTGAAGTTTTACTTGCCGAGGGCATGAAACTCGCTCCATCGCTGGGCACCACACGCATCCTCAGAGCTTATGCAGGAGTGAGACCACTGGTTGCAAGCGACGACGACCCAAGCGGACGCAGCATAAGCCGCGGCATTGTTACCCTCGACCATGAGAAGCGCGATGGCCTGGCCGGATTCATCACAATCACAGGCGGAAAAATGATGACCTACCGCCTTATGGCCGAGGAGGTCACAAATCTCGCATGCGAGAAACTTGGCTTAACCAAGAAATGCGAGACAGCAACCACTCCCCTACCAGGCAGTGAGCCAAAAGAAGAAACCAAAAAATACAGCTTCTCGCAAAAAGCCGCTCAAGGCCGTCATGGCACGCTCAACGAGAGTGTTGACCGTGGCGACGTGAGCAGCGACGCGTTGGTGTGCGAATGCGAGGGTGTGAGCGTTGGCGAGGTGAGATATGCAGTCACCAAACTTCATGTCCACAACCTTATTAATTTACGCAGGCGCACGCGCGTAGGAATGGGCACCTGCCAAGGCGAGCTCTGCGCGTGTCGTGCCGCCGGTGTTATGTGCAGCGACGACAAGGGGGCCCAAAAAGCCATCAACGACCTCTCGGGATTCATGAACGAGCGTTGGAAAGGCATGCAACCAGTAGCTTGGGGCGACAACCTTGCCGAGGCACAGCTCACCGCCAAGATTTATCAAGGTCTTCTAGGAGTTGACCGATTAGCAAATGAAAGGAGGGTGGAATACTATGAAATTTGACATTATTATAATAGGTGGAGGCCTTAGCGGTCTCACCGCCGGCATTGCACTTGCCGAAGCTGGCAAAGATGTGGCTCTCGTGAGCGCCGGACAAAGCACACTGCACTTCACTGGCGGCACGCTCGACCTGCTTGGATGCGACGAGCAAGGTAATTACGTGCAAAAGCCTCTAGAAGCCATTGAGACTCTCAACAGTAAACATCCTTATAAAAAACTCGAAAACGTGTCTAGTTTGGCTGGTGTGGCGAAAAAACTACTCGAGAGAGCAGGAATCGCTACCACTGGCAATGAAACATCCAACCACTGGCGCATCACCCCGATAGGCGGGTTGATGCCCACGTGGTTGAGCATGGAAGGCATGTCAACTGTTGAGGAGCCCAACCAAATGCCCTGGCGCAAAGTGGCATTGGTAAATATCATCAACTACTTAGACTTACCCACTAAATTCCTTGCAGCGGGCCTGCGTGAAAAAGGTGTAGAAGTTGATGTCAAAACGGTCACACTGCCTGAGCTTAAAGAGCTTCGCCAAAGTCCCACCGAAATGCGCTCAACCAATATTGCAAAAGTGATAGAAAACAATGACTTGATTGCCAAACTCGCCGACGAGGTTAATGGCGTTGCTAGCGAGGGTTATGATATGGTATTGCTGCCTGCGGTACTTGGAGTGACTAATGGTGACAAGAGCCAGCAGCTGCTCAAGCTCATCAACGCTCCAGCAACCTATGTAGCAACACTGCCACCATCGGTTCCCGGAGTTAGGATGCAAACCTTGCTTCGCAAGCGATTTAATGCGCTTGGCGGCACATTCTTCACAGGAGATCAAGTGGTTGAAGGAATATTTGACGGCAACACACTTAAGGGCGTTAAGACCGCAAAACTAGAAGATACCGTTCTTGAAGCTGACAACTTCATCCTCGCAACCGGCTCATTTGTGAGTCGTGGACTAGTTGCCGACTACAACCACGTGTATGAGCCCGCCCTGGGAGTTGATGTCGACGACTTGGGCCTTGACCGCAAGACATGGGCCAAGATTGACGTGACTGAGGCTCAACCCTATATGGAGATGGGCGTGAAAACCGACAGCGAACTGCACTGCCTGTGCAACGGCGCTGCAGTGAACAATCTCTATGCCGCAGGCTCCATCCTGAATGGCCACAACAGCATCAAGCTGCTTGACGGAGCCGGTGTTGACATGCTAACCGCATTACAAGTAGTTAATAACATAATGAAATAATACACTGACCGACTATGACAACCCAAACTCAGACACAAAACGTGAGCGTCAACAACTTTGAACAGTGCTTGAAATGCTCTATCTGCACAGTTTATTGCCCAGTGTCGGCAGTGACTCCATTATATCCCGGTCCCAAACAGGCTGGACCCGACGGAGAGCGTTACCGCCTGAAGAACAAGGAGTTCTTTGACGAAGCACTCAAGATGTGTCTCAACTGCAAGCGCTGCGAGGTTGCTTGTCCCAACGATGTGCACATTGGTGATATTATCCAAGCTGCACGCATCAAGTACAGCACCCACAAGCCAAGCCTGCGCGATATGATGCTCGCCAATACCGACTTTGTGGGAACCATGGCTTCGCCATTCGCTCCTATCGCCAACCCCATACTCAAGCTCAAACCTATGAAAGCTGTGCTTCACGGGGTGATGAAGATTGACAAGCACCGCACCTTCCCCGATTACTCAAGTCGCAAATTTGAGTCGTGGTTCAAGAAGGAAGCTGCTCCAACACAAGATCAATACAGCAAGCACGTGAGCTACTTCCACGGCTGCTACGTGAACTATAACTATCCACAGCTTGGCAAGGACTTCGTGAAAGTAATGAATGCCGTAGGTTATGGCGTTCATCTACTTGAGAAGGAGAAATGCTGCGGTGTAGCACTGATTGCCAATGGCATGCCCAAACAAGCCAAGCGCCAAGGAAAGGTGAACATGAATTCGATGCGCAAGGCAATAGCTCAGGGGCATCCAATTCTAACCACAAGTTCGACCTGCACATTCACCATGCGCGATGAGTATGACCACTTGCTGGGAATCGACAACCATGACGTGCGCGACAGCTTGAGCCTCGCCACAAGGTTCCTGTTCCAACTCATCGAGAAAGGCGAAATAAAGCTCGCTTTCAACGAAGACTACCACAAGCGTGTGGCCTACCACAGTGCATGCCATATGGAGCGAATGGGATGGGTCCCCTACAGCACCCGCATGCTGCGCATGATACCCGGTATCGACTTCGTTATGCTCGAGTCGCAATGCTGCGGCATCAGTGGCACTTACGGTTTCAAAAAAGAGAACTATGAACGTTCGCAAGCCATCGGCAAGGGGCTCTTTGACCAAATTGATGAGGTAAATCCCGACTGCGTGGCCACCGACTGCGAGACCTGCAAATGGCAAGTTGAGATGTCGACTGGCGTGCCTGTGATGAACCCCATCTCAATCATTGCCGAGGCTCTCGACGTGGAAACCACTCGCAAACTCAATAATTTAGACTAAACGTGAAATAAAAAATAATATTAACCTTTTAACAATTAATCGATTAAGAAAATGGGTAAATTTTTAGCTCCTCCGGCATTCAAGCCGGAAAGAACAGGACCTGAGGCCGATGCCGAATACCGCCGACTAAGGTGGCAGGTGTTTATTGGTATCTTCATTGGATACGCCGGCTTCTATCTTGTTAGAAAGAACCTGTCAATGGCAGTAGCTCCTCTGGGAGTTCTCGGATTTGACGAGGCTATGCTTGGTACAGCAATGGCCATGAACGCTCTTGCCTATGGTTTCTCTAAATTTGTGATGGCAAGTGTGAGTGACCGCAGCAATGCTCGTCGTTTCCTACCTCTCGGACTTATCCTTTCGGCAATCGCCATGATGTTCATGATTGTTCCTGTTGTAGCAATTGGTCCTGAACACAAAGGTCTTGCCGTCACATTGATGGGTGTATTCAACTTCATGGTTGGATGGTTCCAAGGAATGGGCTGGCCTCCGTGCGGACGCGTTATGACTAGATGGTTCTCCATCAAGGAACGCGGCACGTGGATGAGCGTATGGAACTGCGCCCACAACGTGGGTGGTGCCCTTGTAGGTCCAATGGCCGCCTATGGTGCCATTTGGTTTGGTAGCTGGTTCTACGGCAGCAACAAGGACATGTACTTCCTTATTGGAACATATGCATTCCCCGCTGCTGTTGCAATCTTAATTGCTATTATCGCCTATGTACTCATTCGCGACACACCACAATCATGTGGATTGCCTTCTATCGAGAAATGGAGCGGTTCGGCTTCAAAAAACTATGACGAGAAGAAAAGCGAGCAAACACTTAGCGTAAAAGAAATCTTCAAAACCGTTCTCTCCAACAAATTCTTGTGGTATATCGCTCTTGCCAACTCATTTATCTACATGGTGCGCTACGGATGCCTCGACTGGGCTCCCAAGATTCTCGACACTCAGGGTGCCGACCTAAAGAGTGCCGGATGGGCATACTTTGCATTTGAATTTGCAGCAATCCCAGGCACTATCTTTTGTGGCTGGCTCAGCGACAAAGTTTTCAATGGCCGTCGCGCTTTGCCTACCATGCTATTTATGGCAATAATTATCGCAGTGATAGTTGTTTATTGGCAATTTGTGAACCACTTCTATATTGTTGTTGCTTGCTTGATTGCCATTGGTTTCCTTATTTACGGACCTGTTATGCTCATTGGAGTACAAGCCCTTGACCTTGCTCCAAAGAATGCAGCAGGTACTGCTGCCGGCCTCACAGGCTTTATGGGCTATGTGCTAGGTACCAGTATTCTTGCCAACACCGTTCTCGGTTATGTATTGAAGATGGCAAAGGGTGCTGACGGAAGTTATAACTTCACCTACTATTTCTTGCTTATAATCATAGCCTGCTTGCTTGCAATCCTGTTCATGGCAATGACTTATAAAGAAGAACAATACCTTGTTGCTGATCGCAAAGGCTTACATGTGAATGAGGAAAAAGCTGATGAGAAAGTTGAGGAAGTAGCTGAGGGTATGGTTGAAGACACACTTGAAGATACTGTCGAAGAGAAAACCGAAGAATAATCTATTATAGTTCCATGGAGAGCCCTCAAACGGCTCACCATGAGGAACAAACAAAGAAATACTAATTAATATTTATATTAACCAACAAACCAATCAAACTTATGATTAAAAATTTCATTAGATTAGGCGTTGCTGGCTTATTGCTCGCTTCCCTGGCAACCTCTTGCTCCGACGAGCAGCAGTTTACCAATGAGAACACCGATGCCCGCAGGATTGAGGTTTCTCAACTGTCTGCCGATATGGCAAAGGTTCGTGACTATGTGCCCCTGTATGCTGTAGCAGCACACCGCGGCTCGATCTATTGGACCCCTGAAGAGACCGAGGCCTCTTGGCGTTGGGCTCGTGAGATGGGCGCTGACTATCTTGAAAGTGACATGCAGGCAACCAAAGACGGTATCGTGCTTGCCAACCACGACGAGAATGTAAAGCGCACTACTAACATCCAGAGTTTCTTCTCTGACTATGTGCCCACCGAAGTACGCAAGGCCTTCTACCGCTCGTTCAAGAACAGCGACGGTTCCCAGCACTTCTCTGAGGCCGATATTGAGGCACAATATCAGCGCGATGTTAATGATTTCCGTACCTATTACACCATGTCGTACTATTATGCCGAGCTCCTTATGCTTGACTCTGGCGAATGGTTCAACCGTGCCAACGACACCCGTGAGCAGGGTCGCGACTCTTATGCTGCAACTCAACTTGGTAGAATCAACAGCACAAAAGACGGTATAATTTACAGCAACGGTCTCTATGTGTCGGCTATCCAAGACCAGATTGCATTTGCCGAGGGCAAGAAACTGAAACGTGATGCCAATGGCGTTCGTATCCTTCCTTACAAGATTAAGGACAAATACAAAAACATGACTCTTGAGCAGATTTACAACAGCGAGAAGAAGACTGTTAAATGTGATGATCCTAGCGTATCATACGGCTATGCCGCCAAGTACATGGACTTCGTAGAGTATGACTTCGCTCACGCATATGTAAATGATGAGCAGGACACCGGCAACCGCCCAGGTATCTATATCGAGTTCAAAGAGAGCTGGCTGAACCCCAAGGACATGGAGGTTCGCGTTTACAACGTGCTTGCTGAATGTGGATGGAACATCATCACCAACCCATCAAGCGACACTCAATTCTACAAAGCTGGCAAGGTTAACGTAGGTAACACCAATGGTAAGGTAATCCTTCAAACCTTCTCGTTCGACGCACTGCATCGCGCTTACGACGTATTCAAGGGCAAAGTTCCTATGTGCTTCTTGCTGTGGATCAGCGATCCCCCTTATGCAACCGACATCGCTTACGACACCCCAACCGGTTATGCCGACTTCATCCGCTACGGACAAGATTACGGCGCACACATCATTGGTCCCGCCATCAGTGGTGCTCCAAACAACTATCCCGAGATGAACCAACCATGGCAGGCCTACATGATTCGCAAGTCAGGTATGTACAACCACCCATACTCGTTTGACTCTTATGCTCAGATGTCGAAATACATGGGTTATTATACCGACTACTACGGACAGGGCAACACCACCATGTTTGACGATGTGCTGCAACTCACAGTTCCAGCTACTGCCTACACCAACTTCACCGGGACCAATAGCGTTCCCGTTTACATGGATGGCTTCTTCACCAACCGTTCAGAGATCTCGTTACGTTACATGATTGAGAATGGCTTCCGTTGCAACGCCAACCTTCCAAACCCATTCCATCCTGGTCAGAAGTTTGATAACTCTCAGGCTCCTTCTACTGTTCCCGATGTTGAAGCAACTCTCGTTAGACTTGGCTATTGATAAAAACGTCAATAAACAGTTGATAAAGCATTTAATGAGTTTAATTAGTAATCATTTTTAGAACATAATTTGATATGAAAAAATATTTTTTGATCACTGCTTTGGCGTTTTTTGCTCTCGCTGCCAACGCTCAAGATTTTGACACCGATCCAACATTAAGGGTTGACAACAACGAGAATGACGTGCACTTCACCATCGGCGCACGCATGATGGCCGACGCAGCCTACTATCATAGCGACTTCACTCCCCTGCAGAGCGGTGCAGCCATCACCGA
Organism: Muribaculaceae bacterium; assembly: GCA_017548365.1. Classification (GTDB taxonomy): domain Bacteria; phylum Bacteroidota; class Bacteroidia; order Bacteroidales; family Muribaculaceae; genus Sodaliphilus. The sequence goes on from JAFZAC010000007.1 coordinate 9,400, forward strand.
TGCACGCATCCGCACTTCTATGACCTATAAGGACTGGTATTTCTATGCCGACTTTGGCTTTGGAAAAGGCAAATTCGCTCAGAAGAACATCTTCTTACAGTACACAAAGAAGACCGAAAATGGCGATGCACATTCGGTTAAGGTGGGATACTACAACGACCCCGCTGGTACCATGGCACGTAACACCTCGCTCGGTAGTTATCACTTCATTTCTCGTCCTGGTAGTTCCAACGCACTGGGCGAAGGCCGAGAGCTGGGTATCAGCTACAAGTACAATAGCGACAGATTCATGGCCTATCAGGGTGTATTCACCGAGAATGCCTACAACAAGATTGAGTCGGGCTTCAACGGTATAACTGTAGCAGGCCGCTATCTAGTGCGTCCCATCATTGATGACAACCAGACCCTCCACGTTGGTGTTAACGCTCGTTACGCACGCATTGGCGGTGGTGTGACTACCAACAATGTTCTCAAGAAAACACTCTATCTGGGACAGAGCCTTGAGACTTATGTTGATGAGGACGACCAATTCGTTTCTTGCGAACTCCCCTGGATTGACAACACTATCGACTTTGGAGCTGAGTTGCTTTACCACAACAATCGCTTCTTCCTTCGCGGTGAGTATATGTACAAGCACACCAACAAGAAACGCGACAGCAACACCCTTTGGGAGGCCAGCAACAACAACATCGATACTTGGGGATCTTATGACTGGTGGCTTGCTGCCAACCCAATTCGCAGCGACAACTTCCACGGAGGTTATGTTGAGGCTGGTTTCCTCATCTTTGGAAGCCCCTACAAGTACAACCTCGGCGAAGGTCTCTTGGGCGGCCTCAACGGAAAAGCTCTTGAGGTAGTAGCACGTTACAACTACACCAACCTCAACGACGTGAACGAGGGCGAGTACTATGCCGTTGGTCGCAACCAGTACTATCCCAATGGTTATATGGAGGATTGGCCATACGCCAGCAGCAGCGTTGGCGGTGGTAAGGTTAACTCTTTCACTCTTGGTTTGAACTATTCGTTCAACAAGTATGTTCAAATCATGTTTGACTACACCTACCACAAACTCCAAAAGGACTTCTTGCCCTATGACAAGAACTTCCATGTAGGACAGGCCCGCGTACAATTCACATTCTAAAATACGCACATATTCACCCACACTTGTGGGATAAAACAGAAAAGGCAAGCCATCGCGGTTTGCCTTTTCATTTCTCTTGTATATTTTTCATGGCAAATAAAGCCTAACATGGCAAAAAAACATTAACTTTGCAGTCATGGAACAAGAATTTGCCTCTACACTACTCGAAAACGCTGTAAGTGAGTTTGCTCAGTTGCCGGGCATAGGGCGCAAGACGGCGCTTAGGCTTGTGCTATACCTGCTCAAGCAGAACGAGGATGTAGCAACACGATTTGGCGAGAGCATTATCAAGCTGCGCAAGGAAATCCGATACTGCAACATGTGCCACAACATCAGCGAGAGTGAGACATGCCCTATTTGCTCAAACCCAAGCCGCGACCGCAGTACAGTGTGTGTGGTTGAGAATGTCAAAGATGTGATGAGCATCGAAAATACTGCTCAGCACCATGGTTTGTATCATGTGCTGGGAGGACTCATCTCGCCTATGGACGGTATTGGACCACAGGACATTGAGATTGAAAGCCTTGTTGAGCGTGTGAAAAGCGGGGAAGTTAAAGAGGTAATTCTTGCTCTGAGCGCGACCATGGAAGGCGATACTACCAATTTCTACATTTATCGCCGCCTTGCACCCTACCCTGTCGTAAAAATCACTATCCTCGCACGCGGTGTGAGCGTTGGTAACGAGATTGAATACACCGATGAACTAACATTGGGGCGTTCTATCCAGAACCGCACCCTCTTCAGCGACTCCTTCGCAAAGGAATAATCACCACCCAGAGTATTATTATGGCCGACAATTACGTTGAAAATCACTATAACGACTACCTGAAGGCAAAGGCTAAAAAAGAAGCAGCCCGCAAGCACCGCCAACATCAGTACCTTGAGGCCTACCGCAAGCGACTGGCACAGCAAAAGAAGGAGGAAGAAGAAACACAGAAATGACCGATTACTGGCCTGTGTTATAATAAACGCTTATGTTTCCAGTAAAAATACAGTAGTGCCTTGATGTGCATACGTCCCAGTTTAGAGAATGGACTGCGACGGGTTGAGCGACGGTAGTCATGGATAATAGTATAGTTGCTTAGGCAGTGAATTTTCCATCCAGCTTTCTTGATTCGCATACACCAGTCGGCGTCCTCTGGACCATAGAAAATGTGCTCATCGAGCATTCCCACCTTGTCCACCACTTTACGCCAGAACATCTGGCAGGCACCTATCACATAGACAGGTTCGATGACGCCATTTTCATCAGGCACATAACGCATTTTATTACCTATACCAAGCACATTTCTCACCTTAATCATCAGCCCAGGATAGGGTTTGCAGCTATCTTGAGGGATGCCTTCTTTATCAACCAAACGGCATGAACACAATCCCACATCGGAATGAGAGTCAAGATAATCGCTTATGGCATTGATGGCATCATCGTTGGCTTCAGTGTCGTTGTCAAGGAGCAGCAGCTTCTCGCCCCTTGCCACGGCAATGCCTTGGTTGCGCGCTGCTGCAACACCACGATTCTCACTGTTGAGAATGAGTTGCAACTGAGGATAGTTCTCACGCAAGAAAGGGAGTGTTCCATCGGTTGAATAGTTGTCGATAATAATCACCTCGCACGATGGGTCTTCAATGAACGTGCGCAACGACTCAAGACACCGAGTCAGGAAACCTAATCCATTATAGGTGATAATGATTATCGACAAACGCTTCATCAGCCAAATAATTTGATTTTCAATGCACGAGCAGCGTGAGCAAACTCACTCCAGCTAGTGAATCGCTTGAGCTGAGTAGCCATAAAGTTCCATGAAAGGAAATAGCTCAAATTATTCTTGAAGAGTATTTTCTCCATCTCACGCGAGGTAATATTTGGAAGGTTCAGGATTGATTCGCGCTGTACATCGGTGGGAACATAGTCGTCTGTTGACAGCCAATTGTTCTCTTTGCAGAGCTTGTAGAACTCGGTACCCGGGAATGGCGACACGATGTTAAACATTACCTGGTCAACCTTCAATTTCTTAGCTTCCTTAAGGGTGTGACGAAGAGTTTCCTTGGTTTCGAGAGGACTGCTGCCAATGAGCACATTCAACTTCACAGGCACTTTATACTTCTTGAGCAAGTGTATCGCCTCATAAATTTGCTCGGTTGTGATGCCCTTGCGCACATACTTGAGTATCTCGTCATTGAACGACTCCACGCCTAGGTCCACATATTGGCATCCGCTCTCACCAAGCATCTTGGCTATGGGCTCGGTAATGGCATCGACGCGTGCTTGGCAGCCCCATAGCATGCCATATTTTTTCATAATCTCACACATAAGGCGAGTGCGCTCCTCGTTCCAGATGAAGTTGTCGTCCATGAAGCCTATTGCCTTATAGCCCTGCTCGTGAAGGAGTGCCATCTCTCGGTCAACACTCTCGGCAGTGCGATAAGAGATTGTGGGCTTGCGGCCTGTGAAACGCTTGTTCTCTATCTCGCGGGCAAATGTCAGAGAGCTAGGCACACAATAAATGCAGTGATATGGGCAGTTTCGAGAAGTGAATGCAGTTGTATAGCCTTTACGCTTGATTTTGGGATTGTAGTATCGGCGGTCGGCAATAAAGTGGCGCGCAGGCAGCGGTAGAGCGTCAAGATCTACAATGAGCGGTCTGAAACCGTTATTCACGATCTTGCCATCGTTGTTCATCCATGAGATTCCCAGAATGTTGTTCAGTGGTTTTCCCTCGTCAAGGGCATGAAGCAGCTCCACGAGAGTAGCTTCAGGCTCACCTCGCACGATGATAATGTGATCGTTGACTAAGCATTTCTCAATGAAATAAGATGGTCCAGGTCCCAAGAGAATCACTCGTGAATCTTTGCGTATTCCCTGCAATATCTCTATCGCTTTGAGGTCGCTTTCGATAGAAAGGTTTACAGTCCAAATGCAATAGATGTCGCTGTTGTCAGCTTCAAGAAACTTGCGGAAATCATCTTCTTTTTTATTATAGAAAACGAAATCCTGATAGGCCACTTCGCCCAGTTTCTCATTCTCCACCACTCCAATTGCGGTGAGCTCATATATGTTTGGCGCAAAATAAACGACTCTTGTGCATCCTGCCGAGCGCTCGGCAGGTCTCTCTCCATCAAGAACCGGTGGCACCAAAAAAGTTATCTTCATAGATTTATAGCCTGTTTTACCCAAAAATAATGTGCATTCTTTATATAAAACGATATTTTCGCAATTTTCTTACATCATTGTTTAAAACTTTTTTACATCCCGTCTTCCTGTTGATATAATTCTTGAAAAAACAATAAGGAACAAAAGCATTTTTTATGGCTCAGCAGCCATCGACACCTCGTTGTCATCGATGTTGGAATAGCGCTTTACATGATGTGAATCAAGGAAGATCTCGCTCAACCTCCTTGACAGAGCAAGCAGTGTGTCGCGCCTGTTTTTCTCGGCAAGCTGACATTCCCACACCACCAGAACATGCCACCCCATCTTGTGAAGGATGTGATAGTTGCGCTCGTCACGCTCGCGGTTGCGCTTGAATTTAGCTGTCCAGAAATCAGAATTTGACAATGGCGCTCGATATTTGTCACAGTCTTCATGTGCATGCCAAAAACAGCCATTCACAAAAATCACTGTGCTATATTTTGTCAGCACTATGTCGGGGCGTCCCGGAAGCTGCTTTACATTGAGCCTGTAACGATAGCCCTGCTTCCAGAGCCATCGTCTCACAATCATCTCGGGCTTGGTATTCTTGCTCCTGATGCGGCTCATGCAGCGGTGACGCTGCTCGGGTGTCATCGTGTCGGCCATTTGTCAAGTGACGTCTATTTCACTGCTATCAAATGCCCAGGATTTTTTTCACCGATGGAGTGAGATCGATAGCTCCGCCCCCCACATACACAAGGGGAGTCTTTGACACATCCAATATATAGGTGTATCCTCCTGCATCGCCCACTTGCTTGATAGCGTCATTTATCTTATCATAAATGGGCTTCTCAAGCTCATTTTTCTTTTCTATCAGAGCTGTCTGACTCTTGTCGAGAAAAGCCTCTATCTCACGATTGCCATCTTGAATCTCTCTCACTCGACGGTCACGTATTGTTGCGGGGATATTTTCATTTCCTGCTATCGACTGATAGGAGGCATACTTGCTATTGAACTCCTGCTGCATTAGCTCATATTCTGTCTTATATTGCTGCGACAGTTTATCAAGGACTTCATTTGCAGCCTTTGTCTCAGGCATAAGTTCAAATATCGCTTGCACGTCGACTGTGGCTATCTTTACTTGAGCCACCAAAGTCAATGGCACCATCAATACAGCCAAAAGGATAAATCGTTTAATATTTCTTTTCATCGTAGTGTGAATAGTTTAAGTTATACCGCAAAGATAGTAAATAGTTTTTAGTTATCAGTTATCGGCGGCAAGTTTTTTTGAAAACCCGAATAAGTCATTCCACAACAACAATTCAGCAGCTCAAAAGCACGAAGCTTCAAGCTGCTGAATTATTAGTGATGTAAGTATTATAATTATTTAATACCGAGTTTCTCTTTTACTTTGCCCGAAATGTCCTCAATGTTGTTGCCCTTGTAAAGCAAACTGGCCGAATCGAGAATTCCTGCATAGCCACCCTCAGCTCCAACTGCCTGAATAGCATTCAATAGTTTTTGCTGAATGGGTGCGAAAAGTGTCTCTTGCTGTTTCTGCAGGTCTTGCTGTGCTGTCTGCATGAATGTTTGATATCTGCCATAGAGGTCCTCAAACTCCTTCTGCTTTGCATCGAGAGTGGCTTGTGAAGCATTAGACTTTGCAAGCTCCTCATATTCATTCTGCTTCTTCTGCAGTTCTTCTTCTATTGGCTTTGCTTGAGCAGCATATTTTTCTTGAACTTGACTAAGAGTATTCTTTGCTGTTGTCATGTCGGGCATCACATTAAGGATCTCGGCAGGATTGATAACACCAAATTTAACAGTCTGCGCACTGAGGCACAGTGGGGCAGCCACGAGGACTGCGAGTAAGATTTTCTTAAACATAATCAATTAATTGGTTATTTATTAAAGTTATTAATTTTCAATTATTTTGAGTAACCCAATTTCTCAAGAACCTGGTTACTTATGTCGATGTTGGGAGAAGCAAAGATAATGCTCTGAGATGAAGCCCGGTCAAAAATCACTTGTAGGCCTCTCTCCTCACTAACCTTCTTCACAGCAGCATAGATGTCGTCCTGAATGGGTTTCATGAGTGATTGACGTTTCTTGAACAATTCACCCTGGGGGCCAAAGTACTTGTAATTTAGCTGTGAAGCTTCTTTCTCTTTAGCAACAATCTCTTCCTCTTTTTTCTTCTTTTGGTCATCGGTGAGGAACACCATGTCGCTTTGATAGTTCTTATACATTGTATCGGCAGCTTTCTTCAATTCGTCAACCTCACGTTCCCATCGCTGCGAAACTTGATTCAATTGCTCATTGGCCATCTCATAGGCCGGGATGTTCTTGAGGATATATTCCATATCAACAAGCGCAAACTTCTGTGCGCTGGCAGGTGCCATGCATGCCACCAATGCCACGATTAATAATGCAAACTTTTTCATCTTGTCATTTATCTATTTTTGTTAATATTTTGCTTGAATTTGACTAGCAATTAAGTTAAAAGTTTAATTTTTTCTCAACTCAAAATTTTTAGAATTCCTGACCGAGAACGAAGTGGAAATTGCTTCCACCCTTGGTGCCGTAAACCTTGTCAAAGCCATAGCCCCAGTCAATACCCATCATACCAATCATTGGCAGATAGATGCGTGCACCAACGCCAACCGAACGTTTCACGTCAAATGGATTGAAACCTTTGACGCTTGTCCAGGCATTACCAGCCTCGGCAAAGACGAGAGGATAAATGGTAGCGCTGTTTGATAGCATCAATGGGAAGTGAAGCTCCATGATGTAGCGAGCATAGGCATAACCTTCTTGTCCATAGGGGGTGAATGCACCATTCTCGTAACCACGCAACGCAATGGTCTCGGTAGCATAGGTGTAACTACCACTCATACCGTCACCACCCACATAGAATGTCTCAAATGGCGACTTGATATAACGGTTCCAACTGCCCAGCAAGCCAATGTCGGCACGGGTCATGAGAACAAGAGTCCATCGTCCGTTTGGATCAGTAAGCGGAGTATAAGTCTTGGCCTGGAATTTGAGTTTCCAATATTCAATCCACCTGTAAAGGTCTTTCTTTGCTGCCTCAGTATTGCTCTCACTCAATGTTTTCCAGTCTTTCTTGCCAAAGAGGCTGGCTGGAGGTGTGGTATGGAACGAGAGAGTAAACGAACTACCACGGCGAGTGTACAATGGGTTATCGATGCTGTTGCGCGACAGTGTCAATCCCAGAACAATAGAGTTACTTACACCATTCTTCATGTAGTACATGTACTCCCAGTTCTTAAGGCTATACCATTGATAGCTGAGGTCGGCCATGAGAGTGAAATAATCGTCGGGCCACTTGAGTCGCTTACCAAATCCAACTGTGACACCAGCCATCTGCAAGTACTTGCCTGGGTCGTAGGCATTCTCATAATAGTTGCTGCCATAATTGCCATAGTAGTTGTTGTAGCCGTTGTAATATCCATTCATCATGTAGTTGTAGTAGTAGTTCTGATACTGGCTGTTGTAGAACGATGAGTTGATACCTGTGGTGCGGCTATAGAATGCTGAAACCGACAAGGTGTTTGGACGCTTGCCACCAAACCATGGATCTACAAATGATAGGCTATAGGCCTGATAATACTTGGCGTTGGTCTGCGCACTAATCGAGAAGGTCTGGCCATCGCCTTGCGGGATGATGCCCTTATAAGATGATGGATGGAACAGATTCTTGATTGAGAAGTTGGTAAATTTGAGCGTAAGCTTACCAATAATACCCGTTTGTCCCCAACCTGCCGATACTTCTATCTGGTCGTTGGCTTTTGACTCTAAGTTAAGGATGATGTCGACAGTACCGTCTTCCTCGTTAGGTTCGGGACGGATGTCCATCTTCTCGGGATCGAAATGGCCTGTCTGGGCAATCTCACGAGCAGAACGAACAAGGTCTTCCTTGCTAAACAGCTCGCCGGGACGCACACGAAGCTCACGCCTTACCACTTTCTCATAAAGTCTGTCGTTACCATTGATAACCACCTTGTTGATGCGTGCTTGCTTACCCTCATAGACCCTCATCTCCAATTCAATCGAGTCGCCTTCGATTTTTGTCTCGGTTGGTAAAATCTGGAAGAACAGATATCCGTTGTTCATGTACATATTGGCAACAGCGTCATCGTCTTCTGAGGTGCGCTTGTTCAAGAGTTTCTGGTTATAAACATCACCTTTCTCAAACCCTAGAACATCGTTTAGCACAGCAGTTGGATAGACTGTATTTCCAACCCAGTTAATGTTAGAAATGTAGTATTTCTTTCCCTCATCAATCTTGAGATAGATATCCACGCTCTTGTCGTTATAGTTTGCAACACTGTCCCAAACAATCACAGCATCACGATAGCCTTTCTCGTTATACTTGTCGATAATGAGTTGCTTGTCGTTATCATAATCGGAACGGACAAACTTCTTTTGGCTGAACCACTTAAAGATGTTTTGAATTCCGCTCTCGTTGGTCTTCTTCATGGTGCGCTTTATCTTGCTGTCGCTAAGCACATCATTGCCTTCGATGTAGATCTTGTGCACACTCACTTTCTCGTGCTTATCGACTACAATATCGACAATCACTTCGTTTTGCTTGCTCAAATCTTCTTGTTGACGAACATTGCAAGTGGCTTTCTCAAAACCCTTTGCAGCATAATATCTTTCAATAATTTGTTCTATGCGATTAGAGATATTAGGTGTGATTTGAGTTCCAATCAAGTTGCCAAGGCGCTCTGAAATATCCTTCTGCTCGCCTTTCTTCATGCCCACATAGTTGACTTTAGAGATGCGAGGTTGCTGCCTGAGCACAAACTCCAGCCAAGCTTTGTTGCCATAGATTTTCTCCACTCTGATTTGCACCTTTGAAAACAAGCCCTGCCTCCAAAATCTCTTAGCAGCCGTCTTGAGCTCATTGCCTGGTATGTCGATGCGCTGTCCAATTGACAACCCAGAATAACCTATAATAATATAGTCTTCGTAGTTGTCAACACCTGTTACTTTGATGCCTGCAATCTCATACTTGCTTGGAATGCCATTAAACACAATTTTAGGATTGAAGATTGTGTCATTGACAGTGTAGGATTCCTGGGTTTGGTACTGTGCCTCAGCACCAAAGACCGCCACCCACACAAAGAGTAAAATGCTTAAAAATTTAAAATATCGCATAGTGTCAATTTTGTTCATTATTGGTCAACTGCTCACTGGTTTTGCCAAACCTGCGCTCTCGGCTCTGATAGTCGAGAATAGCCTCACAAAAGTCTTCCTTGGTGAAATCGGGCCAAAACTTATCAGTAAAGTACAGCTCGCTGTAAGCAATCTGCCACAACAGGAAATTGCTTATTCTCACATCACCTGCGGTGCGGATGAGCAAGTCGGGGTCAGGCATATTGCATGTGGCAAGCGCCTTGGCAACCATTTCCTCGTTGATGTCTTCAGCATCTATCTCATTGTTTGCAGCTTTAATGGCGAGAGTCTTGCAAGCTTTGACGATTTCCCATCTTGCCGAGTAACTCAAAGCCAGACAAAGAACTAGACCAGTGCAATGACTTGTGTCTTCCATGCACTTGATTAGTCGTTCTCTTGCAAACTGCGGCATCCGCTCCATGTCACCAATTGTTGTAAGCCTCACATTGTTCTTAATCAGGTCGGGGGTTTGTTGCTCTATCGACACCACAATGAGGTTCATCAGAGCATCCACCTCTTCCTGAGGGCGGTTCCAGTTTTCGGTCGAGAATGTATACAGAGTCAAGAATCCAATGCCGAGTTCGCTGGCAATCTCGGTAATTTGACGCACGGTTGTAACCCCGTTCTCATGTCCTATCGAACGTATCAGCCCCCTCTGCTTAGCCCATCGTCCATTGCCATCCATGATAATGGCGACATGCTTTGGAAGTCTTGTTCTGTCAATATTCTCAATCGCTGACATATATTTTACTTTAAAAAATTATTCAATATAGTGGCATTTAACACAGCGCTTGCTGAACTCATAGGTAATAGTAAAGGCAGCCACCGAATACCAGTCGGTGTTCTTTGCAATACCATGAGAATAGCCATAGAGGTCGGTAATTCCATCAACCTTGTCACTGAACGATTTGCGCATAGTGAATTCAAAACCAAGGTTCAGACGAGGCTTGAGGCGGAATTTAACTCCAACCCCCAAAGGCAACACCATTCCCACATTGGCATTTCCTCCCACAAAAGCCATCTCAGCACCGAGTCCTGCCAAGATATAAGGAGTAAAGCGTTTGTAGTTCTTATATCTTGCCCCTTCTCCAAAGTGAAAGAAATTGAACTCAAACTGAGCTCCCAAGTCAATCACATGAGAAGAGAACTTATATTGCTCTCCAAATGGAAACTGCGATTCAATATTCTTGCTGTCGCCTGCCAATCCCACATAGAAAAGGTTTCCCTTGACCGCAAATCGAGTATTTATGTTGTAGCGGAATATTCCACCACCTGCCACACGTGGCATTTTGTACATGTTGCCATTATTGACATCACCCAGATAGCCAGTAACACCAACAGCTGCGCCCACATCGTAACGGTAGTCTTGTGAACGCGCCGTCACCATAGTGGTTATCAACAACATAAATATTGCGAATCGTTTTATCATAATCTTCTCGTTTAGTGTGTGCTATAGAAATAATCTAGATAAAATTAGAAACGCTATTATGCATTGAAATAGTATATTTGATATAAGCAGCAGCTCATTAATTAATTATTTTTAGTCATTATCAAACTAAAATCAATAAACAGGTCGATAGGTCAAGCCCACGAGAACACCCTCCCACACACTGTTCAAAGCAGTTCCACCATTACCATAACCACCAAAGAGGTAGAGGTAAGGGCTATACCACTGAGTAACTGGAGTGGTCTGACCCGGATTATAGGAACGTAGGATTGAGCCCGAAGTGTTGATCATATGGCCCACAGTAAACATCTGCGCGCCATAAACAGCCGGCATGTAGGATGGCAGTTGCACACCGCTCTCTCCCTTATTCCAATGGATACCCTGGTCGGACGAGGTGTAGGTTGTTGTGTTGATGGTTCCATTCTCGAGCACACCGCCCATCAACATCCAAGTCTTGTTCTTGTGCAAGCTATAGTCGGTGGTCGATACTGAGTAAGTGTGATAGCTCACCAGCATGGCATCGCGCAACTTGGGCAAAACCTGACTATCTCCTGTCAAGCTAATCAACCCCCAACGCTTGCCGTCATATCCCCATACAGCATTTGTGAGATTTCCATCGGCTGTTACACCACCAGCAAACATAGCTTGTTGCGATGATGTCCACTCGTTGCTCGCCATCACTAGCTGGCTCATCGAGGCAACTGGGAAATCATCGTCGATGGGTGTAGGCACAAACGAAGGACGACGTGGAAACTCGTCGTGCGCAAAAGTGCTGCCATCTTGCATTACACCCAAGAGCCGGCTTGAATAACCACCAATGATAGTTCGCCAAGCCACTCCGCAATCGTTCCAAGTAGTGCCGTTGTCACCGCTCTCAAAAAGCTCGCCGTTGCTGTCGAGCAAATAGATTGCCTCGGTTGTAGCTGCAAAGCTGTTCACTTGTGGAGTAAACGGAAGTGACAGTTCTTTCATCACCCAGTCATCATTCATCAACGTGTCGATACTGTTGAGAACATAGCTTGAATTGTCTTGAATAAGGCACAAGAACTTGTCGTCTTTCACAACAGTCTTTGAAGCTTGCACTGTACCTACCACATTGGGCAAGTCATGACGGCGGTTTGCATCCCACTTAATAGTGTCGGGGTCCTGCTTGTGAACATTGACAAAGACCTTGTAGTCACGCACATTGCTGCCGTCATAGGAAACGATGCGCAATGTAACGTCACCAGTAAAGTCGATAGAATCGGTTGTTGGACTTTTGTAGATTATGGTTGTATCGCCTTGCACTGTTCCGTTTTTCACTATAAACTGACGTGCAGAAACACTGCTTGCGCAAGTAACGCTCACACACAAGCCCGAAACACGAGTCCCCTTGGGCAGTGAGTCGGCATTATAAATCACACTTCTCTCCTGGTCGATGGCAAACTTCACCCCCGACAAGTTGTCAAGAATCTTGGTATTATCCACTAGCGAGAAACTCGAGACCAGAGTGCTCACCGAGGAATAAACATTGTATTGGTTCAAGTCGGTAGTGGAGTCGTCGTCATCCTTATTACATGACTGCAAGCTTGTTGCAATCATTGCAGCAAGGGCTAAATATATTATAAAATATTTCTTCATCTGTATATTTTTAAAAAATATCTTGCAAAGGTACAATAAAAACGCTTAACAACAGGCATTTTGAAACAAATATATTGTTTTTTTATACAATATGCCCACTATTTCACGGTGTAAAATTAATACTTAAGAACCAATAGACACATTCAAATTAAGATAATAAAAGGCAAAAAGGCGTTTTTTACACCTTTTTAACGCATCGTGGGCTAAGTCGAATTATCAGCTCGCTTGGAGAGTTGATTTGGTATAAAAAACACAAGTTTTTTCATTATTCGCCAAAATAAACTACCTTTGCACAAACATACATAGAACTTTTATGGATTACTACATAGCACTACCAGGGAAAAAGCGCGGTGGCCCTTATAAGAAAAAGGACCTGATAGCCAACGGGATCAAACCCGATTCGCTAGTATGGCGACAAGGGTTGGAAACTTGGATGGCAGCCAAGCAAGTGGAGGATCTTAGCGACCTCTTCGTTGGAACGAACAAGCCAGCACCGGCAATAGCACCTCCTCCATTGCCCACCCCTCCACCCATGCCAGCAAGTGTCATGCCCGAGACTTCCTCCGAGACCATAACCCTTCAACGTAAACTCGATGACTCAAAGAAAGAAATCGAGGAGCTTAAGACCCTGCTTGAGCAAAAAGAATCGGAAGCAGATAAAAAGCTTGTTGCCGTCAACGAAAAACGCAAAGCCGAGGTAAAAGAAAAGAAAAAGGAAAACGAAAAAAAGAAAGAGACAACTAAGAACAAGAAAAAGACAAAATACGACCATCCAGTGTGCGACTGGCGTGACGAGTCGATTTGGCTGCTTGTTTTAGTCGTCTGCCACGCATTAATGGCACTTTTTCAATGGACAACATTTGAATACATTTACCTTGACATCGTGGGAGCATTGCTGAGCATCGTTGGCATTGTGATTGGCTGTAAAATTCGCAGTCTCAACGCTATCTCCTACAAAAAAAATAGCGAGTCACGACTTAAAGCCGAGCCACTTGGTCACTTCAACGGCATATTAGTGAGCGCAACTGGTGCTGTCGGATTCCTTATCATTCTTGTGCAATCGGCCCATTATGTTTATGTTTGCTAACACGTCACACGCTATGAAAAAGTTGATAAACATACGATATTTATTTCTACTGATGATTATGATGGCGGCAGTCACGACTATCAATGCCGAGATTCCGCCACGGCCCAAGAATGCCAATGAGCTGGTCTATGACCAAGCCCATATCATCGACTCGGCCAACTTAGCAATCATCAATGACTCGTTGAAAAACTTATATATTTACAATAAAACACAAGTGGTCGTTCTCACTGTTGAGACCCTCGACGGCATGGAGATCGAGGAGTACTGCCAGCAAGTGTTCCAAGAATGGGGAATAGGCGACAAGGAGAAAAACAACGGTGTACTTATCGTTGTAAAGCCCAAAACCGAGAAAAGCAAAGGTCAAGTGCGCATCCACACGGGTTATGGCGCCGAGGGAGCTCTTCCCGACCTGCTGTGCAAAAAGATACAAACAGACTCGATGATTCCAGCCTTCAAGGAAAACAATTACGGTCTAGCCATAGTCAAGGCCGTGAACCTCATCACTCCAGCCATGAAGGGCGAATATCCGCAAGACATCGCCACCTTCCTCAAGGAGAAACAAGAGGAGAAAGAGTCGAACGCTCGCATAGCAGTCATCGTCTACGTTATCCTCTATCTAATCCTGTGCGGACTAATCTGGTACTTTTTCTTCATGCCCACCAAGAAAGACTGGTATTCTATCATGGCATCGCCACTGGTTGCAGCAGCGGCGGGAGCATCTTCAAGACGACGGTCAAGCAGCGGCTCGAGCTGGAGTTCCGGTTCCAGTAGCAGTTCAAGTTGGAGCTCTGGATCAAGCTCTAGTTCCAGCGACTGGAGTTGGGGCGGTGGCAGCAGCGGCGGTGGTGGCGCCAGCAGTTCGTGGTAATGAAAATGAAACATAAAGTAATAATTCTCATATCGACAATCATTGTCCTATTATCATGCTCAGGATGCGACAACCAAGAGCCTGTGCCAGAGACATATGATGGAGTAAAGCATGAACTCCCTGTTGGCAAAAACTCCTTGAAAGTACTTGCCATCGGCAATTCTTTTGTCGATGACCCCATGGCCTATTTTGATGCCATAGTGAAAGGTTCGAGTATCAACCGTGCAAGTTTGTGCGTCTACTCGGCAGTGATAGGTGGAGCTTCACTCGAATATTGGGCAAATACATGTAAAAAAGGAAATGAAGTCACTATCACACGACGTTCAGGACAAATGGAAATGACTGTCACACAAGCTCCACTTGAAAAGATTCTTGCTCAGGACTGGGATGTGGTTACCGTACAGCAAGTGTCGACACAGGCACAAAATCCATCGAAGTTGTCGCCTCATCTCTCCTACCTCGTAAATACAATTAGGACACAATGCCCTAATAAAGATGTTGTTATCGCATGGCAACAAGTGTGGAGCTATTGGGAAAGCAACCTTGAAAAGAGCATCACTAACTGGCAAAATATCAATGAAGTGGTGAAACTAACACCCAACTATGGCATAGACATGGTAATACCCACAGGAACAGCTATTCAAAATGCGAGAGCAACAGAGCTCAACACCATTCATGGACTCACACGCGACGGCAAGCACCTAGGCTATGGGGCAGGTCGTTATGTAGCGGCTTGCACATGGTTTGAGGCTTTGATAGCTCCTGTCTATGGCGTGAGCGTGTTGGGTAGCACTGCAGTCCATCCCATCACCGACTATGAGCAGAATCATTCAAGTTATGAAACTGTTCCCGTCACCGACGACAACCGTACCCTCTGCCAGCAATGCGCTGTAGCAGCTGTCAATAACCCATTCCAATTAACAATAGTTGAATAATTCTATTACATTGCCGTCAATTTCTTGACTGACAGCATTTTTCATATCCACTTGGGGTGCTTTGATGCCGCCACCCAACGAAATTGGGGAGGTTTCTATTCTTATCTCATTCCATACGCCGGCATCGAGAAGCTGCTGGAGCACATTTGCCCCTCCTTCGACCATCACGCTGGTAACGCCTCGGCGATAGAGGTCACGCAACCACGACTCAGGCTTGGATGTGTCAAGCTTTGCCCACTCAATAGAGCCTTCAACATCTTCCTTTTTCTCGTTGTATACCAGTGTCTTTCCACCATCAGTTAGCAGCTTGCAATCATCGGGTATCGACAAACTGCGGTCAAGCACAACACGTAGTGGCGAGTTGCCGCTCCAGTGACGAGTTGTGAGCGACGGATTGTCAATTTTTACCGTACCAACCCCCACAACTATGGCATCGGCCATCGAGCGCTCACGGTACATGAGTGACAAAGTTAGCGGAGTGCTGAAACGCACCGAGCCGTCTTCATTGGCAATATACCCGTCGACACTCTGCGCCCACTTGAGCTGCACCCACGGCATTCCAGTGGTGTGAGCTGTGAAAAACCGCTTATTAAGTTCTCGGCACTCGGTTTCGAGCATGCCCACTTCCACCTCAATGCCTGCCTCGCGCAGCTTTGCCACGCCACGGCCGCTCACTTTCTCAAACGGGTCGAGCACACCTACAACCACGCGCCTTATTCCCCTGTCAATCAAAAGCTTGGCGCATGGTGGCGTCTTGCCGTAATGGGAACAAGGCTCAAGGGTTACATAGATTGTGCTCGCTGACAATAGTGACTGGTCGCAAACGCTGGCGATGGCATTGACCTCGGCGTGGCCTTTGCCACAGCAACGGTGGAACCCTTCGCCAATAATTATGCCATCATGCACCACCACGGCACCTACCATGGGATTGGGCGAAGCGTGCCCCCCACCCTGCCGCGCCAGCTGCAAAGCCCGTCTCATGTATTTTTCGTCAATCTCCATTTTACAGCGGATTAATTCACCAATTCAAGTCTGGGCCATTGTAGAACAAGCCACATACAAGGGTGAGATATCTCGGGATTTTATCATCCTTGCCCCACACCATGTCAATTCCCAAAACCTCGCTGGCAGTAAGCGAAACGTTGAAGCCATATGCTTCGAGCGAGGGACGCACCACATCGGGATGACGGCATGGCTTCCCTTCACGACGGGCACAAGGGGCGCCATTGCAATAAGGACATTTGCCAACAAAACCAAAAGCCAAACCGCCTGTGAGCCGCTCAAGTTCCAAAAGACGCGAATTGACACGTTCCAATTCAGGGCGAATGAGGTCGTAGACCTGCTCCATTGGAAGTTTGCCGTCATAAGGCGAGACTTTCACTCCAACAATCATCACCCTCTCATGGGGCAGCAAGTCGTTGAGCGTGTCGTGGTCAAAAGGCGGGCAGCCCCAACGCTTGCCGTAGTTGGGACATGCGCGGCAACATTCTTCAAAAGTCGCCACATCGCGAAAATCCTTTACATAGGTCTCACGGTCGATAAAAGCGACAATGTCTATTGCGTCATATTTCTTGTCTTGCATAGCTGTGTTGAAAAATGCAAATTTAAACAAAATCGCTCGTTGCATGAAGTAAAAACTGAAAAAAAATGAGTAATTTTGCACAAACAACAACTTATTTGAATTTTAATATCATGGTAAAAGTTAATGATATCGTGCGCTTCCTCAACGATGTGGGAGGAGGCAAAGTGACCCGGATAGAGGGCAAAATGGTGTATGTTGAAGACAATGACGGTTTTGAAAGGCCTGCACTCGCCAAGGAAGTTGTGGTGGTCGACACTGCCAAGCCACATCACACCACCTACGAAAAACCGCTCGAGATAAAAAGCAAACTCGTGGAGCCCGACGTACCTGCCCCCAAACCCAAACCAGAGCCTATGGAGCCAGTGTTTGAGACCGAAGAGGGAGAAATATTGAATATCGTGCTCGCCTACGAGCCTCGCGAGATAAAGCACTTGAATACCACAACGTTCTATTCGATGCTCGTGAATGACAGCAATTATTTCCTCTATTTTACTTATATGACACGAGGCGACGAGGATCAAGAGTGGACTACACGATACCACGACATAGTAGAGCCAAATACACAGATGCCGCTTGACGAGTTTGGCCATAACGACCTGAACTCGATGACTCATGTGGCTGTACAGTACATCGCTTTCAAGCAGGGAAAGGGTTTCAAGCTCAAGAATCCCGCGCTTGTGCAGCTCAGGCTTGACGTCACTAAGTTCTACAAGCTCCACTGCTTCCATGAGAGCGAATATTTTGACACTCCTGTTCTGCAGCTCGAAATCACGCGCAACGATCTTCCAACCAAGCCTCTTCGCATTGACAGCAGCGCTCTTGAGAATGCCATGCGCGACAAGCGCCGCCACGATGAGCGCCCTAGACGACAGCCCAAACCAGTCAAAAAGAAGAAAATGGAAACCATAGTTCAGGATTTACACATAGCCGAACTGGTTGATAACCTGGCAGGGTTTACTAATGCCGATATGCTCAATTTCCAACTTGCAAAATTCAACGAGGTGATGAAGGCCAACGAGGACAAGTTGGGGCAGAAAATCGTATTTATTCACGGCAAAGGCGAAGGAGTGCTTCGCAAAGCCATCATTGCCGAGCTCAAGCGCAAGTGGCCAGCATGCACAGTCCAAGACGCCAGCTTCCAGGAATACGGCTTCGGAGCAACGCAAGTCACAATCCACAAGAAGTGAGCTGTTAAGCATAGTCCAGCAAAGTCTGACAAAGTCCGACCACATTACCAATAAAGAAGGCGGCCCGTCACCGGGTCGCCCTCTTTACATAAAAAGCGTATTGATTTGAGATTACTTTATAATCTTGCGAGTTGAGCGTGAGCCATCGTCATAGGTAGTAACCTCTATATTAACACCCTGGAATGGAACATCACTCTCAATACCTGCCATGTTATAGTACTTGATTCCAGTAACAACCTTGCAGCTCTCAACACCAAAGATGCTGGTGGGGATGTCTTCAGAATAAATGAATGGTTCATTAACGGTGTACTCAGTAATGTAGTAAGCCTGATCGCCATCAGCCTTTGAAGTAGAAGTCTTGGTGAAGTAAACGCGAACTATAAACTCCATAGGGAATGACTCACCATTTTGGAGATCTATTGCTCCGAAGGTACCTTCTGAGTTATAGGGATGACCTGGAACATCTTCTGAACCCAGGTTATCGACACCAGCTTCGCAAGTGGCTTGTTCAACAAACTTGTACTCACCGTTCACAATATTCAAGCGATCAGCTATACCCTTGCTGTCCTCATTCAGGTATTGTGGGTCAATCTTGCGCCAAGCGCGAACCTTAGCAACCTGGTAACCATCGGGGAGATCAAGCTTGGTTACATCAAGGAATACATTGTAATACCTATAGGTCTTGCTATCGGCAGTCCAAGTGTAATTAATTCGAGACTTTATAAGCTTATATTCAAGAACGCCACCGGCCGACATCTGCTGTGGACCACCGTAGGTGTTGTAGTCCTCGCGGTCATCACCACTTGGCAGCTCTACTGCCTGTTGTGGAGCAAAGAGCTCAACAACGGGAGCATAGGTGTAAGTGTCGCCCTTAGTAGCCTGATTGAACACGTAGTTATCCTCGAACGAGGCAACAACATCGGCAAAGTCGCTGCCAAAGTTCTCGGTCTGGGCAGTGTAGTCGGTGTTCATAGCCACAGTGTAGTAAGTGGCCTGGTTGCCTGCCTGACCTTGTGGAGACTCATCTTCACCATTCTCGTCATAGATTGAGCGTGCGTTGGCAGCTGTCTCAGTATCGGCCCAGCGATAGATATAGTAACCAAGAATCTCGGTCTTAGAGCTGTAACGTGCATTGAGGTCGAATGTGGTTCCAGCGGGAAGTGCGTGAGTCACGTCTGCCTCAACTTGATCAGCGTCGATAGTGTTCATTGCCATGCCAGTTTTGTAAACAGGAACACTCACGGTGTTACTTGTTGCATTCTGGCTGGTCTCGGTGCCCTCATCATCCAAATTGAATGGCACTGCAGTTTTCAGAGTCACATAGTATACATACTGTGCTGGATGAGTGTTCTCCTCAACGTTTACGCGGAAGTTGTCATAGAGCTTCAAGCCATTGAACACAACCTCACCATCCACAATCGAGATAGTAGAAGTAGACTCACTTGCATGATAGCCATGGCCATAAACCTCACCACTGAAATCGGTTTGGTCGTCACCTTCCACATAAGTAAGAGTTCCACCACTTGTTGCATTAAATGCTGTAACCTTATAGCTTGCAAAGTTCACAGCATTGTCCTTGTCAACAACCTGCTGACCGTCAACTGTCTTGAGTGTAGCGCGCCAGAACTTGAACAAACCGACATCACTTCCCTCTTGCCAAACTGCCAGATACTCTGGCTTCACGTTAGTACCAACGGTATTGTTGGCAATAAGTGAGTTAGAGTAGTTGTTTGTCTGAGTTGATGCATCATAGCGGCTGAAGTAGTAGTCGCTGTTTAGGTCGATGCGCAGCTGCTCGGCACGGTCGAGACCAGGAATAATGAAGCTTTCCTTATTTGACATTTGGAGTGAGAGGAATTTGCTGTTGTCTTGACCTTGAATAACATAAGTCACCTGTTGGCCAGTCTCTTGCATCTCAACTTCCACATCAAGGGTAGTGGTGTTGGCATCAGTAGTACCTACGAGGGTATAAGTGCCATCATCATTCACTTGATAGATGTAATAGGTACCTTCGGCACTTGGCAAGAAGGTGTTAAGGTTAGACTCCCAGCTCAAATGCAATGTGTAAACGTTCTCACCATCATTCTTCTCACCAGTGATCTCGTTCTGACGGATGACGTACAGACCCATAGTGGGAGCGTAAGTCAAATTATAGTTTTTGAACATATCATCAGTAGCGTTCTCTGTACCAATACCGTCACGGCTTGCACTATAATTCGTAAACCACCACTTCATGCGATAGTCGGGGACAAAGAACATAAGGTCACGCACGTCCTGGCAGTCATCTGAAATCGATTCCTTGCCATACATATTGAACTCATGGCCAGTAACATTATTTGTAGTCGAAGTTGCCCAAGGAACTGTCTCACAGTCATGCTCTACGTAATAAGCCTCCATATTAACCAGTTTCTGGTAAATATCGGTAGCATTGTTAGTGCCAGACGTCAATGAAACTGGACTAAACTGCTCAAACATCTCATAGAATGGGCCATTCTCATTTGTTGAGAAAGAGTAAGAAGTTGAACCACCATTTATTTTTTTCTTTTCTAGCATATAAGAAGAACTTGCGATAGCATCGGCTGTATTGTAAAGACGCAGACGACCCTTAGCAAGGAAGAAGAAGCGATTCATCTTGTCGCAGTCAATCTTGAACAATGTACCTGCTTCATCGCCTTCACCATACTTCTTTGAGTGAGTGATAACGCGAACTGACTTGAACATCTTGTCAAAGATGTTGCGCAAGCTTGCATAATCGGTTGAAGTCTTGGCTACAGTATTCTCAGTAACACCGTCCTTCATTTCAACGAGCAGCAGAGTGATACCCTCCTCATTGGGCTTGTACTCGTTGGGATTCAGATAATGATAATAATTATAATATGTACTATTAGACTTATCTTCCATCTGCATAGGATAGTTCTCTGCATCGTTAGTCATTCCCCATCCATAACTATCGGAAAAATCAAGAGAATATGCTCCGTTAGAATAATTATTTGCTATCTTACCAATGGCAGGATAAGCTACTTCGTAATCTGTGTCAAGAGAACCATTAGCCTTGTGGCCGCGATAGAGGTTGCCAGGGATGTCCTTATTGGTGTAAACTTCCTTCATGAGGGCGATCATCTGATCGGGATCAGTGGCAATCTCGCCAAGATTATTGGTGTGCTCTGTGCCTTCACTGTCTTTCCAAGTATATTCAATGCCTTCATAGAACGACGCAGGCTTAGTGCTGGTATCCTCAATACCTATACCACTGAGGGTGTAGGTATAAGTACTGATAGCACCATTAGCCTCAGGGAAGGTAAGGGTAACAGTTACAGGCTCGTAAGTCTTAATCTCACTGGGATTAAAAGTGATAACTACATTAGTTTCCTCACCAATTCCAATTGCTGGTACCGAAACAGCCGAATAAGGAGCTGTTATACCGCTGAGGGTTGGAGTTACAGTGCTAGAACCATCGTTCTTCACGTTGATGGTCCAACGGCCGCTATGACCAACAGCTACTTCACCGAAGTTATGAGTAGTACCGCTAGCTTCGCTCACGGTCACTGCATAAACAGCAAGCTCATGGCCAGCACCTGTCAAGGCAACTGTAGGAGTTACAGTCACTAGACCATCAGCATCTGCAACGGTCAGTGTTTCATTGTAATTAGTCTCTTCGGTTGGAGTGAAGGTAATGGTGTAAGTACGAGTCGCGTTCTTGGCAAGTTCACCTGATTCATCAGAAGTCACTGTGAAGCATCCGTTGCTGGTAGTGAGCGCGGGAGTAACTGCTGTGTTTCCTGTGTTTTTGACAGTCACAGTAGCAGTGCCACTTTGACCAATGTTTACAGTACCAAAATCAATAGCTCCTGTAGTTGGGTCTGTCACCTCTAAAGAATAAACAGGAGTTACATCACCAGGCTCATAACCGATTGTCATCTTGGGAAGGAAATCTTGTGTATTTCCACTAGTTCCATAAGAATAAAATGCAGTAGCTTTGTTTTGCTGTTCTCCATAAAAATATGTATGACCATAAGAACCTGTAGCAGTAACTTCAAAATCAACAACAAGGTTGTCACCATTGTATTCAAATGGAGTATCAAAAGTAATGGTAATATTGTTACCGTCAACACCAACTTGAGCTCCAAGCCCAGACTTTACTGTTGTCAATGTGACATCTGACAATCTACCTTTTGACTCAAAGTAATCTATTTGTGTTGTTCCAAGAGACACCTGATAATTACCAGCATTTGGGGAACCATAATTTACTCCACTGCTTGTATAGAAGGTGAGACTCTTAATTTTTGCGCCAACCAAATCCTCAAGTGCTGACGCGGAATAAATCATCTCATTTATTTGGGTATTATCATAGTAGTAACCATAAATTGGAACATACTCGTTTGTTTTAGTTCCACCGTTATCATAAATAGTAAGTTCATAAACAGCGCTACCACTGATTGGAACAGTAATGGCATCTAAACCTGTTTCGGGTGCAAAACTGATATTCAAATTGCCTGAGAAATCACCATTTGTTGTTGGTTCAAATTTCACTGGAATAGTAACTGAAGCACCTGCAGCAAGTGTACCTGTTGTAGAAGCTGTAGTTGAGATTGGGGCGCTCAATCCGCTTAAAGTATAAGTGAATGAATTCTGTCCATTATTCTTCAAGGTTACATCTTTGGTTAAATTTCCACCTACTGAAAGAGAACCAAAAGCAAGACTCTCTGGAGTCACTTTTGCAGAATATGGCTCGCTCACAGCACTCTCATAAGTGAAAGTAGTCTTGGGAATAAATGCGAAGGTCTGGTTACGGCCAAACGAATAGTAATCTCCATTAGTATTTGATTGGCCCAAAAAATATGTATAACTCCATGAGCCTGCTGTTACCACCTTCGATTCAAATACCAAATCCCCACCATTATATTGGAAAGGAGTATCAAATTCAAGGGTAAATTCTGTTACTCCTGTAGTAGGTGCGCCTGTAGTCAGAACAGCAATTTGAGCATTAGTGAAACCACTGCTAATTGGGCTTGTGGTTGATACAGTAAATGGATTAGAAGCCACTTCTCCTAACGAGATCTGCATACTTCCACCTGAAAATTTCACACCATCACTATTTGTGTAAAATTTTATGGCAGTGATATTCTTGCCTACCATATCAGTAAGCATTGAAGATGGATACACAACTTGGGAGATAGTTCCTTGTGTGTCCCAATAAGTACTATGGATAGGAACATAGGCATTAGTGGCAGTTCCATTAGCCACTGTCACCTCATCTGCTTGCGCTGGTGGCGAGATTAGTGCCATGAACAGCAAGCCCATTAGGAATTTAAAAATGAATTTTGTTTTAAGCATAAATTAAAAAGTTTAGTTAATAAATAATTTATTTTGTCTATTTTTTTAGTAAACAAGAGAACAAAAAACAAGAGTCTGCGCCTAATCCTTGCCTTGAGGTCACGATGTGTTCAAAAAGTTGCACCTGCCGGTGTCAAAAAGCCTGCTTACGCAGGTATTTTTATATGAATCCGCCGTTAGGCGGCTTTTTGACGAGCTCAGCTCGCGACTTTTCGAATTACGTTGCCTCAATTGTGAAATGTGTATTTACAAAGAGTGGGGAGAGGCCAATTTAACCCTTCCTCAATTCATTGTATCATACTACAAAGTTTGGTAGCTACATGATTTTCAGACATGTGGCAACGTAATTCTCTCTCATTTTTGTCTTACCACATCTTGGCCACCAGGCCTATTAAGAAGTGATAAGTTTGGTTTATTAAGTCAAAATTATTGTGCGAAATTACGCATAATTATTAATATACACTATTATTTTCGGTAAAACATTTAAATAATCAAGCAAACACAGAAAAAACTTCAACGAACAAAAATATTCTATGCAAAAATCTTTATCTCGTTTGACGCTAGGGAATTTTTGATACTGATAATCTCAAAAAGGCGAGAGCGAAACATGGAACTATTAAAGACTTTTTGACAAGAATTCGATAAGAATTTGTGTCAATCTTAGAAAAAATACTTATCTTTGTGTTTTCAAACGGAATTCTAACCATTAAACATGTCTGTATGAACAAGATAACAAAAGTGGTGCTTACTGGCGGCCCCTGCGCTGGCAAGACGACAGCGTTAGCCAAAGTAGTAGAACATTTCTCCAATCTGGGATATCAAGTGTATACCGTTCCCGAAGTGCCAACGATGTTTGCGGTGGGTGGCGTGGACTATCTCACTAAAAATCAATCACTTTTCTATCAAGCCGAGAAATCCACTCTACAGCTTCAGCTCGACCTTGAAGACCACTTTGCAGCCATAGCCGCCGAGAGTGAGAAACCTGTGTTGCTGGTGTGCGACCGCGGCACAATGGACATCTCGGTATACCTCAGCCCTGAAACATGGCAGGCAATTACCGCCGAAATCGACATCCCCATCGACAAGTTGCGCGATTCGCGCTACGACGCAGTCCTTCACCTGGTTACTGCTGCCGACGGTGCTGCCGAGTTCTATACTACGAGCAACAATGAGGCACGCACCGAAGGCGTAGAACTTGCATGCACTCTCGACAAGAAGCTGCGTGGCGCCTGGACTGGTCATCCACACCTGCGCGTGATAAGCAACAGCGAGAACTTTGAGCACAAGATACGCCGCGTGCTGCGCGAGATATCCAATGTACTGGGAATTCCTGCGCCCATCGAGAACGAGCGCAAGTTTATGGTTGAACTCGTTGGTGAGATTCCCAATGCTATCGAGACCGACATTGTTCAAACCTACCTCATGAGTGAGCCAGGAACTGTGGTACGCCTACGCAAGCGCATGATGCAAGGCAAGTATGTATATCTGCAGACAACCACTAAGACCGTTGGCGAGAACGAGCGCATCGTCACCGAGCGTAACATCAGCTACAACCAATATATGAGCATGATGGCACTGGCCGATCCCACCCGCCAGTCGATTCACAAGATCCGCAAGAGCTTCATTTGGGAAGGACAGTACTACGAGCTCGACCAGTTCATCGATCCCGACCCAGGCTTCAGCATATTAGAGATGGACAGCGAAGCACAAGGTGAGGAGACCAAGTTCCCGCCATTCATCAAGGTTATCAAAGATGTGACAGGCAAAGTGAAGTATTACAACATCAACCTAGCCGTCAAGACACTCTACGACTAAACACTATTTTATTAATACAAATTACCGCAGAATTATCCAATTGGAAATTCTGCGGTAATTCTTTTTCCTTATTCAAGAGAATTATCTATCTACCTCAAGGATGGCGCGGTAGAGTGCTGTGGTGCTGGATGGAGTGAGACATAAGGTTCCAGCACGCAAACGCTGATTCTCTATCACGGGCTCATCATGCACGGGCCATGGATCGCCTGAACTACTGCGCTGCTCTATGGAGAATGATGCAGTTAAGTTTTGAGCAATAATATTGTCACCAAGCATAGATGTTATAGCTCCCATCGTGGGTCGTAAATTAAGTTCCACGCAGGGATCAATACCAATCTTGTCGGTCACAACTGATTGTGAATTAAAGAGAAGCATATCTACACCCATCCAACCGGTGTAGTGTGGTGCCACGAGTTCGTCTATAACCTGCGTCAAGGCTTTGACAACCTCGTCAAATTGTGGATATTGGGCTGTGATTCTTGATTTTAGCACATCACGCGGCGCTACTTCACCACTAGTGTATTGGCTATGGAAATCGGTATTAAAAATGGAGAATCCTCGCTCAATAGCCTTACCGTTATCACAGTAAAACTCCACAGCGAAGTCCATGATCTTATCAAGAGCCTGCTCACATAACAACGACCCTTGCCGCTTTAACGCGCCGCGGCACCATTGCTCCAACTCGGGAGTGGCGCCATCGATAGTGTGGTAGATGCCTCGACCGCTACTTGACCATGGAGTCTTGATGTAGCAATTGCGATAGCGATGAACAAACTGCAACACGTCATCGGGTGTAGCCAGTTCCTCAGGTATGGGACAGAGTTGGCGACCTAAAAGTTCTACCAAGCGTTTGTGAATAATTACAGATATGCGACGGTGTGAAAGGCCTCGCAAGTGATAAATAGCATCCTTGGAGGGCACGCTGTCGCTGCCTGCGCCCCACTTTATCAAGCGTCGACGCATATCAAGGCACCATCCCCAAGGCATCAGTTGGCAGTTGGTGAGATGTCGCAACTCGCTACGCTTAACAGCGTGAACATCAAGTCCAAGGGTAGCATTGAGGCTTTCTAGCCACTCGGCGTCAAGATCGCTGTCGGTGATTAGCAACGAACCTGGCTCGGCGACAAATGCCGGCAGCACCGCTAGGTCAGTCGCCATCTGCACTGCAAACGGTGGCGCCACATAGTTGATGCCACCGGTTGCAAGAGCTAGATCATTTTGAGGATTAAATATGTATATCTTCTTGGCTTTCAAACAAATTCACTTTGGATATCAACCCTAAATTACTTTAAATATTGAATTAGTAGGACACAAAGCCAGCAAAGAATCATTTGAGCAGTTTCTTACCATAGGCGGTGAGAAGTTTTTTAGCCTTGAGAGTCTTGAGAGGAACGGGAACCTCAACAATGCCGTCGCAGAAAGGACCCACAGCATAAGGCTGGAAAACAAAGACCATCTTGCCGTTCTTGATGTAGAAGTTGTCGATGTCTACCTCATTGATGTTATCCCACCATTTGGATTCCTTGTCGCGATGATCATAACTGGGCAGCATTTTGAGCACCTTGCTGAGGTTGGTCACTATGTCGGTCACGCGAATGGGCTTATCGAGTGTGGCATCGAAGGCCAGATAATTAGCTCCAAACACATCATGGGCACCGCCATAGTAGTAATCTCCTCTCTCAACAAAGAACACCAAGTTCCCTACTGAGTGACTATACTCAAAATCTAACGTTTCATACCAGCAGCTCATGTAATCGTCACTGCTTTTAATGTCGGTTACTCCTGGTGTTCCATACTCCTTGACAATATACTCTTGAACCATGGTATTGGAACGCAAGATGTTGCTCACCCAATTCTTAACACAAGAGGTGAGAGAGTTAACGTCTTGAGGAATAGTGGGGAAACTCTCAGGGTTATGGCTGGCATAGAACACCTCTTCAACCAAGAAATCGTTCAATGCCTTCGATTTCTTTCCATTTATGGTCACTGGCCAATCGACATTCACACTCTTGGTGAACTTGTAACCCTGAGCATCGGGCTCTTCCTTGTCAAAAAAGCGGATAGAGTCCTTGCACTCAAAATGCTGAGTCTTAATTTTTGGAGCTGCCTGCACACTGAGCGCCAACAGCAAGAAAGCGAAAAAGAATTTTGTTTTCATAACGATACACTTTGTTTAAATAAATATTCTTGTTATGCCACAAAATTAAGCCAAAAATTCACACAAAACAACTCCTTTTGACAAAAAAGGACAAAATGTATTGATATAATGCCAAAAGTATATGTTTAGATGATGTATTAAATATGAAAATGAGTCCAAAAACGCATTTTGGAATTTTCAACCATAAAATTGGAGATTTTTACCTTTTGTGTTACCCAAAAAATCTCTAATTTTGCACCGCATAATAATTAGGACAGCAATATTATATTGCACTTTTCTATACAGATTCTATTCATAAATTTAAAGTCCCACTCGTGAGAGCCGGGCTTTTTTCTTTTTTATACGGGTTGTGCCGTCGTTTCAAGGTTGGGTAAAAATGAGCCAGTTGCTCTGGTAACGAGTGTTGAAGAAATGCTCCGAGAGTTCTTGAGTAGAATTGCCATCTGGGCGCACCCATCCCCATGCCCATGTGCCCATGTCGAGATAGAGGGCCTGCCGTGCGCCAAGTGCTACCAGGGCATCGATAAACTCACCGCAGAACATGGGCTCATCACCCTGCACTATGGCAAAAGTGCCATCGTCCAGAACGCAGGCGGCACGATAGATGATGTGCGCCTTGCGATCACGAATGGCTTGCGGAATGCGCTCTATCACTCCCCTGCCGTCCTCGACTATGAGACATTGCTGGAAAAGATACCCCTTTCCCTTCACCGCCTCACCTATTGACCTTTCGAGGAAATCATTTGATCGTATTTCCACCTTATTATTAATAATGAGCATATGGCCTGTAGCTGTCACGTCGTCATAACCTTTGATGCGCTCACCCGCAACCACATGGTCGCCGCACACGTCCATGGAAGTGATATCTTTAGTAAAGGCTGCCGCCACATTGAGTATGATAGTGGTGTCGTCAATGCTTGGTGCGCCACCAAAATTATGCTGCTTGTGGCTGACGAAACGTACCTGAGTGTTAATGCCTGGACTCATGAGCATGAGCTTATGACCTCCAGCAGTCACATATCTTAATTCAACACCTACATTAGCCGATGTCGCATGCTTGGCGGCGCCACACCCCATCAGGCCCACTGGCACAATGCCTAGTAATATCCACTTGAGTCGTAACATAGTCTTTTATTATTTTGGGCAAAGATAATGAATTTGCTTTAAATTGCAAATTATTGAATTTCAAAAATTGTCTATAATTAATTGGTTATTAATTTATAATTTTATAATTTTGTAACCGAGATTTTTTTTGTTTCGCGTTGTTTTGTCATACAGAATTGAAGATTTATAAAACTAACAATATGAAAAAGATTTACTTGTTTTTACTATTTTTGATGGCTGCTTTTGCCAGCCATGCACAGACCGACTATGGACTAGCTGTTGCTGGTATTAGAGTGACCAGCAGCAATGCAAGCAGTATCACTGGCTATGGCATCAGCGGCACGGTGAGTTATGCTCCTGCTACCCACACCCTTACACTCATGAGTGCTACTATCGATGTCACAGATTTGAATATTTGTGCTATTGCCACCGACTATGACTCTCGGCATGACTTCAAGATAAGACTTCTTGGCAATAACTACATTAAAACTAATTCTAATAATATTGCCATTAGAATAAACGAGTCGGCAGCTTTCACCATTTTTTCTCCTGGCGGTAATGGAACTCTCGACTGCCAAGGCATGTTATTCCTTGATGCGCGTAAGTATATCACCAATGAATGTACTATGTCCTATATTAAGGATTGCACATTACGTGTTGGCGAGATTTGGAGCGATGATTATGAGGAATGTCTCACCATCAACAATGCCCAGGTGACGGCCGATGCCATTGATGTTGGCTCTGACCACAATGGCCAGAAAAGTGTCACGCTTATCGGCTGCTATTTAGCTTATCCCTATGGTGGTTATTTTGACTGTACAGGTGGCGTAAGTGTAGGTTATGACGAGTCCTGGTATGGCCGTGTTGAGGTAAGGCGCGGAACTCTTTGTGGTGACGTGAATGGAGATGGTATCGTTTCTTCGGTAGATGTGACAGTGCTTTACAACTGGCTGCTTAACGGCAGTACAAGCGCAATGGTCTGTGGCGATCAGGATGGTGATGGAATCATCTCTTCCGTTGATATTACGGTAGTCTATAATATCCTGCTTGGGGACACTCCCAGCATGGTGTTTAACCAATATACTGTCAACGGTGTGACGTTCCGCATGATAGATGTCGTGGGAGGGACATTCATGATGGGTGGTCCTGGCATAGATAATAATCCAATGACATTACCAATTCATCAGGTGACATTGAGTAGCTATAGCATTGGCGAGACCGAGGTGACGCAAGAATTGTGGCAGGCTGTGATGGGAAGTAACCCAAGCCACTTCAGCGGCACAAATCTGCCTGTGGAGTCTGTTAGTTGGAACGACTGCCAGACGTTTATCACCAAGTTAAATCAGATGACTGGCAAACAATTCCGCCTGCCCACCGAGGCACAATGGGAATTCGCAGCACGAGGCGGAATTAAGAGTAATGGCTATGTGTATTCAGGTAGCGACATGTGCTGGGATGTGGGATGGTCTTCTATTAACAGCAATAATATGTCTCATCCCGTAGGCACTAAAAAACCTAATGAACTGGGCATATATGATATGAGCGGAAATGTCCTTGAGTGGTGTCAAGACTGGTACGACAATTATACTGCATATGCACAAACTGATCCTACTGGATCAACTGATGGGCCTTACCCTTACCGCGTGATGCGTGGTGGCGGCTGGTGGTGGAACTATTATTATTGTACTGTGATTGATAGGTTCCAATTTTTGCCTGGAAATAGCAACAATTACAGTGGCTTCCGTTTGGCAATGTAGTTGACCCTTTTAAATAGAATAAGTCCGCACTTCTCGATTTAGCCAAGTGCGGACTTTTTTTGTTTTATGCTGAATAAATTGCTCTCGTTATTTGAAATTCACTTTTACCCAGATCAAAACAAAGTTTTTTAGCTTTACTGGTTGCAAATAACGACAAAAAATGATATATTTGCAGTGGAAATCCGCCATGCGCCGTGCGTGTGGTGTCTATGTGCTTGAATAATAATTAACTAAATCAATTAATAACTAAATTCAAATCAACTATGTGGTTATTTAAATCTTCGGTAGGAAGGAAAGTGGTGATGAGTGTCACCGGACTTTTCCTTATCCTATTCTTAACATTCCACGCGCTGATGAATGCCGTAGCAATCTTTTCGGTTGAAGCCTATGAGGCTGTTTGCGAGTTCCTTGGCGCTAACTGGTATGCTCTGCTGGGCACCGCAGTGCTCGCCGCAGGTTTTGTGATTCACATCATCTACGCCTTCTGGCTTACATTGCAAAATCGCAGCGCACGTGGCGATGACCGCTATGCTGTTACAGCCCGTCCCAAAAATGTGGAATGGGCTTCGCAGAACATGCTCGTACTCGGTATCATTGTAGCATGCTTCCTGGTGCTGCACCTCTATCAGTTCTGGGCAAAGATGCAGCTGCCTGAAATTATGGGAGACTATGCCGCTAGTGGCGAAGAGGCTCTCGAACTCGCATTTGGCTGCTGGTGGACTCTTCCTGTTTACCTCATTGGTTTCCTGGCAGTGTGGTTCCACATCACTCACGGTTTTTGGAGCGCCTTCCAATCGATTGGCGTTAACAACGACAAGTGGATCGAGCGCTGGAAATGCATCGGCTGCTGGTGGGCAACCATCGTTATGCTGCTCTTTGCTGTATGCGCCATAGCTTTAACTCTAAAGTATGCGGGCGGTTACGACTGCATTGGTGCTTGTTAACTATTAGCTGAGTAATTAATCATTAAAAACTTTTCAAAATGGAAGAAAACATTAAGAACAACGTTGCTCAGCCAGTCATTGACTCTAAGATCCCCGAGGGACCTGTAGCTGAGAAATGGACAAACTATAAGGCTCATCAAAAACTTGTGAACCCCGCCAACAAGCGCCGTTTGGATATTATCGTAGTTGGTACCGGTTTGGCTGGTGCCAGCGCCGCTGCCACACTTGGCGAGATGGGTTTCAAAGTGATGAATTTCTGCATTCAGGATTCACCCCGCCGTGCTCACTCGATTGCTGCGCAAGGTGGTATCAATGCCGCAAAGAACTATCAGAACGACGGCGACTCAGTTTATCGCTTGTTCTACGACACCGTTAAAGGTGGTGACTACCGCGCTCGCGAGGCCAACGTGTACCGCCTTGCCGAGGTATCGAACAATATCATTGACCAGTGCGTTGCACAGGGTGTACCTTTCGCACGTGAGTATGGCGGCTTGCTCGCCAACCGCTCATTTGGTGGTGCTCAAGTAAGCCGTACATTCTATGCAAAGGGTCAAACCGGTCAGCAGCTTCTGCTCGGCGCTTACTCGTCGCTCAACCGTCAGATTGAGATGGGTAACGTAACAAGCTACAACCGTTACGAGATGCACGATGTTGTAATCATTGATGGCCGTGCACGCGGTATTATTGCCAAAAACCTCGTAACAGGCCAGCTAGAGCGCTTTGCCGCTCACGCAGTGGTAATCGCTACTGGTGGTTATGGCAACACCTATTTCCTCTCAACCAACGCTATGGCTTGCAACGTAAGTGCAGCTATGGCTTGCTATCGCAAGGGTGCTTACTTTGCTAATCCAGCTTACGTACAGATTCACCCCACCTGCATTCCTCGCCACGGCGACAAGCAGTCAAAGCTGACGCTGATGAGTGAGTCGTTGCGTAATGACGGACGCATCTGGGTTCCCAAGAACATTGAAGATGCCAAACGTCTGCAAGCTGGCGAAATCAAGGGTAGCGACATTCCCGAAGAGGAGCGTGACTACTACCTCGAGCGCCGCTATCCAGCCTTTGGCAACCTCGTACCACGTGACGTGGCAAGCCGCGCCGCCAAGGAGCGCTGCGACAAGGGCTACGGCGTGAACAACACCGGACAAGCTGTATTCCTCGACTTCAGTGAGGCCATCAACCGCCTGGGCATCGACGTGGTGCGCCAGCGTTATGGCAACCTCTTCGACATGTATGAGGAAATCACCGACGTGAATCCTGGCGAGCTCGCCAACGAAATCAATGGTGTGAACTATTACAACCCAATGATGATTTATCCTGCCATCCACTACACAATGGGCGGCATTTGGGTAGACTATGAGTTGCAGACCTCAATCAAGGGCCTCTTTGCCATTGGCGAGTGTAACTTCAGCGACCACGGTGCTAACCGCCTTGGTGCTTCGGCATTGATGCAGGGTCTTGCCGATGGTTACTTTGTTCTCCCCTACACTATCCAGAACTACCTGAGCGACCAAATCACAGTGCCCAGGTTCTCCACCGACCTCCCAGAATTTGAGGAAACCGAAGAGCGCGTTCAAGCCGAACTCGATGCATTGATGAACATCAAGGGCAACCGCTCGGTTGATTCTATCCACAAAGAGCTGGGTAACATCATGTGGGACTATGTGGGCATGGGCCGTACCAAGGAAAGCCTTGAAATTGCCCTCCAAAAGATTAAAGACCTTCGCAAGGAATTTGAAACCAACCTCTTCATTCCTGGCACTCAAGACGGCATGAACATCGAGCTTGACAAGGCATTCCGCCTGCGTGACTTCATCACTATGGGCGAGCTCATCGCTTATGATGCTTTGAACCGTGAGGAATCATGCGGTGGTCACTTCCGCGAAGAGCATCAGACCGAAGAAGGCGAAGCCAAGCGCGACGACGAGAACTTCTTCTATGTTGCTTGCTGGAAATACAACGGCGACGACGAGAAAGCTCCATCGCTCATCAAGGAGCCACTACACTACGAGGCAATTAAGGTACAAACTAGAAATTACAAAAACTAAAGAATTATGGAGAACTCGATAAGTGTAAAACTGAAGATTTGGCGCCAAGCTGGCCCCAAAGAGAAAGGTGAATTTGTGACTTATGAGTTGCAGGACATTCCTACCGACACCTCGTTCCTTGAGACTCTTGACATTCTCAACGAGCAACTCGTTGAGCGTGGCGAAGAGCCTGTAGCTTTCGACCATGACTGCCGCGAGGGAATTTGCGGTATGTGCTCGCTATATATCAACGGACATCCCCACGGCCCCGCTACTGGAGCTACCACTTGCCAGCTCTATATGCGCCGCTTCAAGGATGGCGAGACCATTACAGTAGAGCCATGGCGCTCGGCAGCGTTCCCTGTTATCAAGGACTTAATGGTAGACCGCAATGCCTTCGACAAAATTCAGCAGGCTGGCGGATATGTTAGCTTCAACACTGGCGGCGCTCAAGACGCCAACGCCATTCCCATCAGCAAGGTAGCTGCCGACGAGGCTATGGACAGCGCAAGCTGCATTGGCTGCGGTGCTTGCGTAGCTGCTTGCAAGAATGGTTCGGCAATGCTCTTCGTTTCGGCCAAGGTGAGCCAATTTGCTCTCCTGCCACAAGGCAAGGCCGAGGCTAAGAAGCGCGTGAAAGCCATGCTTCAGAAGATGGACGAACTGGGATTCGGAAACTGCACTAACACTGGTGCATGTGCCGCAGAGTGCCCCAAGAACATCAAGTTGAGCAATATCGCACGCCTCAACCGCGAGTACATCAGCGCAAAGTGTAGCGACTAAACGTTGTACTCCACATCAAACAAAGCTGCCAGCCCCAAACATTGAGGCTGGCAGTGTTTTTTCCTTCCACATTGATGCTGATAATACCATTTTTTACTATTTTTGCATTGATTTTTCAAAAAAGCTATGGGAGTAATACTTCAGGTTGAAAATTTGACCAAGTCGTTTGGATATGACTTGCTTTTTGGCGACATCTCGTTCGGATTGGACGAGGGCGACAAAGTGGGCCTAATTGCAAAGAACGGCACAGGCAAGAGCACCTTGCTCAACCTGCTGGCTGGCGTCGACACTCCCGACAGCGGCACAATAATCTACCGCAACAACCTGCGCATTGGTTATCTTCAACAGATACCGTCGTTCCAAGGTGCTAAGACTGTGATTGACGCATGCCTCGAAGGCGACAACCCTGCTGCAATGGCTGTTCTCAACTACGAGAACGCGGTTTCGTCGGGCGACCCCGATGCTATGACTGCCGCTATTCAAGCAATGGACAATAACCATGCCTGGGACTACGAGGAACGGTTCAAGCAGATTCTTTCAAAGCTTAAAATCGATGATTTCCACCAGCCTGTCACAGAGCTCAGCGGTGGACAGATTAAGCGTGTGGCATTAGCCAAAATCCTTATTGACGAACCTCAATTCCTTATTCTTGACGAGCCGACCAACCACCTTGACATCGACATGATTGAATGGCTTGAGAACTATCTTAAGCGCAGCAACATGACACTGCTCATGGTCACTCACGACCGATACTTCCTCGATAACATATGCACTCGAATAATCGAGATGGATCAGCAGGAGATTTTCACCTACGATGGCAATTACAACTATTATCTCGAGAAACGCGCCGAGCGCATCGAGGCGCAAAATGCTCAAGTCGAAAAAGCCCGCAACCTGCTGCGCACCGAGCTTGAATGGATGCGACGTCAGCCTCAGGCTCGCCAGCACAAGGCTCAATACCGCATCGACGCCTTCTATGACCTCAAGGAACGCGCTCGCGGAATAAGAGAACGAGGTGATGTGCGGCTTAATGTTAAATCGGCCTACATTGGCAAGAAAATTTTCACCGCTCACAATGTGTGCAAGGCCTATGGCGACAAAATCATACTTCAAGACTTTGAGTATACCTTTGCCCGCTACGAGAAGCTTGGAATCGTTGGCGACAACGGAGTGGGCAAGTCCACGTTCATCAAATTGCTGCTTGGCGAAGTGCCATGCGACAGCGGGCATTTCGAGCTGGGAAAGACGTTGCGTTTTGGCTACTATAGCCAGGAGGGCATGAGATTAGACGAGGACAAGAAGGTCATTGATGCAGTTAGAGACATCGCCGAGTACATCGTCTTCGATGAAAAGACCCACTACACAGCTGCTCAGTTCCTAAACTTGTTCCTCTTCAACAACAACGAGCAACAGAAGTATATACACACCTTGAGCGGTGGCGAGAAACGCAGGCTATACCTGGCTATGGTTCTCATGGGCAAGCCTAATTTCCTTATCCTCGACGAGCCAACCAATGATCTCGACATTTCAACCCTTGAGATTCTCGAGGATTATCTATCCAAATTCAATGGTTGCGTCATCATCGTGAGCCACGACCGCTTCTTCATGGACAGGACGGTTGACCATACATTTGTATTCCTGGGAGACGGCGTAGTCAAGGATTTCCCCGGCAATTACAGCGAGTATCGCGCTTGGAAAGACTACCACGACCAACTTGCAGCCCAAGAAGCACGTGCCAATGCCAAGCCCAAAGAAAAGGTGCATTACAACGTGCGCGACAACAGCAATAAACTTTCCTTCAAAGAGAAGAAAGAACTGGAACAACTGACAATCGAAATCGAAGAGCTCACCGCCGAAAAGCAGCAACTCGACACGCTGTTTGCCAGCGGCGAGGTGATAACCGACATGGATGTAAAGAGCGCCCGCTATAGCCAGCTCAAAGAACTGCTTGAAGAGAAAGAGATGCGGTGGCTAGAACTCAGTGAGAAAGAATAGGTCATCACCGGTAGTTTGTTATCTTACCCACTTTTTATTAACTTTGCAACTTGTAATAATTGAATGCCTAACATGAACAAGATACTACTCCACATAGCACTTATCTCAGCAATGCTCGGTCCAATCATCATTCCTGCAACCGCAGCCAATACCGAAGCAACCGATTCCAACTCCCATCCTATCAAGGTGAGCCTTATCACCTACTATCCCGGGAACGAGATTTTTGAGGTATTTGGCCACAGCGAGATACTAATAAGTGACTCAACCGGCAACTTCTACATCAATTATGGCGTTTTCGACTTCAACTCTCCCGGATTTCTCACGCGATACATCATGGGCGAGACCGACTATCTGTGCGCTGTGATGCCGCCAGAACGTGACGGTGGCATTAAAGAAGGCCGTAAAATGGTGCAGCAAGAGCTGAATCTAACCCCTGAACAAGCTGAGCATGTGTGGGACAAACTGTCATGGAACGCGATGCCCGAAAACCGCGAGTACCGCTACCGGCACTTCAGCGACAACTGTTCGACACGTCCACGAGATGTGATAGAATCGGCATTAGGCAGAGAACTTGATTACTCAAAATGCAACTACATTGTGGGTAAAACACTAAGGGAGGTAATGAGGCACTACACAAAGAACTACCCTTGGGAGCAATTCGGCATTGATTTGGCGCTTGGAGCAGCTTGCGACACTATGATTGATGCGCGTACTCAAACCTTTGTGCCGCTATTTCTGATGCATGCCATAGACAGTGCCACTGTTGCTCAAAATGGGAAACAAGTGCCTCTGGTTTCTAAAACAGATATCATTGCTCCAGGCAGCGACAACGGCATCGTCGCTCCTCCCACCCCATGGTATATTACGCCACTGGCGATAGCTTTAATAGTGCTTGTTATCACCATTTTAATTACTTTAAGAGACTGGCGACGCGAGAAACTGTCTCGATGGTTTGACACGGCACTCTTCACCATAGCCGGACTATCGGGATGTCTTATCTTCTTCCTCGAGTTCATCTCTACTCACGAGGCAACAATGCCCAACTACAACATCCTGTGGATTAACCCACTGATGCTGTTGCTGGCAATCCTGCCCTGGTTCAAAAAAGCTAAGAAAACGCTTAGATTGTGCCACATGGTGAACATAGCCCTCATCGCCACAATGGTGGTGGTATGGCTTAGCTGCCTTCAGGCACCCAACACCGCATTCATCCCCCTCGTTGCAGCTCTGCTGCTGCGTTCAATCATCAACTTGAGAAAGAAATCGGCTTAACCCCTCAAAAATAAAGGGAAAATAATGAACGACAAACTAACTGTCGTCATAAAGATCGCGGGGATGAGAGTTACCCAGTAACACTTCTTTTTCTTGTATAGGTAAATTGTAATGGTCCACAAGGTGAACACCGAAAGCGTTTGATTGGACCAACCAAAGTACTGCCACAAAACGTTGAAGCCATTGGGATTTGCCAGTTGCCAGATGAGCAGCAAGAGTACTGCAGCAAACATAGGTACAGCTATCATCAAGCGCTTTGCAATGGGTTTCTGATCAAATTTGAGGAACTCGGCGATGATGAGTCGGGCACTGCGAAGTGCTGTATCACCACTCGTAATAGGAGCAGCCACCACGCCAAGCATAGCCAGGATGCCACCAGCCACACCAAGCCAACTGCTGCACACAAGCTTCACAACTGCCGGTGCGTTGAAGTATTGTATGAGCGTCTTGCCATCGTTATTTCCCACTTGGGCGAGGAATTCGTTTACCGCCTCGGGGGGTAACACTTCTCTCCATCCGCCACTGTAAAAGAACCATGACGACACGGCAGCCCACACAAGCGCCACCATTCCCTCTGTAATCATCGAGCCATAGAACACCGGCCTTCCCAGCTTTTCACTCTTAAGGCATCGGGCCATGAGTGGGCTCTGGGTGGCATGGAAACCACTGATAGCACCACAAGCGATTGTGATGAACATTGCCGGGAAAAGAGTATATTTGTTCAAATAGTCTTTAACGCCAAGCAAGTCGGTGCCATTATGAGTTTGAGCTGTCATCCAAGTGTCCGTTCCGTTACCCAAGTGCCATACCTCAGGAATTGTAGGCATCTTTATGAGCAAGACAACTAATAGGCCTAATGCCATAAAGATAAGAGCGAAAGCAAAGACAGGATAAATCTTTCCAATTATCTTGTCGATGGGCAACAATGTGGCAATGATGTAATATATGAAAATTACTACAAACCACAAGATTTCGCCACCTCCAATGCCAGCAAGTATCGATGCCGGGCTATAGACAAATACAGCTCCTACCATGAGCAGCAACAACAACGAGAATACGAGCATAATGATGCGCATTACATTGCCCATATATTTACCAATCAGTTCAGGAAGGCCTGCGCCATCGTGACGCAACGACATCATGCCGCTCAGATAGTCGTGAACCGAACCGGCAAAGATGCATCCCAGCACAATCCACAAGTAGCTTGCAGGTCCAAACCATGCGCCCATGATAGCGCCAAAGATGGGACCAGTTCCCGCAATGTTGAGGAACTGAATCATAAACACCTTCCAAGTTGGCATGGCTATGTAGTCCACACCGTCGGGGTGCGCTATGGCTGGAGTTTGACGATTGTCAGGACCAAAAATTCGTTCTATCACACGTCCATATATCAGATAACCCAGAATCAGGGCGGCAAAGCTTATCAAGAATGAAATCATAGTAATAAAGTTTTTAGCAGCGCAAAAGTAATAAAAAAACTATTACCTAACCCTTTTTCGTCTAAAAAAAGAATCGCAACAACCCTATTCACTGTGAAAAACGGCACATTATTTGCATGAGTACTATTGTTTAGTTACATTTGCGGCAAAATGGCACTTTAATTTATAAACATTACAGCGAGAAATCATGGCTAATGAGATTAAAGTATGGAACAAGGTTATGAGTGCGGCTTTGAAGCTGCCGGGAGTAGCTGTTGACCGGGAGAAATTCTTGCGGAGTGCGCTAAAGAAGCATTGTTGCGACTCACACATCAGCGCTGCACTTGACAAGGGCACAGCGGGCATCGTTCCAAACAAGATTCTTGACAAGATAGCAGCCGACTGCATCAAGTCGCACACAAAGAAGGTAACCATTCTCTCGGCGGCAATGGGAGTGCCTGGTGGTTGGGCAACCCTTGGAACTATACCAACCGATATTGCCCAGTTCTATTATCATGTGTTTGTGGTAGCTCAAAAACTCGCATACATATACGGCTACCCCGACATGCGCGACGAAAAAGGTAATCTTTCGGAGGGTGCCACCAATCTTCTCACAATCTTTGTGGGTGTGATGACTGGTGTGGCAGTTGCAGCCAAGGCTCTTCAAGAGTTGGGAAAGATGCTGCAAAAACAGATTATCAAAAAACTGCCCGAATATGCCCTTTCAAACGGCGCTCTTCAAATCGCTGTGCGAAAGATTGCCAAGAAGGTTGGAATGGAACTCTCCAAAAATGGCATTTCGGAGGGTGTGGGCAAGCTAATCCCCGTAGTGAGCGGCTTTATTTCTGGCGCCCTAACCTATCGTTCATTCAAACCTCAAGCTCAGCGACTTGGCATGAGCCTTCACAATACCATGCTGTTGCTGCCACAGCGCAGCAGCGCAAGCCAAGTGCAAGATATTGATTATCAAGAGCTGCCACCCGATTTGCCTCCTGCCTCTGAATAACTCTCGAGGATTAATGGAAGCCAAACAATTAAGGACAATTATATCTTGATAGAGCTCTTTCTATTAAGAAAAATAGTCGCATCGTTTTTTTGAACGAACACACAACGCCTAGAACCATTTTGGATTTTTTACGGTGGTTTTCTATCGTCCTTCTTGAGTTATAATTTTGTGATTACGAGAAAAAAGATTATCTTTGCAAAAATCAATAACTCAGTAATAATCAATAAAAAACCATACGATATGAAAACTCGATTGATGTGCCTACTTTTACTGGTAGTGAATGCTGCGATGCCAGCCAGTGCCGTTAACTATGATTTAGCAATAGAGGGTTTATATTACATAATAAACAGCAATGGTACTACTGTATCGGTTGTGGGATTTTACGGTGGAACGCCAAATCTTACCATTCCATCTTCCATCACCTCCTCAGGTTCCACCTATACCGTCACAAAAATATCCAATAGTGCTTTTTCAAATCTCACTTTTTTGAATTCGGTGACTGTGCCAAACACGGTGACTGAAATTGGTGAATCTGCTTTTCTGGGGTGCTCATCGGTAACTTCGTTGACCCTTGGAACCTCAGTGACCGCGATTCGCAACTGTGCTTTCGAAGAATGCTCTGCTCTGAAAAAACTCACTCTTCCTAATTCTTTGAATGTGATTGGCAACAGGGCTTTCTATAATTGTACTGGATTAACGGGCTCTTTGACTATTCCAAGTTCGGTGACTTCAATTGGCATGCATGCCTTCCAGAATTGTAGCGGTTTGACTGGCGCACTCACCATCCCCAACTCGGTGACAGAGATTGGAGTACGGACTTTTTATAATTGCTCGGGATTTACCTCAGTGAGCATTGGTACTGGAGTGACATCTATAGGCAGCGGTGCCTTTAATGGATGTACTGGCGTAACCAAGTTTACATGGAATGCCAAGAATTGTGGAGGTTTCACTTTTAATGATGACTCTCCATTATTTGGTCTTAATATCACGACCTTCATCTTTGGAAGCCAAGTTGAAAGAATTCCAAGCTATATGTTCTATGGTTTAACATCAATACCAACTTTGAATATACCTAATACTGTGAAAGAGATTGGAAAATGGGCTTTTCAAAATTGTACTGGTTTGAACTCAGTGACAATTGGCACAGGGGTTGAGTCAATTGGAGCCTCCGCTTTTGACGGATGCACTGGCTTAACCTCGGTGACTTGGAATGCAAAGAACTGTGCCGATTTCAGCAACAAGCCATTCAATGGTTTGAGCGATAATATAACCAATTTTACTTTTGGTTCAAGTGTAGAGCGTATCCCCAGTAGTCTCTGCAGTGGCCTTAACAGATTGTCATCGTTGACTCTGCCAAGTTCTTTAAAAGAAATCTCTAATAGCGCTTTCTATGGTTGTAGTGGCATAACAGGTGCTTTAACTATTCCAAGTTCAGTAACAACTATTGGCTCAAGTGCATTTTATTATTGCAGTGGATTTACCTCAGTTACTATACCAAATTCTGTTACCACAATTGGTGATTATGCCTTTTCTGGTTGCGATGGTTTGACATCAGTACAAATGGGTAATTCGGTTGAAACGATTGGTTCTTCTGCCTTCTCAAGTTGCAACGGTTTGACCAAGGTTAACATTAGCAATCTTGCTTCTTGGTGTAATATTGATTTCAGTGCAAGCAACAGTAATCCCTTATATTGTGCTAAAAACCTCTATCTCAATGGCACCAAGGTCACAAATCTCTCTATTCCTAATACAGTGACAAACATCAAGAAATACTCGTTCTATAATTGCGAATGCTTGACATCGGTGACAATACCCAACTCAGTTACATCTATTGAAGACAATGCATTTTCGGGTTGCACCGGCTTGACATCTTTATCGATACCAAACTCTGTGACAAGTATCGGGCAATATGTATTCAGTGGATGTAAAGGTTTGACATCATTGAATATTGGCAATTCAGTAAATTCTATTGGTACCGGTGCTTTCAGAAATTGTTCTGGTTTATCTTCAATTATAGTCTCTTCCCAAAACACGAGATACGACTCAAGAGATAATTGTAATGCAATTATTGTTTCTGCTACTAACGCTCTTATTTTAGGTTGCAAGAGCACTAATATACCAGCCACAGTGACATTAATTGGCGCTTCTTCCTTTTGGGGATGCAGTGGATTGACATCTTTATCAATACCAAACTCTGTGACATCGATTGGCAACCAGGCATTTTATAATTGCACTGGCATGACGGAGATGAGAATTCCAAACTCTGTGACTAATATAGGACAGGAAGCTTTTTCTTACTGCAATAATATGAATCTTCTGACCATTGGCAGCTCAGTCACTAATATAGGCAAGAATGCTTTCTATTATTGTTCTAAACTAAATACTATTCGCTCCAGGATAATCGATCCGACAAGTGTGACTTATGGTGCCTCAATCTTCAATGGAGTGCCCAGTAGTAACTGCAACATCTACGTGCCTACGGGATCGCTGAGTTTGTATCAATCGACAAGCCCATGGAATTTATTTAACAGCTTTTCCGAAGTAGATTTTGGAGAGATAGACCGTCTCGACGTGGATGGTGATGGCTGGGTAACGAGCAGCGATGTGACAACGCTCTACAACCACATCCTTAATGAAAGCGGCACCGATTTCCCCGAAGGCGACGTTGACGGCGACGGACACCTCACTGCCGCCGACATCACAGCTCTCTACAATTTTTTGCTTGGTAACTAACGTTTCGTTTATCGTTTAATATGGTAAGCTTATAGTGAGATTAAGAGAAGAACATTCTTTATACTGCTTTTCTGTCCGACTGAATCAGACAAAGTCTGACTTAGTCGGACAGTTTTAGACTGAAACTCACATTTGGTGAAAATTTCTTTTTTTTAAGAAAGAAATGAGAATGAATAAATAATGATGTGAATAGAAATTAAAAAACGCTTGTTTGTCATTAAGTTTTCATTGAAAAGTTGTAACTTTGCAAGTTGAGACTCGAGTGACAGCAACTATTATTGCCTTGTTTACTCGTTTACTTGTCAACTTGTTTACTTTATCAATCAATAAATGGCTCAAGAAATAGAACTACAAGATAACAATCAGCAGCAGAGCAGCGACTTTGGAGGCTATGAGAAACTGGTCACGCTCACCCCTCGTGAGCACATCAGGCTGCGTCCCGGTATGTACATTGGCAAGCTGGGCGACGGCACTCAAAGCGATGACGGAATCTATGTTCTCATGAAGGAGGTTATCGATAACTCCATCGATGAATTCAACACTGGTTTCGCCAAGCCCCGCATAGATATAACTGTCGAGGACGGCAAGGTGACTATCCGTGACTATGGCCGCGGCATACCCCTCGATCAAGTGAAAGACGCATCAAGCAAGATGAACACCGGAGCGAAGTACGACACCAAGAACTACAAACGCTCAGTTGGTCTCAACGGTGTGGGAATCAAGGCTGTAAATGCCCTATCGTCAAGTTTCTTCATCCGCTCGATTCGTGATGGCCAGAGTTCGGCCGTGAACTATAAAGAAGGCCTTGTTGTTGACGAGACAGGCATTATCGCCGCTCAGCCCGACGACGAGAACGGCACAATTGTAGAGTTCACTCCCGACAGCACCATTTTCAAGAACTACGAGTACCGAGACGATATCATCGAGGTAATGGTCAAAAACTATTCATTCCTGAACACTGGTCTATCGCTCTACTACAATGGCAAGCGCTATCATTCACGCAACGGCTTGAGCGACCTGGTTAACGAGAACATGACCAACGACCCGCTCTATCCGCTCATCCATTTCACCGACAACGACATTGAGGTTGTGATTACCCATGCCGCACAGATGGGAGAAGAGTTTTACTCATTTGTCAACGGTCAGCACACAACTCAGGGCGGTACCCATCAGAGCGCATTCCGCGAAGCACTGTCACGCACCATCAAGGATTTCTATGGCAAGAACTTTGAATATAGCGACATACGCAACGGCATCGTAGCCGCCATCAGCATTAAGGTTGAAGAGCCAGTATTTGAGTCGCAGACCAAAATCAAGCTCGGTTCGAGCGTGATGTGGAAAGACGGTCCCACCATCTACAAGTTCATCAACGATTTCATCAAGAAAGAGCTTGACAATTATCTCCACAAGACTCCAGCCACTGCCGACGTGCTACTTAAAAAGATACAAGAGAATGAGAAAGAGCGCAAAGCGATTGCCGGCGTGACTAAAATCACTCGTGAGCGCGTTAAAAAGGCTGCGTTGCACAACGACAAATTGCGTGACTGCCGCGTGCATTACAACGACAACCGTGGAGACCGTCGCGAGGAGACATGCCTGTTCATCACCGAGGGACTCTCGGCAAGCGGTTCCATCACCAAGATTCGCGATGTGCAAACTCAAGCCGTGTTCTCGCTGCGAGGCAAGCCATTGAACACCTTTGGATTGCCACCAGCACAAGTGTACAAAAATGACGAGTTTGGACTGCTTCAAGTTGCACTCAACATCGATGACGGCATTGACGGCCTACGCTACAACAAGGTGATTATTGCCACCGATGCTGATGTGGATGGAATGCATATCAGATTGCTTCTACTGACCTATTTCCTACAGTATCATCCAGAGCTCATCAAAACTGGGCATCTATATATCTTGCAGACACCGTTGTTCCGTGTGCTCAACCGAAAGGACGCCAAGCGCAAGAACCGCAGTGCCGGCCGAGAGGCTAAGAAGAACAAGGTCGAGACCTACTACTGCTACACCGACGAAGAACGTGTGGCTGCCATCAACAAGCTAGGCGACAACGCCGAGATAACCCGATTCAAGGGCTTAGGAGAGATTTCTCCCGAGGAGTTTGTCGACTTCATCGGCCCCGAGATGCGTCTAGACCGTGTGAAACTTCGCAAGGAGGACAACGTGAAGCAACTGCTCACTTTCTTCATGGGCAAGAACACCATGGAGCGCCAGAATTTTATTATTGACAACCTAGTAATCGAAGACGATGAAGACATCACAGTGCACTGACAAGAAACGAATTGCCATGT
Organism: Muribaculaceae bacterium; assembly: GCA_017548365.1. Taxonomy (GTDB): domain Bacteria; phylum Bacteroidota; class Bacteroidia; order Bacteroidales; family Muribaculaceae; genus Sodaliphilus. The sequence continues at coordinate 54,251 of JAFZAC010000007.1, forward strand.
TCCAGGGGTCGTTCGACCCATTCACCCGCGGCCATGAGTCGATAGTTAGAAGAGCTTTGCCGCTCTTTGACGAGATTGTGATTGCAGTGGTGAGCAACATTGCAAAAAAACCATTTATGAGCCTCAACAACCGCTTGGAGTTTATAAAACAGGTATTTGCCGATGAGCCCCGTGTGAAAGTTGTGGCATCAGAAGGACTCACCGTTGACGTGGCTCGTGAGGTGGGCGCTACCTGCCTGCTTCGCGGTGTGCGTATGATACAGGACTTCGAGAACGAGATGCACATGGCCGAGATCAATCGCCGTTTGAGTGGCATCGAGACTGTCCTCCTCTATACACTTCCCGAATTCAGCCACATAAGCTCTACCATAGTGCGTGAGCTCCACAGTTACAATCAAGACGTTTCCTCCTATTTGCCCGCTAATGCTCCACTTGAATTACTGGGCAAGTAGATAATTACATTTAAAACAATAAACAACACAAGAGATATGAAAAAATTTGCTATTACATTAGTTTTATTGGTGGGATTTACCATGCTGGTAGGTGCTCAGCGCAGTAACCGCAACGGTTCTATGCAAAAGCTGCTTAACGCCCAATATGCCATCAATAATTTTTATGTTGACACAGTTAATGAAGACAAACTCATTGAAGAAGCCATAAAAGGGATGTTAGAGAGTTTGGACCCCCATTCCACCTATACCGACCCCAAGGAGACCAAAGAGCTTGAAGAGCCCCTCCAGGGAGAGTTCAGTGGAATTGGTATTCAGTTCAACATGAAACAAGACACGCTTTATGTTATCCAAACCATCGTTGGCGGACCATCGGAAAAGGTGGGCATACTTGCCGGCGACCGCATAGTAATAGTTAACGACACTGTTATCGCTGGTGTAAAGATGAAGAACAGCGACATCCAGAAGCGACTGCGTGGTAAGAAAGGCACAAAAGTCACCGTACAGGTGAAGCGTGGCAACAATCCTGAGCTTATCACTTTCCGCATCACTCGTGACAACATTCCTCTTTACAGTGTTGATGCTAGCTACATGATAGACGAAAAAACCGGCTATATTCAGATTTCACGCTTTGGAGCCAAGACTCACGAGGAGATGGTTGATGCTATCGAGAAACTCAGCAACCAAGGTATGAAACAGCTCATTATCGACTTAGGCGACAATGGCGGCGGCTATCTCAACGCTGCAGTCGATATGTGCAACGAGTTCTTGACAAGGCGTCAGCTCATTGTTTACACTAAGGGCGACAAATCTCCACGCCAAGATGCCAATGCCGATGGATTTGGTAATTATAAAGACCTCAAGCTTGTTGTAATAGTCGACCAATACTCGGCCTCGGCCAGTGAAATTTTCTCGGGTGCCATGCAAGACTGGGACCGCGCAGTGATAGTGGGTCGTCGCACATACGGTAAAGGCCTTGTTCAGCGCCCCTTCCGCTTTGAAGATGGCTCAATGATGCGTCTCACCGTAGCAAGATACTACACTCCTTCGGGACGCTGCATCCAAAAGCCTTATACAAAGGGCAGCAAAAAGCAGTATGAGGAAGACTTGCTCGACCGCTCCAAAGAAGGAGAATACTATCACCTAGACAGTATCCAGTTCAATGATTCCCTTACCTACAAGACTCTGAAGAACGAACGCACCATTTATGGCGGCGGAGGAATCATGCCCGATGTTTTTGTTCCATTGGACACAACTGAATACAGCAAATACTACCGCGACTTGCTGGCAAAGGGTATCATCAATCAGTTTGCTGTAGACTATGTAGACAAGAATCGCGCAAATATAAAGGAAGAGTACAACGACGTCTATGACTTCGACAAGCGTTTCTCTGTTACTGAGGAAGATATGCAATCATTCATCGCTATGGGCGAGAAAGACAATGTTAAATTTGACGAAGAACAGTACAAGACTAGCGAAATCCTCTTAAAAACTGTGATAAAGGGCTTGATAGCTCGAGACGTGTATGCCGATCCTGGAGCCTATACAATTATAGTAAACCATCGCAACAAGGATGTTCAAGAGGCTCTACGCGTGATTAACGATGATAAACTCTACAACAGCTTGCTCACGAAGGGTAATCCAGAATATGACCGTTTGGCACGTGAGCACAAAGAAAAAAAGAAAACTTCTAACTGATTTGGTCTTAGTTGTAGTTAACGATATTTTTTAAAGACCACTTATAACAAATGGCAGGTATGGGACCGGGCATGGGGCCCGGAATGAGAGGCGGAGGTCCAGGAAGGCGGATGCAAGGCACTGCCAAGATGCCTCCAGGCGGCATGAAGACAGCTGCTCGACTGTTGAAGATGGTGCTCGGCACCTACAAATGGTCGCTGCTAGTGGTCGCTATATGCATCTTAGTGACCACTGCCACCACGCTAACCTCCACCCTCTTCACCCGAACCCTCATCGATGACTATATCGCGCCTCTATCAACAGAAGCCAATCCCGATTTCGGTCCACTGGCCGTTACTCTCTTCAAGCTTGCAGCCGTTCTTTTGGTTGGTGTTGCATGCTCCTACCTGAACAGCCGCTTGATGATTAACGTGAGCCAGGGAATGCTGCTCAAGCTTCGTGAGAATCTGTTTGAACACATGGAGTCGTTGCCCATCAAGTTCTTTGACCAGAACTCTCATGGCGACGTGATGAGCGTTTACACTAATGACGTTGACTCGCTCAGGCAGATGGTGGGCAGCAGCCTGCCCAATGTGTTCAGCTCCCTCATCACCATTGTGGCAACTCTCACAAGTATGCTAGTACTTAACTGGCAGCTCACATTGCTCACCATAGCCCTCACCACTGTGATGGTGTTTACAACCAAGTGGCTTGGCGGCCGCTCGGCAACCTACTTCCGTCGCCAGCAAAACGACATGGGCGCTATGAACGGCTTTGTCGAAGAGATGCTTACTGGTCAGAAGGTCGTAAAGACATTCTGCCACGAGGACGAAGCAATAGAAGAGTTTGAAATTCTCAACGAAAAGCTGCGTGACAGCGCCTACAATGCCAACAAGGTGGCTAACATAGTGATGCCTATCAACGGCAATCTCTCCAATCTTATCTACGTCACATGCGCCACAGTGGGTGCTCTGGTAGCCTTGGGAGGCGGGGGCCTCACAGTGGGTACTCTGGTGTCGTTCCTCACCCTCATCAAGAACTTCACTCAGCCAGTGTCACAGATAAGCAACCAAGTCAACAGCGTAGTAGCTTCGCTTGCTGGCGCCGAACGAGTCTTCAGAATCATGGACAGCGATAGTGAGGATGACAGCCAGGGTACTGTCAAACTCGTTAACGTTGAAGAGCATGCCGATGGTTCCCTCACCGAAACTCCTGATGTTACTCATTCATGGGCTTGGAAAAAACCCGTAGATGAAGGTTTCGAACTGATCAAGCAGCAAGGAGAGGTGGATTTCTCGAATGTAGATTTTGGATATGTGCCCGAGAAGCAAGTTCTATTTGACATAGACTTGGACACCGAAGCTGGACAGAAAGTGGCACTCGTGGGTGGCACAGGTGCCGGCAAAACCACTATCACCAATCTCATCAACCGCTTCTATGACATACAAGACGGCAAGATTCTATATGACAACATCCCAATAACTCAAATTTGCCGTACCGACTTGAGGCGAAGCTTGGGTATGGTACTGCAAGAGACGCATCTTTTTACAGGAACTGTAATGGAGAACATTAGCTATGGCCGACTTGACGCTACCGACCAAGAATGTATTGAAGCCGCGAAGCTAGTTCATGCTCATGATTTCATCTCGCGTCTGGCTCAAGGCTATAACACTATGCTCAATGCCGATGGCGGCAACCTGTCTCAGGGCGAGCGTCAGCTCATCGCCATTGCCCGAGCCGCTGTAGCCAATCCACCAGCCCTTATCCTCGACGAGGCAACTAGCAACATCGACACTCGCACCGAACGCATGATACAACAAGGTATGGACTCGCTCATGAAAAACAGGTCCACATTTGTCATAGCGCACCGCCTGAGCACCGTGCGCAATGCCGACATCATCGTCGTCATGGAACGAGGACGAATCATCGAGCAAGGCACTCACGACGAATTAATAGCAGAGAAAGGACGTTACTACCAGCTCTATACAGGAAATGGCATTACCGACTAAGTGACACCATTTCCCCATAAACCTATATCCACCCAATATTATATTCTTTTATTGAATTCCTCCACAACAGCCTTGAGGTCTGATGGGAGGAGCGACATTGCATAATCCACAAGATTTTGAGGAACGCCAAAGAGTGCCTGTGCAATAGCTCCCGAAATGCAGCCTATCGTGTCGCTGTCACCGCCAATGGATATGGCGTTGCGAACAGCATCCTCAAAATCGGTAGCCTGAAGCGCGCATGAGATAGCTTGGGGGACACTGCCTTGACAAGTGCCTCCGTCCACCATGCCATCAAGTCCACCCCATGAATAGCGAAGCCTGATTTCATCTATCGGCATCGACAAATCATAGCCAAAGTCTTTTTCAATGCGCTGTGCAATCTCTTGTACTGGAATGTTGTGACGAGCAAGGAATATCGCCAAAGCAGTAGCTTGAGCTCCCTTGATACCCTCGGGATGGTTATGAGTGCATTCGGCTGAAAGCTTAGCTGCTTCAAGAGTCTCTTCTTCGGTATCGAAGAACCACCCTACAGGACTCACTCGCATGGCACTGCCATTGCCACAGCTGTTGTAGGGCTCAGCAATCCCCTCACTTGATTGTTGTAGCCACCGAGAGAATCTTCCTCCGTATCCTCCCATGGGACAAGGATAACGAGAGGCATACCTAAAATAGTACTCCCCTGACTCTCCACCATGCAATAGCCAGTCGGCAGTAGCTATTGTCAAAATGCTGTCGTCAGTAAAATCCATTCTCTCATCACAAAGGTTGAAATCCTTGGTCTTGATATTATTAAACTCATAGATTGAACCCACTATATCTCCAATTATAGCTCCTATCATAGTATAATAAGTTTTTAAAGTGTGAAAATAAATTAATGTGTTACTATAAACAATTCAAGAACACAAAATTAGCAAAAAAACAAGTTTTTTCAAATAATAGCAAGAAAAAACAAGCCCCTGAACAATTTTGTCCAAGAGCTTGTTATGGGGTGGAATATGGGGTTCGAACCCACGACCTTCGGAACCACAATCCGACGCTCTAACCAGCTGAGCTAATTCCACCATTTTTCAATTGCGACTGCAAAGGTAAAAGCTTTTTTTGACTTGTGCAACACTTTAGGGTGTTTTTTTGAAAAAAAGGAAAGAGATTTTGAGGAGATGAAATTGTCAAATACTCTAGTCGAGATTCACCCTATTGCCCATGCAATAGACAGCCTTGAGGTTGATATCTTCGTCAAGCAGAAGAATGTCGGCATCCTTGCCTCGTTGTAACGACCCCTTGCGGTCATATACACCCATGATGCGAGCTGGAGTCTCGGCCACCATGCGGCATGCGTCCTGAAGTGGTATTTCGGCCATATGAACTGCAGTGGCTATAAGCCTATCCATAGTAGCTATACTACCAGCGAGTGCCGAGCGGTCGGCAAGCTTGCACACACCATCCTCAATTATTACACGAGGGTCAAAAGCCTTGTCACTGTCGCTGGCTGCTACTGCCAGAGCATCGGTCACCAACGCAGTGCGTTCTACACCCTTCATGTGATAAACAAGCTTGAGCAAAGTGGGTGGAACGTGAATTCCATCGGCTATCATCTCGACAGTCATGTTTTCCATGAGATAAACCGCCTCGACCGTTCCTGCATGCTTGAACTCACGCACATTATGGAAACCAGGCATACCATTGTAAAAATGGGTAGCATGGGTATATCCAGCTTCGTAGGCCGATCTTACATCATCAAACTCGGCAGCAGTGTGTGCAATCGAGGGTAGAACCCCCTTACCAGTAAGATAAGGTCCCATATCGACAGCTCCAGGCAGTTCGGGAGCCGAGTCCCATCGCTTAATGCAATTGAAATCCTCTACCACATGATGGTACTCTTCAGGATCGGGAAGTCGTATAAGCTCAGGCATCTGCGCACCAGCCTTCTGGGGGTTGAAATAGGGGCCTTCTAGATGCAGTCCCAGCACTCCGCTGAAGGGGTCTTCGATGAGCTCATCACAAACTTGAGCCGCCGCCTCAATCATTGATAATGAAGCTGAAGACAAAGTAGGGAAAATTGAAGTAGTTCCATGCTTGCGATGCGCCATTACAGCTGTGCGGAAGGCATCTGCCGAACCTTCCATGAAGTCACGCCCGCCGCCACCATGGCAATGAAGTTCGATACCTCCAGGCACGACATACATTCCAAGTGCATTTATAGCGGTCTCGGCACGCGGCTCGATGTTGCTGTTCTTCCTTATCTCGACAATGCGCGAGTCTTCAAAGAGCAGCGAGCCATCGTTAATCCACCCCGAGGGTGTAAGAATTTGACCGTTGTAAATCTGGGTTAACATCGCTATTAAATGCTATTTTTTTAGTTTTTAATTCTTTTTACAAAGGTAATACAATTTTTTTGACAAATCACAAAAAAATAGAAAATAATCTATAATAAGTGTGAATTTTTAGGCATTTTGATTATTAATCAACGAATTGCCTTATGCTATTTCAAATAACATCAACAATAAAGAGCAAATATTTGGTGAAGTGGTATAAAGTGCGTACCTTTGCAACAAGATAATGTGGTGGCCAGCATGAGCACCCGCTCCCCTGCTGGCTGAAAAGGGAACACAGGTGAGAATCCTGGGCAGAACCCGCTGCTGTATTTTCCCCGCGACATGTCGCTTGCCGAATTTTCCTGATTTTTCGGCCACTGCAAGCCTAAAGCTTGTGGGAAGGCCCCAAGGCGAGCGATGGGAATGAGCCAGAAGACCTGCCTCGTTATCGTTAAAAAATCATGCTCTCGTGGAATTAGGGCAGGAACACATTGCAGTTTTTCAAGCTATTGGCATTGCTTTGACGGCTATAGCCATTGTTGCATACCATTGTGTGGTAGTGCAACGTATACAAGCAGGCTTATCGTGTTTCGTCGTTTCACCGAGAGTAGAGTGAAATGACGTTTTATTTTAATATAGTATTTACAATGAAGCAACTAAGTTTACTTTCCAAAACCTTTGCGCTGATTATCGCCTTGGTAGTACTGGCAATTCCTGCCAGAGCCGATCGTGTGGTAACACAGCAACAATTTGGCAAGCAGACCATCGAGGTTGCCGACGATGAGGTGATTACCTTCTATGATATGAATAGTTATCAAGGAATCTCTTCATCTAGCAGCAACAACTCGCAGTCGCTTACCGTCTTCAAGCCAGCCGCTGGCAAGGCTATCCAACTTAACTTCGAACGACTTGATGTGCGCAACGACGGCAACAGCTGGCCTGCTTATGTCAATGTTTACGCTGGCGCTCCCGCTCTGCTCGACATTGAGAGTGAAGGTATTGACATGGCTGTCGACAGCTACGGCAAACATCGACGCAAAGACCGACAAGAGCAGCCGTGCAGTGATTATTGGCGCCACCCAGAAGGGCAAGATCCAGTACATCAAACTGAATATCTATGTCGACAATACAACAGGAATCGAAGGCGTCATTGTCGAGAACGGCAAGACAGTCGAGAGCCGCCAGTATGTCAACGTTGCTGGACAAGTTAGCGACCGTCCGTTCCGTGGAGTGAACATTCTCGTCACCCGCTATACCGACGGCTCAACACGCTCTGCCAAGGCTGTGTTCTAACAAAAAGAACTGTAAGCAATTTATTATTTATATAGTAACACCAAGAAGCCACCTCGACGTGATGCCGAGGTGGCTTTGCCATTTGATAAAATGATTGTATCTTTGCAACACAATTACCATTGACAATCATGACACATGACAAGATAATAATACGCGGAGCTCGGGAGAACAACCTCAAGGATGTGTCGCTAGAGATTCCCAAACATCAAATCACAGTGTTCACTGGCGTTTCGGGCTCGGGAAAGAGTTCGCTGGTGCTTGACACTATCGCTGCCAAATCACGGTGTGAGCTGAACGATACCTTCCCTTCTTTTGTGCAGCAGTATCTACCAAAATATGGCCGCCCGCATGTCGACGCTATCGAGAACCTTCCTATCGCAATCGTTATCGACCAGAAGAAGCCGGCACAGAACTCGCGCTCAACCGTCGCAACCTATACCGACATTGCCGCGCTGCTCAGGCTACTTTTCTCTCGCGTGGGACAGCCGTGGGTGGGTTATGCCGAGTCGTTCAGTTTCAACCACCCCGAGGGCAGCTGTCCGCGATGCTCGGGACTGGGTGAGATTCGCGAACTCGACATCCACAAACTCGTGGACTTCGACAAGAGCCTCAACGACGAGGACACTATCCACTATATCGCCTTTGGAAAAGGTGGCTGGCGTTGGATACGCTATGCCCACAGCGGCCTTTTTGACCTCGATAAGAAAATCAAGGACTACAGCCCTGAGGAACTGGACTTGTTCCTCAATAGCCCCCAGATTCGCCTTAAGAATCCGCCATCAAACTGGCCCAAGAGCGCAAAATATGAGGGTATTATCCCTCGCATGTACCGCAGCATCATCAACAGTGAAGAAGGCTTGCTGCATGCCGCAGTGCTCAATCCTATGCTCAACATGGGCGTCTGTCCCGACTGTGGCGGCACACGTCTGAGTCCGCGCGTGCTCTCATGCAAAATTGATGGCATAAACATTGCCCAGGCATGCGCCATGTCGATTACCAAGCTCAACAAGTGGATAAAAGCCCTCACCTCTCCGCTAGCGGTGGACCTCAAAAAAGCAATAAGTGCTCGATTGACAGCTCTCGAGGAGATAGGGCTTGGCTACTTGAGCCTGGACCGTGCCGTTGGCACTCTCTCAGGCGGCGAGGCTCAGCGTTGCAAGATTGCAAAATATATCAACTCGTCGCTTGCCGATGTGCTCTATATCCTAGACGAGCCCAGCACCGGTCTTCATGACCACGACATCGAGAAGATGAAGTACTCGGTGCGACGTCTGCGTGACGCTGGTAACACGGTGCTGCTTGTGGAGCACCACAAGGAGATGATAGCCATCGCCGACCATATCGTTGATTTGGGACCTGGTCCAGGCAGTCGTGGCGGACAGATTATTTTTGAGGGCAGCTACAACGAGCTACTACATAGTGGCACAAGCACTGGAACTATGCTCAACAAGAAGGGAGAGTTTAACGAAACGCCCCGCAAGCCATCGCAATTCTATGCCTTGAAAGGTGCATCGCTGCATAACCTCAAAAACGTAAACATCGAACTGCCGATGGGCGTCTTTGCAGTAGTTGCTGGTGTGGCTGGCTCGGGAAAAAGTTCGCTCATGGAGTGCTTCCGTCGAGCTCAGGATGGCATTGTATATATAAGCCAGAAAAACATCGGCGTGAGTCTGCGCTCCACCCCGGCGACCTATATGGACGTGGCGCCCGACATCCGCAAACGCTTTGCCCGCGCCCACAAAATGCAGGAGAAATATTTCACCTTCAACGGCAAAGGCGGCTGTCCCGTGTGCGGCGGCAAGGGTGTGGTGATTTCGGAGATGGCGTTTATGGACAACATTGAAACCACCTGTGAGGCGTGCGGCGGTCTTCGTCACTCAAAAGAGGCACTAGAATACACTCTCGACGGCAAGAATATCGCCGAGGTGATGGACCTAAGTGTGCGACGAGCCAGCGAGTTCTTTTCCGGCACACCCATCGAGGAGAAGCTGCGTCCGCTCATAGCTGTGGGACTTGACTATCTGCACCTTAACCAAGCTCTCAGCACCCTATCGGGCGGCGAGCTGCAACGCATGAAGATTGCGTCCTATCTACAACCTTACACCTCGCCCGTAGATAAAGGTGGCCAGCGCGGCATCTTCATCATTGACGAGCCTACCGACGGTCTTCACCTCAAGGACGTGCATCACCTCATAGAATTGTTCAACAAGATGGTTGACGAGGGAAACACCGTCTTTGTCGTCGAACACAACACCGATGTAATAAAAGCTGCCGATTTCGTCATCGAGATGGGTCCAGGAGCGGGCGAGAATGGAGGCGAAATCATCTTTAACGGTGCTCCACGCGATATGCTCTCGTGCCCCCATTCGGTAACTGCTCTTTATCTATAATACAGAATGAACATTAGCTTTGTGCTAATCTGTATTTGTTATTTTCGATATTTTTGCTTAAATTTGCATTCCCAACGATTCGCCTCGACCGATAGAAAAATGGGTTCTTCAAATCAACGAGGCTTGATGGTTAATAATTATTGAACCCATAGTATTTTTTATAACATGAAAACTTTTATAAACAAAAAAAGATTATCATTTATCTTGCTCCTCTCCATTCTGGCTTTGCCTGCTACAGTAAACGCCAAGTCGTCAAATGGGTATGCCAATGCCTACATCAAACAGCTAGAAAGAATGGACAACAACTATGACTGCGATTCTTACTTTATTCATGACATAAGTGGTGACGGAGTGCCTGAATTATTTGTTATTACTGGTGAATGCGAAATGGATTATATGCTTCACATTTTCACCTATCGCAATGGCAAAGTAAAAAAGATAACTACTACTGGCGCTGGACACTCCGGATATAAAAAAGGTAACGGTTGTCTTATTTGTGGTTGGGGTCATCAGGGCAGCGAAGCTTATTGGAAATTATATCTTAAAGGTGGTAAGCTTAAATCACCTTCAATAAAAAGATCCATTTGGAATAATGCCAATTATGTTGATCAATATGATATTGATGACTATAGCCCACTTAAGTAATTTTTTCCAACCATATTACAACTATAATTATGAAAAAAATTCTATCAATTCTAATAGCAGTGCTGATATTAGGGCTTTGTGCAACCATTGAGGCCAAGACAAAGAAACGTACTAATGCAAAAAAAGCGACAACGACAACAGTAACAACCGTTAAAAAAGATGATTTTGTCGGTTATTGGCATGAATATGCATACTATCAGGTTGACATTCGATATGATTCAGAAACCGATACATTCACTGGCACTTTATGTTCGCAAATTGAGGAGTTCTCAGGTAAAGGCAAGCTCAAAGGCAACACAATCAACTTCAAATGTGACGGTGGGAACATATTAATCTGCACATTGAAGGGCGACGTCCTACATGTTACTTACAAAAACAACAAATACCACAAAGGAAAAGCTCGTAAAACTACTATGAGCCTAGCTTCAAAATATTAGTATTAGCAAAGTCACAGTGTTTCTTTTGACACAAATGGTAAGATTCTAAATAATCACATAATAATATAAAAAATAGGTAGGATTGAAAATGTCCTACCTTATTTTTCTGGTTCCATATGGATGGTGATGTGGGTGTCGTCGCCGAAACGTTCTTTTAGTTTTTGCTCGATGGCTACGGTTCTCTCATGTGCTTCGTGTAGGGAGAGGTTTCCGTCCATTCGCACGTGTACCTCTATTGCATTTCTGTTTCCAATGTGGCGAGTTCGCAAATTATGAGGCTCGGTAACACCTGCTGTGGATTTTATAATCTCTTCTATTTCCTGCTCCGTCTCTTGAGGCAGTGAACATTCAGTGAGTTCTGAGATGCTCGTCTTGAGCAACCCAACTGCCACCTTTACAAGTATAAGACCTACGACTACCGATGCCAACGGGTCGAGCACTGTCCAACGGTTGCCTAAGAATATGGCACCAGCAATTCCTATTGTAGTACCTATCGACGAGAGAGCGTCGCTGCGGTGATGCCAGGCGTTTGCCACCACTGCCTGTGAATTTAGCGTTTTTCCTTTATAGGCAGTATAGTGAAAAAGCGCCTCTTTGACCAGAATGGAGAACAAAGCCGCCCACAATGCCAGTTTTCCAGGCGCTTGAAGCTGCCCTCCTCCCAACCAATCCACGAGTTTGAGCGAACCCGAAACAATGATTCCAGTGGCGGCAGCCACCAGTGCGAGTCCAATGACAAACGAAGCAATAGTCTCGAATTTTCCGTGTCCATAGTCGTGTGAAGCATCTTGAGGTTTAGAACTGATTTTCACAAATATAAGCACTATGACATCGGTAATGAAGTCAGAAAGAGAGTGCACGGCGTCGGCGATCATCGCCGAGCTGTGTCCCAAGATTCCTGCGATGAATTTGAATGTGAGCAGTGCTACATTTCCAGCACTGCCCACTAATGTCACTTTATATATCTCCTTTTCTCGATTCATTTTTTACGTTTCTTGGCTTTAGGCTCAGGGAGCTCATTGCACGTAGCCTTAACCAGCTGAGCTAGGTAGTCACTATCATCGACGTCAGAGATGAAGAAATAGTCTTTAGCTCCGTCATAAGGCGGGCGCATTTCTACCGAACGCAACAATGCTCGCCCAGCTTCGGTAGGCTTCAGATAGAAGCAATCATCACAAATCAGCCCGAAAATCTTGCCATCACAATAGATGCCATAGTCTCCAAACATCTTTTTGGTGACTATCTCGCCAGCACCGCTACACTGGTCGGCGACATACTGCACAAAATCGCTACTACTTGCCATGATTATCCAAGAATTGCTTCGGCTTGCGCCTTCAGTTGAGCTTTCTGCTCATCGGTGAGCACAAGCACATCTGTTCCCCATGCCTCGGCGGGAACGGCAATGCCCATTTGCTCGGGTAACACTTCTGCCTTGATGAAGGTGAGCAGTTCTGTGAGTTTTTCACGGCTTTTGGCTGTCGCCATCTTGCCTCCTGCGCCACTCAGGGCAACACGTTTGCCGTTGATACAAGTGGGAGTTGCATAATCCATAGGTATGACTGGGCGAGAGAGCCAGTCTAACAGGTTCTTCACATGACCGGGATAGCTGAAGTTGTATTCTGGAGTGAAAATCCACAAGGCATCGGCATCGACGACCGCCTTGCGCACACGTGCCACCGCAGCATGTTCCGAACTCTCTAAATCCTGATTGATGAACGGCAGATCGCTATAGTCAAGTTCCACAACCTGGGCACGATCACCAATGATTTCTTTGGCTTCATTAGCCAACTGGCGGTTGAAGGACTTTTGTCTCAACGAACCGATGACAAATAAAATCTTCATATTTAATTTATTTTTAATCTTTACTACAAAAAAGAATATCCACTTTAAAGGCAAGTGATTTCTAAGTTTCTTTTAATTTAGAAATATTCTCGTGAATTTTTGTTGTGAATCTCAATGGGCTACTGATGTACTTATAGCGGTTGGTCACCTCGCCTGTTGTCACAATTACTGTGCCATAACCAAAAATGCGGCCAAAGATTGTCTGATCGACTGTAACACCCTCACACTTCTTGAGCAGGAGTTCGTGTGAGTTGCGGTTGATTATTCCGCGCTTGAAAATAAGGCGATTGGTTGTCACAACATACTGCCTACCGCCATATATGGAAATAGCCCAACAAAATGCAATAAACAAAAATGCACCACAAATACAAGCGTTAATCCACGTGTCGATGGGAATAAAAAATGCGCAAAACGACACAAAAGCCAAAATTATAGGCCCAGTGTAAATAATCCAATGCTGTTTTGCCTCATAAGCGATCTTCTCGCCCTCCATTAAGTTCTTTTGAATATAGCCCATAGGAAAAATGTTTTATGATTCTGATGGCAAAGATATAACAAAATGATTGAAAATCAAATTTATTTGTAGCTTATATGATTTCCACTCATACATACGACAAGAGAGTGAGCCAAACAATTTGACTCACCCTCCCTCTTACAATTATGAAAAAAAACTTACAAAGTTGTCTTATTTCTCCAGTTCCTTCTTCAGACGCTCGGTGAGCATGGGGACGATCTTGTGGAGGTCACCCACAATGCCGAGGTCGGCAACGCTGAAGATGGGAGCAAACTTGTCCTTGTTGATAGCAATGATGAAGTCGCTCTCTTCCATACCTGCGAGGTGCTGGATAGCACCACTGATACCGCATGCCATGTAAAGGTTTGGACGAACTGTCTTACCAGTTTGACCAACCTGACACTCGTGAGGCATCACGCCATTGTCAACCATAGCACGCGATGAAGCCACCTGTCCGCCAATCACGTCAGCGAGAGCCTGCAGCTTGTCGAAGCCTTCCTTGTCGTGCACGCCGCGTCCGCCCGACACAAGAACCTTTGCCTCCGAAATGTCGGCAATTTCCTTGTCGGCCTTGATGGTCTCAACCAATTTAACCTTGAATTTCGAGGTATCAAAATTAGGCATCATCTCGGTGACAACACCCTTGCGGCTGGCGTCGCGCTGCATCTTCTGCATCACACCGGGACGCACGGTCGACATCTGGGGACGGTTGTTAGGACATACGATAGTTGCCATGAGGTTGCCACCGAATGCTGGACGAGTCATGCAGAACTCTTTCTCCTCTTCCTTAACTGGCTGAATCTCGAGTTTTGTACAGTCGGCAGTCAAACCAGTTTTGAGACGTGAAGCCAAACGTGGAGCCAAGTCACGACCAATAGTAGTAGCGCCATAAAGCACAATGTGAGGCTTGCGCTCATTGATAATGTGAGAAACAGCTTGAGTGTACTGTTCCGAAAGGAAATCTTTTAGTTCAGGAGTGTCGATGACAATCACCTCATCGGCACCATGCTCAATAAGAGTTTGAGCCTGATCCTTGATGCCACATCCCAAGAACATGGCAACAACTTTCTCCTCAAGCACATCGGCGAGGTCACGCGCCTTGCCCAAAAGTTCGAATGCAACGGGTTGGATTACACCTTCACGCTGTTCAGCAAAAACGAATACGTTCTTATAATCTTTCTTTTCCATAGCTTCTTACTTTTAGATGATGTGTTTCTCTTTCAGTTTATTAACGATAAGCTCAACGGCTTCTTCGGGAGTCACTTCGTGAACCTCTCCAGGCTCCTTCATGGGCTTGGGGAACGAGCGGAACACCTTGGTTGGCGAGCCAGCGAGACCGAGCTTGCCTTCCTCAACGTCAATCTTGTCGGCACCAAGCACTTCCACTTCCTTGTCGTAGGCCTCCATAATGCCGCTCACACTCATGTAGCGTGCATCAAATGCCGAAGCAAGAACGGTCAACAGACACTTGCCCTCAACCTCGAGCACTTGCACGCTGTCCTCGTTCTCTTTGTGAACGAGCAGATTGCCGTTCTCGAGAAGTTTGGCATCGGCAACATAAGTGATTTGTGGCAATCCCAGATGCTCGGCGAGCTCTGGACCTACCTGAGCGGTATCACCGTCAATAGCCTGGCGGCCTGCGATGATAAGGTCGTAGTCGAGAGTGCGGCACAGGCCCGAGAGAGCGTAGCTGGTTGCCAAAGTGTCGGCACCGGCAAACTTTCGGTCACTCAGCAAAATGGCGCGGTCGGCGCCCATAGCGAGAGCCTCACGAAGCATAACATCGGCCTGAGGAGGACCCATCGATATCACAGTGACATTGGCTCCGCACTCATCCTTGAGTCGGAGAGCAAGTTCGAGACCTCCCTTGTCATCGGGGTTCATAATGCTTGGTACACCATCACGAATCAGCGTGCCCTTTACGGGGTCAATCTTGATTTCGGTGGTATCGGGAACTTGTTTTACGCAAACTATAATATTCATATCTGTTGTCCTCCTTTATTATTTAAATAAATGACCAGCAATCACCATGCGCTGAACCTCGGATGTACCTTCGTAAATCTCGGTAATCTTGGCGTCGCGCATCATGCGTTCTACAGGATACTCACGAGTATAGCCATAACCTCCATGGAACTGAACAGCTTTGGTTGTCACTTCCATAGCAGTCTCAGCAGCAAAGAGCTTAGCCATAGCAGCATCGGCACTGTAAGGTATGCCATTGTCCTTTTTCCAAGCTGCGCTGCGCACAAGCAAGCGAGCGGCCTCGACCTTAGTCTTGAGGTCGGCCATTTGGAACTGAGTGTTCTGGAACTTGGCGATAGCACGTCCAAACTGCTTGCGCTCCTTGGTGTACTTAACCGTCTCGTCCATAGCGCCCTGAGCGATACCCAGTGCTTGCGAAGCGATACCAATGCGACCACCATCAAGAGTCTTCATAGCAATGCCAAAGCCCTTGCCTTCGGCACCCAGCAAATTCTCTTTAGGAACCTCGCAGTTCTCGAAAATAAGCTCGCAGGTAGCACTACCGCGGATACCCATCTTCAACTCCTTCTTGCCAATCGAAAAACCAGGCATATCGCGCTCAACAATAAATGCCGAGATACCCTTGGTGCCCTTTGACTTGTCGGTCATCGCCATAACGATGAAAACATTAGCATAGGAAGCGTTGGTAATGAAAATCTTGGAGCCATTGAGAATCCATTTGTCGCCAGCATCAACGGCCATAGTCTGCTGCATAGCGGCATCGGTACCGGCATTAGGCTCGGTAAGACCAAAGGCGCCAATCCATTCACCCGAAGCGAGCTTAGGCAAGTATTTCATCTTCTGCTCCTCGGTACCGTGCTCCAAGATAGGAGCCATGCACAGCGAAGTGTGAGCCGAGAGCACAACGCCTGTAGTAGCGCAAACTCTCGAGAGCTCCTCAACTGCCATGATGTACATCTGCACAGTGCCACCGGCACCGCCGTACTGCTTGGGCACGGGAATACCCATAATGCCCAGTTTACCCATCTTCTCTACTGTCTCGATGGGGAAACGTTCCTGCTCATCAACCTCGGCTGCCAGAGGTTTCACCTCTTTTTCGGCAAACTCGCGAATCATCTGCAAGAACAGTTGTTCTGTCTTAGAATAACTGAAATCCATATAGTAGTTAGTTTTCAGAAATCAGAAATCAGATATCAGATTACTGAATGATTAAGTATTTACTTGAATTAATATTTATAGAAACCCTCGCCAGTCTTGCGGCCTAGAAGGCCAGCACGAACCATCTTTCTCAGCAATGGATGAGGACGATACTTGGGATCGCCAAACTCGTTGTAAAGCACCTCCATAATGGCGAGGTTCACATCGTTGCCAATGAGGTCGGCAAGTGCCAATGGACCCATTGGGTGGTTAGCTCCCAACTTCATGCAGTTGTCAATATCCTCAGCACTGGCAATACCGTCGGCAAGAATGCCAACTGCCTCGTTGATCATAGGGATAAGGATGCGGTTAACAACAAAGCCAGGAGCCTCGTTTACGGGCACTGGAGTCTTGCCTATCTCGGTAGTAAGGTCGATAATGGCCTTGGCAGTCTCATCACTGGTGAGCTGACCACGAATCACCTCAACAAGTGCCATGCGGTCGGCAGGGTTGAAGAAGTGGCAGCCAATGAACTGTGCGGGACGGCTAGTGCAAGCAGCGATCTCGGTGATTGACAGCGACGACGAGTTGGTTGCAAAAATAGTCTCAGGCTTGCAGATTTTGTCAAGCTCCATGAATACGTCCTTCTTAAGCTGCATATTCTCAACGGCAGCCTCAATTACGAGGTCAGCGTCAGCAAATGTAGCATAGTCGGTAGTGGTGGTGATGTTGCCCAGCATGGCATCCATCGCGTCTTTAGTGATTTTACCCTTCTCTACGAGCTTGTTGTAGCCCTTAGAGATTGAAGCCATCGCCTTCTCAAGGCTGGCGTCGGTACGGCTCTTCATGACCACTGGCATCTTGGCAGCAAACGCCTTGACGATACCTTTAGCCATTGTTCCGGTTCCAATTACACAAATTTTCATAGTGTTTTGTTATTTAATGATTATATAATTTTATTTTCCAGTAAATGCTGCTGGGCGTTTATTTAAGAACGCATCCATTCCCTCTTTCTGGTCGGCAGTGGCGAAACATTTGCCAAACAGTTTGCTCTCAAGCTCAAGAGCTTCGGGAGCATTGAGGTCGTAGTTCTCATTGATACTCAATTTTGCGAGACAGATAGCCACTGGAGCGCAGCCGAGCATCTTCTTTGCCATAGCGATAGCCTCGGGCATCAGTTGCTCGGGGTCATAAATAGCGTTAACAAGGCCTATGCGCAATGCCTCTTCGGCACGCACCACCTTGCCAGTATAAATCATCTCCTTGGCATAACCCTGTCCAATGAGCTTGGGAAGACGATATGTTCCCGAGAAGCCCGGGATAATACCCAGTCCTACCTCGGGTTGACCAAACTTAGCCTTATTCGAAGCAATGCGGATATCGCACGCCATAGCAAGTTCACAGCCACCACCCAGTGCAAAACCATTGACGGCAGCGATCACTGGAATTGGCAGCACTTCAATCTTGCGGAACACCGCTGCTCCCAGTTTGCCAAACTCGTATCCTTCTTGCTCATCGAGATGCGCCATCTCGCTGATATCGGCACCAGCTACAAACGATTTCTCGCCATCGCCAGTGATGATGAGTACGCGCGTTGTTGGATCAATGCTGTCGACAAAGTTATCAAGCTCCTTGAGTATGGTAGAGTTGAGCGCATTGAGCGATTTTGGCGCCGAGATTTTCAGGATGGTTATGCCACCATCGATTTTCTCAATCTTTAGGAAATTGTAATCCATATGAGCTTGTGAGGATTAAATGTCCATTGGTTTGAGGTTAGGATCTATGATGAGTGTGGCACCAGTGGCCTCCTGAACCTGCTCAACGGTGAACTCTGGATGCAGCTCACGCAGAACAATTCCCTCGGGAGTAATGTCCATAACACCCATCTCAGTGATAATCATGTTCACCTGGCCTGCTGCTGTGAGAGGCAGAGTGCACTCTTTCAAAATCTTGTGGTTACCCTTTTGGGTGTGCTCCATTGTGAGGATTACACGCTTAGCTCCTACAACGAGGTCCATAGCACCGCCCATACCAGGAGCCATCTTGCCAGGGATAATCCAGTTTGCCAAGTTACCTTTCTCGTCGACTTGCAAAGCTCCAAGGAACGACACATTAACGTGGCCGCCACGGATGATTGCAAAAGAAGTTGCCGAGTCAAAGGTGCAAGCCCCTGGCTCCAATGTGATGTAGCCACCACCGGCGTTAATCATGTTCTTATCTTCCTCACCCTCGGCAGGAGTTGGGCCCATGCCCATAGCACCATTCTCGGTTTGAAGAGTAACTTCTACTCCTTCAGGAAGATAGTTAGGAATCAATGTTGGGATACCAATACCCAAGTTCACTACGTCACCGTCGTGAAGCTCCTTGGCTGCACGCTTAGCGATGACCTCTCTCATTTCATGTTTATCCATAATAGTTACGGTTTATGATATTAATAATATTTTGTTATTTATTCTTCTAATTAACGAGTTTACAAGTAAACAAGCTGACGAGACAATAGAATCAAATTTCAACTCTCAACTTTTTACTCTCCACTCTTATTTCATGCCGCGTTTCACCATCTCTTGAACGACAAACGAGGCGACATCGTCGGCATAAGTATTCATACCAAATCCAGCGTCGAAACCAAGCTCCTTGGCGAGCTCGTGAGTAACACGCGCGCCACCACAGCAGCAAATCATCTTGTCACGCAGGCCCTCGGCCTCCATAAGCTCGATGAAGTTGGTCATGTTCTGAATATGTACGTCCTTCTGGGTTACAGTCTGCGATACTAGCAGTGCATCAGCATGCAGCTCAATACCACGAGCAATAAACTCTTCGTTAGGTACTTGCGATCCCAAATTGTAAGCCTCAATCATCTCATAGCGCTCCAAGCCGTAGTGGCCTGCATAGCCCTTCATGTTCATGATGGCATCGATGCCCACTGTGTGTGCATCGGTCCCTGTCGAAGCTCCCACAATCACAATCTTGCGACCGATGTTTTCCTTAATATATTCATCGGTCTCATACATATCCATCGTGTTAGACTCAACCTTGGGGACATATATATTGGTGTAGTCCACCGTGTGTGTGCAGCTACCATAGCAGTTCAAGAAGGTAAAGCCAGGTGTGAGTTCCTGGTAGAAGACCACGCTGGGGTTCTCGAAACCCATCTTGCGCATCAACTGCTTAGCAGCCTCAACAGCCTCGGCGCCACAAGGCACTGGCAGGGTGAAACTGAGCTGCACCTTGCCGTCGTTCATAGTGTCGCCATAGGGTTTTATCTTCGATAAGTCTAAAGTTTTGTCAAAATCCTTAGCTTCCATTGAATATAGTCCTTCGCTCATATCTTGTGTCTCCTATTTTTTAACGTTTACCTTTCATTAGTTCAATAAATGGATTCAAGTAGTTGGCGCCCTTCATAGTCACGCCTACTAGACCCTTACCACCGTTCTTGGGACGCTTAACATCGCCAAATATACCTTTCTCTAGCGCTGTAAACAAGCCCTCCTTTGTTATGTCCTCGAGAAGCTTGATTGTGTTGCCCAGAACTTCTTTCACGCGATTGCGGCAGATACCACCCTCCTTGAACTCCATCTCGTCACCAATGCTCTTCATATTGTTGAAGATGTACTTGGCGTTCTCAATTGAGAGATAGCGGTCGCTCATGAATGGGGTATGAATTGCCTCGGTAGGCATACCCAGCAACTGGATGCCCTGATGAGTCCATATACCAATCATGTTAAATAGAGCGTCCTGGATGTGACCACGGAAAATATTACCTGTCATGAACTTGGTGGGAGGCATATACTTGAGAGTAGCCTTAGGGAAGATTTCACGAGTCATCTGCGCCTGCGCAAGTTCCAGTAGGAAGCCGTTCTCAAGCATAGGATCCATCTCAAAGGCGTGTCCAAGGCCCATCTGCTCCTCGGGCAATCCTGCCATGAGAGCAAGCTGCTCATTGATGAGGTCGCTGGCAAGCACGGTGTGAGCAGCCTCAACTGCATCGGCAGTAGTGAGGTAGTTGTCCTCGCCGGTATTGATGATAACGCCTGCAAAACCATTGATAATGCGGCTCATATACTGGTCGATGAGCGTGCGCTGCATGTTGATGTCACGGAAGAGGATGCCGTAGAGTGCGTCGTTGAGCATCACATCAAGACCCTCGAATGCACCCATAATAGCAATCTCGGGCATACACAGACCTGAGCAGTAGTTACACAGGCGAATGTAGCGCCCCTGTTCCTCACCAACTTCGTCGAGTGCCTTGCGCATTATGCGGAAGTTCTCCTGAGTTGCAAAAGTACCTCCAAAGCCCTCGGTAGTGGCGCCGTAAGGAACATAGTCGAGCAGACTCTGTCCAGTGGTACGAATCACGGCAATAACGTCAGCGCCTTGACGGGCTCCTGCCTGCGCTTGAACTACATCCTCATATATGTTACCCGTTGCCACAATTATGTAGAGATAAGGCTTGGGGCCCTCCCCTATTGTCTCAAGATAATGCTCTCGGCGGGCACGGCGGGCACGAATGCGAGCCATACTCTCGTCGATGACAGGTTGCAGCACATCGGCAATCTGCTTAGGGTCGGTAGTTACAATTTTGGTGATGTCCAGTTCCTCAGCAGCCACCTTTTCGGCAATCTGCTGTGGTTTGAGACCGGTCTGAATCATGGCGTTGGCGATGAAGAACAATGCTCCTTCGCTCAAAACGCCCTTATCTTTCAGCGCCTCCACGACAACGTTTGGCAGTGGCACATCGTTGTCATCCACTCCGTCAATGCCCATCAGGCGGCACAGAGTACGCTCTACAGCCACTGTGGTGTATTGCTCCACAAACGACTGTACATCCTGCGCAATCCCCTTGGCCAACCCTCGGGCATATTCCACTTTCTGGAAATCTAATCCTAATTTACTCTTCTGCATATCACATTATATTATTTATATAGTATTTTCTCTTTCGATGATTTTTCAAGTTCTTCTCTTGCGAGTGAAATCCACTCGGAGTCGATGCCAAGGCTCTGTGCGATGGTTAGAGCCTCATGAGGCACCTCACCATCGTCAACCTCAACAAGCGAGTAATTCATTGAGCCGTTGTCAAAACCCTTCACTCTCAGGCAATGGGCTGTGCCTGGCTCTATATCGTAATGCGTTGTCATAACGAGGCTCATTTGCTTGTTTCCAAGCACCTTGAGCAACGCCTGTACCAAAGCAGTTCCTTCAGTAGGGTTGGTTGTACGGGCAGGCTCGTCAATCAACGCCAAAATCTTTCTATTTTCGCGTGATGCCTTGATAACAGCATCAATGTTCTTCATTTCGGCGGCGAAAGAGGAAAGTCCTCGTTCAATCGACTGCTCGTCGCCAATAAAGAAGTATATTTCATCCTTGATGGCGATGGTGGCAGCACTTGCCGGAACACCAAAGCCAAATTGGAACAGATACTGGCACAAAGTGAGTGTTTTCAAGACAACAGTCTTACCGCCCATGTTAGCGCCAGTTATGAGAGTTGGAGAATCGGCATAACAAATGTCAACAGGTTGGAAAGCCTTACCGCGACGCGCCAGAGCGTCCTTAACCTGAGGATTGAACATGGCTGTGTAACAGCTGGTGCCATCATTTGTAATTGTAGGCAGGCACAACTCCTCGTCAATTATTTGGCGAGCACGTGCCAAATTGATGTCAACCGCTGCAAGAGCTACCAAAGCCTGCTCGATATCGTCTACATAAGCATGCAGTTTCTTAGTGAGGTCATGACGCACCGTTTCCTCAATCTCGGCAGCTTTGACGAGCAATTCTTCCTGCTGCTCGGGCTGCTGACGCATGCGTTTGCGCAGGTCTTTGAGCTCAGTGCAATAGCTATCATAGATATAGAATGATGCTATTTGAGTTCCGTCGGGATCAAGGATTTTGATCACATCCTCAAGACATGGAATATGCACTGCATCGATTAAACCATGTTCTTGCAGCATCTTTTTAACCTCGGCAGCAAGAATAGAAAGATGCTTAACCTCAAAGAGCTCGATGTCGTCGAGCGTCGCCATCTGTCGCAGGTTCTTGATTGTTGTGCGAATGTCCTTCACGCCTTGAAGTCTGAAAAGCAGCGTAGTTTGATGGGTACGGTCGACATTGTTGACAAATTGGACAAATCGCCGAGTAACGTCATGAGATGCCTCAATCTCAGCGGCACTGGTCATCATACTCGAATCGAGCAGCCAGCGACGCGCGAAACCCGACTGCAAATCAAGCTTGTCAAGCATGAACCGCAATTCGCAAGGGGAATCTATGACGTTTTTAAGTTGCATTAGTTTTTTAACAAATCGTAAACAGGCAGATTTATTGCCTGTGATAACTTATCGCATAGCACCTCGGAATCAAGCACATAACCCGCAGGCGAGGTGGGGTTGACTGTCACCGCTATGAGCTTGCTGCGCTGCAGCACCTTAATGGTGCCACCCATCTTCTCAAAGAGTCGCAACTGCTGCGGCGAGACAAAAAACTTTGTAAAATCACGAACTACCAGCTCAACATTGCGCAAGTGCTTGTTCTTGCGAAGTCTCTCAAGGAATGAGTCGACCAACGCGCCTGCCACATAGATAGTGGCACATTGCTCCATGCCATTAAATTCCACCTGCTGAGAGAGAGAGGTCACTGCCTGCATCTCGTGTAGCAATCCGTCGCTGTCAATCCACCACATTCCGCTCTCGAGCGGACTCAAAAGAGCGATGTTACTCTCTCTCGTCAAACCAATGTTAATAAGGTCGACCACAAAAGCTGTGCGTTGCACAAGTTGTGTCATGTTGATGGAATAGGCAGCTCCTGTAGCAAGTATCATCGACTGACTCACCGCTGGCGAAGCCAAACTCAATCTCGACAGAGCCCCATCAATAATCACCAAGTCAATGTCGTGGCGTCGTGTGTCACGCATCCAACGACGCAAGCCCTGAGTCGACGAAGGACCCGAGAGCAGTATCTTGCCCTGTGTGAGCGCCAGTGCTGTCACCACTCGTCCCAAACTTGTACTCTCGTCGCTCACATCAATGAGTTCTGAGACAAGCCTGCGCTGGCGGTAGTGCGCTTCGCTAGTACCGAAGTACATACCTTCACGCAACACTATTTCGGGCTTCTGGGTGCGTGTTACCTGGTCGGTGGTCTCTCCATCAATGCCTATTGAAGTTACCGCCACCTTTTTCTGCTCTAAAGGTAGTCTGGCAAGGACATACTTCAGGCACTCGGTCTTGCCAGTGTTCTTTTGCAACCCGACTATAGACAGGCTGTCACACTTCAATATTTCATCGATGAAAGTCACTATCGCACAACCATCCTCTGCAGGATGGTGATGGAAGTTGACCATCACCATCTCTGAAGGGACCTCATTTACTAACTATTGCGTTTTTCGTTGCGCTCGTGACGTTTCAGAGCCTTTGGCTCGATGTTCATGCGCTCACCCTCAAGCAACGAGATAACACCATCGACTGCCTTGTCGGCTGCCACTTGCTCCTTCTTGCGTGCCACTTGGCACTCGGGACAGTTGCACTCGCTGTGATACTCACTTGGCTCGGTATAGGTGGTAATCACGCCCTCAAAGTTGCGAAGCACAACCTTGCCTGGTGCCTGAGAAATCACATATTGAGGCATAACTGGCGTTTTGCCGCCACCACCAGGAGCGTCGACCACAAAGGTGGGCACGCAGTAGCCCGAAGTGTGGCCACGCAGACCTTCGATAATCTCGATGCCCTTCGACACGGGAGTGCGGAAGTGCTCCAGACCCATTGAAAGGTCGCACTGGTAGATATAGTAAGGACGCACGCGAATTTTCACGAGACCCTGCACCAAGTGCTTCATCACATGAACGCAGTCGTTCACACCACGCAGCAGCACGCTTTGGTTACCAAGAGGCACACCTGCGTTGGCAAGCATCTCACAAGCACGAGTCGACTCGGGAGTAATCTCGTTAGGGTGGTTGAAGTGAGTGTTGAGCCATATCGGATGATACTTCTTGAGCATCTCACACAGCTCAGGTGTGATGCGTTGTGGGCACACCACTGGAGTGCGAGTTCCCAAGCGAATGATTTCAACATGAGGAATGGCACGTAAGCGCGAGATAATGTATTCGAGCTTCTTGTCGGCAACCATCAGAGCGTCGCCACCCGAGAGCAGCACGTCGCGAACGGTTTCAGTCTTCTCAATGTATTCGATAGCCTTCTCGATGCGGTCGGCACCACATTCGGCGTCGGTTTGTCCAGCAAAACGACGACGGGTGCAGTGACGGCAGTACATAGAGCACATGTCGGTGATAAGAAACAGCACGCGATCAGGATAACGGTGAGTCAATCCAGGTGTTGGCGAGTCCTCGTCTTCATGCAGAGGGTCGAGGAGATCGGCACTAGCTTGATGAGTCTCAAGGCCTGTTGGAATGCACTGGCGACGAACGGGATCGGCGGGATCATCGGGATTGATAAGACTCAAGTAGTAAGGTGTGATAGCCATACGCAAGGTGGAAAGAGTCTTCTTAACGCCCTCTTCCTCCTCGGGTGTGAGACTGATATACTTCTTCAAGTCCTCAAGTGTCTCAATGCGGTTTTTCACCTGCCACTTCCAATCGTTCCACTGTTCGTCGGTCACATCGGGAAACAATTGTTTTCTTCTTGATTCTGCCATGATTTATTTCATGTATTTTAAGCCATAGAGACGCACAAGAGGCACGCCTCTACAGCCATAATTCTAATTAAGCGTAAAGTTCCTCAAAAATCTTGCGTAGCTCAGGGCATTCACGCAGCTCCTGGAGAGTGAACTCAGCATGGCCTTTAGTATAGCCGTTGCCAATAATCATATTGGTGTCGGCACCAATACCCTCGGCACCAAGAGCAGCCTTTGTGAAGCTAGTAGCCATCGAGAAGAAGTAAACCACACCATCATCACGGGTGCAGAGAACTGCTGTCATCTCGCAATCGGGAACGTTAACGCAATTGATGGTAACGTCGGCCATCTTACCGTCGGTGAGCTTGCTCACGAGCTCATAAACCTGAACTGGAGTCATGCCGGCAACGCTCTCTACCACGTCGCAGAATCCAAGATCTTTGATGCGTTTGGTCGATTTGGGGCTGTTAGCGAGGCCTATCACTTTACCAGTCACGCCAACACGCTTCTTAGCCTCATAGCAGCAAAGCATACCGCTCTTGCCACCTGCGCCAAGAACTACTACGTTCTGACCATACTGGCACAGTTTTGCTGTTTGAGCAGGAGCACCAGCTACATCAAGTGCGCTCAAAGCAAGCTTCTCAGGCATGTCATCGGGAATTTTAGCGTATATACCACTCTCGAAGAGGATAGCCTTACCCTTGATGTCAACCTGGTCAACGTCGGCCTTAATATTTAGAATCTCATCTATGCGAAGTGGAGTTAGTGATAGAGATACGAGAGTGGCGATGCGGTCGCCCTCTTTGAGGTCGATTTTGCCCTTGAGAGCATCACCTATCTTCTCTACTGTACCCAGGAGCATACCGCCTGAACCAGTACGACGGTTGCGGTGCTTGCCTTGCAGCTCCACGTTAAGTAACATTTCTTTCTTAATCTCCTCCATCACTTCGGCCTCATCATCGGGATTTTTGGCCTGACTCTTGGCATAATTGTGGATATCGGTAAACGAAGCTGAGTCTATATTCAGGGTTTGTACGTCAATCAAGATTTCGTTGTCATAAATCTCGTCCATGTTGTTGTCAAGCTTGTTAGCTGGCTGTGGCAGTACGCCCACTGGTTCGATTACTCGGTGTGTACCGAATCTATTTCCATGTTTCTGCATTGTTTCTGTTGTTTTTTGTTTATTGTTAATATTCTTTTTATTTGCTTGCAATAGTGTTGAGGCTTATTTGCGTGGAGGAAGGCCCAGGATTTCGCGTGCCTCGTCGCTGGTGGCGACAGGACGGCCAAGTTCCTTGGCTATACGCACAACTTTTTCCACGAGCTCGCCGTTGCTCTTGGCGAGAACGCCTTTCTCAAGATAAAGGTTGTCCTCAAAGCCCACGCGCACATTGCCACCCATAGCGATAGCGGCAGCAGCCATCGGGAATGCATGACGGCCCACACCTGTTACAGTCCATGTAGAACCGGCAGGTATGCCGTTCACAAGCCAGCACAGGTTTGCTACTGTGGCAGGAGTGCAACCAGGCACACCGAGAACGAAGTTGAACTGCATGGGAGCTCCAGGAGCCTCACCCTTCTTCGCCATTTTGAGGATGGTGTCGAGGTGCCCCATCTCAAAGCATTCATACTCGGGCTTGATGCCACGTTCCATCATGCGCTTGCCAAAGGCACGCATAGTGGGCATAGTGTTGTCGAAAATTTCGTCGCCAAAGTTGCAGGTACCACAGTCGAGGGTTGCCATCTCGGGCAGCGGTGTGGTATCGGTCGATTGAAGACGCTCATCGGGTGTCATGCCCACAGCGCCGCCAGTTGATGGAATCAATATCACATCGGGGCAAACTTTCAAAATTGCCTCCTCGCACTCCTGGAATCGGGCACGGTCCTGAGTGGGGGTGCCGTCATCCCAGCGCACGTGCAGATGAACGATGGCAGCACCAGCGTCAACAGCACTCTTTGCCTCACGAACTATCTCCTCAACAGTATAGGGCACATTAGGATTCTGTTCCTTTGTAACCTCAGCGCCGCATATCGCAGCGGTAATTATCAATTTATCCATTGTCTTTATCCTTTACGTTGGCAATCTTTAGGTGTTACACAAGTTCCGCTGGCGCGGCACACAACGATTGGCTCGTCGAGCTCATCGGCTGCCGAAGCCGAGATATCGGGGCGGGAAATCGCTACTTTACGAGCCTCGAACTGCATATGACGCGAGGTGTTTCCTTCCTTGTCAATCCAACCTTCGGCTTCAATGAAGTCGCCGGCATAGACTGGCGCCAGGAAATCGATACTGTCGTAGGCACGGAAAAGTCCCTCGTCGCCATCACGCATAATCAAGAGTTCGGTAGCCACATCACCAAATAGGTGTACCATGTGAGCTCCATCCACCAGGTTGCCGCCATAGTGGGCATCTTTTGCGCTCATGCGCAGTCTGATCTTTGTTCTGTATTCCATATCTTGAACAAAGATTATTTCTCGACATAGATGCCATCAACATAGATTCCCGAGGCGTGAACGTGCTCAGGCTTTATCTCACCGGTCTTCACCAGTTTCTCGGCCTCTACAACCACATAGTCGGCAGCTGTTGCCATCAAGGGGTTGAAGTTGTTGGTGGTTCCAAGGAAGACCATGTTGCCAAACTCATCTACAATGTTGGCACGCAGGAAAGCAATATCGGCCTTGAGTGGTTTCTCAAGCAGATAATCCTTGCCGTCTACGGTCACTACGTCTTTGCCGTCGGCCATGATGGTACCCATGCCGGTAGGTGTGAGCACACCGCCCAGACCAGCACCTGCCGCACGTATGCGCTCGGCAAGTGTTCCCTGAGGCACATACTCTACAATGAGCGTGCCCTCATTCTTCTGCAAAGCGGTCTGCTTGTTGGTACCGGTGTGAGAAACGATAGCCTTCTTAACTTGATGGTTAGTCACTAGTTTGCCATGAGCCACTTCGTCGTAGGCTGTGTCGTTGGCAATAATGGTTAAGTCCTTGACGCCTTTCTCAACGATAGCGTCGATAATTTGTGTGGCACTACCCACACCGAGGAAACCGCCAAACATGATGGTCATACCATCCTGTACTTTCTCTACGGCTTGCTCGAGAGTGATTTGTTTGTTCATAATTAATGGTTATGTTTAGAAATATTGTTGGTTATAGTCTAATTGTGACTGCAAATATACTGAAAAAATAATTATACTACCATCCTTTTAATAATAATTTTTCTTATTTAATTTATGTATAAAATATAAAAGCAATAGCCACAGCACTTTGCAACTATTGCCTCAAAAAATATTTTTTGAATGTTGGAACCTGAGCACCTATTTTGCCTCATCCGGCAACTCTTCATGATTGTTGCGTTTTATGCGCCATCCTATCGCTGCCACGGTCATTGTCATCAACGGACACAGCAAGTTGAAGAAGCAGTAAGGAAGATAGACAAGGGTGGGCACGCCGAGCACTGTAGCCTGTGTCATGCCACAGGTGTTCCACGGCACGAGAACCGACGTCACTGTGGCGGCATCCTCGGTGGTGCGGCTCAGCAG
Source organism: Muribaculaceae bacterium (assembly GCA_017548365.1). Lineage (GTDB taxonomy): Bacteria > Bacteroidota > Bacteroidia > Bacteroidales > Muribaculaceae > Sodaliphilus. Next base: position 83,094 of record JAFZAC010000007.1, read on the forward strand.
ACGCGGCTCGAATCCCATCTTATCATAGACGTCACGGAACATGTCGGCAGTGAGCACAATGCTTATGAACTGATCGCCTGTGGTAAGGTTCAGCAGAACACCTGTCACAACAGTCGATGACACCAGTCCAAACCTTGACTTCACTGCTTTGATAATCACCATTGTTATACTCTGTATCATACCGCTAGCCACCATCACGGCACCAAAACACATAGCACATATTATGAGCCAAATAGTGTTCAACATCCCCGCCATTCCACCTGTTGACACCAAATCGTTAAGAGCAGCATAGCCAGTCTCAACCGACGTGGCACCAAAGAAAGTGATTGCCAGTCCCTTAGTCAATGCTCCCGGGAAGCTCAGAGATGCATCGCCGGCTATCTGGCACAGGATGCTGGGTTGCAGCATCAACGCCACAATACCAGCCATCAACGATGAGGCAAACAGCACAATGAGCGACGGCACTTTGCGAGCTATAAGCACTCCCGTGAGAAGCGGCACAATGAGGGTCCACAGCGAAATGTTGAATGTCTTTTCCAAGCCATGGGTATACTGCTCGACATGCAGCGCCGAGTCGCTGTTATGGCCCAAACCGGCAATCAAAAAGATCACCAGTGCAACAGTCATAGCCATCACAGTGGTGTGAGTCATGTATCGGATGTGGTCGAAGATATCGACTCTTGTAGTGGAAGAGGCCAAAATTGTGGTGTCGCTCAAGGGAGACATCTTATCGCCAAAATAGGAACCAGAGATGATGGCACCAGCTGTCCATGCGTCACTAATGCCCAAAGCATGACCCACTCCCAACAATGCAACACCAAGAGTTGCCACTGTGGTCCACGAACTTCCCGATAGCAGAGACACAAGCGAGCAGATGACGCACGCACTCACCAAGAAGAACCGCGGCGACAATATCTGCACACCATAGTATATGAGGGTGGGCACCACGCCGCTAATCATCCACGAGCCAGCGAGCATTCCAACCGAGAGCAGGATAAGTAATGTGACGGCAATGCCCCCCATTGTCTTTGTCATCTGCTGTTCAAATGCGTTCCAAGGTACATGATAAAACACCATGGAAATAGTCACACACACAGCCAGTCCCAGCAGCAGCGCTATTTGGCTACCACCACTCAGTGCATCACTGCCAAAGAGCATAATCACTACCACAAGCAATCCTATGAGTACCACAACGGGTATCATAGCCACTAGAGGATGAGGACGAGGACGTGAATGATTGTCCATGTTGTTAGTTTTTTAAGAATAAGACTGCAAATATACATTATTTTTACATTTAACCAAAATTTCAAAAAAAACAGCTTTGCAGCACCAACAAGCAACCCATAGGTCAATCCATTGCCATATTGCAACTTGCAAGCAACAATTTAAAGTATTTCTTCAACTCAAATTTTTAGCTGTAAGACAAATGGAAAAAGCGAAAAAAACTTATGAAAAACAGTTTTTTTCAAAGATAGAATTCAATACTGTCTACAATTCCTTTATCATCTTTTTCTTATTCATTTTTTTAAAAAAAGAAATTTTTTTATAGAGCGAAATAACAAATATGACAATTATTCTTTGATTAACTTATATTAAAAAAATAATATATAAATATTAAATTAAGAATTTATATTGAAAATATTTAGGCTTGATATTGAAAAATAATATAACTTTGCGAGTTTGAAAAATAAGTGAACAACTTGAAACATTGTAAATCAAGCTGTGTCACAGTCAATATTAACGAAAGAAATGACTCCGATTATTACAATTGACACTATAGATAACATTGTCACAAGAGACTGCAAGCTAGAAGAATCGCAATTGCCGTGGGACAGAATAGAGGACAGTTACAAGTTCCTGGAAGGCTTCGCCCGCGACAAGATAATCTACGGCATCAACACGGGCTTCGGCCCAATGGCGCAGTGGCGTGTCGACGACCAGTCGCTCAAGGACTTGCAATATAATATTATTCGCAGCCATTCCACTGGTGCCGGTGAAGCACTGCCAGCAGACTGCGTGAAGAGCGCTATGGCGGTTCGCCTAAGTCAGCTGGCGCAAGGCTATTCGGGTGTACACCCCAGCACCTTGCGGCTCCTCGTCGCCATGATCAACAACGATATCATCCCCTTCATTCCCCGTCATGGTAGCGTGGGTGCAAGCGGCGACCTTGTCCAGCTCGCCCACATGGCGCTATGTATGCTCGGTGAGGGCAAAGTTCATTATCAATGTGAGTGGCGTTCAACTGCCGAGGTATTTGCCAAGTTAGGCATCAAACCCCTCGAAATCCATATCCGTGAAGGTCTGTCACTGACCAACGGCACCTCGGTGATGACTGGCATTGGCATAATTAACCAGCTCGATGCCGAGAGACTGCTCCACTGGGCGGTGATGAGCTCGGTGTGGATGAACGAAGTGGCAGCGTCCTACGACGATTTCATGGCCGAGCCACTGCAGCTGGCGCGCCGCCACCCGGGGCAGATAGAGATTGCCCGCCGCATGCGCCAACTCTCACATGATAGCAAGCTGATGAGTAGCCGCCAGCATATGCTCTATGACGAAGCCCACAACGACGTCAAAGTGTTCAAGCACAAAGTGCAAGCCTACTACTCGCTGCGCTGTGTGCCACAGATTCTAGGCCCCATCCTCGAAGTGGTGGAAAATAGCCGCCGCGTGCTCGAAGAGGAGCTCAACTGCGCCAGCGACAACCCCATCGTCGACCCCGAGACCCGGAACGTGTATCACGGAGGCAACTTCCATGGCGACTACACCTCGCTCGAGCAAGACAAGCTCAAGATAGCCATGGTGCGCTTGACCATGACAGCCGAGCGTCAGCTCAACTATCTTTTCCACGACCGCATCAACGGCATATTGCCACCATTCCTGAACATGGGCACTCTGGGCCTGAACTACGGCATGCAGGCATGCCAGTTTACCGCCACGTCGACCACCGCCGAGAGTCAGACACTGGCGATGCCCAACTACGTCCACAGCATCCCCAACAACAATGACAATCAGGATATCGTGAGCATGGGCACCAACACCGCTCTGCTGTGCAAGCAAGTCATCGACAACGCTTTTCAAGTGATGGCTATCCACATGGTTGCACTGGCTCAAGCCACCGATTGCCTGGAAATAAACTCCAAGCTGTCGACTGCCACCCGTAATCAATATGACACCATCAGGCAGATGATAGAGTGCCGAGTGAATGACGAGCCATTCTATGAGGAATTAAACAAGGTGGAGCACTATCTGCGTGAAACAGAATTTTGACATATCAAACAAAAATACCTATAATAATGAAAAAAACACTTATCATTTCAGCTCTGTGCCTATTTGCGATGCTTACACCAGCTCAGGCACAAGACATAGTATATCTCAAGAACGGCAGTGTCATACATGGCACCATCATCGAGCATATCCCCAACCATATGGTCAAGATAGAGACCTCGGAAGGCAACATTCATGAATTCAACATCGAGGAGGTGGAGAAAATGGTGTTCACGCCACAAGTAAACCCTTATCAGGCAGCGTCGCCATCGCTGTCGACCGACAGCGGCGACTACTTGAAGAAGGGTTTCAGGGCTTTTGTGGAGTTTGCAGTCGATGTTCAGACCGACCAAGAGACAGCCGACGATTATAACGGCTTCGTATCTGTGCCAATCACTTTGGGCTATCAGGTCAACAAGTTCCTGTTCGTTGGCGCCGGCATCGCTCCTGGCATCACCTCCAATGGAAGCCCCTATTATTATGATTATGATAATTATAATCATTATTACTATGACTATTATGACGACGACTTCTACTATCGTCCAGCCTATAACAGCCATTTTGTGCTACCCATCTATGGCGCCCTGCGTTTTGACTTCATCAATGCCAAGGTGTCGCCGTTTCTTGATATGAGAGCTGGTTACAGCGTGACTGACTATAGCCGTGGCGCCTATGCCTCGGTTGCCGTTGGCTGTCGCGTAAAGCATTTTAACTTCTCCATTGGCTACACATTCCAGGACCGCAAAGATTATGACAAGTTCAACCATGTAGCGTTCCGATTCGGATATGGTTTTTAAAGACTCAGAATTATAGTTTTATGGAATATGCTTTAGTTACAGGAGGCTCACGCGGCATAGGCAAGGCAATAGCACTCGAACTTGCCCGTCGCGGAATGCCTGTAATAATAAATTATCTCAGCAACGTTGAAGCTGCACAACAGGCAAAAGCCGAAGTGGAATCCCTGGGTGTAAAGGCCGAGTTGATGCCGTTTGACACTGCCAGTCCCGATGCAATTGAGAGCGCTCTTGAGCAATGGGCAGAGAAACACCCCGACGACTATATACAAGTGCTTGTGAACAATGCCGGTGTGCGTCGCGACAACCTGATGATTTTCATGCAGGACGAAGAGTGGCACCAGGTGCTCGACACCACTCTAAACGGGTTCTTCTACCTCACTCGACGCCTTTTGAAAGACATGCTCACACATCGCAACGGACGCGTGGTGAATGTGACTTCGCTCAGCGGAATAAAAGGTCTGCCAGGGCAAGCCAACTACTCTGCCGCTAAAGCTGCAGTGATAGGCGCCACCAAGGCGTTGGCCCAAGAAGTGGCGCAGCGCAAAGTAACGGTCAACGCCGTTGCGCCTGGCTTTATCGACACCGACATGACCAAGGACCTTGACGTGAGCGAGCTCAAAAAGCTGGTGCCCATGCGCCGTTTCGGCAAGCCCGAGGAAGTGGCATCGCTCGTGGGATTCCTCGCCTCACCCCAAGCAGCCTATATCACTGGCCAGGTAATCAGCATTAATGGAGGACTTTATACTTAAACGTTAAGTATTATGTTTTTATAAAAAACCAAGAAATGAATCGACGAGTTGTAATAACCGGCATAGGGATTTGGTCCTGCCTAGGAAAAAACATAGAAGAAGTTAAGCAGTCGCTGATGGAGGGACGAAGCGGCATCGTATTTGACCCCGAACGAGTAAGCTACGGCTATCAATCGGCTCTTACAGGCTACGTAGAAAAGCCTCAGCTCAAGGGGCTGCTCCACCGTCGCCTTCGAGTGGGGCTTTCGGAAGAGGCTGAATATTCTTTCATGGCAGCCAAGCAAGCTTTCGAACAAGCAGGCATCGATGATTCGTTTCTTGACGCCACCGAGGTAGGCATTATTTTTGGCAACGACTCATCGGCAAAGCCAGTTATTGAGGCAGCTAAACTAATGGACGAGAAGCACGACACAGCATTGTTGGGTTCGGGATTGATTTTTCAGTCGATGAACTCCACTGTGACAATGAACTTGAGCGCCATCTACAAACTGCGCGGCGTGAATTTCACGGTGAGCGCTGCATGCGCCAGCGGCTCCCACTCTATTGGGCTTGGATACATGATGATAAAACAAGGACTTCAGGATGTGGTGCTGTGTGGCGGCGCACAGGAGACAAATTTCTACTCTATGGCAACTTTCGATGCCCTTGGGGCCTTCTCTAAGCGAAACGATGACCCGTTGCACGCCTCACGCCCTTTCGACCGTGACCGTGACGGCCTCATTCCCAGCGGTGGTGCGGCTGCATTGGTACTTGAAGATTATGATTACGCCGTGAAACGTGGCGCAACAATACTTGGTGAAGTGTGCGGCTATGGTTTCTCGTCAAATGGGGGCGGCATTTCCCAACCCAGCGACGACGGCTCATTTATAGCCATGAGCCGAGCGATGCAAGATGCAGGTGTAAAAGCTAGCGACATCGACTATATCAATGCCCACGCCACCAGCACCCAGCAGGGCGACATGTTTGAGGCCATGGCAATAGACCGTCTTTTCGGCGAATGCCAAACCATGGTGAGCAGCACCAAGTCAATGACCGGCCATGAATGTTGGATGGCAGGTGCAAGCGAGATTGTGTACTCACTCATAATGATGCACAACAATTTCGTTGCTCCCAACATCAACTTCGAGAATCCCGACGAGTACAGCGAGAAGCTGAACCTCGTCACCAAGACCACTCCCGCCGAGCTTAAAACAGTTATCAGCAACAGCTTTGGCTTCGGCGGCACAAATTCAGCTTTAGTAATAAAAAAGTTATAAAAAGTATTTGAAATGAAAACAACAAAAAGATTTACTTTATTATTTGCAATTCTCACGCTTGGCGTGATGGCAATGAGCGCACACGACAACCTAATTGTTGAAGGGTCGTTTGCAAAGTTGGCTGGTGTAAAAAAATTAAACGTCCAAATTGATTGGAGTTACCTCCATCTGTATGGTCACACTCCACAAGAATGGGTTCGAGTTCGCAATGAAGAACAACCAGAATGGGATGCAGAGAAAGAATTGGAGAAAGAACTCAAACCTAGATGGATAGACATGGTTAACGTCTCAAATGAGAAACTCAACAAAAAACAGATATATCTTCTCCCCTATTCCGAAGAACAGGAATACACCCTAACTGTGAGCCCACATCAGGTTGACCGAAAAGGAAATGTGGAAGCATTCTGCACTATTACCGACTACGAGGGCAAAACAATAGTGAAATTCGTCTTGACCGGCAAGGGCGGCATTTTCGGCACTCTTGGCAACCTATGGGGCGACGGCTTCAAAAGCGCAGGCAAAAACCTAGCAAAAATCTTGGAGAGGCATTTGCAATAACAACTATTTGCGACTTTATATAATGAACTTATCACCAGCATTACTGCAGAAATATACAAAGGAACAACTGTCGGCTCGTGAAGCACAACGACTTGCTGAATTCATCGCGTGGGGCCCTGTCATTTTTCAAATTTCACGACTTATGGTGAAGTTTGGCATACTGGACTTGCTGCGCGACAGCGACGAGGGCATGACAATAGCCGAGTTGCAAGAAAAGACAGGATTAAGCGAGTATGCCTTGAAAATACTGCTCGAAGGCTCGCTTTCTATAGGCACAATATTGGTTAATCCTGAAACAGACTGCTACTCACTGTCCAAAACTGGCTGGTTCCTACTTAACGACCCTGCCACTCGTGTGAACATTGACTTCAACCACGATGTGAACTACATGGGCATGTTTAACCTTGAGGAGGCTCTGCTTAATGGCAAACCCGAAGGATTGAAACACTTTGGCGACTGGCCCACGGTCTATGAGGCTCTATCGAGCTTACCAAAACAGGTGCAGAAAAGCTGGTTCGCATTCGACCACTTCTACAGCGACTCTTCGTTCCCACAAGCATTGGAGATTATCTTTAAAGAGCATGGAGTGAAATCGCTATACGATGTAGGCGGAAACACTGGCAAGTGGGCCTTGCAGTGCGTAGACTATAATCCCGATGTCGAGGTAACAATCCTCGACCTACCCCAACAAGTGGAGATGATGCGTGAAAACATTGCTGGCAAGCAAGGAGCCGAACGCATATCGGGATACGGCATCAATCTACTCGATGACAATGCGCAATTCCCCGTGAGGGAAGGTGGTCTAGATGCCATCTGGATGAGCCAGTTCCTAGACTGCTTCTCCATGGATGAAATAGTGGGCATCCTTAGCCGTGCAAAGGCGGTTATGAGCGGCGACACACGCATCTATATAATGGAAACTTTATGGGACCGCCAGCGCTTTGAGCCAGCAACACTGTGCTTGACCATGACAAGTGTTTATTTCACTGCCATAGCCAACGGCAATTCCAAAATGTACAACACCGCCGACCTGCAACAATGCATTGAGAAAGCCGGCCTTACAATAGAGACTATTCACGACCATCTAGGTCAAGGCCACTCGATTGTGGTGTGCAAACTGAAATAAAATCCTAAAAATTATTTATAAAATGACTAGAAAAGAAATTGAAGAAAAAGTAAGAGAATTTTTGATCGAAGAACTGGAGATTGAAGAAGAGAACATCTTCCCTGAGGCAAAGCTCAAGGAAGACATGGGTATTGACAGCCTCGACTATGTCGACATCGTGGTGATTGTCGAGAAAGCGTTCGGTTTCAAGATTAAACCCGAGGAAATGGCCAATGTCAAAACATTGAGCCAGTTCTGCGACTATATCGAAGGCAAAGTAAACGCATAAGGTCAGATTTAATGCAACAGGAACCAGACCATAGCCAATGGACCGGAAGAACCAAAGGGCTGCCGTTGATGCACCGCATGCTCATTGGAGCTTGCCGTTTTATGCCATTGTGGTTTATCTACACTGGATTGGCAATATTTGTGGTTCCTTCGTGCATGATTTTCTCACACAAAGGCTACATCGCCATCTACCACTACTTCAGGCAGCGCTGGCACTACAATCCCTTGAAGTCTCTGTGGTGGGTTTACAAGAATCATTACCGCTTTGGCCAAGTCATCATCGACCGCTTTTATGCTTATGCCGATGGCACATTCAATATTACCATCGACAATTATGACCTCTATCTTGACCTTGAGAAGAAATCAGATGGCTTTATGATGGTAAGTTCACATATTGGCAATTATGAGCTTGCAGGCTATAAACTCAAGGCTGAAAACAAACGTTTCAACGCCCTAGTTTATGGAGGCGAAGCGCAAGTAGTAATGCAGAACAGGCAGACTAAGCTCTCACGCAACAATATTCGCATGATTCCCTACAGCAACGACATGTCACACTTGTTCCTCCTCAGCTCAGCCCTGAGCGAGGGAGAAGTTGTGAGCATCCCCGGCGACCGGCTTTTTGGCTCGCCGCGCAGCGTGGAGTGTGATTTTTTTGGAGCGAAGGCAAAATTCCCGCAAGGACCTTTCACCCTGGCTTCACAGCGCAACGTACCAATGCTTGCCGTTAATGTCATGAAAGAAGGATATAAAAAGTATCACATCCACATCAATCAGTTGCCACAACCCGATACAAATGCAAATCGCAAGGAGAGTGTTGAGCAGCTGTCGCAAGCTTTCGCGAGCGAAGTGGAGCATATACTCAAACTCTACCCTGAACAGTGGTTTAACTATTTTGAATTTTGGAATCAATGAACTGGGATTTTGAGAAAATAGATGTTCATGAGTTGCTACCACAGCAACCGCCATTTGTAATGGTCGACAAACTTATCTACTTTGACGAGAAAGTCACGACCACAGCTTTTAAGGTGCGAGCCGACAACATTTTTGTCGACGACAACACCCTCAACGCCTGTGCTCTTGCCGAGAACATTGCACAGACGTGCGCCACTCGGCTGGGATTCGTAAATAAATATATCCTCAAACGTGCCATTCAGCTAGGTTTCATTGGCTCCATACGCAATATGCAAGTGATGCGCACTCCATGTGTGGGCGAGAAATTGACAACAACAATCGTGGTTAGAGAACAGATAATGGGACTGACACTTGTTGACGCTACCATACTAGTAGGAGAAGAGACAATCGTCACCGCCGAAATGAAAATTGCACTAAGTGACCAAGAAATGCCCGAATAAAAATGAAAAAGAACACACCAACTACAGGAGAATTGAAAGCTTCACGCACCTTTGAGATACGTTTCAGCGAGGTAGACTCTATGAAGATAGTGTGGCATGGTTCCTATGCCAAATATTTCGAGGACGCACGCGAGGCGTTTGGCAAAGAATTTGGGCTGGGCTATTCGCTCATCTATGATAGTGGTTTCTTTGCTCCACTAGTAGAGCTTTCATTCCAATACAAACGCCCTTTGCTATACGGCAGTAAGCCACGCATCGACATAATGTACCGCAAGACCGATGCAGCAAAGATAATCTTCGACTACGAAATATATGACACCGCCACGGGCGAACTCGCTGCTACGGGCCACTCGGTCCAGGTGTTTATGGACCGAGAATATCAGCTCGTGTGGGACAATCCCGATTTCTACGAACAGTGGAAAAATAAATGGTTCAAAGAATGATAGTAAAGATTGCCGACAATATAACCTCGCCGCTAGGCTTCGACACCGCGACCAACTATGCCGCAGTGCTTGAGGGACGTTCATGCCTGAAACCACATGAGGACAAGTGGAACGTGCCCGAGCCATTCATGGCTTCACTTTTTGAAGACGGAGCTATTGCTAAAAGGTTTTCAGCGATAGGAGGCAATGTTCATAAATATTCCCGTTTTGAGCAACTGTGCATCCTGTCGGTTGCCCTAGCATTAAAACAAGTGCCACATATTGATGTAGCAAGTAAGCGCACAGCTCTTGTGATTTCTACCACCAAAGGCAATGTCGAAGCACTCGACAGTAACTATAGCGGTCCCGGCAATGAGTATTTAGGATATTCAGCACAAATGATAGCTGAGTATTTCGGTTTCACAACCACACCCATAGTGGTGTCTAATGCATGTATCTCGGGATTGTGTGCACAAATTGTGGCAATGCGCGGTATTGAGAGCGGCCGTTTTGATACAATTGTGGTGGTGGGTGCCGATGTGCAGTCGCGATTCATAGTCACTGGTTTTCAGTCGTTCAAGGCCCTATCACATGAGGAGTGCAAACCATTTGACATCAACCGTCAAGGGCTAAACCTTGGTGAAGCTGCTGCAACAGTTATTTATCAAAAAGTCGAAGGTGAAAACCATAACTGTTGGATGGCGATGAGTGGTGCCATAAGAAATGATGCCAACCACATTTCAGGACCGTCTCGCACAGGTGAAGGCAGTTATCGTGCCTTGAGGGCTGTGCTCGAGGGAGTTGACATTTCTCAAATTGGGCTGGTGAATGTTCATGGAACCTCCACACCCTACAACGACGAGATGGAAGCAATTGCCCTCGGCCGAATGAAACTCGACAAGACTCCTATAAACACTCTCAAGGGATACTATGGGCACACTATGGGAGCTGCTGGGGTTCTTGAAACAGTACTATCGATGCATGCGCTCGATCATGGCATTGTTCTTGCCACGCGCGGCTATGAACAGTGTGGCACTTCGATACCAGTAAATGTGTCGGCTCAGCATCGCAATACCAGCGCTATGTCGTTCGTCAAACTGCTTTCTGGTTTTGGTGGCTGTAATGCAGCAATGCTCTTCAAGAAAGGAGGTGCTGCATGAACTGGGTGAGAGTAAGAAAAGACTCTGTTGTCATAAATGGCAACATGCTGGCAACCGAAAGCACAGGTCAAGCTATGCTCAAGGAAGTCTACAAGAAGTGCATAGGAGATTATCCTAAGTTCTTCAAGATGGATGCCTTATGCCGCCTAGGATTTGTTGCATCTGAACTCTTGCTGCAGCAGGAGTCGCCAAGAGTAGTCAACACTGAGCACCGTGCGGTGATATTGTTTAACCGCTCGTCTTCTTTATGCGACGACCGCAACTATCAAGAGACTATCCAAGATAGCGACAACTTCTTCCCAAGTCCGGCAGTGTTCGTCTATACACTTCCCAATATCATCACTGGCGAGATTTCTATACGCAACAAATACTATGGCGAGACTTTGTTTGCTGTGTTAAAGCAGTTTGACGCCAGAGAGATTCACGACATAGTATGTGAGGCATTCCTTGATTCCATGACTCTCGATGTAATAACGGGATGGGTCGACTGCGAGAGCGATGACGATTTTGAAGCTTGTATGTTGCTTGTCGCACGTGATGAGAATAATTTTACACCTGAATTTATTAACGAAATATAACAAATAACAAAAAATGGATAATCTTCAAGACATTCTGAAACAGCAGATTATTGATGCCTTGAACCTCGAAGAGATAGAAATCTCCGACATCGAAAACGATGCGCCACTCTTTGGCGAAGGATTAGGGCTCGATTCGATAGATGCGTTGGAGCTCATAGTTCTCCTGGAGCGCAACTACGGCATCAAAATAAAAGACCCTGCAGTTGGTAAAGAAATATTCAAGTCGGTCAACGTACTTGCCGACTACGTGAGCAAAAACCGCACAAAATAACGTGAGTGAGAAAATAGTCATAACAGGATCTGGCATAGTCTCGGCAATAGGCAACAACCGTCAGCAGTGTCTGGAAAATTTGAAAAATGGTTTTTCGGGCATTAGCGAGGTGCGTTATCTGCCCACTGTGCACCATGAATTTCCTGTTGGCGAGGTGAAGCTCAGTAATTCCCAAATGTGCGACTTGCTAGGTATTGGCCACAGTCAAGTTTACAGTCGCACCACTCTCATGGGCATTATGGCAGTGAAAGAGGCCTTGGCACAAGCTGGTGCAAGCGACACTCAAAATTATATGACTCTTATCTCGGGCACCACGGTTGGCGGCATGGATGTGAGCGAGCAACTATTTTCACAAGGCATGAGCCAAGACGATTGCAGTAACTGCATCGCAACTCACACATGCGGCGCATCGACCAATGCAATAGCTGCATACTTTGGCGACACTTTCAATTCTACAATAACTCCATCGACTGCTTGCTCGTCGGCACTAAATGCCATTATACTAGGAAGCGACTTAATAAAAGCCGGTCTTGCCCAAATGGTTGTGGCTGGTGGCAGCGAGAGTCTAACGCTGTTCCACCTCAATGGTTTCAAGTCGCTCATGATACTCGATACCGAGCCATGCAAACCATTTGATGAGCATCGCAAGGGGTTAAACCTTGGCGAAGGTGCAGCTTTTGTGGTGCTTGAAAGCGAAACACATGCCATAAGTAGGAATGCACACATTCTTGCTAACATTTCAGGCTATGGCAATGCCTGCGACGCTTTCCACCAAACTGCCTCATCCCCCAACGGAGAAGGAGCATTTCTTGCTATGAGCAAAGCCCTAAGCGAGGCTCACATAACAACCCAAGATATTGACTACATCAATGCCCATGGCACTGGCACACCTAATAACGACCAAAGCGAAAGCGCGGCAATACATCGCCTTTTCGATGACAAAGTGCCGCCCGTGTCGTCAACCAAATCGTTCACAGGACACACAACAAGCGCATCGGGCTCAATAGAGACTGTTATATCTCTTCTTGCCATGCAAGAGCAATTCCTGCCTGTCAATTTGGGATGGAGCACTCCAATGAAAGATGGAGGCATAATTCCTATTACAGAGTCTCGTAAAGCATCGTTAAGCAATGTAATGTGTAACTCTTTCGGCTTTGGAGGTAATGACTCATCGCTCATTTTATCGAAATACACAAAGTGATGACTTCAAATAAAGTATACATAAAGTCTGTAGCTCACATTTCGGCTCAACAACCGCTCAGCGACGAGTGGCTGTCAAGCCCTGTTGTGTTGCAAGGTGACTTTGTGCAAGCATGCGAGCCGGTTTATAAGGACTACATCAGCCCCATGGCAGCCCGACGCATGACCCCCATTCTGAAACGCGCCATTGTTACTGCCAAGGCTGTGCTTAACGATACCGACGTCGATGCCATTATTACTGGAACCGGGCTAGGCAGTGCTGCTTGCTCCGAGAAGCTCATAAACGCAATGATTGAGGAAGGTGAAGCTTTCTCAATGCCCACTCAGTTCATGCAGTCAACACACAACACTATTGGATCGCTGGTGGCAATTGACAGAAAGTGTCACGCCTACAATGCCACATATTCGCAAGATGGCATCTCGGCCGAATGTGCTTTACTTGACGCTTTTGTACAAATTAGATTAGGAAAAATCAACAATGCCCTTGTTGGTATCCATGACGAATTGCCCAAAAGCTGGCTTGAAGTCATGAAACGCAGCAAAATAATAGGTAACCTGATGCAAGTGCCAGCGAGTGAGACATCTATTTCAATGTTGCTTGATAACAACCTCGTTGGATCCAAATGTGAAATTGCTGGAATTGAAGTGGCTTTCAACACTAGTTTTGACAAAATGCTCTCCTCCTTTATGAGCCATTATGGCTTGCCACAAGTGGATGCTCTCATGATGGGCAAAAATGGTTGGGAAGACAATGATAAAGTCTATGACGAGCTTCTTGACAAACTGTCTTGCGTGCCAGCACTCCACTACAAGCACATATCGGGCGAGTCATGCGCAGCATCAGCTTTTGGTGTTTATGCCAGCGCATTATGCCTTGAGCACGGCATCGTGCCTGCAACATTGCAATGTGACAACATTAATTGCGATGTGCCAGTAAAAAACATTCTGCTCGCTAACGCGTCTGGAAACAACAAATCTTTAATACTTTTGAGATCATGCGACTGATAATGATGGCAATAATGCAATGCGTGCTGCTGGTGAGCGGACAGGTCTTCCTCAAGCTAGCCTTACAAGCCATGGGAAAATTTGAGGCGACAACTCGGTTTTTCCTCAGCCAGCTAACCAACTGGTGGTGGCTAGGCTGCGGTTTATGCTACCTGGCTGCCTCGCTATTGTGGATGTATATAGTAAAAAATTACCCTTTCAGCCAGTCCTACCCAATGATATCCATCAGCTATGTGCTTGGAATGATAGCGGCAATTGTAGTCTTCCACGAAGACGTGACGGCCACAAGATGGATAGGAGTGCTGCTCATTATGGGAGGGTGTGTGTTAATAGCTAAATAAAACTACTATGAAACGATTTCTTATAATTATTTTAATGCTAGCCATCATCCCCGCTATGATGGCGCAAACCATGCGTAAAGCCACAGCCGCCGAGACCAAATCAATGGTTGAAAAAATCAACTCCATGGCGGCTTCGATAAAAACCATCTCATGCTCTTTCACTCAAGAGAAGGAAGTGTCGATGCTCAACGACAAGATGACTTCTAAGGGAGTGATGTACTACACTAATGCAGGAAAACTGCGATGGGAATACACTTCACCCTATAGTTACATCTTTGTCATCAACAATAACAAGGTGACAATGAAGTCGGGAAGCAAGAAAAGCACCGTAGACATGTCATCGAGCAAGCTCTTTCAAGCTATTGCACGAATCATGGTGAGCAGCGTCACAGGAAAGAGTCTGAGCAACAGCCGAGATTTTGACCTCACCATGTACTGCTACAACAAGCAATGGTGTGCCCATCTAGTTCCCAAAGAGGCTAATATGAAAAAGATGTTCAAATACATTCGGCTATACTTCAACACTAGCCACACCATGGTTTACAAGGTTGAGATGGTGGAAAAGAACGGCGATACGACAACTATAAGACTTAAAAACATTGAAACCAATAAGCAAATCAGCAATTCGAAGTTTAGCGTTAACTAGCATCTTGATGTGCGTCGCTTTGCTGGCACGAGCTGGTGAATGCGAGTACTTGATGCAAACAGACAGCGTTAAACTCACAAACTACCGAGTACAGTTGCAAGCCCGCAATGCGTCGCTCGATGGAATGTGTGCCATCAAAATAATTGACGGCAGCATCAAGGGTGTCGTTGTCAACGACTTCGGAATAAAAGCGTTTGCTTTCAGTATCTCTCCCGACCGCAAGAAGGTCACTTTACAGGATGTGTTACCCATGCTCGACCACTGGTACATTAAGCGAGTGATCAAGAACGATTTGAAACTTCTTTTCAATGCCACATCTTGCAACATCTCCAATCAAGGCAAGAAAACCACGATTGTGGTTCTCGATGATGGCACAATCGAGATGAACAACAACAAGTACAACATCAAATATCTATTCTCCCTGACTCAAGATAACGAGCAAGAGGAGAACGATTATCAAGACGACGAACCACAATTTGAAATAGACGATGAAACTGCTGAATAGTTTTTTCAACATATTGAATGAGAGCAACAACGGCAATGGCGAGCATTTGGTTACTATTGGACTGAATGCCGACCATGTGATATACAATGCTCATTTCCCTGGTAAACCGGTAACACCAGGCGTGTGCATTATTGCTATGGTTACCGAAGTGCTGGAAAAGATTACTGGAAAAAAACTGAAACTGCAAACAGTAAAAAACCTCAAGTTTGTGAGTATTATCTCGCCACTGGAGTGCACTTCAGTCGACATTGTTTATCAAAACCTTGAATCGGTGGACAAAGAAATAAAGGCAAAAGGGCTTCTCAAAAAGGAAGACACCATATTGACTAAATTCTCAATGATTTATAATATTGACAATTAAATGAACCAAGTGGGTGAAATAATGAGGCAAAAGAGCATCGCTGTGGTGGTGCCTAGCTACAACAACGCCAAGACTGTTGTCGAAGTGTTGAAAGAGCTCATGACCTACACCCACGACATAATCCTTGTAAACGACGGCTGTACCGACAATACCCTCGAACTGGTGAAAGGCTCCAACCTTGACGTCGATGTGGTGAGCCTCAAGCCCAACCGGGGAAAAGGTAGAGCCTTGTTGGCTGGTTTTAAACGCGCCCGCGAGCGCGGATTTGACTTTGCCGTTACAATCGACAGCGACGGTCAGCACTATCCCAGCGACCTTCCTAAGCTCCTGAAGGCCTGCCAAGAGAATACCCTCGTAGTGGGCCAGCGCACATTTGACCACGAGAACATGCCCAGCGGCAACACGTTTGCAAACAAGTTCTCAAACTTCTGGTTCACCCTTCAAACTGGCATCAAACTCGATGACACCCAAACGGGCTATCGCATTTATCCACTTCACAAACTGCGTTGGCAGTCACTCATCACCTCGCGCTATGAGGCCGAGCTTGAAATGATGGTCTTTGCTGCTTGGCACGGAGTTGACATCGTTAAGGTTCCCATAAGGGTTTACTATCCCCCTGAGAGTGAACGCATAACCCATTTCAGACCTTATAAGGACTTTGGGCGCATTAGTTTGTTAAACACTGCATTGTGCTTTGGTGCCGGTTTCTATG
Organism: Muribaculaceae bacterium; assembly: GCA_017548365.1. Taxonomy (GTDB): domain Bacteria; phylum Bacteroidota; class Bacteroidia; order Bacteroidales; family Muribaculaceae; genus Sodaliphilus. Next base: position 99,667 of record JAFZAC010000007.1, read on the forward strand.
GCTGGCCCATGATATTGTGGCGCAAACTTAAAAAAAGCATTAAACGATGACACGGTTCTTTACACGCACACATGACTTTCTTGTCAAGCAAAAGATGATTGCCACTATGGTAGCATTGCTTCTGTGTGCTGGTGCTGTAATGCTTGCTCTCAGGGTGAGCTATCAAGAAGATATCTCAAAATTCCTGCCGCAAAGCACCCAGAGTGCTGTGTACAGTGACCTCTACAAGGACATAATGCATCAGAACCGCATCGCCATTCTCTTCCACCCTACCGATACCGCCAGCGACGACAACCATGATATCTTGAGCGATGCCATGGATAAGCTGTGCGAAAACCTCAATGAACACGCCCAAGTCTACGGCATTGAAGTCCAAGGCCAATTTGATGACTCGCAAGTGGACAATGTTCTTGAGTTTGTGACGGAGCACTACCCTTTGTTCCTCTCTGATGACGACTATGAACGCATCGATTCAATGCTCTCAAGTCCAACTCTTATAGAAGACCAGCTTGAAGAGGATAAGCGACTCCTGCAACTGCCGTCGGGAGGAATGCTCACAAGCACACTGAGCAAAGATCCATTGCACTTGTTTGCTCCCGTTATCAAACGCTTGGAGTCTTTCCAGCTCACAAGCAAGTTCACAATGAGTGACAACCACATCTTTGAGGAGTCAGGGCGATTTGGCATGGTCTATGTGACCACAAGTGACGCAGCTTCCGAGTCGCGTAACAACGACCGTCTTGTTGATTATCTTGAGCAAGAAATGCACAAGGTTGAGAGCAAGAATGTGAAAGTAACGATGATAGGTGCTCCTGTCATCTCGGTTTCCAATGCCCGTCAAATCAAGCGTGACAGCCTCATAGCTATGGCAATTGCCGCTACTTTGATTTTGTTGCTCTTGTTTCTGCACTATCGCCGATTGTCAGAAATTTGGTGGATTATAATCTCCATCTCGTTTGGATGGCTCATGGCACTGGCTGGACTGGCTCTATTCCACGACGAAGTGTCGATGATTGTGCTGGGCATGGGGTCTGTAATCATAGGTATTGCGGTCAATTATCCTCTCCACTATCTCGACCACCTGCTCGACGTAAAATCGCGGCGACAGGCTCTCATCGAGATGACCGTACCTTTGCTCATTGGCAACATAACAACCGTGAGTGCATTCTTGTGCCTTGTTTTCCTCGATGCCGAAGCTCTAAGAAATTTAGGACTCTTTGGATCACTGATTCTCGTTGGCACAATACTCTTTGTCCTGGTATTCCTCCCACTTTATGCATCAAAGTCGCGCAAGCAGACTACAGGACTGAAACTTAGCCTCAATATGCCTCAGCTCAACAGCCGAGGCAAGCGCCGCTGGTTTATTATCTCAATGTGTGTGATAACTGTAGTTTTGTTCATTTTCAGTTTCAAAACCTCATTCGACAGCAATATCCAACACATCAACTATATGACCTCGGAGCAACGCGATGACCTGGAGCGAATATCCACTTCGGTCGATCAGGCTCAAATATATGCCGTGGCACAAGGAAACAATCTTGACGAAGCACTCAAAGCCAATGAAACGCTACAAAGCAAAATTTCCTCTCTGCAATCACAAGATAAGATGACAACACATGGCGTGAGCAATTTCTTGCCCACTGCCGAGCGTCAGCAGGAACGTATCACCAAGTGGAAGCAATTCTGGAAGGTCCGTAGCAGCCAGCTCGTTGATGCGTTGAAAGTTAAAGCTGCCTCACAAGGCTTCTCAGCCGAAGCTTTCGAGCCGTTCTACTCTCTCATAGGCACTGAACCACAAGTTTGCAGCGATAGCGACTTTGAACCATTGTTATCTATCCTGAACAACTCGTTTGTCATTAACATGAATGGCAAAGTCAATATAGTGACTTTCATAAGTGCAAAAGATTCACAACAAGAGGATAAGATAAAGAACACTTTGCGCAAAAAAGTGCCTGGATGTCCCATCTTCAGCAGCAAAGACATTGGTAATGAGCTAGTGTCAATGCTCTCAGATAACTTCAACTATATAGGCTTCGTGTGCGGATTTGTAGTGTTCATCTTCTTGCTGCTCTCGTTTGGACGCATCGAGCTATGCTTTGTCTCATTCTTACCTTTGGCTGTTGGGTGGATATGGATTCTCGGACTGATGTACCTACTTGGTGTTCAATTCAATATAGTAAACATAATCCTTGCCACGTTTATCTTTGGTCAAGGCGATGATTATAGCATTTTCATTACCGAGGGGCTGATTTATGAGAACGCCTATGGTAAAAAAAGGCTGCACGAATACTCCAACAGCGTGCTGCTCTCAGCAATAATAATGTTTGTGGGTATAGGCAGCCTCATTATAGCCAAGCACCCGGCGCTCAAGTCGCTTGCGATAGTGACTTTCATTGGAATGTTCACTGTTGTCGTTATGGCCTACTACCTCCCCCCCCTCACCTTCAAATGGCTCACCACACTGCACGGAGAGCCCCGTAAGATGCCTGTCACTCTCAAGAGTTTCTCATACTCACTGTTCTCAATTCTTTACTTTGTCATCATGTCATCGCTTGTGCTACAACCTTACACTTGGCTCTATTTCAAGATTAAGGGTTGGAATGACAAGAGCAAGGAGAACTATCACAAACTGCTAATGAGCATCTCGCGGTTTGTGGTCAACCACACACCTGGAGTAAAAGTCAATTTAAAGAATGAGAACAACGAGAACTTCTCCAAGCCTGCAGTGATTGTGTGCAATCACCAGTCGCATCTCGACTTGATGTGCTTGATGAGCCTCACACCAAAAATTGTGTTCTTCACCAACGAGTGGACATGGAACAACCCATTCTATGGCAACGTGATTCACAAAGCAGAATTCATGACAGTCACCAATGGATATGAAAGCAATATTCCCCAACTCAAAGACTTAGTTAGACGAGGCTACACAATAGCAGTGTTTCCTGAGGGCACCCGCTCGCCTGAGAGCAAAATCCTAAGATTCCACAAGGGAGCATTTCTGCTTGCCGAACAACTTGGAGTTGATCTCTTGCCTGTATTTCTGCACGGAGCAGGCGATGCTCTATCAAAGAAGGAATTCATGCTCGAGAAAGGAACGATCACCGTCGAGGTTGGCACTCGCCTGCAACATGGTGACAACAGTATAGGTGAAACAGCACGCGAGAAAACCAAGAGCTTCCACAAGCTTTTCATCAGCCACTACGATAAGATGAGAGACAATCTTGAGGATAGCAGCTACTGGGCCGATTTTGTCAAAAAACAATATCTTTATAAAGGTCACGATGTGCATCGACGCTGCAAGCGCAACTTGCGCATCAACAACAACTATAGTGCTATTGTTGACGATAAATCATACAAGAAACTCAATTCGATATGCGTCTTGAACTGCGGCCAGGGAGAAATGCCTATGCTTTTCGCCAAGGTAAACCGACGTTGTCAAGTTTATGCCGTCACTTCGAGCCAAGACGACTACGCACTATTGAGCAACATGAATCACCTGCCCGAGAATATGCATGTGATCTATAAAGATGAAGGTTTTGATTCTTCATCACTCAAGTGTGACAAAACCATTAATCTGGAGGATAAGCCGTGAAAAAGAATTGTGTCATAATAGGAGGAGGACTTGGCGGACTTGCTTGTGGAGTAATTCTCGCCAGGAATGGTTATGACGTGACTGTGTTTGAGCAGAACCATCAGATTGGAGGATGCCTACAGTGCTTTTACCGCAAGGGTACGAAGTTTGAAACGGGTATGCACTTCATTGGCAGCGCCCTACCAAACCAAAACCTCTATAAATTGCTCAATTACCTTGAAGTTGTGGGCAATGTAACGCTTAACCAACTCGACCAAAACCGCTATGAGAGATTCTCATTCAAGGGCAATAAATTTGAGTTTGCCACTGGTAAGGAGGCGTTTATCGAGAAACTGTCACAGTATTTTCCTCGTGAGAAGGACAATATCGCCACATATTACAACCTAGTGGAGCGCATTTCCAATGCATCATCGCTCCATAGCCTCGATCCAACCCACAACGATGTCGCATTAAGTACCAAATACCAACTGTGCTCAATAAATGAGGTTCTCGACAGTATCTTTGACGACGAGATGCTCAAAAATGTGATATGCGGCGAAAACCCACTCTTCGCTGCCGAGCGCGACAAGACTCCCTTTTCGTCTCATGCCTTTATTTTCGATTTCTATAATCAGAGTGCATTTAGGGTACAAGGAGGCAGCGACGCAATTTCGCTATCCCTCCAAAACACGATAAAGAAATATGGTGGCAATGTGTTTACAGGCCGACGAGTGACAAAAATCATCTGCAACGACACTCAAGCCACAGCTGTTGAAATTGACAATGGCGAAATTGCAAATGCCGACTTAGTGATTGCCAATATCCATCCTGCACGCCTTATAGAGTTGGTCGACAGCCACCTCATTCGCAACGCATACCGCAAACGAATGAGTGAGCTGCCCGAAACGGTGGGATGCTTCAGCACTTACTTGAAATTCAAGCATGGGAAACAACCTTACTATAACTACAACTTTTATGGTTATGACCAAATGTCACCTTGGTATTGCGAGAACTACAGTCAAGACAATTGGCCTCGCGGCTACCTCTATATGCACCTCAATGAGAAACCACAACAGCAGTGGGCAACAAGCGGCGTTATTCTCTCATATATGAACTTTGATGACGTGGCACAATGGAAAGGTACACCTGTGGGACAACGCGGTGAAGACTATGAGCAGTTCAAACGCGAGAAGGCCGAACGACTCATCGATCTAGTGGCACGCGACCTTCCCGAACTCAAAGACTCTATCGAGTGCTATTATACATCAACTCCACTGACCTATCTAGACTACACAGGAACCGAAGATGGTTCAATGTATGGTGTGGCTAAGGATATAAATCTGAGCATGTCAAGCCGTGTGCATCATCGCACAAAAATCCCCAATCTGCTGCTCACAGGTCAGAACATCAATTCTCACGGCATCTTAGGGGTGCTGGTGGGGAGCATTGTCACTTGTTCTGAACTTATGAGCGAGAAAGAGATATTAAAGCAAATCAAGGATGCCAATGAGTGAAAAAGTCGTCATATTAGGAGGAGGATTAGGTGGTTTATTCACCGGAGCGCTGCTGGCCAAAGAAGGCTATCAGGTGACTATCATTGAGAAAAACAGGACTCTAGGCGGCGGGCTGCAGATGTTCTCACGCAATGGAGTGGCATTTGAGACCGGTATGCACATGCTCGGTGGCTTAAGGCCTGATGGCTCAATAAGGAAGATTTGCGATTATCTCGGCATCACATCCCAACTCGACATAAAGCCCACCGACCATGACTGCATGGATTCAATAACCTATCTGAGCGATGGCAAAACCTACCGCATTCCCGAGGGCCGCGACAATTTTATTGATTATTTCTCACAACAATTTCCGCATCAGGCAACAAATATAAAAGCTTATGTCAATAAGCTATATGACTTGAGCGAGGAAGTGGATTTCTTCTACCTCAGGCACGAAACAGGCAACATTTTCAATCACAGCGAGGAGTTCATGTGGCCTGCCAACAAACTGATTGCTCATTATATCGGAGACGAACGTCTAAGAGATATTTTAGCCTACATGAATCCTATGTATGGCGGAGTAGAAAACCGCACTCCAGCCTTCGTTCACGCTCTAATCAACGTGCTATACATCAACGGCACCGACCGATTTGCCGGTGGCAGCCAGCAACTTGCCAATGCTTTAGCACAAGTGATAACAAATCGCGGTGGAAAGGTAACAACAAGTGAAAAAGTAACACGTGTGGCTGTGGGCGAAAACAAACTCGTGGAAAAGGTTGTCTCCGACAAAGGACATGAATTCACTGGCGATGTCTATATCGCAGCATTCCATCCATTCGCTTTGCTTGAGGCAATTGACGACAGCGCTTTTACAAAAGCCTATAAGGACCGAATCAAGAACGCACCAAACAGCTACTCAACATTCAGCGTGTTCATCTCTTTCAAACCAGAGTCATTCCCCTACATCAACCACACATGCTACTTCCAAGACGATTATGGCTCGGTGTGGAGTCACAGTGACTATGACCCTGACACCTGGCCTCGAGGATTCATGTACATGACATCTCCCGAGCACAACCAAGGCAAGTGGGCAACTAAGATGATTATCAACAGCATCATGAAGTTTGAACAAGTAGAGAAATGGGCCGACACCACTACCGGCAAGCGCGGTGAAAACTATGAGAAATGGAAGCAGGACCACATCAACAAAGTCCTGCAACGGCTTGAGCAGCTACATCCTGGAATCGGTAATTGCATCGACCACATCACAGCATCGTCGCCACTCACCATTCGAGACTACTTCAATGTTAAAGATGGAGCAAACTATGGCTTTAGCAAAGATTGCAACAATCTAGCTCTGACACAGCTTTCCATTTTCACAAAAGTCAAGAATTTATACCTCACTGGGCAATGCATCAATCTGCATGGCATTTGTGGCGTGCCACTCACTGCCGTCAATACTGTCGAGGCTATAGAGCGCTCCCACGATATAATAGACCGCATCAATAATCATTACCAAATGCTAACTAATTCATGAAACGGCTTGCCACCATATTGACCATGATTATTGCCATTGCCACACAGGCAATGGCACAACCACAGGTGATTCGCATATGGCACGGCACACCGGTTGACAAGGAAGATGTGACACTCACGGCCTACGTGCCCGAGCACCCCAACGGCAAGGCAATTATTGTGTGCCCCGGCGGCAGCTACCACTGGCTTGACCTTAACACCGAGGGTCACGATGTGGCACGACGGCTGAACGAGCATGGCATTACAGCATTTGTGCTCAAATATCGAGTGGCGGGCATTGCAGCCTTTGTAACCCACTACCGCGTGGCAGGCGGAGGCAACCGTTTCCCACACATGCTCCAAGATTTGCAGCGTTCCATACAGCTTGTTAGAGCCAACGCACAGTGCTATGGCATTGATCCAGGTGAAATAGGAGTTATGGGATTCTCGGCTGGAGGACACATGGCACTCATGGCGGCTGTCTTTGGTAACGATAACTATCTAGAGCAACTAGGCATAACCACGACCGTTGCACTCTCACCCGATTTCATAGCGCCCATCTATCCGGTTGTGTCGATGACCAATCCTTGCACTCACCGACGCTCACGGCGCGGCATTATGGGCGAGAACAAGGTTGGCGACGAGCAATTGCGCGCCATGCTCTCTATGGAGCTTCAAGCGAGTAAAATCAAGTGTCCTGTTTTCTTGGTAAACTGTGTTGACGACCCCATAGTCGACTTCCACAACTCGGTGCTTTTGGACTCAGCACTCACGGCATGCAATGTCGAGCATTGCTACCTGCAATTTGCCACTGGAGGACACGGATTTGGTGCCACACCGTCAAAAACCAGTGCCGAAGCCGCAACTTGGTTTACATCGTTTTTAAAATGGATTGACACAATAAAAAAATAATATAATATGACTGATATTGAATTTCAATCACGGGAAGAGATAAAGGCGTTTCAAGACAAGAGACTCTGTGAAGCCATGGCCTACTTGAAACAGAATTCTCCATACTATAAACGGCTTTTCGACAAGTGCCACATCAACATCAACAAGATTACAGGCATTGAAGACCTTGTCGACATTCCTTTCACCGAGAAGAAAGACCTGCAGCTTTTCAATGAGGATTTCCTGTGCGTGCCACGGGAGAAGGTTATTGACTACATCACCACCAGTGGTACTCTCAGCGACCCAGTTACCTTTGGATGCACCGAGAAGGACTTACAACGCCTTGCCTATAATGAGAAAAAAAGCTTTATGTGTGCTGGACTTAGACCAGGAAACATCCTGCAACTGATGACCACCATCGACAAGCGATTCATGGCAGGACTTGCCTATTTTCTGGGAATCAGAGAGCTGGGAGCATCAATCATCAGAGTGGGAAACGGCATTCCCGAGCTCCAGTGGGACACAATCAACCGCATCAAGCCCGACAGCATCATGTGTGTGCCGTCGTTCATTCCTAAAATCATACAATATGCCGAAGACCACGGCATCGACTACCGCAATTCCAGCATAAAGAAAATCATTGGTATTGGCGAGGGACTGCGCAATCAGGACTTCTCGCTAAATCTGCTGGGACGGCAAATTAAATCTAAGTGGGATGTTGAGCTATATGCCACCTATTCCAGCACCGAGATGGGTGCAACTTTCAGCGAGTGCGAGTATGGTATGGGCGGGCATGTGCACCCCGAGCTAATTATAGTGGAAATAATAGGAGAAGACAACATGCATGTCACCGATGGCGAGATTGGCGAAGTGGTAGTGACCACTCTAGGAGTGGAAGGAATGCCTTTGCTACGTTTCCGCACAGGAGACATGTGCGCCAAGATAGTGGAACAATGCAAGTGCGGACGCAACAGCTATCGACTCACACCACTCGTTGGGCGCAAGAACAACATGATTAAACTCAAGGGCACTACGCTCTATCCGCCTGCCATCAACGATGTGCTCGACAACACCAATTATGTGCAGAACTATGTGGTCTATGTACGAAACTCCGAGTCAGGAACCGACGAGGTGCTGGTAAAAGTGGGACTCAACGACGATGTGGTCAACACCCACCCCACTCTCTCCAAACATCGTGACCGTGCAGTAAGCGAACTTAAGAACCGCTTCCGCGCACACCTCAGAGTGGCGCCAATTGTTGAGATTTGCCCTGTGGATGAAATTCAAAGGATTAATTTCCCTCCTAAAACCAGGAAACCAATCAAGTTTATTGACCAAAGATAAATATTCAACATTATGAAACCTTACGAAAAAGAATTTGACGAAATCAGACCTTTTTACGACAGCGAGATTCCCGATGCGATGAAACGCATTGTCAATGCCGACGCATTCCCGCTCATCGCCTCATGGGTATTCCCCGACAAGGAGCTGAAAGAAGTGAAACAGCTAATGCTGTCATTTGATAATATAGAGCAATTCCAAACCGATGTGATGATTCCGGTCAACCAACAGGTGATAAAACGTTCTATCGACAAGTTCACTTATAATGGACTGGAACGGCTTGATCCTGACAAGCAATACCTTTTTGTCAGCAATCATCGCGACATCATGCTTGATGCTTGTCTGCTAAACTATATCCTGCTGAGCAATGGGCACCACACTTCGCAAATCACTTTCGGTGCCAACTTGATGTATCCAGGAGTGGTAACCGACATTGGCAAATCCAACAAAATGTTCAAAGTGGAGAGGGGTGGAAAGATGAGAGACTTCTATCTGTCTTCGCTTTTGCTTAGCAAATACATCAGGAGCACGATTGTCAACCAGAAAGAAAGTGTGTGGATTGCACAACGTAATGGGAGAACCAAGGATGGAATAGACCGCACCGAGCCGGCTCTAATCAATATGTTCTCTCTTAGTGAGAAATATGACAAAATACTAGCCCTCAGCGAATTGCACATCTTGCCAGTAAGCATCAGTTACGAATGGGAGTGTTGCGACATCCTAAAGGCGATTGAACTTTATGAAAGCCGTCACGAGCGTTATGTGAAAAAGCCAGGCGAGGACCTCAACAGCATTCTTACCGGTGTTCTACAAAAGAAAGGAAAGGTAAACTTCACATTCTGCCCAGAAATTACCGAGACAGAGCTTCGCAAATACGAGAACTACACCAAGAAGGATTACTACCGCGAGGTGGCGGCTCTTATCGACCGTCGAATAAACAGCGCCTACATGCTCACCCCTAACAACTACATTGCCCACGACATACGTTACGGACAACGCAAGTATTCGAAATATTACACTCAAGAGCAGTATGACCGCTTTGTTACGCATGCCAAGAAGCTCAATGAATATGACGTAGACGAACCCTCAGTGCTCATGGATATCTTTTTGGGAATATACTCCAATCCCATCAACAGCAAGCAACAGTAGACACTAAAACTCAACGACAGTGAATGAGCGATACATACATATTATAACGTTGATACTGCTTTGCCTGTTTGCACAACAGGCACATGCGGCCAACAAGCTCATTCAAGGTCATGTGGTAAACGCCATCGACAACTCTACGGTTAAAGAGGCAACAATCATTGTCAACTCAAGAGCACAGCACATAACCAAAGCCGATGAATTTGGGCTCTTTGCTTTGGAATGTAAGCAAGGAGACACAATTATTGTCGAAGCCAACGGATTTGAGAGCCTACAAAGAGTGATTACAGGAAAAGAACCCACTTTGCTAACTTTTCCACTCTTGCCAATTAATGTAGACCTCAACGAGGTGGTTGTCAAAGCTGGCAAATATTCTAAAAAGGACAACCCTGCAGTGGAACTGGCAAAAAAACTCATCAAGCGACGAGATGAGGGAAAACTGGAAAGTCTAGACTACTATCAACGCACAAGCTCACAACGAGTTGCTTATGGATTAAACGACTTTTCGGCAAAACCCGACAACCACATCCTCAACCATTACTCTTTTCTCGCCGAATATGCCGACACGGTGACCATCGATCAGGTCGAAAGAATGGTGTTGCCCATCTCGATAACACACTCAATAGTAGATGAGAGTTTCAGCAAGGAGACTGGACACCGCGACACAGTGATGACATCAACTCATGCAGGTCTCGACGAGAGCTTTGACATAGAGGGCATTCAAGCGTTTCTGGCAAAGATGATTTGTGAAGTTGATATCTTCCAGAACGATATTCCTTTCATGAACAACCGTTTTGTTAGCCCGTTGTCAACCATCGGCACTACCTACTACAAGTATTTCCTGGGCGACTCTGTCGTGATTGAGAGTGATAGCTGTGTGATTCTCGAGTTCACTCCTTTCACACCACAGGCAATGGGATTCAATGGCAGGTTATATGTTACCACCGACAGCACTCTATTCATCAAGCGTGTAGAACTCTCGCTTCCCAAGTCCATCAACCTCAACTTCATTGGCGACATGGCTGTGACACAGACCTATCAACTCTTGCATGGCGCAAGAGCACCCATTAGCAAAGAGCTCATAGTTGAATTCCTTATCTTCAAGAATGCACAAACCCTGTATGCCCAACAATCTACCACTTATAGCGATTACAACTTTGCCACAGGGCCCTCATTCAGCGGCAGTAACAACGACATCATCAATAGGCTGCATGGTGTTGACGACATTAGTCAGATGTTAAGGAAATTGCGCAGCAATAAGAGCTTTTTTTGGAGCGAATTTGTTATCAAGGCATTCGCGCTGGAATATATTCCCACAGCAACGAAGGCTAGTGATAGCTACTTTGACATTGGTCCCATTGGGTCGCTGTTTTCTTCCAACAAGCTCGAAGGCTTCAGAACACGTTTGGGTGGACGAACTACCACAAGGTTGAGCAACCATTTCTTTCTTGACGGATATCTGGCTATGGGATGGAAAGACCACAAACTCAAATACCGAGCACGGGCTGTATACTCGTTAACACCCAAGAAGCAGTTTGTTGAGGAATATCCCATTAGTTCTATCACACTACTCCACCAGTATGATACGCACTTGCTGGGACATGACTTCCTATACTCGCAGGCCGATAATATTCTATTCTCTTTCTCCCGAGCTCCCGACGACAAGCGACTTTATCGCCGCATCACTTCATTCACTTTCAAGCAGGAAATCAAACGAGGACTAATCTTCTCTCTCTCGCTGAGTCACAACATGTATGAGCCAACAGTATACGTGCCATTTATCGATGGATACGGCAACTTGTACAACAATTACAAAGCATGGGAAATAACCTTTGGGATGAGATTCTCTCCAGGAGAGAAGTTTCTCGTCAATTATCACGGACGCACATCGGTGACCGAAGATGCACCCATCTTCACACTGTCACACACTTTTACTCCAAGCAACACAGCACTAGGCACGAGACTGTCAAATCGAACTGAACTTGGCATGCAAAAACGGTTCTGGCTTTCAGCGGCAGGATATATTGACATGATTGTCAAAGCCTCTAAACAGTGGAACAAGGTGCACTACTTTGACCTCCTATTGCCTAATGCCAATCTCACTTACAACATACAATCTGAAAGCTATGCACTGCTCAATCTCATGGAGTTCATAAACGACCAGCAGCTATCATGGGATGTCACTTACATGCTCAATGGTGCAATCATGAACCGCATTCCTCTACTCAAGAAACTTAAGTTACGTGAAGTAATAAGCTTTAGGGGACTATGGGGAAGTCTCAAAGAGGACAATAACCCTGATGCCAATCCTGAACTACTTCAGCTACCGCCTGAGGTTGTTTACCAGTCCATGGGAAAGAAACCATATATGGAAATAGGAGTCGGAATCGACAACATTCTCAAACTCTTCCGCATCGACTACGTGTGGCGTCTTACCTACCGCGACACACCTGGCACCGACCGCCACGGAATCCGGTTTTCACTCCATTTCTCATTCTAACAACCTATTTTAGAGTAAACTCTTTTTTTGTTGCTTTAGGAACAATGCAACATTACCATTGCACATGCACAAAAATCCTAGAGCTCTAAAGCATTGCGCCGTAAGCACGGCGTTCAAAAAAGTATCCATTTTGTCCTACAACCGCACCAGGCGGCTTCACTTAACACTTAAAACTTGTCTTTATTCATAGATAATTCCTGACTATTTGTCTAAAATATGCCATTCAAAATGCTTACATTTTTAGACAAATATTGCACATTTGTTTTTGATTTTGTATTTTTGCACACATTATTAGAAACACAACATCTTTAGCAAAAATGAAAAAGACACTTATTCTAGTACTGCTCACCTTGGCTGCAGCTTTTGGACACAAAGCCAATGCTCTCACAGGAGATGTGGACGGCGACGGAATTGTAACTGCAAACGACATCACTGCACTTTACAACTATCTTCTAAATGGAGATGTAACCTTCCTTTCAACAAGTGATGTTGATGGTGACGGAACAATCAGTGCTGCCGATATTACCGTTATTTACAATATTCTACTCAATGGCGAGGAACCAGGCCCCGATATCGACGACTACACAGTAAATATCGTCTATGACGGTAACAGCGCCACAGTCACAGTAGCCAAAAACATTAAGAACTATATGACAGTGGCCATCAATGGAGCTCACGTCAATATTGTGGCTGCTGACGCTCTTCAAGACTCGATCATCTACAACTTGAGCGGCTCAACTACCAACGGCTCGTTCTATATGGACGGTGATTACAAATGCTACGTCAACCTCACCGACCTGACCATTCACAACCCCGATAGTGCTGCCATCAATATCGACAACAGCAAACGCATTGACTTGACCCTTAACGGCAACAACACCCTTACCGATGCCACTGGTGGCCAACAGAAAGCCTGCTGCTTCATCAATGGTCACGTCGTAATTGCCGGAAATGGAACTCTCACTATTACTGGCAACTCAAAGCATGCCTATTTCAGCGATGAATATACACGCATCACAAGCGGCATTATCAATGTGTTGAACTCGGTGAGCGATGGTTTCCACATCAACCAGTATCTCCAAATGGATGGTGGAACTGTAACTATCAACACTACTGGAGGCGATGGAGTTGACGTGGGATGCACTAAAGATGAAACCGACACTAACAATGGCCAGTTCATTATGAACAATGGAACACTCAACGTCACAACTACAGCAAACACTGTGAAAGCCATCAAGAGTGAATCAATTATGACCATAGCTGGCGGCAACATCACAGCGTCAACTAGCGGCAATGCCGTCTATGACGCCACCCAAGACGACATCAGCAGTTGTGCAGCAATCAAGTGCGACAGCACTTTCAACATGACCAACGGCAATGTCTATCTCACCAGTACAGGTATAGGAGGCAAAGGACTGAACACCGACGGCAGTGTCAACATCAGTGGCGGCACATTCACCGCAGTGACTACAGGCGATGTATATGAATACTCATCCACCCACGACACCAAGGCTGGCGGCATCAAGGCCGATGGAGCCATCACCATCAGTGGCGGCACCGTAAAGGTAGCTGCCAGCAAAGACGATGCGCGAGCATTCAACGGTAAGTGCGGCTTCTTCACCAACGGCGGTTACATCTTGGGCATTGGCGGCAGATCCTCAACAGTAAGCACTGGTTATACTCAAAAGTATAAATATCTGCGCAACCAAGTCATCACCGGAGGAACGACCTACACTCAAGAAGGCATCTCATTTGCCATACCTTCTATTTACAACAACCCCGCAGCTATGGTAATAGTCTCTACGCCTAATATGTAACGACACATCAAGCCACAATATAAAAAAACACGTCCTCAAAGTGGGTTTAATTCACTTTGAGGACGCATATTTTACAAGTCACATTTGTTATAGAGTGATGTTGATGCTTGTAGTACGGAAACTAAAAAGATTGTCGCTCAGTTGCGTGTTGCCTATGTTGAGCGAGTAGTTCTTCTGCGAACGCGCCTTCACCACAGGCACGACAAACTCAATATCCTTTTTGTCGGGAGTGACGACATATTGAATTTGCTGATTTTTCTCGTTGAGCAAGACCAGCGAGTCTACATTTTGTGCATCGAGGTGCTGTAAAATCTCATCCACAGGCACCTTCACCGTCACATTTGTTGTATCGGTGCGATGATTGTTTGAAATGAGGATATTGACGTTGTTCTTATTGGCGCATGAGACAAACATCAACCCCATCGCTACTATAATCAACATTTTTTTCATTGCTTTTTCTCCTCTATGTTTTTAATCCCATCGCGACACAGACACACACGATAGCGTTTATATTCACTTATTCCTTCATACTTGCACTGAATAATGAAATTAAGGTAGTAAGCCTTATCACCTTTAGTGAAATGGTTGGCCGCATCACCTTGGTTGACATATAGCGGAACAGTGGGGTTATCCATTTTGCGCATAAAACCGGCAAGATTGAAACGCACTATATTATTGATGCCGTTAATAGGATAAGCCGACAACTGGTCAACAGCCTTGCGCTTGAGGTGGACATACTTGCGGTACTGTATCACTTGTTCGTCAACACCACGGTTTACAACAAGCGGATTCTTGCGAGCACGTTTCTCGTTTACATGGCGCGACACATCTTGCGGAGACACAAAGTCAAATCCTTCTTTAACTTTGCCTATCTTGCGAAGTCCCACTCTAATAGTTATCAGATAATCATAGAAACGACTACCAAGACCATGAGCAAAATAGTTACGTATCAAATCCTTAATACGGTCCTTGAACATATAGCTGATTACCAACGCTATAAAAAACGGAAGAGTGAAGTTGCCATATGTCTGTTGGAAGGCAAACGACACCACCGTGGCAAAGACCATTGAGATACCAGCAGCCACACTAAAGGCTACCTGCTCAAGAAATGCTGTATTTCGGCGCTTGTGAGTGGGTAAATACAGATTGCTCTCGATATATTTCTTGAGCTGGCTGGCGTGATAGACAAACTGACGGTTGTCATCGGCACTGTAGGGATCCACATCAAGGTAATTGTGGCTTTTGCGATACTTGTGCTCACTGTCAAGAAGTTGGGTAAGCATCGACAGCAAAGGACTTCCTGTCACACTTGATGAACGTGGATTCAGCATCTTGACAATGCGACCTAAATGCTGCTCTACTATATTGGAGATAAATTCATCACCAAAGTCGTAGAATGTTGAAACTTCCTTACCTTCATCATTCTCCAAGAGTATAGGCCTCAATGAGCGGTACATCGTTGTCACAGTCTTGGCGTGCTCCACCAGATCACATGACATGTCAAACTGAATATCTCGGTTTGTTTGATGAGCGATTTTCAGATATGCATCTCGCATACTGCTCTTGACGATAGAGGCATACATCTTAATCTCGGTCTCAAACTCCTTGTTTTCATTCACTGGATTCTCACATGCTTGTTTCATGCGAGTGAATGGAAGTGAATGTTCATCGGTTAACTCCCGTAACTCATAGCGAGGTGTGATGAGACGCAAGTAAGAAATAGTATCGCAATAAAAAGTGTCTTTACTATAAGTGTGCTTGTTAACATCAAGCCTTTCGGGAATAAAAATCCATGTATTCATGTAAAAGTCATCATAGGTCTTCCCGTCGTTAGGCAGAAAACCCACTTTGAACTCCAGCGTGTTACTGTCATGAATCTTTGGCTTGATATTAATCATAGTTAGTTATAAGTTATAAGTAACAAGTATCAGTTATATGCAGGCGCAGCACACTTAACACTTAACATTTAACACTTAAAAAAACACTCCATTGGTGTAACCGAACCAGCGAAGCACAGTATCGCCCCACAGTATTACCATTAGCCAGCTAATGAACATCATCGTAATACCAAACTTGAAGGTGTCGCTGATGCTGTACTGGTTGGTCGTGTATAGCAATGCTGCAGGCTTGCTGTTGAATGGCAACACATACACATGACCAACGAGCAATGCTACGGGGAATGCTAAGCTCATGATTGAGTAGCCATTACTCTGCGCTACCCCAATGGCAATAGGAACAAATATGAGTGTGAGCATCGTCTTCGACTCAAAAATAAGTGAGAACAACAGAATGCTCGCTGTGAGAATGAGATAGATTACCCAGAACGGGGTGCTAGCTCCAATACCAAGTGCACCAAAGAGTGCATTGATCATTGTACCTGGCAAGCCAGTCGCTTCAAGGCCGGCTCCTAAGGTATAAGCACCAGCCGAGAAGAGCAATAGATGCCAAGGGATATCGACATCGTTCCATTTCACAATGCCTATCTTGGGCAACAATGCCACAACAGCACCCATAAACGCTACCGCTGTTTGATTGATGCCATGCTGCTTGTCGGTAGCCCACAAGAGGAGCACTACCAGGAAGATGGCTATGGCCTTATACTCCTGAGCGCTCATCTTACCCAGCTTGTGCAATTCATCGCGCAAGCGGTCGAGACCGCCTTCAATTTGAGGCTTATCTTCTCCTTTCTTAAGACGGAAGTAGATTTTTGAGCCCACAAACCAGCCAATGAGTATGAGAATCATATTCATTGGGAATGCGCATTTGAACCAGTCTTGATAACTAAAAGCGCCAATTCCTAATGCTCCAGCTATTAGCGAACCGGCAAGCAAGGTAGCACCCGAGCCAGTAAGGAACGAGTTGGCACCTAGGTTAATCTGGAAAAGGTTCTGTAGCACGAGGTTGCGACCAAAATTGTTACGATTTCCCTGCGACGCTCCATAGATTGCTGCCACAACCATGAAAATGGGAAGCAGAATGGCGGCCTTGGCAGTAGTAGCCGAAATGAACGCTGAGAGCACAACATTGATGACGATAAAACTCAAGATAATGCCACTGGCGCTCTTTCCAAATTTGAGCACAAACCAAATGGCAAAGCGCTTTGCCACCTGGGTCTTGACAAGCATACTCGCCAAGATAAACGACAGGATATTGAGCCACATTACGGGATGACCTAGTTGTGCATATGCTTCTTTATCACTCGTCACCCCAGTGAGCACAATCATCAGTATCACTATTAACGAAGTCAAATAGTTGGGGATTGCCTCTGTAATCCACAAAATAATGGCGGCGACAAATATTGCAAGCATCGCATAGTTGATGCGCAAGAAATTGTTGTGAGTGTCGGCCTTGATCTTAGCCTGCTCTTTTTCTGTGAGTTCATGCTTTGTCTCCTTACCGCTGGCGTCAACCACAACAGCGAGCTTCTTCTCCGATTTCTTGTACATTTCGTCATAGCGCTTTATGGCTCCCTCGGCTAGTGCTGTAGTCTCCTTGTTGGTGTCGATATTGTTAATGAAAGAAATATCGGCAAACCAATAGATGAACACAAAAGCCAAGATTGCCAATGGACCGCCTATGCGTTGTAATATCTTCTCAAAGCCCGATTTCTGCATCTTGGGCAGTTTCTCGAGCTTGTAATTGTTCATGTCGAGCGGGTCAAATTGAGTCGTTTTCCCGCTAGTGGTAACTTGTTCCGCCATATTATCTTAATCCTTGGATAAATGAAGGAGGTGTGCCTTAAGGCTCTAAAAGGTAATAATATATAAATAAAAGTGCATGTAGGGTTGTGTTTACTGTGTGGAGAGAATTATCTCAATAACGCCGCCCTAGGCACCCCTCCTTGCGATTGTGTTTGGTGGTCTCAAATATTAAAAATCTGATATGTGACCACTAATTTGATAATAGATTATTTCCAGTTTTTATAAGGGTTCTTCATGAGCATGGAGTTGTAATACTTGGGGTCGCCAGTAACCTCCTCGCCAAGCCAGACAGGGCGGTCAAAGGCGGCGTCCTCGCTAGGAAGCTCCACCTCGGCAACAGTTAAGCCCTCATTATCGCCGTAGAACTCGTCAACCTCAAAGGTGCGCTCGCCGGCTTTTACCAGATAGCGGGTCTTGTCGATTACGCCAGGTTCGCAAATCTTTAGTAAGTCCATTACCTCCTCGGCAGGAATCTCTTTCTCCCACTCAAAGCGGCTAGCACCACTCTCATTGCCAATACCCTTGACTGTGATGAAACCCTTCTCGCCTTTTACACGCACGCGAACGGTGCGCTCAGGTACCGAACTCAGATAACCCTGAGTAATGCGGGTTGCCTTGAAGGCCTCATCCTTAAAATCACCTTTTACCAGGAATTTTCTTTCTATCTCTTGTGCCATAATTCTAAATCAGTTTGCTAAGGGTTTGTTAATCATACCTATCACGCGCTTGATTGCTTGCAGGTAGTTGATGTTCTCAATGCCCTCAAGACCAACATCGGCAATGGTCTTCTTGATGTCCTCAATCTCGGTGCTCTCGCTATTGATGGTGCGAACCATAGCGCCGTTGATGTAAACCTCACCGGTCTCGCAGATGGTGTCGTTAACCATGTAACCATAGCGGGCCTTCTCTACCTTAACGGCCTGAAGGTCGGGATGCTCGTCAATCATCTGGAGGAACTCCTCAAGGGTGTATTGGTCCTTGGTGAGCTCGGGCATGCCCTCTACCTTGAATGCTGGGAATACTTCTTCTTTGAGAACTTGTGCTGAGATAGGGAACTCGCCCTTCATCAAGGGATTCCACTGCTCAAGACCATCAACCTCTTGTACGAAGGTCTTGATGTCCATCTTGCCGTCGCGTATCTTGGTGTTGTTTACGTCATTGGTGCGGCTCACGATATAAGTCTCGGTGCTGTGACGTTCCCACACTTTCTCGGGAACGGGAGCACTGAGGCGTGCCATGCGCTTGGCGGGCTCGCAGAAGCAGCGGCCGAAGCTACGGAACTCAAAACGTGGTTTAGAAATTTCGCCAATCTTTAATTCTTCTTTTGCCATTTTATTATAGGATTTTTTAGATTAGGATTACTTTTTGCTTGTTTTTGAAAAAGTTGGCAGGCAGTGCTTCGACAGCCTGCCAACTCACGAGAAGTTTTATAGATTGTGTTTACTGTACTATAGTGAGATCTTCAGCACCAGTGTCAGGGTTCTTGGTGCCCAGAGACTTATCGGCGATCATGAACTGGCCGGTACCGTTAGGACAGCGGCTCCAAGTCTTCTTGTTCTCGGTGTATGGCAACCCGTTGTACGATGGTCCGTTACCCCAGCCTTCATCGCCCTTAATGCCACGCTGGAACTTAGTTACGAGGTTACCGTTGGGGTCATAAACCTCCATGAGAACATTTTTCTTAGCCGAGAGACCTTTAGTCATAGGACGAGGATTAGGACCACTGCCACCTTCGCCAAGGACGTTCTTGGCACCAACAATGCAGAAATAGCCATGACCCATGATGACTTCTCCGTCTTCACCAACCCAAACGTTATCTGCTTCGTCCTTGCGGATCACCACATCTTTGAGCTTGATGGGATCGTCGCCATTGTTGTAGAGCTCAAGATATTTCTCTTTGTCTTCACCAGCACCATATACCTCGTTGATGACAAGCTTAGTGTAGTCGCTTGGCTTGTCGCCAACTGTATAGTCTTTCTCAACGGTTGATGTGTAACCAGCCTCGTTGGTGATGATTACTGAATAACTCACCTTGTCACCGTCTTCCTGCGCAGGAATGGTGGCGGTAAAGGTGTTGCCATTACCAGCCATATTAATCTCTTCAATAAAATCATCATTGACTGAATAACGCAGAACAGCCTTAGTCACAGACAGTAAGCCAGATACCTTGGCGGTCACAACCACGTCGTCAAACGAGGTTGGAGCATCGGGGTTAATTGATACAGCCTCTATGGTGTTAGGACCCTCATATACTTTATCTTCAACGCATGATGACATCGCAAGTGTAGCGATAATGAGCGTGAATGCTATTTTTATAGTTTTCATTGTCTTTTTATCTTTAAAGAGTTAAACAATATATTAGAAGTTAACCTCTAAACGAAGGCCCAGCATATGGTAGTTAACACCGCCTTTGCCTTTGGCTTCGGTAACCTTGGTATAGTCGGCAGTTGGCTTGCCATCGGCATCGTGGCCAACAAGGAGTTTGCCCTTGCCATTGGCATAGCGGTCGTTGTTAGAGTACTGATAGTTGAGAACAATCTTAACGCTATTGTTAATCCAGTAGTTCAAACCTAGTGTAAAATTCTCACCGGCACCACCATACACGTCCTTGTTGTTGAGAGTAAGATAGTCGTAACGAGCTGCAAGCTCAATATCACCCCACTTGCGGCCACGTGAGGGCTGAGTAAACTCGCCCTCGGCTGTGTTGAAGCGCTGCTTACCACCAAAGAGTAAGCAAGAAGCGTGAACATACCAACCTCCAAAGTTATAGGTGTTCTTTGCGGCATCTACACTGTTGCGAATCCATTCACTCTGGATGCGGGCGGGTCCATAGTAGGCAGCACCCTCAAGACCATAGAGAAGAGTGTGGTCTACGTCTTTGATTACATCAGTGTCAAGATATTTCTTGCGATTGATGCTTGTGGCATTACGAGTACTGAAACGCTCGCCACCCCACTCACCGGTAGCAACGTCAGTTTTAGGAGTGCGGTAAGAAATCTTACCTCCCAGATAAACACCCCAGCTGCGGTCTTGGGCGTAGGGCATCCAACCAACCTTACCAGTGAACGAATAACCCTGGTTGCGGCCAAAATCCTTGTTGTTGTCCTGAACATAGGTCAACTCTTCCTCGCCAGCAACAGTCTGGAAAAACACACCACCAGTGGCGCGGAAGTGGTCGAGCAGATAAGAAATCTGCAAACCAATGTGACGTGAAGGAACAAGAGCTTTACAAACCATTGGACGCTCCATGAAGGTTAAATAGCGAGACGAAGTTGTCTGCTCCATAGAGAAGTCTTCTTTGAAGTTACCAGCCTTGATTGATACATTTTTGATGCCATCAAACTGCACGATAGCGTCCTTTAATTCAAACTTACCATCAGCAAAGTCTACGTCTACCTCGCCATACCAGTTGTGTGGAAGACGAGCCTTAACGGCAAAACGTGCACGACGAATAGAGGCATTATTGCCAATAGGGTTATAATCATCGTTATTGCCAAAGAACATGGCGCCATCTACTTGTACGCGGTTGTCAAACCACAGGCGATATTCCTTGTTTTTCGACTCGAACGTGAGGATGTTGTTACGCTGCTCCGAAATCAGCTCTTCACGGTCGACTTTCACGCCATACTGATTATAAGTGGCGTCCTCGTCAGATTCTTGTGCCCAAACACTGCCCCAAGCGGAGAGTGCCAGCACAAAGGATAGGGTTAATAATTTTTTCATTGTAAAAAACATTTAGTTAATAAAAATAGGTATATACTGTATTATATCATTTGTAGATATTCTACGATGTTGGTACTGCGGTCTAGCTTTAGCTTGCGGCGGAAACGGTAACGGCTCACCTCAACGCTCTTGGGCTCAACGTTAAGCATGCCCGATATGTCTTTGCTGGAGAAACCCAGACGTAACATGATGGCCAGGCGTTTCTCCTTCTCCGACAAGTTGGGACAACGCATGAGCAAGCGGCTCACGAAATTCTTGTGAAGGTCTTCTACTTGTGTGTAGAATTGGTCCATTTCACCTGTGAGCCGCATGTTCTCGTTGAGTTTTTGCGCTGTTTCACGCAGTTTTTGGCGCAACAAGACTACATCATTCTCATTTGATAGTTCATTGAGGCTATTGCTCAAGTCTTCGAGATACTGACGTTGCTGCTTAATATATAATGAAAGGTTTACTAGCTCTTTGTGCTTGATGTCGATTTCGTTGGTCATCACATTAAATTGTGAAGTAACAGCTGCAACATCAAGGCGGTTTCGCTCGTCGCCTGCCTCAGTACTGTGTGTAAGCTCGTCATCAAGAGCTTTCTTTGTCAAGTTATGCTTTCTCCACTGCTTGGAATACAGCATTATAAGTAAGCAGGTGATAATCACAAAAACGGTGACAATCGACATGAGAATAGAGTTTATCACTATTCTCATCATAACCATCGCCAGCATGAAAGCAATGAATGGGGTTGCGATGGTGATGCTTGTCAAGTTAATGAGGCTACGTTGGCGCGAGACTTTCGACATCTTGCTACATTCTCTAAGCTGGCTAGGCGACATTATCACTGGAACCATGCCAAATAGCAGTGTTCCAGCAATGTTGCCCACAATCAGCACCGTGATGAGCGAGTAGAGCGATGGCAGCGCCCATCTCATAGGTTTTGCCATCGAATTCTCGTTGCGAAGTATGGCGGTCATGGGAATAACCATTGACACGCTAAGAATAGCGATTGATGTGACAATCAGCGACATAAAAGTGGCATCCATCTCGGCAAGGATTGAAGAAAGAAATGGAGCGGAGAAGAGTGCGAAATTAAGGGCAATTGTAAGTCCTCCCAAGATGATTCCGGCAAGTGCCAGTCGCTTCATGTTAAGATTCTTAAGTAGTAGATGCTTGTCGGTATTAAAAATGACACGATTGATTACTCTCTCATAAAGAATGAAAAATAGCAGTCCCAATATTGGGGCGGCTATTACCGACAACAAAGCTACTGTCAAAACTGGATGGAACTGCCATTTCTCGTGATAGGCAAGAGCTGTGACAGCACCCCAAAATGCTGTTATCACCGATGTGTACTGATCGCCAGCTCTCACTATTGCTATAGCCATGACAATGGCACACATTATTATATAAGTTTCACTGATAGTGAATGATGAGCCGTTATATGAGACATCACACATCAAAACAGCAAGAACAAAGGCTACAACAACAAGGAATTGAAGCATGCCAATGACACGTGTCGACATCAAATCGCGGATGTGGATACCCAAGAAACTGACGCCAATTTCCCGGTATCCCAACCACGCTCCTATCATAAGGAGAAGCAATATCGACATTGTGATTTCCATAGGATTAGATTTATGACTAACAGATTAGTTGTTGTGTTTTAATACCATGATGGAGAGATGGTCTGCCACGCGTACCGACTCTTCGGCAAGTTCCTCGACGTGAAGGGTAAAATAACGCAAATGGAACTTCTGACTTAGCTTGAAGTTGTCCATCTCGTGGAATACGCGCCGTTTGATGGATTGGGCCAACTTAGTCACCTCTTTCTCAAAGAAATATATGCGGTGTGTCTTCTCGCCCACAAAGCGTGGTGCCTTGAAATAGTCACGTGAAGCCTGAATAGTGCCTTCTACTGCCAGCCCTGTGACCTCCACAAGCTTAAGGAAATCAACGTTAATTTCCGATGGGAAGAATGGAATCTCAATTTCATATTGCCACAAATTCTTGTGCAACAAGTTGATTATCATATCCAAGCGCTCAAGAAGCTGCATGATTTCAACGCGCTGGTCGGTAACGAGTGAGTAAGTGTACAGCTCGTTTTCTATAGTGCGGCGCAGGTCGGTAGTAGTATCGCGCAGCCTAGTAATACTTTCCAGATTGTCGTCAAACTCATTCTTATTTCCCTCCAGATAATTTTTGATGCCACTCTTGTAGGTGAGCACACACTCGTCAAGCAAATCAAGGAAACTGTCGAGATCACTTATGGTTTTATTTGTCTTTTTCAATCCAAACATAGCACAATACGCCTTTAGTAATATTTGCAAAAATACAACACAAAAATTTAAAATGCAAATGTGTTGTGTGTTTTATAATGATGCGCAACATTTATATGTAGTGTTTTATTGAAAATAAATCTTTTGTAAATCAATGATTTAATAATACATTTGTAGTGTATTAAAAATATCCGATTTATTTAATGTAGTGTTTAAGTATTATTTTTGTAGTGGATACAACTTCGCCCTACCATAGGTTTAATACCGAAAAACAGCCCAACAAGCTGGTAATTGAAAGACTTTTTAAGTATATTATGACAGCTTCGAAAATGACATTGGACACGTAACTTTCCACTCCCTATAAATAGATGTCATCTTTTGAAACACAAGAACGTCACCAATTACTTCTGTTACAATGGATGCTCGACTAACGCTAGGAATAAAAACTATAATAAAACCAAAGAATTTTTTTCATCTTTAATTTAGTTAATAAATATTCTTTGCTATTTATATTTACGGTGCAAACATTGCACAATGTTTAATAAAAACAAAAAAACGATATTTAGCATGAGCATTTTTTGCATATTAATTATTTATATTTATCTTTGCAGTGCTAATTGATAATTAACGTTTTACATTTTTTGAAATTTTGATTTATGTTTAATCGGGACTCACTTTCTTTAGTGAGCGCCAATAAAAAGAAAGAAACGACATGAAAAAGATTATTGCTATGATTGCTCTGGGCCTCTTTTCTGTTAGCGCCAGTGGTTTTTATGCCAATGCTCAACTAAAGAAAAATGAGCCTGTAAAAGTTCAAAAGGAAGCCCCCACAAAATTGGAAAAAGCTACCGACGTGAAGGCAAGACCATGCGAGATGCAAAAAACTGAACTCAAGCGTGTTGAGGCAAAAGATGCAAAGCATATATGCAATGAAAAGGCCGGTGATTGTAAGGGCGAATGCAAAGAAGGCATGTGTAAAGAAGGAAAATGTAAGGAAGGCGAATGCAAAGGCGAGTGCAAGGAAGGCAATTGCAAGGAAGGCAATTGCAAGGAAAAAACTGCCGAATGCCAGAAAGCTGCTGAGTGCAAAAAAGACGCAGAATGCAAGAAGGCAGATGAATGCAAAAAAGCCAATGAGTGCAAAGAAAAAGCCTCTGAGTGCAAAGGCGATTGCAAAGATAAAGGAGCTGGACATCAGTGCTCTCACAAGTCACCATGCTGCAAAGAAGGTGCCTGCAAAATGGACGGCAGCTGCGGCAAGGAAGAATGCAAACCTGGAAGTGAAAAGTGCTGCAAGAATTGAGACAAAGCGCACTAATACACTTTTACAATACACAACATCTGGATGCCACCACATGGGTGAGCATCCAGATGCTTTTTATTTCAATCCACTTATAAAAGTTACTCGCGAAAGTACACCCGTTTTACACGAGGTGAGATGCTGGTGAGAATTTCATAGCCTATAGTGCCGCGAGCATCACTCAACTGTTCGATGGGAGTGTGACGCCCAAAGATTTCCACCTTGTCACCTAATTCGCATTGAGCATCGGTAATGTCGACCATGCAGGCATCCATGCAGATGTTTCCAACGATGGGGCACATTGTGCCGTTGACCCACACCTTTACATTTCCGTTGCCGAAGTGGCGGTCCATGCCATCGGCATAGCCTATCGACACAGTCGCTACGCGAGAATCGCGCTCGAGCAACCCACGTCTACCATAACCGACTCTTGTTCCTGCTGGCCATTGCTTGATGCTTATTACCACAGCCCTTAGCTCTGCTACAGGCAAGAGGCCGTCCTCACTACCATCAAATACAGTCTTAATGCCATAAAGCCCCACTCCCATGCGCACCATATCCATTTGATACTCAGGGAAACGTACTATTCCATTGGTATTTAAAACATGTCTCATTATTTTGTGCGAGAAACTCGCCTGCAGCTGAGTAGCGCAAATCTCAAAATACTCCACTTGTTCACGTGTGAAATCATCTTGTTCTGGCTCGTCGGCCACGCTCAAGTGTGAGAACACGCTCACTGGCATTATAACGTCCTGAGAAAGCAGAAGTTCCACAAGATCGGGAAGTTGTTCAAGAGTGAAGCCCAAACGGTGCATGCCGCTGTCAATCTTGATGTGGACAGGGAAGTTCTTCGCACCATATTTGCTACCCTCCTTTATGAGCTGTCGAGCCTCCTCAATGCTATAGACCTCAGGCTCAAGATAACGATCAAACATCGCCTTGTAGTTCACTGTCGATGGATTAAGAACTATAATGGGCAGCGTGATTCCCGCCTTGCGCAAATCCACACCTTCATCCTGCACAGCTACAGCAAGGTAGGTTGCCCCACAGTCCTGCAAGGTCTTAGCCACCTCATAAGAGCCAGTACCGTAGCCTGATGCTTTTACCATAGCTACAATCTTGGTGCCGAAATCTATTTTAGACTTCAAGAACTTGAAATTGCAAGCAAGAGCATTAAGGTCTATCTCCTCCACTGTTTGGTGGCGACTCACCTCAAGCATCTCTACAATCTGGAAGAACTCATATTGCGAAGCTCCTTTCACAAGCACAGTTTCATTGTCGAAGTCTCCCTGACTCATATTTTCAAGGAATTTGGCAGTTGACTCAAAGAAGAGGTCACGACCTGAATTGAAATACTTGCTGTAGCGGCACATTTCGGGCCCAATACCTATAAGACGGGTAATACCCTTGCTTCTCAAGAGCTCGCTCACGCGTATATATAGTTCGTCTTCAGTAAATGTTTCTGGCAGCAGATCACTGAGTATTACTGTGGTGTGCTGATGAGGATTACATCGACGCAACATGAAGTCCAAGGCTGGCGAGAGTGAGTTATAGTCGCTCG
Organism: Muribaculaceae bacterium; assembly: GCA_017548365.1. Classification (GTDB taxonomy): domain Bacteria; phylum Bacteroidota; class Bacteroidia; order Bacteroidales; family Muribaculaceae; genus Sodaliphilus. The sequence goes on from JAFZAC010000007.1 coordinate 126,487, forward strand.
TATAGCCGTCGGCGATAATCGTGCATTCATTTACACCCTCAATCACGTTGATGCGAGTACCAACAGGAGTGAGGCGTTTCACTCGCTCGACTATCACGCTAGCACTGATGTCCAAGTAGAGCATTACAGCAACACAAGTCGCCACATTCTCTAAATCCCTGTCGCTGGTAAACGGCACATCAAGGACAAAAGGCGAACCTTCATGCTGACATTCCATCAACGCGTGATTGTCACGCTTGACAATATTGCTCACATAGAGCCACTTGCCCTCGTCCTTGCGCGACCACCCCACATCTTGCGCCACATAGAGAATGGGATCGATTGTGCTGGATACCAGGTCATCGTCGGCACAGTAGACAATGCTCTCGCAGCTATTCAGAATCTTTGCTTTTTCCTCTACTTTCTCCTGCATCGAGGAAAATCCTTCATTATGTTCGTCGCCAATGTTAGTAATAACGCCTATTGTGGGCCTAATCATCGCCTGGACACGTGCCATCTCGCCAGTTTTACTCACACCAGCCTCGATTATTGCTAGCGATGTATTGTCGTCAAGGTCCCACAACGATAGCGGCACACCTATCTGCGAGTTATAGCTGCGTGGAGACCTGACAATGTGATAGTCATCCTTCAAGAGCTGATATAGCCATTCCTTTACCGTGGTCTTGCCACGGCTGCCGGTAATTCCAATAATGGGAATGTGAAAACGCTTACGATGATAGGTAGCTATAGCCTGCATCGCATCGAGAGAGTTGCTCACGCGCAGGAAGTTGGCCTCTCTCATCGCGTGGACATCAATGTTACCGCTGTATTCTATCACAAAGTTCCTCACACCTTTATTATATAGATGCTTCACATATCGGTGCCCGTCATCGTTTTGCGTAGCAATGGCAAAGAACAATGTCTCGGCAGGATATGTCAGTGACCGCGAATCAATAAGCAATTGACTCACCTCGGCATTCTTGTCACGAAGTTCACTGGATTCAACACCCAGCACTTGAGCTATCTCTTGAATGGAATATTTCATATCAGTAATTTGTTGTCAGTTCTCTGTTGTTAGTTTCTCTAGACATTCTAGAACTCCTCTACAATATCCTTGCTACTTTAAATAAGGATACTCTTTCTTCAAGTTTGCAATCACGGCCTCGGTATCGGCATTGAATCGAGCCACCACATCGGGGTTATTGCTCATGGGACGATGCTTCAGACGCTTGCTCACGCGCTCACAGCGGGCTATTGCCTGAGTTGAGCGGTCATCGAAATAGGTCGCTTGGAACGTCTGCCAGATATATTCTATAGCGACATCGCTGGGGTGTACCATGTCGGCGGTGTAGAAACGGTAGTCACGCAAGTCGTCAATAACAATCTCATAGGCAGGAAAATAACCCGCCCACTCTTTATTAGCTCTCACCACATTATTTATCGCCACGCGCAACACAGCTTTACTCAACGAGTTCATTTCCAAGCCGTCGGCAATATGGCGAATAGGACTCACAGTGAACAGTACACGCAGCTCTGGGTTGAACTCGTGCAGACGAGCCATCACAGCATTGAGAGCCTCGGTACATTCGTCAACACTCGCCAATCGCCTCGTGAATTCATGCTGAGGAACCTTGTGACAGTTGTTCACCACTTGGCCAGTGTCACGGCGGCGATACACCACTGCTGTGCCCAGTGTCAACACAAGCGTTTTGCACTGACGCAAGTGATTGTGGGCAACTGTAATACTGTTATTCATGCGCTCGAGAGCTGCTTCTTTATTTGCCATCGAGAAACGAGAGTGAAAATCATAACAGTTCCATACTCCGTTAGCAAGAAACAAGTCCATCCCTGCCACAACTTCACAGTCCATCAACTTGTGAACCGAGCTGGCAATGCTCAATGGGTTGAAGATGGTACCAAAGGGGTTAACCACAACATCGACCATTGCATCTTTGAGACGAGCTCCGATGTTGTCGCTGAAGCACGACCCCATCAGCATAATCTTGTCGCTGTGGCGCATGAAGTTATCACCTTCGCGAGGATGTATTGTTGTCCGGAATTCCATAGCTCAAAACTTTAAGAATGCAAATATATAGAAACCTAATCAAAAACACAAATTTTCTTTAATTTTGCAATGAATGTCAAGGTTCTTTTGTTACCATTTTTTATTTTTGTGAGAGAAATGGGGGTTGTATTAAAAAATATGTGTAATTTTGCAGTTTGTAAATTGAATACTTAATAAGATTATATACACAAATGGCACAGAACGAAGACGTTTTCAAGAAAATTGTTTCGCATTGCAAAGAGTATGGGTTTGTATTCCCTTCAAGTGAAATTTATGACGGACTGGGTGCAGTCTACGACTACGGCCAAAACGGCGTTGAGTTGAAGAACAACATCAAGCGCTACTGGTGGGAAGCCATGACGCTGCTTCACGAGAATATCGTGGGCATCGACTCAGCGGTGTTTATGCACCCCACAATTTGGAAAGCCAGTGGTCACGTTGACGCATTCAACGACCCATTAATCGACAACCGCGACAGCAAGAAGCGTTATCGTGCTGATGTTCTCATCGAGGACCTGCTCGCCAAGATAGAGGAGAAGATGGACAAAGAGGTTGCTAAGGCCAAGAAACGCTTTGGCGAGAGCTTCGACGAAGCCATGTTCCGCCAAACCAATCCCCGCGTACTTGCAAACCAGGCGAAGTGGGACGAGCTGCATAGCCGCTTTGAGAAGGCTATGAATGACAACAACCTCGATGAGCTCAAGCAAATCATCCTTGACTACGAGATTGTTGACCCAATCAGCGGCACCCGCAACTGGACCGACGTGCGCCAGTTCAACCTCATGTTCAAGACCCAGATGGGTAGCAGCAGCGACAACACTATGGACGTGTATCTGCGTCCCGAAACCGCTCAGGGCATCTTCGTGAACTTCCTCAATGTTCAGAAGACAGGCCGCATGCGTCTGCCATTTGGTATTGCTCAGATTGGCAAGGCCTTCCGCAATGAGATTGTGGCACGCCAATTTGTGTTCCGCATGCGCGAGTTTGAGCAGATGGAGATGCAATTCTTTGTACGTCCCGGCGAGGAGCTCAAGTGGTTCGAGACTTGGAAAGAGAACCGCCTCAAATGGCACAAAGCACTGGGGCTTGGCGATGAGAAATATCGCTTCCATGACCACGAGAAACTCGCCCACTATGCCAATGCAGCCACCGACATCGAGTTCCAAATGCCATTCGGCTTCAAAGAGGTGGAAGGCATCCACAGCCGTACCAACTTCGACCTATCTCAACACGAAAAATACAGCGGCAAGAAGATTCAGTACTTCGACCCTGAGCTCAACGAGAGCTACACTCCATACGTCATCGAGACCTCAATTGGCGTGGACCGCATGTTCCTCTCAGTGATGTGCTCAAGCTACGAAGAGCAGAAGCTTGAGGGCGGCGACACCCGCGTGGTACTGCATCTGCCCAAGGCATTGGCTCCCGTCAAGTGTGCTGTGCTGCCGTTGGTTCGCAAGGATGGCATGCCAGAGAAAGCTCGAGAAATCGTCGACATGCTCAAGTTTGACTTCGCCTGCCGTTATGACGAAAAAGACAGCGTGGGCAAGCGTTACCGCCGCATGGATGCAATAGGCACACCCTACTGCATCACCGTTGACGGACAGACAGTTGAGGACAACACCGTGACCCTGCGCGACCGCGACACCATGGAGCAACAGCGCGTGGCAATCAGCGACTTGCCAGCAATTATTGGAGAACAGTGCAGCCTCAACAATCTGCTCAAGAACAATGCTTAAATCAATGCATAATCATTAATCTATAATATAGAAAGTCTGGAATGACCAAGAAATTCTAGCATAAACATTTAACGATAATGAAGAAATTTCCTTTTATATTATTTATAGTGGCAGTGCTGGGAAGCTTGTTTACATCTTGCTTCAAGGATGAAGACAACTTAGACAAGTATGCCGACTGGTACGAGGCAAATATCAGCTGGTATGAGGCTCAAGCTGCGCGAACCGAAGGTGGATCAAAGTATTACACTGCGATTACCGCTCCCTGGGACCCTGCTGCCGAAGTTCTGATTCACTGGTTCAACGACACCAACTTGACAAAGAACAACCTCAAACCATTGTTCACTTCGATGGTAGACGTGAAGTACCACCTGAGTCTTTACGACGGCACAGCCATCGACTCATCCTACCTGAGCACTACTCCTGGTGACAGCCTCTTCCGTTGCCGCTTGAACAGCGGAGTCATTGAGGGATGGGGCATTGCCATACCTAAGATGCACATAGGCGACAGCTGCCGAGTTCTGATACCTTACAACGTAGGGTATGGCACCACATCCAGCGGCAGTATAAAGCCCTATTCCACTTTGCAGTTTGATATCAAGCTCGTGGGAATTCCCTACTACGAGAGATAAAAACATTGACTTATCTTAACGTAAAACCATGGTTGTCATCTTTTCAATCATGGTTTTTTTTGCCCTTAATCCACTAATGGTAGGGGCGCTAAACTCCCCAAAAAGCATGTCCGCCTGTTAACAGTCTATGGAATCGTGGACTCAGTAGATTCAGTGAACTCAGTGGATTCAGTGAACTCAGTGGATTCAGTGAACTCAGTGGACTCAGTGGACTCAGCTGACTCACTTTTGATGAATATTTTATGTATATAGCTGGTCACCAATTGTTTACAGCGTTTATTTAACAGGATAGTTATATTTTTCACTCAAATTGCCATCTTTTTCTATTTAACCGAAACCGGTCATTCAGCTGACAACAGTACACACGCGTGCAAAAATATGGTATTTATATTGTGAAAACAATATTAAAAAACATCTTCAATCAGTCAAAAAAAAGACGCTTTAATGGATTTTTTGACTATATACTTTGAACATACAACTATTTTTGGTAATTTTGCTCGTTTTATATGCTTGACGACACAACCAAGATACGACATTCAATAAACATAACATCTATAAACAAATAAAATCATGACAAAGAAATTACTAACAAAAACTTGCGCACTGATGCTCCTAGCTGTTTTTGCAGCTGCCTGGAGCAGCAATGCTTGGGCTCTCACAATAAATGTGAAAGCCAGCCAGGAACCGTATGTGTACGCTTGGGACAATAATCAAAATCCCCTGCTTGGCGCATTCCCTGGCACAAAACTCACCAACACAAAAAGTGTTGGTGGCCAAACTTGGTACTACATCGACATTGACGCCACAAACGTCAATCTCATACTCAGCTTTGGCACCGATGCCACTAAGACAGGTGACATCACTGGCATTACTGGCAATCGCTATTTCGAGTTCGCCAATAACAATGCCAATAATGTGACCGATTACTATGACGCTCCAAATGGAGTTGGTTACCAATCCAATCCTTTTACTTATGTCGTAAATGCCAGCAATTGGAGCGGAGACGTCTATGCTTATGCTTGGGGAAATGGTTATAGTGGGGATGCCTCATCTTGGCCAGGGAAAAAAATGACAAAGGTTGGAACCAATGGCAACGGAAATGATGTGTATGAGTGGATAAGTGACTCGCAGACTAATCCTGCCAATGTGATTTTTAACAACAATAGTGGTTCGCAAACATCGGACTTGACATGGGCAAACGGTGCTTATTGGTCAAACTATGGTAATGACTCTAGAATGACCATTTCGGGAGCAATTCTCAACAGCACTAACTTTCCCGATGCCAACTTACGCAAGGCTATAACTGCAAGTACTGGTATCCAAGAAGGCGGTGCCATTACTGCAAACAATGTTAAAGTTCTTGATATTAGTTACGATACCGACAAGGGTATGACAGGAAAAATCACCAACCCTACAGGTATAGAACAATTCACTTATCTGGAGGAACTCTATTCCCAAAACAACTCACTTTCTCACCTTGACCTTACCCACACTTCATCACTTCGCATACTCGACGTGAGCGGAGATAATGAGTTATTAGGAATGCGAGGTGTTAGCTATTGCAATGCCTCTGGTCATGGCGTTAACGTCAAAGGCAACAACAACTTTAAGAAACTCATTGCTGACAATTGCCCTGCTTGGATTTACAATGCTGGTCTTGGATCGAATAACACTAACTATCAATACATTTCAAGTGTTGAGTACATCTCGATGCGCAACAATCCATTAGATGGGTGGTCATCAGGCTTTACAGCTCAGGCAAACTTGAAATACCTTGATCTAACCAACTCTGGTCAAAAGACTTCAGAACTGACTGCTGCGAATCTTAACTTCCCAAGCCTTGAGACTCTTATACTTGCCAATAACACAAGTGTAACAACACCCGTATTGACAAATCTCACGTCACTTAAGACCTTAGATGTCAAAAACTGTGCAATATCCTCATTAGATATCACACACAACACCTCACTTGAATATCTCTATGCAAGTGGAAATGCAACCGATCCTGCAATGACAATCCCAAATACTAACTCATTGAAATGGATTGATATGTCGGATGGAAATCTCTCGTATATTACAGCATTTAACAAATTGAGCAATCTACAGCATCTTGACTTGCATAATTGTCCACACTTGAGTGCTGCGCAATTCAATAGTTCAAGGATAAACAGCACTGCTAATCCCAATTTGCAATACCTTAACATCAGCCAGTCGGGCAATAGCGCAAGCTCAAAGATAACAACCTTCACTGATGATTGGGCATATATTGATACGCTTATAGTACAAGGCGGAAACTCGCCTGTAGAAAAGGTAATTGTGAACAACCACATGCCAAATGTGCTTGATGTGACCAATAACACTACTCTCACAACGTTAGCAATTAATAATTGTGGCTTGTCATCTTTGCCAACCATTACAGCCACTGGTGCCACATCGCTATACAAACTTGATTTAAGCGACAATGCGTTTACCGATGTTCCCACTACTGGAATATCGTCACTCACTACAATGGTGATGAACAACAACCAACTCAGTGACATCAATGTGAGTGAAAGCAACATCAATTATCTCTATGCCCAAAACAACAACTTCCAAGCTGGTGATTACACTTTGCCACTGACCTCGTTGGTTGGTCTTGACTTGGGCTATAATGGCTTCACCAAGTTTAAAGCCGAGAATAACACTTCTCTCAAGTCGTTAGCATTGGCTGGCAACACTGATCTTACCGAGATTGAGCTTCACGGAAACACCGCTTTGACTCAAACTAGCCCTGACGGTGTAATAGAGAGCGACAACGGTCTTTACATCAAGGGCCTGAGCAGTTTGCAGACTTTGAACATTGAGAACAGCTCGTTCAACAAACTTGGTCAACAAAACTCACTTGAAGGTGTTACAGGTTTGAAAAAACTCCAAGCTCGTCATAACGAGTTCACCACATTCACTAATGGTGTTTATAATCTTGACATATCGGGACATGCCAACTACCGTGTTGCTGACCCCAACGAGTCGAGCCTTGAGTATCTCGAAAATCTTGAATATCTCGATCTTGCCTACAATAACCTGCAAGACAGTGTACACCTCTACAGGAACGTTGCCCTCAAACATCTCGACGTGAGCCACAACAACGAGATTCATGGTGTAATTGATGGCACAATTGATGTAAATGATGCTGCAGCAGTAGAAGCAATGAAGGTTAAGAAGGGATACAACTATATGAAATATGGTAGAGTATATGGTAAAGACCCAAACACCCCCAATGCCAAACCAATGCCAGGTTGGAATCCATCGGCACAAGAGTGGACCACTGGCTACACCAATCTTCAGGCACTTCGTGAACGCCCGTTTGACTTGCGAATAGAAGACCTTAATGACACCACAGGCCTTTATCATCTTGACTTGGGAAAAAATGTGAATCTTGAATGGCTTGACATCAGCTATACCAATATTCACAATACCTCGGCAGGTCCCACACACATGAATCCCGGATGGATGGATACCGACTGGGTAACCGATATGGGCACTTTTGCAGGCAAACCTTCTCAAAACACAACAACTCATCGTGCTTACGTAAGTTGGCACACCTTCGTTTATTTCATTCCTTGTACTAAGCTCCAGGTTCTCCATGCCGACCACAACAATATGCGTTCGCTTGGTGTGAGATACTTCCCGGATCTTGACACGCTGACTTGTAGCTATATGTATGGAGATAGCGAGATTATGCGAGATTTCAGTGGCTCAGGTGACCTCCGTTATGGAATGGGTAATACAGGAACGCAGACATCAATAAAAAAATTCCAGAGTGTAGATTGGGATAATCTTGACAGTGACGGTTACCCAACAATTGTGCTTGTTGGCCCTAATGGCACTACAGCAAACTCTGATATCTTTCCCAATAAACTTAGATACTGGGATTTAAGTTATAGTGGATATAATGAAGTTCGCCTTTATCCAGGTAGCGCACCTGACTTGCCATATCTCGAATATATTGACGTGAGTGGCAACCCGCTCAACTTCACCAACCATGCATCTAATGCTAATTATGCCAATGTATCTAATTGGAACTCTCTTGATGTGACCTATTGCCCGAATATCAAGACAGTGAAGGCTGATAACTGCTCTGACCTACCTGTTGTTCGTGCTCACAACCGCGGGGCTTTGACTACACTTGACTTGACCAATGACCCCAAGCTTAAGACTGTATATGTGCAGAACGACGCATCGTTGCCAAGCATAACTGGTTTGAGCACATTAACTGGCCTAAAGACACTTTTTGCTTACAACAACACTCAGTGGGGAGGCATCAACGTTTCAAGCAACACTGCATTGAAGAACTTGTGGGTTTCGAACATTAATGCTAGCAGCATTGACGTGAGCCACAACACTGCTCTTGAGAAACTGCGTGTGTATGACAACTCGCTCACAGCTCTCAACGTGGCTAGCAACCCAGCTCTTACTTGGCTTGACTTTGCCCGCAACAGTATTGAAGACATCAACTTGAGCGCAAACACCGCACTCCAATACTTCAACTGCTCTAACAGCGAGGAGACTCTTAATGACCAGTCGCTAGCTGCCAACAACCACAATGGTGGCGAGGCCGACGACGTGAAGCCAGTGACTGTTGACAACAAGGTGGGCAGCAACAGTCTGAGCGACCTTGTGTTCCCAGGCACAGCGATTGCTGACGTTCGCGCCAACTTCAATGACCTGCACTGCATCAAGACAAGCACTAATGACGGTTTTGCAAACTTAACCAACATCGAGTTTGCCCACAACCACATCAACGGTATCGACTTGAGCGCTGCAACAGGTTCTCCAACCATCAACAGCGCCGACAACGGTCGCGAAATCGTTGCTGACTGCGCTAAGTTCTATAAGAAAGTAAATAATGTGCCTCAGGAATTCACAGTTTACTTCTTCCAGCTCGATCCTACTTATGGTAACCCTGAAAATCAAAACCATAATGGAACTGTACTTACCATGAAGACCAGTGAAGACACTAAGGGCGCCACACGCTATCTGGGCACTGATGGATTGGTAATGGACAACATCACCTGGGACGGCACAAGTGGTGGCATGTTGAGAAACACCATTACCCCAGGCACTGGTGGTGGCATGGATTTACTTGATCCCGATGACGTGCCAGGCACTATCGTAGTTCTCAACCCCACTAGCGAGAGTGGCAATGGTGCAAATGGTAAAGCCACCTACAGTTACGCCAATGGCAAGGGCAATAGCGAGTTCTACCTCGACTGGTCGAGCGATGGCACGATCACTGGCATCAATCAAGTTGAGATAGTCGACGGCATTAGCATTGCCAACTCGTATGGCGATCTCACTCTTGCCGGCAAAGACGGCACAATAGTAGGCGTTTATGACCTCAACGGCCGCCAGGTTGCCAGCGAGACCATCACTGATGGCAAAGCTGTTATTACCGGTCTCACACCAGGCATCTACGTAGTGAACGGTGTTAAGGTACTCGTGAAATGAATTTTCTAACACATAGATTTTGTTAAGCGAGGATCTTCTTTGGTCCTCGCTTAATGTAAATCGCTGGGTGAAGTTGGACTGGGTCAGACTAGGTCGGACAATAATAGGTTCTCAATTCTCAAGTTATTTAAACCTTTAAAGGGTTAGAATGTCTTATCAATGAATATTTAACAACACACAACCAATGAGAAAGCACATTTTTTCAATATTAGCATTAGCGGCACTGGTTATGACACCGACCGCTAAAGCCTTGACTATCACCAACGAGAGCTTGAACTATGAGATTGTATACCACTGGGGGATCTTGTGGAAGCATGCTGGTGATGCGACTCTCTCGGCCACTAAGAGTGGAGACGGATATACCGCTCAGCTCACTGGAATGACACGTTCATGGGCCGATAAAATATACCCCGTGCGCGACACACTCAAGTGCACCATGGGAGCCAACTTCCGCCCCGACAAATATGAGAAATTCACTCACGAGAAGGACTACTTTGCTCACGATGTGGTCGATTTCAACAGCAGCGGCACAGGCACTACAGCACAGTGCACACGATACCGCAAAAACAAGCCCACTGCCAACCTTGACTTGAGTCACGACGGACCAGCCTACGACATGCTGAGCGTCTTTTACATGATGCGAAACCTAGACTTCTCAAAGATGAAAAGTGGGAAAACCTACACCTCGTGCGTGTTCTCGGGCAAAGAGAAAGAGACTCTTACTATCAAGTATGTGGGCATGGAGCCAGCGCTTGAACTGCGCGACAAGTCGCGACACCAAGCCTACCACCTCAAACTCACTTTTACAACCGACGGTGGCAAGAAGTCGAGCGACGACATCGACGCATACATCTCAACCGATGCCAAACGCATACCTTTGCTGGTAGTAGGCAAGCTTAAAATAGGCGAGATTAAGTGCTATTATGCGAAATAGGTGATGTCGCTTTGCTTTGAAAGCTTGTATTGACGCTTCGCTGGGAGTGTCGCATAGCTGGTTTTGTGGCGTTAGGGTTGCTTAAGATAATTCAGTAGTGAATTTCTAAAAGAAAATAGCATCACCCTCACTTTGACCAACCTAGCTGTAACTCCTTAAAAACATCTTCAGACAGAAAAATCAAATCTTAGGCTAACATCAACTCAAATTCCACCTCATTGGCCAACCCAATGGCTATTTGAACATTCATATACAACCGCTCGCAAGGCTAGCTGAAAACCAGCAAACCTTGCGAGCGTTAATACTAGCTAGCGAAGCCTAAGAGCTGAGCGCCACAACTTACTTCTCTATTTCTTTCACACGGAGATAGTCACCGCTGCCACGGACGATAGCGTCGAAATAATCTTGAGTGTAACCACCAAACTTGGGCTGAACAGGATTACCGTAAGGGTTGCGCTCAAACTCACCGTCTTTCTCTTTCTTGATGTTGCCATCAAGGAACTTAACGAAGAGATACTGAGCTAATTGCTGATATTTGTGAAGGTAATCTTGCGAGCTGTTCACACTGTAGTTTGTGAGAAATTCCACAGCTTCGGCTGGATTGTTCTTGTAGATAGATGCTGCCTTAGCCTCTACCTGTGGCTGTTGAGCCTCAAATGCATCCTCAATGCCTTTCTGCACTTTGCGAACATCGGGAATCATTTGTGAATAACGGTGGTAGCACTGATTGGCAATCAAGTTGTTCACCCAGAATGCTGCATCAAAGTTGAATGTGTAAAGGTCACCCTTGCCTTCACGGAAGCAATCGGGAACCTCGTTTATGCAGCAGTACATTGGCACGAAGACGGCAGTGTTGGCATCGTCTACACCAAACCAGATTATGCCACCCAGCGGGTCAGGAAGCCATGAACGCATCTGAGTGCAGAACACGAAGCCTGTTTGCTGTGTAGCAATTGCACGCTCGTGACAGTAGGTCACGCTGTCAACCTGGAACTCCATAGGACGATAGCGATAAGGCACGTTGAAATAGTTCTTTGCGCCAGGATCTTGCGTCATATCATAAGGTGTACCCTCGAAGTGGTCACGCATCATATCTTGCATATTGCGCACGCTAATCAAGCGATCGGGCTTGACATACAGAGGCATCACCTCAGCGCCCTTCTTGCCCTCAAGATAAGGCCGATAGCGATCCATGCCAGCTTTATACTTGTTGAAGAACGACCAAGCGCGAGCATCACAGCCACGCAAAGTGCCATAATCGGGAGGACAGTAGGTTACCGAGAAGTCAAAATCCTCGTCCTTGCCGTTGAACCAACCCATCTTGCGAGCAAACGAAACCACGTCCTTGCTATACATGCAGTTATCCTTGTCCTTGAATGGAATCTTGTGGATGCGAGCCTGGTTGGCATGAGCCGAGATGCAGTCGTCGGGGATACGGATTGCTACCCACACAGCACCTTTTTCTTTTCCGCCCTTGCCTATCATCTCAAGCACCCAAACCTCGTTGGGGTCACCAATCGAGAACGACTCGCCCTCGCTGCAGTAGCCATACTCAGCCGCCAAATCGGTCATCACCTTTATGGCCTCGCGAGCTGTCTTGGCACGTTGAAGAGCTAGATAGATGAGGCTACCATAGTCCACTCGACCCGTAGTGTCTTCGCACTCGTGGCGTCCGCCCCAAGTAGATTCGGCCACTGTTACTTGATGCTCATTGATGTTGCCCACCACTTTGTAGGTGTGAGCAATCTCGGGAATCTCTCCCAGGTATTTACCTGTATCCCAGTCATATATTTTGCGCATATCGCCTGCCTTGTGGTCGGCAGCGGGATAAAATTCGAGAAAACCATAAAGGGTGTGAGAGTCGGCAGCATAGGTAATCATCGTCGAGCCGTCGACAGTAGCCTTTTTACCGGCAATCAAGTTGGTACAGGCATGAGACTCAGCGCCCCACCCCATCACGAGAGCCGCAGCTGCCATAAGCCCTACAGCACGTAGTTTAAAAGAAAATTTTTTCATGAATAGTCGTTTTTATAATTATTATTTAATGATATCAAAAAACAAGAATTGCACTTGACTCTTACTACTTATCACTTGTATTAACGTGTACTTTAACCTTGGCAATACGGTATTTTTTCACCTTGAGCACAGTGAATTCGCATGGACCGCAAGTGAGTTTCTCCTTCTCCTGAAGGAAGTCGCCCTTGATGCTAAGCAGCAAACCAGCAATGGTCTCGGCCTCATCGGTATATTTTGCAAAATGACGCTCGTCAACCTCGGTCACTTCAAGGAAGTCGGCAATCGACGTCTTGGCATCAAAAATGAAAGTATCGTCGTTCTCCTTGGTGTAAAATTTCTCCTCGGTATCATATTCATCGTCGATGTCGCCAACAATCTCCTCAAGAACGTCTTCCATAGTCGCTAGGCCCTGGGTGCAGCCAAACTCGTCGACAACCACCGCCAGATGAATCTTTTTTTTGCGGAAGTCCTCGAGCAAGTCATCAATCATGCGCGATTCAGGAACGAAATACACTGGCCGCAACAGCTTCTGCCACTTGAAATCGGTATTATTCTTTTCGATATAGGGAAGAATATCCTTGGCATAAAGCACGCCCTTGATATTGTCGGGATTGTCTTCATAGACCGGCATTCTGGAATATCCATTCTCCACGATGCATTTTATCACATTGTCAAAGCTCTCCTCGATGTCGATGTCAACGATGTCGATGCGAGGTGTCATAATCTCGCTCACAGTCTTGTCGCCAAACTTGAGGATACCCTCCAACCAATCCTTCTCGTCGGCATTCTTCACATCGCTCATCTGCAAAGCGTTAGTCAAATCCTCGGTCGAAATCTCGTCGGCACGTTTACCCACAGCTTTACGAACAAAACCCATACTCTTGACCATCAGGCGAGAGAGTGGACTGAACAGAGTTTGAAACACCTGCAAAGCAGGTGCCACAAAAGTGGCAAAACGCACGTTATTGTTTGTAGCATAAAGCTTTGGAATCACTTCGCCAAAGAGCAATATCAAGAAGGTGAGTATCACACTCTGCACCAAGAAATTGGCAACTGCGCTGTTGAATGTGAACATCTGGTTCATCGCATAGTTAAGCACTATCACAATCATGATATTCACTAGGTTGTTGCCTATCAAGATTGTTGCCAGCAATTTTTCGGGCTGGTCGAGCAAGCGCTCAACACGCTTGCGCTTGCGGTCATCTTCTATACCATCTATATCCTTGCTCGTGAGCGAAAAATAAGCTATCTCGGAGCCCGAGTTAAACGCCGAGAATAATAGTCCAATAAGTGCCGTTGCAATAGCCACCCAGCTGCCCAGATCGGGAGCGTTGAATGATAAAGCCGATTGTGAAATTAGTGACTGCAACAATGTTGCAACATTAGTTAAAATACAAGATAAAGGGTCAGGATCCAAAATCAAAAGTTTTAGTTAAACAATCTTGCTTGCCATCACATTTCCCTAACAATCAACGGCATAATAGTGATGGCAAGACTGAGAAGCACCATAAAAACAGTGATTCTATTGCAAAGATAGTGATATTTTTCAGTACAACAAAAAAAATATCAAAATTTACCCAACATTGCTTTAATTTAGCTCGAAATGGACAATATCTCACGATTTTTTTATCACTTGTGGGAAGTGACCAACAATCATCGACACAATAATTAAAGGGGCTATACGTTATTTTTTAATAAGGGGAATACTATGTCCTCTTGTGAACAAAAAACGATTATAACACTATGATGATAAAGTATCACAAGCTTCATGCTTTTTTCTCTCGCGCTCTTGTGGTGGCAATGATGATTTTGGCTGCCGTGGGTGCCAACGCTTTTACCATGTCGCACTACAGCGACACTTCTCGTCTTGCAACTGGCAAGTGGGTGAAAATTGAAGTGAGCCAGAGCGGCATTTATCAAATCACGTCCAGCGATGCCAGCAAGTGGGGATTCAACGACTTGAGCCGAGTGAGAGTGTTTGGTTACGGAGGTGCACAATTGAGCGAGACTCTGAACGAGGATGATTTTCTTGATGACCTGCCTCAAGTGCCTGTGCTTCGCACTAGCGACCGCATCCTGTTTTATGCTCACGGACCATTGACATGGAACTGGTCATCAATGAACAAAATCTACCTTCAGAGCCAACATCCTTATGCCACCAAAGGCTACTACTTTGTCACCGACGACTCTTCCTATAGCGACTTGACGCCCACCACATCACAACCCACACTATCAGGCAGTGTAGTGACAAGCTTCAACGAGCGCATCTTCCACGAGGAAGAACTAATAAATCCTGGTGAAACAGGCCGTGTTCTGCTGGGAGAAGATTTCTTGACCAACAATTCTCAGTCTTTCAAGTTTACACTCGACGGCATGGTCGATGGTACTACGGTAAATGTTTTCACACGATTTGCAGCCAAGACCTTGAACACAGGCAGTAGCGTGTCGTTTAAATACAACGGCAACAACCTTGCCGGCACACACAACATTGTAGGTATCACCAATGAAGCCAATCACTATCACTACAACGTAGTAACGGCACTCAAGCAATTCACGCTCAACGGCACCAAAGACCTCACCTACACTGTCACATATACTCCTGGCGGAACTCTCAACCTTGCACGACTCGACTATATCACCGTCAATTACGAGCGAAGTCTTGACCTTAGTGGCAAGAGCAGTCTCGCCTTTGGACTCGCGAGCGTCAATGAATCTCAATATGAGCTCAGCGGAGTTAGCAGCAACACTCATGTGTGGGACGTAACAAGCAAGAGTGGACCAGTCGAGATGAAACTAAGCACCGACGGCAATAAAGGTCGGTTCAGCCTCCCCGACAATAAATATCGCGAACTCATCGCTTTTAACGATAACGCCTCTTTCCCCTCTCCCACAATGAGCGGAGCAATCGATAATCAAAGCATACACGGGAGCCCAATACCCGACATGATAATTCTCGCTCCCAGCGAATTCCTACCACAAGCCAATCAACTGGCCAACCTGCATGAGAACATCGACAGCATGCGGGTAATGGTAATTGACCACACCAAGGTGTTTAACGAGTTCTCGAGCGGAACACCTGACGCCAGTGCTTATCGATTGCTATGCAAGTACTTCTATGACCGAGGAACTGACCCCGAGGGACATCGTCTCGGCTATCTGCTGCTCATGGGTAACGGATACTGCGACAACAGGCTCATTACTAGTGCTGGCCGAGCTCAAAATTATCCCAAGCTTCTTGTATGGGAGAGTGTTGAAAGCGAAGACGAGATGAAATCATTTACTAGCGATGATATCTTCGGATTCTTGCTTGATAAATCTTCAATGAATAACAGCACTTCAATGCAAATTGCCGTGGGACGCATCCCAGCAAGAAGCACTATCGACGCCAGTATCGCCGTCAATAAAATCATAAAATACTCCACCCAGGCCGACTATGGAAACTGGAAAAACAGCATGCTTAACGTTGCCGACAACGAAGATTCAGGCAACCACTGGCGACATGGAGAGGCTGTTATACAGACCATAGCCGCAAATGGTGGAGAGAACACCAATTTCAACCGAGTGTTCCTCGATGACTTTGAAGAAAAAAGCGATGGCTCTGGCTCCAAATTTCCCGATGCACGCAAGAAAATGTACAAGACTCTCACCGAGGGTGTACTCTGGTGGAACTATTGTGGCCACGGCGGACCTTCGGGATGGACAGGCGACGGCCTACTAGTCACTAGCGATATAGAAAACAACCTCTTTTACAGCCACCAACCCATTCTTTTTGCAGCAACATGCGAGTTCTCACGACACGACGGCACTAATCCTTCGGGAGGTGAAAATGTATTTTTCAACCCCAACGGTGGATGCGTTGCCATGATATGTCCACCACGATTGGTGTATATGGCCGACAACCGTTTCCTAAACATTACTGCTGCAAGAAAAATGTTTGACCGTGACAACAACGGACAAGTCATGAGAGTGGGTGACTTGCTCATTTATGCTAAGAACAACACTGTCAACGGCCGTGACAACTCTAAGCGATACCACCTCTATGGTGATCCTGCTATGCGGCCTGCTATGCCACAACTTAATGCTGTAATAGATCAAATCAATGGCAAGGAAGTAAATCCCGACGACATGCCAGTTTTTGAGGCACGTCAAACGATGAGCATCACAGGACACATCGAGAACATCGAAGGCGAGAAACAGAACGACTTCAACGGTCTCATTGAGAGCACACTCTACGACTGCGAAAAATCGGTTTCTTTCACCTACAGCTACAATTGGCGAAATCCAACCACTGGTGCTACTGAAGAACGAGACAGCACGCTAACTTATGAAGAACGACAGAACAAACTGTCTCTCAACGTCTCGCGTGTGAACAACGGCGAGTTCACTTTCAACATCACTATACCCAGCGAGGTGACTGTTAGCTACGACAACTACAGGCCATCACTTGTGAGCCTTTATGCCTATGACCCCGACAAGAAAGTTGAGGCGACTGGCTCTTGTGATGATTTCTACATTTACGGATATGATGAGAGCGTTGTTGCCGACACTATTGGACCCGACATCAGCTATATGGGGCTCAACAGCACTAATTTCAACGATGGCGACAACGTCAACGAATCTCCACTGCTTATCGCCACGGTAAGCGACGAAAGCGGCATTAACTTCTCAAATGCCGGCATTGGACACAACATGACTCTGACGCTTGACGGAAACATTAATTACAGCGACGTGAGCAGCTACTATACCGCTATCGAAGCCGAAAAAGGTTCGGCGGGCAACATCAACTACGGATTGAGCGACCTGAGCAACGGACATCACACGCTCAAACTCAAAGTGTGGGACGTCTTCAACAATTCAAGCGAGAAAACTATCACCTTTAACGTGATGAGTGGTCTCAAGCCCGAAATCGACGAGATAAAAGCCTTCCCCAATCCCGCCACAACATCAACGACTTTCATTATCACTCACAATCGTCCCGAGGCAACGGTCACAATCACACTCGAGGTGTTCAACCTCATGGGACAACGCATGTGGAGCACAACGCAAAGCGGACGCAGCTCGATGTTCTCATCTTTCCCCATCACTTGGGACTTGAGTGACTATAGCGGCAGCCGACTGCCACGAGGCATCTACCTTTACAAGGCGACTATTTCTACCGATGGTCACCAAGAGAGCACCAAGACAAAGAAACTTGCCATCACTTCTCTTTGATTGGTAATGAGATAATCATCGTATGAGGTGAGGGCAAAACACGATTTAACACGATTTTCAAGCTAATTTTGATATAAAATATTATTTTTTACTATATTTGCAGTTTGTATTGATATAGTCACAGTTTTTTTAATTAACGTTAAGCTAATGAGCGACAAACCACGACATATCACACGCGACGTGCTTCCTGAGCCAACTCTCAGGCGGCTGCCTTGGTATTTAGCCTACGTTAAGATGCTTGACAGCAAGCATGAAGACTATGTATCGTCAACACAAATCGCCAAGCGTTTAAACGTTGACGCATCACAAATTGCAAAAGATTTGTCTTTCCTTAACATCAAGGGAAAGACACGCATTGGATATGAAGTGCACCCGCTCAAAAAGGAACTCACCGAGTTCCTAGGATTCAAGCACAGGCACAATGCGTTCCTGGTTGGTACAGGCTCACTTGGGAGCGCTCTTATGCAAGACCTGGGACTGATGCAATATGGACTGAACATTGTCGCAGGCTTTGACATCAACCCCGAGATTGTGGGCAAAAACGTGGGAGATATTCCCATCTACGACATCAAAGAGCTTGCAGCAAGGCAACGCAGTTCAGGTGTATCAATTGCGATTATTGCAGTTCCGTTTGAAAACGCGCAAGAGGTTGCCGACTACCTGGTTGAAAGCAACATAAAAGCCATTTGGAACTTTACACCCTATCGCATCAAGGTACCACGCAACATAGTGTTGCAAAACACTTCAATATACTCCGACTTGGCCATCATGTACAACCGCATGGAATCGAGCTGGAACAACATTAAGAATACACCCAAGTGAAGATTATAGGCATAAAAAATGGTGATGGCAGAGAGCTGCCACAACAAGTTTACCTCATTGCTGACTCGGCAGTGATAAGAAACAATAAACCTTTTTTTGTGCCACATTTTGCTCAAGCTTTCACAGGACGTCTAGCTTTAGTGTTGCACATCGACAGACTGGGAAAGCACATAGCACCAAGATTTGCTCATAGATACTGCTTGGCAGTAGCTCCAGCAATCAAGGTTACGGCTCATAACTTAAACTTGCCACAATCGAGCGAGAGCAACTCTGCGTTGGCAAATGCCTTCGACGGTGCTTTACTGCTAGGTGATTTCAGCCCTGTCAACGAGGTGACAGGCATTAACGGCACTTCTGTGACGGCAACTTTAAACAGCGATAATGCTGGCACAGGATCATTGACGAAAATGCAACTTGATTATCGTGAGATTGTAGCAAAACTGAGCACTTTCTTCACATTAAAAATGGGAGATTTGATCCTTGTGGAAATGGACACAAACGATTTTGAGCTTAAACCGGGCGACACCGTCAACGCCTCTTGCGGGGCACTGAAACGTCTCACCATCAGGGTAAAGTAACAAGACATTAAAGAAAACAACTCTTGATAACATATATTTAAACTACTATGCATAAGAAGTTTTTATTCAACATTTTAGGGCTGATAACCATCGCCGTGGCGACAACATTTAGCGCACAAGCTTACTCAGCTGCCAACTATGCCAATACGTCCAAACTGGCAACAGGCAAATGGGTAAAAATCGCTATACCCGAGAACGGTATTTACCAACTCACGTTTGAGGAATTAGCACAAATGGGATTCAGCAACCCGCAAGGAGTAAGAATCTATGGCGCTGGTGGATATGCCATAAACGAGAAACTCGATGGTTCACAAATCGATGATTTGCAGCCAGTTCCATTCAAAATCTTTGACAACAAAATCTGCTTCTACGGATGTGGAGTTGTAAATTACACACTCTCAACACCTACCGGAATTCCGCACTACACACGTGAGACCAACTGTTATGCCACCAAAGGATATTATTTCCTCACTCAAGATGACGGAACCGATGCACTGGAACCCGAAATTGTACAAAGCTCTACCCCAAGCAGTGCTGTCATCAGGGCCACAAGCCTTGATTATTGGCACCACGAGCAAGACCTCATCTCTCCAGGAGAGTCGGGAAAAGAAATGCTTGGAGAAGCCATGACTGGAGCACAAGTCACAATTCCTTACAACATCCCCGAACTATGCTCCGACTCTGCGACAGTCGTTAACTGTTGTGCTGGCGCCAAGGTTACTGCTGCCTCTTATGTTAAGGCTGAACTTAACGGATTAGATATGGACTATACGCTAAGCTCTTCCAAAATCTATGCTCCAGCCAACTCTTTTGTCTATTACAACTACGCTTCGCCTTACAATAAGATAAAACCCGATGATGGTGTGCCTCAAAGTGGTAATGTGAATGTAAAAATTACATCGTCAACTGGAACTGTGAGCAGCGCATGGCTCAACTACATCATTATCACCTACTATCACCTCAACGACCTCACCAACGCTGCCGACAACCAGTTGCGTGTGGGACTAAACAAAGTCACAAAAAACGACCGCATTACATTCAACAATGCTACACAAGAATTGCAATTGTGGAACATTAACAATCCTAATGCTCCCAAAATGTGCGCATTAACCTCAGCTAACGATGTAATGGGGTTCTCTCCAAATGAGAACACCAACTGGCAGCAATACATCGCTTTCGACCCAACCAAGGATCTGAAGAGCATCGACGGCTATGAAGAGATTGAAAATCAGAACATCCATGGGCTTCCCACCCCCGACATGGTAATCATCACCAACGAAAAGCTCTTGCCTCAGGCCGAGCGCATCGCACAAATGCACCGTGACAACGACAACATGATAGTGCATGTTCTCGATCAGCAGAAGATTTTCAACGAGTTCTCAAGCGGCACGCCCGATGCCATGGGTATTCGCCTGATGAACAAGATGTTCTATGACCGCAACAGCAATAAATTCAAAAACATCCTAATGTTCGGTGCAGGTAATTACGACAACAGGCAATTGCGTGCCAAGAATGACTGCGCCATTCTCGTCTATGAAGCCGAAAACAGCAACGACGAGGAATACAGCTATGTGTGCGATGACTTCTTTGGTATTCTTGACGACAACTCTGGAACAAGTCTCGCTAGCGAATACCTACGAATGGGAGTAGGACGAATACCTTGCGCTTCATTGCAAGAAGCCGAAAGTGATGTGGATAAGCTCTTGGACTACGTCAACAACCCTGACTACGGAGCATGGCGCAATGACGTTATTCTCGTTGCCGACGATTATGACAACGGACTACATGCTTTCCAGACCGAAGGTATCAACGAAATTATTGTTGATGAACTCTCAACTGGATTGATGAACAACAAAGTCTACATAAGTCAATTCCCTACTGACCCCATCAGCAACTTCGCGTTTGACGCACGCAAGGAATTGATAGGCAAACTCACCGATGGACAATATTTCATGACCTACGTTGGACACGGTGACAAGAACTACCTTACCAAGAATGTGCAGTTGTGGACCACCAATCAATCAAACACTGTAGAATATCCTCACTTGCCAATTCTCACCACAGCCTGCTGCGACGTAGCAAGATACGACTGCAACGAGAGAGGACTTGTAGAAATCATGTTCCATAAGCCAGGAGGTGGAGCAATCGCA
Source organism: Muribaculaceae bacterium (assembly GCA_017548365.1). Classification (GTDB taxonomy): domain Bacteria; phylum Bacteroidota; class Bacteroidia; order Bacteroidales; family Muribaculaceae; genus Sodaliphilus. The sequence goes on from JAFZAC010000007.1 coordinate 148,094, forward strand.
ATGGTAACTTCGGCACGTTCAGTTTATGCTAATGACAATGATGCCCTAAACCAAGCCTTTGTCAGGGCAATGTTCTGCTATAGTACTAAAGGATACATGCCCACCATTGGCGAGGCCTACAAACTTTGTAAAAACTCGTTTGGTACTAAGACCAACAACAATAAAATGTCATTCATGCTACTCGGTGACCCGGCTATGAGAGTCAACTATCCCAAGCCCTTCTTCAAGATCACCAAAATTAATGGTAATGATGTTGGAAACTCTGCCATTACATCGGGAGCAATGCAAGAAATCACGGTTGAGGCAAAGGTTTACAACCCTGACGGTAATACTATAAATACCAATTTCAACGGTGATGCAACCCTCTCCATCTATGACTATAAGAAAAAAGAGACCGAAATCACACAAAGAATTAACCGGATCGATGTGACAAGAGAGATTTTCTATCCTCAAAACTTGCTCACAAAGGTTAACGGACGTGTGGTTAACGGAGTATTTACCGCCAAGGCTGTTATTCCACGCTATATACTCTCTGCAGGCAATTATGGCTCGGTTAAGGTGTATGCCCACCAAGATGACAGCGAAGAGATGGTAAACGGCACTTTTGATTTGCTTAAGCTCAATTCCTATAACGAAAGCGCCAGTCTCACCGTGCAAGACAATACACCTCCAGTCATTGAAACAATCTACTTCAATGATGAGCAATCATTCTCCAACGGAGCTCTTATTCCAGCCAACAGCACTCTATACATACGTGCTACCGACGATTATGCATTCAACAACCAGTCGGTGGCAGTGGGCAACAGCATGAACCTATTGCTCGATGGCGGAAAGACAACATACCCTTACATCAAGAGCTATTCCACAATGACCAACGAAGGAAAAGAACTTGCAATTGAGTTCCCCATGGATCTTAGCGAAGGACGACACACCCTCCAATACACTGTATATGACGCTGCCGGTAACAAAGCTACTGAAATCGTGTCATTCCTTGTTGGAACCGAGTCACAACTCGATCTCACTGTTGAAGAAGAACCTGCTGTCAACGAGGCAACATTTGATGTTAGCACTACACTAACAAGCCCTCAAGTGACCATCAAGGTACTTGACAATGTGGGAAATCTTGTATGGAGCACTACTACCGACTCTTTCCCATATACTTGGGACCTAAAGGACAACAATGGCAACAGAGTGCCTGCTGGTGTCTACAAGTTCTTTGGAACTTATAAAAATAACAACAATTATGGCGGCACCCAAATAGGACACATCATCGTTATCGAACCCAACAAGAGCAACAATTAAAACCAAGTATTTTAGTTGAATTAAACCATACAAACAAAAGCATTTCGTTCTCCAATACAGGAGTTCGAAATGCTTTTTATTTAGGTATAATAAAAAGCCGCATTCTCCTATAACAACAAAAAAGCGAGGAGCCAACCCAAAACTAAGTTTCAAATCAGAATATAAGATGTTATCTCACAACATCTGCAATAAATAGCATTATTATACGTTAATAATATAATATATAGACATTCAATAATATCGAATAAGCATCTATAAACACATAATCACGTCATGAATAAAAGTCTTTTATTCTCAGCCTTTTGTTTAATAGCATTCACTACTTGCTCTTTCATGGCAAGTGCATTACCTACTTCTAATTTTGCATCATCATCATGCCTGGCAACAGGAAGATGGGTTAAAATAGAAATACCCGAAGACGGCATTTACCAAATAACCTATAATGAGCTAAAAAATATGGGGTTTAACAATCCTCAAAGCGTTAGAATTTATGGTACAGGAGGACACCCAATAAGCGAGATTCTCGACGGCAATGCCACCGACGACCTAGTTCAAATTCCATGTAAAGACCTTGACAACAAGTTGTGTTTCTACGCATGTGGTCCTACTCAACACAAACTTGTCGACCCTAGTTCTCCCACAAGCAGCCCTCGTTTTTTGCGAACCTTCAACTGCTACTCTAAAGCTGGATACTACTTTCTCACAGATAATAACAAAATACCAAGAAAAGAACCTGAAAATTGCAGTTATGGTATTACTGGTCAAAATCTCAGGCCAACAAGCCTTGACTACGCCACACATGAACAAGAATTAATCTCTGTCTCTCAATCAGGCAAAGACATGCTTGGAGAAATCTTTGAGAATAACAACTTTTCTTTGAGTTTCTCATTGCCCGAATTATGTCCAGACTCTTCAATAATTGTCAATCCATGTGTTGCAGCCAAGAGTAAGAGCATTTCAACTCTTACAGGAACTTGCAACGACAATGAATTAGAATTCCCTCTTGCAACGTCACGCATCTATGCTGCATCTTCTGAGTATGTGTTCTATAACTTAGCATCCCCCTGGGCAGCATATAATGCAAACAGTAGTAGTTCAACAATTGACAACGGCAACATAACAATTGGATTAAACCTTATTAACTCCGATTTGACATGGGCGCGTTTGGATTATTGCATTTTAACTTACTACCATTATAATATAATCAACAATGCCCAGCATGGACAGATGCGAATGGCATTCAACAATATCAAAACTAACGATATTATAGCGCTTAAAGGTTCTAACAGGGTACAAATGTGGGACATATCTTCACCAAACGAACCAGTAAGCTATACACTCTCCTCCTATGGAGAATACATAGGTTTCACACCACATAATTCAGCCGATTGGACTCAATTCATAGCATTCGATCCAAGATTTGACCTCAAGAGCATAACAAGTTTTGAGGAGATAGAGAACCAGAATATTCATGCTCTTTCCACACCCGACATGATTATCGTCACATGCCAGGAACTCATGCCCCAAGCCGAGCGCGTCGCACAAATGCATCGAGACAATGACAACATGATAGTACACGTGCTTGACCAGCAGCAAATTTTCAATGAGTTTTCAAGCGGAACGCCAAATGCCATGGCAATACGCTTGATGAACAAGATGTTTTATGACCGCAACAATGAAAAGTTTAAATACCTTCTCATGTTTGGCGCTGGAAAACAGGACAACCGTCAAATTTTAGGAAAGAACGAATGTACTATCCTTGTCTATGAATCCTCGGTAAGCAATGATGAAAACAACAGCTATGTGAGCGACGACTTCTTCGGCATGCTTGATGACAACTCAGGAACAAACCCCGCTGGAGAAATGCTTAGGCTTAGTGTTGGACGCATTCCATGCGCAACAATCGATGAAGCGACAAGCGATGTAGACAAACTGCTCAACTATGTCAATAATCCCGATTATGGACCATGGCGAAACAATGCGCTATTTGTAGCCGACTATGTTTATGGCTACCCCGAGGATCCTTCTACCGAAACTTTTATGCACGAAAGTCAGGCCGAAGGCATCTCAAACATTATCAACGATGAACTCAATGCAGGATTCATACAAAATAAGGTCTATGTCAATCAATTTCCTAAAGACCCTGCCACAGGATTCCTACTCGAAGGACGCCGAAGTATGAATCAGCTCCTTGAGAGCGGACAATATTTCATGACTTATGTGGGACATGGCAATGGTTCAGCATTAACCAAAGAGGTGAAGTTGTGGACTACTAACGAATCGAAAAACTCCACCTACCCTCACTTACCCATTATCTCAACTGCATGCTGTGACGTGGCAAGATATGACGGCAGCCAACGTGGACTTATGGAAATTATGTTCCACAATCCCGATGGAGGAGCTATTGCTATGTTAACAGCAACACGTTCGGCCTACGCCAGTGGAAATGATGCACTCAATCAAGCTTTTGTGAGAGAATTATTCAGCTTCAACACCACTGGAAAAATGCCAACGGTGGGAGAAGCATACATGCGCTGCAAGCAGTCGTTTGGCAATACAACATCCTATAACAAGATGATGTTTTCGCTTCTTGGAGACCCTGCTATCAAGGTCAACTATCCCAAGCCATACTTTAAAATCACTAAAATAAACGGCAAAACTGTTTCTACATCCAACATTTCTTCGGGTGCCCTCCAAAAAGTAACTGTAGAAGCAAAAGTCTACACACCCGATGGAACAACCGTTGACTCTTCTTTCAATGGAGATGCCACCTTGTCTATTTACGACTATCTCAAAAAAGAGACGACATACAACAGTCGTGACATCTACTACCCACGCAAGCTACTCACTCAAGTTAGCGGAAGAGTGAAAAACGGAATCTTTACAGCTCAGGCCGTGATTCCACGATTCACCCAATATGCAGGAGCCAATGGCATGGTGTCAGTTTATGCTCACCGCGACAACAGTGACGAAATGGTAAATGGCTCTTTTGCAAAGCTGACACTCAACGCCTATAATGAAAACAATGCGCAAACCGTTCATGATGACGTGCCCCCAACTATCGACGCCATTTATTTCAACGACGAGTTTGACTTTGAGCACGGCGAGCTTGTACCAACTTCATCCATCCTTTTCATTCGCGCTACCGACGACTATGCATTTAACAACCAGGACTTAGCTATTGGTAACGGCATGAACCTCAAAATTGATGGAGGCAAGACAAGTTATCCCAACATCAATACCTATACTACTATAACCGACAATGGCAAATCTTTATTGTTGCAACTGCCCATGAACCTCTCAGAGGGCGAACACAGTCTGCAATACACCATCTACGACGCAGCTGGGAACATGACTACCAAAGTTCTCAACTTTGCTGTGGGCGGCAATCAACAAGTGTCATTATCTGTCGAGCAAGAACCAGCTATCGACTTTGCCACCTTCAACATGTCGACAATTCTCCCAACAGCTCCCACTGTAAAAATCAGGGTATTCAATCATTTAGGAGATATTGTGTGGAGTAAAGATGTCAGCTCATTCCCTTATGACTGGGATTTGAGAAACAATGCTGGCAACCGTCTGCCGCCAGGAGTCTATACTTTCTATGGCAAGTACAATGACGGAACTGTTCATGGCGGCACTAACATCGGAACGATAATTATTGGCGAAGATTACCAAATCCAGAATTAACAATACTTTCCATTACATCTACTACTCCATGGTTATGCACATAGCCTAATCATGGAGTAGTTTTTTTGCGGCAACAGCTATGTTTTCACTTTGATTTTGCCTATAAGTTATTTTAAATCAAGATATTTTTTTTATTCTAAAGTTTTATTATTAATTTTGCATGTTGATACTTTATATAATAGTTAATAATATTACAAAGCAATATAATGAAAAGATTTCTCACACTATTAATTACTTGTTCAGCTGCTTTCACTATTTGGGCTGTGCAAGTTGATAACACAGCTGGCAATTTAGCCAACCTTATTGATGACACTTCCATAACGCAACTCACAGTTACTGGCACAATCGATGCTCGAGACTTCAAGTTCATAGCCGACGAGCTCAACAATCTGGTGCTGCTCAATTTGAGTAACGCACATATTGTTGCTTACAGCAATGCCAATTCACCAGTTTTTATGTCAGTAACAAACTATGAGGAGAACACTATACCCACTACAGCTTTTATGGGAAAGAAACTGCGTAGTGTAACACTCCCTACTAGCACAAGAACTATTGGTAAGGCAGCTTTCGCTGGATGTAATCAGCTTGAAGATTTGATACTTCCTCAAGAACTGGAAGTGATTGAACCTTATGCATTCTCAGCGTGCAACAAGCTCAATTCAATCAATTTGCCAACCGGACTCAAAGAGCTAGGCGAAGGCGCTTTTTCACGATGCAACGGGCTCAAGACTATCACAATTAACCCTACAAACGACCTAGTAGTTGAAAAAGATGCTTTCATAGACTGCATTGAGCTGGCATGCGTCAATTTGGGAGAAAAAGTCACAGAGATTGGCCCTGGTGCTTTTGCTGGATGTACGTCATTAAAATCGCCCAATTTCAACGACAACAATAATATTACAATTATTGCCGAAGCCGCATTTATTGGCTCGGGCATTGAGAATATCAATCTCGACAATAGCAACTATTTGACAACAATTGGAATGTGGGCTTTTGCCAACACTCCTTTGAACAATATAACACTTCCCTCTTCGCTTGTGTCACTGGGCGATGGCGCTTTCTTCTACAACCACGACATGTCTCAGATTGACATCCCTGCTGGCATCACAAGCTTAAGTAACTATTTGCTAGCTGGAAACAATGCCACCAACATTGACCAATCGCTCAAAGACGGCATAAAAACCATTGGCGACTATGCCTTATACAACTCATCTGCAACATCGCTCACACTACCTTCAAGCATTGAGCACATAGGCAAGCAAGCTATGGCTGGAATGATAAGTTTGCAAGAACTCACCAGCAATGCTGTAGAAGTTCCCGAGTTGGGCGAAAACGTTTGGTTGGGAGTTAATCAAGCCATAATACCACTCGTAGTTCCTCGTGAGAGCTATAACGCATACAAAGCAGCCGAGCAGTGGAAAGAGTTCTTGGTATCACTGCCCCCAAGTGTATATGGCGATGTAAATCAAGACGGAGTGGTTACTGCTACCGATATTACCGCACTATACAACTATCTACTTAATGGAGACGAGACATACTTCGCAACCAGCGATGTAGATGGTGATGGCGTAGTCAGTGCTGCTGACATCACCTGCATTTACAACATCCTGTTGGGCAACAAAAACACTCAAGGACGCAACAAGTCGGTACATAACGACAACGACAAACTCGTGGCACAAGGCTTCACACTAGAGGCTGGCAACTCACACACTATGGATGTTGAACTAATCAACACCGCAAGCATATCAGCAATTCAGCTCGACCTTATAATGCCTCAAGGACTCAGCATCACCGATGTTATCACTTCAGACCGCGCCACTGGCATGTTAATGGGTTACAACGAAATTGAGCCAGGCAAGTGGAGGATTCTGCTTACCAACGCTACCGCAATGAAGGGCAATGAAGGCACCTTGTTCAACATTACCGTTCAAGCCGATGATAGCTTCGGAGGAAACAACACAATCACTATCAACAACATTATAGCTGTTGAGCCCACCGAACTGATACACTTCATCAGCGACTTAACTGTAGAGGTTGGCAACACTACCGGTGTAAAAGACATCAACTTCGACTCTCATGGACCAGTTGACGTCTACAACATGAACGGCCAGTTGCTGCGACACAACGTTGAGCGCAACGAGGCAACTCAAGGTCTGCCTAGCGGCATCTACATCGTGGGAGGCAAGAAAGTCATTGTCCGTTAACACTTTCCTCTACTATATAAGAGTCACATATTTGCTCCCCTTATAAACAGGAACATGAGCAAAGGGGAGCAAATTTTAAAAAGAACTTTAGCGAAATAATGGGAAAGAACAAACTCAAGAAATTTGCCGAAATGGAGACGTTCTCATGCGTCTTCCAATACCCGTTTGGCAAGCTGAAAGAGAGTCCCTTCCCTATGAAAGGCAAATGGAAAGATCAATATTTCCACAACAACAACCCCATCGTGCTTGAACTGGGATGCGGCAAGGGAGAGTATGCTGTGGGGCTTGGAAAAAAAATCCCAACTAAGAATTACATTGGTATCGACATCAAGGGAGCACGCATGTGGACAGGTGCCAAAATTGTGGAACAAGAAAGCATCAAGAACGTGGCATTCCTGCGCACAAGCATCGAGCTCATAGAGCATTTTTTTGAGCCAGGTGAAGTGGACGAGATATGGATCACTTTCCCCGACCCACAAATGAAGAACGCCAACAAACGTCTTACCGGCACAAGATTCCTCAAAAACTATCGCAAGGTCTTGGTACCTGATGGAATCATCCATCTCAAGACTGATAGCCCATTCCTCTACACCTACACTCACGAGCTCACCAAGCTCAACAATCTTGACACCGATTTCGACACCAGCAACCTCTACAATAGTGGATTTGCCAACGACATTCTAGAAATAAAAACACACTACGAAATGCAATGGCTACAACGGGGTCTGACCATCAAGTATATCAGCTTCCATCTGCCACAAGAAGGAGAACTTCTAGAACCCGACATCGATATCGAGCACGATACCTACCGCAGCTACGGCCGAGGCGAGATTCAAATGCCGCAAATTTTTGAGAACAACAATACGCAAAAATAACAAAACCTAGAACATAATTATGACAGAGCTTTATCCATCACTAATTCTCGATGCCCTTCGCACTGTGCGCTATCCTGGCACTGGAAAGGACATTGTTTCCATGGGAATGGTGGAAGACGACATACGCATTGAAGGAAACATAGTGTCTTTCTCACTCATTTTTCCAAAGAAAACCGACCCTTTTATAAAGTCTATTGTTAAAGCGTGTGAGGTCGCTATCAACACCTACATTGGTCCCGATGTAGAGATAAAGGATAACATCAACATAAAAACTCCAGAACCTGATGCAAAGCCCAAAGCTAACGAGCCGCTGCCTGGAGTGAAAAACATCATTGGCGTCTCAAGTGGCAAGGGAGGCGTGGGAAAATCGACAGTTGCCTGCAACCTCGCAGTGGCACTGGCACAGCAAGGATACCGCGTGGGACTGCTCGACGCCGACATTTTTGGACCATCAATTCCCAAAATGTTCGGCATAGAAGATGAACAACTATACATGGAGGAAATTGACGGTCAAAAGTATATCGTGCCAGCCGAGAAATTCGGAGTTAAAATCCTCTCTATAGGATTTGTCGTCAGCAAAGACCAGGCTGTACTATGGCGTGGAGCTATGGCGAGCAATGCCCTCAAGCAACTCATCACCGAAGCTAACTGGGGCGAGCTAGACTATTTCATCATCGACATGCCGCCAGGAACAAGCGACATACATCTCACTCTAGTACAAACACTTGCCATCACAGGTGCCATTGTAGTCACCACACCACAGGAAGTGGCTCTTGCCGACGCGCGCAAAGGTGTGTCAATGTTCATGGGAGAGCACGTCAACGTGCCTGTGCTTGGTATCGTCGAGAACATGTCATGGTTCACACCTGCAGCTCATCCCGACGAGAAATATTATATCTTCGGACAAGACGGAGGCAAGAACCTAGCTAAAGCTCTCAACGTGAAACTGCTCGGTCAAATCCCTCTCGTAGCCACAATTTGCAAAGGTGGCGATGACGGTGTCCCAGTGATTCTTGAAAACTCAGTGTCGGGAATGGCATTCAACAAGCTCGCATCGGCAGTGGCCGACGCCATCGATGAGCGCAACGCCACCCTACCCCCCACTAAGCGTGTAATAACTCATTAACAACCATAAAAAAACATTACTTTTATGAAAAAGATTTTTTTATTTTTAGCATTAATGGCAGTGATTTTGACTGCCTGCAACAAGGTGCCCATCTCGGGACGTAATCAGCTGAACCTTGTTTCCGATAGCGAAGTGCTCCAATCAAGTCTCGCTTCCTACAAGGAATACATGTCTACAGCCAAAAAGTCTACTCAAACCGTCAAGTGCGATCAGGTAACACGTGTAGGACGTAAAATTGCCGCTGCTACCGAAGCCTATCTCAATGCCAACGGAATGAGTGACCAAGTCAAAAACTTTGCTTGGGAATTTAATCTAGTTAAAGACAACCAGCTCAACGCATTCTGCATGCCCGGAGGTAAAATCGTTGTTTACGAGGGTATTATGAACATCATCTCTAGCGATGACGAACTAGCAGTTGTGCTTGGACACGAAGTTGCACACGCTGTTGCTAAGCACAGCAATGAGCGTCTTAGTCAGCAGAAGGCTCTCGAATATGGAGGTGCAATCCTGGGCGCAATAACTCAAAATGCTAGCCAGTCTACACAAAGCCTCGCCAACACAGTATTTGGATTAGGTGCCAACTATGGCGTGATGCTGCCATTCTCGCGTAAACACGAGACTGAGGCCGACAACATCGGACTTGTTCTTATGACTATGGCAGGATACAATCCCGACTGCGCACTCACGTTCTGGCAGAAGATGAGCTCTAGCGGATCAAACACCAAGGCCGAGTTCTTAAGTACTCACCCAAGCGACGCAACACGCATTGCAAACCTCCAGAAACAACTTCCACAAGTTAAGGAGAAGTACAAAAATTATCTCAAAGTTAAGTACTAATCGAGTAAAAGCAATCATCTTTTTACTATGGTATCTAAAATGAGACAATGGGTGTTGTGCCCATTGTCTCATTATTTTTTCTACTCCTCAACCAGCGTTCGCAAAACGAACGACAAAACTATCTTACTATCTCTTTCTTTCCACCAACTATATAGATTCCTGGAGCGAGCCCTTGAGTAGCCTGGTTTCGCTCAACTCCCCTGCGAAGCAATTGTCCCTGAGTATTATAAACATCAACAGGCCCGTCACTCTCATCAACAGTTATATCTTCAAGTGCAGTCAATCCTATAAGGTTAAGATAGCGCACATGTCGGCGATAAACTTTCTCTTGACTGTCAACAAAATTGATTTCATTGAGTTGAATCTTGTCATTAAGAGTTATTGGCCTTGTACTGCTGATGTTGAGAGTGAGTATCACGCCTTCATAGCCGTCAATGTCGTCTCCAGCAGGAGAAAAGCCCATAATCATGTAATTGCAAGAACTTTCTTCTTTCATATAAAGTTCATGACCTATGGTTCGCTCTGAAAGTGTAGCATTATCAATGCTCATTTCGTCAGGAGTCACAAAATTTATCTGGAAGGCTGAGTAATTCCTTGTGTTTTCAAGTAAAATATCAAGTGTCACAGCATAAGTCCCCAATTTCAGGCCATTTCCATCAATAAGATCGTCAAAATAGTGGCGCGCAGGAGTGTCAAAAGGCTCTGTACCATTGATAATGTTGTAGATTGAGACGATATCGGCAACATTCTCTTCTCCATCACCATTAACATCGGTGAGGCTCACATCTATGCCTTCGATATGGCCTTCAACAAGATATCGACGCTCGGCAACAGCGTCGGCAGTATTGACAAACCCGTCGCAGTTGATGTCGCCACGAAGCTGAGCCTTCTCAACAATGAAATCCATCCACTGCTCAGCAGCTTTATATTTGTTCAAGCTCTGTTCGTTGACATACAGAGTCACTTTCGACTTATCGATACCAGCCCACACGTCATCACCAAGTTCTGGAACCTCAATGGGTTTGCTCGTAATCTCTTTCAAGCCTGTCATGCCAGCCATGGCCTGAGTGCCAATGAAGTACACTCTGAATGGAATGTCAATGCTGCTGTGCTGAGACTGGTTGTAAATGGCATAGTCACCTATGTTGCCCATGTTCTGAGTCATGAAAGATGTACCATTGACATTGTCGCATCCAGCAAGCATATAATCAGGAAGATAAGTAAGAGTTCTAGGCAGCTCTATTCGGGACAGTGATTTGCTATAAAAAAGCGTACCCTCATCAAGGCTTTTGACATGAGAAGGCAAACTCACATTCGATAAATTGGTGCGAGCCAAAGCCCAAGCTCCCAAATGCTTAACAAGAGGCATAGTACCAAAATCAATTTTCTCAAGCCCCGAGTTGTAGAACGCTTTGTCACCAATGCTTTCAAGCAAAGAACCACTCAATAATTGAAGGCCCTTAAGCGATGAGCAGTCGGCGAAGGCGCCATCCCCAATGGATGTAACCTTAGGGCCAATCTTCACATTTGTTAGAACAGGACAATCGGCAAATGCTTCGCTGCCTATCTCTAACGGCACATCAGGAGTGATAACTACTGCAGCAAGGTTTGCACAATGGGCAAAGGCTTTGCTTCCAAGGTGACTTATAGAGTTGGAAATTGTCACACCGCTCAAAGTATTGCAAGAGTTAAAGGCATCGTCACCAATCTTCTCAAGCGTGGAAGGGAAATAAATGGTTTTCAATGCCGAGCAACCTGCAAGAGCACCATAGTCAATTGCTACCAAGTTATTGGGCAAATATAACTTCTGCAACGTAATCATGCCGGTAAGAGCGCAGTAAGGCAAGGTATTACTTGCATAATCATACCCACCCAAATAGAGACCGTCGTCCACACTACTCTTATAAGCTTGGATTGTAGCGTCGATCAAATTGAGTTTTTGGAGATTGTTGAGCTCGTCACTAATGAACTTAAAATCGCGTGCATCCAGAGTACCCCTGATCACAAGATCAGTAACATTATGGTCGGTTAGCATTTCTGACAGTTTGCCCGCTGTAGACATAACTGTCACAGTCGCTGCTTGACCCGACAACGTGGCTATCAACAGTAGAACAAGTAGATGTACTCTCTTAACCATTATCTGGAATCGCGATAAGAAGATGATTTTACCTAACAATCACTTTTTTGCCACCAACGATGTAGATTCCACTTGGCAGCCCTTGAGTTGCCTCGCTGCGCTCAACATTGTGTCGCAACAACTGACCATTCATATTGTAAACGTCAACTGGACCAGTTGCTTGAGAGTCAATGTTGATATCTCTAACACCAGTTGTCGTTCCCACTTCAACAGTGAAGTCATCAATAAAGTGGGTTAGTTCGCTTGGCTCAACACCCTGGATATTGCCAACGGTGATTGTCTCGTTTCCGCCAAAGCTCTCATCTGCCTTTACAGTGATGTTGAACAACGTTCCTTCATTGCCTTCCATAGCAGTAGCGCTATGAATAACAATTCTCCACTTACCTGGCTCAATTTCGTTGTATCCCATTGCCATACCTTTGGCACGGTCGGTAGTTGTCACATCGCTGATGCTCAGCCCTTGAGGCAACTCAAGGTCAAGCTGAATTGCCGAGAAACCAGCGCTATTCATCAATTCCACGTCCATCACATGAGTCTCACCTGCCTCTATCTTGAAGTCTTGAGCACTCATCATGTCACTACTGTCTCTAACTTTCTTGTTACGTCCCGGCGCATTATGATTGCCAAGCAAGATGTTGTAAATGATAACGACATCGACAGCACTAATCACATCATCTCCGTTCACATTGGCTGTTTCTACAAACTCGTAGGAGTTGCCCAAAAGAACATTATAAACGGCGGTAACATCAACTGAATTTACATGTCCATCACGATTCACATCTCCAAACAAGAAATCTTGAATCAAGAATTCAAGCCACTGAGCAGCAGCACTGTAGTTCTCAACACTACCTTGAATGACCGAAAGAGGAATGCTCGACTGGTCTACACCAATCCACACTTCATCGCCCAGTTCGGGGGCCTCAACAGCATAACTTGTCAAGTGCTGTAGATCTATCATGCCAGCCATAGCACGAGTGCCTATATATTCCAGCGATTGAGGTAAAGTCAATGATGGAATTGGAGTGTTATAAAAAGCATAGCTGCCTATGTAGTGAATCTTTGTGTTAGCGGTAATGTCGTTACCTACATTTGTTCCTGCAAGAAGCATATCGGCAATACTGTCACCTCTATTGTTGGGAACATAGCTTGTCAAGTCGGGGGCATAGTAAAAAGCTCCCTTGCCTACATGCATGATGCCTGATTGCATGACCGCACTAACCTGCTTGGACTGTGCAAAGGCCCAATCATCAACTTTATTAAGGTTATTGGCCTGCTCAAAGATGAAACTGGTAAGTCCTGAACCAAGAAAAGCGCACTCACCAATGTGCTTGATGTTATTATGACCTTCAAAGTTCATGTGTGCCAGTTGTGTGGTCCCCTTGAAAGCACGCTCCTCAATGGCTGTCACATTAGCGCCCAAAGTCACTGTGTTAAGTTTTGTACAGCCCTCAAAGGCCCTTTTGGGTATAGTAAGCGATTCTGAAGGTTGGATTGTTACTGTTGTAAGGTTTGTAATATTGCAAAATGCTCCTTCGCCCAAGTAATGCACCGTTTCAGGCAATGTGATTTGACTGAGTTTAGATGCCGAGAAAGTATAATCTGCAATCGAATCAAGTGCCTCGGGAAATGTAAAATTAACAAGGTTGCTGCAGCCAGCAAATGCCGCCATACCAATGCCTCGTGTGCTGCTGGGAAGATTCACCGCTTTGAGAGTGTTCTTTCCAAAAAACGACATTGGAGGAATACAGTTTTCGGAGTAATTATCCTCATTATTTATTAATGGTTCTACATTGCTGTAACTCACTATCGTTACACCACTTAGATTAATGCTGGTGAGAGCGTCGAGTTCATCACTGATGAATTTAAAGTCACGAGCATCCATTTGACCTGTAATTGTGAGTGTGGTGATACTTGTGTCATCAATAAGAGTAGAAAGGTTACCTGGTGTGCATTCCACTTCAAGAGCCCATGTTATTGAAGCACTTGCCAATAAGGCTAAAGTCAGCAAGATTTTTTTCATGTTATATCTTGTGTTGAATAGTTCATTTTCTATAAAAAGGCACTCTCCGCCTTAAATTAAATAACGTAGAATAATACCATTTTATTATATAATTAATGTGTGATTTTACCCCAAAACAAAGGAGAGAATCAAAGGGGGAAAATGAAATAAAAGAGCGAAAGGAATGAAAAGAAGAAAAAGAAGAAAAACGAAAAAAGGACACAGTAACACGCAGTGCTTCTCATTCACTGCACATTGCGCTTGTGGTAATGTGTTAAATAAGGCGTAAACTATTTATGTATTATGCATAGATTAATCTTTTATAATCACCTTAACTCCACCCTGTTTGCCGCATATGTAATTAATGGGATGGTCGACACCCTTATGAAGCAACCCGTTGATAACCAATGGCTGACCAGGGACAAACCCCTGACATTTAAACGTGTCACCAGCGGTAAGCTTAGCACGATGCGATTCCAGTACAACATATTCGTTTCCACCCCTATACTCCAACCTCACAACACGATCGGGATGCCAACGGAGGGTCAACCTATCCCCCACATCAAGGCTCCCACTGTCAATATGCTGTGTGTCAAAAATCTGAGACGAAGCATTATGGTTTAAATTCACACAATAATCGTCCCAATCGCGAAAACCCACATACCGTGAAAGTACATTGAGTGTAAAGCGGCGGCTAGTGCGATAACCCTCAAGGTAGCCCCACAATCGCTTCAAGGTGTTGGTAGAAATGTGCTCTCCCGTGACTTCTGCAACATTGTGAGCAAGTAGTTGAAAGTCACTCGGTAAACGTAAAGCCCTACCCATCTTCTCCTCTACCTGACTGCGAAGAGCAAGAAGTTGAACCTTTATTTCGGATATTATTATCGTTTCTTTAACCATTGACAGCTATTGTTCAGCTCGGCATGACATGTATTTTATTGTTTCTTCTCTGCAAAAATACTAATTTTCTATCAAACTGCAAGGCTTTTAGAAATAAGGACTCCAAAGGATAAGGTTTTCTTCCATCATAATTATAATTTTGTCACTGCTACCACGAGGAAGCAGCAGACAACCATTATAATGATGATGAAGCAGCTCACACTATAGAAAAATGTTTGCTCATTTGGAGTTTTTTCCCTAACTTTGCGATGCGGTGGCAAAACTGAGTGCCAAGAGTGGCTGAAAACACCATCGTATATACATTTTTCCAAGGAAGCGTTTAGCTCCCATTCCACGGCTTGTTAATCTGGACAATTAACCACACCGGTGACTAGGAATGAGAACCAACGCCACCCACTACTAGCAAGGATGCGTCACCCAGGCAACACCAGGCGACGCTCCAGCATAGAGGTGTGAGCTGTTTTTTCTCGTGGTCACCAGGCAGTCCAGAGCCCGCAAGCCTACGAAGCAAAAAACAAGGCTCACACCTTAGTGCTTTCACAACATTATTTGATATAAGACTTAAAACAAAACAATCATGAAAAAATCATTTACAATTCTTCTTGCAGTGCTGGTGCTAGGTGCCTGTGCTACAACCGAGATGAGCGCCAAAAAGCGCACTAAAAGCCGTTCGTCAAGCGGAACAGTCATTAAAAACACTAATAATATTGGACAATCTTATTCCAATAATTATTTTAGTTTATGGATTGAGTCCAGCAATGGAAATCGGCTTGTAGCGGAACTTGAAAGTCCACAAGATGATATGAACCTTGTGGGCGAGATGAAGAGCGACGGCCGAGTTGTTATGTGGGAAAAAGAAGACCCCGATCGTTACACAATAGTTGATGGATATTTCTATTCAACTAAAACTGTGCCTTATGGATATTTCAAAGGGAAAGTATGGGACAAGAAGGATGTTCGATTAAATCAAGAAATTAATTAACTAATTGCAAAAATGAAAAAATCTATATTATTTCTTGCTGGGCTTGCTTTGATTATGCTCAGCGCATGTAATGGAGCCAACAACATCAGTGTTGACAAAAATAGTATCTCGTTCCCCATTGGGGGTGGAGAAGAAAACGTGAGCGTCACAGCCGACGGCAGTTGGAACGTTAAGGAATGCCCTGATTGGGTTACCGCCGAGATTCATGACAGCTTGATGGTTATCAAAGTTCAGAACAACGAAACCGGCACCCCACGCGAAGGCGACATTGTTCTCGCTGGAAAAGATGATGTGACAGTAACCATCCATGTGAAGCAAGCTACCAAGTGCACTCACATCACTCCTGCAAGCGACAAGGTCGAGTTTGAGAAAGAAGGTGGCACACAGACAATTGCAATTGACACTGACGGAAGTCCGCAAATCGAGGCTCCTGAGGGCTTCACTGCCACCTACGACAACGGCACACTTTCAGTTACCGCTCCAGCCAACGAAGCCGGCTCCAAGCGAGGTGAGATAAAACTCACCTGCGAAGACCAAAGCGCTACAATCTATGCGACTCAAAAGGGTAACGTGTGCCAGCGATGCGGCGGCACCGGCAAAATCACCTGCCCCAAATGCAATGGAAAAGGCTTAGTACACGTCTATGTAGCACCAGACTTGAGAGATATGGTAAGTGGCCTAGATTATTGTTCAAAATGTGGTGGACATTGGATAGGACCTAATGATGGAGACATTGTAAAAGGTTCTGGACGCATCAAGTGCCCCGACTGCGGCGGAACTGGACAGTAACAAAAATTCCTGATTTTAAAATTATTATCACAACAAACAATCATGAAAAAGCTATTTACAATCCTTTTGGCAGTGCTGGTGCTAGGTACCTGTGCTACAACCGAAATGAGCGCCAAGAAACGCAAACATAGTGTACAACAAGCATCTTCGGGTGTCAATCTATATTCAGAGAACGATGCTGGCAATAGCGGCATTTTCTATTATAGATTAGAGCTAACTGGTGGGCGACAAATCCATGACTATATTCTTGGCATTGATAGCTATGATGAATACTGTATGCCTCATTGTGAGGCCTATTACTATGATGTATATAACGACAATATTATTTATATGCAAGGGCATGCTAAATCCAAGAACATTTTGGAACTCGAGAGCAATGACGGTTTCAAACTCACTGTAACCTATAAGAGCAAAAACGAGATTAAGGTGAAAGAAGGCACAGTCACTTCGACTTTCAAAAAGATTGCAAACGATCTTGCACCCACCGAAGAAGATGTAAGAAACGCTGTCAACAAGTTGCCTTAATAAGACACTTGGTATAAAAATCCCTTTTATAGCGCGCTGATAGCTGAAAAAATCAGTTCTCAGCGCGCTATAATCAAAAATATGAGTAACTTTGAGCACAAATACAATCTTATATGCAAGACGGTAGCAACATTTACAACTCATCAAGCTTCTTTGAGCCCATGGAGGGCGACATAGGAGCACAATTCACCGACTTCAGTGACCTGCCTTGTCAACGACCATGGCTGTGCCTAAAGCGGGTGAAACGCTTTGGACAATGGTGGGTCGTGAAAGGCGTCAACCCGCAGTTTGAGCCTCGCAACAAGGCGCAGCAGCTGCTCGACCGCGAGTTTGAGCGCGGCATGACGCTGTGGCACCCAAGCATCGTTCGCATGATAGCCCAGCAAGAAGTTCCCACCATGGAGGGGCGATGCATCATCGAAGAATGGGTCGACGGCACAAGTCTTGACAAATTTATAGCATCCGACCCCGCTGTCGAAGTTCGTCAGGATATCGCCACCCAGCTTGTAGAGGCCGTTCGCTACTATATGAGCAAGGGCATAACGCACGGCAACCTCAAGCCCAGCAATATTCTTGTCACCCATAATGGCTCACGAGTGAAAATTATTGACTTCGAGCCCGAAGCAACTGAAGCTCAAACCGATTTCACCGCTCTTGCCCAGCTTTTGCGCCAGATGCGGCTACCACGCAAATTCAACAATGTGATAAATCATTGCGAGAAAGGCAAATACCACTCGCCCGAGAAATTGCATCAAGCCTTCACCTCTGCACAAAAGAAAAAGCACTTGCGATGGCTCATGCCAGCGACATTGGCAATAGTGGCTCTTGCGGCTATTGCTGCAGCTTTCTTTTGGGGCAATAGACAGCAGCAAGCCAACAAGCAAAAACTGCCAACAGGATATGACGTTGACAGCATTGTTCCAGGTGTCAATGTAGCGTTCTCAACATTATCACTTTGCGACATATATTATCTGCATTTCGATTCTATAACACCTGGTAATATCTCCGATACCATCGCCGTCGACCTGGGACTAAGCGTGAAATGGAGCCGAATGAACATGGGAGCTGAGCATCCGTCGGTTAACATGGTGGGAAGTTTCTATTCTTGGGGAGACACCACCGATGTGGGCAAATGGGGAGGACTAAACAAGTACTGGCCACAACACAAGGCGGTGCCAAGCAAGTCGATTAGCGGCTCGGACATTGACTTTGTTCACAAGCGCTGGGGCGGCAAGTGGAGAATGCCCACAATCGAGGAATTTAGAGAGCTCATCAACCGTTGCAAGTGGCAATTTCGCAATGCAGGTGATGGAGCAGCAGGATATGTGGTCACAGGACCTAATGGCAATTGCATCTTCATGCCACTGGCAGGATGGAGCGACGACGGCATCAACATGCAAAACATAGGCCGATATGGCTACTATTGGACATCAACCCCCACTGCCGATGGCAAGCGCATGGCACATTACGTACTTCTCGACGAGGGCAAAATCATCGCCGAGCAAACCGAAACATTCGACCGCCTCATGGCAATAAGGCCGGTCCAGCAGTAAATGCATTGTTCATACTGCCCAATGCATAATCTATAACCAGTTTAATCGTTTTACTTGTTGTCACCGAGATTTGAAAATATTGTTTTGCTTGAGCGTCAGGGTCAGTTCAACCAGCTGGCAAGAGGTGAGCGATTTGGCAAGTTGTGGTTCCTCAAGGGCATCAAGCCCGAATTTGCCGACAAGAAGCTATACCGTGACTTGCTGCGCAAGGAGTTTGACATCGCCATGCATCTTCGTCATCCAAATATCGTGGGTGTTGTAAGCATCGAGAATATTGAAAAGCTGGGCACCTGCATAGTTGAGGAGTGGATAGATGGAACCACTTTGTTGCAATGGCTCAAAAACGGCCATTCACTTGACGAGAAAATAAACATTTTGCACCAGCTCATGGCGGCTATAGCTCATTGCCACAACTATCAAGTGGTGCATCGCGACCTCAAGCCTTCCAATATCATGATCACTCTCGAGGACAACAGCCTGAAACTTATAGACTTCGGGCTCAGCGACACCGACAGCTACAGCTCGCTAAAGGCTGCAGCAGGCACCGTCAACTATATCGCTCCCGAAGTGCTTGAGACCAAAGGCGCAATCGACGCTCGAGCCGATATCTTCTCGCTTGGCATGATTATGAAGGACATGGATTTGCCCAAGATTTTCAATGATGTTATTGTCAAAGCCACTGCTGCCAATCCCGCCCAAAGGTACTCCACCCTGTCGCAATTGCAGGAAGCTTTTAACCAAGCTGCAACTAAAAGTCGCAAAAATAGAACGATGGCCCTAGTTTCGGTTGCAATAGCAATGCTTTGTTCAATAGCTTTCTTGGGCGGCTATAACTTAAATTTCAATGACTTTAAACCACAGTTGGCCACATCTTCTCAAAGTTCCTCAATACCAGGATGGCAGCGAGGAGACAGCTTGACTCTTGCCCGCGACACTTCGCTCATGGTCATAGATGTACCCGAGAAAAGGTTTTCGGTGTTTTTACCGCATCCCGGCACCGACAAAATCCCATGCAAGATTCCTGAAAGTGAAGCCATCGACATGGGACTCAACGTCGACTGGGCACCATTTAACGTGGGAGCACAATCTCCCTGTCTCATGATGCCTGGAGTGATGATAAATGGTGGCATGGAGAATCCTTTCACAGTGCTGCATGGCTATTGTTTTGGAGACCATTCATCGCACCGCACCGAGAGTTTTGAGGGCACACGTTTTGATGCCGCGCGCAAGTTGTGGGGTGGCAAGTGGCGCTTGCCCCTTGTTGAAGACTTTAAGGAACTCGTGGACAAATGCCAGTGGAAATTCACAAATGAGCCAGGCACCATTCCGGGATATATTGTCACTGGACCAAGCGGCAACTCCATATTCTTACCCTTAGCGGGATTCCGATACGACCGTCGCTACTTCTCGACAGGCTACAAAGGGTATTACTGGACAGCAAATCGCACACAACCTAAAGAAGAAGACTCAGTAGGCATAATGGCTTTTATTATTACCGACGATATGATTTTTTTCCAGTCATTAGGGGTGCTCAACGGATTTTCAATTCGACCCGTCATCGACAAGAAACCTCACAAAATCAACGATTTCTACAACCAGCCATCTGAGAACGAACCAAACAAGCCATAACAATAAAATAATATTGGCACAATTCTTGCAATTGCTTCTATCATACTACACTATATTATGAAAAAGTCAAAGACAACCAAGAGCAACGCGATGGACAAAATCATCAAGATGATTTCCCGCGATGAACAGATGGAACGAAATGGAGGCGGACAATGGGTCTCCACTCATCGCGTGCACAAGTCCAAAAAGCAGTACTCCCGACGAAGGCATAAGCACGACACAAAGCAAGCTCTCAACGATGAATAAAAATCCCGTCGCCCACAACCGAGCGACGGGATTCTATCTTTAGGATATTGTGCTGTCTTTAGAAAAGATATGTATCTCGAGGATTAATGCACAATCCAAGAATGCGGTCACGATTGTTGTTGAAGTCAACCACTGTTTGTGTCTCTGGATTGTAATATTTCAAACCAGTAGTATAGACCTTCTCAGTGCTTGCTGCACGGAAGCCGAAGTAAACAAAGTGAGTAACAGCATCAACAGCAAACTGGGTAGTGTACACGCCCTCGTCGGCTGTGGTGTTCTCGGGATTGGCCTCCATAGTAATGAACTTCACAAACTGATCATAGTCAAGACCGTCGCTAGGACCTGGGAGAGGATAATGAGTGAAACCAGGACCTGGTGTTCCGCCCTTACACATCCATACATAGAGTGCGCCATATTCCTCATCTATAGTGAAGGCTCTTGGCTGAGTAGCCTGAAGCAAGATTGGGAATGGGATTGGACCGGGCTTGGTTGATGATGGCTCACCAATATCGCTGGTGCGGAATCTATAGATACCGTTGCCCGAGTAGTTCTTACCCCACCAGAAGGTACCGCTCTTGTCTTGCAGCAGTCCAGTGTGGATAGCACCATAAGCAATACCGTTGCCATAGTATTGAAGCATATTGTTCACACAGAAGTAGCCGGCGGTACTATTGAAGTTAGTCTTCTCGGTCTCACCACGAGTAGTAAGAGGAATGCGGCGAATTCCTGTGTTACGGTCGGTATAATACAGGTTGGTACCATCGCTGAAGCCCTGGAATGGGTCATTGAAGGCCTGCTGGCCCACATTGGTAATCATTGTGCTTACATCAGTTCCGTCGGCAGTCATCACACTAATCTTACCATCGCCAAGAACGCCGTTCTCATCATTGACATAGTAGTACTGCTTACCACAGTCAAGGATGTAGACATAGTCACGACCTTCGACGCTGGCAAACACCAGTGTGGTGGGCATGTTGCCTGAGTTAACGCCCATGTCAAATGGCATGTTCTTAGTGCCCGCGGGCAATTGGCTCATATCAACAAGCTTATAAGCCTTGATATTGCCACCAAACACTGCATAGTACAATGTTGGGCAAGGTATCGATGATCCCACTTGAACGTTAACATAGCTGTCCTCAAGACGACGATTCTCACCATTGACATCAAACCAAGTTTGAAGTTCAATCTTCTGAGAACCAATGTTCTTGAATTTAAGCTTGCCGGGGTTATCTACTGAGCCGTCGCTGTGACTATAACCTGTGAACTCAGTAATGGTTGTTCCATCTTCAAGTGCTGTGCCATCGGGGAACTTCCACACATACTTGCACTCCAGATTCTCGGGGTTGGGAAGGGAGATATCAAGCAGCACGGTAACATCGTTGATAACTACTGTCTCGGCACTTTGCTCAACAACGCTGAGCACTGGAGCGATATCGTAGATGAGCAATGGATAGGTGCGCTTGCCAACACCATCAACGGTGAGTGTAACATTGTAAACACCGGCTTTCTCATACTTGTGAGTAGGGTTCTGGTCGCTTGAGGTCGTGCCATCACCAAAGTCCCAGGTCACATTGCCGCTCTTCTCCGAAATGTTGTTGAATTTAATTGTCGACACCACATAGAAATCGAGAGTATATTCATCTCCATCAACATTGTAGGTGAAGTCTACATCTTTGCCGCCAAAGTTACCGTAAACGGGTTCCTTCTCGATGCAAGATGTCAACGAAAACACCAGCAATGTCATTAATGCTATTTTCTTAAATATCTTCATAACTCAAAGTGATGTTTTTAGTTAAGAGCAATTTGCTTTGTCTCAGTATCTTTTCCCATCTTGCCTGTCTCGTCAAAGACGCGGAATGTGGGATACAGAATATAGTTGCGGGTGAAGTTCACCGAGTAGTTCTTATCGCTTGTATTGTAAATCCAATCCTTGAAAGGAATTTGACTGATAAGATCTTTCCAGAATGGCATGTATTCCTTGCGAATCGAGGTGATTCGACCACCGGTGTCATCGCTGTAGCGGCTGTAAACCCATGCACAGGATTGATATACTTCATACACGTTGACTCCAGCAGGTGCTTGGTCGGGAGTGGCTATCTCGTGCTCAGTCTTTACTCCGTTTTCATCTACTGTAATATAGTAGTAATGGTCTACCACATCAGGATTAACAAACCACAATTTACTCTTATTGCCTGTCTCGGTCTCGGTGGGCATCGACAAGCCATACTTAGCGTTCAGTTCTTCAAACTGCTCGGCTGTGAAGTCGTAATTGATATAAATTGACGACATGTCATTGTAATAAGTGCTGTCCTTTGTGAGGTAGTTGACCACATGGTCTACAAACTCCTGTTGGAACGATGCTGGATAGTACATCTCGAAACGCTCTTCATCAAAGGTCTCAGGTTCAACCCAGCTTACTGGAGCCAATGTCGACGACACCTGGAACGAGTCGACAAGCACATATTCGTGGCCATCCCACTCTGCCTTGCTATGAGGGTAAGAGGCCAACTTGACGTCGGTGCGGACAGTGTCGGTCGAGTTGATAGTCTTAGTATACGAGAACGCCTTTGTCAGTCGGCATGTTGCAGCAGCCGATGTGGTGCGTGTCACAAGGCCCCACACCTCACTGTGATCAATAGTGTGATCACTGCTGGTATAGTATTTGGCCTTAAAGTAGACATAGCCGCCAGCTTTGGCCACGTCGCTCAACTCCCAGGAAACAGTAGGTACAACCTGACCTATCTCCATATTGTCGGCAAACGGGTCGTGAATGGCGCACGATGTTACCAGAGCTGCCACAATTGCTACCGAGCCTAAAATATTAAATATCTTCATAATTCTTATTGATCTTTATAATTATTATTCCTCATTCATCTTATTTACCAGTGAGAGATGTCACTTCGCCATAATTGTGCGACCAAATCATGGGTTCCTGCAACCACTTGTAGTTCTTGTAGGCACCCAGGCGCTGCAACTCTGAACGGTTGTATTTCTCCTCGGTCTCGGGGTCATAATTCAAGCGCTGAATCCATGTGTTTTCCTTCTGGGTCTCGGTAAGACCGTCTACCCAGTAGGCCGAATAGAGGTTGTAGGGGCGACGGAGGTCGGGATAAATAATCTCGTTGGCGTCACCTATACCGTAATTGTTGCGCCTGTTACTATAGTGGTAGCGGCGCATATCGGTCCACATCTCGGGCTGATAAACCATAGCCACATATTTCTGAAGCATCAAGTCGCTAAGGGTATACTCCGACGGGTTGAAGTACCAGTGATGGTTACCACGGTCAGTAACCTTCGACACCTTCAACTGAGGTGTTCCCGAAGCACTGTAGGTGAAATAGTCCTCGTTATTGAGGAAGGCATTAACTTGTCCTTCCCAGTAATCGGCCTGGACATAACCCGGAACTCCACTTGTGTTAGCCTTACCTGGGTATTTATTGTCACGTGTCTCGTTGTAGTTTACAGTGTTAGGATATTTCTTCAGGAAGAACTCAAGGTGACGCTCAATATTGTGTGCGGTAGCCTCTTTGGCAAGAGCGCAAGCCTCAGCCTTGTTACCCAACCAATAGGTTGCTTCGGCCTTGATGAAGTAAAGCTCCTCCATTGTGAAGATGGGGTTGTAACTTGTTGGATCTCCGCAATAGGCTCCCATATAGAGGTTGGGATAGTTGGCAATCTTGAAACTGGTGCTCATGCCTATGTTGTTCTCCAAGAAGCGCATCTTAATCTGAGTGTTGGTGTTGCTGGCCGAAGATGGTCCTGAACGAGGAATCATCAGGAGCACGCAACGAGGATCGTTGGCATAACCGCTATTACCGTTATACATACCAACTTGCTTCTCGTCGGCTGGTGCATGAAGACCAAGCACATCTACCATGAAGTACTTGCTTGGAATAGCACCGTCAAGAAGGTTAGCACGAGACTCCCAACTGTTAATCACAGGTTTCGAGAGACTCCAAACACAGTTCTGCGTACCGGTGCCGCCGTCAAAGTTGTAGCGAGGCTCATTTCCAAACCAGCTGCCGTACAACAAGTCACCCTTGCGCCACTGATTGATTGCGGCATCGGCAGCGGCGATAATCTTCTGGCACATAGCTGGGCTGCGGTCTACATTAGGAATGTTGCGCAGTAGCAAGCGAGCCTTGATCGCATAAACCAGACCTTTCCATTTCTCGAGGTCTCCGGCATACACACGGTCTTGAGACTTGTCAATTACCAAGTTGTGTTCATTCTGTGCATATTCAGGATTCTCATACAAAGCAATCAAATCGTCGGCCTCCTGGAACATCCACTCATAAATGCTCTCCTGTGTGTCATAGGTGGGAGCATTTGTCTGATAGGCCTGAGAGCGTGGCATGTCGCCAAAGGCATCAGTAGTCAACTGTGTCGACATCAACTTGATAGTACGAGCAATGAGCTCGTAGTTGGGTGAGTTGATCTCTTGAGAATATTGTATCAGGTTATTGGCATTCACGCCAATGTCATAAAAGTGACGACGCCATTGTGGATGGCGGTTCATCGTCAGCATCTCCCATTCGCACTTGTAGGAATAGGCTCCAACCGAGCTCTTTCCTCCAGTGGTGAGGAACTGAGAGAAGTAGTTGTAATACTCGGCATGGTCATAGTTGATTTGCTGTGCATAGAACACCACCACTGGCATTGCAACTTGCACATTGATAGAATGTGCCTTATCGGGGTTCACATTATCATCGAGCATATCCTCGCAACTCACGCCCATCAGGCACATGAGAAGCAATAAAGCTGTTATCTTAAGTTTATTCATGATTTCCATAATCTTTACAAGTGTTGATTAGAACGATGCTTTCAATGTGAAATTAAAGCTACGGGTAGCGGGCACGTTGTAGTTATCGATACCCATTCCACCTGTACCACCACTAACGGCTGCCAAAATAGCGGGATCATTGCCGCTATACTTTGTCAAAAGGAACAGGTTGCGGCCAGTGCAATTGAGGCTCAAATGCTTGATAGGACATCCTGGCTTGAGCAGACTTGTGAAGTCATAACCCAGAGTCACATAACTCAAGCGGATGTAGGAACCATCTTCAATGAAATTAGAAGACACTGTGCTGTAATATGTTGCAATGAAATTCTGGTCAAGGATGATGGGGGTGGTATTAGGCGAATAAGTGCCGTCACCATTGTCTACAACACCCTTGAAGATAATCTCACGGTTGCGATATTTGTCATAGAGGTGATTCATACCGTTGGTGATAAGGCTGCGGCCTGTAACATTGGCCACGTCTCCTCCCTTACGGCAGTCAAACAGGAATGAGGCTGTCAAGTTTCTCCAACGGAAGTTCGAACCAAGACCCAACAGGAAGTCGGGCTCACGGTTACCAATGTAAACACCCTTCTGGGGGTCGATGATGGGATAACCCTCGGCGTTGCAAATCACGTTGCCGTCGGGATCACGCATGTAGTCCTTACCCGACAAACCGGTCGACGAGCCATTCAAGCGAGCTACAGGGAAAATGTCGCCATACTGTGTACCTTGAATCTCAATCACGTCGTCGGGCAGTTTCTTAACACGGCCGCGGTTGAACGAGTAGTTGAGCAATGCGGTCCAGTCAAAGTCATGAGTACGGATGATGTCCTGTGCCAGCGATAGCTCAACACCATGGTTCTCGATAGTTCCCTCGTTGCGGGTCTGAAGAATGGTTCCTGAAGCGGGCGATACACGAACGCTCACAATCTGGTTGTCGACTGTGGTAGAGTAGTATGCCACATCAAGACGGGTGCGACTGTTGAAGAATCGCAAGTCGGCACCAATCTCCCACGAACTTGTCATCTCAGGCTCAAGAACGATAGCGCGAGAAGTGGTTGGGTCAATTCCATAACCTGGATCGGGGAATGTCGTCCAGCGCTTGAAGGTGTTGGTGAAAAGGTAAGAGGGACAGTCCTTACCTACCTTTGCCCAGTTACCACGTATCTTACCATAGCTGAACCAGCTATTGGTCAAGTGGAACAACTCACTGAATATCACACCACCGGTAACCGAGGGATAGAAGTAACTTGTTGTCTTGTTTTGCTTGAAGCGAGACGAACCATCATGACGCCAAGTACCCGACAGCTGAGCAATACCCTTATAGTCGAAGCGAACCTCACCAAAGTAACCATATTTGTCATAGGTTGAGTGGTAAAGGGTCATGCCACGATCGATATAGGTCTCGGGGTTGATGTTCTGCCAGCTATAGAAACCGTCACCGTGTGAGTCGGTGAGCAAGAACTCATAGCCGCCAAAGCTACCCTCAATGCCTTGATACTTGCGATACTCCATTCCATAGAATATGTTGAAGTTGAAGTCCTCGGCAAAGGTGTGTGTATAGTTGGCAAAGAACTGTGCCGTGAGCTGCTCGCCACGAGATGGCTGGAATGAGTATTCACCAAATCTAGACTTGTTCTCATTGAGGGCGGTCTGAACTTCCTCGTTGTTAATGTCTACGAAGTCTACTTCATAGAAACGAGGAACTGTATAAGCGTCATACATTGTGTAACCCTTGTCATAACCAACCTTGCCAGTGAACACCAAGTTCTTGATGGGCTCATAGGCAATCTGGCCATTAAGCATGAAGCGGTTGCTCTCGGTAACGCTCTTGTCCATGTAGCGGCCATAATAGGGCGACACGGTAGCGCCAATGCGCTCGGTGTCAAGAAGCAGGTCCCAACGGTCATAACGGCTGGCCCAGTTCACAGTACCGTCGGCGGTCACATAGTCGGCCATATTGAAGTTGCGACCCCAGTTATAAATAGTTGACATCGAATTGCCAAAACCACGTGACTTGTTGTTCACAAAGTTCAACGACAACTGGATAGTAACCTGCTCCGATGGCTTATACATTCCTTTCAGGAACGCGGTAATCTGATTCTTGTAATCCTTGGGAACAACACCTTCGTTGTTAGTGTAGGCTACCGATGCATAAGAATTGAACTTCTCGGTACCACCGCTCACACTCACGCTGTACTTCTGAAGCAATCCAGTGCCCAGGAAGTCACCAAGGTTATCATAAAGAGTCTCTGTTGACTGCAGGTAGGGGCCCCAACCGCCGCCACCGCTGTTCTCACGGTAGAAGCCTTTGGAACCAGGGGTGAACATGCTCTGAAGCTTGGGAACGCGCATGCAATTGCTAATCTCTACAGTGGCGCTTGCATCAACCTTGATTGAACCATCGCGGCTACCACTCTTGGTGGTGATCAAGATAACACCATTTGCACCTTCCTGACCATACAAGGCGCTTGCAGCGGCACCCTTCAATACGCTCATGTTTTCAATATCATCGGGGTTGATATCGGCAAGAGTCGAACCTTTACCTCTAATCGCAACACCGTCTACAACCATCAGTGGCTCGTTGCTCTGAGAATTGTTCACCGAGCTGATGGCGCGGATAATAACTTGAGTCGATGAGTTGGGCGATCCACCACCGGTAGACACTTGCAAACCGGCGACCTTACCCTGAAGGGAATTAGCAAAGTTGGAAGAACCACCAGCGGTTACCTGATCGGCACTCAGCGACTGAACAGCAAAGTTCAGTTTCTTCTTCTCCTGAGTCTGACCATAGGCAGTCACCACAACTTCTTGTAGCACTTGGGCATCATCCTCCAGTTCAACGTTGTAAACGCTCTGACCACTTATAATCTTAACGGTCACAGGATTAGCCCCCACATAAGAGATCTCAAGGATTTCACCATCCTTGACATCAATAGAGTATTTTCCGTCAAAGTCGGTGGCCGTGCCGCGGTTAGTGCCCTTCACCTGTACCGACGCGCCTATTATAGTCTCGCCGTCCGATTTCTGGGTCACTACTCCCGTCACGATGCGGGCATAGCCCGTCACTGCAATGACCGAAAATAGCAGTAGTAGTAGCTGTTTTCTCATAATTACTTAATGTTTGTTTATATTTGATTGATTTATAAGTCCTATCAATGATTTCTGGCTGACAATCAGCCTTACAAAGTAAAGTAATTCAGTCGCTTTTAAAAACGAGATTATTTCATTTTACAAACATAATCATAAATTTTGAAAACACATTAATAAAAAATAAGAAAATTGTGATTTTTTTGATTTTTTAGCATTGTCTACTATTTTTTGAGCTTATTAACACTTGCGGTAACCACAATCTAAGCTCACTTAGTTGAACAGAAAAAGGCGCCCGAGCACTATTGCTCGAGCGCCATTAATGTATCTCATGGATTGTGGATTAGACTTTGCGTTTATGCATTGTGCATTATTTTAAATTCCTAAAAGGATGTTGTAAACAGAGGTAATATCAGCACTTGTTATCGAACCGTCGCCGTCAACGTCGCTGGTGGCAATGTAGGTAGTGTCACCGTTGAGCAAGTAGTTATAGAGTGCTGTAACATCGGATGCTGTCACCGCTCCGTCACAGTCAACGTCGCCAACCAAAGTCTGAGAAATCTTGCCAAGAGTATAGCTGGCGATACCGCAACCCGGCACATAGTAGTATAGGTCTACCCCACTGCCATCGGCTTTGACCTGTGCCACACAAGGAGCACTCCAGGTTTGGCTGTAAACGTCGCCAATACCCTGAGCGGGGAACTGCCACAGGCGGCTCATTCCAGCAATGCCAGCATCATCACCATTAACGGCGAGGGCAAACTTAAATCCGTCGCTGCACTGATTGTCGTCGGTGGCGTATGTCATGAAATGCTTGCCGTCCCACTCAAAGAAAGCGGCGCCGTTGGCGTTCAAACCTTCGGCCTGGATTGCCGTGTTGGCGGCAAAGCTGTCGGCAATTGCGCCGTTGCTCAGATTGTAAAGAGTGAGCTGGATGTTGGCGCCCTTGACCCATGCGCTAGTGGCACTCATGGGATAGATGCGAGGTGCTATGCCAAAGTTTGATGCGCTGCTAGGATAGAAGCTGCCTATCGCGGTGTAGCTGCTGCTTTGGGTGTTGCCGTTTTTCACCTTCCACTGATAGATGTTGCTGCCACTGGCGGCTGCCGCCATCACGGTGAACTCCGAGTCGTCAACATTGCCAAGCACGTTGCAGTGGTCGATGCGCGAGGTGTAGCCGCTCATACTTACACAAGCCTTTTGAGTCACTGCACCGCTGATGGTGTCGACCTTGAAAATATAGATTGGTGTAGTGTTGATGTTGAGCGAGAGGTTGCTCACTAGCACATTACCGGCGGCATCGGTGAACACATCGTTAACAGGCGCGAAATCGACTTGCGCCTCGCTGCCAAGAGTGAGGGTTTTCACTTTCTTGCCGTTGGCCTTGCTATAGACGTCGAGATAGATGTCGGCATTGGCGCTGTTACCGCTGCGACGAGTAACATAAACATTGTCGGTGCCCACCGCCATGCCTCGCTGATAAAGGCCGTTGCTCTCAAAGATGATGTTGTCATATTCGGGCTTCACCGAGCGAATCCAGTTGCTGGTGAGGGTATAACCTTGGGTCTCGTCATAGGTGTCGATATCCTTCAATGGCTCATAACCTGTTGCCTCGCCTGTGAAGGCGGCGGGCCACTCGTTGTCAAAGCCGTCGACAACACACACTGCATAATAATAACCGTTCTGGTAGGCCTCAGGGACAACGTAGTAATTATTGTAGCTAACGGCTATAAGGTAATCGCTCTTGATGCCGTCACCCGACAATGTCATTGCCTCCTCGTCATCGACCGTTGTGGGAATGGCATAAACCGAATACTTTATCAATGTACCTTCCTCGGCATTCCATGACAGACGGTTGCCGGTGAGCTTGAGATTGGCAGGAGCACCATGAGGAGTTGCCTCCTTCCAAGTCACGGCAGGAAGCAGTGCCTTGTGCTGGAACACATTGGCGGCAAGATAATTGCCCAAGCCGCTCACACCGCCGTTGTCGCCGTTGATGTTCTTTGCCGAATAGATGTTCACGCCAGGCGCATTGTTCTCGGTGTACTGACGCGACAGTTTGATTTGCTCCGCCACCTCGGCCCAGTCGCTCTGGGTATTAGACGAGGTAAGGAACGAAATGCTATGGCTCGCATAGTGGTGACG
This sequence comes from Muribaculaceae bacterium, assembly GCA_017548365.1. Lineage (GTDB taxonomy): Bacteria > Bacteroidota > Bacteroidia > Bacteroidales > Muribaculaceae > Sodaliphilus. The sequence continues at coordinate 178,906 of JAFZAC010000007.1, forward strand.
GCCAAAATGGTTGGCTACATAGCTCCACCACTGTGTCAACGGTCCAAATGGATTGGTGCTGTGGTTGGTCTTCCAGTAAAGCTGCGGCGAGATATAGTCGATAGTCCCGTCATCGAGCCAAGCCAACGGATCGCTGAAGATGCCGTTATACTGCCAGTCGCTGCCAGTTGGGCAAGGGGTTACACCGTGAGCCGACGCTCCGGTCGATGCCGTTCCAGCCACACCTGCAGGCCCAATGCCGAAGCGAACCTCAGGCTTGGTTTCCTGAAGCATGTCCCACACCGCCTGAACCATGCGGTTCACGTTGTCGCGACGCCAGTTGGCAAAACTCAACGATGTGCCGCTGTTCTGCCACAGTTGGTAATCGTCGGCACTGCTGTTGGTGGGGATTCCGCTCGGATAGAAATAGTCGTCAAAAATGATGCCGTCGATATTGTAATTCTCGGCAAGTTCCCTGCACACGTTCACGATGCGGTCAATCGACTGCTGCAATCCTGGGTTGAGGATGGTGGTAACACTCGAACCGCTGGTATAGGAAAGCAGCATTCCGGCATTTATCAGTTGCTGGTCCTGGCTGGTGCTCCAGCCTGAGCTGCTGGTTGACCAGCGATAAGGGTTCACCCATGCATGGAGTTCAATGCCACGCTTGTGACACTCCTCAACGGCAAACGCCAAGGGATCCCAACCGGGGTTCACTCCGCGCGTGCCTGAGAGGTAGCTCGACCATGGCTCATAGCTCGACTGGTAGAATGCGTCGCACATTGAACGCACCTGCAGACACACGGCATTCATGTTCATTGCCTCGAGTTTGTTGAGATAGTTGATCAACTCCTGCTTTTGCTGGGACACAGTACTCGATGAGGTGCCGCCCACGCTTGGCCAGTCAATGCGCCAAACCGTAGCCATCCATGTGGCGCGGTATTCACGCTTTATCGACTCCTGTGCCTGTAAACCACTAACAGCAGCCACAAGCAACAACAAAACTAAAATACTCTTTTTCATAGCTTTATATCTTTTATTCGGGACAAAAACGCCATCGAGGCATCAATTTCCCAAAAGGATGTTATAAATCACTGTTATATCGGTAGCGGTAATAATTCCGTCGCCGTCAACATCGCTGGTGGCGAGGAATGTGGTGTCGCCGTTGAGCAGATAGTTATAAATAGCCGTAATGTCGACCGATGAGACAATGCCATCGCCGTCAACGTCACCAGTAACACGAACTCTCATGGTGTACTTGGCAATTCCGTTGCCTGGCACATACATGTATAGTTCCATCTCGTTGGCACGATTACCGGGTACTGCCACACATGGAGTGCTCATGGTGGTGCTGTTCACCACGCCCATGCCGTTCTTGGGGAGTGTCCACAGCACATTTAGACCAGCAAAATCGTCACCATTAGCGTTCATCGCCAAGTTGTAGTTATGGCCTTCGGGGGTCTGATAGTCACCATTCGAATACAGCAAGAAATGCTTTCCGCACAATTCAAAGGCGTCAATACCGTCGCTTGCTCCACCCTGCTTGGTGAGGGCTGTGTTAGCCTCAAAGCTGTCGATGATGGCACCTGTCTCCACATTATATTTTGTGGGCTGAATAGCTGCACCGTGAACTATCACCTCATTAGAGCTTAACGCCTTGATGCGTGGCGAGGTGCCGAAATTGGCGGCAGTGGCGGGATAAAACGCATTCACAGCCGTCACCTTAGTATCGGTGACGGCGCCGTTCTGCAAAGTCCAGCGAATTATCTGGTTGTTGCGTGAGAGAGCGGCAAACACCTGGAAGTTGCCTGTTGTCACGTCACCAAGCACGTCGATGTGGTCGATGCGGCCTGTTGCATCACTGGTAGTAAGACTTGCCAGCCAAGTGGCGTCGCCGCTATTCGGGTCAATGAGGTAAAGAACCAATGGAGTGTTGTTGATCTTGAGAAGCATATTGCTGATTAACAGGTGACCTGCATCATCAACGAGCACATTGTTGCAAGGAAAGTAGTCGCCTTTCACTTCTTCGGGCAGTTCGATATCGCGCTGCCACTCACCGGTCTTGGCACTGTAGGCACGCAGATAGCAGTCGGCGGTGGCGTCGTTCTTACTGCGGCCTGTGAGATATAGATAATCGCCAAGAACAGTAAACGAACGGTTGAACGTGCCGTAGCTCTCTTGCTCGAAGTTGTCATAATTGCTTTTCACCGAGCGAATCCAGTCGTTGGTAATCGACACGCCATCAACAGGGGCGTAGGTGTCATTATCCACATCCACCTTCTGAACATAGCCCGTCTCGGTGCCACCAGTGGTGATATTGGTGATGGTGAACGAGCGGGTTTCGCTCACATTGGGATCGCAGCCTGCAGCGGTGGTTGACACACGCCAGTAGTAGGTTCCCTTTCCAAACAATGAGATAACGCACTGCCATGTAAGGTTGCCGTTCTCACTCTGGAGGTAGTTGGCGGTTTTAACGATGTTGGTGAACGCTTCGTCGCGGGCAATCTCAAGTTTATAGGTTTCGGCGCCAACGTCGGCGATTATAAACTTGAAGTTGTCGTCAATCTCGGCACCATCGGCGGGATATATCAACGTTGCCTGCGGCGCAAGGTCGCGCTGAATGGTCATGAATGTTGCAGTCTCGCTCACCTTGTCAAACTTACCAGTCTCAACTGTTGTCACGCGCCAATAATAGCGGGTGGCCGAAGCGAGCGAACTCAAATCAAGAGTGATGTGATTCTCGGTGAGACCACGCTCGGTAATGAGCACATTGTTGAAATGTTCGTCGCTGGCAACCTCAATCTTGAAGGTAGCTCCTTCTACTGCGCTCCACGAGAACTCCTGTGACCACTCGGCCAGAGCATCGTCAACGGGGGAGATAAGCGTTACCTGCTGAGCCTCGCCGGCAGGAGCATTGAGATAGGCGGGAGTGTATTCGAAATTATAGCCGTCGACACTCGACACAGCAAACCAGTAACCTGTAGCATACTCATTGGGAAGTGTAACCTGGCAGTTATAGGTAACTGCAACAAGATAGTCACTTTTGATTCCCTCAAACTGCTGACTGGTGATAGTACTCACGTCAACACTGGTTGGGATGGCATAAACGGCATATTTCACCAATTCGCCATCAACAAAATCCCATGTCAAAGTAGTTCCTTCAATCGACAGATTCTCAGGAGTATCGAGATTATCTTTAGGTTTCCACTCAAGAGCTGGCGGTAATGCTTTGCGCGGGAAGATGGTTTGCACAAGATAATTGCCAAGACCTGTCATGCGTGGACCGTTGATGTAGCGCGACGAGTAGAAATTCACACCTGGCGCGTTGTTTTCAGTGTACTGGCGGCTGAGCTGCACCTGAGCGACAATTTCCTGCCAACTGGCAAGGGTGTTGCCGTCATTATCCATAAAATAGATGTTCTGGCTCGCATAGTGATGACGTCCAAAGTGCTTGGCGATGTAACTCCACCACTGGGTCAAGGGACCAAATGGGTTGGTCGTGTGATTACGCTTCCAATAGAGCTGGGGAGAGATGTAGTCGATAGTTCCCTCCTCAAGCCATGCCAGCGGGTCGCTGAAGAGCGATGTATATTGCCAGTCGCTGCCTGTGGGGCATGGGGTAACGCCATGCTGCGAAGCGCTTGTCGAAGCAGTGCCTGCAACTCCGGCTGGGCCTATAGCGAAACGCACCTGAGGCTTCACGAGTTGAACCATGTTGAACACGTCGGCCACCATCTGGTTAACCTGAGCGCGTCGCCAGTTGGCAAAACTAAGAGTTGTACCACTATTTCGCCACAGCTGATAGTCGGCTGCGCTGCTGTTGGTGGGAATGCCGCTAGGATAAAAGTAATCATCAAAGATGATGCCATCAATATCATAGTTCTCTATCATCTCACGACACACGTTAACTATTCGCTCGCGCGACTCCGGCAATCCGGGGTTCAACACCGTTGTTGTAGTACCGCTGCTATTAGTATAGGTAAGCAAAATTCCCGAGTTGATCAGCGCTTGGTCTTGAGCGGTGCCCCAAGTGTTGGGGCCGCCGTTAGCATAACGGTAAGGATTTACCCATGCATGGCACTCTATACCGCGCTTGTGGCACTCTTCAACGGCAAACGCCAATGGATCCCAACCAGGATTGGTACCACGGCTACCGGTCAAATAACTTGACCAAGGTTCGTAGCTGGATTGATACATTGCGTCACACATTGAGCGAACCTGAATGCACACCGCATTCATATTTGTATTTGCGAAGCCGTCAAGATAATCAATAAGGGACTGCTTTTGACGGGCTATTACTGCCGCTCCGGTTCCTCGCTCGCTCGGCCAGTCAATGTTGGAGACTGTTGCGAGCCAAGCCGCGCGCATCTCACGCTTCTGCTGTTCCTGTGCTACGGTGCCAATGCATGTGAGCAGCGCAGCAACAATTAATAATGATAGTTTCTTAGCCATTTATCTTATTTTTAATGATTTATTTAACTTTTAACCCCACAAAGATAATATATAAATTTATAAAAAAGCCGTTTATAAAATTTAAAAAATATTAATGCCTTGCCTTTTGTTTTTAATGTGGTGTTTACGATCATCTACGACTAACTTTGCGCGCACGCGAACATTATTAAATTGTAGAACGATGAAAAACAATTTTTTTAAATTTTGTCCCAAATCTAGTTACGATTCCCTATCACGATTCACGTTTTTGTTCAGAAATTGTCCCATAAAAATTGCTCGACCAAAGAGCAATTCATAGTCTTTTTTGTAATTGACTCCATTTCTTCCTCTTTTTTATAAAAAATACAATGCTTTCTCATTTTTATTTCGTAACTTTGGCAATCATTTAATCCATCGCTTTCATTAACTCAAAACAATAACTCTCATGAAAAAAATCACAACTTTAATGTTATTTGCTTGCCTGATACTTCTCGCAGGATCATGCAAAAGAGCATCATTCATTAACCCACATGGCGACAAAATAATCCTGCCAATCAATGGAGGATCTCAAGCTCTTGTAGTAGAAGCCGACGGCAGTTATAGCGTTGACGACTGTCCAGGATGGCTCGATTATTCGATTGTAGACAACACTCTCGCTTTCACTGCTAAACCTAACGATACCGGCAGTAAGCGGGAATGCGTCGTAAAACTGACCGCGGGCGATATCGTCAAGCAAATAACTATTATACAGGCTGACAAGTGCACACACATAAATGCCGACACACAGGTCCTGAATTTTGAAAAAGAAGGCGGAACAAAAACTGTGAATATTGAAACCGACGGAGGAGATATCAATGTCACACCCGCCGAAGGAGTGAATGCAATCTACGACAACGGAAAGCTTACTGTCACAGTACCTTCCAATGACGGAAAATCGGGAAGAAAAGAGATAAAACTCACATGCGATAATATAACAACTTCTATCTATGTCACTCAACAAGGGAAAATCTGCCCACGTTGTGGTGGAGCTGGTACCATCAAGTGCCCCAAATGTGGAGGTGCAGGATGGTATGGAGATGAAATCGATTATTTATATTTTGACATTGGATGCACAAGATGTGGAGGTTCGGGAATGGCCCACGACTATGGAGAGACAATAAAGAAAGGTTCTGGACGCATAACCTGCCCAGAGTGTGGCGGTTCAGGAGTATAATTACTAATTCTTTAAATCATTTAAGATATGCCTCTCACTAAATGTCCCACTTGCGGTAATTCAGTATCAGATAAGGCGGCTTCTTGTCCGCATTGTGGACAGCCGTTCAACACCAATACGCTACGTCATCAACCAAACACTGTTAACCAGCAGGGCAACAACTTCTCAAAACCGCTGCTGGCAGCACTCGCTGCCGCAGTAGTGCTACTGCTGGGATTAGGGTTCTATTTGGTCTATTCCAGCAGCAACAGCCACGACTACAACAAGCCGCTCAACACACAGGCATCCAGTAGTGCCACACCTCAGCAAAGCACTGCGCCTAAAGCCATTCCTAACGGTTGCCGCGAGTACACAATCGATTCTCAAATATATGGATTTGCATGGGTAAGGAGCGGAACCGACAAGCACTCCGAAACCAATAAAGTGAAAAAAATCTTTAATGGAGAGCGTTTCTACGGCAAACAACTAGACCAAAACCCCGACTGGATGGAGGTCTATGACAACAACGGCAATATGCTTGGCTACATGTACTACAAGTGTGCACGCATTCCCAAGGACTAATCCCACATATCTGCAATGGAAATAAACGATTAGCTCTCATAACAATAAAAAAATGAAATAACAACTCACAAAAAACACAACAATCATATGAAAACTTTAGTAGTTTCTTCAGGTGCCGGCATCAGTGCCGAGAGTGGAATAACAACGTTCAGAGACGCAGGAGGTCTGTGGGAGAACTATCCAGTAATGGATGTGGCCAGCCACACAGGTTTTCTAAGGAATCCAGCCCTCATTCATAAGTTTTACAATGAGAGAAGGGCTCAACTGGTAGATGTAAAACCTAACGCAGCTCACACTGGGCTGGTGGAACTTGAAAAGTATTTCAACGTGAATGTCATTACTCAGAATGTCGATGACCTGCATGAGAGAGCTGGTTCGAAAAACGTGCTGCACCTGCATGGCGAACTCATGAAGGTGCGCTCGCTCACTCATGAGGAGCGTGTCTACACACTACCCTGCGACAAACTCACTGACAAAGGTCTTGTCACCAGCGTCGACACTCGCGACCCTTATGGCGACCCAGTGAGACCGCACATTGTCTTCTTCGAAGAAGCTGTGCCAAACTTCGACCGAGCATGCATGCTGGCTCAGAAAGCCGATATATTTGTCGTAATAGGAACTTCCCTCGTCGTTTATCCAGCGGCTTCGCTGCTACACTACGCGCCACGAACTGCCGAGATATACTACATCGACCCCAAACCGAGCAGCGTCCCCGACTACGTTCACGTGATTCCTAAAACAGCAACCGAAGGTGTGAAAGAACTTATCGACATCCTCACCAGCAATCAGTAATCATTCTACCCTACTATGGACAATTTTTCCTACAATGAGAAAACCAACCTGTCGGCAATGGTGACAGCACAACCCGAGCTGTTGCTCACCCTGTCACACTTTGGAATTCCAATGGGATTTGGCGACAAGACAATCAAGCAAGTATGCTGCGATTATAATGTCAATCCGCGGTTCTTTCTGCTCATATGCCAAGTCTACAGCAACGATGCCTACTTGCCATCGCAGCGCACTATCATGAGCACCCCCATGGATGGACTTGTACCCTACTTGCTGCGCTCTCACGACTATTACCTCAACCGCAGGCTTCCACACATTGGGCAACACCTCGAGAAAATTGCTTCTTTGCTGCCCGAAAAGGCTGGCAAGGCTATCAAACGTTTCTTCAACGCCTATGTCGATGAGGTGAAAGAACATTTCTCACATGAGGAAACTATTGTATACCCGCACATCAGCTGTCTCCTGAATCAAGAGAAAAATGACAATTTCTTGATATCCTCCTATCTGAACACACACGACAGTCTGGAAGACAAACTCAGCGACCTCGTGCAACTCATATTCAAGTATCTGCCTGCTGGCGACGATGACGCCATCGACATGATTTTTGACATCCTGCAGCTTTCTCATGATCTGAGAAAACACTCGCTAATCGAGGACAAGATTCTGGGACCATATGTCAAGCAACTCGAAAAATCAGCTAAATCATGAAGAGGAAAGTTCTTATAGTAGAGCCATCCGAAGTGATTGTGGCTGGACTCACCGAGGCGTTGCAACACCCCGAGCTCAAGCTACTCAAACATGAGGCGACCGACAATGACCTTTACAACAGGCTGGATGTGCTCAAGCCCGATATTCTTATCATCAACCCTACTCTCAACGACAACGTCAATGAGATGCGCAACGGACGCAAGATGGCTGTCGTAGCTCTTCTATACCAATATGTAAAACAATCGAGACTGCGACACTTCGATGCTGTGATTGACATTCGAGACAGCAAGCAGGCAATACTGCAAACCGTCCTCGAACAAAGCGCTAAAGCAGCAATTGGTGACACAGCAATGAACAATCACGAACTCACCAAGCGAGAAACAGCGGTACTTATTGAAGTAGCCAAGGGGTTGTCCAACAAGGAGATTGCAGCACGACTCAATGTGAGCATATTCACTGTCACTACTCATCGCAAAAATATCGTGCGCAAAACAGGCATTAAGAGCGTAGCAGGTCTAACGGTCTATGCCCTTCTAAACAACCTTATCGACGAAGACGTGGTAATATAACTATTCTATTGATTCGTCAGTCTCAGGAGTAACAGGATCAAGATCAAAAAGGCGAAGCAACGCTTTGGCTAGGAGTTTGCCCTGAAGGTGATAGCCAGCATCAGTAAGATGAATGCGGTCGCTACTCATGTGGTGGGACGAAATCCATTTCCCCGATGCTCCTGCACCTCCACCCACACGATAGAAGTCCCACACTGCAATCTTGTGGCTCCTACCATAATTAATTATCATATCTCTAACCTCGGCGACATTACTCTGAATGCTGTAGCCTCGGCTGTGTTGCTGCTGGGTCTCGAGTGGAGTCGTCAAAAGGAACTTCACATTAGGGCACTCGCGCCTTATTGACGAAAGGAGTTTGTCGATATAAGTGGTCAATGACGAAAAGCGGCCATGTGCCTCGTTTGTGCCCAAAGAGATTATCACCAATTGAGGCTCCAAGTCACGAAGCTGAGATGCAAAACCGCCTATATTGCAATAACTTGAGTAGGTCGCACCATTGTTACCAATGCAGTCAACAACTACGCCTCGCTTGCTGTTTAGAAGTCTAATGCCATACAAATAACCATTGCCCTCAAGGTGAAGACGAGCCGTGTCGGATAGGCTGCTAAGCACGTAACTCGTTGCATAGTCCGAGATTGCTACTGACTTAAGTTGACGACCTTGCTGGCTCACGGTAAAGCGGTCGCCTCTACTGTGAAACATCATGATGCGGTAGAATTCATCGCCAGCACCCCGTGTGCCAATGCTAAGCGTCGTGGCTCCACCGGCAAACTTTACTTGAACGCCGGTCATAGAACCAAGCGGAACACTGCCTTGTGACAGCATGCGGCTTGACGACGAAATAGAAGACGAGGACCGCAAAGTGTAATCACCTGGCTGGTTGGTGCTAGCCAAAGCGAGAGGACTAAGCAACCCTCTTCCACCATTGCCATAGCGCTCTTGCAGCGCCCTTCTAACCTCGTCGCTCACAACTCCAGGCTGGATGTGAGAATCGCCTATGTGTACTATCGTGAACTTGTGATTGGCGCGGTGACGGCTCTTGAGGTTGGCAATCAATCCACTCCAGTCATCACCGTTGAGCATGATCTCGTTGGCACCCTCATTAATGCAATCGGGCTGAGAAAACGCACCTGAGCAATAAAACATGGCTAGTATACTCAATATTATTATCTTTTGATTCACGATGCAAAGTTACATGTTTTTGTCTAATCATTAACCAAATAAACCTTTTTTGAATATTGATGATGACAGAAATTTAAAAATTGTAGCCCACTTAGTGCGTAAATTGAAAAATTCTGCTTAAATTTGCGCCACAATAAATATGAGGGGTCTGTGATAAGACTCTTTTCGATAACAAATTTTGATTTTTGACTATGAAAGCTAATTTATTTAACGAAGTGGAAGAGACCGTCGAGGCTATTGATGAGCACAAACTCGCTGTTGCCGAAAATAAGCCCGAGAAAATCGATGCACCCAAACCCACTTATTATATTGTGAACTATAAGACTCTTGCCGTGCCTTCACTCATTGCTCTCGCTATTTTTGTGATTTGGGCACTAGCAACGTGGCTAATTTAACTCGCTGTTAAATAGATTAATGCGGAAAAAAGACTGATTTTTTTGAAAAAAATGCCACAAAAAGCATTGCTAATTCAAAAAATGTGCGTAACTTTGCAACCGCAATTCAAGAAATGATGGCTCCTTAGCTCAATTGAATAGAGCATCTGACTACGGATCAGAAGGTTGCAGGTTTGAATCCTGCAGGAGTCACAATCAACACGAGAACCAAGGGCCACAACAGCCGTTGGTTCTCTTGCTTTTTATCTTAACACTTGTAATGACAGTGATCATGAAAACAAATATTTTTAATATAATCGTTGTGGCTATCTTAATGACCGTGGGCGCAACAACTGTCAATGCTCAGTTCTACTCCAACCGAAAGCACGACAGTGGCACCGACACGCTCAAGGTATACAACAGCTGGCAAGCGTTATTCTTCAATGGACCCGACACTGTGGCCATTAACCCCAACATCGAGATTTCCTCGCCTTTCAACTTCAAGTTCAAGCCCACCGAGAAAGACAACAAACCTCTACGCAAGATGATTGAGAAGCAGAGTGTTGTAACATCTATTGGTGACTCGGTATGGATGCTTAACAGCCACTACATCAAAGATTCCCTACAAGGAGAATACAACAGAATCTTCGACAACTATGTGCCTCTTTTCTTCAATGAGAAGATGGCTTTCATACAATTCTTACCAACCGAAATAAGTTATCTGCCCGTTGAAATAGACAACTTCGAAGGCGTTATGGCAGGAGTGGGACGATATGGCATCTACAACGCGGGTGATTATGGATATGTAGCAGTGCCCCACTTCATGATTGACATTGCCAGTAAGTCGATAAACCTAGTTGACCGCAACTACTTGCTCTTTCTGCTTGAGCGATACCCCGACATGAAACGACGCTATGAAATGATGCAGGACCAAAACGAGTTCTACATGATAAATCAGTTCTTTTGGGATTATGTCGAGAGAGCCGAAAGAGACCCCTATTTCCCCGAGATGCTTATTCCTTAATTAGAAAGGTTTTCAGTTATTTCTTGAGAAGGATTTCCACGTCACCTGGCATGGTTATCTTCCCAATTCATTAGTGTATACCATCCATAGGTTAGGGATTTTATCAAACATCTCTTTGGCTCGGTTTTGATCGGTGGCACTCCACATTGCCATGGGAAGATTGCACAACTTTATAAACCAACGCATTTTACGGTCGCTGTTGTAGGTATCACGACCTATTGCCACCATATCAACTCGTGGCTCATTGCTGTTGAACAGATGCTTGACATCTTGCCATATCACTGTTACGGGCGAAACAGCCTCCTCGCTTAGCATTGCCTGTTTGAAACCAGCATGGGTTATCTCCTTATATCGCTCCAATGAGAAACACTCCACAACCATTCGTTTTTTAAGCTTTGGGAAGTATTTCTCCAAAACAGCTGGATCATCAGTCTTGTCTACAACAAAAGTAATGTCAGGGTGAGCAAGAAATATCTCATTTATCTCGCGCCACGTTAGCGGCGTGTAACTCTTACCGTTCTTCCCTCGAAGAGGCGCTGATATAAATTCTCCAATGTGAGGTGGGTCGCAAGAATAAACGGTGTCAATCATATCATCACTCGAGTGAAACGCCAGTGGCTCTCCCTCAGGCGAAATGACGACATCAAGCTCAATATACTTCACCCCGCAAGCAATTGCATGCTCCACCGCCTCACGGCTGTTGGTGTAAGTAAGTGAATCGATATTGCCACCAGCATGAGCAATGACACTGTTGTCGGGCACATCTGGCTCGTTGGCACGAACATAGAAAACCAATGACACTGCCAGCGCCACAACAATACACAGAATGTAGAAAACGACCTTTTTCATTATGGAGATTTATATAAATTGGGGTCACACAAGCAACCCCAATTATTATTTACGATGTGCATTTTGTGTTTTAAATGTAAAAACTTAGAGCTCAACACTTAAAACTTAACACTTTTCACTTAGTTTAGTCTTCTTTGATTTCCCAACCCAGGGCCGATGCGCCTAGCACTGCAGCATCGCTCTCCTTGAGCTCGCTAATCAAAATCTTTACCTTGCCCTTGAACACCTTCATGATATTCTTGTCGAAGGCCTCGCGGATGGGATTCATAATATAGTCACCACTCTTGGTCAAACCGCCAAAAATAACGAATGCCTCAGGACTTGAGAAGGTAACGAAGTCGGCAAGAGCCTCACCAAGAATGGTGCCAGTGTAATTGAAAATGTCGAGAGCAAGCTTGTCGCCCTTCACAGCACAGTCGTATACATCCTTTGAAGTAATATTCTCTATATCATACTCACGAAGCAAAGAATCCTCGTCACGAATCTCGAGGAACTCACGAGCTGTACGTGCCACGCCAGTGGCCGAGCAGTAAGCCTCAAGACAGCCAGTGCGACCGCAACCGCACACACGACCGTTGTTGCGCTTCATAATCACGTGGCCAAGCTCTCCTGCAAAACCGTCATGACCATAAACCATCTGACCATTGACAACGATACCGCTGCCCACACCAGTACCCAGGGTTATCATGATGAAATCCTTCAAACCACGTGCAGCGCCATAGGTCATCTCGCCTATTGCAGCAGCGTTGGCGTCGTTGGTGATAAGGCATGGGATGCCAAATTTCTTGCTGATAAGGTCGGCAAGGGGTATGGGAGTTGGCCAAGGAAGGTTCACACCGTCTTCTATCACACCTGTGAAGTAGTTTGCGTTAGGAGCGCCAATACCAATGCCGTTGATTTTGCCTTCAGCGTCATTTGCCACAATGATACGGCTGATTTCGGTGTAAAGTTCGTCGATGTAATCCTCAATCTTTGAGTGCTTGCCGGTTTTGATTGAACTGCTGGCAATCACGGTGCCACGGGCATCCACAATGCCAAAGGCGGTGTTTGTGCCGCCCATGTCGATACCAATTACATAGGGTTTCATAATGTTTTTCGATTTAATGAATTAATGTTTCTTTTTATTCTTGTTTTTTTATTTTCTACAAAGATAGTGATTTTGTGCGGAAAACATATCATCACTCAGCATTTTTTTAAAAATTCACCTGTAGACGGACATTAAACTGTCGACGAGTAAGATAATTGGGGACTGCATACTGGATGCGGTTAACATCGGTCACCCAGTAATAACTGCTCACGTTGCTTATATCAAGCAAGTTGAACACATCCAACCCAAGCCAAATGCTCTTGAAGTGACTGAAGAAACCACTGCTGGGCTTGTGGTCCTCACCCAGAAGCATATATGACAAACCAACATCCACACGCTTATAAGCAGGCTGACGGAAGTAACCCTGATCACGAGTGCGAAGAGGTGCTGTAGTTGGAAGACCATCACTAACAATGCCCTTTAAGCTGAACTTAATGCGAGGGAACTTGGGGAAATAGTCGGTAAAGAAAATCGCAAAGCTGTAACGCTGGTCGGTAGGAAGAGGAACTTTCACACCATTGAGATCTTCTTGAGTCTTCATCAGCGAGAAACTAATCCATGAGTCGGTGCCCTCAACAAACTGTCCAAAAATCTTGAAGTCGATTCCTGCTATATAACCCTTAGATGAGTTCACACCGCTGTAGTTCATCTTGAGGTTGTCAACCTCATAAGGAATCAAGTTGCTCAGGTTCTTGTAATAAACCTCCGAAGTCAACTTAAACGGACGGTTAAGAGCTCTGAAAGAATAGTCACCACCAAGTATCACATGAATGCTACGTTGAGACTTGATGTCATGATTAAGAGTTATCACTGAATTACCATACTCGTCTATCGTCTGAATACGATATTCTTTATAAAACGGCGCTTGGTAATAGAGACCTCCTGCGAGTCGCAAAGCAAAGCGGTTGTTGCGCTCAGGCACATAACCAATGCTGAAGCGGGGAGAGATAATTGACTCCTTGTTAAAATCCCAATAGCTATAACGAACTCCTACGTTGAACGTGAAGGAACCGGAACCACTGTAAAGACGGTAGGTGTCCTGAACAAATGCCGAGAAGCGATTGGTGCTCAAGTCATTGTTAGAGCTCATATTATATATCACATTCACCTCATCGGGAATATGAGGCAGTGAGTAGCCAGCCGAGTCTCGCCACTGCCACTCGCGAGAACGCTCGAAGAACACGTCATGACGAAGCTGAAAACCATAGCTTATGTTATTATTGTTCAAACCAATATTGCCCTTTAGAGAGGCACTATAAACATTAATCTTGAGTCGGTTGCGAGCATGCTCGTGGTACTTGCCCACGCCAAGCTCACCACCCACACTTTCCTCACCGCTGGTACCTGCCTGGTCGAGCCAGTACTCTCCATGTATGTCATACGCTACCAGCTCGTCGGTGCGGTAGGCGCTACCAGTAAGAGTTATATCGGTTCCCTTGTCATTGAATTTGTAGTTGAATTGCAAAGCGCCAAAATAAGTATGGAATTTGTCTTTTTCCTGACCATCAAAATAGACTAGGAACGACTTTGCATTGGTCGACGTGCCAAAGCTTGTCTCGCGGTTGGCAGGAGTGAAGCGGTAGTCATTAAGCGACACATTGCCAAGAAGCGAAACCTTGAACTTCTTACTTGGTTTGAAAACGATATGGGTCTGATAGTCGAAGAACTGAGGGTCATACTCGCCTTTTGATTCCAGCGAACCAAGCATCGAAGAGTTGCGCTTGTAACGCACGCCGTGCATCTGTGAGAACTTGCTGCTGCTGTGGCCCAAGGTCAGGGTTCCTCCCTGAAGACTCGCACTGAGACTGCCCTCAAATGACTGAGGCTCCTTGTAAGTGATATCAAGAACACTCGACATCTTGTCACTGTACTCAGCATTGAACCCTCCAGTAGAGAAATTCACTTTCTGTACCATATCACCATTGATGATACTCAAGCCCTCCTGCTGACCGTTTGTGATGAGCTGAGGCCGATAAACTTCAATGCCATTTATATAGACACTGTTCTCATCATAGGTGCCGCCACGAACCATGTATTGAGCACTCATCTCGTTCTTGCTGCTCACACCTGCCTGGGTCGTAATAACATTCTCTACTGTATTGCCACTAGCGCTCGGAGTCATCTTCGCGACCTCAATATCGATGTCCTGCATAGTGTTGGTCTGTTTCTTGTACTCAGTAACTTGAACCTCCTCAAGCTCAATTGTCTTGCTATAGAGCTTGGGGTTCAAAGTCACCGTACCAATAGGCTTGATAAGGCGACGCTTAACCTCGCTGTAACCTATCATCGAGAAAACCACAACTATAGTGTCTCTTTCTGGAACCGAAATTTCATATTTTCCTGACAGGTCGGTATTCACGCCCAGCATCGTGCCCTCTATGCGCACTGCCGCAAACTCAATGGGGTTGTCAGACTCGTCTACAACCATACCAGTGATTTTTACTTGTCCTTGCATTGCCAGTGCTGTAGAGGATAGCACCAAAAACAGAGCAATTTTACTTATTATTTTTCTCATTGTATTAATAATAACGAGATTTTAACAAGATTAGTATTTTTACTCCTTCGAAGCCTTTAAAAAAACGCGACACTATTCATCTATGTTAAACTATTAAGAAAAAATAAGGGTATTCACCTCTTTTCAGGCAAATACCCTTAAATTTCATTGATCAAGAGTCAATTGGGAATGACAGGATTCAATTATTTTTGAATTTTCTTAACGCCATTCTCAATTACGATACCCTTGTAGTTCTCATTAACTGGCTGGCCAAGGAGGTTGTAGCGGCCGCTCTGAACAGCATTGTTAAGGTTGATGGTCTCAATACCAGTGAATTCACCAACGATAGTGAGAGTCAATGCCTCCATGTCAACAGTGAAGGTATAAGTGCCTTCGGGAACCATGAATGCACGAGGATCTCCGTTATAGGTGAGCTGTAGTGGTTGACCCATCATCCAGTGATAGAAGTGGAAGTCACCGTTGGGGTTGTCCTCAGTTGACTCAGAAACAGCACCGAAGCGGTAAGGTGCAAGACCTGCCCAATCGTCGGCAGCTTCCATCAACTTAGTAGCAAAGCTGAAGTAGCAGTACTGTGCAGCTGGCTCCTCATCTCTGTTCTCTGGACGTACGAGAACTACGTCGGCAGTGTAGACCTTATCATCTGTTGTCTCCATCTCAACACCTACGTTAGTTGCCCATGAGTTACCGTTAACCTCGCCAATGATGTAAACCTTTCTGGGTTCGGGCAGTGGAGTTCCGGTAAGAGTAGCGTTAACCTCGTTAGTCTCGGGATTGTAAGTTACAGCGAGAGTATAGTTGCCAGCAGCCTCAACAGGAATTACATAGTTGTTCTCGGGGAAGCAAACATCCCAAGCGTGGTTTTGAACGACCTTGAACTCAACGTTGCCAGCAGCGAGTTCAGTCTCAGCGCTTGTCCACTCATAGAGACCTGTCTCCTCGTTGAGAGTCATCTCGGGAGCTGCAATTGGATCCCAGTCATTCTCCATGCCAAACAATGCAGCAGGCGCACCACATACGGCATAAGTGGGCTCCTCAGCGCCACCCTCAAACTCATAGCAAGCGATGTAGTTAGCGCCAGCATACTGGAAGAGCTTGTCGCCATCAATGTCGAGCCATTGAACGCAGACACCGCCATTGTTCAAGTCTAGACCAGTATCCTCAACACTGAAGAGAGGCTCCTCGGCGTTCATCTCGGCAATTGCCCAACCGTCGCCATAGTTACGGTCAGCTGGTTTGAGAGAGTAAGCCACGAGGTTCTTGCCATCACGGGAGAAAGGTCTGATGCCAGTCAGATTAGAACGTCCAGGAAGAGTGAATGCGGTAGCTGTAAACTCATCGCCATCCTCGTTGAGAACCATGTCATAAGGATTGATGCCACGCCAGTAGAGCATATAGTGCTTGGTGCCGTCGGCGGCAGTCCAAGGCTCAACAACAGCACCGGTGTTGGCAAATCCAGAAGCGCCGTTTACAGGGATCAAGGCGATGTGATCGCCATCAATCTCACCTTCTACGAAAGGCACTTTCAGAACGCCAGTCGAATGGTTTGTAATCAGATAGAGGCATCCCTCTTCCATTACGTTGCCCTCAAAAGTTCCCATATAGTCGGCACGACCATTCTCTTCGGCGAAGTCGGCGAAGATGTTGCCTTCTACAGCGATGGGATCACCACCACCGGCTGGGAAGATTTTGAACAGAACAGTGTCGGCCATAAAGCTGCCGGGCCAGCTGTTGTCAACGCGCACGATTACATTGCCAGCCTCATCTTTTGCAATTGCTGGCCAAGATGCGGTAGCACCAGTCTCAAACATCTCGGTAGCACCATTCTCATCATAAGCAAAAACTTTACCCTGTACCTTGTCGTTGATGAGGAATTTGCCATCAAGAGCGATACCTTGACGAGTGTTGGCCAGAGCAGGAGCGGTTGTTTGCCATGCCTTGGTCAAATTCATTTGTGCATTTGCAGCTAGGGCAGTAACTGCTACAGCTGCGAGAAGTAAAAATTTCTTCATAATTCTGATGAATTTTAGTTAATAATAAAAAGTTAATTATATCTCGAAAAAATGTTCAATTTTATGCCAATTCATGTTTGGTTATATTTCAACTCACAAAAATACTTTTTTTTATTAAACCAACAAAATTTTCAATAAAAAAATTATATTTTTTACTCAAAGAGTAAAATTGTAAGGAAAATAATGAGCAATTCATTTTAAGAAAAGATAACTGGTGACGCTCTTCTTACCCAAATAGAACGCTTTGGCTTTTATCAATCTGCATTTGGCATCAACTGCAACTGGGGCTGTCCATAATGGAGAAATAGAGCTTGGCTCTGAACCATCGAGGGTGTAGCGCACCTCGGCCATCGGATATTGGGAATTGGCTAGTAGTTTTCCGTCTTTTACAATGATACCTGGCTGAGCCAAATGGAAGTCAACACCTCGCTTGATCAGCATAGGAAGTTCCCACGCACCAATGTTCATATTGTATTGAGCTCGGGCCTGAGTCATGGCCTCATCATCACCTGTCCATGAAGGTGTTGCGTTCCAGCCTCGCTCGGCAACGCCGAAAATCTTGGGGACAAGCAACTTTTCCACTTCGTTGAAGTTGCGCAAGGTTTCGCCCCACAGCTGTGCCTGCACACCAATGACGTTCTCGCGGCACTTTAATGGCGTCTTTCCTTCGGCATTCTCGCCATAGAGGTTCCAAGGTTGAGCTTTCCAAGAGTCAAACTCGTTGACCGAACCTCCCCAATGTAGTCCCTGCTCATATTGGTGCATACTGTAGCCCATGTCCATATAAAAATTATCTACGTTTGAGAGAATGGTTGAATAACCAGCATTTGCAATTTTGTAAGGCACCTCGATGCGGCTGCCTATGGTGCTCCAAGCGTTCACTCCAGCAAAGCGTGGTGCCACGCGCTTGTTAAACTCGTCGCTATGGTTCAGTGCCACTTCCTGCCAGCCCTCAATCTTGATGCCTCGCTTGATTAGCATCTCACTCACACGGTCGATATAATGTTCCATCATGGCATGGGAGTCTTTCATCTTCATCTTTGTCATAAGCGCCTTAACAGCGGGGCTGTTATCCCAGCATCCACTTGCCACCTCGTCGCCGCCCAGATGTACGACATCGAGTTTGAGACCTGCCGACCGATACATTTTCTCAAGTTCTGAAACCACCTTACCAAGGAAACGGTAAGTACCTTCTATAGCAGGATTTAGTACGTTGTTGGCATAGGCTTGCACCGACTGGTACCCGCCCTTGTCATCAGGATCCCACAGCATGAATTCCTGGGCTTTTTTGAGGTTGGTGGGAGCGAGTTTGTTGTAGCGGTATTTCATCGCCACGATGGCAGCGCGCGAATGACCTGGAGTGTCAATCTCAGGAATTATTTTAATGCCACGGGCATTGGCATACTTAAGCAAGTCAATAAACTGAGTGCGAGTGAGGAAACCATTGGCGCTTTGACTCAAATCATTAGGATTGCCGTTGCCATCGAAAATCTGAGCTAAATAACCATCTTCCAACTCATTGAGAGTGCAACCACGCCTCGACGCTACCTGTGTTAGCTCTGGCAGGCCAGGAATTTCCAGACGCCATGCCTCATCATCGGCAAAGTGGAACTGAATGGTGTTGATCTTATAAAGTGCCAGCAAGTCGACAAGCTTTTTCAAGTCATCAAGTCCATAAAAATTACGAGCAATATCAGCCATAAAACCACGATAAGCGAAATCGGGCTCGTCTACTATTCTACACAATGGCAGAGTGTTGCGCTTAGTGTGACCAAGCGCGGCAATAAGAGTCTTAGCACCATTGAGAACTGCAATATCGGTCACACCGGTAATCACTATGCAAGAATCGGTTATCTCCATCTCATAATGCTCCTTGTCGGCACTCAGTGTCTTATCGAGCTTTGCCTCAATCACATATGAGCACTGGTCCATCACGTGAATGCCATAAAATGCGAGGTTGTGAGAAAGATAATCTTTCACTCGACCTATATCCTGATTGCGACTCTTAAAGAACGATGGAGACTTAAAAGAAACCAAGTTTGGCAAACGTACCGAGTAACCACCTTCATTGATAACCACACGCTTGGGCGCAGGAACTATATCGTAAGGATTCATACTCGACTCGCCTTTGTTAACTTGCTCATTAAAGGCAAAAACCTTGGCACCGTCGGGATAGTCGGTAGTTGCGCTCCACTGACCCATCTCCTTGAGCTCGCTGCGCTCAATCTTCACCGCAATGGGATGATGCGTGTCGCCATCAAGCACCACATGACCGCCATTAGGAGCATACCACAGGTTCACGAATTTTCCCTTCATCATCATGTCCACCACCAGCGAGTCGCCAGCGTCAAGGGAGGTGTAGCGCTCGTTGGGCTTCACCTGATAGTAGGTAGTGGAAATCTCCTTAATGTCAACAGGGCACAACTGGTCCAATTCAAGTTTGCGGGAGAACTGGTTGAAAAAGAACATCCAATTAGCTTCCAGTGGCTTGCCACTCACATTCTTGATGACAAACTTAGAGCTGTAATATCCAGGTTTTGCGTCGTTCTTACCCATATCCCAGCGCACCGATATTGGAGACTGAGCCCAAAGGCCCAACGATGTCAGTGTCATTACTGCTACCATTAGCAGACGGGTAATGTATTTAGTTTTCATCACTTTATAATTTATTATTTAAAATTTCGTCAAACAAGTTCCCACAAGCGTCCTCAAGCAGGTCTAGAGCAAGCTCAAAACCTTCGGCACCCTCATAGTAGGGATCAGGAACGTAGTCGTAGTGAGCCCTTAGCTTTACGATGTAGTCACCCATCATCACAATCTTGGACTCCTGTTCAGGCGAGGCAGCGAGACGCATCAAGGTGCGGCGGTTACTCTCGTCCATCGCTACGATAATGTCAAAATATTCAAAATCGTCGGCACCTATGGGGCGGGCGCGGTGTGTGAGGTCATAGCCGCGGCGGCTCGCATGACGTCGCATGCGTGGATCGGGCAACTGCCCATGATGGCCGCTGTAGGTCCCGGCCGAGTCTATCTCAAAGAGGTGTGACAGATTTCGGTCTTCTACTAGCCGTTTCATCACACCCTCAGCCGCTGGCGAACGACAGATGTTGCCCAAACACACAAATAGGATTTTGATTTTTTCCATGTGGCAAATTTACTATTTTTTTCCAAAATCCCAAAATGAGACAAATGGGATGGTTCTATTTGCCTCAAAAAAATATAAAAACCAGCAAAATCAAAGATTTAGTGAAGTTTGTTATTTCTTGTCATTTATAGAGAAGAATTGCGTCTCATTATATAAAAAATAAAAAAACTAACGAGTAACAACTGAATACTAAAAACTATTTACTATCTTTGCACGCGATTTTAAAATCATATTGTAATTACAATGAAAATAATTAGTAAAGTAGACGAGCTCAAGAAGCAAGTCGAAATGTTTCATAGCGAGGGCAAAACCATAGGTCTTGTGCCCACAATGGGTGCGTTGCACGAAGGGCATCAGTCGCTTGTGCAACGGGCGAGAAAAGAAAACGATGTGGTGGTGGTGAGCGTCTTTCTCAACCCCACTCAATTCAACAACAAGGAAGACCTGCGCACCTATCCGCGCACTGCCGAGGCCGACGCTGCGCTGCTCGAAAGCTGTGGCGTAGACATTGCTTTCATGCCAACAGTCGAGGACATCTATCCCGAACCCGACACACGTGTGTTCAAGCTTGGACCAGTAGCCGAAGTCATGGAGGGAGCCATGCGCCCAGGTCACTTCAACGGAGTATGCCAAATCGTTAGCAAACTTTTCATGATGGTAGAGCCCACAAGAGCCTACTTCGGCGAGAAGGACTTCCAGCAGATAGCAGTGATTCGCGCAATGATTAAGCAGCTGGGCTTCGACCTGGAAATTATGACCTGCCCCTGCGTGCGTGAACCCGACGGACTCGCCAAGAGCAGTCGAAACGTTCGCCTCACACCGCTAGTTCGCAAAATAGCTCCTAATATTTACCGAGTTTTGCGCGACAGCATAGCGTTTGCTGAGGACCACACCGTAGAACAGACCCACGACTGGGTGGTCGACACGCTCAATGCCTATCCCGAGATGGACGTTGAATATTACTCGATTTGCGACGGTATCACATTACAGCCAGTAAGTTCCTGGGACGACAGCGATTACATCGTTGGATGCATCACAGTCTATTGTGGCGACGTGCGAGAAATCGACAACATCACCTACAAAAAACCAGCAGAAAAATAATGTGGCACGATTTTTGCTAAAAACCCAAAATGACTAACACATTATTAATCATTAAAAATTTTGCACCATGTTTATTCAAGTTGTAAAATCTAAGATTCATCGCGTCACCGTCACAGGTGCCAACCTCGACTACATCGGCAGCATCACTATCGACCAGGACTTGATGGATGCAGCAGGAATCATGGAGGGAGAGCGTGTCTTCATCGTCGACAACAACAATGGCGAGCGACTCGACACCTACGTTATACCAGGTGAGCGTGGAAAAGGCGAGGTTTGCCTCAATGGCGCAGCAGCACGCAAGGTGCAGCCGGGCGACATAGTGATAATAATGTCTTATGCCCTCATGACTCCCGAGGAGGCTCGTGGATTCAAACCCAAGGTGGTATTCCCCGACACAACCACCAATAAGCTGATATAAAGACGTCAATCACTTAACACTTAAAACTTGACACTTAAAACTTACGAATATATTTTATGTTTGAAAATCTAAGCGAACGCCTTGAACGAGCGTTTAAGGTACTGAAAGGTGAAGGAAAAATCACCGAAATCAACGTTGCCGAGACACTGAAAGAGGTGCGCCGCACCCTCATCGAGGCCGACGTTAACTACAAGGTTGCCAAAACCTTTACCGATACCGTTAAACAAAAAGCATTAGGTCAAAACGTAATCAACTCCATCAAGCCCAAGGAGTTGATGATCAAGATAGTTCATGACGAGCTCACCCAGCTCATGGGTGGAGAGCAGGCTCCATTCAACATTGAGGGGCATCCTGCCATCATCCTCATGTCGGGTTTGCAAGGTTCTGGTAAGACCACTTTCTCGGGTAAACTCGCCAACCGACTCATCAAGCGCGACCCATTGCTCGTGGCATGCGACGTGTACCGCCCTGCAGCCATCGAGCAGCTCAAGGTCCTCGGTGAGCAGATTGGTGTGCCTGTTTACAGCGAGCCAGGAAACCAAAATCCTGTGGAAATTGCTCAACACGCCATCGCCGAGGCCAAGGCCAAGGGTTATGGCGTCGTTATCGTCGATACTGCCGGCCGCTTGGCAGTCGATGAGCAGATGATGCAGGAAATCAAGGCAATAAAAGACGCTATCCAACCCAATGAGACACTCTTTGTAGTTGACTCAATGACTGGTCAGGATGCCGTCAATACCGCCAAGGCATTCAACGACCGACTCGACTTTGACGGCGTTGTCCTCACTAAGCTCGACGGCGACACCCGCGGTGGTGCAGCGCTATCAATCCGCACCGTGGTCAACAAGCCCATCAAATGGGTGGGTACTGGCGAGAAGATGGAGGCAATCGACCCATTCCGACCCGCTGGTATGGCCGACCGCATCCTCAACATGGGTGATATCGTTTCTCTCGTCGACCGCATGCAGCAGCAGTATGACGAGGAGCAGGCGCGTGAGTTGCAGAAGAAGATTGCAAAAAACAAGTTCGACTTCAACGACTTCCTCTCACAAATCTCCAAAATCAAGAAGATGGGTAACCTCAAGGACCTCGCTTCTATGATTCCGGGAGTGGGAAAAGCTATCAAAGACGTGGACATCAGCGACGACGCTTTCAAGGGAATCGAAGCAATCATCCATTCCATGACGCCCTACGAGCGGGAGCATCCCGAGGCTATCAACGGAAGCCGTCGACAGCGCATCGCGCGAGGCAGCGGCACCAGCATTCAAGAAGTAAACCGACTGCTTTCCCAGTTTGACCAAACGCGCAAAGCCATGCACAAGGTTTCCAACATGAGCCCCAAGCAGCTCATGCGAGCCGGACGCCGACGCTAATCACACATCGAGAGAGGGCTATGCCGCCCTCTTTTTTTCAAGTATAATATTTTTTTGAATTTTCCGTTTTTCTATTAGAAACGTTTAAACTATAAAAAATGAAGAAGTTTTTAGCTTTAACTCTTTTGGCTATTGTGGGTGTAGCTTCGGCGTTCGCACAGCACAAGGGTGAAATGGCAGTAGGAGGAAACCTGCTCTATGGCACCGAGATAAACTCGGTGGGAATCGGCACCAAATTCCAATATGGAATCATTGAAAACCTGCGTGCCGAAGCATCGTTCAACTACTATTTCGAGAACAAGGGATACCACATGTGGGACTTGAATGCCAACGCCCACTACCTCTTCCCTATTGCCGACAAGTTCAGGGCCTATCCCATCGCCGGTCTCACTATCGTGAACAAGGGATACAGCGACATCAACGAGTCAATCACACGCCTGGGACTTAACCTGGGAGGCGGTGTGGAATATGATGTGCGCCCCAACTTCAAACTAGACGCTGAGTTCAAATACTCGATTGTCAGCACTATCGATCAAGCTGTCTTCAGCTTGGGAGCTACCTACAAATTCTAAGGAGCCAAAGGAACAAAAAACAGCTACTTTCCTGGGGAAGCAAACCTGAGAAAAATACGTAAAAAATCTTAAATGCTTGGGTGTTAGAGATTTTTTGCCTAACTTTGCCGCCCCTTTCCATGACACGTGGTAGTGATTACCACAGTCACGGTGGTTGAAAGACTAAGCCGACGGTAGAACGACATACTCTGAAAAACTTCTGCCAATCAGCTATAAGTCTGTTTAATGTTGAATTAAATGTTTAACTTATGAGAGAGTTTTCTTATCTTATTGTCACACTTCTGCTGGTGGCTGTTTTCACATCGGCAAGCAACAACTATTCCAAGGACAGCCGCATCGGAACGACGGCACCCAATTTCACCATTGGAAACAACGAGAATGTTGTTACACTCAGCCAGTTCCGTGGAAAATATGTCTTGCTAAACATCTGGTCGTCGGCCGACGCCATCGCAAGACTCGACAACATGAGGCTCAACAAGTTGGTTCAGGAAAACGACAAGATCGAGCAACTCGCTGTCAATTTCGACCGAAGCAGGGCACTTTTTAACGAAGTAATAACTTCCGACAGCCTATACACAACAGGCCAGTACTACTGCGAGCCACAAGACCGAGCAGCATTCATGAAAAAATGGGGAGTTGACGACAAGCACTACTGCACTTTCCTCATCAACACCAAGGGAGTTGTCATTGCACTCAACCCCAGCGAAGACGAAATCAAAAAAGCCTTGAAATAAGACTTTTTCATCAGTAATGGTTTTTTATTTATTGCGACCGCCAAGTATGAGCGGTCTTTTTTTGTGCCTTAAATTCTAATTCGGTCATCAGGATTTGTTACAACAAGTCGGCAAAACCAAACCATAACCCTTCAATTATGTTATAAAACATAAAGATTGACATTTTCGCTACAATCCTTTATTTTTTACAACCAAACCCTCAATTTTAACAATAAAAATTAGCATAAATAAAAAAAAATTTGTTTCTTTGCACCTTATTAAAATGCATTAATACCCACCATGAGGCTGATAGTGCATCTTGCAGATGAAGAAATCTGCATTGTTCGTCAGTCATTTAATGGGCATTGGTGATGATTTTAGTGGTAAGATTAATTTTCATATCATTATTAACCATTAACACGATATTGAGAAAATTTTTTTTAAACAAATAATAATTATTAATTTTTTCAATGCTTATGAGTCTAAAAAAACTTTTATTGCTAACGGCTGCAATACTGATGTCTCTCGCGGCGACCGCGCAGGTCAAAGTGACAGGTGTCGTTGTTGAGCCGATGCCCGATGGGACTTTTGAACCCGTGATTGGTGCTCATGTATCGGAAAAAGCAAAACCGTCTAATGGTACTGCCACCGACTTCGATGGCAAGTTCACCCTCACTGTGGCTTCTAACAAGAGTCACATCGTGGTGAAGTACACTGGTCTTGCCGATAAAGAAGTGCAAGTCACCTCGGGTGAGATGCGGATTGTTATGGCTCCCGACGAAGAGACTACTCTTGAAACGGTGGTTGTAACAGGTTATCAAAACATTGACAAGCGCCTCTTTACCGGTGCAACCACAAGCATTAATGCCGACAAGGCCAAGCTTGATGGTGTAGCCGACGTGTCACGTGCCCTTGAGGGACGTGCTGCCGGTGTGAGTGTGCAGAACGTGTCGGGTACCTTTGGTACCGCACCTAAAATCCGCGTGCGCGGTGCTACCTCAATCTACGGTAGCAGCAAGCCTCTGTGGGTTGTCGATGGTGTGATTCTCGAGGATAACGTTGAGCTTGATGCCGACGCCCTCTCGAGTGGTGACGCCACAACCCTTATCGCCAGCGCCATCGCTGGTATCAATGCCGATGATATCGAGAGCTTCCAGATCCTTAAGGACGGTTCGGCAACATCAATCTATGGTGCACGCGCCATGGCTGGTGTGATCGTCGTTACCACCAAGCAAGGACGCTCGGGTTCTGCAAGTATCAACTACACTGGCGAGTTCACTTATCGCTTGAAACCCATGTACCGTGAGTTCAACATCAGTAACTCTCAGGAGCAGATGGGTATCTACAAGGAACTCGAGGCTAAGGGATGGTTGAGCTTTGCAAGTCTCGCCAACTCTTCAAGTTCGGGTATCTATGGTACCATGTACAAGCTCATGGACCAGTATGACCCCGCAACTGGTTTCGGACTTCCCAACACACTTGCTGCCAGAAACGCTTATCTGCGTGAGGCAGAGTTCCGCAACACCGACTGGTTTGACCTGTTGTTCAACAGCAACATCTCTCAAAACCACGCCATCTCTATCTCGGGTGGTACCGAAAAAGCAAGGTTCTACACCTCGGCTTCTATCATGTACGACCCAGGATGGACATTGCAAAGTGAGGTAACACGTTACACATTCAACGCCAACGCTAGCTACGACCTGTCAAAGAACTTGACAATTAAGTTGTTGACCAGTGACAGCTACCGCAAGCAGCGTGCTCCTGGTACTCTGAGCCAGGACGTTGACGTGGTAAACGGTGTATACAGCCGCAGCTTCGATATCAACCCCTATAGCTATGCGTTGAACACCTCTCGTACTGCCGACCCCAATGCTACTTACACTCGTAACTATACATCGTTCAATATTTTCCACGAGCTCGATCAGAACTACATTGACCTCGGTGTTACCGACCTCAAGTTCCAAGGCGAGATCTCTTGGAAACCCGTTCAGGGACTTGAACTTAAGGGATTGGCATCTTACCGCTTCAACAGCAGTACTACCAACCACTATGTTAAGGACGACTCTAACCAGGCAAACGCCTATCGTGCTGGTATCGATCCCGAGAATGCATCAATTCGCGACGCCAACACCTATCTCTATACCGACCCCGATATAGTAGGTGCTCTTCCTGTAACAGTTCTTCCTAAGGGTGGTATCCTTTATCACGATGTGAACGCTATGTCGCAGTTTGACTTGCGTGCTCAGGCACAATATAACAAGAGCTTCAACGAAAAACACCTCATCAACTTGCTTGGCGGTTTTGAGCTCAGTAAGATTGAGCGTCATGCCGAGAGTTTCGAGGGATGGGGTATCGTTTATGAGAACGGTAACATTCCTTTCATCGACAAGAACCTCTTTAAGCAGCAAGTTGAGGAGAACCACAACTACTACAGCGAGGCTTGGCGATATGGCCGCAACATGGCTTACTATGCTATGGGCAGTTACTCATTCATGGGCAAATACATCCTCACTGGAACATTCCGTTATGAGGGCTCTAACAAGCTCGGTAAGGCCAAGAAGAGCCGCTGGCTCCCAACTTGGAACATCTCGGGTGCTTGGAACGCCAGTGACGAGAACTTCTTCCGTGATGCTTCTTTCAACCAGAAAGGTATCTGGACTTATGCCAAGATTCGTCTGTCTTACTCACTGACTGCCGATGCAGGTCCTGCAAGCGTATCTAACGCACTGCCTATTTACTATCCATCAAAGCCTTGGAGATTGAATCCCGAGGATGCTGAGATGAATCTTTATTTGGCAAATATCGCTAACGAGGAGTTGACCTACGAGAAGAAACACGAGTTTGACATTGGTACCGACCTCGGTTTCTATCACAACCGCATCAACCTTGTCTTCGACTGGTACAAGCGTAACAACTACGACTTGATTGGTGGTGTATATACCGAGGGTGTCGGTGGTGTGACACATAAGTATGCCAACGTGGCTTCAATGGAATCGCATGGTGTTGAGTTTACTCTTTCTACTCGTAATTTCGAAGCCGTTAAGCCTGGTGACTTTGAATGGAGCACCGACTTCACATTCTCTTATGCGAAGAATAAGATTACCGACCTCCTGTCACGCAGCCGCATTATCGACCTCGTGCCAGGTACCGGTTACGCACTTCAGGGTTATCCCGTGCGTGCTATCTTCTCAATCCCATTCGCTGGTCTGAATGATGAGGGTCTTCCCACATTCTACGATGAGAATGGAGATGTAACAGTTGCTGGCATCTACTTCCAGCAATTTGACAACCTCGACTTCCTCAAGTATGAGGGTCCAGTAGATCCCATCTACACTGGTGGTCTTGGCAACAACTTCAGCTGGAAGGGCTTCCACCTTAATCTGTTCTTGACCTACTCGTTTGGCAACAAACTCCGTTTGCCCGCCGACTTCTCTTATGCTTACGGCGATATGACCGCCAACTCTCGTGAGATGAAGAATCGTTGGGTTGTTCCTGGCGATGAAGCTTATACCGATATCCCAACTATCGTTTCTACACGTCAGTATATGACTTGGAACAACGTATATGGCGAAAGATTAGGTATAGCCTATAGTTCTTACAACTATAGTACTGCTCGTATTGCCAACGGTGGATTTATCCGCTTGAAAGAGGTTTCACTCACTTACGACATTCCTACCAAGGTGATCAAGGCCCTGCGCCTTAACACCGCATCGGTTAAGCTGAGTACAACTAACTTGTGTCTGCTCTATGCCGACAAGAAACTCAACGGCCAAGACCCAGAGTTCTTTAACTCGGGTGGTGTGGCTGCGCCATCTCCCAAGCAGTTCACTCTCACAGTGCGCCTGGGTCTCTAATATATTAATAGGTGAAAGTTAAACTTAAACTAAAAATATAGATTATGAAATTAAGATATTTTATATTGGCTGGCGTGGCACTTCTTGGACTGTCGTCATGTAGCGACTTTCTCGACAAGCCATCCGACACACGCGTTACTCTCACCAACACCGAGCAATTGCGCATGTTGATGACCAGTGCCTATCCAGAATATAGCTATGTGCCATTTTGTGAATTGTCGACCGACAACTTTATCGACAACAATTCCCCAGGCGTAGATGGTGTTCGTTTCAATCTGTCGTCTTACGACCGCAATGACGACGAGACTTTTGCTTGGGAAGACATTCGCACATCTACAGGCGAAGATACCCCTTCAGGATCGTGGGAAGGCTATTACAACGCCATTGCCACTTGCAATCAAGTTCTCGAAAAAGTCGAAGAGTTTGAGAACGAAGGGGAGAACAGCGCCAAGCTGCAAGCCGTAAAGGGCGAGGCCCTGATCGACCGCGCTTACTGCCACTTTATGCTTGCCAACATCTTCTGCATGCCTTACCGCGGTCCAGAATTGAGCAAGCAAGAGCTTGGCATTCCTTACATGACAAAACCCGAGACTACAGTGAAACCTCACTATGAGCGTGGTACTCTTGCCGACACTTATGCTAGCATAGAGAAGGACATTGAAGATGGTTTGCCTTTAATTAATGATGCATTCTTTGAGCAACCAAAGTATCATTTCAACAAGCAGGCTGCCAACACCTTTGCATCACGCTTCTATCTCTTTAAGCGTGACTATCCAAAGGTTATCGAATGCGCCAATGCCGCCTTTGGTGGTGCAGATGTTGACCCAATGCCTTACATGACTGATATCTGGGCCCACAAAGATGATTTGGAAGACCCCGACGATTTCAATCGTTACTATGCTGACCCTACCCACATGAGGAATTTCATGATTATGCCTACATATTCAATCTATTACCGTCGCATAAATCAAGGCAACCGATATGCTTGTAACCGTGAAGCTATGCAGGCCACAGTTTGGGACGGCAAAGGCCCGACTTGGACTGGTGTGCATCCATGCTATAACGGATGTGGTATGTATGTCGCTGGATATAACCAAGATTATGGTTTGTGGTGGGCAGCTCCAGTTGGTGAGCAGTTTGAATATACCGATAAGGTTGCCGGTATTGGCTACGCGCACCAGGTGCTTTGCGAGTTCACCGGCGAGGAGGCTCTCTTGAACCGTGCCGAGGCTAAGTTGTTCCTTGGCGACATTGACGGATGTGTTGCCGACTTAGGCGTGTGGGAAGGTGCTCGCCGCAATACTACCAACAGCACAAGTAGTTTGAAACCATGGAGTAAGGAAATCGTTAAGAATTTCTATACTACAGCCGAGGAAAAATACGTCCTCAACAGTAAGCCTGAGCGTCGCGAACTTTTGGGAGCCAAGTATCTTGACTCGCTTTACTATGGTATTGCTAAGCCTATCCACATTGACATCGTTTGTCCAAGTGCCCAGTACCATAATAATCCTGAAATTAATCCTTTCCTGCAGTGTATCCAGCACTTCCGCCGCATTGAATTCCTTTTCCGTGGAATGCGTTGGTTTGACATCAAGCGCTATGGCATCTCTTACAGCCACACTATTGGCAAGGAGGCTCGTGTTGTCACACTCAATCCCAACATTGAAAGTGGTGTTCTTGACGGCCGCTTGGCTCTTCAGATTCCTAATGAGGTTATAGCTGCCGGTATTGAACCTAATACACGACTTGTCACGCCAGTGACGACAAGCTTCAAGAAGGCTGTGGTGCGACCTAGTAGTGATGAATAATTAAAAATTCAGATAAGATTATGAAAAAATATTTTAAATACTTAAGTGCATTGGCACTGGTAGCTGTTGCTGCTATGTCGCTCTCTTCATGTAGCGAAAAGGGACTTGGTGAAACCATCTTCCCCGACGTGACCGATGAGCTCGACCCTAATAGCTACACATATAACTTTGACAAGTGGCTTAAGGAGAACTACCTCGATGTCTATAACTTGGAATTCCAGTACAGGCTTAAAGACAATGAGACCAATATGAACTATAACCTTGAACCTGCTACGCTCAGGAATTCCATCGACTTGGCTGTGCTTGCCAAGTACATGTGGTTTGATGTTTATGAGGAAGTAACAGGAAGCAAGGAGTTCTTGAAGATGTATGGTCCCCGCATTCTGATGCTTGTGGGTTCTCCAGCAATCAACCCTCGATCAAGAACCATCGAAGTTGGTCTTGCTGAGGGTGGAATCAAGGTGACGTTACTTAATGTAAACAGATTAGGTAATTATGTTAACAATCCCCAACAGTTGGTTAATGTTTTGAACGACGAGTATTTCCATACGATGCACCATGAGTTTGCTCACATCTTGCATCAAACGAGAAGTATTCCTACTGAGTTCCGTATTCTTTCGGCAGGTCATTACGACGGCATGAATTGGGAGAAAAAGAATTCACAAATGGTTCATTCTCTTGGTTTCGTCACCACTTACGCCTCAAGTGCTCTTCGTGAAGACTTTGCTGAGACCATAGCATGCTATATCACATATTCCGATGCACAGTGGGCAGCTATTATGGATGAGGCAGCTCGTGGCTGGGCTACCGACCGTGATGAGGAAAGTGATTCTTGGATTCCCTATTATTGCTATTATTACTATCCAAACAACACCGCTACCGACGATAATGGTGAGAGCACTCTCACTTATTTGGATCGCAATAGAGTGGAGACTCTTGAGGATGGCACCCTTGTCTATAGGAATATGTACCAGAGAGGTAGGTTGCAAAATAATAAGCCTACGCTAGGCGAAGACGGCAACTGGTATGACCTTGACGGCAACCTGACCGACTCACAAGGCTACCTTCTTGACAAGAACGGCAATCGCATTCCTATCTACGTTTATGCCGTTGAGGATGACGATAATGTGAGTGGTAAAGATATTTTGGAGACGAAGATTCAGTTGTGTAAAGACTGGTTCCGTGATGAGTGGGGCATCGACCTCGAACAATTGCGCAATGTTGTTCAGGCTCGCATTCAGAGTTTTGATGCAGCTAAACTTGAAGAACTTCGTAGTCAGATTACTCTTCCAGAATAATGTTTAATCTTAATATACATTAGATATTATGAAGAAATTATTTTATATTTCGGCTTTAATCCTCACGTTGTCGCTCACGGCTTGTGCTCCAAGCGAGGTCGATGACCTTTTCGACGAGAACCCGGCAGCACGTATGGATAATGCTGTGAAAAATTATACTGAGTTGTTCCTGTCCGATGGCGGACGCTGGCTGATGGAATATTTCTGCAGCGCCGGTGAGCCAGGCTACAACTATATTATGACTTTCCATAAAGATGGCACAGTTGATATCTCTACTAAAAATAGTGAGGTCAATGGTGGAGCTTTCATCACCGACAAGTCTTTGTGGGAAGTGGTGAGCGACTATGGTCCAGTGCTTTCGTTCAACACCTATAATAGAGCATTCCATGTGTTCTCAAATCCTGAAATAGAATTAGGTACCGCTGGATCCAGTTCAAGTACCTACGGCGTGGGACACGAGGGCGACTATGAATTTGTTATCATTCACGCCGAGCATGACAAGGTTAAGCTGCGTGGCAAGAAGACCGGCATAACTATTATGATGAGTCGTCTGTCTTCCGAGGTGGCACCTACCGATGAGGATTACTTCACATTACTCACCTCGGTGTTGAATGCTACCTTCAACAACCGTGTCAACGATTATGTACTCACTACTGCAAGCGGCAAGCGTTACATCTGCAACGGTGACGGTGGCCCCATTAACTCAATGTTCTGGAGCTTCTATCCCGAAGGTGGTTCTCTGCTCGACAACGGTGAGTATATGAATGCTATCTTTACAGTTAATGGTGTTCACTTTATGGAGCCATTGAGCTTCCTCACCGAGTATGATGAGAACGATGTTGCCGCTCAGAGCTTTGAGATTCAGCCCGACGGTACCCTCCTGTGCACCGAAGACGGGTTGACCACAATCAAGGGTCCTTCTTTTGCCGACGTGTTCCATCAGAAGCAAATCGGCTGGACTCTCAGCAAAGAGGAAGGCAAGATCAGTGGAGATTTCCTCACAATCTTCAATCAGATTGTTGATGAGGCTAAAAACACGAAAGTTAATAACAAACCTCTCAACTATAAGTTCCAGTGGTTGCAGTTAGGCTATGACACTAACAAGGCTAAGTATCGTCTCTACTTCAGGTTCAATACCGGTAATAATTACGGTAGCATCTATGTCAACCATGAGATTGTGGATGATCACACCATCAAGTTCTCATTTGATCCCAATGCCGAAGTGCCATACGACAATAATGGCGGTAAAATATATGGCTGGCTGCCAAGTATGAGAGCTATGGTTGAATTGCTCTGCACAGGTGAATATGAACTGAGTTCCAACAACTTCATGGTGTCGAACCCTCTACTCATGAAGAGCAAGAGCAATCCTAACAACTTCGTGGAAATCAAGTTTGACACTGCATCTCTGTGATAATATCCTATTAGGATAACACTCATAACCCAAGTGGCGACTCCCCAACCCGGAGCCGCCACTTGTTTTTTCATCCCCTCTTAAATATATCAAACAATTTGCACTATTATTTTTTCAAAAAGCTGCACCTGCCGGTGTCGAAAAGCCTCGCAAGCTCGGAAAATAAAGAATTCCGGCGAAAGCCGGCTTTTTGACGAACTTAGTTCGCAGCTTTTTGAAAAATACTCAGTCTCATGACCGGTGCCAACTGCGACACATAATTTCTTTCAAAAAGTTACACCTCTCGGTGCCGAAAAGCCTCGCAAGCTCGGTATTTTATAATACTTTATAATGAAAATGCCATCAATCCTACTTTATCTTCCAAATTACTATTGGAATTAACAACTTCCTCAAAATCATTCAATATAAATGCTTTCATTCCATATTTAGCCATATATGAAACTCCAAAATTAAGAAGTAGCCCATAATGCTTGTGCATTAATTTCATGTACGTTAGAAGTTGCCGAATATGAGACCTCTCAATTCTAGGTGTTGCTTTTAGCTCAACAATGATTTCATTTTCTACTACTAAATCAGCAATAAGGTTTAAATCTAAAGTCTGTTTCTTATAGTAGGTGGGTATTGTGACTTGATTTTCAACATTAATACCCATTGAAGCCAATTCGAGCATCAAGGCTTTTTCATAGAATTTCTCTATCATATACGGTCCGAGGTTCTTTTCAACAGTTATAGCTGCACCTCTTATCTTATAGTAAAGAGCAAGCCTTGCTTTATCATCTGAAATATTTATCATTGCTTTTGATTTTTTTTGCAAAGATAATAATATACAAGATTAAGAACAAATAAAAATTCCGGCGAAAGCCGGCATTTTGACGAACTCAGTTCGCAGCTTTTTGAAAAATAATCAGTCTCATGACCGGTGCCAACTGCGACACATAATTTCTTTCAAAAAGTTACACCTCTCGGTGCCGAAAAGCCTCGCAAGCTCGGAAAATAAAGAATTCCGGCGAAAGCCGGCTTTTTGACGAACTTAGTTCGCGGCTTTTTGAATAATATGAAGACTCATTACCATTTTTGGGGCAACAATAATTGTAAATTTTCTTGGTAGTTTGATAGTTTTTTCATAACTTTGCGGTTGAATATATAATAATGCGAAAAACTTACTATTTTTAGTATACAATTCTTTTATTTATTAACTAAACAAAACTCAATTAAGATCATGAAGAAATTATTTACTCTTCTTTTCGCAGTTGTGACTGTTGCAGCTTTTGCAGCTCCTAAAGTACAAAAAGCTCACAAGCTCCAGCCACAGAAATCGGAAGCTAAGATTGAGATGAAAGCTCAAAAGGGTGAGCTGTACACTGGCAATGCCGGCATGATGAAGGACTTCACTTCGGGTGTCGACACCATGTACATGACTCCAGTGGGAACTTTCTACTCTGCTTTCTTCCCCTACAATGGTAGCTTCTTCTACAGCGTCAATCTTGCTCTGGTTCCTGGCAACACCGAGCTGACATGGACCAACATCTCGACAGGTATTGCAAGCGACAACTACGACTGGATTTACTACAATCCCGGTCTTGACGAGGAGTACCTCACAGAAGTAGAGGGACAGAAAGACTTGGTTTGCACCTTCCCCAACTATCCCGGATGGTGGATTGCTCCAAAGCTCTTCGCCAATGCTTACAGTGACGATGATTACGAGAATGGCAACTACTACAGCTTTGGTGGTGCCTTGTTCATGGGTGGTAAGGCAGAGCTAGATGTGCTTGGCGACGGTACTATCCTGACCAACATGTATCAGTTCTCGCCACGTGCCGACTACCTCGACATCATGCGCACTGGGTACGATGCTGGTTATAGCGAAGACGCAAACAGTTTCTTCTCTGACCTGCCCGATTCTTACAAACCAGCTGGAGCCGTTGATGGTAAGATTCAGAACTTCATTCAGCTCTTCTACTATCCTGGCAAGAATTACAACTTCTCACGCATCCAGTTCTATGCTTGGTGCAACGCTAATGCAGGAGATAAGCTCACAGCTAAAGTGTGCAAACTTAATGAAGGCATGATCGACATGGACAACCCAATCGCTACTGCTGTTTATGAGTTCCCCGCAGATGTGTTGGGTGAGACCACTGCTATCGACTTCTACTTTGAGAAAGAAGATCCCGAGCTCGGCCTTACCGAGGAGGACTGGCTGGAGATTGATGGCGACATCGCTATCGTTATTGATGGTATCAATGATGTTGCTGAGATTGCTCCAATCCTGAGCGCTATTACTTATGTGGCTGACCATGCTCACGCTGAACTCGATGATTACATGGGTGGCTATGCTATGTGGGATTTCTACGATGAAAGTGGTGAGGTTATCGAGACCAGCTTCATTGGCTGCCACATGGGTTACTACTGGGGTTCTGGCGATGACTCAGGTGCTCCATTGAACCACATGCTCTCTATCAACGCTCAGTTCGCATTCATCGAAACTGTAGCCGACAATGCTACCGAGTACACTATCCCTGCTGAGGGTGGTACCTTCACTCTCAATCTCAAGGCCAGCGAGCCTTACGATGCTTGGTCAGTAGATGATATTCCCGAGTGGATTTCTATCGAGGCCGAGGATGTATTTGAGACCCAAGAAGATGGCACTGAAGAATATACAGGCTACACCAACCTCACTATCACTGTTGAGCCTAACAACAATGGTCAGGTAGTTTACACCCTCCCAGGTACTGAGTTCAAGATCATCGTTGGTGATGGTGGCACTACTGTAGTTCCTGGCGATGTTGACGGTGACGGCATTGTTTCTGCTGCCGACATCACTGCTCTCTACAACTTAATGCTCAACAACGATGCAAGTGCTATCGTAAACGGCGATCAAGACGGTGATGGTGTAATTACTGCTGGCGATATCACTGTTGTTTACAACATCCTCCTTGGTAATAACTAATTAATCTAAACGACATTTATTAGAGAGACTACTCACCCCGTTTTAAACAACAATTATTTATTAGTCACAAGTCACCGAGTAGTCACTCACATTAAATATCACACAAAAAGGCGGACCCACACCGGGCCCGCCTTTTTTCACAGCTGCGGGCGTGTCAAAAATCTGAATTTTGGTGCAAATGTAGGGTCAGGGCATGCCCTGACCACAAACACAAAATGTTATTAATCATTGATTTTACAATATTGGACACGGCATGCCGTGTCCCTACAGAAAACCGTTTGTTCTTGTCTTTTCCTATTTTGACACAGCATTATTAAACTCTTGACCATTTTTTTTGTCATAATTATAGAATAACTCTCCTCAACGTGATTATTTTAAAAAAATTGTGTGGAGATATTGCTTTTTCGATAAAATATCGTAACTTTGCAAGTTGAAATGAAACGTTTGCTCTACATATTGACCTTAAGCATTGCGCTTGCCGTTGGTTCGGTGAGTGTAAACAGCTATGCTGAGCCTCGCGTCGAGCAAGTATCGAGCGACGAGACTACAGTCATTGGCGGCAAGGGAACCATAGCCATGGTGGCTGGTGAGAGCGACGCAACATTCAACATCTATTCAATTACAGGCCAGCTAATCAAGAGCGTGCGCGTGAACGCCGGTACCAAGGTTACAATCGATATGCCCAAGGGCTTCTACATCGTGAAATGTGCTGGACGCTGGTCGCGCAAAGTGGTTGTCAAATAACCCATGAAAGCAATCGCGAGACGCATCGTTAGCGCCCTGAAATCACCAACTTTTTTATTCTTCATCCTCGCTGTCACAGTAATGACAGCGCAGATGGTTATTACCTCCTACAAACTCGCCGAGAACACTTTCTACCCCATGCCATTGTTGCGTTTTTTGGTCAAGAACCACCTGTGCGACGTCCTCATTCTATCGGCATTCTACTGGCTGCTCCCAAATCGCCGCAAGGGATGGATATGGCTGTTGGTAGGCATCGTCACAGTGTGGTGCTTTGCCCAGATAACTTATAATGAGACCTATAGCGACATGATGCCATTCTCGTCATGGCTATACTTCAGCAACCTGGGAGGAGTGCTTTTCGACAGCATTTTAGGCACCTTAACACCTAAAGCGCTATGGGTGCTGGCTTTGCCGCTCATTCTCTTCACAGTTTATCTAATCTGGCTGCGCAGGCGCGTGGCAAAAGACACTGCTTTCAGCCATCATCGCTGGCGTTATGTCTTTACTTCTTTATTTCTCGCCATCTTGTTACAATTCTCGGTTTTGGCACAAGAGAGCAGGCGCCAACAGACCACCTTAAAAGATTATATTCCTCTTAAATATTATGACCTTGTAAACTTCAAGAATAAGGTCTACCTCGTGAAAAACGGCAACGTCCCGTTTGTCATCTACAGCATATACAAGGCCTGCGACGGTGTCACAGCCGAACAAAAACAACAAGCCAAGAACTTCATTGCCAAAGAAGTGCCACAATACACCGACAACCCTTATTGCACCGCACCCTCTCGCAACTTGGTGCTGCTCATGGTGGAATCGCTGAACGCATGGGTTATAGACCTCAAAATTGATGGCCGCGAAGTCTGCCCGGTGCTTAACAGCTTAGTTGCCGATACCGCCTCAATAGCCTGCACCCAGATGATGGCACAAGTCAAAAACGGACGCTCCAGTGACGGAATGTTCATCTACAACACCGGCCTGCTACCCCTCACTGGAGGCTCGGTGGCTATGGACTATGGCGACAACCACTATCCCACCCTTGCACAGGCGCTCAAAACGGCCGACAAGTGCTATCGCACCATGGAAATCACCGTTGACCGTGCCGGAATGTGGAACGTTGAAACCACCGCCCACACCTATGGCTTCGACAGCCTCTATCTACAAGATGCTTACCGCAAAGAATACTTAAAATCAGGACAGTCAATCGACAAGACACTGCTGGATTTTGCCGCCAGCAAACTCGCTGCACAGCAATATCCCTTCTACTCCATGATTTTCACTGGCACCACCCACATCCCTTACAACCGCCTTGAGGAAATTGAGCCGACATGGATTTCACAGTCAAAACAATATACCCTCAATGTGCGCAACTATCTAGAGAAGGTGGCATTCTTCGACCGCCAGCTCGGAGCCTTTATCGAGCGACTTAAGAAAGAGGGCACCTACGACAACACCGTCATCGTCGTTGCCAGCGACCACAGCGACTTTGTTGATGACGATCCAAAAGGGCGTGCCTCCATCTCCAAGCAAGGCATCGAGTGCCTTTTCGTCATTCTCAACTCAGGTTTACCAGGACAGCGAATCAAGGGACCAGTAGGGCAAATAGACCTCTACCCCACTCTGCTCGACATTATGGGCGCAAACGCATTCTCATGGAAAGGCCTTGGCTACAGCCTCCTGCGCAACAATATCGAGTCGGCAGCACCAGCCCCAGCAGAAACTGCCGGCAACACATCCTCCCCCCACCTCAACCACCAGCGTCAAGCCTGGAACGTCTCAGAAACCTTAATAAAAACCGATTGGCGGAAATAACCTTCGGCAAATTAATACATAATAATAAAGGGCGGCTCGCATGGAGCCACCCTTATTATTTAAGATATAATTCGTGTAAATCTAAATTTCGTTTATCGAACTACCTTACCAACAGACATCGAGCCATCATTATAGCGAGTAACAACAATGTTCATTCCGTCGAATGGAGTCTCGCTCTCTACACCCATAATGTTTACATAAGAAACCTTAGAAATAGTCTTGTTTGTATCGATTTTTGCGATACCAGTAGTCTCGGCAGGCTCGAGAATCCATTTTGTTGTACCGTTTTCATTGGTAGTAAAACCAAACGAGTCGTCATAGTCAACACTCAGGTAGTGGCGCTCACCAGGAACCATGTGACTGAGATAGAAGTTAACTGCTTGCTGGCCACCTGAAGTCTCCTCCAGATAGTCTCTGATTTCCTCAAAGTTCTCTATGTCGGGAATGTCAACACACAGATAAACTGGCTCTGAAGCATCGCGGCTAGCTGCTGATACGAGATACAATGTGAACATCTCATCGAGGAAGTTGGTGGGCATATCCTCATCCTCAAGAACCTCTTGGAAGCTGCTTTTGATAAGGTCAAGAGTGGCAATCATGTCGCCCTCACCCTGGCTGTTGTTTAGCTGGGTAACTATAGCTTCTCCATTGGCAAGCTTGGTGTAGTCAAGATAGATGACATCAGCTTCAAGCTCAGTTGCGGTGATATCGGCCAACATCGAATTAACCAGTCTTACATAATTGCCTGTTTGAGCATTCTTAATGCGATAATCTCCCGGTTCGGGAAGATTGGATGATGCTTCGGGCAATTCAAGAACCCACTTGCAGTCGGCTGTGTTGTCGGTACTAAAGCCAAATGAGTCGTCATAATCAACAGTCAAGTAGTGACGCTTGCCTGACTCCATATTGCTAAGATAGAAGTTAACAGCTGCATTGCCGCCAGAGGTCTCGATAAGATACTCTCTTACCTCGTCAAAGTTCTCTATCTCAGGAATGTCAACACACAGATATACCGAGCCGTTTCCAGCAGGTACCATGAGTAAGGTGAACATGTCATCGAGGAAGTCGGTTGCCATATCCTCATCTTCAAGAACCTCTTGGAAACTACTCTTAATCATGTTAAGTGTGGCAATCATGTCGCCTTCACCTTCGGTGTTCTTCAACTCTTTGATAAGACCTTCGTCATTGCCCTTGAGCATATATTTCACGCTCAAGAGATTGGCATCGGCCTGCGTTCCAGTAATGTCAGCAAGATTAGCGTTCTGCAGCTTAACATACTTTCCTGTCTCTGCACTCCTGATATAATATTTACCAGCCTTTGGCAGTGCAGAAGCATTAACAGTCATACTAATTAGGCAAAATGCCAAAAATGGAATGAATTTAGTAAAATACTTCATAAGCTTATGTTTTTGAATAAAAGAAAATATACATTGTTGATTTGTCACAAAAGTCCAAATCTCTTATGCAAAATAATAAAATTGATTGTGATTAAGCAAATATTTGAAAACGCAAAACTGAATATTTACACAAATTAACAATGCAACACTGCCAGTTAATTCTTCTTAACACAACAACGCTATTTTGCACTAAAACCACATAAAAGTATTTACAGAAATAAGTAGGTTTTTTTGCTGTTTTAAACAATCTTGCCTATTTTTGCAAGTTGAAATATTATGAAAACTAAATTGTTGATATTGATGAGCATAATACTGCTCTCGTCTTTAACCCTTAGTGCGCAAGATGAGGACACAACTTTTGTTATTTTGCCCGACAGTAGCAACTTTGTAACTGCAAGCATGATTGTGGCTTCACCAGGAGATGCTATTTATTCTCAACTTGGTCATGCCGCATTGCACATGGAATGTCCAAGATATAGGCTGGACTACTGCTTCAGCTTTGAAGAAGAACCGGGATTTAAGGGGATTCTAAAGTTTTTCTTGGGAAAGACTGACGCCCATATGACAGCAGTTCCCACACCACAATTCCTTGATAGTTTCAAAAATGAAGGCCGACAAGTAAAACAGTATACCCTTAATCTAACCCTGCACGAGAAGCAAGAATTATGGCGACTGCTCGACAACGACTATGTCGACGAAAATATGCGCCATTTCAATTTTCTCCAGAACAACTGCTCATCGGTGTCACTACAATCGGTAGAATCTGTGATGGTTGATGAAACGTTAGATTTCAATGGGTGGCCTAAGCAGTTCACAGAGAACAATGGTGCGATGATGAGATTTTACACTCGTAACTCACCATGGCTACAATTCATTTGCAGCACTTTTTTTGGAACTGAAAGTGATATTTCTTGGAGTCAAGAACAGCGCACAAGCCCAGAATTGATACCACAAGCAATAAAGATGGCTCAAATAGTTGATAGGAATGGTAATAAACGTCCATTGGTCACTGGCGAGAAAGAATTACTTCCACTTGTCAATAAGTATGAAGCATCATTTGTCTCTCCCACATTGGTATTTGGTATTTTACTTCTTATTACCATAATTATCACTCTTTCTCAACTTAAGTGGAAACTGAAATGGCTGCCAAAAGCCCTTGACATATTCCTCATGTCGCTTATCACTATAGTTGGCTTAGTTTTGTTGTACACTAGTTTTGTGACTGGACTATTTGGCATACATTGGAACTGGTACCTTATACCTTTCAATCCATTTCCGCTTATAGTCTGGCTTATATGGCGCAAGAGAAAGGATTTTTACAAAATATATCTGTTCTATGTTGTCATACTAGTGTTATTTATATTGGCAACTCCCCTCAGCCAGCAACTTGACTTGCCGCATCACCTTATTACTGCAACTTTGGCTGTGAGATGCTTATATCATTATCTCGTGGGAAAACGTGAACAGGAATCAGTAAAAAAGAAACTAAACAACAAAAAATAAAGAATCATGAATAAACTAAAATTACTATTTATCGTAGCGGCTTTGTTCGTCACATTCAATGTCGCTCATGCTGGAGGCAGTTCTATGCCGTGGTGCGACTGCCATGTGTTGGTGAAGTCAACAGGCGGCGGAAAAGTCTATGTGACCCCAAATTCTGGTAGTCAGACTACAGCTAATTGCACTAAAACAGAATATCTTGGGGCAATATATGGCAAAACTCATGATACCAAAAACGCTCCTGCAAAAATATATCTTGCGGCAAAGCCTGATACTGGTTGGGAATTTGATTATTGGGAGTGCACGAAGAAGTATGGAGATTATGACAATGCCAATGGCGCAACCGCTGTTAATACCAAGCTTTACGATGCCCTGCCTTCATATCAAAAAGCAGCTTTGTCAATAATGTATCCCAAAAACAATGATGGAGGTAGTAATACTGCTGTCACTGCCAGCAATGACACTAATGCCATTTGGGTTGCCCACTTCAAGCGTGCTGAAATGCAGACCGTGACAGTTCAAACAGAGAATTCTTCGTTAGGAACTGCAAATATCGACAAGGTAACTAACTATGTTGGCGATGAGGTGACATTAAGCGCATGGTGTGGCAATTCGGGCAATAATCCACGCAGCGAGACCATCATGTTCTTAGGGTGGTATCGACTAAATGAAACCACAGGAGAAAAAGAATTTGTATCGGATGAATATATATACACATTCACCATAACCGAACAAAACAAGGGAGCTTATTATGCCCGCTATGCAAGCGGGTATAACTTCTGGAGAGTGAAGAATGTCAAGTATGCTAACTATTTAACTTCAGTAGCACATTACGACGGCCCAATCACGACAACTGCAGTGCAATCGGCTTTGCAGACACAACTGTCGTTTGACGACGACCTTGCTACGGCGTTAACCGATGAAGGATCGATGATGAAATTGTGGATTTCGGGCTATGCGCCAAACACACACAGGGAGATTCTTGACATCTATGTGCAAGATGAGCACACTAACCAATATTATGGTGAAGAAGCCATCGCTGAGGGTGTATTCCTGCAAATGTCACACCAACTCGACAACACCTATTATATTCAAGGGAATAACGGCTCATTCACGATTACAGAATCAAGTGACAAAAAAGTGAATATCAGCACCTCCGCACCAAAATCGGCCAATTGGCGGTTTGAGGGAATGGATAAGGACTTGACGACAAAACGAAACTATTTTGCGGTGAATCCAAGCGAATTTATTGGTCCTGACAATGAAGGTAATTACTGGACCACACTGCGTGTATGCTTCAACATGAAGTATGAGACAAGTGAGATTACGCCTTACATAGTTACAGCAGCCGATGCCAACACAGGAAATCTTGAGTTGACTGAGGTCACTGGCGGTATTATCCCTGAGAAGACCTGCGTGCTGCTCAAGTGCAAGTCAACCGATGTAACCCGCAACGTGATGATTCCAACCACATCAACATCGTCGTTCAGCACTTCAGGCAACCTGCTCACAAGCAGTACCTATTACTATAAGAACCAGTCAGTGTCAAGTAGCGAGAACTTGAAAGGCATCAAGCTCATTGATGGCAGATTGGGTTTTGGTGGCAACACCCTCACCTCCGTAAACGGTAACCGTGCCTATCTGAGTATCGTTAACGACGTGGCGGTACCTGCACCTGTAATTGAGACCACTCTTGCAGCACTTATTGCAAGTGGTGACACTCAGAACACTTACTGCATTACTGACTTGACGGCGATTGAGACTGTCAATAACGATCGTTTGCTCATCTGCAAGGACAATAACCGCTATGCCACCAAGGATGAAAAAGGCGATGATGAATATATAGACTTCATGCACACTTCAGCGATGACTAATGGCATTGAATCAACAATTCCTGACACCTACGACCAGAGCAACTGGATTGGTCTGCGCATTCCTGACGGCTCTAGTGTAACGCAATCTATCCTGAACCGTCCTCTTAAGGGCGTAGTTGGCAAGCTAACAAGCACCGTCAACCCAGAGTTCATCCTTGAGCAGATGCCTGAAGCGAATGGCGAGGCCGTAAATTACAACCCCAACGTCTATATTGCAGCAAGTTTCAACAGCTCGAATCCTCAGACAAGCAGCGTAACTGGCAAACAGTATTTCTTCGTCCAGCCTAAGCCTATGGAGATTGCCAACGTAGAATGGGCACAGTGGAACGGCGAGAAATTCATCGCTCCCATTCATGATGAGAGCCATCAGTCTTGGAACCAGGCCGAACTCACAGGAGAGTTTGATTTCAACGGTTCTTACCTGGAACAGGGTGGCGTATTCCTTGAGACTGGTCACTGCTATGAGATGCTGCCAGCACTCATCAAAATCAACGATGGCAGCAACCATCCTCATGTGTACATTCTGGGTAATGTAAATGACATAGGATGGAATCCAAATAAAGGCGTAGAGATGAGCACTAGCGACGGTAACATCTATACTGCCACAGTAACGGTAAATAATGTCGATAACGGCTATGGTTTTTTCAGCTTCACCAAGAAACTGGATCCAAAATGGGACAACATCAAGGATTATCGCTTTGGAGCAGTTGCCAATGGCGCTAACTTCCTTGTACAGCCTCAATATATAGGGCAAGAGCTCTCATTGGCTTACTGGAGCAGTGATTCACGTTCCTTCCAACTGACAGCAGGAACCTACCGATTAACTGTTAATCTCTCGACACTGAAGTTGGTAATAAGCCCAGCTCAATCCAATGCTCCTGGACTAAAGGGTGAAACCAATAATAGTTACGTTGTATATCCGCTGCAAATCAGCAAGGTGACAACTGAGGAAAACGGTGTCATCACTGCTATCGACAATTTTCAGTCGGACAAGACTGTTTCTAGCGTAGTATATTACAACATGATGGGTGTGGCAAGCGATAAGCCACATTCTGGCATCAACAT
Organism: Muribaculaceae bacterium; assembly: GCA_017548365.1. Classification (GTDB taxonomy): domain Bacteria; phylum Bacteroidota; class Bacteroidia; order Bacteroidales; family Muribaculaceae; genus Sodaliphilus. Next base: position 223,228 of record JAFZAC010000007.1, read on the forward strand.
TGTTGAGACCCGCTACAGCGACGGCACTCGCAACACGACCAAAGTTATAAGATAGAAAGCCAAAATTAAAATCCATAAAGACGCGGCATCTCCCAAGTAGGGATATGGCGCGTCTTTTCTTAAAAAAAGTTATAGAAATATGCGAATAAATATATAATATGTAATTTAGCAGTCAAGATAGCAATCACTTCACAAATGATACTTGCCGAACTCTTTCCATATTCCCGCCTGATATTTACCATTCTGTATGGTATCACGGCTGTGGCTATTATCGGAGTTGTGGTCAGCGAAAACCGCAACCCTGTGAAGACATTGGCATGGATTACTGTGCTGGTGCTCTTACCAGTGGTAGGTATCATTTTATACATTTTCTTCGGTCGAAGTTTGAGGCACATACGCATGATATCTCGCAAGAAGCGGGTAAAGCTCGCAAACCGCGACGATATCAAGCACTTGATGAAAACACGTCAAGTTGTTAACTACGAAGTAGAAAAGAGCGACCGTCAGCAGATGATAAACCTTGTGAACAGCGTCCAAGGCTCACCTTATCTTGCAAACAATGAGGTTGAGATTTTTACTAACGGAAAAGACAAATTCGATGCTTTCAAGCAGGATTTGCTAGCTGCTGAGCAATATATCCACATCCAGTACTACATCATTGAGAATGACACCATAGGCAATGAGATTGCCGATATCATCAAGCAGAAAGCGGCAGAAGGCGTTAAGGTGCGTGTTCTCTATGACCACGTGGGCTCGTTCCATTTCGACATGTCCTATTTCAAGAAGTTGCGCAAGGCTGGTGTTGAAGTCTATCCGTTCATGCAGATAACCTTCCCAGAATTTGCCAACCGCATCAACTGGCGCAACCACCGCAAAATAGTTGTCATCGACGGCAAGATAGGATACATTGGAGGTATGAACATTGCCGACCGCTATATCGACGGAGGTAAGATGGGCAAATGGCGTGACACCCATCTGCGCGTAGTGGGCGACATCGTGGCTGCGCTACAGGTGTCGTTTGCCATCGACTGGAACTTTATGAAGCGAGAGCTTATCGAAGAGCCTGTGGCAATGGTTGAGCCTGGAAGTATCAAGAACCCCATTGGCATGCAGTTAGTCACTGGTGGTCCTACCAGCCAGTGGGTAAATATGGCATTTGTCTTCCAGAAAGCCATTGACAGCGCCAGCAAATGCGTCTATATCCAAACGCCGTATTTCCTTCCCAGCGACAGTTTGCTGAAAGCATTACAAATGGCTGCCCTGAGCAAAGTTGACGTGCGATTGATGATACCCCGCAAGCCCGACAGCTTATTGCTGCGTTACGCTTCTTACTCCTATATAAAGCAATGCTTGACTGCAGGCATCAAGATTTACTTCTATGAGCCAGGCATGCTTCATTCAAAGGTTGTTGTTGTTGACGACGACTTTGTCACAACGGGATCTACTAATTTTGATTTCCGCAGTTTTGAGCACAACTTCGAGAGCAATGTGCTTCTCTACAGCAGCGACTTCAATCGTCGCATGAAAGAAGTCATGCTCACCGATATGAAAGAGTGCAGCCGCATCAGCCTCAGAGCTTGGCGCAAGCGACCTTTGTGGCAGAAAGCCGTTGAGAGCGTGGTACGTCTTTTCGGACCGTTATTATAATGCATTATTTATTTCATTTAACTCCTTTTTCTCACTATGAAACCATTTAGAATATTATCAATGGCAGTTGCTCTATTGGCTATTGTTGCCATTGGATCAGTATGCACTCTCCCAAAAGCCAATGCTCAAAACACTCTCAAACGCGAATTCCGCGGAGCGTGGCTCCACATTATAGGGCAAGGACAATATGCCAAGATGACTCCACAAGAGACACAGGATTATTTACGTGACCAACTTGACAAGCTCGACAAAGCGGGTGTAAACGCTATAATATGGCAAGTGCGACCACAAGCCGATGCTGCCTACATTAGCGACCTTGAGCCCTGGTCACGTTGGATTACCGGCGAGGCAGGCAAAGCCCCCGACCCACTGTGGGACCCATTGCAATTCATGATTGACGAGTGTCACAGCCGAGGTATGGAACTTCATGCTTGGATTAATCCTTATCGCGTGACAAGCGGCGAGAAAGACCAACCCGCTCCAGGGCATATCTACTATGAGCATCCCGAGTGGTTCCTAAAGTATGCCGACGGCAAGATATATTTTGACCCGGCGTTGCCCGAAAGTCGAGACTTCATCAATCTCGTGGTGCGCGACATGATAACACGCTATGACCTCGATGCCATTCACATGGACGACTATTTCTATCCCTACCCCGTAAAGGGAGTTGAATTCCCAGATACAGCCTCCTTTGCACGCTATGGATCAGGATGGGGCGACAAAGGTGACTGGCGACGCCATAATGTCGACCTGCTTATTGAGCAGCTTCACAACACTATCCAGAGCACAAAGCCATGGGTGCGTTTCGGCATCAGCCCTTTCGGCATATGGCGCAACAAGAAGAGCGACCGCAACGGCAGTGAGACCAATGGTCTGGAGTGCTACGATGCTCTTTATGCCGACTGCCCCAAGTGGACAGCAATGGGTTGGGTGGACTACATGGTGCCGCAGCTCTACTGGGAACTTGAGCACAAAGCCGCGAGCGATCTTGTACTAAGCTACTGGTGGAACGACCATGCCAATGGCCGCCATATGTATTACGGACAATCAGTGAAAAACGTGATGGACCACCGCGACATCCCCGACACCCTCAACCCCACGCAGCTCAACCACAAGATTGAACTTATGCGCGAGTTGCCCAACGTGCATGGTGTGACTTGGTGGCCAGGATATGAAGTCACCAAGAACTACAAAGGCGTGCTCGATTCGTTGTCAACAAATCAGATGAGCCGCAAAGCATTGTGCCCTGCTGTGACATGGATTGACGATGTTCCGCCTGCAGCAGTGCAGAATCTGCGATTCGACAAACAAAAAAACGAAACCATATTATCGTGGGAGGCCCCAGTGACTGCCGACCCATTGCAGCAAGCAGTACGCTATGTAGTCTACGCCTTCCCCGAGGGCACTGACATCAACCTCAATGATGCCAATGCTATTATAAGAATCACCAACACGACCACTGTCACAGTTCCAAAACCATTCTCTCCCGACAACCGCAAGAAGGCTAAACCTCACGGCACAACCTACATAGTCACCGCTCTTGACCGCTGCAACAACGAAAGCCCCGCCTCAAATCCTGTCACAGTGCGATTCTAGCTATTCGAATCTTACATTTAACGTGAGATTATGGCAAGTGATAAAGTACATAGGTTTCACTGTGATGTGAGCGACATTGAGTTGCCTGAACAGTTCACCTATCCCATGCACTATGTACCACACAAGCTGTGCAAGATTGCAGCTGGTGAGGTCATGGACTATGCCTTAAAACAAGAGCAGTGGAGAGAGGAACTTAAAGAGGGGAAAATGCTTGGAGTGCTTGTTGTAAAAGATATTGACAACACTCTAGGCTACCTTGCTGCCTATTCAGGCAATTTAGCACATACAGGTGAACACGAATACTTTGTTCCGCACATCTATAATCTGCTTAAGCCTCAAGGAATGTTCCGAATCGAAGAGGAACGTATCAGCGCAATAAACCACCAAATCGAGAGTTTGGAGAACTCGCCACACAAGAAAGCTTTACAATCACTACTGGACAGCACCAGGCAGGAACATGAGTTGATAGAGTCTGAATTACGTCGCAATATGGAAGACGCAAAGCACGCACGCGACGCAAGGCGTAAAAGAGACTCGCTATCACCAGAACAGGAAGAGGCACTAATCAAGGAGAGCCAGCATCAAAAAGCCGAATTACGACGCGTAAAAAAAAGGCATCGCTCAATCACCGTTCATCTAGAACAGCAATTGAACGACTTAGATGCTACAATTCTTGAGCTCAAAGCAAAACGTAAAGCCATGAGCGAGGAGTTGCAGAAGAAGCTTTTCAAACTCTTCGTAATTAAGAATGCCCGTGGTGAGAGCTGTGACGTAGCAACGATTTTTGAGCGTCGCCTCAACCGTATGCCACCTGGAGGTACTGGAGAGTGCTGCGCTCCCAAACTGCTGCAATATGCTTATAATAACAGTCTAAAGCCCATGTGTATGGCAGAATTCTGGGTTGGACAATCGCCACAGGGTGAAGTGCGCCACCACGGCCACTACTACCCTGCTTGCCGAAGCAAATGCCTTCCGTTACTGGAGTTTATGCTTCAAGGTCTTGATGTGGAGAATGATCCCCTTTCCACAATACCAGGCATCGATGAAGTAAAAGTCATATACGAAGACCAGTTTTTGATAGTCGTCGACAAACCTGCCGGAATGCTCACTGTGCCAGGGAAGGACGAGCAAGCCACATCACTGCTTGAGGCAGTGTGCGATATGCTGCCCGAAGGCGAAAGCGCCTTAGAAGTACATCGCCTTGACCAAGCGACAAGCGGATTGGTGGTTTTTGCAAAGACGCACGAGGCTCAAAGACATTTGCGACAACAGTTTGAGGAACGAAAAGTGAGAAAGACTTATGTGGCATTGCTTGATGGCACTCCTCCCGAAGAGAAAGGTGTGATTGCATTGCCTTTACGCCCAGACATTGACGACCGTCCGCGCCAAGTAGTGGACATGGAGAATGGCAAACAAGCTATCACAGAATTCCGAGTTCTTGAACATCGCAACGACAAAACTCTTGTAGAGTTCACACCTCTCACAGGCCGCACACATCAACTGCGAGTGCACGCCTCACATCCACAAGGTCTTAACTGCCCTATAAGTGGCGACATGCTTTACGGCACAGCCAGTTCACGCCTTTTTCTACATGCTCAAACGCTTTGTTTCTCTCATCCTATCACCAACGAGCCAATGAGCTTCTCTTCTAATAAATAGGGCAAAAAAACTCACAAATAATTTGCAGTATTACAGAAATTGTATTTTGCTACAAACGAAAAAATCAGTATCTTTGCACATCATGTCACAATTTGCCGAAGTAGTATTACCACTGGCGGTTCAAGGCACTTACACCTACCGCATCCCCGACTCGATGACCGTTGGGGCGGGCTTTCGTGTTCTAGTGCCTTTCGGGCGCAAGAAATACTACACTGCAATTGTGGTAATGACCCATGATGTAGAGCCTCAAGGGTACAAAGTAAAGGAAATCCTCGCACTGCTTGACGAGGGTCCCATCCTGAGGCATCCACAACTCAAGTTCTGGCAGTGGATTGCCGATTACTACCTGTGCACCGTGGGAGAAGTGTACAAAGCTGCCGTGCCAAGCGGACTAAAGGTAGAAAGCGAGACGCAAATCAGCCCCAACCCAGACTACGAAGAAGAAACTCCTGGCGAACTGAATGACCGCGAAAAGGTGATTCTCGACTTCACAAATCAGCGAGGGAAGGTACAAATCACAGAGCTCACCAATGCTACTGGCTTCAAAAATGTGGAAAGCATCGTGAGCAAGCTTCTCGACAAAGGAGCCGTGCATGTTGCAGAGCGAGTAATGGACAATTATAGGCCCAAAACCGAGACTTGTGTCAGACTAACCATCGAGCGCGATGATGAACAGGCACTTCACGGATTCTTTGACCGAGTGCATCGTGCCAAGAAGCAGGAACAACTACTTCTAGCCTTTCTCGATCTCTCACACTGGCTACAACGCAGCAAGCCTGTACAGGAAGTCACACAAGAAGAACTACTCAAGCGTTCGGGATGCACGCAGCCAGTGCTAGCAGCTGCACGCAAAAACGGAATCTTCGAGATTTATAAACGAGAGATTAACCGCTTTGAACTGCTTGGGACAGGACTTGTGGATCTCCCCACTCTCACGTCCATACAAAAGGATGCCTACCTTAAGATTCACGACTCCTTCAAAGAAAAAGCCGTGACTTTGCTTCATGGTGTTACCTCAAGCGGCAAGACATCGATATATATGCACCTCATCAACGATGCTCTCAAGCTAGGCAAGCAGGTGCTGTATCTAGTGCCCGAGATTGCCCTCACCACACAGCTCACACAACGGCTGCAGCGGGTCTTTGGCGAACGGCTGCTTATTTATCACAGTAAGTTCAGCGACAACGAGCGTGTCGACATCTGGAAGAAACTGCTCACCACGAGCGACCCATGCGTGATAATTGGCGTGCGTTCGAGTGTGTTCCTGCCATACAGCAATCTGGGACTCGTGATTGTTGACGAGGAGCACGACACGAGCTACAAGCAGCAAGACCCGGCACCACGATACAACGGCCGCGACACAGCAATCCTGCTGGCGCATATGCATGGAGCAAAGACTGTGCTAGGCTCGGCCACTCCCGCCATCGACACCTACTACAAGGCACTTAACGGACGTTACGGTCTGGTGGAGCTAAGCACCCGATATGCCGATATCAAAATGCCTAAGGTGCATCTCATCGACTTGAAGAAAGCCTGGAAAAAGCACGAGATGGATGGAATGTTCTCATTAGAGCTCGTTGACGAGTGCCGTAAAGCGCTGAAGAACGATGAGCAAGTAATACTTTTCCAAAACCGTCGCGGTTATGCCCCTATGGTACGCTGCAAGGAGTGTGCATGGGTGCCCACTTGCGTGAACTGCGACGTATCGCTTACCTATCATCGACGCGTTGAAACACTCACTTGCCATTACTGCGGCCACACCATCATATTGCCAACTGTGTGTCCGGCTTGCGGCAATCCGTCGATAGAGGTTGTGGGCTATGGCACCGAGCGCATAGAGGACGAAGTAGACCAAGTTTTCCCAGGAGAGAAGATTTCGCGAATGGATCTCGACACCACCCGTAGCAAGACCAGTTACGACCGCATTATAGATGAGTTCTCACAGCACAAGACCAGTATTCTCGTAGGCACGCAAATGGTGACAAAGGGGCTCGACTTCGATGCTGTGAGCATCGTGGGCATTCTCAATGCCGATACCATGATTCATTTTCCTGATTTCCGTAGCCACGAACGCGCTTTCAATATGCTGGAGCAGGTGGCTGGACGTGCAGGACGCAAAAACAAACAAGGCAAGGTAATAATCCAAACCAATAATCCCTCCCACCCCGTCATAGAGCGAGTGGTGCAACATGACTACAAAGGATTCTACGAGCAGGAAATTGCCGAGAGGCAGCAATATGGCTACCCGCCATTCACCAAAATCATCAACATTTACCTCAAGCACAAGCAAGATGATGTGGTACTCGAAATGGCTGTAAGATACAGCAACATGCTGCGCCAGGTCTTTGGCGGAAGAGTATTAGGTCCCGAAGCGCCAATGGTAGCACGAGTGCAGTCATTCTACATTAGGCAAATAGTGCTGAAAATGGAACTCAGTGCATCAATGACAAAGGTGAAGAAGATTTTGCGAGATCTCTATGAGCAACTCCTTGCCACTGACAGCCGCATGCGGTCAACGCGACTCTACTTCGACGTCGATCCTTCTTGATAATGCAGAATGCATGATTGGGATTCGCATCGATAAAAGCTCAATGAACGCCGCGGTTGGATAAATTAGGCTGCGCCTCGGCAAAGCTCATGCAAGCATGGCTCTGCACTCGACTTGCACTAATTTTGCGGCGCAATACCTTAACAACGCCCACGCTTGGTTTCTCGCATACCGCACTTCGTGCAACTCATGATGCTAGCCATTTCATCTAAGCTGAGGGCACATAATGCAATTGGGCTACACTTTCAAAATGCACAATAAAAAAGTGAGCATTTTTTGCTCACTTTTTATATTCTCCGATTCACAATCACAATTTCCGAAAACTACATATTCATGCCGCCGTCTACTTGGATTACCTGACCGGTGACGTAGCTCGACATGTCGCTAGCAAGGAAGGTGGCAACATTGGCGATGTCGTCAACTGAACCACCGCGGCGAAGAGGAATCTTCTCGGCCCATTCTTTGCGAACCTCCTCGGGCAATGCAGCGGTCATAGCCGTTTCAATGAAACCTGGAGCGATGGCGTTGGCACGAATGCCGCGACTACCCATCTCCTGAGCGATGCTCTTAGCAAGAGCGATGAGCCCAGCCTTGCTGGCAGCATAGTTGCTCTGTCCAGCGTTACCATGAACACCAACTACACTTGCCATGTTAATGATAGAACCTCCACGCTGACGCATCATAATAGGCACGAGAGCATGGATAAAGTTGAACGCGCTCTTGAGGTTCACAGCGATAACAGCATCCCACTGCTGCTCGGTCATGCGCAGCATGAGACCGTCCTTAGTGATGCCTGCATTATTGACAAGGATATCGATTTTACCAAACTCCTCCTTGATTTGTTTAACTACCTCTTCGGTTTGTACAAAGTCGGCTGCATTGCTGGCATACCCCTTGGCTTTCACGCCCAATGCAGCTATCTCCTGCTCGGTCTGCTTTCCATTCTCGTCAATCACGAGGTCGGTGAAAGCGATATCAGCTCCCTCGCTTGCAAACTTCAAGGCGATAGCCTTTCCAATTCCACGAGCAGCGCCAGTGATAAGTGCTACTTTACCTTCTAATAACTTCATTTTTTCTTATTTTTTTAAAATTAATAATGTGTCTTTTTAAATGCGACTGCAAAAGTAGTTATAATTCTTGAAACAAGGAAAGAAGTGAAGAAAAAACGTTTTTTGTGCATTTTTTTTGTATTTGCTGCAACATTTTGCTCAAGTTATTGCATCTAATGCATGAAAAACGATTAATTTTGACGTGAAATTCATGAAATCAACGTTAAGCAAAACAAAAACATCTACAGATATGAAACGTACAATTATTACAATGCTGGTGGTAATCTTAGCTCTCGCCACCATACAAGCAAAGCCCTCACACAGTAGTGAGCACAAAAAAGATGTCACTGAGCAGACAGAGCAAAAGTCGGCTGTAAAAGCCGATGAGAAAGCCAACGACGAGAAGGCCGACGCAGAGGAAACAGCAAAGGCTGATGATAAGGCCAGTAAAGACAAGGTGAGAATCAGCGAAAAGGGAATCATTGTCAATAAAAATGGTAAAGACGTTGAGATAGACTTTGGTAACTTGAGCCGAATCATCAACGACCACCTAGACGACACTTTAGTCAATGTTGATGGTGTAACTGTCAAGACCAATGATGACGAAGGTATTACAGTGGGCAGCGCAGAATATAACCTGGCACAGGATGGTATGCGTCTCGCACGCGACATCACCAGATACTTCGCCGAAGCATTATTAGTCATTGTACTATTCTCGCTGTTGTTCTACTATCTGCACCGCCGCCGCAAATACCAGACTGTGGACCGCGCTATCGAGGCTGGATACCCGCTGCCCAATGAGTTCTATGGCAAGCGTTCGCATCAGATGCCTCAGCAACCCACCAACGTCTATGTAACACAGGTGACTCCGCCAACCGCTGACCCAAATGCGCCACAAGGCACTCAGCAGGCACAAAACGCCATGCCTCCCCTTAGGAACAGCAGCAACCCCTTGAACAATATTACCGACTGGACTCCCTTCAAGAGCGGATTAAAGACCACTGCATGGGGATTGGGACTACTCTTTTTCTTCTGGATTTTGGGCGTGACACCAGTTGCAGCACTTATGGTAATAGTAGTGTTCATTGGTCTAGGCAAACTCTTCATCGCCTACCAAGAGCAGCAAAATCTCAACAATTACTGGCAGCAACAACAATGGGCGCAACAGGCTCAGCAGCCTCAAGGCCAACAGCCACAGCAGCCCCAAGTCGAGGGCCAAGAGATACCCCCAATGCCAGAAACCCCTCCTGAGTTTGACCCATATAATGAATGACAACCCCCTCTCCTAACCACTCTTAGTAACTTATATAAAAAAGCAACGAAATGCTCTCGCGTGTAGAAGAACTAAAGCTGATATCCCGATGCGTGCTTGCCGACGACAGGCACGCCTTCGGGACGCTTGTCGAGGCCTATCAGCCACGCCTCAGACGGTTCTTCATGAATCTCACGCTGGGCGACGAGTACCTAAGTGATGATCTGGCACAAGAGACCTTTGTCAAGGCATATCTCGAATTGAGGAGCTTCCGTGGCATGTCACGATTTGGAACATGGCTCTTCCGTATAGGCTACAACGAGTTCTACAGCCACAAACGCAGCCAGCATCTCACAACTGATCTTGATTCAATGCCTGAGCCATCTTCAAGCCCCACCGACGCCACCGAGGCCTCGCTTGATGTAAAGACCGCCATGGCTGAATTGAGCGAGATAGAGCGAACTGTTGTGACACTATTCTACATCGACGATATGCCACTCAAGAAAGTGGCGACAATAACAGGATTGAAAGAAAGCACGCTGCGGTCGCACCTGCACCGCTCAAGAGAAAAAATGGCAAAAACATTAAAAACTGAATAATCATGAGCAAACGAGATAAAAAGGATATTGAACTAGGCAAACTACTTAAGCAAGAAGCCTACGATGCAGAGCCAAACCAGTGGTTCACACACCGCGTGTTGCACAAGTTGCCACTCAAGAAGGACAATACTGGCCTGCGCATGGCGTGGTTCTTCTATATTGCCGCTGCACTAATCTGCATCGGCTACTGGATTTGGCTTTTGTTCTTCAACGACATCACAGTGATTACCGTGCGCGACATTCTATACTTCGCCATCGCCGGCGTAGTCACCATCGCCCTCACCTTCTCACCCATTGTAGCGATGTTCAGAAGTGAATGATGAAAGTGAACACCTAAACTACAGGTGCTCCACAATAAACAATTAACAAAATCCCACCATTTGCTCATTTGGCGGGATTTTGTTAATTTTGCACTCGCTATGGACAAGACACACAACACATCGCAACAAAGCTCGCTGGTGCTTGACATTGGCAAGGACCACCTGGACTACCTTTCCTGGGGAGGCAGCAATGCTGCTGATAACGGGACTATAGCCCTCGACAGCAGTTTGGACGACTACCGCCAGGCGCTGGAGAATGCTGTCTATGACAATGCGTTCTTACTCGATGACTATGAGCGCATCGCTATTGCAGTTCATTCCCAGCACTTCGCACTGTTGCCACAGCAACTTGTCGACAATGGTCTCACTGAGAGAGTGATGAAAGCTTCGTTCACCACCTTGGAAGGCGATATTCTCACCCACTCCATTGACGGCACCGATGCCGCCATTGCTTGCGATGTTATCCCCGGTGTTGTAGGTTTCCTGAGAAGGACATTCACTGGCGCTTCGGTGATGCATCATTTGGTGCCGCTCTGCACCTACTGCGTGAGAAGCTATGCCGAAGAGACTGCATGCATGCACATCTCACTCTTCAACAACGAGGCTCATATCGTGGTGGTAAAGCAAGGCAAACTACAAATGGCCAACACCTTCGCCTACCGCGCTCTGGAAGATGTTGCCTATTATTCCCTCAACATGTGGAAGACTTGCTCGCTGGAGAACCGTCGCGACAAAGTTATGCTCACAGGCGACAATGAACTGAGAGCCCAACTTGCAGAGCAATTGAGGCAATGGATAGCTTATGTTATGCCCGAAGTGATTCCAGCACAAGTAATGCGTTTTGGCCGCGATGCTTTGACTATTCCGTTTAACCTGATAACCACAGCACTACTATGAGAATAATTAGCGGAAAATATGGCCGACGCCGGTTTGATGTGCCAAAAAACATCACTGCTCGCCCCACTACCGACATGGCTCGTGAGAACCTGTTCAACGTGCTCAACAACATTGTGGACTACGACTCAACGACAGCGCTCGACCTCTTCTCGGGAACGGGAGCTATAAGCTTTGAACTCCTCTCTAGAGGATGCCCAAGCGTTACAAGCGTAGAAAAGGCTTCCACACAATATAACTTCATACGCAAAGTAAAAGAACAGCTAAAAGAGGATAATTTAATGCAGATAAAGGGCGATGTTTTCAAGTTCATAGGCTCTTGCACTCGCAAGTTCGACCTTATCTTCGCCGACCCACCCTATGACCTGCCGCAGCTGCCACAATTGCCAGAGCTTATACTCTCCAGCCAAATGGTAAAGCCTGGCACCCTCGTCATCGTGGAGCACTCACGCGCTAACGATTTCAGCCATCTGCCACAATTCACACAGCAGCGGGTATACGGCAAGGTACATTTCTCATTCTTTGTTTTTAATGGATAATGGACTGAAAATAGAGCATTAAGAGCAAACAATGGCTTATATAACATTTAACGGGGTTTTGTGTTGTTGGCCCTCTTCGAGGCCCGAAAAAGATGGATGGACTCTTGGCCTCATGCCACGCAGCTCTTCGAGCTACGCGCCATGAGGTTTACTCATTTTGCCCCCTACGGGGTCATCGTGGCCTTCGGCCACTTACGACTCACAATTCTCTCAATATTCCACTCTATACTCTCTATTATTCATCATCTTCTTCGAGGAGCTCGGGGTTGAGCATGTCGTCGTCGCCTTGCTGGTAGAGGATGCGTTTTTGAAGCGCTTCGGGGTCAAGCTCAGATTCAAGCTGCATGGCACGATATTTAGGACGAAGGACATAGAGTTCGATAAGATAAGCAAGCACAAAATACACACCTGCAAGTACCCAAAGAGCTATGTAGAAGTTGTGCATCTGTGACAGCGAGGCTCCACACACCTGCATTTGAACATAGGCCGTCGCTGCCCAGTAGCCAGGAATCATATTGCTCAAAACCTGCCAATAAGGCGCTATTTGATAATTAGGCCACGACACTCCTGTAAGGAATATAAATATGAGTGAGGTGAAAGCCATTACCAGGAACACGCCCTCGCGGTTGTTGACAAAGACACGCATCACCTGTCCAAAGAACGACGACGCCATCAAGAACGGTACCATAATCAAGATTATCTCAAATACATTGCCGTTCATAGGGAACTTGAAAATGAGTGGTACCACGTGCAAGGCAAATATCGCTGGTATCAAATAATAAATCAGGTGAACCAGCATCTTGCCGATAAGCATAGCACCCGGAGGGGCTTTTGCCTCATCGAGACGGTCGTAACCTCGGTTGCGGCGACGACGCCCCATACTGCCGGCATGTAGCATGGCAATACCCATTATCATACCTTGCTGAAGCACATAGACCAGCACAAACGGCAATACAGCCGACGCAATACCCATAGATGTGTTGCCAAGTGGAACCTGACGGCTTTCCACGAGCCCTCCATCGAGACTTATGAGCCTTGCCGCCTTGTCGCTCTGAATGCGCGAGCCAGTCTCCATCTGCACATTGGTGAGAGCCGTCAGCATCGCCTTATAACGCATCATCACGCTCATGTCGCAATAAAGCGACACATGACCTTGGTTGCCACGCTTCACCTCAGTTTCAAAGTCGGCAGGGAAATACACAATGCCGTAGCATTTTTTGCGTGCCATCATATCACGGGCCTGCTCCATATCACTGGCATAGTCCTTGACCTTGACATCGGGAGTTGCATCAAGATTACGTATAAATTCACGGCTCAGTTCAGAGCGGCTATCATCAACCACCACCACTGGTGCGTCATGCACCACCTCGGGGTTGTAAATGAGGGAGTAGAGAGGGGGATACACTACCGCCAGCGCGACGAAGAAGATTATCACTGCCTCATCACGTATAATGTGCTTGAACTCCTGTACTATGGAAAGTCCTATGCTTTGCAGCCATCCTATTTTCTCGTTTTGATCGTTCTTCATGGTTAAGGAATATAGAATGGGTCAACACAGTTTTTCTTGAGCTTCCAAAGCATTGTGACAGGAAGAATGCAATAGAGTATCAATATTATATAGTAGATGCGCGAATAGGACAGGTCTATGCCATTAAGTGCTTGGTCGACTGAGATAAAGAAGTAATATTTGATGGGCATCAGGTAACCCAGAGGCGACACCCACGAGTACATTGTCTCTTCGGGAAGAGAGAATCCACAGAAGGAGAATGACAGCATTCCAAGCAGAGTGCAGATGGTTGAGGCATATCGGAAGTTTGGTACCAAGCTACAAATGAACAGAGCAAATCCCTGACACGCCACTACCAGCAACGCCATGGCTATTATCATGTTCCATGGATTGCAATTCAAGGGGAAACCATATTTCACATACATCATGTATTGAATCCAAAACCCCACATTTACAAAAATAAAGGTGTGCGGAAACATCTTTGTGAAAGTGGCAAGGACTATTGAGTTACCAGCCGTGCGCATCCAGTTTCGACTGGTTCCGGCATGCCATTCCATACCAATGCTGAACACAGTCACCAGCATCACTAACAACGCCAACAAGCATGGCACAAACGAACTGCTCAAATAGTAGTTGTAGCTCAGCCACGGATTATTGAGTGCATGCACATGGGTAACAATGGGCTGCAGTGTAGCACTCACCATCTCCTTGGGCAAGCCTAAAGTAGTGAGCACGCTCTGAACAATTCCACCATTGGCAAGCACGCTGACTGTCTTGAAACCCTTGAACTGCATCGAAGCCGGAGCAAAATAAGAATAATTGATATAATAGCTCAAAGTGGGTTTTCCGCCGCTCAGTGCCTTTACCGAAAAATCGCTAGGGATGAAAAAGAAGCCATATATCTCACCACGTTGCACGGCATCGATGGCTTCGCTGTAGGAACTGAATGTTTTATCAATGCGAACCTGCTGGAAAGAGTTCAGGTTGCGAGTGAGCTTGCGCGAAAGGTCACTCTTGTCAAGATCGACAATACCTACTGGCGTGCGCTTTACGACGCCGTCTTCCATCAAGTCGAAGAAGAACCAGGCGCTCGCAAGCGGCACGATGAGCATCATGCAGATGTAAATGGGCCGGCGAACCATCTGTTTCCAGCCACGTATTATCGAGTTGACTATTAACCTGAGCACAAATGTTAAGTTTTAAGGGTTAAGCTCTGATCTCATTGAATCAATGATTGATATCAATATTATTCCGAAGAAAACAGCACTTAAAACTAAATACCTATTGACTTATAATACCTTATTTAAGAAGTACCGACATTCCTGGCCTGAAATTGGGAATTGTAGAAAGTGGACGCGCTTTAACCTCAAAGGTTTTGCTGTCGTAGTCTCCATAGGCCTTGGTAGCACTCCAAGTGGCATAGCTGCCCATGTCGTGGACGTAGAATATCTTCATAGTTGTCTCCTTGTTTTTAAGCGCAGGAATCATGACTTTCACTTCTTTTCCCATCTCAAGGTCATTGAGTTTCTCCTCTCGAACGTTGAAAGCCACCCACATATCTTCGAGCAGAGAGATAGTCATGATTGGAGACCCCATTATTACAAGTTCGCCCAAATGTGGATAAATACTTGCTATCTCTCCATCGCAAGGGGCAATGAGATACTGATCTTCGAGCACGGCTTCTACTTCGCGCACCGTTGCCTGAGCAGCATTTTCCATACTTTGTGATGCCGCTTTGTCCTCGGCTTGAGCACCGTTTCGCGCCATCTCGAGTTGAGCCTCGGCAGCTTCGACAGCAGCGGTGGCTGTTTTTACAGTTGCAGTTGAAGCATCTAATGCAGCCTTGGCCTCGTCACGCTTTTGTTCACTCACAACACCCTCATTGAAGAGATTGTTGAGACGCTCATAAGTCTTGCGTGAAATTTCCTCAGCCGCCTGAGCCTGCTGTTTTGCCGACTTTGCCTGGTCAACCATTTTCTGTGCTGATGTGATAATCTCGTATCTGGTACCGCGCTCAACTTTTTGGTTTTGGCTGGCAGCCACATTTTTCATCTCCTTGGCTTTAGAGAGAGTGGCATCGGTGGTAGAAGAGTAAATCTTTGCCAGTCGCTGCCCCTTTTGAACATAGTCGCCTTCCTTGACATATAGTTCCACAAGACGTCCCGCCAGCTTGCCGCTGATACGCACAACCTCACAGTCGGCCTGTCCTTGCACAGTAGTATCGCTAGGTTTAAGATGAAGAATGCCCCAAATAGCCATACCTGCAACTACGGCAACCAAAATAAGCATCGCCATAATTAGAGACCTGCGTTTTGACTGCCTTATCTTGCGTCGTATGGCCTTCTGCTCCTCCTCGGTGAGAGGTTGTTGCTCACTGTCATCAGCTTCCTTTAGCTGTTGAGTATTCGGACGTTTATTTCCCTTCTTATTCTTAGACTTTTCAGCCTGCTGTCCATCGAAGTTGCCAGTTCCCTTCTCATCATCACTAAAAGTTGGGAAACCTTTAGGCTCCTGCTTAATGGCATCCTGCTGATTTTCTTCCTGCTGCATTTGTAGCTTATCGTTTTCCATAATTCATTGCTGATGTATTGTGGATAATTATCAATAATTCAAATTTCCGGTGACTTTCGCCAGATAAACATTGCACATCATCACCTCAATTTCGGCATCAATTTTCTCACTATGAGCCATGAGCCAAGCTGTTTGAGCGGCAAGAACGTCATCGCTCGTTGCCATACCCTCGCGGAAGCCCAATTGTGCCACACGTAGATTCTCGTCGGCCTTGATGAGGTTAGCTTTTGTCATCTCATAGGTCTTGAATGCTTCCTGATACTTAAAGTTGGCTTGTGTGACTTGTAATTCAATCATCTCTTTAGCCTGATCCATCTCCAGATGCTTGATTTTGGCATCGACGAGAGCTTCTTTGTACTTATTGCTCAATCCTCCCCAGTGCCACAGCGGGATTTTCACTACTGCACCAATCGCGTAGTTGAAACCGAACTCATTTTTGAATCCATTGTAAACATGGGGATTGGAGGTGAACACGCTGCCCACAGCAGCTATGGTGGGTAGCATCTCGCTGCGAGCCACCTTGGCCTTCTCGTCATAAACCTTGACGCCAAGCTCTAGAGCATTGTAGTCGTTGCGGCGGTCATAGACCTGGCTCATGTCGATTACTTTTGGATGCATTTCCACGTCAAGGTCGGAGCGGTTTTCGTCGACAAGTATCATGGGCTCGTCAAGTGGCTCACCACACAATTGTGCCAACGCCATGCGTGATAGCACCAGGCCATTCTTCACCTTAGTAAGAGCTATATTTGCCTCATTTACTTTGACATCAACACTTAATAGTGTCGATTGAGTTGTTACACCCTGCTTGAGCATCTTCTTCACATCGTCGTCTAGGTTAGTCACCAACTCAAGATAACTCTCGGCAAGGCGCTCCTTAGCTTTGAGCGACACCACGAGCCAGTAGGCCTGATCCACGTCACAGATGACATCCTCGGCTTTGCGGTCATGAAGGCGCTGCGCAATCTCCTCGGCATACTTCGTTATCTGGTTTAGAGCTTTGATTTTACCACCCATATAAATTGGCTGAGTCACAAGGATTCCAGCCGCAAATATGTTGCGAGTGTCGAATGTCAAGGCATCTTTCACCTTTTGAGTAGCAGCCGACACATATTTGCCATCGACCGAGATACCAATGCCACTGGCAGCATCAATAACAAAATCATAGTTGCCAGTTGCGGGGTTGAAAAATTGTGTTGGTGTAATATTGTCGATGTCGATTAACGAGACCTCTCTACCCATGTGAAGATAGGTGCCCACAAAATCAATTGATGGCTTGTAGGCTGCCTGCGCCTGGTTGCGCTGATAGCCAGCCCGCTCTATCTTGAGCTGCTCAATCTCCATCTGCTTGTTATTTCGCAGAGCCATATGACGACAAGAGTCGAGCGACACCTCGGCACCCGCTGAACAAGCAAAAAGTAATGCTATCAGTAAAAATGATATTTTTTTCATTGTAATTTCTGCTTTTATATTTTTTGCAAAAATAATATTTTTATACCAATAATGTGATATAATTTGCTCCTACACCCCATTTTTTTGATTTTTGGAACAATATCGTTCTCTTTTAGAACACACCTTATCACTATGGCACATTTACTGGTTCCACTGTGTATCCACGGTCGCGCAATAGCTGTATGAGCCCCTGCGGGCCAAGCAAATGAGCGGCACCCACTGCTATCAACACGCTTTGCACAGGGAGTGTCATCTCTATCTTTTCCATCCAGTTGCGATTGCGTTCATATGCCACAGTTTCCATCTCATCCTCACTCATGCCCATCTCAGGGTCAAAGATGATGCGTTCTATGGCCGGGAGGTCTTGTGCATGATAAGCATCACACAACTGTTTGCCGTATTGATCTATAGTGTTATCCTTTCGACAGAAATCCACCAGGTCCTGAGCCTGGTCGGCCAACGGAGCGCTGAAAAGAGCCTTGATTTGAGCGTCCACACTCTCAAGTCCGTCAACATGCTTTCCAAGCTTCATGCCTCGATTCTGTATAGCCATATCCAGAGAGTTGGAAGGATCCAGGGCTTGAGGAAAATACTTCTGCATTTGAAGGACATTGAGCTGCTCATAAACAACTGCAGGTTTCAGCATCTTGAGATTGTCAAGACCAATGAGTCCCATCATGTAAACTCTAACCACCGAGTCGACAACGTTGTATTCCTCTTTTGTCAATAGTTTGTCGATTGTGCTGTCGGGGGGAGCCACTGCGTCTTTCATTATCTTTTTCATTGTCTCATTGCCAAGCAATGTCTCACTGTAAATCTCTCCATAGATGGCATCGACACTCTCAATTGCTTCGTTGAGCCCTGGGACACTGTCGATATACTCTCCTGTCTCAAGGTGAATGGTTCCAAAGATGTATGACGGTTTGTAACAATCTTTACCGCTCACCTTCCATAGCAGCTGAGCATTGACTTGTACCGCAGTTAACACCACTACAAGAATAATCAACAATTTTTTCATGAGTATTTATTAATTAGATATGACTAAACCTATTTATTAGAGTACAAAAATAGCTATTTTTGAGTAAAACCACAAAAAATAAGGAATTGTTTATATAAAATTACCCAAACATAGCGATTGCCCACTCCTGCCAACCATCCTAATTTTGCAGTGTGAATTTTAAAGTGAATTAGTTATTAGTTGAAGCACTCACATGTTTTGAAAAAACAATAGTTAAGTAAACAATAAAATCCCCGCACGATGTGAATCGCAGCGGGGCATTTTTTCATCTAGCTTTTTACTGACTTGAGTGTGTTGTTTGCTAGTCACAAGGCTGGCAATTAATCAATTTCCAACGAACGAGGAGTCCAGTTCTCTGGATCGTTGTGCCATAGTTCGAAAGTAGCGACATCATCTTCCTTGATTCTTCCACTTGAAAGAGCCGCCTTCATCATAGCATTGTAGTTAGTGAGAGTTATCAGTTCCAGACCTTCCTCCTTGAAAGAGTCAAGTGCTTGCTGGAACTCGTAGGTGAACATAGCCACCATTCCTAGCACATCACCACCAGCCAGCTGCATTTCATGCAGAGCCTTGATGGCATTATGCCCTGTAGAGACAAGATCCTCGATGAGCACCACTCGCTTGCCTGGCTTGAAATTCCCCTCAATCACGTTTTCCAAACCATGATCCTTGGGCACATTGCGAACGTAGACGAATGGGAGTCCGAGAGTGTCGGCAACCAACGCGCCCATTGCAATGGACCCCATGGCAACGCTCGCTACCACTTCTACATCGGGGAAGTTCTCCAGAATCATTCTGGAAAGCTCCACTTTCACAAATCGTCTCACATCGGGATAAGACAGAGTTATTTTGTTGTCGTTATACAGAGGCGCATTCCATCCGTTACCCCATAAGAACGGACTGTCGGGCTGGAGCATGATAGCGTTTATCTTCAGTAATTTCTCGGCAAGTGTAAGGTCTAAGCGTTCCATTTTTTCAAGTCGGCTAAAAGTTAAAAATCAGTGCAAAAATAGTAAAAATCACAACAAATCATAAAATAATTGTTTACAAATTACATGTTTTTAGTCATTTTTTGTAATTTTGCAGTATGAAGTTAGAAAAAACCAACATCAACAAGTCTCGGTTGCTTGTGGTTTGCGTAGCTTTTGGCATAGCTTTAACAATGATTTTGAGCTTTGCTTTACCTGCCAATAACGTCACGCCTCCACGTAAAACAATTAAAGTGACTGGCAGCGCCGCTAACCTGAGAGACATATACCGTTTTAAAGATGTGAACGACACTCAGATTGTTGCTGCACAGAACTTTGGCATAGAGCCGCTAAAATCGAGAGACCAACTTGACAGCCTACTTATCAGCGAGTTATGGCTTGTTGAGTCTTCCAATATTCTCAAAGTTGACAGCCTCACACACTCGGTTCCGTATCTCACACCGGGAGCTGGCGTCCTTCTTTACAACATTGCCACAAATTTCCAGGGCAAACTTCGAAATCAAGGCTTTGCCCAGTACCGATTCATTGTCACTTCCCTTCTGCGCACTGAAGATGATGTGCGCCGGCTAATGAAAGTTAACCGCAATGCAGTGAAAAAGAGCTGCCACATGTATGCCACCACATTTGACATTGCCTATAACTG
This sequence comes from Muribaculaceae bacterium, assembly GCA_017548365.1. Taxonomy (GTDB): domain Bacteria; phylum Bacteroidota; class Bacteroidia; order Bacteroidales; family Muribaculaceae; genus Sodaliphilus. Next base: position 243,508 of record JAFZAC010000007.1, read on the forward strand.
CTTTGAGAAGGTCGACACCCTTGCCGACTTTGAGGGCAACGACGCCAGCTACAAAGTTCTTGTTAACACATTAGGCGAAACTCTGAAAGAATTGCGAGATGCCAATGAGTGCTATATCAAGTTTGAACGCGGGCAGCCTTGCTTCCACATCACGACAAGAAAATAACAAATTCATTTATATTACTAACTTCTAAAAACTATCCAAGAAATGAAAAAGTATTTAGCCGAAATGGTGGGCACAATGGTGCTCGTGTTGATGGGCTGCGGCGTTGCTGTTAGCCTTGAGTGTGGTACCGATACAGCATCGGTTGTTGGTACTGCAATGGCATTTGGCCTTGCAGTAGTTGCTATGGCTTACACAATTGGCGGCATCAGCGGTTGCCACATCAATCCAGCCATCACCCTGGGCTGCTTCCTTACCAAGCGCATCAGCGCTAAGGACTGTGGTATGTACATGTTGTTCCAGGTTATTGGAGCTTTCATTGGCTCTGCCATTCTTTACCTTTTGACTACCAACAGCGGCCTTGAGGGCACCGGCGCCAACGATCTTCAAGACGGCGTGAGCATGGTGGGTGGCTTGCTTGCTGAGATCTTCTTCACCTGCGTATTTGTTCTCGTCGTTCTTGGTGCAACAGCCAAGACAAATGGTGCTACCAACAACTTTGCAGGCCTTGCAATTGGTCTGTCGCTGATTCTCGTTCACCTCGTGTGCATCCGTTATACAGGCACAAGCGTGAACCCAGCTCGTTCAATCGCTCCAGCCGTATTCCAGTGCGGCACAGCTTTGACTAACCTGTGGATTTTCATCGTTGGTCCATTTGTAGGCGCTGGATTGGCTGCATTAATCTGGAAAATTGTTGAGCCAAAAGAGGCTGAGTAACACATAGCTTAAATGACATCAAAGAATCCCCCACTCTTAATAAAGTGAGGGATTTTTTTTGCAAAATTCAAAAGGTGTTATTAAATTTGCACAATTAATATAGACTACTATGCAAATGAGAACTATCATATGTGCGCTCGCGCTACTTTTCGTCTTATCCTTGGGAAACGGCTGCAAAAGCCCCCAAAAACAAGAATCTCCCCTTCTAGGCAAAGCCATTGAGAAAGCCACCGAGGCCGCCAAGCAACTTGTGGCGACCGACCATAGCGACACCCTTGCTATGCAGAACGCCATCCTCGATGCCAAGGTTCAGCAGTCGGAATTCCAGGTGGCACGCGACACAGCAGCGGTCAACACCTTCAACCGCACTTTCAAGAAATACCTTCAAGAAAACGACCCATCCCTAGCCAAAGATATGTTCATTGAGCGTCCTGACTATCTGGAGGCCGATGATCCATGGGATGAGTTTGAACAATATATAGACGACTAAAAACTTTATTACTATGCATAACTACAATTATTACCTCGACCTGGTTAATAAGGCCATTGAGAACATCAACTACCCCGCCCGTCCCGCATTGCTTTATGAGCCCATCAATTACACCATGGCACTTGGAGGAAAGCGTGTGAGGCCAGTTCTCACACTAATGACATGCGAAGCCATGGGAGGCGACGTGCGCAAAGCAATAGACGTTGCCCTTGGCATTGAGCTATTCCATAACTTCACCCTCCTTCACGATGACGTGATGGACAATGCCGACCTAAGGCGCGGTAAACCCACCGTTCACACCCGCTGGAACGAGAATGTGGCAATCTTGAGTGGCGACGCAATGCTCACGATGGCCACTCAAGCCATGACACGCGTTGATGACGACATCGTCAAACCCATGCTCGACCTATTTAATGCTACAGCAATGAAAGTGTATGAAGGTCAACAATATGATATGGATTATGAGACCCGCAACGACGTCACCGTTGATGAGTACATACACATGATTCGCCTCAAGACATCGGTACTGCTTGGCTGTTCATGCAAAGCAGGAGCTCTCATAGCTCGAACCACAAGCGAGAATGCCGACACCATGTACAGCATGGCTGTTAACCTAGGTCTAGCCTTCCAGCTACAAGATGACTATCTCGATGTGTGGGGCGATCCCGCCACATTTGGCAAAGAGATAGGCGGTGACATTGTAAACAACAAGAAAACATTCCTACTCATCAACGCTATTGACCACGCAGCCGGCAATGAGGCTAAAAAACTCAACCGATGGCTCACCGATACTAATTCTCCGAAACAGGAGAAAATCAAGGCTGTAACAGCACTCTATGAAAGCCTTGGCCTTAAAGACTTGGCGCGTAACGCTATTATAAAATATTCGCATCAAGCTTTAGACTTACTGCATGAGGTTAAGATGAGCTATGATGCCTACAAGATTTTTGAATCGGTAATTCAAGACCTCGTCAACCGAGAACGCTAAAAAGCGCTATATGATTGACTCACACAGCCACATCTATTGCCAAGAATTCAACGATGACCGTGAGCAAGCAATATCACGTGCCCAAGACGCTGGGGTGCGCCATATCATCTTGCCAAACGAGAATATCGAGAGTGTGCTGTGGTTAGTGGCTACTCGTGATGCCCATCCAGGCTATATATCAATCGCTTTAGGTCTTCATCCCGAGGATGTAGATGGCGACTATGAAGAAAAACTTACTGCCATGCGGCCGTTGCTTGATGAACATAACCCAGTGGCTGTTGGCGAGATAGGCATCGATCTGTATTGGGATGCCACTTGGCGCGAGCAACAGATGGAGGCTCTCGACACACAACTGCACTGGTGCAAGGAACTGGACATTCCTTTCATCATTCACTGCCGCGAAGCCCTTGACGAGATTATGAGCGTAATGGACAACTTTGGCGAGGCGTTGCCACCAGGGGTGTTCCACAGCTTCACCGGCACACCGCAGGAAGTAGAAAAGGTGAGACAGCGAGGCGACTTCTACTTTGGCGTTAACGGCATTGTAACCTTCAAGAAAAGCAACGTCAAAGAAATCCTGCCTGTGGTTGGTCTTGACCGACTGCTCCTTGAGACCGACTCACCCTATCTTGCGCCTGTTCCCCATCGTGGCAAGCGCAATGAAAGTTCATTCATTCCTCACATATGTGACTTTGTAGCTGGTTATCTAGGCGTTATGCCAGAGGAAGTGTCACAAGCCACCGACCGCAATGCTATCGAGCTTTTCAAACTTGACCTGTAATAGCACCTAACAACCATGACTAAGAAAAACACACTATTGGCACTCGTGCTGCTTGTGACGAGTATACTCAATGCTTATGCGCTTTACATCCCCAAGGGCACGTTCTACTTCGACAATTCACTTACAAAGTATTCGATAGTAAAATTTGTCTTCGGCAGTTACTCCAATCCTGAGAGCTATGTCTTCACTATGACCAACGAGGGCAACAATCTGTGGAGCATCACCATCCCCGAAACGGTGACTGGAATGTACAGGTATTGCTTCGCCGAGACATCACTAGCCGATGGCATTCACAATGAGTCGTTTCCTGACATCAAAGACCGCATAAGCAACATACTAGGCGAGAAACGCACTGCCACCTGTGAGCTATCAATCCCAGTGGGATGGATATTCACCCCTAGCAGTGGCAACAACTGGGCTTCGGGTACATGGAGAAATCCCAATCCAGGCAATGCCTACTCGAACTCATTGCCAGTGATGTTCATCAACACCGATGGTGGAGTACCTATCACGTCGAAGGATGAATATGTCTATGCAGAGTATTATGTTGACAACATGGGAATTGAAGGCATAGACAATGTGGGGTTGGAAGATGCACCTGAGTTGATGCAGATTCGCGGTCGCGGGAACTATACATGGTCATCATTTGACAAAAAGCCCTATCGACTTAAACTTGACTCCAAAATTTCACTTTTGGGCATGAAACGCAACAAACACTGGGCACTAATGGCTCACGCCGATGACAACCTGAGTTTTTTGCGCAACACCGTTGGCTTTGAGCTCAGTCGAATGATGGGACTTGCCTGGACTCCCTCTCAGCAGCCAGTCGAAGTGGTACTCAACGGTGATTACATAGGCTTATATATGCTGACCGAGATACCACGTGTAGAACCAGATCGTGTAAATGTCACCGAACAGGCCGACTATGAGACTAACCCATTTATCGTCAGCGGCGGCTGGTTGGTTGAGATTGACAACTACCAAGAAGAAGAGCAAATACGCACAGTTGAGGGCAACGGCAAGAACATTTGGTCGACCTATAAATCGCCCGAACACCTGAGCGACGAACAGCGCACATATCTAACAGGCCTTATCAATACAGCCAATGCAGCCATCTATGTCAACGACAAGAGCGACAACTCGTGGGAGCAATATATCGACCCCGACACACTCGCTTGCTACTACATTGTCCAGGAGCTACTCGACGACACCGAGTCGTTCCATGGCAGTTGCTTTTGGCACAAAGAAAACGGCAACGACGCAAAGATAATGTTTGGTCCTGTTTGGGATTTTGGAAATGCCTATCACCGCAACATAGGCCGTTTCATTTGGGATCGCCCAGCATTTAATCAAACATGGATTGGTGAGATAGCCAAATTTCCTCATTTCCAAGAGATTGTAAAGAAGCATTGGTTTCGCTTTGTTAGATATCATTATCCCAAGATGGACTCATTTATTGACCACTTTATCGACAAGATATATCTAGCAGCGATGTGCGATGCCAGCCGTTGGCCTCAGTACAATAACGCCGACATTCTCTATGACAAGACCACATTCAAAAGCTACTTCAACGAAAAGTATGAGTGGCTGCTTGAACAATGGGGTGAACCACTGGATGTTACAGGCGATGTGAACCTCGACGGAGTAGTCTCCTCGGTTGATGTGACGATAATCTATGACATTTTACTTGGCAATATCGTTCCCGACGAGGAACTTGCCTTCCTTGCCGATGTGGACGGCGACAGCACCATCACAGCAACAGACATCACAATGATCTATGACATCCTTTTAGGCTCAAATGTCCCTCCCGAGCCTGAAACTGGAATCGTCATCAACGTGCAGTGCGAAACAGCGCCCTACCTATACTCTTGGATATATAGCAATGGACATAACAATGTGCTCAATGGCGACTGGCCTGGCACACAGATGAGCGAGACAAAAACCACCCCGGACGGCATCACCTGGTGGACACACCGCTTCGACGTCGAATATGACGTCATAAACATCATTCTGAATGCCGGCAGCAGCCGCTACCAAACAAGCAACATTGAAGGTCTTGGCCCTGGCAACCACTATTTCATCTACGACGGACAAAAAACCTACCAAGACGTTACCGATCAGTACTAAAATCAGAGGTCAGAATTCAGCTCTTGACTCAGATGACTGTTTTCTGACCTCATAAAGTTGATGTCTGTTGTCTCTTAATCCTTTATGATTGTGAGTTTTTGGCCTATATTGATTTGGTCATTCTTAATTTTGGGATTGGCTTTGCGAATTGAAGCAACGGAAACACCATATTTTGAGGCGATTTTACTTAGAGTGTCGCCGGACTTCACCACATAGGTAATGGTGGATGACTGTTCGGAAGTATTTTTCTCATTCGCCTGAGACTCAGCCTTTTGATCTTGTGTCAGGGGTTTCTCTTCGGCCTTAACCGCTTCTTGGGAACGTTCAGGCTCCGCTTTCTTGATTATGAGTTTTTGCCCTATATTGATTTGGTCATTCTTGATTGATGGATTGGCATTGCGAATCGAGGCAACTGAAACGCCATACTGCTTGGCAATTTTACTAAGGTTATCACCAGATTTCACTACATAGGTTGTTGTAGTAGATTGCTGAGCAACAACAGCTTTTTCAACTTCTTGTTTAGCCTCTTCCACGGCTTTCTCTAATTCTTGTTTAGCTTTTTCAATCTCTTGTTCAGCATTTGCTTCTTCTAGGGCCATTGCCTCCTCTTGAGTTTGGGCTTTGGCTAGAGCCTCGGCTTTAGCTCTGGCTTCCCGCTGAAGTTGTTCGGCTTTTTTAATTGCCAAACTCTGTTCATCTACCTGGTCATACTCCTCGGGCATGATGAGCAGAGTGCCAATTTCGTTACTCTTGGTGTCGATGTAGTGGTAGCGTAGATTCTTGCGCTCACTTGTGACTTTTGCAAGAAGAAGATTGAATTTTAAAGCCTCGGGCGCCTGTTTAAACCATGCGTCACGCTTGGTCATTACAAAAGCAGGCACATTCACACTCTCTTTAGTAATATAAGGCACCATCACCTTGAGCGTCACAGTCGATGAATCGGGACTCATCTCCACACCACACAGATGTTCGTTGTTGCCAATGGGCAAATGATGTTGAGCTACAACTTTGCTTGCTGCGTCGACATATTGCTGCGATGAGGTCATGGGTGTAGTATCGACTTTAAATGTAATGCCATCGACCACACGACCAATCAAACTTGGATCTCCCTCCCTATGTGCCATAATAACAAGAACTGTGCCATAACCCACGTTGAAAGTCACAGCCTCGCAGTCGTAATTATAGTTATTGGAGGTTTTCTTGAACTGCACGCATTGAGCGTCATAACCAGCCATGAATGTTGAGTAGACTTGTGTGAAATTTGTAGCCGAACGGCAGAAGATATCTTTTTTCTCAACCACCTGATGCTGAAGATAAAGCAACGGATCGAAAGCTCCCTCGATGTAGTCGATTCGCGCCAGTTCGAGAGTTGCGCCACGCGCGTCCATTCGTGCCACGTCGACTCTTGCGCCATAAGGACGCAAAGCGTCGTCGTTGGTGAGGAACCAACTATCGTCAAGAGTTGATACCTTAAAAAAAGCGTTTTCTACCGTTGCCGCACTAGAACCCAGCACAACAGCCACCAAAGCCAGTAAAGAAAAAAGTCTTTTCATGTCTATTAAATATATTACAACTATTCTTGTCTAATAAAATAACTGCAAACCACCCAAATTATTGTGTGGATACCGCCAATGGACCTCCCACCAGCTATTTTGAGTAATAATGCATGGCACAACTACAAATCTACTTGAAAAATTACTGTCATTCAGAAAATTATTATATCTTTGCAAGTGCCTTGTAAGAGGGTTAAAAGGGTTCTCCCCTCAAGAAGGATTAGTAAATTAGATAGTAGAATCCTATTTGAATTATTATGGAAACACATGTTTATCAAACATTTAATCGGTTCACAACCAATAATGGGACAAACGATAAAGCCAAACACATCTGCAAGGGATGGATGGCATTACTAGTACTGGCACTCAGCGCATTATTCACCCTTGAAGCAAATGCTCAGGCCATTACCTTTGCCGACCAGGGAGTGAGGCTTGGTGCCCTGCGCACAGGTGACACTGACGGCGACGGCGTCATTTCAAAAGCCGAGGCCGACTCGCTCAAATCACTGAATCTCACATCGTATCGCACACAAATGTTTGTAGTGAAAACCTACGAAGACCTTGCCCTTTTCCCCAATCTAGAAAAGCTATGGCTAGGTGAGAGCAATCTCGAGACCGTCGACTTGTCAAAGAATTGGAAATTGCAGTATGTGAGCATCCAAAGCGACAACCTCAAGACCATAATTATCGCATTGGGATGCACACCCAAGTTCAGCTATCCGCCTCACAGCGGCGAAATACTCATCAAACGAGTGTTAAACCCCGACGCTCCAGGTAGCATGTTTTTCCAGTATTAAGTGGGCGTAAAATTAAAAATGCCTTATTCGTGATTAAAAGAAATCTTGCGCTCGCACTCAAATGGTGCGGGCGCATTTTTTGAAATCAATCCTAATGACTGACTCGGCATTTTACGCAAACGATTACACAAATTATTAAGTTAGATTGTATTATATTTTTATTATTATAATCAATAATTTATTTATATTTGTGGGTTAATGGTAATATATCGTCACAACAAATTTTCTATCATAAACCAACCTATTCAAAATAAACTAATTATGAGAAAAATCTACATCATTTTCGCGATGGCGTTACTGATGCCGTTGACCACCCTTGCCCAAGGCTGGCCAGCAAACTATGGCGGAGTAATGCTACAGGGTTTCTTCTGGGACAGTTATAAAGAGACCCCTGACTGTAGCCCCTTTGGACCATGGGACAACCACCAGCTCAACGAGGCTACTGCAACGCACCAGCCAGGCTATACATGGGCTACCATGTATGGTGCTGGATGGACCAGTGGTGAAGAATGGCAAGTGCCAGTTACCACATGGACGAGCCTACTCGCTCACAAGAGCGAAATCACTCCCTACATCGACCTGCTGTGGCTGCCTCAGAGTGGCTCTACAGTTGCCGATTCTACAATGATTTATTACAAAAACACCGATGACAGTCCACGCCAAGGAGTTCGTCCATGGCGTCAAGGAGCTAATTGGGAATATGACAAATATGGCGGCGGTGAGGTAATTACCAACCCCGACTGTATGGGCTTTGTGCCAGTGTTCTATTTCCATCATGGACTTTCTTATCAGTATGATGATCAAGGGAACCTCGTTCCTTGGACTTATACTGACAGCGAGGGCCGCACCTGGACACCACTCTCCTACTTCGGCACTGAGGCCGAGCTCCGTGAGTTGATTTCGACCTACAAGTCAGAAGGCACCGGAGCAATCGAGGACGTGGTTTCTAACCACCGTGGCGGTTTGGGAACCTGGGCTGGCGACAAGTATTCCATCGAATTTCCAACTGAGTATTACCAAGGTACCTTCTGCCCCGAGGGCGAATTCATCTCCTGGTCAAGCGATGACGTGTGCTGCGACGACGAGAGCGGACGCGGTACCGGCAACCCCGACTGCGGCGGCAAGGGCCAATGGGCTCGCGACATCGACCACCACAGTCCTGCCACACGACTTAAAATCCTTAAGTTCCTCGACTTCTTGAAGAATGACCTGGGCTATGTGGGCTATCGTTACGACTACGCTATGGGCTTTGAGGAGAAGCATTATGCTGAATACAACACCACATTGCGCCCCACTTTCAGCGTGGCCGAATACTGGGGATCAAAAGGAGACATCTCCAACTGGATCCACAAGACCTACATGGAAGGAACCTACCAGAGCGCCGCTTTTGACTTCCCATTGCAGTCGGATATCCGTGAAGCGTTCAACTACGGCAATTATCGCTATCTGAACAATTCAGGTCTTATCAGCGACCCAGTGCTCAAGCGCTATGCAGTTACATTCCTTGATAACCACGACACCTTTAAGGACCTTCCAACCGACGGCTCTAACTACAACTGGAGCAATGGCAAGGCCTATCAGCACCGTGTAGAGAAGAATATCGTAGAGGCCAACGCCTTCATCCTGGCGATGCCTGGCACTCCCTGCTTGTTCTATCCTCACTTCATGCATCCACAATGGCACGAGACCCTGTGCTTGCTCATCAAGGCTCGCCGCACCGCCGGCATTACCAACGAGAGCGAGCGTTCGGAGGCCGAGCTCAAGGGCAACAATGGTATCCAGTGGATTGTGACCGGCACCAACGGCCAGGTATGCTACCAGCTTGGCGATGCCACCTACGACAATCCTCCCGAAGGCTTCACTACCGTTTGGGAGAGCGATCCCGACGAGAATGGCTACAAAGTGGCCCGCTACAGCATTACCAGCAGCCTCTACGACGAGATTGAGAAGAATGAGAAGAAGAACCTCATCAATGGCTATCCCGTTATCGACCGTAACAGCTGCACATTCAGCGGCTCTATCACCGTTAACGTGAAGCCTTCAACCGAAGAATGTATACTGGCCTACACCACCAACGGCCAAATGCCAACTGCCGGCGACCAACTTATAACAGCCGAGACTCCTCTCACCTTCAATGACAACACCACCCTCAAGGTGGGTGTGGTGGTTGACGGTGAAGTTCCCACATCATCGGTCGTTACACGCCAATATGTAAAGACCGCTACCGTGAGCGACAAGATCAATTTCTATGTTAACGACAACAATGCTCCTTACTTCTACACCTACTACTACGACAACAACGGCAACAAATATGAACCATTTGGCGCATGGCGTGGTTATCTGGCATTTGAGAAGGTTCAAGTTGGTGGAATCGACTGGTGGCACGTTCAGATGGACAAGCCCGAGTATCCAGTTAGCCTAATTGTCAACTGGGAAGGCAGCCAGACTCCTGACATCACCGGCATCACTAGCGATGTATTCTATACCGTTCAGAATGGTCAGCCTAACGACGTGACCAACACCTACATGCCCATGATGGAGAATCCAAACCTGACCATTGATATGAAGACTGGCTCTTACAAGGGCTCGGTTACAGCTACCATCACATCTTCCTACAGTGGCGCTACTATCGTCTACACTACCGACGGTACCGAGCCGACTGCAGGTCGTGCAACCATCGCTAGCGGTAGCACCATCACTTTCAACACCGACGGCAACCATTATCTGCGTGCCGGCATCCTCAAGGACGGACAGGTTATCAACCAGGTGGCTCGCAGCTACTATATTACCGATGGTCAAGGCGGTGGCGTAAACATCTATGTGAAGAACATGACCACCAACGATGCGCCTCACATTCACGCTTGGAACGGCGAAGGAACAGCGATGACTTCTCCCGACTTTGACAACGGCGGTGAAGCTCTCACCGAGATCGCAACCAACTGTGGCCAGAATTGGTACAAGAAGCATTTCGACAATGTGCCTTCGGGCATCCTGTTCATGCTCAACGACCGCAAGGATATGACTGCCAACATCACCTATCTGCAGGACGGCAAGGACTACTACTTCTACTACTATCCTGGTGCACACTTCGGAGACAGCGGCTTCCAGCCTGGCTTCATCGATGTGACTGCCGACAGCAAGCACACAACCGAGGTAACTGCCACTACAATATTCATGTACGACAATGGCAATGCCGAGTGGTCTAACGGCATTAAGCTCTATCCTTACTACAACAACAGCGCCATCTACTGGAACTGGGACGGCTCATGGGCCGAGTCGGGCTTCCCAACCACTAACATGGGTGGACAGAACTGGTTCTACTGCACATTCATGGACAAGGACAACATGGGTGCTATTCTCTATAACGCTGCCAACGGCAACGAGCGCTTCGAGGTGACCGGCATCAACGGAAACGTGTTCATGAAGTTCCCGAAAGCCAACGACGATTGGGCAAATGGCGAGAACCTCACCGATGAATATACTCAGTATCTGCCTGAGACAGAGAAACCTGAGGAGGGCGAAGTGGCTCCCGATCCCACCGAGTTTATCCCTGATTGCGCTACAGCAATGGACAACTGCCTATACTTCTACTTCGAGAACGACAGTTACGGATCGCCTTACGCATGGGTTTACAGTGGAACCACCACATTTGGTGAGCACGGATGGCCAGGCGAGGCTCTGACCGACGTGGTGGGTACTGCTCCTAACGGCAACCTCATTTATCGCTGGACATACAGCGACACCAGCAACGAGCCTAGCGACATCATCTTCTCCAACAAGGGCGACAACCAGACAAGACCTTACGAGTTCGTAAACGGTGGTTACTACACCACCAGTGGCATGATTGGCACTGCCAACGAGAACATCATGACTCTGGCACAGATTCTTCAGAATGGTAAGATTGATGAGGAATATACCATCAGCAATGAACTCACAGCAGTTATCGCCATCAACAGGAAGGACGAAGTGCACGTCTTTGTTAAAGATGCTGATGGCGACGCTTTGAATCCCTCGATAAACACCGAGGGTTGGCCTGTTCCCGAGATTCTGCAAGGCTGGAACTTCGATCAGAGCAACTGGGTAGAGTTAGTACTGCCAGGCGAGAGCGACCTTACTCTCGACGACATGAGCCTGCTCAGCCAGACTGTAGTCGGTAGATTTGTCGATGACGTCAATCCCATGATTGAACTTGTTGCCAATCCAATTCCCGACAAGAAGATGAACTACTCACCCAACAATTACCTCGCTGCCAACTACGACATAATGAACAACAACGAGTACTTCTTCGTTCGTCCTAAGATACAAGAGTTCAACAACCTGTTGTATGCCGTTTACCGCGGCGGCAAGTTTGAGATGGCTAACACCACTGGCGACAATGAATGGGATATCCCAATAGCTGGTGAAGTACATCTATCTACCGAACAGCTCTTCTTCCAAGGCGAGGACGAGCTCTCAGATTTCCTCGAGGAGAATGGCGTATATGAGTTGCAGGTAATCACCCGAGAAGGTGGTCGCAAGAAGAATATCATGGTGGTTAATGCCAACAAGATAGGAACTTTCGTGCCTCCTATAAATGGCGACGTGAACGGCGACGGCGAGGTGACTTCGTTAGACGTTACCTTGCTCTACAACTACCTGCTCAACAACGACTCAAGCGACATCATAAATGGTGATGTGAATGGTGACGGCTCAATAACTTCGGCCGACATTACCGAGATTTATAGCATCCTTTTGGGAAGCAAGAAACGGCTTTAATACTCATCTAATCAATAACATAAAGGGCGCCCCACGAGGGATGCCCTTTAGTTTTTTAGTTGTGAGCTTTTGGGGCAAAGACGCTCTAATAGCGCTTTATAGTGGCAAATGTTGACCCCCGATGTGGCTCAAGGGAGGGGGAAAGGGGGAAGATGCACAACTACCTCACGCCACGCAGCTCTTCGAGCTACGCGCCGTGAGGTTCAGTCACTTCGTCCCCTCTGGGGACGTTTTGGCCTACGGCCATCCATCATCTCACGGCCAGGAGGATTCTTGAATGCCATGCTTATGGCGCAATTGACTGAGGCTCGCTAATCGCACACCGCACTTCGTGCGACTCATGCTGCTCGCTCAATCGAGCTGAAGGTTGACTGAGGCTCGCTAATCGCACACCGCACTTCGTGCGACTCATGCTGCTCGCTCAGTCGAGCTGAAGGTTCATCAACAGCGCCCACGCTACCTATCCGTTTTTTGTTGAGAAAAAGCGCTAGTTTGTAGGACAAAAATCTTCATTAACATTTTTTGAACTTCAAGCAAAAAATACTCCCCTTTTTTATTATAGGTATTACAAAATTTATTTATACCTTTGCAACGTGGTAATGAATTAAGGTAATAAGAATGCATACTAATAACCACAAGCACAGCATGTTAAAAAGCGCAGGCAACACTGTTACAGCGCTTTGACACGTGTTGTGTGTCTTTTTTAAGGACCAAAGAACCCAAAAGGCAATAGAGATTGCCTCAAAAATGAAGAAAGATTTCTAATAAATATTTTTACTAACTACTAAACATTTCATGCGTATGAAAAGATTACTAACATTTTTAACGCTGCTCACTGTCTTTATCGGAGTCGGATGGGCAGCAGATGTCACATTTGACGCAACCACTGATAAAGGAAGTGTCAGCGCAAATGGTATTGTGTCTGGAGGTGACACTTTCACCAAAGATGGCATAACAATTACATCCTCTAATGGACCTTTAGGAAATGGTTCCAACTATCGAGTATACACAGGTGGAACATTGACAATTACATCCACAGTTGGCAATATCACCAATGTAACTGTCACTTGCACTTCAACTGGCACCAGCAATTATGGACCATCTAAATTTTATGTAGCAACAGGAGATCCAGGCAGCTATCAGCCCATGTCAAGTAATGCAAATGGATACTGGACAGGCTCTTCTGCAACGGTCATTCTCACAGCAAGTGATCAAGTGAGAATAAAAACAATTGTTGTTACGTATACAGCAGGCACAACTCCCACCACCTACTCAATCACCGGCACAGGTGCTGTCACTGGTGGTAATGTGACTGCTTCTGCGACAAGCAATATCACAGCTGGAACGAGCATCACCATTACTGCTACACCAAGTACAGGCTATGAATTGAGTAACCTTACCGTTGACGGTAATGATGTGACAAGTAGTGTAAACAGCAACAATGAATACACATTCAGCATGCCATCGCATAATGTTTCTGTTTCTGCTACTTTCACTGAGCAATCAACACCTCAGCCATCTGGACCAACCAGATTCGAGCGCATCAACAGCACATCTCAACTTGAGGCTGGCAAGCGCTATATCTTTGTTTATGAGGCCACACCAGCCGGTATGGGTGCCATATCCACGACAAGCACAAAATACGGAACAAGTGTGACTGGTTCTTCTAACATCACCGTAACTAATGGCGTTGCAACACTTCCAAGTGGTTCTGCTGTTAAGCAATTAACCCTTGGAGGTAATGCTACAGATGGTTGGACATTTGACCTTGATGGTGCTTTGTTGAACCATACTGGCACTAAAAACACACTTACTACAGGAACAAGTAACACAACATGGACTATTGCATTCAGTGGCAACAATGCTACTATCACAAATAAGACTAACACCACTCGTGTTATCAAATATAACAGCACAAGTGGTCAAGAACGTTTTGCTTGCTATGAAAGCGGCCAAGAAAACATCCAGCTCTACAAAGAGGTAGAAGCTGTTACATCAAGTGATGTCTATATAGTTGGTCAGATTAACGGTCATGACTCAGACCCATGGGTTTCTACCGAAGGTCTTCAGTTGACTTACAATAGTTCAACAGACACTTATGGTGCCGACATCTACTGTACTGGCATGAAGAACAATGAAGATAATGGTTGGAGCTACTTTATTTTCACAAAATCTCTGCCTTTCGATTGGAACGATAACACCAACTTCTATGGTTCTGGTGCCGACGGCGGATACTGGGGCATTGGTGGTCAGGGCGAGAGTGCCTTTGGCGAGGAGATACCTCTGTATGAGACGAGCACAAACGTATATCGCTTGCCCGCCGGTCTTTACACCGTTACTGTTGACCTCGACTACACAGGTCATGAATACACTACCAAGTCGGTTTCTGTTACCAAGCGTGACGTTACCATGACCATAAGTCCTAGTAGTGCCACATTCACCGACACTAGGAATGTGACTATGGCCTCTAACTTGACTGAACTTGGCGGTAAGATTTACTATACTACCGATGGTTCAGACCCAAGAGACCAGTATTCTTCTCGTCAAGAGTACACCGAGCAGCTCACAATCAGTGCTACCACAAACTTCAAGGCAGTTGCTGTTTTAGGCTGCATCTACAGCGATGTGGTAGAGAAGACCTACACTAAGGCACCTGCAGCTCCCGAGATCACTCCTGCAAGCTGCACATTTAATGAGCCACTTACCGTGTCTATCACAGCCGAGAGCGGAGCTACCATCTACTACACCACCGATGGCAGCACTCCAACCAATGAGTCAACTCAGTACACAGGCCCATTCACTGTAAGCACTACCACTACCGTTAAGGCAAGAGCTTACGTTGGTGAGGCTTACAGCAATGTAGCCGAGGCAACCTACACCTACAGCAACGTTCAACCCAGCACTGGCGACTTCGAGCTCGTAACCAGCGCAAGCCAGCTCGTTGCTGGTAATGAGTATATTATCCTTGAGGCTGGCGGCAACTATGCAATGGGTGAAGTAAGCAACAACAAGGGTCAAGCTACCGATGACTACACTCTGACTGGCACTCTTGGTGCTAGTGGCAGCAAAGTCGCAGCAGGCAGTGGAGTAAACGTTCTAACTTTGGGAGGAGAAAGCGGAGCTTGGACACTCCAACAGAGTGACAACTCTTACATCAACATCACTTCCAATAATACAAATGTAACAGAATCGACATCTGCGACTACTGTAACTATTGAAATTGACAACAGCAATTATGCAACAATTAAGGGTTACAGCACTCGTCAAATCCTTTACCAAATTAAGAGCGGCAGCAACGCTACTCATATATTTGGTAATTACGCAACCTCCAATGCAAATGGCGCTGACTACGAAAAGGTTTACCTCTACACCCGTGCCAGCAATGCCGTTCAGAATCCAGTATTCTCGCCTGTTCCTGGCATCTACAATGTAGATATCGATGTAACTATCTCTTGCGCTACAGATGGTGCAACCATCTACTACACCACCGATGGCACTGACCCAACAGCTACAACTGGCACTGAGTACACTGGTGAGATGGTAGTAAGCGAGACCACCACCTTCAAGGCTATCGCCGTTAAGGACAGCAATACCAGTAGCGTGGTAACCGCAGCTTACACTATCAACAAGAGCACCGAGATTGCTACCGTAACCCTCGACTATAGCGAGCCATTCACCGCTGGCATTGGCGATTTCACTATCGACAACGTGAGCGGCTTCTCGCCAGTATGGTCACTCGATGGCAACTATGGTGTTAAGGGTACTTCTTACAGCAACGGCACCAACTATGCAGCTACCAGCCGCCTGATTTCTCCAATCATCGACATGACTGGTGCTGTTCTGCCCACGCTGACCTTCAGCCACCAGATCAACAAGTACTTCAACGATGTTACTTCTCAGTGTAAAGTATTCATCCGCGAGACCAGCAACGGCACTAGCGGCACATGGAAGCAGATTCCTATCACCTTCAGCGACCCAGTAGCCGCTGGCGGTTGGACCAACGACATTGCTGTAGTTGACCTTACCGATGTCAATGGTATTAATTATGCCGACAAGAAAGTTCAAATCTCGTTCCTCTACACCAACCCAACCGAGGGCAGCGGTGCAGGTACTTGGGAGATTCAGAACTTCGTGGTTGCCGACAACAGCGAGTACCGAATGGTTAACAACATCGCCGAGTTCCTCGCTCTTGACAATGGTATCACAGCCAAGTTCAAGAATCCTGTTACCGTGCTCTACGACTATGCTCAGTACAGCAGCAGCCAGTATCACGAGTACATCTGGGTTAAGGACGAGAGCGGCTACATGCAGTTCTACATGGTTCCAACACTTAACAGTGACGAGAACAGTGGCAAGGACGGCAAGGCAGCCTACTACGAGAACGGCGACATCATTCCTGCAGGATTTGTTGTTACCAAGAACTACTATGAGTATGGCAAGTATGTTCAGGCTTACACCAATGACGCTCTGAACGCCGGCTTCGAGCAAGCAACCCAAAAGGGTCTTGCCGATCCTGAGCACATGGACTTCGACGTGCTCCATGCACTTGACGCTACTAACCAAGACAATATCGACACCTGGTGCAACCGCTACATCACACTTGAGAAGATTAAGATTACTAGCAAGAGCGGCAAAAACTTCTCATTCGCCAAGGAGGACGGCACCGTGAACGCCTGCGTTGGTTACAACAAGTACAACGGTGACGGTTCATTGCTTAAAGATGGTACTACACCCGCTGATGTTACTGTACCAGCCGCTAGCAACACCTTCTACAACGTGACTGGTATCATCCAGTTGTGGCAAGGTGGCTGGGAGTTCATGCCTATCGAGTTCACCGAGTGGAAGGCTGATGAAGTTACTCTTCGCAAGCTCTGTGCTGATGGTGTTGAGACTCACGAGTACAAAATCAGCAACAACCTGCTTGGTGTATACGCAAGTAAAGATGGTACGAAACTTTGGGTTAAGGATGACACCGGCCAATCAATCTGGAAAACCGGTCCTGATGCAACCTACAAAGACAACTTCCCCATTGATGCCGAAGATAACACCCGTCTTGAGCAAGCCAACTATGACCAAAGCAACTGGTGCGAGCTTATCATGGCCGATGAGAATGCTGCCTTATTCGTAGGCAAGATCATCAGTGGTGGTTCTATCCAGGGTCGATTCACCGAAAAGACAAACCCAACCCTCGACGGTGTAAGCTTAGATGAAGATGCAATCTATAGCGCAGGCAGCTATGCTCCTAACTACTACATGCCAGCAAACTTCTATGGAAATCAGGACTGCCGGAATGAGAACCATACTGATAATGGCCACTATTTCTTCATGGCTCCTAAACCACAAGAGTATGCAATGGTTGTATGGGCTATCTGGGACAGCCAAAATAATCAGATGATTATCAGTGATGATCCTACTAAGAACGTTCACGGATTCAAGGGCAGCTTCAGCATCAACCTGAACATGAACGATGGTATCACTGATACTGATGATCTCCACGATGGTGTTGATGATGGCTTTGCCTACAACTTCAGCGCTATCATCCGCAAGGTTAGCAGTTCAAAGGATGGCAACAGCGCCAACTATATGATTTATCCTGTTGACCTCAACGCGCCAACCGATCCCGCTACAGCTATTGAAAGCATTCTTGCTGGCAATGGTGAGGTTAAGAGCGTTAAGTTCTACAATGTAGCTGGTATTGAGAGCAATGTTCCATTCCAGGGCATTAACATTGTAGTTACCGAGTATACTGACGGAACACGTACTACAACCAAGATGCTTAAGCGCTAATGCTACGAGGATCGTAATTAATCACTATATTAAATAAGGTGCCTGCCCCATGAGGGTGGGCATCTTGTTTTTTATTGCCTCCTTTCTTGACATGAGGGCTCTTTGCTGCTATGAGAGCTCTGAACGCCGTGCTTACGGCGCAATACTCTAACAACGCCCGTGATAGTTTTTTCCACGCCCCATATCTCAATGCTCTTCATGACTTGCCCTGAGAACTCTGAACGCCACGCTTGTGGCGCAATACTCTAACAACACACACTCCTGTTCTAAGCTCTAAACTCTCTTCTTGCATGCCCATGAGGGCTCTTGAACGCCGTGCTTACGGCGCAATACTTTAACAGCACCCACGCTGGTCTCTCCCGCTACCATCTTGACTCACTTCACAACTTGCCATGAGGGTTCTTGAATGCCGTGCTTGGTCAATTTGCCTTGAGGGTGCTTGAACGCCACGCTTATGGCGCAATGCTTTGACAATGCCCAGGCTCCTGTTCTGGATTCTTCACTCTAAATTCTCTTCTTACATGACCATGAGGGTTCTGAACGCCGTGCTTACGGCGCAATGCTTTGACAATGCCCAGGCTCCTGTTCTAGTCTATCTATTCTAAACTCTCTTTTTGCATGACCATGAGGGTTCTGAACGCCGTGCTTACGGCACAATACTCCAACAACGCCCGCGATTGGTTTTTATCACGCTCCCTCTCACAACGCACTGCATGACTTACCATGAGGGTTCTTGAACGCCGTGCTTATGGCGTAATACTTTGACAACGCCCACGATTGTTTTTTGTCCTGCCTCCACACTATACCCATTTTTCACTCACTTTTTACTCACCTTTTATTCATTTACTACTCACTTGCTTCTACTTTCCTCTCACTCTTATCTCATTCTTCCATCTCCACTCTCAGCACTTAACTGTTTCTTTGTATTAAGACTGGGGGGATGTTGGGGTATTGCGCCGCAAGCGCGGCGTTCAGGTGATGGAGCTGAAAAAAGGCGGCATTTTTTTGTTTCGCTATTAAAAAACCATTATTTTTGCAATATGGTTGGCAAACGTAATGAGAGACGACAGCTGTGGTGGAAGAGGAACACTGGGAAGTACCAGAAAAAGTCCTCGATGTCTCGCCGTAAGACAGGCCATGACTACTATGACTGCTGTGTGTATATGATAACCGTCGTGGTTGCTGGGCGGCGCGATGTGCTAGGTACGCTATGCGCCCCCGATGAGTGTCATAGCATAGCCTGGGTGAAGGCCACACCCCTTGGCGATGCTGTAAAGCGTTGCTGGCACGAGATACCATTTCACTACTCTCATGTAAAACTTTTTATAAGCCAGCTCATGCCCGATCATTTCCACGGCATCCTTTATGTGACTGAGAAAACCGAGGTGCATCTGGGCACTATCGTGAGGAATTTCAAGAAAGCGTGCAACTTTGCGGCATGCAAGATGAATATTTCCCAGCCATTATGGGAAAACGACTACCACGATCTCATCCTCAACTCACGTGACCAACTGAGCAACATGATTAACTATGTGCACGACAACCCACGTCGGCTATGGGAAAAGCGTTGCCACAGCGATTTCTTCAAAGTGAGAAAGACTGTAGACGTTGCTGGGCATCAGGTGGAAGCTATAGGGAACCTGTTCCTGCTCGACTTCCCTCTGAGAGCTGCAGTGCAATGCTCCCGCAAGTTGACTAAGGAACAGATTCAGGAGCGTGTGGAACATTTCTTAGCGATGGCACAACGTGGCGTAGTGCTGGTGTCGCCTGGCATCAGTCCTGGCGAAAAACAGGTGATAGAAGCTGCGCAAGCAGCACACTGCAAAGTGATAAAAATTGTGGACAACGGCTTTACACCACTATCGAAGCCCTCAGGCAAAGACTTTGACGCCTGCGCCCGTGGAGATTTACTGCTCATATCACCTTTTAAGCACAGGAACCACAACACTGGCCTCACAGAACAGATTTGCTACCACCTCAACTCCTTAGCTGCCGAAATCGCCACAATGGAATGACTCGCTTTCTTGCCATGAGGGCTCTTTGCTTGCTATGAGGGCTCTGAACGCCACGCTTGTGGCGCAATACTCCAACAACACACACTCCTGTTCTAAGCTCTCCACTCTAAACTCTCCTCTTGCATGACCATGAGGGTTCTGAACGCCACGCTTGTGGCGCAATACTCCAACAACGCCCAGGCTACTGTTCTAGTCTATCCATTCTAGACTCTCTACTTTGTACTCTAGTCTCTCCACTCTTATCTGCCCTAAAAACCAAAAACTGGCAACTGATAACTGATAACTGAAAACTTTTCATTATCTTTGCAGGCTGAAAGTTATGAGGAGGGTGAAATACACATGGCATATGATTGTGCTGGCGCTGGTGGTGCTGGCTGTGAGTGCGTGTGCCAACATAGGCAGTCCTGAGGGTGGTCCTCGCGACTACACACCTCCTGTGATGCTTCGCAGCAACCCGATGCCCGGCGCTGTGAACTTCAAGGGAAAGAAGATTGAAATAAACTTTGACGAAATAGTGAACCTGAAGGACCAGACGACACGCGTGGTGGTGTCGCCTGCGCCAAAGGAGCAGCCAGCGATACGCGCCCAAGGCAAGAAGATCGTGGTGGAATTCCAGAACGAACTTGAGCCAAACACGACCTATGTAATTGACTTTACCGACGCTATCGAGGACAATAACGAGGGCAACGTGCTTGACGGATTCAGCTTCGCTTTCTCGACAGGCGACCATGTCGACTCGCTGCAGGTGAGCGGGATGGTGCTTCGCGCTAATGACCTTGAGCCGATGAAGAACGTGCTTGTGGGTCTTCACAGCAACCTCAACGACTCGGCATTCACCTCGTTGCCATTTGATCGCGTGAGCCGCACCAACAGCCGCGGCGAGTTCACCTTGCGCAACGTGTCTCCTGGTGAGTATCACATATTTGCCTTGCGCGATATAGACGGCGACTATAAGATGGTGCGTACCGAGGATGTCGCTTTCCTAGACCAAGTGATAGTGCCCTCGACACGTGAGTTCAACTCTCAAGACACGGTGTTCACCTTTGATCAGCGCATCGACACGATTATAAGCGCTACCCATACCGAATTCCTGCCCAACGACCTGCTGCTGAGTCTCTTCAACGAAGATTACCGTTCGCTGTATTTCAAAAAAGGGGAACGCACCGCCGCAAACAAGCTGCAGGTGCTGTTCTCGGCAGCGTTGCCCGAGATGCCAATTACGCGCGTGTTGGAGCCCACTCCTCTGCTGCCCGATGACTGGGCAAAAATCGAGACCCGTGAGGCACAAGACTCGCTCGTGTACTGGCTAACCGACTCCGCGCTTATCAAAGCGGACACTGTAAAGCTTGAAATGACCTATTGGAACACTGCCGTCAATGACTCGTTGGAGCTTAAGACCGACACTGTGACCTTTGCGCTCAAGCACAGCGCCAGCGAGAAACGTGAGCGTGAAAAAGCGGCAAAAGAGCGCGAGAAACAAGAGAAAGAGCTTGCTAAACTTGAGGAGAAGCTCGATAAGCTGCGCCGCGAGGGGAAAGACACGACCGATGTCGCCTATGAGCGTGATGGCTTGCGCGATATGCTCAAAGTTAAGCCAAAACTCCTGAACATCGAGACAAGTAAGGGGCAGGTGGAGATTACAGACTCGCTATGGATCAAGGCCGAGGCGCCTATAGGACGAATCAGTATGGCTGGCATTCATCTGGAGAAGATGAGAAGCGACAGCACATGGAGTATCGTAGAAGTGCCAACGCTGGTTCCTGCCAACGCTTGGAACCTTTACCGCTATGTCGCTCCCATGGAGCTTGACCAAAACACCGACTACCGTTTGACAATCGACTCACTTGCCATAGAATCGATATACGGTATTGCCTGCGACACCATTCGCTCCACTTTCAAGGTGAAAGGCGAGGAGGAATATGCCAACTTGCATGTGCGCTGCATGGGGTTTGAAGGAAAGGCATTTGCGTGTCTTCTCGACCGCAATGGGCGAGTGATTCGCAAGGTTGATGTGCTGGGTAGCTACGCCGATTTCTATGACGTTCTTCCCGACACCTATTACATCATGATGGTGCTGGACGCTAATGGCAATGAACGCTGGGACACCGGCAACTACAGTCAGCATTTGCAACCCGAGGACGTGTTCTACTACCACAACTCGATAAAGCTCAAGAAATACAGTGACATAACACTCACATGGAACATCTATGAGGTGCCTGTCGACAAGCAGAAGCCCGAGGCAATCAGGAAGTACCATCCTGAGGAACGCAACTCCAAGCTAAAGAAGAAGGAAAACGAAAAGAAAGGCAATGAGGAGGACGAAGAAGACGAATTCAACAGTAACGGCTTCATAAACAACAGCTCTTACAGCGGCAACAAATATGATGACGTGAAGCGAGGAGTGGTTAAATAATAATGCAAAATTCATAATGCACAATGCAGAATGGGGCTACGCCTTAAACAATGCAGAATGCAGAATTCATAATGCACAATCATCACATAATAAAATAATGCTTCCTGTACAATCAATATTTTGCAGGGAGGATTGTTGTTTCCTGGATGCTAAAAATCAATCAAAAAAGTCCTTTGGTTTAAGAATTGAGAAAAAATATTTTTCCACGTTAATAATTTGTTGTATATTTGCAGGCTGAAATCGTGGAAAAGTGCTTTTTTCACGCGTTACCGACGTGCAGAAAGCACTCACATTCATTGAATTATATAAACAAAACATATTTAATAACATTAAGAAATGCAAACTAAAGGTTTTATCGTAACTATTGCTACTGCGTTAGTGCTGATTTGCATCTTCTACCTGTCGTTCTCGTTTGTTGCCAACAACATTGAGAACGAAGCCGAGAAGGTAGCCCTCAAAGCTGCCAAAATCAAGACTCCCGACTTGACAGCAGGTAGTCCTTACATGAAGGCATATAACGAGTTTATCAGCAAAAAAGAGAAAGAGAAAGTGTGGCTCGGCTACACCTATCAGGAAGTGCGCGAGAAACAGCTTGGTTTGGGTCTTGACTTGAAGGGTGGTATGAACGTAACCCTTCAGATTTCGGTTCCCGACATCCTCAAAGTACTCTCGAGCAACTGTACAGACAAGAAATTCCTCAAGGCAATCGACATGGTTGACGCGAGCAGCGAGAATTTTGTAGGCGACTTCTGTAAGAACTACAAAGACATTGCTCCCGAAGGAAATCTGGCACAAATCTTCCGCAAGAAAGTACAAAAAATTCAAGAGAATCCACAAGCCAGCGCCGAAGATGTGGAGAAATACCTCAAGGAGGAAGTTGACAAGATGGTTGACAACTCTTATAAGGTGTTGCGCACCCGTATCGACCGTTTCGGTGTTGTTGCTCCAAATATTCAGAAACTGCAAAGCACCGGCCGCATTTTGCTTGAGCTTCCTGGCATCAAGGAGCCTGAGCGTGTTACCTCCCTGCTTCAGAGCACAGCCAACCTGCTGTTCTTTGAGACCTATAAGGGCAGCGAAATTCAGGCCGACATTCAGAATTTGAGCAATGCTTATGCCTCAAACAGAGGCACAGCTCCCGCCGACACTACAGCTGCCGACGAGAAGACTGCAGCAACCGACTCGACCGCTAAAGCCGCCGACAAGGCTAAAGTTGACACTGCCAAGAAAGAAGAGCCCGCCAAGGCCGACACCAAGAAAGCCGCAGGCAAAACTCTCATGGAGCTTCTGGGCGGCATGGACGGCAATTCACCAGCAATTGGTCACGTAGCAGCATCGGACACTGCCGCTGTTAACAAGATCATCAACAGCGACCTTGCCAAGAAGACACTCAAGAACGACCTTAAGCTTTGCTGGACCAACAAGCCAGAATCACGCGGTGCAAAGGGCGAAGAGACATTTGCTCTGGTAGCTCTCAAGTATAATGGCACTGCCACCAATGGTGAAGTTCTTAACGGTGATGTTGTAACAAGCGCCACCAGTGAATATGAGAACCTGCAAGGTAACGTTGTTTCGATGACAATGAACAGCGACGGAGCCCGCAAGTGGTCTTCGATCACTGCTCAGAACCTGAACCGCGCCATCGCCATCGTCCTCGACGATCAGGTTTACTCTTATCCTAACGTAAATAGCCAGATTGACGGTGGCCGCAGCCAGATTACCGGTAACTTCACTCCAGAGGAGGCAAGTGACCTTGCCAACGTTCTCGAAAGCGGTAAGATGGATGCTAAAGTCAACATCGTTAGCCAAAGCGTGATTGGCCCATCGCTGGGTAAAGAGTCAATCAACAAGGGTCTCTGGTCTTTCGGAGTAGCCCTAGTACTGTTGATGATCTTCATGGTTTGCGTCTATGGCTTCAAGGCCGGTATGATTGCCAACATGGGTCTTATCTTCAACCTGTTCTTCACTGCCGGTATTCTGGCTTCGTTCCAGAGCGTGCTCACCCTGCCTGGTATTGCCGGTATCGTGCTTGCGCTCGGTATGGCGGTTGACGCCAACGTGCTTATCTTCGAGCGCATCAAGGAAGAGCTTCGTGCTGGTAAGGGCCTCAAGGCTGCTGTTGCCGATGGTTATGGCAACGCCTTCTCGGCAATCTTCGACTCTAACTTGACATCTATTATCACTGGTATCATCCTTGCTATCCTGGGTACTGGCCCAATCAAGGGTTTTGCTGTGACAACCATCATCGGTATCTGCTGCTCGTTCTTCACTGCAGTATACGCTACCCGCGTCATCCTCGAGTGGTTCATCAATAAGGGTTGGTATGCCAACGTTTCCTTCACCGCTCCTTGGACTCGCCACATGCTTGAGAACGTGAAGTTTGACTTCATGGGCAAGCGCAAAGGCAGCCTTATCGTAGTGATCTTACTTGTAGCAGCTATCATCGCCCTGTTCTTCATTCCTGGACGTGGTTTGAGCCGTGGTATCGACTTCTCGGGTGGTCGCAACTATGTTGTACAATTTGACCAACCAGTGAAGCCCGAGGCATTGCGTGCTGCTGTTGCCGCCAAACTTCCTGGCGCCAACACTTCGGTTATCACCATCGACAACGACACCAAGGTGCGCGTATCTACCAACTATAAGATTGACGATACAAAGAACAGCACTCAAGTTGACAAGGAAATTGAAAACGCACTTTACGAGAGCCTTAAGGGTTCGTTCAAGAAACAACCCACTCGTGAGGACTTTGACGTGACCAACACTGAAATCGGTATTCAACAGAGTGAGCAAGTGGGTCCAACAATCGCAAGCGATATGACTCGCGCTGCCAGCTGGGCAGTATTCTTCGCTCTGCTCGCTATGGCATTGTACATCCTGATTCGCTTCCGCAATGTTGCGTTCTCGATTGGTGCACTTGCAGCCGTAGCCTTCACCGCATTTGTGGTAATCGGCTTCTACACCTTGCACGGAATCTTCCCATTCTCAATGGAAATTGACCAAACGTTTATCGCCGCAATCTTGACCGTTATCGGTTATCAGGTGAACGATACCGTGGTTGTATTTGACCGTGTGCGTGAGTACCGCAAGCTGTATCCAAAGCAGAACCTGTATGACACCTTCAACACTGCGTTGTGCTCGACACTTGCCCGTACGACCATGACCTCAGTAACCACCTTGCTGGTACTGCTCGTCATCTTCTTCCTGGGCGGTGAGTCAATCCGCAGCTTCATCTTCGCGATGATTCTCGGTGTCATCATCGGTACCTGCTCTTCACTGTTCATCGCATCGCCAGTAGCTTATGCTATTGCAAAGAAAAGCGAGAAGAAGAACAAAAAGTAAGAAAGACTGATAGCTCCATGTGAGCTCAGAGATAGCGAAAGCCTGACGCCAAATGATGGCATCAGGCTTTCTTTTACTTTTTTGATGATTTACCCTTAAGTTTAGATTGATAAAAATGGCCACACCCCATATTGCGAGTGGTTACAAAAGAATCGCAAGAAACTGCATTTCAGTCTCTTGCGATTCAGTGCTGTGGTACCTCCAGGATTCGAACCGGGGACACATGGATTTTCAGTCCATTGCTCTACCACCTGAGCTAAGGCACCATCATTTTTTGAATTGCGACTGCAAAATTAGGTCATTTTTTTGAACTGAGCAAATTTTTGGTCAAAAAAAATCGATTATTTGATAAAAACTACTAATAGGCAGAAAAAATGGTCGACCAAACCGATGAATCTGTCAAATAATTAGTACCTTCGCACATTGTTTCGCAAGAAACTACTGTTATGGAACAGTTGATGCAGTACATATGGAAGCACCGCTTGTGGCGCAGCGAAGACATGGTGACCAACGACGGTCGCCATGTGCGTGTGCTGGATCCAGGTCTACTGAACACCGATGCCGGTCCCGACTTCTTCAACGCCAAGGTGGAGATTGACGGCCAGACGTGGGTGGGTAACATCGAGATGCATGTGCGTGCCAGCGACTGGAAACGTCATGGCCACGACAAGGACGCAGCCTATGATACCGTGATACTGCATGTGGTTGACAAAGACGATGCTCCCGTATTCCGCACCAATGGCGAACGCATCCCTCAGCTTGTGCTTGAGGTGTCGCCACTGTTCAACAGCAGCTATAACCAGCTTGTGGGCAGTAAGCAAGAGTTGCCTTGCGAAAGCATTGTGAAGAAAGTGCCCAGCCTCACCATAGCCGAATGGGTGGAGCGACTGGCATTTGAACGACTGCACGGCAAGGTGCAACGCGTGCGTGACCTTCTCGAGATGTACAACGGCAGTTGGGAAGACGTGTGCTATGTAACATTGTCGCGTAACCTAGGCTTCGGAATCAACAACGAGGCATTTGAGCGACTTGCACGACGAACACCGCTGCGGTTGCTTCACAAGCATAGTGACTCGCTGCTGCAGATTGAGGCCCTTCTCTTTGGCCAGGCAGGAATGCTTTACCATACAGCAATCGGCAGCGATGCCTATTACAGGCAGCTGTGCTCGGAATATGCATTCTTAGCAAATAAGTTCTCGCTGCGCCCCATGGAGCATGAGGCATGGAAGATGTTCCGCATCAGGCCCCAAAATTTCCCTTATCGCCGCATAGCCATGCTGGCGCACTACATCGAGGGAAGTTTCAGACTCATGAGCGACATTCTCGATGCTAATGGCGAAAAGGAGCTGCGCAAACTGTTCCAAGTGGAGCTTAGCGGCTATTGGAGCAACCACTACAGCTTTGGCAAACCAAATGAGAAGCCATCGCCGGCGTTGAGCAACAGCTCCATCGACATAGTGCTCATCAACACAGTGGCACCACTTTACTATGCCTATGGCGAGATCACCGGCAATTATGCCCTCACCGACAAGGCAGTGAGCCTCCTCGAAAGCCTCAAGCCCGAGAGGAATTCGATAGTGAGCACCTTTGTGGCTGCGGGCATTGACTGTGACAGCGCCCTCACCTCACAAGCCCTTATAGAGCTCAAGTGCAACTACTGCGACGCCCGCAAGTGCATATATTGCAAGATAGGCCACCGATTGTTGAGCGAGGCAGCGCACAGATAATTTATGGTTAAGAGTTTTCTATATTCTAATAAAACAACCTTGACTTGTTGATTAAACTTTGAACATTTAAATATGTCTACTTATTTAGTAAATACACATTAATAATAAAATGAGAAAATTATTTTTACTATTATCCTTAACATGCTTAGGCATGTCGAGCGCAAAAGCTGAGACTGTTGAACTTCTGAGTTTTGGTGATTTCAACCAATGGGTGACGCGAAACATCAAAGAGTCGGCAATCATTGGAGGAAAAGAGAAAAAAGTATATGAAATAGCCCCAACCAAAACTCTAAATGGTGATGATGCCTACACCAATATGGGTGGCTCGCCCTGGGCAACCAGTAATGTGCTTGCCAAGGTGGCTGGCGTAACAAAAACCAGCAACCAGGTATATCCCGACAAACACGGCAACGGCCAATGCGCCAAGCTCATGACCCAATATGAGCATGTGAAAGCGCTGGGAATCATCAGTATGGATGTGCTTGCCTCGGGCACCATATTCCTAGGAGAGATGATTGAGCCCGTGAGCAGCACCAAAAACCCTTACAGCAAGATGGACATGGGCATCCCATTCACGAAGCGCCCTATAGCTTTGCAATTTGAGTACAAACTTGAAATTCCATCGGGCCAACGTATCTACTCCAGCGGATTTGGCAGCAAGAAAGAACTGCCAGGTCAAGATTATGCCGAGGTATTTATCCTGCTGCAACGCCGTTGGGAAGATGCCAGTGGCCGCATACATGCCGCACGTGTAGGCACCGGCCGCGAGCGCTATGGCACATCGGTAGCCGAATGGACCACTCACCGCATCCCAGTGTGGTATGGCGACATCACAAGCCATGAAGGCTATGAAGAATATATGGGTCTTCTTCCAAAGACAAGTTCCTACTACGCCAAGAACAGCAAAGGCAAAATGGTGCCAGTCATTGAGGAGCAATGGGACGACCCCGATGCTACTCCCACCCACATCATAGTGATGCTATCGTCGGGATGCGGCACTCCTTACACCGGCACCCCAGGCATGACATTCTGGGTTGACGACGTATCGCTCGTGTACGAATAAGAACTTGCAAGCACAAAAAACAATAATCCTGGCTGAGGTCATTGCCTCAGCCAGTTTTTTATCAAGACGCTTGGTGCAAAAAAAACGAGAAAGGTAAAGTGTGGATAGAGCTATTAAGATTATGGTAGATTGCAAACAGAACAATTAATTAATCCCATAGACTTGAGTTGTCAAGAAAAAAATGTATCTTTGTAGTCCAGTATAAAAAACCAGGAGCATTATGGCAAAAGAAGTTGGTCAAACCCCAATGATGAAACAATTCTACGAGATGAAGGCTAAGCATCCCGATGCTTTGCTGCTTTATCGCGTAGGCGATTTTTATGAGACCTATGGAGGCGATGCCATCATAGCGAGCGAGATACTTGGCATTACCCTTACTCGTCGCTCGAATGGTACTGGTGGCAAGAATCTTGAGATGGCCGGCTTCCCTCACCATGCCCTCGACACCTACCTTCCCAAGCTTGTACGTGCCGGCAAACGCGTGGCAATATGCGATCAACTCGAAGACCCGAAGCTCACTAAGAAGCTTGTGAAGCGTGGCATTACCGAGCTTGTCACCCCTGGTGTGGTGATTGGAAACACGTTGCTCGATCGCAAGGAGAACAATTTTTTGGCAGCCGTCCATTTTGGCAAGAAGGCTACTGGTGTTGCCTTTCTTGACATCAGCACTGGAGAGTTTCTAGCTGCCGAAGGTTCGGTGGACTATGTCGACAAACTTCTTGTAAACTTCTCTCCCAAGGAAGTGCTCATCGAGCGCAGCAACCGCAGCCGTTTCCAACAATCGTTCAGCAGCAAGTATCTCACCTTTGAGATGGAGGACTGGGTATTTACAGACGACTCAGCAACCAGCCGCCTACTGAAACACTTCGAGACCAAGAACCTAAAAGGATTCGGCATTCAAAACATGCCTTGCGCCATTATAGCTTCGGGAGCGATACTTCATTATCTCGACTTGACCCAGCACACTCAAATCAAGCATATCACCTCACTGTCACGCATCGAAGCCGAGCGATATGTAAGACTAGATAAGTTCACCGTTCGCAACCTGGAGCTCATCGCTCCCATGGCTGAGGACGGCAAGAGCCTATTAAGTGTCATCGACAAGACCTTGTCGCCCATGGGTGCACGACTGCTGCACCGCTGGATAATGTTCCCTCTCAAAGACGTGAAAGCCATCAACCGTAGGCTCGACATTGTGGAGCACTTCTTCAAAGACCCCTCAGGCCGGGAGCTACTTAAAGAGCAATTAGAGATAATCGGTGACATTGAGCGACTGGTGTCAAAGGTGGCCGTGGGCCGTATCTCTCCTCGCGAACTTGTTCAGCTCAAGTGCGCTTTGCAAGCCATTGTTCCCATAAAAGAGCTGTGCGAGACCAGCGAGAACGAGGTTCTATACAGCTATGGTGAGCAACTCAATCCATGTCACCTGATAAGAGACCGCATCGAGCGCGAGCTTAACCCCGATGCCCCAAGCATGGTGAACCGCGGCAACGTGATACGAAATGGAGTCAACGATGAGCTTGACGAGCTGCGCAACATCTCATCAAGCAGCAAAGACTACCTTATGCGCCTTCAGCAGCGCGAAAGCGAACGCACAGGAATTCCCAGTCTAAAGATAGCCTACAACAATGTGTTTGGCTACTATATTGAGGTTCGCAACACCCACAAGGACAAGGTTCCTGAGGAATGGATTAGAAAACAAACTCTCGTGAGCGCCGAACGATACATCACCCAAGAGCTCAAAGAATTAGAAGAGAAAATACTGGGTGCCGAGGAGAAAATCCTGATTATAGAAAGCAAATTATTCAACGAGCTAGTGGCTGCCGTGAGCGACTACATTCCAGCCATCCAGAGCGATGCTTCATTGCTTGCCCAGCTCGACTGCCTTCTATCGTTCACTCGAGTTTCCATTGAGAACAAGTACAACCGCCCAGTTGTTGACGACAGCCTTGACATTGACATAGCTGAAGGCCGTCACCCTGTTATTGAAAAGCAGCTGTCAGTGGGTGAGATGTATGTTCCTAACAGCATCCAGCTGAGCAACGACGAGCAGCAGGTGATGATAATAACAGGACCAAACATGGCAGGTAAGTCGGCCCTACTGCGCCAGACTGCTTTGATTGTGCTTATGGCACAAATAGGTTGTTTTGTGCCTGCCGAGAGTGCCCGCATTGGTATTGTCGACAAAATATTCACTCGAGTTGGCGCCAGCGACAACATTTCGCTGGGCGAGTCGACTTTCATGGTAGAGATGACCGAGGCCTCCTCGATACTCAACAACCTGAGTCAGCGCAGCCTCATCCTCTTTGACGAGCTTGGTCGCGGCACAAGCACCTATGATGGCATCTCAATCGCATGGTCGATAGTGGAATATATTCACGAAATACAATCGCGCCCAAAGACACTCTTTGCTACCCACTACCACGAACTTAACGAGATGGAAAAGACATTCAAACGCGTGAAGAATTACAACGTGAGCGTGCGCGAGATGAATGGCAAAGTGGTCTTCCTGCGCAAACTTGTAGCAGGAGGCAGCGAGCACAGCTTCGGTATTCATGTAGCAAAAATTGCCGGCATGCCCAAGACCATCGTTCATCGCGCCGACGAGGTGCTCAAGCGCCTTGAACAAAATAGCAACAACGACTCGCTAAGCAAGGATCTAGACGATGTGGCAAACAACCGCAACGGCGTGCAGTTGTCTTTCTTCCAGCTCGACGACCCTGTTTTGAGTCAGGTGCGAGATGAAATCCTCAACACCGACATTAACAACCTTACCCCTATGGAGGCCCTCAATAAGCTCAACGACATCAAGAGCATCATTACTGGAAAGAAATCATAAACAGGGAATCAAAAATCGAAGTCAACTATAAAATAGTCATGCGTAGAATATTCTTATATTTTATACTGTGTGTAGCCTCTATAGGGGCATTAGCTCAGCCCCATCTTGCTGAGCAGCAGTTGGCAACAAACCACAACCGCAGCGGCAGCAACCACTATGCCTACCCCTACCCTGCCCAAGAGTTACCCAAGCTAACACCAGCGCCAGCAGGCTATGAGCCATTTTTCATTAACCACTACGGACGTCACGGCAGCCGGTGGCTAACTAAACAGAGCAGTTATGAGCGTCCAGTTTCTTCACTCGAGCAATTCAAGAAACTCAACTATCTCACCAAAGAGGGCGAAGTACTACTCGACATACTGAAGAAGGTCGCAATTGAGGCCCAAGGACATGCTGGAGATCTGAGCGATGTTGGTGCCGAGCAGCATCAAGGCATCGCTAAACGCATGTGTGAAAATTTTCCCGAGGTATTCTCGGGAGATGCCAACATCGACGCTCGCTCTACCGTGTGGTTGCGCTGTATCCTCTCGATGGGCAACGAGACAGCCGAGATAAAGGCCTTTAATCCTCATGCCAACGTCACCACCGACGCAAGTTATCACGATATGTACTACATGGGGTGGGGCTATGGAGAGGACACCCTTGCCAACCCACAGCGCAAAGCCATACGACACATCAGCGACAGCATTATGATCGCTCACATCAATCCAATGCGTTTCTTGCGACAAATTCTAAACAAAGAATGCTTCAGGCATGCAAAACTTCAAGACAGCGAGAAATTAATGGAAGATATTTTTGATATTGCTGGAAGCCTGCAGAACCACCACGCTTTCGATGGCTTGAACCTGTTCCAATACTTTACAGACGAGGAGATTTACGAGCTATGGAAAGTGAAGAACATATACTGGTATCTGCAATGGGCCAACTCGCCCCAAGGAGGTCATCGAATGCCGTTTATTGAGCGAGCACTGCTTACCAATATGATAGAAACTGCCGACAGGGCTATTGCCGACCGAGAGCACCACGGCGCTGCCTTACGCTTTGGGCACGAGACATGCGTGCTACCCCTGGCGTGCCTTCTGGAGCTTGATAGTGTCAACTACTCGTGTGACGACCTCAACACTCTGCATGAGCACTGGCGCAACTATGAGATTTTCCCTATGGGGTGCAATATCCAGATGGTATTTTACCGCAACAACACATGCGGCGACGACGTGCTAGTGAAGGTTCTCCTCAACGAACATGAAGCAACCCTACCATTTGAGACCGACATCTTCCCCTACTACCACTGGAAAGACATAAAGCCTTATTACGTTAATAAACTCAAAACTGTGATTGAGTGGCCTAGATAGAGGGATAGGAGTTACTAGGAACTACTAAGAATAACTAAGAACCATCAAGACAATATGTAATATTGTCATATTTTTATGGTTTATACTGCCATATTGACATTTAAAATGTCAATATGGCAGCTTTATTTTGATAATTTCAGGTGGCATTGATATTGCGTGATAATAAAGTGAACTCGCAATAGATGTCACCAAGAACAAAGACGTCAAAGTCGAGCTTATTATCAACAAACATTATTAACAACAAAATTATAGGAGATAAAATTATGTTACTAGCACGTAGAAATTCAAACTGGTTACCCGATGTTTTCAACGACTTCTTCGACACCGATTTTTTGCCAAAGGTGAACACCAACACCACAGCACCAGCAATCAATGTTATTGAGAAGAAGAATGAGTACGATGTCGAGCTCGCCGCCCCCGGCATGACAAAGGAAGATTTCAAGGTAAGCCTTGACGAAGACCGCAACTTGGTTGTAGAGCTTGACAAAAAAGTTGAGAAAACAGAGGAGAACAAAGATTGCGGCCACTACCTACGCCGCGAGTTCTCTTACACCAAGTTCCACCAGACACTATTGCTGCCCGATGACGTTAACCGCGACACCATCAGCGCAACAGTCGAGAACGGAGTTTTGAAGGTTGTTCTCCCTAAGCTTCAGCCACAAGAGATGAAGAAAGAACGCACAATGATTAAGATACAATAATACGTGTAACGGCGTAAGCAAACCAATAAATACTCCACCGGCACATAAGCCGTAGATATTACAGCTGCCAGTTGCAGCATCAATGCCGTAAACACAGAAAAAATCATCCCTGCAGCAAAAAGCCGCAGGGATGATTTGTATGGTAAAAGCGGGATGCTTACTTGATGACAATGCTCTCAAGATACGTTGAAAGAATCTACTCGGTTTAAGTGACTTTTCCTCCTCTCTCAGCAACCATCACTTGGAGCGTAGACACCTTTTCTTGTGCAAGTTTTGCACAATTGCCGAAAAATATATACTTTTGTGAACTAAAATAAAAACATGACATAAAAAACTACAAAGATGAAAAACGGCAAAAAAAAGATAAAGACTACGCTCTTAGTGATCGTCCTTATACTTGCAGTCGTAGCTGCAATCATGTCGGCGACCAACCCCACGAGCAATGACCACCTCAAGGTAGTAGCCGAGTATCTTGACAAATATGACATGTCTCAGCTTGACCTAACTGAAGAAGAGATGGCTCAATACACAGCCTACATGAGCAGTGGAGGCAACGCAAACATTATCGACAAGGTAGTAAAGCCTTCGTTTGAAATTAAGGACTATGGCCTCTGGTCGGTGGGCAGCTTCAAAGACAAAGAAGTCACACTTGGACTCTTCAACAAAGTCATTATGCTTGACTCAGAGACGATTGGCAAGGACCTTCTCGACAGAGAGAGCATTCCGGCAGCAGCTCCATCCGACACAACCAAAGAGGCAAAACAAGAGGCTCCCGAGCAATAAATACTTGCTTGTTCTCTCAGCGTTTTCCACGATGAGTAACAACGTGGCAATAAGAGCTATAATAATAACAGCAATCGCACTGAGTGCGGTTGCTGTGTCATGTGTGCGCGACAAAGACGCTGGTGGCAAAGTTCGCGACGACCTTCCATTGAATCAGTTGCGTGACGGCGACTTAGTTTTTAGAAGCGGTGTCAGCATCGAGAGTCACGCAGTAATGGACATGGATAAGAACCAAGGAAAGTATTCTCACATTGGAATAGCAATCAACGATGGCGGCAAGTGGTGTGTAGTTCATGCAGTTCCAGGAGAAAACGTGGACGGCGTGGACCGAGTGAAGATAGAGCCTATAGACACTTTCTTTCTTACCACCCGCGCTATGCATGGTGCAATAATGCGACCCAACCAATGCGACATGCAGCAGGCGAGACAAGCAGCCAGGGCTGCAAAAGCTTGCCTCGGTGTGGAGTTTGACGACCGCTACGACTGGAACGACAGCACACGGCTCTACTGCACCGAGCTGGTGCAACGGGCTTATGAGTCGGTAGGAGTTAATTTAAGGGGCAACCGCGTCACCCATGTGTCACTGCCCTTCTTCAAGGGCGATATCGTCTTTCCCAGCGACATTCAGCACAATGATTCACTTACTACAATCTTCAGCTTTTAATTTCTGATGGCAGTTTAGTTCAACCACTTTTTTTGTAACTCTACTACTTTCAAATACCCTTTTTAGATTATTTATACAATATAAATCAACTTTTAGTTTGTGAAATGTGTTTTATTGTGTAATTTTGTAATTCAAATGTTTTGAGAGCAAAAACTTAATTCAATAAATAATAAAAACTATTAGCTATGGCTTTTTTGACTAACAACAAATTGACAATCGTCGGCGCAGCCGGTATGATTGGCTCAAACATGGTACAGACTGCCCTGATGATGGGCTTGACTAACGACATTTGCCTTTATGACGTATTCTCTCCCGAAGGTGTAGCCGAGGAGATGCGCCAAAGCGGTTTCGGAGATGTAAAAATCACTGCCACAACCGATGCTAAAGAAGCATTCACCAATGCCAAATACATTATTTCTAGCGGTGGTGCGCCCCGCAAGGCTGGCATGACCCGCGAAGACCTACTCAAGGGCAACTGCGAAATAGCACGTGGCTTGGGCGAGAACATCAAGGAATATTGCCCCGACTGCAAGCACGTAATCATTATCTTCAACCCTGCCGACCTAACCGGTCTTGTCACCCTGCTTTACAGCGGCCTCAAACCCAGCCAGGTGACCACTCTTGCCGGCCTTGACAGTACTCGTCTTCAGAGCGCTCTTGCCAAGAAATTCAACGTAATGCAGAGCGAAGTAACTGGATGTGCCACTTATGGCGGCCACGGCGAGCAAATGGCAGTTTTCGGCTCTCACGTGAAGATTGACGGCAAGCCATTGACCGAAATAATTGGAACTCCTGAGTTCTCGGCTGAAGAATGGGAGCAGATGAAACTCGACGTCACCAAGGGCGGAGCTAAGATTATCGAACTTCGCGGACGCAGCTCTTTCCAGAGCCCTGCTTATCTCTCGGTAGAGATGATTCGTTCGGTGATGGGTGGCGAGAAATTCCGTTGGCCTGCAGGCACCTATGTTAAGAACGGCAAGTACAACAACATCATGATGGCAATGGATACAGTCCTCGACGAGAACGGATGCTCATATAAGGTTCCCGAAGGAACTCCTGAGGAGAACGCCAAACTCGACGCCAGCTATGAGCACCTGTGCCACATGCGCGACGAGCTCGTTACTCTCGACATTGTTCCTCCCATCAGCGAGTGGACTAAGATTAACCCCAACTTGTAATCATCCCTTCAATTAATAAACAGGCTGCAAATCGTGTTTCAATAGCGCTTGCAGCCTTTTACCATTCTATAATATGAAAACGCTCAAATATTTGATTATTATCGCTTTGATGATGAGTGGCTATGTGAGCTCACAAGCTCAAGACCCTGTTCCATATCTACCATTGAAGCAGATGCCCAATATCATCAATTGCCTTCCAGCGCCACCCGACAGTACTAGCGAGATGTTTCAGCACGACATCAACCGTTTCTTTTGGGGCAAAGAGCAAAGACTCGACCCTGATCGTGCCGCTATGGCAAAACGCGATGCTGTGTGGGGTTACAATTATGTGCTTGACATATTCAGCGAACCATTCGGAATACACATCTCACAAGAAGAGACCCCTGAGATTTGGGAGCTTATGCTAAGAGGCATTACGACTGTAACCCAGATACGTAAAGCGCCCAAACAGCACTATATGCGCCAACGTCCATTCATGCATTTCCATGAACACCTGTTCACCGATGGTGCTGAAGAGAGCGATGCCGACCTTGCGACCGACGGTTCTTACCCCTCGGGGCACACCGCGACGGCATGGGCAACAGCATTGATACTTGCCGAACTCAATCCAGCAAGCGCCGACGCTCTCTTTGCACGAGCTTATAAATACAGTGAGAGCCGTGTGATAGTGGGTGCGCACTGGCAGAGCGACATTGAGGCCGGACGTCTAGTGGCAGCTATAGGCTACTCGCAGCTTCACAACAGTCCTGAGTATTGCGAACAGATGGCTCGTGCCAAGGCAGAGTACAACCGCCTGAGTGGTGCTACAGTCGCCACCGACGATTGCAGTGGATTTGTACGCGTCACCGATGTGGTGCCCGATGCCATCCTCGAGATTCGCTATTACAGCACCTACAATTTTGTGGGCGAGCGCATCGACGGATACTTTGCACCCATAGCGATGCTCACCCGCGAAGCTGCCACTGCCCTAAAAGCGGTGAGCGACGACTTGAAGGCCCAAGGCTACCGTCTCAAGATTTTTGACGCCTATCGTCCACAGCGTGCTGTTGATCATTTCATGCGCTGGGCTCAAGACCTCGACGCAACACAGATGAAGCAGTATTTCTATCCCGACCTCAACAAAGACGTGCTCATCCCCGACTATATCGCCCGCAAGAGCGGCCACACACGTGGCTCAACAGTCGACCTCACCCTCTTCGACATGAGGACCGAGAGAGAAGTTGACATGGGAGGCACCTTCGACTGGTTTGGCCCCGAAAGTCATCCCGATTTTGGCGGCAATCCCGATACAGGCAAGTTCACTGGCGGCAAGTCGCCTAAGGGACGTAAAATCACCCGTGAGCAGTTCAATAACCGCATGATTTTGCGTAACGCTATGATGCGTCATGGATTCAAGCCACTAGATACAGAGTGGTGGCACTTCACCCTCAAGAATGAGCCTTATCCCAACACCTATTTCACCTTCCCGCTAAAGCACTAATTGAGGGCATAAGAAAAAAGTAAAACAAGGCACGCCAACGTCTTCAAAAAAGATGATGGCGTGCCTTAATATTTGGGATCTTTGTCTCTATAAGAACTTTGATAGAATATCGATGTGATCGATGGGAGTTGCCCAGCTTGTGGCAAAGCGGGTAATGAAGCGACCGTCGGGGAGTTTATCCCATACCTCAAAAGCTATCTGACCTTCCATGGCGTCTATCTGCTCCTTAGTGAGGATGGGGAACTGCTGATTGGTGGGTGAGTTAATGTAAAACTCAAACCCCTTGCTTGCAAACATATTCTTGAGCTCCATTGCCATGTCGATGGCGTGGCGGGCTATGTTCATATACAAGTTGTTGGTGAATAGTGTGTCAAACTGGATTCCCAGCAGCCTGCCCTTAGCGAGCAACGCACCATGCTGCTTGATGATGGTGAAGAACTGACGTGGAGCATTGCCTTTAGGGAAGACAACAGCCTCACCACACAAAGCACCAACTTTAGTACCACCAATATAGAATACATCGCACAAGCTTGCCAATGTCTTGAGATCGACATCGGCAGCGGGGCTTGCGAGGCCGTAACCCAAGCGCGCGCCATCAACAAACAACGGTATCTTATAATCCTCGCATATAGCCTTGATGGCCTTGAGCTCGTCGAGGCTATAGATTGTGCCATACTCTGTAGGGAACGAGATATATACCATACCGGGATATACCATGTGAGGCCAAGTGGGGTCGCCATGGAAGTGCTCAAGGTACTGACGCAAATCGGCAGAATCCATCTTGCCAAGATGATTGGGCAGAGTAATCACTTTGTGACCGCTGAACTCCACTGCCCCACTTTCGTGCACTGCAATGTGGCCTGTCTCTACAGCTACCACGCCCTCATAGCGGCGCAGCACAGCGTCGATAACGGTACTGTTTGTCTGCGTGCCACCCACCAGGAAGAACACGTCGGCATCGGGACAACCTGTGGCCTGACGAATCCTTGTGCGAGCGTTCTCGCAGAATGGATCCTCGCCATAACCCTCAACCTGAGTCATATTGGTTTCTATCAGTCGGTTCAAAATCGCTGGGTGTGCACCCTCGATGTAATCACAAGTAAAAGAAATCATAGTTATAATTGTTTATTGGGCAAAGATACAAACTATTTTGCTAGCTCTTTTCCGTTTTTGCAGTTTTTTTCACTACCTTTGTGCAGAATATTGAAAATTATGAAGATTAAGACTGCAAAATTTGAAATTAGCAATACCGACCACACAAAGTGCCCTGAAGGCAATCGCCCTGAATATGCCTTTATTGGACGTTCGAATGTGGGCAAGTCGTCACTTATTAATATGCTCACCAACCACAAAGGGCTTGCAAAAACCTCATCAACTCCAGGCAAAACTCTGCTTATCAACCATTTTCTCATCAATGGAGAGTGGTACATTGTAGATCTTCCGGGCTATGGTTATGCTCAGCGCAGCAAGGAAAACCGCGCACAGCTTAAACGAATTATCGAAGACTATGTGCTTGAAAGAGAGCAGATGACCAACCTTTTTGTGCTTATCGACAGCCGTCTCAAACCGCAGAAGATTGACG
This sequence comes from Muribaculaceae bacterium, assembly GCA_017548365.1. Taxonomy (GTDB): domain Bacteria; phylum Bacteroidota; class Bacteroidia; order Bacteroidales; family Muribaculaceae; genus Sodaliphilus. Next base: position 282,802 of record JAFZAC010000007.1, read on the forward strand.
TGGAGTTCATGGAATGGCTCGGCGAAAACGGCGTGCCGTTCAGCATTGTGTTCACCAAGCTTGACAAGCTGGGAAAAGTAGCTGGAGCTCAGGCCGTTGCTGCTTACAAGCGTTACTTGCTGAAAACCTGGGAGGAGCTTCCTCCAGTATTCATAACCTCAAGTGAGGACGGCCGAGGACGCGATGAGATTCTTGACTATATCGACGAGATAAACAAATCGTTAGCTCAATGAGACGGCTTGCTTTGATTCTTATTGCCATTGTGAGTTTGGCAACCTTTGCACAAATCACTACTCAGGGGGTGAAAAAAGTGCGTGATGTAGTGGTTTATAGCGACTCGATGTATTACTCGGCATTTCCCTCGGTTATCAAACTCGACGACGGGCACTTGATGGTAGCCTTCCGCCGTGCACCCAATCATCAGATGATGGGATTTGACCGTTACAGCCATATCGACCTTAACAGCCAACTCGTGAGCGTGATCTCAAGCGATGGCGGCAACACATGGAGCGCTGAGCCACGACTGATGTTTGCTCATCCCTATGGCGGCTCTCAAGATCCTTGTATGCTCAAACTTCAAAATGGCGACATTCTGTGTACAAGTTACCTATGGGTGCAACTAGGCAAGAATCTGCTCGAAGAATATAAGGACAGAGTTGTAGGCGACGGCAATTATACCTTTGCCGGTGGCTACCTGATTCGCTCAACCGACAACGGCAAGACTTGGGAGGGACCTATCGACCCAGGTTCTCCCCTACCAGTGGAAAACCGCACTACCATGCTTGGCAAAATGCCGCTATACAACCGCGGCGCACTATGCCAAGGACGTGACGGCACAATATACTGGGCTGTGGCATGCGACAATCCTCAAGGTGGTTTCTCGGTCTATCTCGTTGAGTCAAAGGACAATGGTGAGACATGGCAATATCGCTCCACTATAGCCGACGACACAAAAGTGAGTTTTAACGAGACTTCGATAATTCAAACGCCCCACGGCGACCTGGTAGCTTTCATGCGAAGTTTTGACCTTGACGACCACGCCTGCATTGCCCGCTCGACCGACGGCGGCAAGTCGTTCGAATGGAATGACATGGGTTTCCAGGGCCATCCACTCAATGCTCTTCAATTGCCCGATGGGAGATGGCTGCTAACCTACGGCTACCGCCATGAGCCATACGGCATTAGGGCACGCATCATGGACTCGGAATGCAGTTCATGGAGCGATGAGATTGTGCTCCGTGACGACGGAGGCAGCACCGATCTGGGCTACTCATGGCCCGTGCTCATCGATAACCATCACGTGCTGGTAGTTTATTACTTCAATTACGAGGGTTCTCACGGCACACGTGGCATTGAGGGCACAATTCTTGAAATTTATTAGTTATGTATTGCGATATAATCGCAACATACAAACAACTTTTTATTCATGAACAAAGATATGACAAAGAAACGTATAGTAATACTTGGTTCGGGAAATGTGGCAACAAGCATCGCTCTGGCACTCAAGGACAAGTGCGAGCTAGTGCAAATCTATAGCCGTACACTTGCCAACGCTCAGGCGCTTGCTGAGCAGGTGGGCTGCGATGCCACCGACAACCTTAAGAACATAATCTCTAATGCAGATGTGTATATCATCGCTGTCAAAGATGATGCAATTGCAAGTGTGGTGGACGCTGCATCCGACAACGGCGCTATTTGGCTCCACACATCGGGGTCTACGCCCATCGAGATTTTTCAGAATAAACGCTCTCGTTATGGCGTACTTTACCCTATGCAGTCGTTCAGCAAGAGCCAACCTTCAGACATGAGCGAGGTGCATATCTTTATTGAGGGAAGCGATAGCAAAACCAACCAAGAAATAAAAGAACTGGCATCGCTAATAACCAATAATGTGCATGAAGCCACTAGTACTGAGCGAGAACAGTTGCATGTGGCAGCAGTCTTTGCGTGTAACTTTGCCAATCACATGTTTACGCTTTCAAACGAAGTGCTCGACGAGGCTGGCATTCCATTCGACGCTATGCTGCCACTTATCAAGACTACAGTTGAAAAACTCAACCATATGAGTCCCGCTGAGTCACAGACTGGCCCTGCAGCACGCGGCGATGTGGCAATCATTGAAAAACACCTCGCTAATCTCACGGGCATAAAACACGACATCTACAGCCTTATCTCACGCAGTATCATGGAGCAATAACATACTCAAAATCCTATCTGTTTTAAGAGTATTTTTTGCTATGTCGCAAAAAAACACTACTTTTGCACGATTTTTAAAACAGGATTTGTATCTCCAATTCTTTAAAGGATAATTCTTAAAACAGAAAATAGGACAAAAATGAAACGATTATTTACTTTACTCATTATCACCGTGATGGTAGTGATTGCCTGGGCACAGCCCACTGCGGTGAAGAACAGAGCGTTCTATGAGGGTATCAGCTACAGCTGGCCTTTCAACGCACCAGTGTCGGCACAACAGACCAGCAATCTAGGCGAGATTGCTACCGATCCAGACCAGATCATCGCAATGATGCGAGAGGTCTACAAAAACAAGAATATCCCTGGCAACTACACTCGTGGATATTCCGCTCTCAACACCCCCGAGGGCACTTGGAGCAATGGCGTGGCAACTGGCAACTACCCCGTAGCCTATCCAGCGGTTGGAACCATTGCTATGGATGCTAACGCTGACATCGGCTATAACAACTCTTATGGATGGAATGTGGACGGTGTCGTGTATAAGCAGTCGCCAGCTGGCACAGTTTCCTTTACACGAGCCAATGACCGCACTCGAGCCTCTTATGTAAGAAAGAATGGAATCACCTTAAACATGTATCAATTGTATGGTAATTCGGGTACTACACAAAGTCCAACGTATTACTTTAATGCTGGTTCAAGCCAAGATATCGTAGTGGAAGCCGAAGCTGACAAAGTGATTACAAGTATCAAGTTTACATTTGTATCAGGATATACCCCCATTACAAGTGCCGAAGCCACTGGAGGTAGTGGTTCCTATTCCTCGGGGACATGGACTGGCTCGGCGCAGAAAGTCACTTTCAAGCATTCAAGTGCTGTGCGTTTGACGCAAGTGGATGTCAGTTATGAGTCGGTTGGGCCTTTGACCACATTCGAAGGTGCCTACGAGACAGTTACATATATACCGGGCACAGATTTAGGCAACAATGTGAATTCTGGTGGCACTACCGGCACCAAGTCGGTTAAGGGCGGCTTCTATGTGGATTATATGAGTAGTGGATTTGGTTCATCCACATCAACCTGGTATCAAGCCGCTAGTAGCTACGATGCTCGATTCTTTACATACGATGGTTACACGATAACCAATATGAATTTTACTCTTATCTCCGATTATGGCACTGGTACTGCCAATGATGGCAGCAATCTTATGTACATTAAATATTTGAATGGCGATGGTGCTGAGGTTTCCGTCACTAAAACGTCATCACCATCATTTGCTGATTTAATTGCATCGGGTAACTTGTCATTTTCGGATAATGGCTTGTCCATGACGTTGAATATTCCTACTAAGAAAATATGGATAAAGCCTGCTAACAACAAAAATCTGCGCTTCTCGAAAATCGAGGCAACCTATAAATATGACGGTCCAAACATTAATTATTTTGCTCCCGAAACCTACCTCCCCAACGAAGAGGGCAACACGTTGCTGCTTGTTGAAGTTAAAGACGGCGTAACTCCGAATACTCTCAAGCAATCAGGACTGGCAACATTTACGAATAATACTTTTGACTACTACAATATTACCGATTATAATTCATTACGCAATGTTGTGGATGCCACTATTAAATCGGTACGTGTAGTAACAGAATCCAAGCGTATGGGTGAGGGTATTGATGCTGGTACCTTGTTTAAGATTGATTGCGACAAGCTCAACCGTTTCTTTCTGCTTGGCAAAGGTCAATTGCGATACTTCAACAACGATTATTCTGCTAACGATGTCAACGCATCAACGGCGCCACGCAGTGTGAGCCAGTCCATCGGAAACCAGCCATACTGGAACGGTGCGGGCTACTTTGACCAAAGTATTGAGGCACTTTTTGGTCATATGTTTGAGCAGTTCAGCCCATCTATGGCACAGGGAGGATCATCTCTTAACGATATTTATCAGCTTTTGGTAAAAAAGATGGTGAATTTCAATGTTGTGCACGATTGTATTGACGTTCTCTCGGCCGAAAGCACCGGTCATGAATTCAATATGTATGGCAAGACCTCTACCAGCGAGGATTGCCAGGATGTGCGCGACTTGATGTTCTTTGTGCCCGACTACCGCATGCTGGCTCATGAGGGCAATGCCGATGTGAGCAAACGTGACCCCAACAAGGCACAACGATATGTTTACTACAATTCCGACCATGCTCCTAAGATGGGGCTGTTTGTTATCAAGCTAGACGAGATTTCCGAGGACAAGGCTGTGAAGGTTGATGGCCAAGATGCCTACGACGTGACCCTCACCTGGAATTCCAATTTGCTTGACTTCTTGCCTGGTGAAGATGGTGTTTACGAGCTTTACCGCGTGACTAATGTAAATGGCACTGAGACCTACACTCCTGTCACTGATGGTTCTGGTAATCCTGTTACCATCACCGCCAACACTCAGGCCGGTCTCACCTATACCGACCGCGTGGCTCAGCTGCCCAATGAGGGTCAAACTATCACCTACGTTGTGCGTGGTCGTGATGCCAGCAACTTCTTGAGCTTGCAGATGTCGAACAAGGAGAGCGTATACATTCCTGGCATCGACGTTAGCGAGGACCTAAATCTCAAGCTGAAAGCCGACTATTATAGCCGCTTTGATCCACAAGAGGAGAAAAACAACTACTCTAACCTCGTGACTATGGGCACAGTGGTTTCAAATATAACTAGCGAGGAACTGCAACAAGGCACTCTTACCTTCACTCGTGCCTATACCGATGCCACAGGCAACCACTGTGACCCCATTGCTGTGGGCACCGTTACCAGCATGGCTAATGGCAGTGGAACAATGACTGTAGTGATGCAGAACCAAGACTTCTTCAAGTATGGCTACAACAGTAACGGCACAGCAAGCGCCAGCGCTCCTAATCCCACATTCACAGCAGCCTTCACTTATAATGCCAATGGCGTTACCTTCACTGGTGACGGAATTAAGTTCTATGACAACTTCTCGGTTTCAGTGGCTGACAATGCCCACCCAAGCAAATACACCTATCAAGTGAACTTCGTATTTGGTGACAAATATGCCAACAGTAACACTATGGACATTTACGTTCACAAGACCCAGTTAGTGATGGATCCTGAGGGCAATCGCAGCGTTACTGCCGACCAAATCGCCAGTGATGACGAGAAGATTGACCGCGCACTGCCTGCAAACGGCCCTATCGAGTTTGGTATCGATGTAAAGTACAGCAGCAAGAGCGAAATTCTGCGCTACGATGCTTATCGCTGGCTCACTGACGCCGACCGCTATATCATTGAGCCAAGCAGTGCCGCTAACAACGAGCAAGATGTAGCCCCCAATGGTATCGCCGGGAACCAAGGCACTTATTACACCACCGCCATGAACGCTGTGGCTGGTGCTGATGTGCCAGTAACAGAAGGCCAAACTGCTCAGGCATTGTTCTCAGACCCCTATCCTGTCACTAACGTTGGCTCTTATATCTATGCCCCGGTTGTTGAGACTTTCGCGCCCAACGAGAACCGTACCGATTACAACACCTATGGTGCACCATTGCAGCAGGCAGCTACTGGCAAGATTGCTGTTAGTGTCCTGACTCCAAATGAAGATTATCCATTCATGAGCGATCATACCTGGGCAGAAACAAATGGAGATCAGTATGCCTACTATAACATATATCTGCAAGTGGACCAAAGCTCAATTCCTCAAGGTTATAGTATCTATAAGGTGCGTGCTTGGCGCAAGGTAGACCCAAGTCTGCTCGGTGAAGAGTTCAGCCAGTACTATTACCGCATGGGCATTGACGGTGAGTACCTCTACGAAGAACTTGACAACGTTGAGCTTGACCAAGGCGATATTTTGGGAACCAACAAAGTGAATGGTCAACTGTGCTGTACCTTTGGCGCTCGCAAGTTGCGAACCAGCGAGAACGAGGATGGCGTGATTGACGACCTCAAGGCTGAGTTTGTGGTCCGCATATATTTCACTCCAACTGTCAGCACCTCTGCCTATGCTCCAATGCTCAAGAGTGATAGTGATGCTAACTACTATGTGATAGAGGCTACCACCGAGCGCACATTCAACTGGCAAGAAGGCATTATCACTGGTGTGGCAAGGCTCACCGGCAATAGCTTGGTTGACAGCGTGACCTATTATAACGTTTCAGGTGCCGCAAGCTCTCGTCCCTGGCCAGGCGTGAACATCGTGGTAACGCGTTACAGCGACGGAACAATTACCAAAACAAAGGTTATCAAGTAATTTGAGAATATAATGTTTTAAGGAAGCCTGCACTTGCCGTTGAGGTGTGCAGGTTTTCTTTTTTGCTATGTGAGGTTGTGCTTTGGAAAATAATTCTTATCTTTGCCAAAAATAAAATAGACAGATATGGACTTGACAGGTATTAGAGGAATCGCTTTTGACGTGGATGGCGTATTGTCACCGAGTACTATTCCCATGAGTGAGGACGGTCAACCATGCCGCATGCTCAATATCAAAGACGGATATGCCATTCAATTGGCGGTAAAGAAAGGTCTGAAGTTGGCGATTATCAGCGGAGGCCGCTCAAAGGCCGTAGCTCTGCGCTATCGAGGGCTGGGTGTTGAAGATGTGTATATGGGAGCCGCCTACAAACTGCCACTTTTCAACCAATGGCTTGAAGAGGCCGGCCTTGACGCAAGCGAGGTGATATTTGTGGGAGACGACATCCCCGACATCCATACTATGCAAGCCGCCGGTGTGAGCGTGGCTCCCGCCGATGCTGCCTGGCAAGTGAAAGAAGTTGCCGACTATATCTCTCACTATGACGGTGGTCACGGCGTGGCCCGCGAAATTATCGAGAAGGTGCTCACTGCCCAAGGTATGTGGATGGATGATGAGCACGCGTTCGGTTGGTAACTCTTTTCAATGCATAATTCACAATGCACAATTCATAATATAGAGTGTCTAGAAAGTCCAGAACTTCTAGAAAAAAGAAATTTATGCTTCTTGATTCATTAAAAAGATACAACATTATCCTGGCAAGCAACTCGCCTAGGAGAAGAGAGTTGCTTGGAGATTTAGGCATCGAGTTTGAGGTACGCACCATCAAGGGCATTGACGAGAGCTATCCTGATGACTTGCCAGTGCTGGAGATTGCGGAGTATATTTCGCGAAAGAAGGCTCTCGCCTATCAAGCAGAGATGGGTAGCGATGAACTTATCATTACCGCTGACACAGTGGTGATACTAGGCGATGAAGTGCTCGGAAAGCCTGCCAACGACGAAGATGCATGCCGCATGCTGCGAGAGCTCTCGGACAAGACGCACAAAGTGGTGACCGGCGTCACCATTGTCACCGCTGCTGCCACCCGTTCGTTCAGCGCGGTCAGCGATGTGGAATTTGCCCCTCTGAGCAATGAGGACATCCAATATTATGTTGACAACTACAAGCCCCTTGACAAAGCAGGCGCTTACGGCATTCAAGAATGGATAGGATGCATGGGTGTGCGCCACATCAGCGGCAGCTTCTACAACGTGATGGGACTGCCCTTGCACCGCCTCTACAATGAGCTTGAGAGAATGCTCAAATAGTAAACAAGATTTTATCGCACTCCTTATAATATTAAAAAAGCAAAAAACTGACATTTTTTCAGTTTTTTGCTTTATCTTTGTAGCCGCTATTGAGGCACCTAGCCTGCCCCAACAAGGCTATTATTCAGAAAATCAATATTTTAACAGATATGAGTGAAGAACTACAAGATAAAACTGGTGAACAGCCAATCAAGCCCAAGGTGCTTGACTATGAAGACGTGTGCAAGATAGCACCATTCTTCAAGGGCAAGGAGAAGCTTGTAAACAAGCTTTTCCATTGGCTCACCATCGACACGACCAATGATTTTCATCAGCGTTACATGCATCTTCCTGGGCCAGACTTCTCCCACAGCATCTTTGAATATGTGGGAGCCACCCTTACAATAAGGAATGAGGAAGCGCTCAAGAACCTTCCCGAAGGGGCCTTCATCACTGTGTCGAACCACCCCTTTGGCGCTATCGACGGAATGTCATTGATAGACATAGTTGGGCACTGCAGACCCGATTACAAGGTAATGGTCAACATGATACTCAACAATATTGGTGCACTGCGGCCCAGTTTCATTGCCGTAGACGCCCTCGCCAGCGATGACCCTGCAAAGCGAGCCGTGTCGGTGAAAGGTATCGCCGATGCCATGCGCCACGTTAAGCAGGGACACCCTCTAGGTTTCTTCCCTGCCGGCGCAGTATCGAAGCTCACCTGGGGCATGCGCATTGAGGACCGCGAGTGGCAGCCCTCGGTACTCCGCATCATCCAAAAACTCAAAGTACCCGTTGTCCCAATCTATTTCCATGGTCACAACAGTTGGATATTCACTGCCTTAGGAATGATTGACTGGCGATTACGCACTTTACGACTCCCCACTGAGGTTTTCAACAAAAAAGGCTATAATTTCCGCGTATCAATTGGAGATATCATTTCCCCCGAGGAGCAGGCTAAATACAGTACGCCCGAAGAGCTGGGCACATTCTTAAAACAACAAACTTATAAAATGAAGAAATGGCAGCAATAAACGACAACACTATAAGAACTACCATGCAGCGCTACAGCATCATTGGCTCAGCGCCAAAACTGGTGTCGGCAGTAAAAAAAGCTCTTATCATCGCACCTATCGACATCTCGGTGCTAATCAGCGGCGAGAATGGTACTGGTAAGGAGTTCTTCCCGAAAATCATTCATGACAACAGCCCTCGCAAGCACAACAAGTTCATTGCCGTCAACTGCGGAGCAATTCCTTCGGGAACAATTTCCAGCGAACTCTTCGGACACGAGAAAGGTTCGTTTACCAACGCCGAAAGCGAGCACGCCGGTTACTTTGAGGTTGCCGACAAAGGTACTATTTTCCTAGATGAGGTTGCCGACCTTTCGAGCGACGCCCAAGTAAGACTCCTGAGGGTGCTTGAATCGGGAGAATATATAAGAGTGGGATCGTCAAAGGTGCGCAAGACCGACGTGCGCGTGGTTGCAGCCACCAACAAAGACCTGCTGCAGATGGTGAAAAAAGGCGAGTTCCGTGAAGACCTGTTCTACCGCATCGCCTCCATCCGCATCGAAGTGCCACCACTGCGCGATCGCGGAGAGGACATCAAGATGCTTGCAACAAAGTTCAGCTATGACTATGCCGAGAAGCACAACAGGCCTCCACTGATGTTTGACGAGAGTGCCTATCGCGAGCTGATGTCGTTCCGCTGGAGCGGAAATGTGCGTGAGCTTCAGAGCCTAATCCGTGAGATGTCATCGTTTGAGAGCGGCATTGTCACTGGCGAAGTTGTCAAGCGCTACCTCAGCCAGAAGAATCACAGTTCAAGCCTTCCTGTGGTGTATGACACAGCACAACACGACTATACCCAAGAGCGTGAGCTCATCTTCAAACTCATACTTCAGCTTCAGCAAGAAATCAAAGACTTGAAGAGCCGTTTTGACCAGGGTGCCTACAGCAGTCCAAGCAACAAGATTCACTTGAGCTCGAGTATCAATGAGCTTCACCGCCAGAGCACAGCCATCGCCGCACCACACGAGACATCTCATGATGTGACCATGAACGACAATGAGTGGCAAAACTATGACGAAGCTTACGATATTGAAGAGGACACAACCCGTCATAACACATCATCACAGCGACATTCCTTCACTGATATCAAAGCCCATGCCATTGATGTAGAAGAGGAAAAGGTAAAAACACTTCAAGACACTGAACGAGAAGTGATTATCAGTGCCATCGAACGAAACAAAGGCCGTCGCAAGCAAACTGCCGAGGAACTCGGCATCAGCGAGCGTACCCTCTACCGCAAGATTAAAGAATATGGACTAGAACACCGCAACAATCGCAAGTAAACTCGTCATGAAACACAATTTGGCACGAAAATTGATATTATCATTGGCGGTAATGATTATCGCCCAGGGCTGCATCAGCTATAAGTTTAACGGTGCGTCAATCGACTATAACAGGTACAAGACTGTATCGTTTGCCAACTTCCCTATCCGAGCAGCTCTGGTCTATCCTCCTCTCCAGCAGGTGTTCCAGAACAAACTGCAAGATGTAGTGACCCAGCAAACTCGCCTTCGACAAGTTGACAACACTAACAGCGATCTCAGGTTTGAGGGCGAAATCACAAATTATAGTCTGTCACCTCAGGCAGTGGGAGAAAACGCCTACGCCACACGCACCAGGCTAACTATCTCGGTGCGAGTGAAATATATTGACAATGTGAACGATGCTCTGAGCAATGATGTGACTGTGTCGGCCTACCGAGACTTCGACAGCAACCAGCTCCTGATTGACGTGCAAGACCAACTGTGTGAAGAGATTTCTACCGAACTCGTAGATCTTATCTTTAATCAGACACTCGGAAACTGGTAGTTAATTCAATGCAGAATGCAGGATGCGGAATGTTCAATTTAGAATAACGATATAACGAAATTGGATTTTTTCCATGACATAGAGGAATTGCTTGACGGGGATAAGGCTCCTGAGCAGCAATGGGTTGACGAGACAATGCAGCGATATCCCTACTTTGCGTTGCCATTGCTGTTGCATGTAAAGCAAAGTGGCGACCAAGAGACGCTGCACCGGTTGTCGATCATGAGCCCCGACCGCCGCGACCTCTCGATAGTGGTTGGCAACGCTCCATCGGCATTTGCCAAATTCTACCCCGTGGAACAAAGCACGAGCCCCGACTTTGACAACCTCATCGACATATTTTTTGAGAATTATGCCCATGGAACCAACCAAAAAGAGATTGATGCTCTGAGCAATGCCATTTTCAATCCCACTCCCGACTATGCCGACATCCTGGCTGCCCAAGAAGAAGACAACGAGAAAACTCATGACCACGAAGACGAGCTAATCGACAGCTTCATCGCCCACTCTAGAGAGCAAGAAAAGGAGGCCTTGTCGCAACAAACAGCCGTCGAGCATCATGTGGAAGAGGAACAAGTGGCACAAGTTGCACACGACAACGTGGAAAAATCTACCCAAAATGATGATTCCATGCTCAGTGAAAGTCTGGCAAAAGTCTACATCGCTCGAGGAAAATATTTGAAGGCACTTGAAATTATTGAAAGCATAAATTTGAATTTTCCAGAAAAAAGTATTTACTTTGCAGACCAAATTCGCTTTTTGCGAAAATTGGTACTTAATGAAACAACAAAAAACAAACTATAACTATTTGATAACATGGCAATTGTACTATCAGTTTTAATCCTGTTGGCATCATTTTTGCTCATTGGCGTGGTGCTCATACAGAAGTCAAAAGGTGGAGGTCTGGCAGCTAGTGCCAGCAACTATAACCAATTTATGGGTGTGAGAAAAACAACCGATTTTGTGGAAAAAGCTACTTGGGGACTCGCAATTTTCATTTGCGTGTTGAGTATCGCTACTCCATTCATTCAACAGCCCACTGTGGTAAGCAATAAAATCTCTCTTGAAGACCTCAAAACTCAAAAAGAGAGCCAGGCACCACAATTCCCAACTGCTAACGGCGCTGCCGAGGGCGAGCAAGCAGCTCCTGCTGCTGATAAGAAAGCTGCTCCTGCAGCCGACAAGAAAGCCGCTCCCGCTGCCGACGCTAAGCAGGCCGCTCCTGCAGCCGACGCTAAGAAGTAATGCCCATAGTGGCTTAAAGAAAATGTCATCAAGAGGAATTTATTTCTTTTGATGACTTTTTTCATAAGATATACTCCACAATGCCCATTCCTGACATTGACAAAATAAAGCAACGCTACGAGGGCTACCTGCGCATCGAGAAAGGTCTCTCAAGCAACACCGCAGCAGCCTATTGCCGTGATGTTGACCACCTTGCCCGCTATCTTGCCCAAGAGAACAAAAGTCTCGATACAGCGAGCGAGCAAGACCTTGAAGGATTCCTTGCCACGCTTCATGATGTAGGAATTTCGGCACGTTCGCAAGCACGCATAATATCGGGCATCAAGAGCTTTTTCAAGTACCTCGAAATGGAGAGGCTGGTTGATGCCAACCCCACTCAGCTACTTCCCTCGCCTCGCATAGGCCGTCATCTCCCCGAGGTTCTCACACTCAACGAGATAGACCGCATTATTGACTGTATCGACCTATCGCATCCACAAGGGCAACGCAACCGTGCAATCATCGAGGTTCTGTATGGATGCGGCCTACGTGTTTCGGAGCTTGTGGATTTGAAACTTTCTCAAATCTTTGAGCAAGACGAATATATAGTGATAGTGGGCAAGGGCGACAAACAGCGGTTGGTACCCATATCGCAAGAGGCGTTAATGCAGATAGGCCTCTATCTGGAGCAGACGCGCAGCAATCAAGTGGCAAAACCTGGGTGTGAAGACATTCTTTTTCTCAACCGCCGAGGCAACAAACTCACGCGGGTGATGATATTCTATATCGTCAAAGAGTTATGTGAACTTGCAGGAATAAAGAAAACGGTTAGTCCGCACACTTTGCGTCACTCATTCGCCACCCATCTACTCGAGGGAGGAGCCAATCTTCGCGCCATCCAGCAGATGCTAGGCCACGAGAGCATCGAGACCACCGAGATTTACGTACACATCGACCGCTCAACCCTACGACAAGAAATCCTTACGCATCACCCAAGGAACAAATCAATGCATAATTCATAATGCACAATGCACAATTGGGTCTGCACATACTTTATGCGGAATGCTCAATCATTTAATCAAGAATTTTCAGAAAAATTAGAATAAAACACAACAACAATGAACTCTAAGAAAACGACACGACGTGGGCCTGCCACCGATAATGTGGCAAAATTCTCTATCAAGCAAGACGGCACTCTTCTGGCTACTGCAGCAGTTCTGCTACCAGACCACAAGCCCACCAAGCTCAAATCGATGCTCAGACACAACCAACTGGCAGTCAACGGCATTCCTTCACGACAATTTGACTTCCCAGTGCATGCTGGCGATGAGCTGTGGGTGAACTTTGACCGTTCTTTCCAGATTTTCAGCCATCCACGCATCAAACTCGTGTTTGAAGACAACGACATCATCGTGGTTGATAAGGGCTATGGAGTTCTTTCGACAGCCGCCGGACGTCCCAGCGATGATACTGTATATAATATCATCAAGAAATATGCCCGCGGATTCAGCGAGAAAGCCAATGTCTATGTCGTTCACAGGCTTGACCGTGACACCTCGGGGTTGATGCTTCTCACCCGCACCAAGCAAGCCCGCGACAAGCTCATCAGCAACTGGAACAACATGGTAGTAGAACGCAAATACATCGCCATTGTAGAAGGGCAGGTTGAGCAACCCGAAGGCACTGTCAAGAGTTTTCTTGCCGAAAACGAGGAAACCTTTGAGATGTATTCCACTACCGACAAGAAGTTAGGACGCCTTGCCGTAACTCGCTACCGTGTTGTGAAACAAGGCAAGCGATTTGCCATGGTAGAAATTGAGTTAAAGACTGGCCGCAAAAACCAGATAAGAGTTCACATGCACGATCTGGGCAACCCTGTAAGCGGCGACCGCAAGTATGGCGGCCATCCCAGTCCCATCAACCGAGTAGCTCTACACGCCACTGTGCTGAGCTTTGTACATCCCATCACTGGAAAAGTGGTCACTTTCCAGTCGCCTATTCCCGATAATTTCAACACAATGCTTTGATTTTCAACCGGCAACTAGAACGGCCACAACAAAATCATGATTAGTTGGTGTCATCTATCAAAGATTAGCATAACTAAACAATCACATCAAAAATGTATTTTTTTCATGATTTTTTATAAAAAAGTTTGGTCATTCAAAAAAGTTTTACTTATTTTGCATTGAATTCTATGCGAGGAGGGCATTTGTCCCTACTCAAATGGAGGATAATTGTTATAGATACAATTGAAAAACGTGATTATAAATAATTAAAATTTTAACTATTTAAAACATTTTAACATGAAGAAAATTTTTACTCTTTTTGCAGTAGCATTGGTAGGTCTTTGCGCATTTGCAGATGAACAACCATGTCCATCTCAAGCACAGCTCAAAGCAATGGGCGAGGAGCAAGACGCCAACAAGGTAATGGTTGAACTTCAGCTCAAGAATTCGAGCGCCAACCTTAACGGTTTCAACTCAGAGTTCACCAAGTGCTTAAACGACGCTACCGTTGCTGACGATGAACCAGGCGACCACATCGGAACTTACTGCCCCGATATTCAGTGGGTACTGGACGAGGATGATGAAGAAGCTGCAGGCTTCAGCGGCTATGGCCATGTTATCCTTGCCATGTGGGAAGGACAGACCGACACTCAGCGTGAGAAGAAACTTTTCCAAAAGTGTGACTGCAAGAGCAATTTCAAGCACATTGATGCAACTGGAGAGGATCACCTCGTAATCATCGAGATTCTCAACAGTAACGACTGCCGTTTCTTCCCCGTTCTTGAGGATTTTGAGGGAATTGCTCGTTTCACTGTTGACCTGAGCGGTTGCACCGATGGTGAATATATGATTATTGCCGACAATAAGCCTGAGCAGTTCTCGTTTGCTTACACCGGTGGTGTTGAGGGTACTCGTGCATGGACTGTTGATGACCCCGTTAAGATCATTCTTAACAAGGTAGGTGACAAGGTTACCCAAATTGTTGATGCTATCAGCACCATCACTACCGACAAGGCCGTTGACAATCGCATCTTCGACCTCCAAGGTCGTGAGCTCAGCCGCATTCCTGAAAGCGGAATCTACATCCAGAACGGCAAGAAGTATGTTAAGTAATTAGCTACTTGTGCAAAAGACTAAAAACCACCCAAATTGTTGGGTGGTTTTTTTGTGTGCCTTCTTCAATGTATAGGAAAAGCTATAAGTATCATTCACAATAATAATACAAGCATTCATATATATTTTCTTGCCTTATGGTCTATTTTTATCTATGTTTTTCCTTAAAAACTTTGGTATTTCAAAAAACTTTTAGTTACTTTGCAATGATTTCTTAGAGGGTAATCTATGTTACTCGAAAAAGAAGCTACATTAATAAACTGAACAACGTGACTAATAAATAATTATTTATTCTTTAAACATTAAAACATCATTTTAAAATGAAGAAAGTATTTACACTTTTTGCTGCTGCATTGGTAGCCTTCGCCGCTTTTGCCGACGATGTACCTTGCCCATCAGTTCTTTCGTTCCGACTTGCAAGCGACATTGAGGAAGCTGCTGAACAAGCTCCTTCCAACAACGTAATGATCGAGCTCCAGCTCGTTAATGCCAGTGAAAACCTCAATGGTTTCAACATGGAGATTGCCAAGCAAGATATTAATGGCGAGTACTGCGAGGCAATTCAGTGGGTTGAAGACGCAGAAGACGGAGAATGGGTAGGTTTCACTGGCTATGGCCACACTATCCTTGCAATGTGGGATGTTACCAATGCCAACTGGCGTGAAACTAAGCTCTTCCAGAAAGCTGACCTCAAGTGCAACGTTAAGCCAACCAACGACAACCTCGTAATCATCGAGATTCTTTCTACTCTTGACTGCCGTTTCTTCCCCGTTCTTGAGGAGCCCGCAAGCATCGCTCGCTTCACTGTTGACATGAGCAATTGCGAAGATGGCGACTATCGTCTGTTTGCCGATGCTACCCCAAGTTGCTGCTCGTTCTCTTTCACTGGTGGACCAGAAGGCAACCGCGCTTGGACTGCTGACGAGCCAGTTATTATTGAGCTCACAAAGGAAGGAGACATCGTTAAGGTCAAGAGTAACGAACCCGTTGTTGAGCCTGTAACCATTACTGGTTCTGTAGTTGATAAGGATAACGCTCCTATCGAAGGTGTTACCGTTACTCTTGACGAGGCAACTCGTGAGGCTATCACCACTACTACCGCTGCTGATGGTACTTACAGCCTTCAGTACACTCCCGAAGAAGGCAAGAATTACAACGTAACCTTCGAGAAGGAGGGCTACACACCTCAAACTTACGACGCTACTGCAGTTCCTCCGACTGTAACTCTTGAGTCTGTTAACACTGGTATCAGCACAATCGGCGCAGACAATGCCGATGGCCGCATCTATGACCTCCAGGGTCGTGAGCTCAAGAGCGTTCCCGAGCATGGAATCTACATCCAGAACGGCAAGAAGCATGTTAAGTAATTAACAACCGATGCAAAAACATTAAAACCACCCAATTGGGTGGTTTTTTTTATATACCCACATCAATCCCTACGCCACGCCCCATTTGTGGCACGCGCCGCTGAGTAATAATTTAGTTCCCTTCGAGAACGTCGTTGCCTACTGCCACACCACTACACTATGCCACCATGCAACGGCACCATGCAAAATCAACTAAGTGAGCATTATTGATTATATAAAAAAGAATTGGGCCTATTGGTCATTTTGGGTGGTGAAATCTTTGAAAACGCCCATTATTGCTTACATTTGTGGCATTTATTATTGATATGATGCAAAAAATGCTTTTCATGCGGCTCTTCTGATGTTATAAAGTATGGCAAACGTGATGGA
>JAFZAC010000008.1 GCA_017548365.1 Muribaculaceae bacterium
ACAGTAGTGTTGTCCTGCTCTATCGCCCAAGCCGAAAGGCTTGCAACTAGAGCCATCAAGAAAAGTAATGTTTTTTTCATATGCTGTAAGTTTAAGAAGTGAATATTATACACTACAAATATATATATTCATTGACATGGCAACCACTATACGACAAAATCCTTTAATAATTTGAGATTTTTACCGAATTGGGTGGGTATTATGGCTCTCTCAACTCTAAACTTCGGCGAAGCCGAATTAGAACCAGTACCCATGATTTCGTTTTTTATTCTCAAAAATCGGTGGAGTGAACAATTTCGCCGTGTCGCTGTTGGCGAACTCGGCAAAATATTCCCCATTCTTCCGCATCAAGTCCACGATGTCACGCAGTCCCTGAATATTGAGAGGTGAGCCTTGCAAAGCGCTCACCACGATGGCGCGCAGCTGCTCAATGACTCGCAAGTGCAAACGGTCAGCGAGCGTGAACGTCCAGTCGATGCCGACCACCTCGCCACGAAGCACATCCATCTGCTCAGGCGAGATATATTCCTCGGCAATGCGCTGCTCCACCTCTACAGCCTTCAGGCGTAGAGCGAGGTAGTTCGCCCAGCGTTTCTCCGTGATGCCGCACAGGTTTGCCAAGTCGATATTTGGGAACAGCGTAGCGGTGAACCATCGGCGTTTCGATGTGGCATACCAGCGTTCATTCTGGAACAGGTATTGTAGCATCTGCTCTATGGCGATGTCTCGCGAGGTTTCGAGCGAGTTAACAAGCCTCACCACACGGTCACGGCTTGCCGGTGCAACGTTAGAATTGCTCACGATTCCGAACCCATTCGGAGTGAGCACCAAGTCAAGTGACGGCACGGCACGCATCATCGCCTCATGCGCCACCACGCTGCACGCCGTCAGGCGCAGTGGATGGTTCTCTTCCATTGTCACCAGTATCGGCAGAAAGGTGTCGCCGATAAACTGCTCTCTTACCCATCGCTCCGCGGCTTCAAGCCACGGCAGCACCTTCTCGAAAAATGGTGCCTCGCCTTCTGCTGTGGCGAAGGCGTTAGGCAGATACTTGCGTAGTTGTTGGTCTGTAGTTATGAATTGTGTCGCCATACCTCTTCTTTTTCTGTTTTTCCGTCTTTATCATCGTCATTCTCCATAGTCACCTCCTGTGCGTCCACATGCTCGCTGAGCAGCGAAAGCTGCACAAACGGACATTCAGGAAAGGCATCCTTCCATCCGTTATATCGCATTATCAGGCGATGCACGGTGAAAAGCAGGTCGTGATAGGGTTTCTGCAACGAATGGGCGATGGTGTAAAGCTCGCGCTTGTCCGAACCCGAGTTGTTGGTCTGCGACTTGCCTGGCACCGAACCCACGAGGTTCGAGTGCACACGCATAGTGAAGCAGAACATATTCACCGCTTCCTGTATGTCTGTTGACCAGTCGCCACCTTCCTTGTCGTTGTCAATCTTGTTGATGACGACCTCGTGCTGCACCTCGCCAGTGGGAGCCACATAGAATGTGGAGAACCACACCTTGCCGGCGTTCTCAACGCCCGTGAGGAAGTCGAGAATCTGCTGCTTCTCCTTGACTATGCGTTTCTGCTGCTCTTTGCGGTCTGTAATGCCCTCGCTCTTGAAGATGGAATCCCAATACTTATTGGAGATCTCAATCTGGTACTTTATTGGGGCGATATTCTTGAGCTTCGCCTCCTTCGCCATCCCGATAAGCTGCTTTATATTGTACCACTTTCCACGGAACAGCGAACCGTAATACGGTATGGGGTAATACGTGCTGTCGGGTGTAGGGACACGTGTCAGCACAGCAAACTTCCTCGCTTTGGTGCGTATCTTCTTTTTGCCGTCATCGCCTGCTATGCGCCCGAGCCTGATTGCGAGGTCGCGCCACGGCGAGTTGATGTCGAGCAAGTCAATCACCTCGATGTCTTCACGCTTTGCTATAGGCTGCCGCCAGTTGGCGTATAGCAGATATTTTATCGTGCCGTCTTTCTCCGCAGGAGTAAGTCGACAGTAACAAGCCTCCTTGCGCATCAGTCGCACCACCTTCGTTCCGTCTGCGTTGAGGATGATGACCGAGACACAGAAGGCGAAGTGCTTGAAGTCGTGGCACACTCCGAGCCAATACTGCGCCATGGCGTTGTCAAGGAGGAAGTCCTCAACCTCCTGCCTTACAGCCTTGGTGCATTGATCCACATTGTAGCGCAGGCC
Source organism: Muribaculaceae bacterium (assembly GCA_017548365.1). Lineage (GTDB taxonomy): Bacteria > Bacteroidota > Bacteroidia > Bacteroidales > Muribaculaceae > Sodaliphilus. The sequence goes on from JAFZAC010000008.1 coordinate 2,211, forward strand.
ACTGCCGTAGCACACCTCTGCGTTGAACTGCTGACACGTCGAGAGCGTCTCGTCGCTCTCAATCAGATTAAGGATATTGTAGGGCAGTTCATTATCGCCGCCCCACGGCATATACGAGAGCCGTTCATCAATAATGACCGGCACAATATCGGTGTCCTCCTTGAACACCTTGCCTGAATCAACTTGAAATGCAGCAGAAGCATTCAAGTTGGCGATAGTCTCTACACTATTAAAATTTAACTCCATAATTCTGCGATTTGGTTTACGCAAAATTATGGAGTTGTATCGGTTGTCTAAAAGACAATATTATTTGCTACAAATCTATGGATAGTCGTTATAGTTTATGGTATCGAACAAATATTTTCCATCTTCTTGTAATATTATCCTTGACACAAAAATTTCACCAAAGTTATAAGTGTATTGCTGCATTATTTCTTTTTTTGAATTATACTCCTGAATTAATCCAGACAAATCCCAGTTGCATATTAAAGACTGCGGATTAGAGTAGAAATTTGTGTCATATGAAGAAGATGGTATGACAAATACATAATATTCATCTATTTTGGTTATATAATAATTGTTTATGTCACTATTTTTCCATGAAACTTCAGATTTTGTACATTCTATAGTATTCATGTTGTCCATTATAAATAGAGTGTCGCCAATCTGACAATCATGTAATGCCAATAGGTTAACATAATTTCTCATTTTATGATACTCTTCAGCAAGATATAAATATGTATATGCTGATTTGTCAACATTGGCCTGTTGAGCAATTATGATGTCGGAGGAAATTTTCTTCCAGTCGTAATCATTTCTACAAGACAATACACTATCAATATTGCCAGTTTTAAAAACATAAGCAGTATCAAGTTTCATGTCCCTTAAAACAAATTTACTATATAAGCTATCGTTCTGAGGGGACTTTATTTCAATACATAGAATCTTAACCTCTTTATTATTGGCAAAAGCATAACAATTGCCAAAAAGAAAGAAGAATAAAATAAGAAAACCGAAACTCTTTATATGTGATTTCATATTTATATAAAATTTAAGTATGTCGCAAAGATACACCAAATTTATCAAAAACTGAAGTTTATATTATAAAAAAACTTCAATCCCATTAACCTGGAACACGCAAACATCCCTCAGCTGCCTGATTTGTCCGCTGTTGAGCAGTTTGACCTGCCGTGTTCCCTTGTAGAAATTGTAGCGCAGCGGAATGCAGTTCTTCCACTCCTGGATCTCTCCCGATTTCGTCCACAGCTTGATGTCCACTGGGTCACCAGCCTTGAGCATCTTGCGAAGCGTTGATATGTGAATTGAATTAGCCATAGTTTTTTAAGCTCCCCCTATGAGACAGAGGGGGTTGGGGGGAGTATGACCAACCGTCCTCTTCGTTCTCTAAACTCTCACCTCTAAACTTCAGCGTTAGCTGAATGTTGGTCCATATTCTTCAGTGAATATTCTGTCATGATCTACCGCCAAGTAATCTGTCGGCAAGTATGTCCTGCGGTCAGCATACTGGTACGTGAACTTCACTGTGTTGAGTTCGCCGTCCTTGTCGTCAATCTCACAGGTGAAGTCGGTGATAAGCACAATAGGCATAAATTGAGGTTGGTAAGTCGGACTGTACTCGTCCTCGAAGTCAGTCCTTTCTATTGCCATACGCACGTCATGGGAATAGAACAGCTGCTCAATCCATTGTGCCTGCTCCATGGTCAAACCGCTTGTCTCGACCTCGTATTGCTTCTCGTTATGCTGGTTGTAGAACGTCGAGAGCCTATGTATGGCTGCTATTGAGCGGTCAACCTTCGCCTTCTGCGTGGTGATCGCATTCAGTGCGCACAGCTCATAGCAGTTATAGGCATTGCGGAAATACAATGCCACCTGAGGCTCGCCGTCCTGCACATAGTATGTGAAGGCGCGTTGCCCTGCGTGCAGACTGTAGGCAAGCAGTCTCACACGGTCGGGCGTATGCTCTAATCCATCAGTCACCCATCCCATCATCGACTGATAAGTTACCTCTATTTTCTCTATGCGGTCTTGGTTGTATGAGGCCCTGCTTTCCCTCTTTACAACAAGGTAAGGTTCGCCGCCGTCGTGACTCACCACCAATTCGTGACGTACCAACACATTTTCATTGGCAGCTGCAAAGAAATACAGGTATTCTGTCACCTCCCTTGATGTCATTTTCGACGATTGTGTGGTGAGGAAGTTATTCCTCAGGAACTCGGCGATGTCCCCATCAAACCTATGCTCAAGGTAGATCACCTTGAACGTGCATAGTTGATTGGTTACGTTGTTCACTGTCGCCGTCACCGTGAAGTCATTCATTGCAGACTCGTTCTCACGCATATACATTTCCACCACAGACCGAAGGTCAAAGACCTTGATTTGTCTATTATAGGGGAAGTGGCTCGCCGCGAACACCACGGCACCAGCCGAGGTCAATGCAATCTCCACCTCGCCATCGGTGTCCGTTGCGATGGCGAGGTCGGGGATTGCTGAGGAGAACAAAAGAGCCGGTATCTGAGTTGAGAGTGTTATTGCCATATTTTTAGTCGACTTTGGCGAAGTTTATAGTTTAGTGTTGAGTGTTTAGAGATAGCCACAAATAAAGCGGTTATCGTACTGCAAAAGTACGGTAACCGCTCTATAGCGCAAAAGACAAAATTTATCTACTTACTTCCCAGCAGGATGTTGTATATGACTGTGATGTCGGCGCTGGTGATAAAGCCGTCGTTGTTCACATCGCATGTGTCTATAAATGACTCATCTCCGCTAAGCAGGTAGTTGTAGATGCATGTCACGTCGGCACTGGTCACTGAGCCGTCGCAGTTCACGTCACCAGGAACTGACGCATTCTTCTCGGTGAAGTAGCCCGGGCAGTCGGGGCCGCCGTCGATGCGGGCATATCTCTTATCATCGAGGTTCGCATCGAATGTAGTGCCCATGCCACCTACTAATGAGGTGCAGTTATAAAACATATTATTTGAATTTGTAACACTCTCGGTGCTCCAACCAGCACCTGCGTAGATGGTGGTGAGGCTTGAGCATTTGAAGAACATATCGCTCATGTCAGTGACATTGCTGGTATTCCAATCCGATAGGTCGAGCGAGGTAAGACCGTTACAGTTGCCGAACATATTGTTCATGTTGGTGACATTGGCGGTATTCCAATCCGAAATGTCGAGAGAAGTCAAGACCATGCAGTTGTAGAACATATCGCTCATGTCAGTGACATTGCTGGTGTTCCAATCCGATAGGTCGAGAGAAGTCAAGACATTGCAGTTGAAGAACATATAGCTCATGTCAGTGACATTGCTGGTGTTCCAATCCGATAGGTCGAGCGAGGTAAGACCAATGCAACCGCTGAACATTCTTTTCATGGTAGTGACATTGACGGTATTCCAATCCGAAATGTCGAGAGAAGTCAAGACCTTGCAGTTGTCGAACATATTGTTCATGTTGGTGACATTGCTGGTGTTCCAGTTCGAGACATCGAGTGACGTCAGAGCCGAGCAGACGCCGAACATTTGGCTCATGTCGGTGACATTGCCGGTGTCGAAGTTCGAGATGTTGAGCAAGTCCAAACCATTACAATTGTAGAACATATAGCTCATGTTGGTGACATTGGCGGTGTTCCAGTTCGAGAGGTCGAGTGTGTCGAGTTTCGTGCACCAGTAGAACATTCTGTAGCAATTTGTCATCTCGCTGGTGTTTACATTCTCCAAATCCATGCTCAAACATTGATGTAGCTCTGCGAACAGCTCTGAGCAGTCGCCAGTAAAGCTCACCTCACTGGTAGCAATAACGCTCTTGACTTTATAGTTGGTGACCTCGCTGCCCCACTTGTTGTCCTTGTTGAACTCGCCCCAATTAAGCGTCAGCACACCGCTCTTGCTGTCGAAAGTGTAACGTGGCACATAAGGTCCATCATTCACATCGGTGAAGTAGCCTGGACAGTCGGGACCGCCATCGAGGCGGGCATATTCCTTATCGATGTGGTCAGCGTCGAAAGCGGTTCCCTTACCACCTACCAGTGCCAAACAGTGGGTGAACATATAGCTTGAATTTGTAACACTCTCGGTGTTCCATCCTGAGCCTGCGAAGATAGTCTTCAATTTATTGCACTCATAAAACATATAGCTCATGTTGGTGACATTGCCAGTGCCGAAGTTCGAGATGTTGAGCAAGTCCAAAGCCTTACAAGTGTAGAACATATAGCTCATGTCAGTGACATTGGCGGTGTTCCAGTTCGAGAGGTCGAGTGTGTCGAGTTTCGCGCACCAGTAGAACATTCTGTAGCAATTTGTCATCTCGCTGGTGTTGACGCTGTTCAAGTCCATACTCTCGCACACCGCTAAACCATTGAACAGATTGGAGCAGTCGCCAGTGAAGCTCACCTCACTGGTAGCGGTGACGCTCTTGACAGCCGTGGGTGTTACCTCGCTGCCCCACTTGTGGTCCTTGTTGAACTCGCCCCAAAGGAGTGCCAGCTCGCCAGTCTCGCTGTTGAAGGTATAGCGCGCCAAGATGGCGGCTTCGACAACAACATCGGCAGCGGGCATAACGAAGGTCGCGCCTTCTATCGTGTCGCCGTTGACGACAAAGTTCTCTAAAACCTCATTACCATTGTAGCTGAGGGTGACGGTGGTGTTCGACGCATAGTAGGTCACGCCGTCGATGGTCACGGTCTCGCCCGAGGCGGTGACGTCGCTGGGCAGGGTGAGGGCGTGGACGCTGCGCGCGCCGTCCTGGTCTTCATGGCCTCCCTCTAATCCCACGCCGACGTTGACAGTGGCATTGGTGTTATTGGAGTAAGCCACCATGCAATTGTGGTAGTAGTTGGCGGTGAGGGTACCGGTTTTGTTCCCCGCGATGGCGCCGGAGTAGTTAATGTCTCCACTTATAAAAGCACCGAGCACAAGACAGTTGCTGATGGTACTGTTGGATAGTGTGCCGACGATACCGCCGATGTCGGAAGAAGGGGATGACATAAACTCAGCTGTGCCTTTGAAGGTGCAACGGCTGATGGTACCGCCGAAGGCGCAGATGCCCGCGATGCCACCAACGCTGGTGGTCGCTCTAACAGATTTTATTAATACGTTGCTCTCCACGCGGCAGTCCTCGATGGTGCCACTGTTGTAGCCCACGATGCCGCCGGTATTTTTGAAGCCGCAGATGTGAGTATTGGAGAGGATGACTTTCTTCACGGTGCCGCCGCCCCCGACGTAGCCAAAAAGGCCCTGGCTCTCGTCGGAAGTTGTGGTGCCAGTTTTGAAGATGCGTATGCCGCTGACAGTGTGGTTCTGGCCGTCGTAGGTACCATTGAAAGGCTTGCTATAGACGCCGACGGAAGTGAAGTTGTTCTCGCCGCCGTTTGTCCATTCTGTGGTGTAGCTGTAGGCGATGTCGGCGGTCTGCAAGAAGGTGAGACCGGTGCAGTCGTTGCCGTAGTTGCCCGCTTTGACGTATCGGGCAAGGTAGTCGAGGTCGGTGGTAGTGGCAATCTCGTAGGTGTTGTTGCCCAAGCTATTGAAGTCGCGCAGGTCGACGTCGCGCAGGGTGTAGCTTTTATAAATAGTGCCGGCATAGTTTCCCGTGCCGTTGACGGTGATGGTGGCGGAGCCCAGGCTGTTGCTTCCCACGTAACTCACTGTGTAGTCGGTGCCCTTGGTGAGCACGGTGCCGTTGTAGGTGACGACAGGTTCAGGCTCGATGGGTTCGCCCTGGTAGAGATAATCGTCTTCCACGCCGCTGATGACGGTGTTGGAGCTCGAGAAAGGCTCGTTGGCCACATAATTGACAGTGATAGAGCCGAAGGTCTTGCCCTCAGGGATGGTGACAGTGAGCGTGTGCTTGTCGCTGCTCACATTAACGGAGCAGCCAGTGACGGTGGCATCGCTGCCGGTCTTGACCGTGGCGCCATAGAACCACAGCGTGCTGCTTTCGATGATTACATTAAAGCCATTGCCTGTGACAACGTCGGCGGGCGAGGTCCCTTCCTGGAAATTGAGCCTCCCGTAGAGGGTGATGGTGGCAGGCGAGTTATTCCCGTGTATTACATAATTACTGAAATAATAGCTGGAACCTGGCAGCTGTGATTGCTGGTCTGAGCCCCAATTCGACTCGACGGCCCAGACGCAAAAAGAGTTGTTGCCACCAGTTCGTGTCATGCCTCGGAACAAGATGGGGGTCGAGACCGTGGCTTGCGCCACAAGCCCCACCATGAGCGTTACAAGAAGTAATAGAATCTTTTTCATACCTTTATGGTTTTATTGTTAGTAAATAATTTACAAAGCAAGCGGCACACCCCAGCCGAAGCCGAGATGTGCCGTATGTTCTCTACGGTGCGGCCATGCCGCAACCGTTTGTGTCAATAATCTCTAAGCACCCACCTTTATACTCTAAACCACGAGCGAAGTGAGTATTAAATGGCGGTGACAACACACTATATCTCAATGGATTACAAAACCCATTAATGGAAAAGGCGAATATATTGCCGTTCAGTGCCATCTTTTACCATGTTTTATTTTGCAAAAATAATGAAATTTTGCAACAATATCACTATTTTGCAAATAAAATTGCAAAAAAATAGTACTCACGGATCCCATATAGGGTTGCGTGAGTTTCTATGCAGCATTATACAGATCCGCGAGCGAAGCGAGCGCGCGGTTTCTCTGGGTGCCAAAAGAAAACGCACCGAAATAATCGGTGCGATCTCTAAACTCTCAACACTAACCTCTAAACTGAGGCTTTGCCTCTCGTTTTCTCCTTGTGTCTAGTCTGCAACTCCAGCAGGCAGTAACTGCCCATCATCGCCAATTCTCGGTACTGGTCGCACTGCGCCATCCATTCAATGGTTCCCATCCCTTCGGGGCGGTAGTCCTGCACTATCAGTGCCGCCTCTATAGCTAGCGACTGTAACTTTTCTAGGTCTCTCTCGGTCATCTTATTATAAATCATAGTTTCGGTCTCTTTAAGTGGTGGGGATCTTCATTGTCCCCACCACGTGGTTAATTACTCCTCGTTCTCGCTCTCTTGCCACCACTGCACGGGTCTTGGTGTGAATGCCCACTGCAACACTTTCGCATCACGGAAAACCTTGTCAAGGCCCACTCCGTTGGCATACTGCCATCCCTCTTGGCGGTGATACTGCAGCACTAAGGTACTGCGGTACCGGTTCTCCTCTACGATTGCAATCACTTCGTGGCTTGTCTCGATGCCCAGGTGTACCAGGCCGCACTCCGGGAGCTCGCTCCCCGGGTGCCATTTGAATGTCTCTACTTGTATCATAATGGTTAGGTTTCTGTGAGAGGTGGGGACTTTCTCCCCACCACTCGGTTAAACGTCTTGTTACTTGCTCTCGGTGCTTGGTTCGGTGCTCGCTTTCTTGGCGGTGCGCTTGCGTGGTGTGCGCTTTGCCTTGCCTTGCTCGGGTGCGCTTGCGCTCTCGCTCGCCTTGCTTGCGGTGACGTCAGCCATCAGCTTGCTATAGACTCCCTTGGGGATGATGGCGCCGTGGCGCTTGCGCAGGATGAAGGCGTAACGCAACGCCTTGAGGGGCTTCTCTGCGCTGAACCAAAACTCGTCGCTCTTGTTGTTGTTCTCACTGCGGTAAACGTGCCACATGGTGTTACCGTTCTTTGTCTCTCTCTTGCTTGCTAAAATCAGATTTGCCATAGTAGTAAAAATTTGATAGTGAATAAAATATGTGAATTGAAAAATTAACCTTTATAGATATTGATGTAACTCACTTGGATGCCCATCTCGAAGGCGATGCGCTCCGCCTTGTCTGTTGCCTCGCTCTCGCTCGATGCCTCCACCTCGATGGTGCAAACCTCGTTGTCCAAGTCCACCAAGTCGGCGGAATAATTATTGTATGCGGTAGAGCGGTAATCTTTTTTCGATGCTGTGCTTGCAGCTCGCTCTGCTGATGAAAAGAATGATATGTTTACTGATGTTGTCATAATGATGAATTTTTTTTGAAGTGAATAATTTTTGTCTACGTATGTCGCGTATAATCTTTTTTCGGTGCAAAAACAGTTTGGCGAGG
>JAFZAC010000009.1 GCA_017548365.1 Muribaculaceae bacterium
CAAATTGAACAACAACCTTGCCTTGTATATTGTTGTCTTGAGCGGCTTGAGGGTAACGAATATTTTGGTTGATATAATTCATGAGTGCACCATTACCCCCCGGGAACGACGGCATTGTGACGGCCGATTTGAAAACCTCATCAGAGTTAGATTTAGGTTCAGGCTTGGGTTCTTCGGGCATATACTCCTCCGCAGGATTCATCTCCAAATATGTCGGGGGAGGTGCCACTTCTTGAAGCGGTTCAACAACCACTTGCTCTCTCTTGATTGTATTAATTGCCCTGTCTAAAAGTGACTTTATCTCTTGTTCTTGACCAGGAGCGAGCATAATTTCTATATAAGATCCATCTATATCAGGTTCTTCTGTAAACGCTTCTTTTATATAACAAATACCATCTTTAAAGGATACTACTTCATAAATGTTAATTTTTAGTGGCTCATCATCTGGATTATTAGAATTTACAATTATAACAGAACTGGTGGAAAACAAATATTGGTCATCACCCCATTCACGTACAAAGTTAATACCTTTTTCAGCAACCAAACCTCTACACACTGGATTGTTGTGAAAATCAATATCGGAATATAACACCACAAATTGACTTGGATTCAATGAAATCAATGAATATGGATAAGTCGTGTAACATCCCTGGTCATCGTCTTTTTCAAACACCTTTGCCTGACCACAATAGATATTCACGATATCATCTTGAGAACTCGCAGCGAAACTGATGCACATAAGCATTAAAAAAATAGAAAGTACATTTTTCATATGACAATTGTTTTGATTGATGTTAAAATAGTTTGCATAGTAATATCTTGGGTAGTTTTGGTTAATTATTTCTTGATTTGCTGTCTTTCTTGCTATAGTACTCAACTTTTACCGCAACAAAGATAATAAAAAGGTGGGAACTAAGCAAAAAATGTCCTCATATGCACTTTGAGGACATTATACTCATTTGTGAAATATTACCAATAGATTTCATTATAAGGCTCGGGGGCAGACTCGTATAGGTCATCATCTGCCTGCAGTTTGAATGTAATTGGTATTGTGTACCACACTCTCACTGAGTCGCCGTTAGCATTCTTGCCTGGTCTAAATTTTGGCAGGGACTTGCATACACGCTTTGCCTCAGCATCAAGGTCCTTATCTACGCTACGAGCAATTTTCACTTCTCCAATGCTGCCATCCTTCTCAACAACAAACTGAACAACAACCTTGCCTTGGATATTGTTGTCCTGGGCATATCGTGGATATTTTATGTGCTTGTTGATATATTTTATGAGGGCTTTTTCACCACCATGAAACTCTGGCATTGTGGCAGCCGACATGAACACCTCATCTGAAACACATTTAGGCTCGGGGTTATATTCAAATGCTGGCAGAACTGGAACTGCTACTTGTTTCACTTCTTGTTCTATCAGTGTTAATGTATTTACATACTCTTGCGCCGAGGCAGGGATTGCGAGCATCGCCAACAGCAGCGCTGCTACAGCAGTTCTTATATTTATTATAATATTCTTCATAATTTCTATCTTTAAAAAAATCACATTAATTTATTTCATGTTGACTATTTCAGTAATTACGTTTTCACACACCTTCACTATCGAGAGCAACTCGTCGATGCAAGTCCATTCATAACGAGAGTGTGCCGATTGCTGGCCTGAATAGACACCAGGCGCGCCTGGCATAAGATCAGGGAACCGTGCCACAATCAGCGATGCTGTGGTGCCTCCGCGCTTGCTCTGCGTGTGCATTGCAATGCCTGCTTCGCTAGTGGCCTTCTCAATTACTGATGGCAAAAAGCCAGGTAGGGTGTAAGCAATATTTTCATATTGTGTGAAGTCATGGGTCTTGGTCACAGTCACGTAGGGGAATGCCTTCTGAGTCTTTTCCAAACTCTCTGCCATAATTCGTTTCTGATAGGCACCCTCTTCCTTGTCGAAATAACGCAGACGCACTTTCACCACATAGTCGGTCTTAATATCATTGCTATCCTTGTCAAGGGGATGCTCTATCGAGTAGCAGTGCACATATCCTTGTTCACCGTCACGGTTGCTGGGATGTATTTCAGGCGGTATCTGACCAACAAAATAGGCTGCTGCTGTGCGTGCGTCGCCATACTTTCCTTCCTTAGCACGACCCGGATGTACATCGTTACCCTTAAAGTAATAAGTGTGATTTATGGCAGTAAAATTGGAAACCGAGAAACGGTCATAATCTCCACCATCAATGTCTATCACAACATCAGGTTTGTCTCCAAAAACCGAAGGCTCGTAGCGCATGGCAGCCTTGCCCACATCCTCGTTCTGACTCAGCATCACCATCACACGACCGTGTTTGAACTTGGGGTTAGTGATTAGCTCCTCAACCATTGAGATAAGCACTGCGCATCCTGTCTTGTCATCGGCACCTAGCAGGGTGCTACCATCGCTAGTGACGATTGTTTTTCCCTTCAAGTCCTTGAGGTGCTCACGTCCTGGGTCGTTAGGACTTAGTGTGATGCCTCCTGGCAATACTAAGTCGCCACCATCGTAGTTGCAGTGCACGATAGGCTTGATGCCGTCACCAGGAGCCTCTGGAGTGACATCCATGTGAGCCATGAACAAAATTGATGGCACATTCTTCTTCACATTAGAAGGAATATCTATATAGACATAATAATCGTCGCTCAGAGTGACCGTCACGTCCTTGCCACCCATAGCCTTCACCTCATTATAAATGAGGCGTGCAATCTCTTTTTGTCCTTCGGTCATTGGAAAGGAGTTCAAATCGGAGTCATCAATCGACTGGCTCTCAATCTTCACATAAGAGAGAAACCTGTCGAGCATCTTGTCATGACTAACTTTGTTAGTAACCTGTGCTTGCATGTTGCACACAAACATGTTAACACTTAACATTAAGCAAATAAGTACCTTTTTCATAATAATTTTTTTTTATTCTATATCTATAAATTGTTCAGAAAGTAATCTAGCTAAGGGGGAATAATAAAGTGAACGAAACGAAAAAAATATCCATTTCGTTCACTTTCATCATTATTGGATGTTATGCGAGTGCCACTTCGGACTGTATTTCTTCGTTCTCTTGAATGTATTTCTTGACCTCGCTTGGCTCAGTGTTCATCATCTTGTTGAGCAATGGGCACAACGTGAAGAGGACTACCGATGCCACACCACCCATTACAGCAAAGATTAGGAAGAAGTCACTCAAGGTTGCCACCTCTAATCCCAAGAAATACTTAGGTGCCTCACCAGCTTGAGGGAGCAGAGTGGCAAATGATCCAGCGAGAACGTTGCTTGCTGCGCTACTCATGAACCATACACCCATCAGCAACGACACCATGCGTGCCGGAGAGAGTTTATAGACCAGTGACTGTCCTATAGGACTCAGGCAAAGCTCGGCAACTGTGTGAATCAAATAAAGAATCACTAGCCACCACATCGAAGCCTTAGCGCTACCTGTTATACCATAAGTGCCAAATGCAATCACTCCATATCCTACTGCCAGCATCATCAGACCCATTGCCTGCTTAGCCGGCGACGAAGGCTCAATTTTCTTCATCGCGAGCTTCTCCCACAGAATTGCCATCACAGGAGCAAAGATGATGATTGCAATGGGATTAATGGTTTGGAACCACGCAGTAGGCATCTCCCATGAGCCAAGCATACGGTTGCACTGACGGTCGGCGAAAATGGTGAGTGATGAGCTTGCCTGTTCATAGGCAGCCCAGAAGAACACTGTGAATGCTGCGACTATAAAAATCACGCCAACTCCCATCTTCTCCTTACGGGTGAGGCTCTTATCGCTGATTATATAGCAAGGTAAAGCTATCGATACTGCATATACTGCAGCTGTGATATAGTCATTGAAGTTGGCTGCGCCAACCGAGAAAGCCACAAACAATCCAACACCCAACGCTAGACACACTATCATAGACCAAAAAGAATTCTTGACAATCTTGTCCTGCTTGGCAACAGCCTGCTCAGGAGCTTTCTCGGGAGCCAGACCAATCTGACGTCCGTCGGGGGAGACAAGCATCTTGTTTTTCAAAGCGATGAACACAATCATACCTATCATCATTGCGATTGAAGCGCACAGGAAAGCCCACTTGAAAGCACCTGGATCATCCCATCGGCCGTTATAGGCTACATATCCGCACACGAGCGGTGCTAAGAAAGCACCCACGTTCACACCCATGTAGTAAATGGTATAGGCAGCATCGCGGCGGCTGTCATTGGTGATTTCATCGGCAGGATATAAGTCACCCACCATTGCGGCAAGGTTAGGCTTGAAGAATCCGTTACCAAAAATGAGCACGGCAAGTCCGGCAAACATGAGTACAATTGCAAGAGTGTTGTCGACACTTGGATCGATTATGCCACCGGCTGCAGGGTCGGCAAAAATGCTCTGCTTGGCAAAGCACGCCGAGGCAAACAACAGCAGATGTCCCACACTCATCACAGCAGCACCCACAATCACCGAGCGACGGGTGCCCCAGTATCGACTGGCGAGCCATCCTCCCAGCAATGGAGTGAGATAAACTAGCCCTGCATAGGAACCGAACACCTGGCTTGCGTCGGAGCTGTTATAGAACACCGCCACAAGATATAGAACAAACAGCGCGCGCATTCCATAGTAGGAAAAACGCTCGGCCATTTCAGTAAAAAACAACAGGCCTAAGCCTTTGGGATGTTTGGAAAATAGTTTCATAATCTTTTCAAAATTTTAGTTATTATATTTCTGTATAAACTATCATTTGAAAAGGTAATCAACCCGCAGGCAACCAAAATAAAAAAACTAGCCTTTACGACTAGTTAACTCTAAAATAAGAAAAGTGAACTAAATAGATCAACTCGTTTTAGTTCACTTTTTATTCTTTTACTGATACTTGGGAGATGGACCATATTTGTTCTCGGTCTTGTCGCTGTCGCGCAAGTAGAGCCACAGCAACACAACGTTGACAATGATAACTATTGCTGCTAAAACATAGAATAACACATCACCTAATTCATAATAGACCGACTGAACAACCGAATAGCTTGGAGAGAAATTATCGACTACATTCAACACCAAGAATCCAACAATGAAGACAAAATTCAAATAATACAACCATCCACTATGGTTGGTATCATGAAGGCGTCGCACGTTTACTGCTACCATGGGCAACACCACAATTAACAGCGGTAGTACCAGGGTTATAACCGCAAGTATGGGATAAAACGCACGAAACAGTGTTGACTCGTCGGATGGTGATATCAAGCCCAATAATATTTTTATTATTTGAGTTCCCGCGAAAATTAGAGCCACATACAAAGTAAACCACCAGAACTCACTGCGACGGGCACGCGACGAGAAATCAAACTGGTTCTTGTAGCAATATTTTACTGCCTCACTAAAACTCATTCTTGCATATTCCCCTTGAGCCTGATTTTGTGTAGTTTTATCGTCACTGCCCTTGGATGCAGTACCTGACTTTGATTCCGAGCTCTTGCCCTCAAGAAGTTTTGCTACTTCGGGCAAAGCGCTAGCTGCTGCCCATGTTTCGGTCTCGCTTGACCACACCTGAGAGTTGACGGTTAATCCATTATCAAGAAGCTGATCCAGTGTAAAAGGACCGGCGCTGTCATTGTTTTTTTCTAAATAGTACTCTGTCATAACTTTAAGAATAAAGGTTCATTTTTTGTTTTTTTATCTGTTTACTTCTATATCAATCTTCCTCGTCACAGGTAATCACATACAGTATCAAAATGGTCTTTGTATTGCCAGACATTAACTTAAAAAGACTCACCACACCCTTTCTTTAAAAAGGTGATGAACCTTTTTTGTTATGATGATGAATTTAATGCATCAATTCACACTTTTTAGATTGAATGCGACAGGACATGTATACCACACTCTAATAGGATCGCCATTGGCGTTGCGGGCAGGAATGAACTTTGGCAACGATTTGCACACTCGCTTTGCCTCACGGTCAAGGTCTTTATCCACACTGCGTACCACTTTCACCTCACCAATGCTACCATCCTTCTCGACCACAAACTGAACAACAACCTTACCTTGGATATTGCTGTCTTTGGCCGACTGTGGATAGTTTATGTTAGATGAAATAAATCCCATAAGCGCTTCATTACCACCAGGGAACGACGGCATTGTGGCGGCAGAATGGAATACCTCGTCAATATTAGATTCTAACTCAAGGGATGGTTCGGGCTTGTTTTTTTGTATTGCCTCTTCTTTCAATATTACTCTATGAACTAACCTTGTGCCATCAATCATGACAAGATTACTTTCAGTATTATCAAGTTGGTATTTCGTGTCTTCTTCCCCCTCTTTTGAACAAACAACAAAGTATTTTTCAGTTTTTTTGTCATAGACCAAACGAGCAGTTTTTGTTGTCCAATCTTCTATAGCCTTCCCATCAGAAATTATAGTCAGCACTGGATCTCCATTACAGTCATCATATGGAGCCCAATCATCGAATAGCCATTCAAAATCACTTAAAATAACATCATGAGAATAAGTATAATTACCGTTAGCATCAATTTGACCTAAACAACCTTTGTACACAACTTTTGCAGTTCCGTTATGATAATTCCAGGCAAAATCATATTTACACGGTGCGATTTCCTTGCCATGTGTGTCGAAAAAACCATATTTCCCGTTTAAACGAACCTGTACCATACCTTCGTAACCAGAGAAAACAAAATCATATTTGCAAGGGACAATTTCTTCGCCATTGGTGTTGATTAAACCATATTTACCATTTAATGAGACTTTTGAAAAACCGCCTATAAAAATTGTGCGTGAGTCATATTTCTCAATAGCAGCTTTAGCTTCAGGTGAAAGTTCAGGTTCTTGATATTGGGCCGAAACCGGTAATACAATCACCGTCAGCAGCAATGCTGCCAACATAAAACGAGTTTTTGATAATTTGTTTTGCATAATGATGTTATGTTAATGATTATTTATAATTTTCTCTTATATAGACGCTTTGAGTGCAGTAAACATTTATTCCTCACTCTGATGCCACTTATTTTTCTTGCAAAGATAAAACATATATAACATACGGCAAAATATATCTACTTGTTTTCATATATAAATGACAAAGAATATATATATTTTGATGAACTTCTTGGTTTTCATGATTTGTTAAATAAGTAAAAGAAAAAAGACTCATCACCATGTTACGTGATAAGTCTTTTTGTTATGATGATGAATTGAATCATCAATTATCACTTTGTAATTTGAATGTGACAGGGCATGTGTACCACATTCTCACAGGCTCATTATTGGCATTACGGGCAGGGCTGAACTTTGGCAATGATTTGCACACGCGCACGGCCTCACGGTCAAGGTCTTTATCTACACCGCGGACAACCTTGATTTCGCCGATGCTGCCATCCTTTTCAACAACAAATTGAACAACAACCTTGCCTTGGATATTGTTGTCTTGAGCAGACTGTGGATACTTAATGTGTGTGGAGAGATAATTCATGAGAGCTCCATTACCACCTGGGAACGATGGAATTATGGCTGCTGAATTGAAAACCTCGTCGTTTGTTGTTTTGGGTTCGGGAATGAGTTCACGTTCTTTAACAGCCTCGGCTTTAGGTTCTTCAACTACTTTAACAACTTCGTGTTTTACCAATTCAGCATCCTCTCCAATCCGTGTACCATTCATCGCAATAAGTGAACATCTTTTAAAGTCAATCTGATACCTATAATCTTTTCCTGCTGTTCTTGGACATACAAGAAAGTACTTGTCGCTTGCATTATCGTAATAGATATTTGCAATCTTTTTTTCAAGGGAGGGATCTTCGTCGGTGAATGAAACTTCTCCATTCCAGTTAATTGTTAATTCTGGTTTGCTGTCATCATTCCAGCGACACCAATTCCCGACAATCCATCTGAAATCGTTAATCGTAACATCGCGTGAAAAAGTGTAATTGCCATCAGCGTCGATAGTTCCATACTTGCCCTTCGCCCTTACTAAAAAAGGGCCATCGGCAGACCGACATTCAATGACTTCATATATGCATGGAGCCAATTCCTTACCACTACTGTTGAAGAGGCCATACTTTTCATTTAGCTTAACCTTAAACAACACTCCATCAATCCAATTAATTAGATCATACGCACACGGCACAATCTCCTTGCCTGTGGTATTGACAATTCCATATTGCCCATTTAATCTAACATCAGCGTAGCCATAGGAGAATAAATCTCTAATATTGATATAGTCATACTTGCATGGCACAACCTCATCGCCATCGGTGTTGACAAAACCGAATTTCCTGTTTGCCATGACTAATGCAAAACCATCTTTAAAGTTATAGGCTTCGTCATAGATACATGGCACGACTTCTTCGCCTTCGGTATTGATAAATCCGTATTTATTAATCACTTCTACCCTTATAAGCCCATTGGCAACCCTAACTGAATGTGAGTCATATTTCGCCAACGCCGCCTGAAGTTGCGGAGTGAGTTTTATCTCATCGTAGTCTTGTGCCAGAACAGAGACAAAAGTCACCGTCAGCAGCAATGCTGCCAACATAAAACGAGTTTTTGATAATTTGTTTTGCATAATGATGTTATGTTAATGATTATTTATAATTTTCTCTAATTTAGACGCATTGAGTGCAGTAAACAATTATTCCTCACTCTGATGCCACTTATTTTTCTTGCAAAGATAAAACATATATAACATACGGCAAAATATATCTACTTGTTTTCATACATAAATGACAAAGAATATGTATTTTTTGATGAACTATTTGGTTTTCATGATTTTATTGATAATAAGTAAAAATAAAAAGGGCTCACCGCAATGCAATGAGTCCTTTTATATATAGAATTATATCTTACTCGGCTTTGCCGTCGCTGCCAAGCACCTCAATGATCTTGTGCTTGTAGAGCTTGGTCATCTCGTCGCGGGCGGGACCGCAATATTTGCGAGGATCAAACTCGCCGGGCTTCTCAGCAAACACCTTGCGAACCGCTGCGGTAAAGGCTAAGCGGCTGTCGCTGTCGATGTTGATCTTGCAAACTGCACTCTTGGCGGCCTTGCGCAACTGCTCCTCGGGGATACCAACAGCATCGGGCAGATTGCCACCGTGAGTGTTGATAATGTCAACATACTCTTGGGGCACTGACGATGAGCCGTGAAGCACGATGGGGAAGCCAGGAAGTTTCTCCATGATGGCGTCGAGAACGTCAAATGCCAATGGGGGAGGAACGAGCTTGCCGGTCTGTGGGTCGCGGGTGCACTGCTCAGGTTTGAACTTGTAAGCGCCGTGGCTGGTGCCAATTGAGATTGCCAGTGAGTCGCAACCAGTGCGGGTAGCGAAATCGATAACCTCTTCGGGCTTGGTGTAGTGCGATTCCTCGGCAACTACATCATCCTCAACGCCGGCAAGAACACCAAGCTCTGCCTCTACTGTAACGTCAAACTGGTGAGCATATTCCACAACTTTCTTAGTCAAAGCGATGTTCTCCTCATAAGGCAGTGAGCTGCCGTCAATCATTACGCTCGAGAAACCAAAGTCAACGCAACTCTTGCAAACCTCAAATGTGTCGCCATGGTCGAGGTGCAGGCAAATCTGGGGATTCTCCCATCCCAGCTCCTTGGCATACTCTACAGCTCCCTGAGCCATGTAGCGAAGAAGGGTCTGGTTCGCATAATTGCGAGCGCCTTTCGATACTTGCAGGATAACAGGCGATTTTGTCTCGGCACTTGCCTTGATAATTGCCTGAAGCTGCTCCATGTTGTTGAAATTGAATGCAGGAATTGCATAACCTCCATTGATTGCCTTAGCAAACATCTCGCGGGTGTTGACCAGGCCTAATTCCTTGTAACTTACCATAATGTTTGTAATATTAAAAATTAAAACGATTTTACCTCTTTGAATGCAATAAGGGGTATTTTATAAACCTCAAATATGGCTGCAAAGTTAAAAAATAATTTTGGGTTAAACAAAAATAGCATAAGAATAGTCTAAAAAAAGTGGTAAAACTGGTCCGTGAAACAGCTATACCTCTGCTATGCAATAATGTGCATATTTTTTGAGAGTTCTTTTTTTGTTATTCATTTTTTTACTATAAATTTGCAGTGTTATAATCCCACACAGGTCATTAGGCACGAAGGTTGCAACCTGATTAGGGATAATTATTCCTCGCAATGCAATTAAATTAGCACTTTGCACGTTAATTATAATATATAATTATTTTTAATGTCTGAAACATGAGAATTAGTCTATATACACCCATCGCCATAAGCGAGATTGGACGCAGAGAGCGTCAAGAAGATACACTGTGCCCAATGGTCAACGAATTGCAGGCAAGCGACAGGGTATTTGTTGTTTGTGACGGACTCGGTGGGCACGAACATGGCGACGTGGCAAGTGCTACAGTCGCACATGCCCTTCACGAGAAGATGAACGAGGCGCTTAGCGATGGCATCATTAGAGGACGAGATATCACCGAAGCGGTGAAATATGCTCACGCCAAGCTCAACGAGACAGCCCAGAGGTTTGACTCCACTTCCAAGCCCATGGGAACCACTATGGCGATGATTGTATTTGGCGACAACGGTGTTGTGGCAGCACACATTGGCGACAGCCGCATCTACCACATCAGCCGAGCCCAGGGCAAAGTGCTTTATCGATCACGCGACCACTCCCTCGTCAACGACCTTTTCCAGGTGGGAAAACTCTCTCGCAGCGAAGCTGAATCTTCGCCAAAGAAAAGCATGCTCACCCGAGCCATGCTTCCTGCACCATTCCAAGAGCAGAGTGCCGACATGGCTTTCATTACCAATGTTGAGCCAGGCGACTATTTCTTCATGTGCTCCGATGGAGTGAGTGGCGAAATCGACGATGAAAAGCTTTTGAATACATTGTGCGACGACTCCAAAAGCAATGACGACAAGTTGGCACAAATCCAGATGCTCGCACAAGGTGGAGCCGACAACCGCACAGCTCTGCTGCTGCAAGTAGAGAGCGTACATCATGAACTCGACGAGAAACTGCTCAACGACAATGAAAAGTTTATGTGCGACAAGATGGTGTTTGAGTCTGTCTTGCCAATGGCGGCAGCAGCGTCTCTGTCTCAAGACAGCGATATAGCATCCATCGCCGATGCCGACGACATTGACCTGCCACCAATTCCCGAAGAGGATGCACTTGGCGTTGATGAGTCGGTCGAGGTGGAACTTCTCGACGACGATGTTCCTCCCATCACCGACGAAGCACCCATTCAACAAAAGGACAACCGCAAGAAACTCATGTGGATTGCTTTGGCAGCTTTGCTGCTAGCATTGGGAATTCTCGCTTTCTTCATGCTTAACAAGCCTTCTCAAACCCCAGTCAAGAAAGTTGTCACCGACACTCTTCCCGACCCCGATGTCACAATCGACACCATCCTGCCCGAGGTGCCAGTCGACACCTTCGATACTGGCAGTGCCGTAGCTGTACCACCAGCGCCAGGTCCTCCTGCTGCGAACTATCCATCGAGCCATGTCGACGTGCCCAGTAACTACGGCTATAATGACAGCTACTATGACTCTGACGACAATGACGATGACAACAATTACAATCGTAGCTGGAGACCAAGAGAAAATGACGACGACAGCTACGATCAACAACCTGAGCAACGCCAAGAAGTAGCGAGACCTACCCAGCAACAACAAACAACAAGAAGGAGAGGTCTTGCAGGAGTTGCTATAGAGGAGATGCATGGGAATAAAAAACAAATACCCATTGGTCGCGCTAACAACGGGGATGTTCCACAACCCTCACGCAACTCAGGTACATTCCACACTCCATAAAATATTGCTATATTTAGCTCCATATATATATTTCAAAAAACACGTGTATTATGGAAAAAAACAAAAATGAAATAAAAAGTTCCAAGAAAGGAAAGAAGAAAAATTGGATGATGATTGCGCTGGCAGCGCTACTTGCAGCACTGCTGGTGGAGATGGTTTGCTATATGGCAGTCGACTCACAAAACTCCAAAAAGAAGATTGCCGAGCAAGTGACACAGGAGCCTACCGATGTCAACAACGATTTCATGGCTCAAGATGTTCAGGCAACTGCTGATCAAGAAGCTACTGCCGATGAGACCACAGCCAGCAAAGATGCTGACCGAGACAACAATCACGCATCACGTGCCAAAGACAACAACACAGTTGCCCCTGCTACCCAAAAGCAGCCTTCAAGCACTACAAGCATCAAAACACCGGCTCCAATGCCTGAGAAGGACTTGGCACAAACTACCCCACGCGACAACGAGTCACAGCGCGAGAGTTGGTATGACGAAGAATCGCAAGGGACAACACTCACTCCCCTTGAGGACAACAGCAGGAACTATAATCGCAACATGAATAGGCCCGTACAAGGGCAGGGACAATACCACCGAGGTTATACCCCTAATGAGCAGCAAGGCGGCTACTACGACAATCCAAGACGCGGTCATGGACAAGGTTATTACAACCAATATGGCCGAAGATTTGGAAGATACTGAAAATAAATATCTAAATTATTAATACTGTTCAGTCACTGCCTTGCCACTTGCTTAAGCATCTCACACAACAATAGCATGGTAGTGACTGATTCTTAAACAACATATGGTGCTGTAGCCAACGCCTACTCAACATCGATTTATAGAACAATAAACTTATGCAAGACATCAACAACGGCATTATAAAGCTGGTTTCCTCGCTGGCTGTAAAAAAATATCGCGACAAGGAAGGGCTCTTTGTCGCCGAGGGATGGAAATGCGTGCGCGACACATGGAACGCATTCAACTGTCGATATCTCATTGCCACCAAGGCTTGGTATGAGCAGCAAGGCACTGCCGAGCACTATCCCAAGCTGGTTATGGCACACAAAAGCCAGATGGCGCGCATGTCCCAATTCACCACACCCAGTGACGTGATGGCTGTTTACGAGATTCCACAAGTTGATTATAGCGATGACGAGGTGCGCAAAGGGCTCAACATCGTGCTCGACAACATTCAGGACCCAGGCAACCTGGGCACAATCATGCGCCTTGCCGACTGGTATGGCATCAAAAACATCTTCGCCAGCAAGTCGACTGTCGATGTCTACAACCACAAAGTGGTGCAGGCAACTATGGGAGCCATCAGCCGCGTTAAGGTGCACTACTGCGACCTTGATTTCTTCCTCGACGACTACAACGACATGCCAGTGCTAGGAACATTCCTCGACGGTGACAACATTTACAACTCGCAGTTGCCGCAAGGTGGGGCCTTTGTCATCTTTGGCAACGAGGGACAGGGTATCAGCCCCAAAGTTGCCGATCATGTCACACAGCGCATCCACATTCCAGCCATGCCTAGAAAAGGCGCCAAGAGCGAGAGTCTAAACGTAGGCATCGCCGCCGCCATCACCATCAGCGAACTCCGCCGCAACATCCTTACCAAGTAGTTCAAGCTTATGCCACTCCTCAACGTCTCTTTTGGAATATTCGCTTTTATGCCACAAGGATGGCTGTTCATGATGTTCATCATCTTGATGGAGACATCTATCATGAACAGGGTTCTGGGGAAGAAAGGGAAAGAGATGAGAGTGTTTGTCTCAGCATTAGCGGCTAATGGCGTTAGCGGCATCGTTGGAATTGCAGCTTCGTTGTTAATCAATGGCGGATGGTGGCTTGTGGTGTGGTTCCCTTGGGTATCTTCTCATGAAGTCAATGTCCATGAGCCTCGCGCGCTGACAGGTTTGGTGGCCTATTATTTGGTGGCAATGGTGCTGTCGATACTAATTGAATGGGGACTCAACCATGCCATCCTAAAAAAAATATTTCCCGCCCGGAAAATCCTTAAGGCTACACTTTGGGCCAATGGCGCCAGTTATGCCCTGGGGGCAATACTCATAACATTATTGTGCACTCTTTTGAGCACATAACACACCATCGCATTTAATTAAAATACAACCACATGTCACAAAACAACAACAGCACCATCACTTTCAACGCACTGGGAGTAGTCATCTTTGTGGGAATAATTGTTTATTGCGTCTTAAACCCCACCTATCTGTCGTTCCTCTTGTGTCTGTCGATAAATGTGCTGCTGCATGAGCTCGGGCATTACACTGCCGGACGAGTTTTCAAGTGCTCGATGAACGAGGTATCGCTGTTCTTCATCTCAGCCGTCTCCTACGAGAACAAAGAGACAAGATACATCTACAGCACCCAGAACTCATGGCGTGACACCAAGTGGACGCTGGGAGCTCTGCCCTTTGGTGGATACACCACTTTCTTGACATCGAGTTCACCACTCGATGGCGATTGGAGAAACAGCCCATTTGTCAACCACAAGCCCGCCTTCGCAAGGCTCATAATTCACGGAGCTGGCATTCTTGTCAACATTTTCACCTTCCTGTTGCTGTATGCTGTTTTTTCTACCTCGGCCACCCCATTCATCGATGAGCTAATGAGCATTGCGCTGGTCCTCTCCATAATCAACCTGCTGCCTTTCTATCCTCTCGACGGCTCGTCAATCCTCATCACTATCTACGAGATGATCACGGGCCACAAACCCTCCGAAGGTTTCATGAATGTATTCAAGTTTGCCGGTTTAGGCCTAATGATTTACCTGTTCTACATCAACCCCTCAATCCTCAACCGCCTCCTGGCAATGGTTATGCCATAAACCATATCTCTCTTGCATCAAGAAATCGAGTTCAACAAAATCACATAACAAATCGCCAGCGCTTTGCAGCACTGGCGACTATTTTATGTATATGTGTTTCTGTCGATTATCTTGCGTTATAGGCTTCGAGGGCCTTCTCGAGCACTACAAGTGCGCGCTTAAGGTCTTCGATCTTGAGCACATAGGCCATGCGCACCTCGTTCTTGCCAGCACCCGGTGTGGCATAGAATCCGGTGGCGGGAGCCATCATCACTGTCTCGCCCTCATAGCTGAACTCCTCAAGGCACCAGCGGCAGAAGTCGTCGCAGTCTTCCACGGGGAACTTGGCCATAGCATAGAAAGCGCCTGTGGGCATTGGAGCAAACACGCCAGGAATCTTGTTCAAACCTTCAACCAGGCAGTTGCGGCGAGCGATGTACTCGTCATAAACACCCTGATGATAGGCCTGTGGAGCGGCAAGCGATGCCTCGGCAACAATCTGACCAATCAATGGAGGACTCAAACGGGCCTGGGCAAACTTCATAACTGTGGCATGCAATTTCTTGTTGCGGGTGATGAAGGCGCCAATGCGTATGCCGCACTCGCTGTAACGCTTCGACACCGAGTCAACAACGATGACGTTGTCCTCGAGACCCTCAAGATGAAGGGCACTCAGGTAAGGTTTGTCGCTATAACGGAATTCACGGTACACTTCGTCGCTGATGAGATAGAGGTCATGCTTCTTCACCAGGTCACGAAGCTGCATAAGTTCCTCGTCAGAATAAAGTGTGCCAGTGGGGTTGTTAGGATTGCAAATCATAATAGCGCGAGTGCGCTCGTTTATAAGCTTCTCAAACTCCTCGATTGCTGGCAGAGAATATCCGTTCTCAATCTTGGTGGTGATAGGACGAACCTTCACACCCATCTCGTTGGCAAAGCCCATATAGTTGGCATAAACAGGTTCTGGAACGATGAGCTCGTCGCCAGGATTGAAGCAAGTGAGGAAAGCAAACTGCAGTGCCTCGCTACCGCCACAGGTAACGATGATGTTGCTGGCATCGATGTTGATGTCATAGCGGCCATAGTATTCCACTAGTCTGTCGAGATAGCTCTGATAACCCTGCGATGGAGAATACTCCAGCACCTTGCGGTCAATGTTCTTGAGAGCGTCAAGACCTTCTTGTGGAGTGGCGATATCGGGCTGGCCGATGTTAAGGTGATAAACTTTGATTCCCTTCTGCTTAGCTGCCACAGCAAATGGGGCAAGCTTGCGAATTGGAGAAGCGGGCATATCGATGCCGCGTTGCGAAATGTTAGGCATAGTGTTTTATAGATTTGTATTGAAAATTATTAGTTTCTTGTTTCGGCCGGTAAAGGTATATAAAAATCTCCACCCCACCAAAAAAACAACAACTTTCGCTACCAAAAAAATCTTGGCACTGTATTTAAACAACAAAGACCGAACTCATTCGGTCTTTGTCTGTTGTATTAATTCTTTTCAAGCAGTGATTTGAATGTCGCCTGCTGTTGCTTCATGAGTTTGAGCACATCGGCTGGAGTTTTGATCACGTAGGGCTTGAGGTCATCTTTGGGCCACTGCTTTACTTCAGGGATTGTCTTGATTACCTTGCCTTTCTCGAAGTAGAAGCGATATTCCTGTTTAGCATCTCCCTCTTGACGGACCAAATAAGCAAACATAGGGTCACCCTCCATAGAATCCCACAGGAATTCCCAGTAATAAACATGCATGCCATGAGCATAGGTGCTGCGGCTTGTCATGAAGTAGAGCTGGCTGTCCATGGAGCCGTCGGCGCTGTACTGCTCCTGAGTGAAATAGTACTTGTCGTGACGCTCATACAAACCAGTTCCTGGCAGGTTCTGAGCCACGTCGACTCCGATTTCATTAAAAGGAACACCCTCATCAACGGGTTTGTTTTTCATTATCTCGAGCCTGTCGGCATAGGCCTGACGAATCTGCGCCATGCGCTTGTCGTGGTTCTGAGCAAAGGCAACACTTGCTGTCATTACAGCAATCACAATAATTGTAAGTCTTAGTTTCATAGTCATTTCTGTTTTAATGTTCATTTCATTGCAAAGATAAGCAAAAATCATTGCACAAGCAAGATTTGCCACAATTTTTTGTCATTATTGAAATTTCTTGTAATTTTGTAGGTTGAATTAAACCCAAATATCAGGGGCTATTATTATAACGAAGTATTACAATATAAATATATGAAGAAATCACTTATTTTTATGACTGTGATGCTAGCGACCTTGGCGCTGGCATCATGCAGCAATGAAAAAGGACTTTACCCTCAAGAGAACAAATTCTTGCCTGTAGTGCTTGAAGGCAGTAACAAATGGAGCATTATAAACGTCAATACTGGTGAGCTGATAGTAAAAGACGCTTTTGTCAACTCTCCCTCCCCTGTTGTCGACGACATGTTCTGGGTTTACAACGACAAGAACCGAATCGACATCTATAATATTGCCGACTGCAAGAAACCCGTCAACAAGGAGGCCTATGGCAGCGCCACATGTTTTGGCAACGGACATGCCATCGTGAGCAAGCCAGGCGAGCCACTGCAAGTGATTGACAAGGAGTGCAACACTGTGGCAAAGCTCTCGCCAAGCTACCTATCGGCTACGATGTTCAACAACGGGCGAGCTCTCATCCACACCGACCTTGAACGATATGGCTTTATCGATGTCAAAGGCGATACCGTCATCAAGCCCAAACTCACCTGGGCAAACGGATTCATCGAGGACAATGTGGCTCTGGTTTCTTTCAGCGAGGTCAACGACTCATCGAGAGTGATCACCATCATCGACAAGAATGGAAAGAAACTCTTTGACCTGGATACCGAGAAGTATCAACCCCTCATCTCTAACTACAAGATGGGTGTGCTTCCCGTTGTCAACAAGAAAGACTCGATGGTTTTCCTTGACAGGAACGGTAAAGAAACAACCAATCCTCTCGAGGCTCCTAAGAAGGTGAAAGACGCCAACTACCGCGACATCCGCACGGTGGGTGAAGGCCGTTTCATCGCAATCAAGGGCGACCGCATGGGGCTTGTTGATAAAGATAACAAAGTGCTCATCCCATTTAACTACCAAATGATGCTCAACCTGTCTCCCACGCGTTTCATTGCAGGCAAGGACAGCGTGTTGACGCTCATCGACGAGAAGGGAAAACAAGTGGGCAAGCACAAGTTCACAAACGTACAGGCATTCAGCCCCGAGAGTCAAGCGGTGAGGGGATATATCAACATGGAACTTACTGCAGCCACACTTCTGAGCTTTATCGAAGATGACATGGCGGCTGGAGCCAAGACCGGAGCTACACTCATGGATTTGAACCAGCTCGTGGGGGTCAATCCCGAGCAATACATCGGACTCACGCAGATTACCCGACCATTACCGCCACTATTTTGCAATTATGTCTTTGACAGCGAGATAGCCTCACCTGGCGGTATCGCGGCTAAACCCGACAGCCTTGCAGCGCCAAGCCTGACGGCTCCCAATTTTAACGCAACTCCTGGCGACAGCACTGCTATGTCAATGGCATCGACTGCTAGTTCGGCGCACTTCAACTACAGCGCCAAGCTCAACCAGGTTCAGTTCAACTTTGCGGTTATTGAGTGCGCTCCAGGCACCGAGGAACGCTTGTGCGAACTCATGAGCCGCGCCATGGGAGGCAAAGGCTTCAAGCTCAACCCCGACGGCACCTTCGTGAGCGATGCCGGCACTGGCATTGCCATGGGCTATGAGGAAGGCGTTCTCAAACTCTACTACTACTTCGACGCCTCACAAATGAAACCGTTGCCCCGCCAGAGCCGCAGCAATTAATCCCATAATGGGATTGTTCTGGCACAGTTTTTGCAGATACTCTATAACGAGACTTAAAACTTAAGAATCAAGGCCTAAAACTTAATATTTTGAGGATTTGAACTTGAGACTTAACACTTTAAACTTAACACTTAACACTTATCAATTATGTCTTGCATGAGAGTTTTTCTGGCAATAGTCTTCCCGCCCTTTGCCGTTGTCGACAAGGGTTGTGGATCGTTTCTCATTGTGTTCATCCTCACTTGCTGCGGATGGGTGCCAGGCGTGATAGGCGCTTTGGTAATCCTCAACAACGAGAAGAAGACAAACTATGACAAGGGTTATAATCACGGCTACAACCAAGGTTACAACCAGGCTTCCAGAGCTTATGACAGCGGTGCTCAGCATCGCAGGCGCAACAACTCTGGCTGGCAAGGCTGGTAAACGCCATTTGTCACAAGCAATTATCTACTTACATGACCGAGCAACACATCATAGAACTACTTGAGCACCGTGAGATAAAGCCCACGGCGATGCGCATCCTTGTGCTGCGCACCATGCTCAAGTGCAGTGATGCGTTCTCGCTCCAGAGTTTGGAAGACAGCTTGGAGAGCGTAGACAAATCTACCATCTATCGCTGCATCACTCTGTTTCTCACTCACCATCTCATCCATGCCATCGACGACGGCACGGGTTCTATAAAATATGCCGTGTGCGCTTCCTCATGCCACTGCGGCGAGGAAGGCGAGCACCTCGACGATCTTCACGCTCATTTCTATTGCGAACGTTGCCACCGCACCCTGTGCCTGAGCCGCATCCAGGTGCCTGTGGTGTCGTTGCCTCCCAACTTCATGGTCAACGACATCAACTACGTTCTCAAAGGGCTATGCCCCGATTGTGCGGCAAAAAGTTGCCACCAAACTTCTATACAATAACCAGATTTGTCGATACAATAAGCCCAAACACCTATTATATACCTATTAACGGCAAAAAGCGATTAAACTCCCCTACTATTTTGGGGTCAAAATATCAAACAGAAAAAATCTCAAAAACAAAAAAGATTAATTATTAACACAAAAACATATAGCTATGAATAAAAGATTTTTACACACAATCGCAGGCGCAGCACTCACAGCAGCAGTGCTGGCTCTCGCTGTGCCATCGGCAGCTCAAGGCCGTCGCCCAGGTGGTGGCCCGGGTTCTTCGGGTGGTAGCCGACCATCCACTTCGGCGCCTAGTCGCCCCAGTAGCAGTCAATCCGACCGCAGCGCTACTCAATCGCGACCTAGTAGTTCTACTCAATCACGACCTAGCGCTACTCAATCGAGACCAAGTGCTCCACAACAGCAAACTCGCCCCAGCACTCCACGTCAGGAGCGTCCTTCGGGAAGTGTAAATCGTCCCGACAACAACCGTCCAAGCGCTGGTGGCAATCACGGCAACGGCAACAACGGTGGCAATCGTCCCGGTGGCAACCGTCCCGGCGACAATGGCAGCGTTGGAGGTGCTACTCACCAGAATCCCAATGCAGGACGTCCTTCTATGGAAAATAGAAATGCAAACCCCAATCGCACAAATCCCACTAGAGAAAGAAACGGCTCTCCAGGCAACAACAAACCTGGTGGTGGCAACCCTGGCGGAAACCCCGGCGGTAATCCCGGCGGTAATCCCGGCGGCAATCCCGGTGGAGGCAACCACGGCGGAGGCAATCACGGCGGCAACGGTGGCCACAGCGGTGTAAATCCCGGTGGCGGCAATCATGGCGGTGGACATAGCGGTCCCGGCAATGGACGTCCCGGCGGAGGCCCTGGTGGAAGTCAAGCTCGTCCCGGTGGAGGACATGGCCCCAGTCATGGCGGCATCAACCACGGCGGTCCTCGTCCCGACTACAACCGTTATCGCTATCACGACAATTTCCGTCCTCGTGGACCACGCGATCGCTGGTACGACTACTATCGCTACAACCGCTGGAGCTGGCATGCACCCATCGCCCCACCCCATCGCCCCTGGCGTCCACGCATCATTTGGTACTATCGTCCTATAATTCCTTCGGGCTATCGTTACTATGCTTCGGCACCAGTCATCACCGGCGTTCTGGGTATTGAGTTCGGCACCTATCTCGACGCTACTCTCAACTACCTTTACTACAACGGCTACGACATCGACGGATATCAGGACAATGTGGTTTACCTGCGCGATGTTAACATGATGGGTTACAGCTGGCCCGATGCAATGCTGCAATACGACACCCGTGGCGGTATGTGCTACGCCGAGTTTGCCTACTCATCGACCTATCAGGACAACTACCGCTTCTCTAACCTGTACAGCAGTTTGTGCAACACCTTTGGTTCGCCCATCAACAGCGGTAACGGCTACTACTCCTGGTATGGCGGCAACGGAACCGGTTATGTAAATCTGAACTTTGTATACGAGAATGGCCGCTACTTCACCGTTCTCACCTTCGGAGCTTAAAAATCACACCTTAATATATATAAATGGCATCGCCTCAAAATCGATTGGGGCGGTGCTTTTCTTTTATTATAATCCAAACCGCTATTTATAACAAAATTCACATCTCTGTTTTGATATTATGGAAAAAATGCATTATCTTTGTCAAAAATCATTTTTTGTTTAACTTAAAACTATAAAACGAAATGAAAAAAATAACTATTGCACTTTTGTGTATGATTATGGCTACTGGCGCAGCAATGGCACAGAAGCAGTTTACTTTTGGTCCTAAAATTGGAGTGGATTTGACACATTTCTGGGGTAAAGATCTTCCCCATGGTATGCAACTAAATTATCAAGTGGGCGCATTTCTTGAGTATCGCTTCAATGAAAAGCTTTCTATCGCTCCCGAAGTTGTTTTTGCTGCTCAGGGTGGTAAAATGGATGCTTCAGATTATCTTGATGCGTCCTTTCATGGTTCAGCAGACGTATATTTTCACTTCAATTATATCAATGTGCCCATAATGTTGAAGTATTATGCCATTCCCAAGTTGAGCATTGACTTTGGACCGCAAATTGGATTCAATGTTTATAGCAAAGCTACTGCTAAGGCAAAAGCTGAAGGCGCATCTGCTTCATATACTGACGATTTTGATGGTGTTCAAAGTGTTGATGTCGGTGTTGGTTTAGGTGCTACTTATAACATCACAAATGATGTATTTGTGCAAGGACGTTACACAATGGGCTTGACAAAAATTTTTGAAGATGGTGATGTTTATAATGGCAATATTCAGTTATCCATCGGCTACCGTTTCTAAACATATTTGCAAAAAACTAGTATTAACCAATAGAACCACGGCATTATGAAAAAAATACTCTTATTAATGGCTATCATCCTGCCTTTCGTCCTCACTTCCTGCAGCAAGGATAAAGACGAACCACAATCTCTAGAACAGCAGCTTATTGGTAAATGGGTTAGTACATGGACACAGGATGGAGATAATTATATAAAAACCGCTATTTTTTCTGAAGACCATCAGTTGTTTTTAACTGGTTATAAGAATGACACACAAAACGTCCGTGAATCTCATACTTGGTCTTTAGATGGAAACACTTTAAAACTGATCAGGAATTACGATTCTAAAGAAGAAACGCATTCTATTTCTATTAAAGATGATGTGCTTACTCTTAGTGGATGGAGAGAAATATACCATAGAGAAAAAGAATAAATATTCTTAAGTTACTTTGCAAAAACTAGTATTAATCAATAAAATCACTCCATTATGAAGAAAATTCTCTTATTAATGGCAATCATCCTGCCTTTCGTACTAACTTCCTGCGGCGATGATAAAGACGAACCGAAGCAAAATCTGGAACAAGAGCTTATTGGAACTTGGGTGCTTGCTTACGATGATCTTAACATGTATCAGTTTATGGTTTTCAACGCAGACCACACTGGTTCTGGAAATCAAGTTAAAGATGGTATAGTAATTGGAGAATTCTCATTCACATGGTCATTGTCAGGAGATGTTTTGACTCAGAGTCGCACAGGTGGTAATACCTTTAAAAATAAAATTTCTATAAAAGATGACATCTTATATGTTATGGATGAAGATGGCAATCCTGGATTTGAAATGAAAAGAGTCAAAGCTCAAGGATGATTTTATAAATCTAAAAAAGCTTAAGCGGTTGGTTTACGAAAAGGTAAATCAACCGCTTTGTGCCTTTGATAAATTGGAACTTATAGTTCTAAAAGATTTTGTATAGCCTTCTCGTAATCTTCATCTATCAATGTTACTTGTTCTCCGTTTTGGGAAAATCCAATTATATAGTAATGATTGTCGGACTTTAATGATTCTGGAAAACATTCGGTATCATTTATCCTCGTTTCGATGTCGGAGGAATGTGCCTTAATCTTATCAAAATGTGCATTAATATAAGCATCGGTCATGGCAAGACAGACAAACCGTATAGACTGCAAATAATCCTGACTTAATTCCTTTCGCCAGTCAAAGGGAATGTAGCAACCTTCAACGATAAGATTCTGCTCATTTTCAATAGCAGTCTTAATCATCTCTCGAACAATTGGCCAAAGATAATCGGTCAATTCTTCATCATCTTGGGGCGTGAGGTCAGTGTTACCACTTCTTATCAACCCCATCTTCAAATGGTCAATTGAAAGGTAAGGATAGTTATATTCTTCAAGCATTCGTTGTGCAAGAAGCGTTTTGCCTGTGTGCGAGGCACCAGTTATCAGTATTACCATACATTCAGATTTATCATTCTAATACACCGCAAAAGTAGTGATTTTATCTCTACTTGCGTTTAAACATTGAAAAAATGTTGTTCATCAACCTTTGGTTTTCATCATGTGCTTGGTTGGATAAACTTGGCTATGCCTCAGCAAATCTATCGTGCTCGTTTTCATTTGACTTATACAAGTCCTATAATCATTATGTCAATTCCTCTTATAGAACCTGATTCGTTTGACGATGTGGTATAATCCAACGGCAAGGAACACGAACCCTATTTTCCCGTGTAATCCTCCAACCCCATTGTGTTGCATGCCGTTGAGAAGGAGTAACAACAGCGCCACTATACCAGTGAACAGTACCAATGTAGCAATAATAGCAAGAGCTTTTGTGTCTCGCTTCTTGAGGGCGGCGAAGCGCTTCATCCATTTCCTCCAGCTGAAATGTAACCAAATGTGCCAGAACACGGCGACAGTCATCATGATGCCCACCACGACGTGGAAGACCATATAAGTAGGGAACGCTATACCCAGAAAGTTGGCTCCTGCAGTGACTTCCATCTGAATTCCGGAGGCGAGCATAAGGATAGCGAAAACCAGCAGCGACCAGTTGCAGATTTTGGATTGTGTCCTCTTATCCATAGGCTGCTGGTCAATCAAGTTTGTTGATAGCCTCGTGAGGACAGATGTGGACGCACTTGTAACATCCGATGCATTCGGTGGCATTCTTGGCGATGGAGTGCTTGTGAATGCCTAAGATATTTACTTTGCCCAGAACGCCCTTGGGGCAGGATTTCACACACTCCCAGCAAGCCTGACAAATGTGTGTGTCGATGATTATATGCTCCGTCTGGTGTTTTGACGGACTCTTAGTTCGGTCTCGTTTCATAGACGCAAAGGTACACCAAGCCCTTGCATCAAAACGATAACATTTGTTAATAAGTCACTTGCGGGAGCGGATTCTGCTCAAGGAAACCGGAGTGATGCCGAGATATGAGGCCAGGTAGTGCTGTGGGATGCGGGCCACCATCTCAGGATATTCCTCAAGCAGCAGCTTGTAGCGCTTTTCAGGTGAGTCCTTGATGCGGGAAAGGAAAAGATGGTAGTAGTTGATCATCCGGCTATAGGCGAACTGAGCAATGGTAATACCTGACTCAGGATGCTGCTCCAAATAAGCTTGTATATCGGCTTTCTTGAAGACTTTGAGCACCGACGGCTCAACAGTCTCGATGGCCACCTCGCTGGGTTTCCCGTTCCAAAAACTCTCTATGGAGGCCACGGCTTGACCCTCAAAAAAGAACTGTACGGTTATATCCTTCCCGTCCTCCACGAAGCTCTCTCGCAGCAGACCGCTTTGGATATAGAAAACGCTATCTGCCACCTTTCCTGCAGGAAGCAGTACTACCCGCCGTCCGACGGCCCTTTCCTCAAATGGAATTAGTTGTTGGAGTTTCTGGAGCATCTTTTGAGCACTTCTACGTTTTTTTTGATTTATATTTCCGTTACAGCAGCAAAGATAGGCATAATTTATTATTTGCATTTATTCTTGGGGAATTTTATTCATCAACCGCTGGTAATCGTCCTGCGCTTGCTTGATACCGAGATTCCCTGTAAAGATGACTAAAATTCATTTATTATACTTTTGTCAACATAGTCAAATGTAACTCAACCGCTTTATGCCTTAAAAGACGTTTCTTTTTATGCTTCTATTATAGCTCGAATGTAATAGATAATAGCACACATAGTAAGAATAACTCCTTCCGTTTTGGTGATATGGTGATACTTGCGCCCAAACCGACAGAATACCCATATCATCACCGCACCAACAACGAGTGTTAGGAAGTCAGTTATCGCGATGTTTCCCCGATGCAATGGGGAAATCGTTGCCGATGTCCCCAAAATGAAAAAGATGTTGAAGATATTACTCCCGACAACATTGCCGAGTGCCATATCGGTGTCCCCTTTATGGGCAGCCATGACAGATGTCATCAATTCTGGGAAACTGGTGCCGGCCGCTACTATGGTCAGCGCAATGACACTTTCACTCACGCCCATGGATGCTGCGATGCCCGATGCACCATTCACCAACCATTCGCCGCCAATTATGAGACCTGCCAGACCGATGAGGAAAAGCAGTACCGATTTCCCGATACTGACAGCGATTGACTGCTTTTCATCGGATGCATTATTGCTTGAGTTGATGGCGATTGTGATAGAATAGGATAAGAAAACAGCCATAAAGCAGAGTAGCACGATACCATCGCTTCGGCTGATAACGTCCTTGCTTGCACCGAGTAACGTATCGTTGGCCATCACAAAGAGTACAATCGAAGCCAGTAAGCATAAAGGCACATCGTAGCGGATATTGCCCTTGGAGCAAGCGACGGGGCAAATGAGTGCCGTGATACCGACAATAGCCAATGAGTTGAAAATATTGCTTCCGACAACATTTCCAATGGCAAGGTCGGTTTGTCCTTTAATAGAAGAAATAACACTGACGACCAATTCGGGGGTTGATGTGCCGAAAGCCACAATCGTCAAGCCTATGACCAGGCTTGAGACATTAAAACACCGGGCGATATTTGATGCTCCATCTGTAAGCCAATCGGCTCCCTTGATGATGAGCAATAGCCCGACAACGAACTTTGATATAAGAAGTATCATCCAAATTGAAACGGAGGGTGTCAACTTGTGTGGTGACACCCATCCTTCGTTTGTCGATTTATAATTTGATGGCAGTTAGAATTTGCTGCGCATCTTCACCTTCCGCTACGACAAGGTCGGTCGTGGGCTTATACAAGTAATCCACAAACTGTTCCATCTGAATAGCGAGGAATTGGAAGTCCTCGGCGTAACAGATATTGAGTTGCATATTGCCGATAGCGATAGGCTCGGGCATGCCTTTGCCCTTGAGACCCTTTTTCAAGCCTTCAATCCCGAGGCTGAGCATGTGCTTAATGGTGTCGCCATCACCAGGGTTGTAGTTTTTTTGAACTACTTTGATCTTGGCGCCTGTCGGATTGTATATGTAGTTAATTATTAGTCCGAAAAAAGATTTGCGGACAGAAATATGCGGATTGGCAAGAAGTTCCTCTGCCATTCCAAGACGTATAATATTAGCCATTATTTTTAACTCGTTGATTTATTTATTATTAGATACCAAAAGACTTATCACCTCTCAAAACGAAAGGCGATATTGTACAACAGTAAAGAAAACAATAGCTAACGGATGATGTGCCGCAATGCAATGACGTAGTAATCGCATGGGCACGAGAAACGGAAAGGTGCGGATTCCATGCGAAGTGCATCTTTCCATCTTTTTGACGTGAGAAGGTTAATATATGTGTTGATGAAAGACCCGCCACAGTATCTCCATTTTGTCGTTCCATTAGAACTCGTTGTCCTGAAGGTTCGTGTGGTGATGGTTCTAACATTGTTCCTTTGATTATTTATAATACCGGACGGAGATTCGGCTGTCTTGAAACAACCTAAATCACTCGGCTGATTTTGCTTTTTCTCTGCCGGTACTATATTGCCGACAGATTCAATATGTTGCTCCGCGATGACCGATTGCGGGGAATTGAGTAAGTTCCCAACAATCAATAAAAGAAATATTTGGAGCAGTCGAAGCATAAATGTCTGTTATATCATTATTGTGAATCAATGTGCAAAGGTACACAAAATTTCGCTACGAGAGGCTATTTTCGCTTGGATTTCGGAGATTTATAGTTCATTAGCCTTTGAAAGTCATCCTGCGCTTGGTTGATACCGAGATCACCTGTGACTAAAATTCACTTATTATACTTTTGTCAATATTGCTAAAGGTAAACCAACCGCTTTGATTCTTAAAAGATAGAGCTGATAAATTGGAATTTATAGTTCTAAAAGATTTTGTATAGCCTTTTCGTAATCTTCATCTATCATCGTTACAGGCTCACCGATCCGGGTGAATTCATTGATGTACTGATGATTGTCTGTTTTCAGCGAATTGACCGTGTTGTCCGTGTCAAACAGTCTTGTTTCTATATCTGAGCCATGCTTCCTAATATCATCAATGTGAGCTTCGATATAAGCATCTGTCATAGCCAAGCAAATGAATTGGATTGATTGCAAATACTGTTCACTGAAATCCTGTCGCCAAGCGGAAGGGATATAACAGCCCTCAACTATAAGGTTCTGATGATTCTCTATCGCAGTCTTTATCATCTCACGTACAATTGGCCAAAGCTCATCCGTGAGTGCAGCATCGTCTTCTGGGGTAAGGTTGGTATTGCCGCTGCGTATCATTCCCATTTTAAGGTGGTCAATGGAGAGATACGGATAACTATATTTCTCGAGAATCCGTTGCGCCAAGAGAGTTTTCCCGGTATGTGAAGCCCCAGTAATCAGTATAATCATAATCTCGCTTGTATCTCTTTTTTCACTTTTTCTAAATCAGCACATGCGAGGATCGGCATGAGGCTTTCCACCTCTTCGATGCTTTTATCCCACCACTTGAATTTGAGCAACAATTCAATTAATTCATCATCGAATCGCATCTTGACGACCCTACAAGGATTGCCCACTGCAATGGAATATGGGGGAATATCTGATGCGACAACTGAGTTGGCTCCAATAATGGCTCCATCGCCAATGCTAACGCCTGGCATGACGGTCACATTTTGCCCAATCCACACATCATTGCCTACAACTGTATCACCCTTATATGGTAATTCGTTTTTCACAGGAGCCATTGCGCTTCCCCAATCTCCGCCTATCACGTAGAAGGGATAAGTCGTAACACAATACATTCTGTGATTTGCCCCATTCATAACGAACTCAATCCCCTTGGCAATAGCACAGAACTTGCCTATAATCAACTTGTCGCCGATGAAGTCGTAGAAATGCGTCACATGTTTTTCAAATTGATCTGCACCATCCACATCATCGTAATAGGTGTAGTCACCAATGATAATGCGGGGGCTCTTCACCACGTTCTTGATGAAGCAGAGGCTTGGAATCTTCGGATTCGGAAAAGCCTCGTTGGGATTCGGTCTGTTAGAAATCATAATAACAAAAAGCCGCTAACATTATGCAAAGGTAAGCATTATTTCTTTACTTATGTTTATTGTTGGGGCTTTTATTGTTCATAAACCTTTGGTAATTATCCTGCGCCTGGTTGGATACCGAAATCACCTGTGATGTTGACAAAATTTCAATTATTATACTTTTGTCAATATTCCTAAGTGTAAATCAACCGCTTGTTGCCTTAAAAGACGTGACCGATAAAATCGGAATTTATTCTTCTCTACCTTGCTGTTTTGCGGAAATACCAACAAAAAACCACATAACTATCCAAAAAACGATTACGCAGACAAAAGCAATGGTGAAAGCTGAGTCAGAAAACAGGTCGCGTTTCGAGAAATTCGCGATGCCATGAAATGCAGCGCATAATAGCAATGAATGGGTTTCACTCACCACCTTTCCTATTCCCCATGAAGCGAAAAGCAAAAGCAGGAAGAATGACAAGGCACTTCGCAGATTTAAATCTAGATGCCACAGAAACCACATCACCGTGATGATAAGTACATACTGCCACACAGGCAATTTCCTGAGTTCATATTGCAAAAATCCTCGCCAACCAAATTCTTCCAATAGCCCATAAGCAAATGCGACCAAACATGTCAAGCCCAGCTCCCATCCGCCGAAAATGCCAAAGACAATGCATGGTACAACTATTGTCGCAATGGATTTCCAGGCAGACTTGCCTAAGAGAGTGTATTCCGTTTTACGTTTGAAAATGAAAATAACCACCAATGCTCCAATAGCGGGACCAAGCCCCGTGGCAAGCGCTGCGGGAACTTGAAGTGCATAGTTAGTCTCAATTGAAGGATACTTGTTGACAACATGCAATGATATCAGGCGCACCAATAAGGCTATTATATAAAAAGTAGCTATTGCACCTATATGAATGTTCTTATAACTTAAGTTTTGTTTCATGCAATATTCCGATTTATTGTTATAATCACACTGCAAAGGTAGAGATTATTTTTCTATCTGTGTTTGCTTTTCGGTCTTTTGTTATTCATCAACCGTTGGTAGTCATCCTGCGCTTGGTTGACGACAAAAAACGGGCACTCGTGGCAAATCTCAGGCGATTGCTGCATTCTCACATTTCAAAATGCCAATCTTTTTTCATGTTTTGGTAGATTTCTAGTGACGGTTTGTCGAGAGAAAGCACTCGATAGGCGTCAAATGGGGGTGTAGAGGGGTTTTGAGCCTTAAACCTGGCCCATTTATTGCGGTCATAGAAGTAAACAAACAGATTTTATTCACTATTTAAAAATTGAGCATTATGAAAAGGACAGTTTACAACACAGTGATTGGTTTGATGCTCGTTTGCGGGCTCACCATGATTTCGACTGGAGCGTTTGCACAAGGTCGTCGCCCAGCAACAACATCAAACAACGCGGCAGCAGCAGGCAACCGCAGTGTTGCCACTGCCCCCAAGCAGAATGCCGCAGTGAGTAACAATTCAAGCCGCACTACTACAACTACAGTGCAAAGGACTACTACAACAACTACTACAAAGCCCAGCACTACAGTGAGCGGCACAGTAAAAAACAGTAACGCCGGCAATCGTTCGGCAAACACAACTACTAGCACCGTTCGCAGCAACAACACCAGCGGCAACAATGGTGGCAACAGCGGACACAATAGTGGAAACAATGGCGGCACTGTTCGCCCCAACGTCGGAGGCAACAATGGCACCGGCAACACAGGACACAACGGTGGCAACAATGGAGGCACTGTTCGTCCAAATACCGGAGGCAACGACGGCACCGGCAATACAGGACACAATGGTGGCAACAACGGCAATGTTCGCCCCAACAATGGAGGCAACAATGGCACTGGCCACAGCACAGCTCCCACCAGCCGTCCCTCGACTGGCAATCCTCGCCCCAAGATCGGCGGCTCGGTAATGAACGGCGGTAGCCACAAAATCAACTACAACGACTATCGCTACAACAGCACCTGGCGTCCCCGTTACGATGGTGACCGCTTCTTCAACCACTTCCGCTACAATAGCTGGAGTTGGACAAATCCCATCCGTCCTTCGGTTCGTCAGTATCGTCCCAGCACAATTTGGGTATATCGTCCAATCGTAACTGTAAATGTAAACCGCTACGTTGGCTATCCCACAATCGCTGGAGTGCTCGGCCTAACATGGGGAACTTCTTTCGGCAACGCATTGAACTACCTCTACTACAATGGCTACTATATCGATGGCTACATGGACAATATCGTATATGTAACCGACGTGGAATTGATGAACTATGACTGGGATGATGTAATGATCCAGTTCGACGGCAACAATCGCCTCGACTATGTGGAGTTCGCTTACTGGACTTCAGGTTACGACACCAGCCGCTTCTTCAGCCTCTACAATGAGCTCTGCAGCATCTATGGCAGCCCCGTGAGCTACACCAACTCGATGTACTCATGGTACGGAGGCGACGGCATCGGATACGTGAACCTCGGTCTCGACTACACTAGCGGCAACGTTTGCTACACCGTACTTGCCTTCGGCATCTAAGCCGGCAAGCGACGACTATCCATAACAACACATTTTTTCTAATCTTTAAAAAGCCAAAGGAGCCTCACGGGTTGGGGCTCCTAAATTTTTTTTTGCGGTAGCAATTCCTAGTAGCTCTTAGCATCCAGTTTTTTAATATTGCCTTCACTATCCGCCGTCTGTTACCTTTGTGATAAAAAATATTATGAAAACAACGGCAAAAGATTTGAGAATCATTCATCGTGGTGTGGCGCAACTGCACAATGGTGAGAGTGCTCAGATGGGAGTGGCAAGCAGCTTGGTTAACATGCGCGAACGTGAAGATGCCCTTGTGGTGGTGGGCAATCCTGTGGTGGTGGAGCAGTTGCAACCAGGCGATAGAGTGCTGCTAGTTGACAATGAACGCACGCTGGTGCTGCGCGACAACAAGGTGATGTGGAATGACGTGGTGGTCCTTGACTCGGCAGCAACGGTGACAGCGGCTCACTTGGTTGGCAATCTCCTGGTGGTGGTAACAAGCGAGGGAAATGAAGTGCTGCGACGCACTGCCAGTGGATATGAACTCATCAACATGGAAGATGCTCTGCCGCAGCTGCATCTGGCGGCAGTGGAGCAGCAAGCCATGTCAACAACGGTGCCATCATTCACATTCGCGGTGCCCTATTCGGCTTGGCAAGCACCACTGGCAAGTGACGATGTCTCGGCGCTCTCCAAACTGGTGACCGACGCGTTCTCTACCATGCAGCGCAGTGCTGCCTCGCAAGGACGCTTCACCGGAGTGGTTTTGGCGCGTTATGCCGTGCGCCTTTGGGATAATTCCTATCTCTGGATGAGCCAGCCTGTGACGTTGGGGCACGACATGATTAGTGCATCCTATCGCTCTACTGCAACGGTGACAACAAGTGGCAATCAATTTGTGGGCATCGAGTCTTTCAACCTCAATGTCAACAGCTTTCGGCTGGGAATATCAATGTCGAGTGGCATAGCAAGTGAGTGGCGCGACTTGGTAAAGGCTATCGACGTGTTAATTTCACCAGTGGCTAGTATTGTTGATCTCTCGGCAGGGCTTGACTACCGATGTGTGACCACAACTTCAAGCGGAACAAGGCGATATCTGCTAGAAGTGGGACCCAAGCCTCGCTCGGCAAGCGCTATGATGCAGTCGCTGCTCAATGGCGGCTGGAAGGTGGTGGCATCGACGGCGTTTCTCGACGGCTCGGCTTTCACTGCAGTTAACACTGCCATGTCGTCGCAGCAGGTGATGCCGGGAGTGAGATGTGATGTGGTTACAGCTCAGTTGCTGTCGCCGCAACGTCTCTCATGGCAGCAATGTGCGCAGGTCACGACGAGCGCCACGCTCCAGCCGGTCGCCCGGGTGTCAATGGAGCACAATGGACGCCTTTATCAAGCGCCGCAGTGCTATGCGGTCCAAAATCCCTGGACCATCCTTCCCTGGCTTGACGGCACATTGACCGCTGGTACAGTAAATGCTGCAATTCACGTTACGCTTAGCACCGTCGAGGGAGAAATCACACTCTCGAGCAATATCTCATGCCCTTGTGGAGCCACTACACTCAATCCCATTATTACATTTCCTGACGTGCGTGCCACACACATAGCCATTGCTGTGGGCAACAGGGTGTTGGAGTGCGATTTGGCACCAATTGAAGGAACGGGAATGAGCGCCTACATTAACCCCTCTCTGCATAGCAACACGTTGACAACAGGCACGTTGACAAACAGCAACAACAGCGTCAGCACAATACCGGCACAGGGTGAGTTAGTGGTAAGTGCCGTGGGAAATCCGTTGGTGACTCAGTGGAGAGAGACAGTGAGCGGATGCGACATTCTTGCCCTTGGAGCGGCATGCCGGCCCATCTACTCGGGAGGATTCGGGCGCTATCCCATCTACCTGTTTACCACTCAGGGCATCATGGCGTTGCCGCAGAGTGTAAGTGGCAACTATGGCGAACCGCGGCTCATTAACCGCGAGGTGATTGCCAGCAATGCTATGCCAGTGCCAGGGGGCGACGCGCTATGGTTTGTAAACCAGCATGGCATCTTGTGTTCGATAACTGGAAGCACCCTCAAGCGATGGCTTGACTTAGGGATGACGGTGAGTCAAGTGAGTCAAGTGAGTCAAGTGAATCAACCGAGTCAAAATAATTATGCATTGTGCATTATGAATTATGCATTTCCAAAAAGTTTGGCGTGGAACGACAATGAGCGCGAACTATGGATTGCCGACGACGAGGGTAAGGTGCTAGTTCTTATGCCGTCGGGCCGTAGCTACATCCGCGACCTGGAAGTAGAAAGTTTATACACCGACACACAGCACGCCCTTGCAGTAACCCAAGAGGGCACTCTGCTCAACATTGCCTGCGAACAAGACGTGATGCAGCAAGTTGCCTATTTGTCTCAACCTTTCGAACTCGATCCATTCATGCGCAACCAGCCAAAAACGATTGTTTGGAATTTTTTTTCTGAAATTGTCCCACTTGCATCTTCCACATCCATGCAGCTCACTCTGCGAGGCGAACGAGGACGCAGCTGCCACGGCTACATCATCAGCCAGCTCAGAGCAAACGGCATAGTGGCAGCGCCCCTGGCAAGACCCATTTTGTCCCAGCCCTCACGCACCCTGCGACTCCAAGCCACAGGCACCATCCCCACAGGCGCCCTACTCCTCCCCACAACAATAACAATCACAAAAACCTGAATCAAAAAAATTTTTTTCTAAAAACTGTCCCACACCCAATCCCCGATCACGATCCCCGTTTTTTTCTAAAAATTGTCCCAGCCGATCCTCGATCACGATCCACGATCCACGATCACGATCCCCAATTTGCTATTTTCAAGAAATAAGTGTATTTTTGTAAAATAAATAATTAAAACAATGAAAAAGACACTTATTTCTCTCGTTTTGGCTCTGGCAGGAATGACAGCTCTTGCTAGCAACACTTGGCAACTGCTGGGAGTAGACTATACAGTCGACACACTGTTCCACGCAATGATTGGACCTGGCACCAGCCAGACTTCGCTCTACTTCACCAACGGCTCCACCGATATGCGCGTGTTCTACACCACTATCGACATGACCAACCCCTATCTCACTGTGCGCACCGTGAGTGGTCAAGACAAGACTGCCGGCGGCGAAGTCGTCTCCTCGATGGCGCAGCGCAACGATGGTCCCGGGCACCGATTCTTTGTGGGAATCAACGCCGACTTCTTCTACACCAGCGGCACGACGGCTCGTGGCGTGTCGATGGTGGGAACTCCCATTGGCACGTGCATTGGCGATGGTGTGGTCTACAGGCTCAATAACGACGAGTATAAATATGTGTTTGACGAGAACCGCAACTCCTATATCAACGCCGTGACCTTTAGTGGCACGGTGAGCCACGACGGCACGACAGTTACAGCAGGCGGTGTGAACACCGATGCGAGCAACAACGTCATCACCTTCTACAACGACCGCTACTATGGCTCGACAAACCAGCTCTCGGCATGCTGCGAAGTGGAAGCACAACTCGTGGAGGGCGACTCGTTCAACTTCTTGCAACCATTCAAAATGGTGATTACTGGCACTCCCAGCACCGAAGGTGACATGATTGTCCCCAATGGGCGTTATGTGCTTCACGGACAAGGCTCTACCGCCGACTTCATCGCCAGCTTGAACGTGGGCGACGAGGTCACAGTGACCATGAACGCCACTGCTGGCGGCAACAAGATAGACCCACGTGAGGTGGTGTGCGGACAGCCCTGGATGCTGCGCGATGGCGTCACCATCGACGATGGCAACCCCGATATGCATCCACGCACCTGCATCGGCTTTGCCAATGGCGGTCAAACCTTGATTTTCATGATTGTTGACGGACGTTCGCTCATCAGCGACGGATGCCGCACTTCTCATCTTGGCGACCTGCTGCGCTATGCTGGCGCCACCGAGGGAGTGAACCTTGACGGCGGTGGTTCCTCCACCCTCTACACCAGCGCTCTGGGTGTGCGCAATGTACCAAGCGACGGACACGAACGTGCCGATGCCAATGGCTTGTTCCTCGTGAGCACCGCACCCGACGACAACGAGATTGCCGAAATCCGCTTTAAAGACTGGGTGCAGAAAGTTCCAAAATATGGCATATACACCCCTGTGATTTATGGCTATAACCAGTATGGAATGCTCATCGACACTAATGTTCAAGGCTTCACACTTGAGGTTGAAGAGAATTTGGGCACCATCAAGGATGGCAGCACATTCTTCGCCACCGGCAGCGGTGATGGACAGCTCACCGCAGTGTATAATGGAGTGACTGCAACTTTGCCCATCTCCATCGTGGGAAGCGGCGATGACATGCGGCTCACCAACGACACCATCATTACCGACACCTATCGCACCTATGCCGTAGGAGTCGAGAGCCAAGTGGGCGAGACTGTCATGCCACTCGACCCAGCTGCCCTCACTTGGAGCAGCAGCGACGAGAGCATTGTCACAATCGATGCCCAAACTGGCATCCTTAAAGGCGAAACCGACGGTGAAGCGATAGTTACTGGCGTGCTTGAAGACAAGTCGCTGAGCATGAAAGTAAAGGTGCAGAAACCGGTCAAGCGCGTCTACCCTCTTGACCCCGAAATGGACCTCAGCACCTGGACATTTGCGATGAGTGGAGGCAAGAACTATTCTGTCGAGCCTCTCGACAACGGTGTCAAAGTCGATTACACCGGCAGCAGCGCACGCGTCAACTACTTCCGCATGAACAAGGACATAGTGCTCTGGAGCCTGCCCGACACACTGCGAGTGCGCATCAATCCTGGTGAAGCGCCGGTGACAGGTGTTACCTTTGCCCTTCGCCCCAATAATGGCAAAATCAGCTTTCAGGCAGTAACACCCGATTCGGTTCCTGCCAATGTTGAGTCGACCATCGACCTTCCCATCGACCAGTGGATTGATGCCGACGACATGGGCAACTATCCCATCACTTTGACCTACTTACAGATAACAATGGGCAAGAACACTACAGGACAGCAGTACACGATGCTCATTCCAGGGCTTGAAGTAATCTACAAGAATGCCCCTGTCAACCAAGTAATCACTGGTGACGTGAACGGCGACGGACTCGTGAGCAGTGTTGATGTCACTGCGTTATACAACTACCTGCTAAATGGTGACACAAGCGCACTTGTCAACGGGGATCAAGATGGCGACGGTATTATTTCCTCGGTCGACATTACAATAATCTATAATATCCTGCTGGGCAACTGACAAGAGTGGAAAGTAGAACTTGTTAATTTTTCACTTTTCGGAAATTTTGCAAAATTGAAAAATATTCTTACTTTTGCATTTTAGAAATCAATAATTGCATAAAATAAAGAAATTATGAAGAAATTATTTACATTAGCAATGGTGGCTCTCATGGCAGCACTTCCCATGATGGCTCAACGCCACGACTATGGCTCGACGTCCAGCAATCGTTATGACTACGAGCGTAGCCACAGCCGCTGGATAAGAAACTACTACGGCAAAGACATGTACTTTGGCTTGCGCATTGGCCCCGCCTTCTCACACGTGAGCGGCGACGGCATCGATTATGCTGGCAGCAGCAAGACTGGTCTTCACCTGGGCGGTGTTGTAGGTTTTGAAATCACCAACCGTGCACCGGTATTCTTTGAGACTGGATTGAGCTACGTGAACAAGGGCGGCAAGAGTAACAATTGGACCACAAGCCTTAGTTATCTTGAATTACCTTTGACATTCAAGTACATCCACTACACCGATATGGGCCTCTCTATTCATCCTTTATTTGGTGGATATCTGGCTGTGGGAGTTGATGGA
The DNA here is from genome assembly GCA_017548365.1 of Muribaculaceae bacterium. GTDB lineage: Bacteria > Bacteroidota > Bacteroidia > Bacteroidales > Muribaculaceae > Sodaliphilus. The sequence goes on from JAFZAC010000009.1 coordinate 36,567, forward strand.
AATATCAAGGACTACATAACAAAAACCAAAGCTAATGCCTTTGGCAAAGAGACTAAACTTGGAGTGCCTGGATTCAAGCGCTTCGACGGCGGTCTTCGCATTGGTTGCGGTGTAGGTTTCAGTATGTTCTACCTTGATATGACCTACGACATCGGTCTCGCCAACGTCAGCCACGACGACTACAACACAAGCTGCAACCGCACGCTCTACCTCAACTTTGGAGTCAACTTCTAAACAGCACATTATAAGTTGTTTAAACAATCTAACAAAAGCGACACCACAGCAGGCTCAAGCCCGCGGGTGTCGCTTTGCGTATAAATCCAAATAGCAATCAACAGCTTTCTATTAATGATAGAACGACACATCATTATCGACAATGTTGACCCGGTAGTTTTTTACGGCGTCAACAATAGCAATATCCAGCTAATACGCAACCTCTTCCCCAAGCTCCGCATGGCAGCACGAGGCTCGGTAATCACAGTCATTGGCGACGAGGCCGAGACCGAGAAATTCGAGCGTGACATCAAGCAGCTTGAGGAATACTGCGCAACCTACAACACGCTCCCCGAAGATGTCATCCTTGATACCATCAAAGGCCTTCCGCCCAAGGAACTTAAGATGGACGACGTGATAATCTACGGTGTGAACGGCAAGCCAATCAAGGGGCGCACCCCTAACCAGCAGCTCATGGTCAAGACCTTCAACGAGAACGACCTCACCTTTGCTCTGGGACCTGCCGGTACCGGCAAGACCTATCTTGCCGTCGCTCTTGCCGTTCGAGCCCTAAAAAACCGAGAGGTGCGCAAAATCATCCTTTCTCGTCCAGCAGTGGAAGCTGGCGAGAAACTCGGCTTTCTCCCAGGCGACATGCGCGACAAGATTGACCCATATCTGCAGCCCCTCTACGACGCCCTTGAAGACATGATTCCTGGTGCCAAACTCAAGGAATACATGGACTCAAATGTCATCCAGATTGCACCGCTCGCCTTCATGCGAGGACGCACCCTTAACGATGCCATCGTGGTACTCGACGAGGCACAGAACACCACTACCCACCAAATCAAGATGTTCCTCACCCGCCTGGGCATGGGCTCGAAGATGGTCATCACCGGCGACACCACGCAAATCGACCTCCCACGCAGCGTTACTTCAGGACTCATCCAAGCCCTGAAAGTGCTCAATGGAGTGAAAGGCATAGGTAAAATCGAGTTCGGCAAGAAAGACATCGTCCGCCACCAACTCGTGCAACGCATCGTCGAAGCCTATGAGCATTTCAATGCTCTCAATGAACTTGATGAAACGAGAGAATCCAGATAATTTAGAACTTCTATATATATCAGGATGAAGGTAGAGGAGATAAAGCCATATAGCAGTGAAGGAGAAAAAGCCAAGCAAGTCGAGCAGATGTTTGACAGCATTGCTCCTGCCTACGACTTCATGAACCGCGCCATGACGCTGGGCATCGACCGGTGGTGGCGCCGTGTGGCGGTAAAAATGGTGAAACGCACCACGCCACACAGCATCCTCGACGTAGCCACTGGCACTGGCGACTTCGCCATCGACCTCTACCGCAAGATAAAGCCCGAGCAAGTGGTGGGTATCGACCTCTCGCAAGGTATGCTAGATGTGGCCAGCAAGAAAATTGAAAAGTACGGCTTGAATGATGCCATCACTGTGCAGCAGGGCGACTGCCTGGCTCTACCGTTTGAAGATGCTAGTTTTGACGCTGTGACGGTGGCTTTCGGCGTGCGCAACTTCGAGCACCTGCTGCAAGGCTACCAACAGATGCACCGTGTACTCAAGCCCGGCGGAATGCTGTGCGTGATAGAACTCTCCACCCCCCGCAACCGCATGGTGCGCTGGTTCTATGACCTTTACACCCTCCACATCATCCCATGGTTTGGCGTATTGAAGTCGCATGACAAGAGCGCCTACCGCTACCTACCCCAAAGCATTGCAGCAGTTCCCCAAGGTGAAGATATGCTCACCATCATGCAAGAAGCTGGCTTCAAGAATTGTCAAGTAAAACGCCTAACCTTTGGCACTTGCTCAATATATACTGGCAAGAGGTGAGAATAGCAGTGTTCTGTTTGTTGGGATGCCATCGCAACAAAATAATAACTAAGACTAAATACTAAAAACTAAATATTATGGCAAAGATTAAGACTATTGGCGTGTTGACTTCGGGAGGTGACGCTCCTGGCATGAATGCCGCAATCAGGGCGGTGACACGTGCAGCGATTTACAACAAATTCAACGTGAAAGGCATCTACCGCGGATACCGGGGTCTAGTAGAAGACGAAATCGTTGATTTCCATGCCGAGGATGTGTCGAATATCATCCATCGCGGAGGAACCATCCTGCGCACAGCTCGATGCAAGGAATTCATGACACCCGAAGGCCGTCAAAAAGCCTTTGACAATATGCGTAAGCATGGCATTGACGCTCTGGTGGTGATTGGTGGCGACGGCACTCTCACAGGCGCCAGGCAGTTTGCCAGCGAATTTGACGTACCCATTGTGGGAATACCCGGCACCATCGACAACGATCTTTATGGCACTGACCACACCATTGGCTACGACACAGCTCTGAACACTATCATGTGGTGCGTGGACCGTATCCGCGACACTGCCAACAGCCACGAGCGACTGTTCTTCATCGAGGTGATGGGGCGAGAAGCAAGCTTCCTCGCACTTTACGGCGCCATAGCTGGCGGTGCCGAGGCTGCAATTATCCCCGAACTTGCCATAGAACAAGACCAGTTGGCGCAACTCATCGAACACGGTTTCCGCACTACCAAGAAGTCTTCGATAGTGCTTGTTGCCGAAAACCCCGTTACTGGCGGAGCAATGCAACTTGCTGAGCGTGTTCGCAAAGAGTATCCACAGTATGACGTGCGCGTCACCATTCTTGGACACCTGCAGCGTGGTGGCTCACCTACTGCACAGGACCGCATTCTCGCCTCTCGAATGGGTGCAGCAGCAATTTTTGCACTCATGGAAGGACAACGCAACGTAATGATTGGTGATGACGACGAACAGATGGTATATGTGCCTTTCAGCAAAGCCATCAAATATGAGAAAAGCATCGACCGTGAACTCCTCGACACAATAGCACGTCTCTCAAAATAAGATTTCTGTGAAAGAGGAAAATTAAGATAGTAGTTGTTATCTCTTGATTCACAATTCGTGTTTTTTAAGCAAAAAATAAAAAAGTTACCTTTAGGTAATTTACCTTTGGGTAACTTTTTGTATATTTGCCAAAATGATTTAAAGTCTTTGAGCCTATGTCACAAAAAAACAGCTTTTGGGCACGCGTAGTGGACCTATATGTCGATGGGTTCCGCTCAATGACTGTGGGCAAAACGCTGTGGATCATCATCGCTATCAAGCTGTTTATTTTTTTTGTGATTATCAAAATTCTGTTCTTCCCCGATTTCCTCGCTTCCAAGAGTGACAGCGACGACGGCAAAGCACAATATGTGCGCCAACAACTCATTGACAAGTGACTTTGGAGCGTATGTGAAGGAAGAATAATGCAACTGAAAACTAATAACTAAAAACTAATAACTTATGAGTGATTTATTAATGAACGTAGTCGACTGGTCGAGGGCGCAATTTGCCCTCACAGCATGCTATCACTGGCTGTTTGTGCCGTTGACGTTAGGACTGGGTATAATAATCGGTGTGATGGAGACCATTTATTATCGCACTCGCGATGAGAAATGGCTCGCAACCACCAAGTTTTGGATGACACTCTTTGGCGTGAACTTCGCCATTGGAGTGGCAACTGGTATCATTCTCGAGTTTGAGTTTGGAACCAACTGGTCAAACTATAGCTGGTTTGTTGGCGACATCTTTGGCGCGCCTCTTGCCATTGAAGGAATCCTCGCCTTCTTCATGGAGTCAACGTTCATCGCTGTGATGTTCTTTGGCTGGAAGAAAGTCTCGCCCAAGTTCCACCTCTCAGCAACATGGCTCACAGCACTCGGCGCCAGCATCTCGGCATTGTGGATTCTCGTTGCAAACGCTTGGATGCAATATCCCGTGGGATGCACATTCAACCCCGAGACCATGCGCAACGAGATGACCGACTTCTGGGCAGTGGCTTTATCACCCATGGCAATGAATAAAGTGTTCCACACCGTCACTAGTGCGTGGGCTCTGAGTGGAGCATTTGTAATTGGTGTGTGTGGATGGATGATGCTCAAGGGACGCAATCGCGATCACTGCATCCGTAGCCTGAAAGTTGGCGGCTGGGTAGGATTGATAGGCATCATTCTCACAAGCATCAGCGGCGACACCTCGGCTGTGACAGTTGCCAAGCACCAACCTATGAAACTTGCTGCCATGGAAGGACTCTATGAAGGACAGCAAGGGCAGTCGATTGTCGCCTTTGGCATCTTGAATCCATCCAAGGAGGTTGGCAATGGTGAGAAGCCATTCCTCTTCGATATTTCCATTCCTCATGGACTTGCATTCCTTGCAACCCACGATATGAACGCTTTTGTTCCCGGCATCGAGGACATTATCCTGGGAAAGACACGTGACACCACCAGATTCATGTCTAAACCCATGTCGTTTGAACAACGCCGTGAGCACGGAAAAGCTGCTCAACACGCTCTTGCCAATTATAACGACGCTTTGAAATCTAAAGACAGTATTGCTTCGCAACAATACCTTAAAGATATTAAAGACAACTTCCAGTATTTGGGATATACCTATCTTGAAGAACCCAAAGATTCGGTACCAAACGTTCCTCTCACATTCTACTCTTTCCACTTCATGGTAACCATTGGAGGATATCTTGTATTATTCTATATCGTTGTCTTGCTGCTGCTCTACAAACCTAAATGGGTACCTGGACGCAACAAGTTCCAGAAACTGGGATACTGGATTGCAATCATCACAATTCCTATCGCCTACTTGTGCTCAATGAGTGGATGGATTGTTGCCGAGGTGGGACGACAGCCATGGACTATCCAAGACCTGATGCCCAACACGGTAGCCATCAGCGACCTCAGCGCAGGATATGTCCAAACCACATTCTGGATCTTTGCTGTGTTATTCACTGCGTTGCTCATCGCCGATGTGAGCATCATTTGCAAGCAGATTTCCAAAAAATCAAAGACTAACCTTGATGTTGTTGAAACAAAAAAATAAAAGGAGGACACTACTATGACACATGAATTTTTGCAAAACTACTGGTGGCTAATAATGTCGGTGCTAGGTGCACTGCTAGTGTTCCTGCTTTTTGTTCAAGGCGGACAGTCAATGCTCATCACAACCAAATCAGAGAAACGACCGCTATTAATCAACTCACTCGGACGCAAGTGGGAACTTACATATACCACACTGGTGACCTTTGGAGGTGCGTTCTTTGCATCATTCCCTCTATTCTACAGCACCAGCTTTGGCGGCGCTTACTGGCTATGGATTTTCATTCTCTTCAGCTTTGTAATACAGGCTATCGCCTATGAGTACCGCACCAAGCACGGCAACGTATACGGCACACGATTCTACGACACATTGTTATTAATAAATGGTGTCGTTGGCCCAGTGCTTCTGGGGGTAGCAGTGGCAGGAATGTTCTTCGGAGCTGAGTTCACTGTAGCCAAGGGTAAAATCCTGGATGCGTCCATCATCTCACAGTGGGGACCTCAGCACGGACTTGAGGCGATCGTTTCGTGGAAGAACCTGTTATTTGGCTTTATGGTGTTCTTCCTCGCACGAACTCTTGCTTCGCTCTATTTCATCAACAATATTGACGACGAAGAAGTACAGAAGGACCAGCACAAGCAACTGCTCATCAATGCAAGCATCTTTGTGGTGCTCTTCCTAGCCACGGTGGCGGTTATCCTCACCTCGAGAGGCGTAGAAATTAACGCTAAAGGAAGCGCCGCGTGGAAAAACTATAAGTATTTGCACAACTATCTACACATGTGGTGGGCACTTGTTATACTGCTCATTGGGGTGGCACTTGTGCTTTATGGCATCATCAAGTCGCTTCTCAACAAGACATTCCGCAAGGGCATCTGGGCTGCAGGTATAGGAACCGTTCTCGTGGTTATGACTCTTTTCTGGGTCCTCGGCTACAACCATACTGCCTACTACCCATCTCTGCTTGATGTCCAAAGCTCGCTTACTCTTGCCAACAGCTCTTCGTCAGAATTCACTCTTCGCACCATGAGTTATGTGTCATTGCTTGTACCCTTTGTTGTAGCCTATATCGCATGGGTATGGCGCAAGATGGACAGCACTAAACTCACCGAAGAGGAAATTAAGCAAGCAGGCGACGATGAGATTTATTAACCAATACACATAAATTATTCAAATAGGGTTAAAATCATGAAAGCTTTTAGATTTTTAATCGTCATTTTAGCGCTGCTTGTGGCAGGAAGCGGCATGAGTGTTGACGCCAAGAAGCGTAAAACCACTAAACGAGTCTCCAAACCAAAAGTTGTGGAACCCGCTCCCACCAATTATGAGTATGTGACGGTAAGTGCCGATGACACCATCTTTGAAACAGTAAAATATCCACCAGAATATCCAGGCGGCACCGACGGGTTAATCAAATTCCTCGCTGAAAACATTCAGTATCCTGAGAAAGCCAAGAAAAACAACATTCAAGGCACAGTAGTTCTGGAGTTTGTAATTGAAAAGGATGGTTCAGTAAGCAACGTCAAGGTGCTTAAGAGCGTTGACAAGGACCTTGACGCCGAAGCTATGAGGGTAGTGAAGCAAATCACACGCTTTGTACCAGGCTATAATGAAGATCACGCTCCACTGAGAGTGCATTACACTCTTCCCGTGAAGTTTAAACTACAATAATAATCTTCTTTCATAAAGAAAATTTAGGAGTTCTATGATAACTAGAACTCCTATTTTTTTATATGACAACTAAAAAGTCTGATGTCTGAAATCTACCTCATCAATTCTCCTATCGATGTGGTGAGGTTGAACATAAACGTTGTGGCACCAGTGTGAGGTTGAGCAAAAGCTACACCAAAGCCGAAAGCCTTAACCTTCATGCCGCCACCAACAGAAATTCCCGACAGGAAGTTGCGCTTGTAAGTGCTCATATCGGTGCGAGTCTTGTAATTGTAACCGGCAGCAATATAGAATGAACTCGATGGCGAATATTCCAAACCAAAGACAAGATGCCTGAACAGATTGCTAGCAAATTTATCCTTCATGACAAGCTCACTAGAGGTATTGTTCTTGTCGGCTGGCTCATAATAGGGAAGCTTCCACTTTGTAAGATTATAGGCTGTAACCGAAAGACGGAAAGGCGTGGTACCTAACCCCTTGGTAAAACCTACCTGGATATCCCAAGGCACTTTTTCGCTCTTGTCGTTGAACTTCTTCACTTGACCTCCAAGGTTCTTTGCCACCAACGAGAGCGAGAGCTCATTGTCAGGATTGTAGTAATTTACACCTAGGTCGGCGGCGATAGCTCCTGCCGAGTAGGTCTCGTAACTCGAGTGTATATACTTGAGGTTTATTCCACCACGCAATCGGTCGCTGATGTCATGCGAATAAGTAAGAGTGAATGCCATGTCACTAGCATTGAACGAACCAGTAATGGCACCACTGGCATCGGTAGCATCCATCTTGCCGTATCCATAGTACTGAATACCCACACCGAATGCACCATGCTCGCCTACGCCTTGTCCGTAGCGCGCCCCCATGAAATTAGTGCCGCCCAGGTAACGCATGTAGTTAAGGCCCACCTGGTGGTCAAACTCCTTGCCCAGCAATGCCGGATTCTGCTCAACCAAATTGATGTCATCGTCAACAATCGAAATGTTGTGACCGCCCATTGAGTAAACATGCGACGAAACAGGCACATCAAGAAACTGATAGGCAGTGGTTCCATCTTGAGCTGCGGCCGCCATAGAGCAAACCGTCACGACAAGAAAAGACAGTATATTTATTGTAATGCGGTGCATTGTAGAATTCATGTTTATTAAATTATAACGATAAAAAACGCTCATTAGTATTGAAAGGTATTTCTTTAATCACGATTTGTTTAATTTTTTTTACAAGAAGCTATAAAATTGGGCGGTTTTGTAAAAAAAAACAAAACCTTATTAATCATTACCAAAAACGATTGCCCAAGTTATTGATTTTTAGAAAATCACAACTATATTTGCATTGAATTTGTCACAAAGCTCATGAAAACTGTTCCAAATGTTGGCATGAGAACATTGTTTCTTATTTTTTTATTTGAAAAAAATGATGAAGTTTAATCGCTTGACTTTTACTCTTACTTTGATGCTGGTAGCCACTATTGTGGCTAATGCTCAGCAGCGGCGTAACGTCACCAGCGGATATAACACGCTTGTATATGAGTATGAGAGCGTCGACACCAGGCCACAGTTCCCTGGCGGTGAAACAGGCTTGATTAATTTCATCAACGAAACACGTGAATATCCCTACAATGCCTATCGCAACCACATTCAAGGACGTGTGTTGTGCAGTTTCATCGTGGGCACTGACGGTAAACTTTTCGACATCCAGGTAATAAGGAGCTCGGGTAACGAGTCTCTTGATCGTGAAGCGATGCGTGTTATAAGCAAAATGCCACGATGGGTAGTCGGAAAAGTAGGTAACACTAAAGTTAATGTGCGATGCGTACTGCCTATTGCTTTCAGGCTGTAAAATTCATCAACAAAATATAAAAAAGAGTCGGCAACAACATCAAGTTTTGCCGACTCATTTTTTTATCTAAACGTCATCATCTTGAGAACGTGATTGTCTTCCCGTCCTTTAAGCGTGGGCTGAGGACTAATTTCAAATACTGCTTATAGAGCCATGCCAACAAGAATGTAAGTATTATGTAGGCGGCAAGCCAGGCATAATCGCTGTACATAAGTTCGCTTTGACGCCAGAGCACAAATTTGAACATAAACATGCGAGGAATAGAGTGCACAACAAAGATAAACGACGACATAACACCAACCCATGCCAAAGGCCTCATCACAACTCCAGTTCCACCAGAACTATATTTCTGGAAGAGCTTGACAAAGGCCACAGCACCAGCAACAACTAGCACAGGTGCCCAAAGCCATGCCTGGAAATTAAGGTTTGCAACAGCCAACAGAGGCAGCGAAACAACAGCAATCACAGCGAGCAACCATCTTGGCAAACGAGGCATGCCGTAACGCGCCAACAACACCCCAATCGCAAATGGCAGCATCGCTACCACAGCATTGTAACGCATATATTCAAGGCGCTTAGTGTGGTGATCATTCAACGCCATCACAAGCCATGTAGCAATGACAAGCAAGACAGGCATGAGCCATCGCCAATGCTTCTTGTCGCTTGTGGTATATATCAAAAGACGATATATCACATAAACCTCAACCATCAATCCGAAGAACCAGTAAGGGCCAGGAACAACAGCTGAGCCTGGGCTCTCAAACAGGAAATTGTTTATCATTAATAGCTGCGCCACAGTTTCGTTCCATGGATGTGGACTAGAACCACAATATAAGTAAACCAAAACACACAAGATAAAGCCCAACAACATGAGCCTGAATAGTTTGAGCCACTGATATCCCAGAAATGGAAGCACCCCTATCCTGTCAGCGCCTTCACGCTCATATTTCATCACAAGCCCAAAGCCGCTCAAGAACAGGAAAAGAGGCACACCATAATGCCCAAAGAATGAGAAGAACTGAATGAGAGCAAAGGCATCAATTCCACCTGTAAAGTAGTTCCACGCCCTCATTCCATGTCCAGTAAAAAAAGCGTATTCGTTCTCATGAAACCCGCCATGTAACCAGTGACAGAAGTTATGCAAAAAAATACCCAATATAGCAAGTCCCCGCAGCACGTCGCACTGTCGCTTGGTGAGTATGTCATTTCCTTTTAATAGATGCATTGAAAAACTTTAAAAAACAATTAATGTAAGACTTAACTATTCTTAAATTCAATAGGCAATAAGAAAACCGCATGGCACTTCGCAACAGGCAGAGTTCCATGCGGTTATTTTTCAACCGTCGTCAACTCATTTCGGTATCGTTTTTCGACGACTTTTTCTTGCGCTTGAGTTTCCTTTTCACACGAGATCTCGTATCGGCAAACATGCCATGACGTTCATCTTCGTGGCCGTAACCATAGCCGTAACCATAGCCGTAGCCATAACCATAGCCGTAGCCATAGCCATAACCGTAGTTCTTCTTGTCGACCTTTATGTCATTTATCAAGATTGTAAGATTCTTGAACTTCTTCTCGTTGTTTCCACGCTCTAGGTCAAGCAAATACTTCTTGTCGATCAATCCATCGCGAATTACATAGACAGTTAGATCAACAAAGCGATTGATGAGCGATGCATCGGCAATAATGCCAAATGGCACGGTGTCAAGAATTACATAGTCATACTTCTTGCGAAGTTCTTCTATGAGCTCTTTCAAGTGTTCTCCCATAAGCAAGCCTGTTGGGTTGGGTGGTATAGCGCCAAGCGGAATGATGTCAAGATTGGGATGAATTGATCCTCCTACTATTATCGATTCCACGTTGCTTACTTTACCCGACAGATAGGCGCTAACACCAACATTGGTCTCAGCGTCAACATACTCAGAGAAGCGACCCTTGCGCAAGTCTAAGTCGACAACTGCCACTTTCTTGTTTACATGAGCATAGGTCAATGCCAGGTTTACAGCAATAAAGCTCTTACCCTCACCTGGACGGGTCGACGTGAGCTGAATAACAACACCTCGACCATCTTTCTTCTCAACAACAAAGTCAAGATTGGCACGCACAATTCGCAATGCCTCCGAAACACGGTCAACCGAATCCTCGGTAATGACAATCTCTTTGTCGCGCTGGTTGTTGCGCTTGGCGGGTATTTCGCCCACAATCGGCAGATTACAATTCTCTTCCACATCATGACGATTATGAATCTTAGTGTCAAGTGAGAGTATCCAATAAATCAAATAGAAGATTGCGGCTGGAATAAGCAAGCCAATCAACAAACCAATTGCCAGAGCACGGGTTGTGTTGGGAGAAATGGGGGCCGAGCTGCCGCTGGCCTCTTCCACAACCTTAGCATTAGGCTCAGTAATAGCAATTTGAAGAGCATTCTCCTCACGCTTGTTGAGCAGGTAAAGATACAATTGCTCTTTAACGTTTTGCTGGCGGCCCACTTGTGTGATAGCTTTCTCATGCGATGGCATCTGCTGACGACCACTCTGTGCCTGTACTTGCGATGCCTGAGCCTGTGAAGCCTTGGCACTGAGTTGTGAGATATAATTGTTAATGGCACGAGTGATACCAGCCTTTTGAGTTGCAAGCGTTGTGCTCAGCTCTTTCATAACAGGGTTCTCGTCACTCGATGTCGCGGCAATCTTCTGATACTTGAGCATAGCATCGTTATATTCCTTAATTTGGTTTTCAATACCGGCATTGGCGATTCCTGTATTGCTAGGAATAAGATCACGATCTCCAGCCTGATTGACAGCATCGCGCACACTTGAGGCAAGACTCAGCTGCAAGCTCGCATCTTGTGCATTCTCTTGGTAACGCACACCAGACGATGCGTCAGCATAAATGGCGTCATTAGCGCTTGCCGACTTCAGTTGGGCAATGCGGCTGTCCACACCGCTAAGATCCTGCGAGATGCTGTTAATACGCTCGGCAATGAAGTTCTCGGTATTGCGTGCCACGCGGTTCTTGTCTTCAATACCATCTTGGTTATAGGCTATAATCAATGAGTTCAAGACGTCCTTTCCCATCTCATCGTTGTCAGAAACAAGCGACAAACGAAGCACATCACTCATCTTATCAGCAGGCTCTACTTTCAAGTTCGAAAGCAAACGCTTAGCGACACTATTGGTTGTTCCAACCTTGGCAATCACAGTGTAGCCCTGATACTGGTTATTGAAAATGCGTGTCTTGGTTACAGCCACGGGGCCGTAAGGTGTGCTCACCTTGCTACCAAAGTTCGCCTTCTTCCAATTCTTGTTTCCATTCACGCAATACTCAAAATTGTTCTCCCCCTTGATGAGAATTGATATTGAGTAATTTGTGTTAATGTCTTTAAGCGGCGTGATTTGTACTGGAGAATGTTTGTAGGTATTCACATCACGCAAATACACACGACCATAATACATGATATTGAGACCCAGGTGGTCTACAACGTTCTCCATGAGCTTTGTCGACCTTATTTTGTGGGTCTCGTTTGAGAGATCGGTTGTCAGCACTTTCATGCCCAGGTCGCCAAAGACTTGAGCTTGACTTCCTTGCTGCTTACTTGTTTCGGTAGTAAGCATGATCAATGCCGATGAACTGTAAAGCTTGGGCTCTGACTTAGTTTTCAGCAATGCTATGCATGTGCAAATAATAGCCGAAATCACAAACCAGTACCAGTTGTGAAGGCATGCATTGAAAAACGCTTTGATAGGAATTGAAGCACCAAAGTTCTTTTTCTTTTCGCTACTATTGCTACTAGGAGTTGATTCTTGAATTATCTCTTGCATATCGCAGGGGTATTATTGATTATCTCATTTTCGTTTAAACATGCAAAGTTATATATATTTTTCCTATCCACAATAATTAAGGTAGAAAAAGTGCAATCACAACCTAAAAATAGGCTTTCTTGTTGCTTCTTTGAAAAATAATTACGATATTTGCAAATTACTTTATCAAGAAAAATTATAAACAAAAATATCATTGACAATGAAAAAATTAATCTTTAGCATTTTTATGGCATTGGCGTGCTTCGTGGCTAGTGCTGTGCCAGCGATTCCCACCCTACAAAAGGTGACCCAGCCCAACGGTGAGGAGCTCTCAGTTTTCATCAAGGGTGACGAGTTCTTTCACTACATGACTACAGCCGATGGCTACACCATCGTAATGAACGACCAAGGCTACTATGCTTATGGAACTCTTGTAAATGACGAGGTGATTGCTAGCAAGATTATTGCCCGCGATGCCGATAAGCGTTCAACAAGCGACAACGCATGGCTCCAGGCTACTGGCAAGAATTTGCGTTCGGCAAGCAAGATTGCTGCTGGCATCAAGGCACGCGCACAACGTGACGCTTTGCCTCATCTCAACACCATCAACTACAACAACTTCCACGGTCTGGTTATTCTTGTTGAGTTTAAGGACTCGCATTTCACTCGCAGCGATGTGATTGACTTCTACACCAACATGATTAACCAAGAAAACTATACTGGCTACACCAACGAGGATGGCACTCCCAACGCCTACGGCAACTGTACTGGTAGTGTACGCGACTACTTTAACGATAATAGCAACGGCATCTTCGTTCCTCAATTTGACGTGGTTGGTCCTTTTGAGGTGAACTATAATGTTAATCAAGGCAATCAAAATGCTTATAACATCTTTTTAAGCGCAGTCCAGAAAGCTAACCCAACCGTGGATTTCAGCCAATATGACCTTGACAACAACGGTATTGTTGATCTCATTTACTTCATCTATGCCGATACTCCCTCAAGTAGTGACCCAAGCAGTCCAAACCACATTTGGCCCCACCGCTCGGCTTTTTATACCTACACGAAATATGATGGCAAGTACATACGCGACTATGCCTGCTCAGCTGAGTACATCTATGGTAAGAGCAGTGGCATTTTCGATGGCATTGGCACCATCTGCCACGAGTTCAGCCATGTGCTGGGACTTCCCGACCTTTATGACACTGATGAAGACAATAACAGTTCCACTGGTGGCGAATCACAGCACCCAGGCGAGTGGGACCTCATGGCAGGCGGCAACTACCAGAACAACGCCCGCACTCCTGTGGCCTACAGCCTCTATGACCGTTACTCTCTGGGCTTTGCCAATGTTCAGGTCATCAATGCCGAGGGCGACTACAGCCTCAACCCAATATGCACAACTGGTGACGGCTACATCCTAAAAACTCCAACCAATAAGGAAATCTTCCTCATTGACAACCGTCAGACCTCTACGAAGTGGGATGCTTACGCTCCTGGCCACGGCATGATAATCGCCCGTATGGATTCTACCAACGCCAGTGTGTGGAACAATAACGCCCCTAACGGTAATGCCACACGCCTCTATTACGAGATGCTTCGTGCCGGCGGTTCTTCCGCCCAGCAGTCGCCCACCGACCCATTCCCCGGCACTCGTGGAGTAGCAATGGTCACTAATGATACCCCAGCCAACTTGATGGCTTGGGGCAACAAACGTAACCAATACAATCTTTACAACATTCATGAGGAGGGCGATGTGGTGAAGTTCTCGGTTAAGTTAGATAACACCTTTGTGACAGCAGTCGAGGACTTTGAGCCCATGACTCCTAAAACGTCTAATAACGCTACAATAAGCGACGAAGGCTCATTGGCCACTTGGACATTTGCCAAGTGTTTCCCTGCCTCTCCTACCGATAACACGTTGTGTAATGGTGCAAAGGCAATAGCTATGAAAAAGCCCAGCACCGCTACCATGACCAGCGACGTGGCTTACGACACCTATCTAGTGACCTTCGACTTCTATAACCCGACCAACATCAACGTCAGCTTGCAGCTTTACATGTCGACCGACCATGGTCAGACATGGACCGCTCAGCCAAACATAATGGGCAACACAACAGTGGTTGCGGGATTAAACTCAAAGAGTACTCTATACTATCCCATCAACGTTCAGGTACCTGCCCGCTATCGTGTGGCTTGTACCGCTGGTTCCACATCTCTGGCAGGCTATATTGACGATTTTACAATCTACCACAACGGCGCGCTTAGTCCTGTAGTTGTCGTACCTGGCGACGTTGATGGCGACGGAGTAGTAACAGCAGGCGACATTACCGCACTTTATAACTACTTGCTCAATGGCGATGCGAGTGGTGTCGTCAATGGCGACCAAGATAGTGACGGAACAATAACCGCTGGTGACATAACATTTATTTACAACCTCCTTTTGGGAATGTAAAAGCAAACTAATCGTGCTCTATATATCGACCTAAGATTCAAGGCTTAATGGCGATTTATAGAGCACACAATGTTCTATCATCTGTTATTGCGAAGAACATGGACCAAAGTGTATTGCCCCAAGTGGCACTATACCTGATACCCGTGCAGCTCAGCGATGTTGAGTTACATTCGGTGTTGCCCCAAGCCAATATTCTTTTAGTCTCACACATCAAGCATTTCATTGTCGAGAACGTACGTTCGGCTCGACGATTCCTCAAGAAATGTGATAAGGCTATTGATATTGACTCGCTCACTTTTTACGAGCTCAACCGCCACACCAAACCGCAAGATTTGCCACACATGCTCAAACCGCTCATCGCAGGTCAACCCATGGGAGTTATAAGCGAAGCTGGATGTCCAGCTGTTGCCGATCCTGGCGCCGACATTGTGGCAATTGCTCAGCAAAAAGGACTCAAAGTGATACCACTGGTGGGACCATCTAGCATAATCATGGGACTTATGGGCTCAGGTTTCAACGGGCAGAGCTTCGCATTTGTGGGATATCTACCAATCGATGCCGCGCAACGCTCTCGCAAACTCAAGGAAATGGAGCAGCGCATCATGCGAGAAAATCAGACTCAAATCTTCATCGAGACACCTTACCGCAACAATGCACTAGCTGCCGAGATTTGCAAGTCCATGCCACAGCACATCAAGTTGTGTATAGCCACCGACATCACTGGTCCCAACGAGAGCATCGTCACTCGAGGTGTGAAACAGTGGCTAAATAATCTCCCAGACATGAACAAAGTGCCAACAATTTTCTTGCTTTATAAGTAAGTTCTCAAGCACGAGAGCGGTTAGAGGGAAAAGAGGAAAAGGGATAAGTAAGAACACCATTCTACTTTCACCAATCCTCCACTATTTTGAAAATGAGTAAAAACAATGATAAGTATCGCCAGCAGAGGTTGGGCGATAACCGATGGATTAATAATTATGCTATCGGAGAATTAGATTTTGATGACGACAAAACCCACGAAAGGAATCGATATCCAAGCCAACAGGAATGGACAGAGTTTAATTTCGTGAGTTTCGGAAGCGGCAGCAGTGGAAACTGCGCGTTTCTGGGTAATCAGAACGGAGGGGTGCTAATCGATGCCGGTATTGATCCTGAGCACGTGTATCGTGACCTGAAGAACAACGGTATCAACATCGCCAATGTGAAAGGCATATTGCTAACACACGACCATGCCGACCACATTAGATATGCCTACAAGATTGTGCGTGAGAACAAGCACATGCGCATCTACTGCACTCCAAGGCTCATGGGTGGGCTGCTCAGACACCACAACGTGTCCAGACGCATCAAAGACTACCAAGTGAGCATCTTCAAGGAGATTTCGTTCTTCCTGGCAGGGATGAAAATCACTGCATTCGATACGTCGCATGACGCGATCGACAACATGGGATTCTGCTTTGAGGCTGGTGGCAAATCATTTGTCATCGCTACCGATATGGGCATTATAACCGAGAGAGCGCAGCACTATATGAGCTCTGCCAACTATCTCATGATAGAGTCAAACTATGACCTTAACATGCTCACTTCGGGGCGATACCCCGAGTATCTGAAAGCAAGGGTAAAAAGTGAAAAAGGGCATCTCGACAACAAAGTGACAGCACAGTTTGTGGCTACCCATCTACATGACAATCTAAAGTGGGTTTTCCTTTGCCACTTGAGCAATGACAACAATAAGCCCGAAATAGCTGTGCAAGAGATGACCGATGCAATCTCCCAAGCAGGTAAGAGCGTGGGCGACGGCAGTTTCGCCCCCATCGAGCGTGAAAAGGACATCCAAGTCTATGCCTTGCCGCGATACGACACAAGCACTTGGTTTGTACTGAGCGATTAAAGAATTAAAAACGGGCTCTTGTGGCCTGAACACTAATGACCTGGAGAGATTAAACTTTACTTTATTTATTGAGTCAAAGCATTATAACATAAAAATAACCGTTTTAATATTATTTACTATGAAGAAGTTTTTATTTATCGCCACCATCGTGGCATTGATCTTGGGTACTTCTGTCAATGTTGACGCTAAAAGAAAAGTAAGGAAAAAACAACAGAACGTGCCAACCAAACAGACTACTAAAGCACAGAACAATGTGGCTGTCGAAGTACCTGGTACTGGCGAGAGGCTTTACACACAACCTGGTGCCGAGAGACTTGAAAATGGCGACGTATCCGACCTCGAAATGGCTCGCATACAGCTGTTCTACGGACAATATGTATTCCCCGGCACTGTTGCCAACAAGAGCTACTTCCCCTATGTGAAGACTTTCTTCACACAAGAAGCTCTCGATATGCTCAAAGGCGATGATGGGGAAATCAATTGGGATCCAATCTTTGGCAAAGCTAATGGAGGAGAAGGATTCACTCCAGCTTACCAAATCCAGAACCTTGGCAACGGCATCTATGTTGTGGAAGAAGGCAACAGCAAGTGCTACTTCGAGGTAAAAGGTTCAGATGGCAACTACAAAATTACTAAAGTTAGCACAAAACCTCTGAACTAAACACCATCCACATTCAATGAAAAAGCTCCTGACCACTACAAGGCCAGGAGTTTTTTTATATTTTCGAAAACTTAAGCAGAGCTAAACACCTGCGATTCCGACTCCAAACAATGCGTAGTCATAAATGACGGGATCACTGGGGCGCATTTGGCGAAGCAGGCTGGTGAGTTCGAGCACGGTCTTTTTGTCATTGGCACGGCGGCTTATCATTCCAAGAGCTCTGGCTGTGTTGCCAACATGCACATCAAGCGGAATGAACAGTTGTGACGGATTGATGGCATTCCACACGCCCATGTCAACGATTCCGTCATCGCGCACAAGCCAACGCAGT
Organism: Muribaculaceae bacterium; assembly: GCA_017548365.1. Taxonomy (GTDB): domain Bacteria; phylum Bacteroidota; class Bacteroidia; order Bacteroidales; family Muribaculaceae; genus Sodaliphilus. Next base: position 54,368 of record JAFZAC010000009.1, read on the forward strand.
GCCATGTTGATGCGCTTCAGGGCAGTGCTGTTTAGGTTGGTGGGTAAGCACCTTGAGTCGTAGCGGCCATCGTTGGCTTCGGACATCTCGTGCTGCATAAGTTCCACAAGTCGCCATGAAGGCTCCTCACTGTCGCCCACATGGTGCGCTGCGGCAAAATCGTTAAGCGAGTCGTGCTTGTCATATATGCGCTTCAAGCCTCGCAGCATATACTTGAAATTGCGGGCAAAGAAGGTGCGGTGCAGGTTCAACTCATCGGGCAAATCTTCATAGGCTTCGTCGTTAACCCATGCCGCTGGATCATTTTCCATAAGGTCTAGCATCTTTTGGCAATTGTTGCAAATCATCTTGCGGTTGCCCCAAGCTATAGTCGCCGAGAGCAACGACACTATCTCGATGTCGCGAAGAGAAGAGAAGCGCCGAGGGAATTGCACTGGATCATGAGCAATGAAATCCACATTGTTGATTCTCGCCGCCTCGCGGTCCAAAAAAGCCTTGAGGCTGTCAAAGTCTAAACATTTTTCCATAACCATCACCACGTAATAAAGCCGTAGTCCTTGAAACTTGTGTCATTGTTGAGCAGCTCATTGTAATAGTCGGTGAAATATGGCCTGAGACTATCGTTCGACACATAAACCTCATACAAGCCTGTGCCCTCATTTGCTATGGTTCCATCGCCCATATAGAATATCACGCTCTTGCTACCCAGCAGGAATTCTTGGGGCAGGAACTTGATTTCATGAATAGTCTTGTTCTTCTTTGTCATCTTCAGTTGCTCAATGCCTTGATTGACAAGCGCCAGAATCTCATCGCTATAACTCAGGTTGAAAATATCTTCAATTTCCAACACCTTGTTGTGCATGCGGTCATAATGAACAACCTTCATCTCGCGATGACTCACAAAGCCGTCAAAATTCTCCATCAACACCTCCATTTCAAGCAAATAGGCAGTACCCACCTTGGGAAAAACACGATAAGTGTCCTTGCTGTGATTAGGACCCTCGATTTCATCTATATATTCCATTGGGCTGTAATGGGTTGATGGTTTCACAAAGCGAGGGTGGAGCAACAGCTTGTTGACACATTCCTGCACACTGCCATAACTTGAACCTGTTAGTTTCTTCATCAACGCATGATCTAAGTCGCCAAGTTCTTCGCTCTTGTTTATCAACATCGGCCACACAAACTTGAGCTTTATCGATGAAAGCATGCTCCTTTCCTTATCACCTGCCAAAAACTTGTCTTGAGAGACAAACGACGCCATCTTCACGATGGTGTCAAATCGGTCTTCATTAATAACCGACGGAATAGTGTCGGCGATCTGAACCACCTTTTCCTCATTGCCAACAGTGAAATCCAGCGGGCTCTTGCCGTCGCGGTTAGAGCTGCCCACAAAGTAGATAAAAAAGGCTGCAAGGTCAAGAAACACCAGGAGACCGATAACAATGAATAGCGTGCGTTTTGACATTAACGATAAGTATTATTAATTTGAGGTTTTTGCCTCGATATAGTTCTTCACTTGGTTCATAAGCCAGCGCGGGGTTGACGTTGCGCCACATATCCCTATGCTCTGCTTGCCATGAAGCCACGACTCCTGTATCTCGCTCTCGTTGCTTATCATGTAGCTATTAGGGTTGGCATCATGGCATTGGGCAAATAGAATCTTGCCATTACTTGACTTACTGCCGCACACAAACAGCACCAGCTCGTGATGACTTGCAAACTCCCTGATTTGAGGTATGCGGTTCGCTACCGAACGACAAATCGTGTCATAGCTCTTGAACTCAACATCGGGGCCTATCCTGCGTTTTATCTCCTCGACTATTGTCTTAAAGCCTTGCAAAGACTTGGTCGTCTGGGAATAAAGATATATATCACGATTAAAGTCGATATTTTCTATCTCGGCAAGGCTTTCTATCACAAGCGCGCTGCCTTGAGTTTGCCCCACAAGTCCATTTACCTCGGCATGACCACGCTTACCATAGATAACAATCTGAGGCATATGGGCGCTATCACCAGTCTCATTATAGCAGGCGTTGATACGGCGCTGAAGCTGCAACACAACAGGGCAGGTGGCATCGATAATTTCGATATTGTTGGCTTTAGCTATGGCATAGGTCTCGGGGGGCTCACCATGAGCCCTGAGCAGCACTTTCACGTCGTGAAGCTCACGAAGCTGGTCATGAGTGATGGTCGTCAGCCCTTTATGCTCCAGTCGCTCCACCTCGTTGCTGTTGTGCACAATGTCACCCAGACAGTAGAGGTGCCCACTCTTGTTGAGCTCCTCTTCGGCCTTGCGGATAGCAGTGGTCACACCGAAGCAGAATCCCGAACCTTTCTCTATCTCAATTACCATTGCTTATAAACAATATTCAAGCTTCAGAGATTTACTTTACCTTCTTCAAATATTCATTATAGAGCCACTCGTCTTGCTCCTCGAGTGTGAGGTTGGAATTATCGAGTAGCAATGCATCCTCGGCCTGACGCAGGGGACTTTCCTTACGAGTAGTGTCGATGCGGTCACGCTCTAGAACGTTTTCGAGAACCTCAGCAAGAGTAGTAGTTGTGTCACCCTTGCTTTGTAGCTCCTTGAAGCGACGCTCGGCGCGCACCTCGGCCGACGCGGTGATAAACACTTTGAGCTCGGCATTGGGGAACACAACAGTGCCAATGTCACGGCCGTCCATTACTATGCCCTTGTGCTCTCCCATAGCTTGCTGCTGAGCAACCATCGCGCGACGAACAAAGCCTATTGCCGACACAAGGCTCACCTTGTTGCTCACTTCCATGCCGCGTATCTCCTGCTCCACGTTCTTGCCGTTTAGGTAGGTTTCGCTCTTTCCTTCATCGTTGACCTGGAAAGTGATCTCAATCTTGGGCATGTGACGACGCAGGCGTGGCTTGTTCACTTCGTCACCTTTTATCATATCATGCTCAAGGCAGTAGAGTGTAACAGCGCGATACATGGCGCCAGTGTCAATATAGGCATAGCCTATTCGCTTGGCAAGCGATTTTGCCATCGTGCTCTTGCCGCACGACGAGTGGCCATCAATTGCAATAGTTATCAATTTCTTCTTCATTTTACTTAAAAAATTAAAGTTGCTTTTCAACCACAAAGATAAATACATTTTTTTTAGTAAGCAAGAAACAGAATAATTTGCTCAAAACATTTTGCCTTCTATTCTCATTATTTAATCCTGATTTTTAAACCATTCAAGCCTTTATTGGTCATAATAATGCTACAAAATATCTAAAATAGTGTCTTTTAGACGATATTTTTGATTTGTTCGTCTATTATTTTTGGCACATTTTTTGATATTTACTAATTTAGCGCCCGAAATCATTAACGTAATTTTTGCACATTAAATAATTAAATAAAGTTTGTTATGAAAAAGACTATTATCGCAGCCATGAGCGCTGCACTCATTTTGATGAGCAGCTGCCAGTCGGCTAACCAGTTCTACGGAGCTGCAACAGGTGCTTCGGTTGGAGGTATGTTTGGCTCGGCTATTGGTAGCATCTCCGGTGGATGGAGAGGCAGCAACGTGGGTAGGCTTGCAGGAATGGCTATTGGTGGTGTTATTGGTGCAGCAGCCACAGCGCCCAAGGCTAACGCGGAAAGCCGTACCAGCGACTACTACAACGGATATGATTACGATGACTACAAACAGAACAACTCCTACAGCCCTTATGCGAGCATCTATATCGAGAATATTAGACTGTTAGAGACCAGTCAAAACAACTGTATCGATGCTGAGGAGCACGCTAAACTAGTCTTCGATGTACGTAACATGGGCAATGACTACGTCTATGACATCGCTCCTGTTATCACAGTATCGGGAACCAAGCAAATATATCTTTCTCCCACTGCCATCATCAGTGAGCTGGGACCAGGCAAGGCTGTGCGTTATCAAGCCGAGGTGGTTGCCACAAAGAAACTCAAGAACGGCGTAGCCGATTTCAACATCAGCTTCTCTAACGGCGACCAGCTCTACACCGTGAGCTCGTTCCAGATAGCAACTAGAGGAAAATAAAAAATAGTTGTCTAAACGCAACACACCCGAGTCGATTTACGGCTCGGGTGTATTTTTATCTTTAATTATCGTCTAAAAAGTCAGTCGCGAAGTATAGGCATTGTCATGCAACGGGCGCCGCCACCGGCGCGGGGAAGCTCGCTGCCAGGGAATGCTGCCACAAACTTCTCATAGTCGTTCATATTGACCTTTCCACTCACTATGTCCTCGGCGTTGATTACGGCAAAACCGGCCTTGCCAAGCGCCTCGATGGTGTGGGTGTTGCGACGATAGCCCAGAATCTTGCCGTCGCCAAGCGAGAAGAAGTTTGCACCGCTATGCCACTGCTCACGCAGCTGTGTCCAAGGATCGCGACCACCGCCAATCACTGGCTCTATCTCCCACCCCAGGCTGTTGAGAGCGTCGATAATATTATTAGCCCTCTTGTAACTTATCTTGCCGTTGTCGATAGTGATTATAGTAGTGTCCTTGCCGGCAAAAAGGCCTTGCTTGGTGAGCATGGGCTCAAACGCCATGCATTGATGCTTGCTCAGGAAGGTGAACACCATATCGAGATGGATGAACGACTCGGGGTCTTTGGGCAGCTCCTGTGCCACAATGGTGAAGTGCTCGCGCTCGCGAGCGAAGGTCTGCGCAAGATACTCTATGCCTTTGCGGTTGGTGCGGATGCCCTGGCCTATGCAAAGCGTGTCGGGGCCAGCAATCTGCACATCGCCACCCTCGGTGCGGGCGTATGGGTTCCAAGCCATGGCATTGAGGGTGTCGACACCAAAGAAGTGCTTGAAAATCGCCTCATAGATTAGCGATTCGCGCTCGCGCACCTCAAAGCTCATCGAGTTGATGAGTACACGGTTATACACTGTGCTCGACGCATCGCGGGTGAAAAACAGGTTATATAGAGGTTTAAGCAAATAGCGGTGTTCACTCACGCCGTCCCATTTGGGGTCTTCACAACCCTCAATGAGCAACTGAGCAAGCTTCTTGGGGTCGTCGCCTGCAATTTCGTCTATTACCCTTGCTGTTTTTTGATTGCATCCCTTAAGGCTGTCGGCGAGCAGTTTGGTCTTTACCGCCTCATCTTTTAGCAGTTCCTCGAGGATATCCTCTACGTAATATACCTGTGTCCAGCGCTCGAGAACACCACTGAAGTTGCGGTACTCCTCGTCAACGATGGGCTTGTTGAGGATGTCGCTGTATAGAGCTGCATTGGCGTTGAGTGGCGTCATGCGCTCAATCTCCACACCGGGACGATGCAGTAGCACAGCCCTGAGTCTGCCAGTCTCAGAGCATACATTTACTTCACAAGGCTTTAGTTGTTTCGTATTCATACATTATTATCATTTCTATCCTCCGCTACCGACCTTTTACCGGCGGTAGCGGAATAAGGGATAGAAATAAGTTGCTTTATAGAGGTATGTTTATTTCAGGTAAGTGTAGCGATAGTCGGTTGGTGAAACGAGAGTCTCCTTAATCACGCGTGGGATTATCCAGCGGATGAGGTTGAACTCGCCACCAGCCTTGTCGTTGGTACCGCTGGCACGTGCGCCACCGAATGGCTGCATACCAACTACGGCACCTGTTGGCTTATCATTGATGTAGAAGTTACCAGCGGCATAGCACAGGATGTCGGTGATTTTCTCTACAGCCATACGGTCGCGTCCAAATACAGCACCAGTCAAACCATAAGGTGAGGTCTCGTTACACTTCTGTGCCATCTCCTCCCACTTCTCATCATCATAGGGGTAAACGGTAAGAACTGGAGCGAAGATTTCCTCTTCCATCGACTTGAAGTTTGGATTGCTGGTTTCGATAACGGTAGGCTCAACAAACCAGCCCTTGCTGTCGTCGCACTTGCCGCCCATCACAACATCGGCGTCCTTAGCTTCCTTAGCGAAGTCGATATAAGATTTAGCCTTGTCGAACGAAGCCTTGTCGATAACGGCGTTAATGAAATTCTTGGGATCCATCACGTCGCCCATCTTAACCTCGGCTGCCATAGCCTTCATATCCTTGAGAACGCCAGCCCACATACTCTTGGGGATGTACATGCGTGATGCTGCCGAGCACTTCTGGCCCTGGAACTCATAGGCTCCGCAGAATGCGGCAGTAGCAACTGCCTTAGGATCGGCACTGGGGTGAACAAAGATGAAGTCCTTACCACCAGTCTCGCCTACGAGGCGTGGATAAGAGATGTACTTGTCAACATTCATGCTCGCCTGTTTCCACAGCGACTGGAATGTTGCGGTGCTGCCAGTGAAGTGGATACCAGAGAAGTATTTAGACTGAGTGGCTACCTCGCCAATCAATGCGCCGCTACCGGGCAGGAAGTTAACTACGCCGTCAGGCAAACCAGCTTCCTTGTAGAGCTGCATCAGGTAGTAATTGCTCAACAAAGCTGTGGTTGATGGCTTCCACAGTGCCACGTTACCCATAAGCACGGGAGTCATACACAGGTTAGAAGCAATAGATGTGAAGTTGAATGGAGTTACAGCGAGAATGAAGCCCTCGAGTGGGCGATACTCGGTGTGGTTCAACTGTGCCACGCCGTCCTTGGGCTGCATGGCATATATCTTAGATGCGTAATGCACGTTGTAGCGGAAGAAGTCGATAGTCTCGCAAGCCGAGTCAATCTCAGCCTGGAAGATGTTCTTGCTCTGACCAAGCATTGTGGCGGCATTCATGATTGGGCGATACTTGGTGGCGAGAAGCTCAGCCATCTTCATAACGATAGCGGCACGGGTGGTCCAGGGGGTGCGGCTCCACTCTTGCCAAGCCTTCATAGCTGCCTCAACAGCCATCTCAACCTCTTTCTTGCCAACCTTGTGGTAGCGGGCAATCACGTGTTTGTGGTCGTGTGGACAAGTCACCTCGCCCATATCGCCGGTGCGGATTTCTTTACCGCCAATAATGATAGGAATTTCTACCACCAATTTGCTTTGACGCTCAAGTTCTTTTTCTAATGCAACACGCTCGGGGGATCCTTCCAGATAAGCCTTTACTGGCTCGTTTGCTGGAAGAGGAAAATTAATAATTGAATTGTTCATGATTAGTTTTGTTATTATTTTATAGAAAGATAAGTTTCTGCTATGGTTCTGCGTGCAAAGTTACGAATTATTACTCAAAATGCCAAAACAAACCGCCATAAATCTTATACCCAACTTTACACAGTTATTATATAATTTTGTAACCGCAGTAAGACAATGTGAGTTCGATGAAAATAAAGTGCTGAGTATCAGCTGCTCCCCTAAGATAGGGGAGCTGTCATGAAGTGACTGAGGGGTATGACAAAGGGCTGGTTTTCAACACATTAAAATTGTCATACCACCCCAGCCCCTCCTATCTTAGGAGGGGAGCCGCAAATCACTTATCTTTAGAATATTAATTGGTCAAACTCACGTTAGGAAAAGTCCGCACTTGCCTCATCGAGCTGTGCGGACTCTTTTTTGACGTTTTGTGCCGAAGGGGACACTGCTGATTCTATGGCACACGCACTGCACGCACACTTTGACCAACGTAACGATCGCTGTAGTCCCGGAACACGCTGCCCGAGTAGAAGTACAGGATATAAGCGTAGTACGGATCGGAGCTGAGGAGCGTACGCGACCAATAGTTGCCAAAAGAGCCAGCAGCTGGCATGAACATCGATGCGCCG
>JAFZAC010000010.1 GCA_017548365.1 Muribaculaceae bacterium
TAGCATCCTCATCAAAACTTTGAGTGAACCATACCTTTCCGTCAATGTTGGTGGTATAGGTCTGTTCCTCATCCATTATAGTTCCAGGCCATTCGCCATTCAACGCTGTTCCAGCACCATTCCAAACATAGAGGCAAGGTGCGTCGCCAGTGGTGGTGCGCACGTTGATGGTAACAGTTGCATTAGCGCCCATAGAAAGAAATGCAAGAGCAAAAAGTAAAGTAAAAAATCTTTTCATAATTATTGAGAATTATTGATTAATATAAATAACAAACATTCATGTTTTGAGCGAAACCAATGCTTCATCGAGCTTGAACAACTGTTCGCGAACCTGTTTAAGACGATCAACAACCTCCCATTGCTTTGATATGCCATCACGGTTCCGTTTAATCATCGCCTGTGCTGCATCAAGCTTGAGACCCTTATCTTTAACGAGGTAGTATATCATTTTAATCGTTTCGATGTCCTTAACAGTATAAACTCTAATATTCTTAGCGTTACGCTTAGGTTTTATCACAGTGAACTCTTTCTCCCAAAACCTCAGTGTTGAGGTTGGGACATTCAAAATCTCAGCAACATCGCCTATTTTATAAAACTTCTTATTAAGTATATCTTTCATTAGTTAGTGATATTTTCAGTTTTTTTGACTATAATATAATAAAAATACAAGTAAAATTATTAACTTTGCCCAATATTTTCGTGCTAAAGTTACGACGTTTTTGTGATTTGTGCAAGAAAAACAATAGGTTAATTAATAAAACCACATAAAATATTATGTTGACAGCAAAAGAAATCAGAGAATCTTTCAAGAATTTTTTCGAACAACACAACCATCATATAGTGCCTTCGGCGCCAATGGTTATTAAAGACGACCCAACTCTTATGTTCACCAACGCTGGCATGAACCAGTTTAAGGATATAATCTTGGGCAATAAAGAACCGCAGTGGCGAAGGGTTGCCGACTCTCAAAAGTGCCTACGAGTAAGTGGTAAGCACAACGACCTAGAGGAAGTAGGTCATGACACCTACCACCACACCATGTTTGAGATGCTTGGCAACTGGTCATTTGGTGACTATTTCAAGAAAGAGGCTATTGACTTTTGCTGGGAATATCTGGTCAATGTCCTCAAACTTGACCCAACAATGATGTATGCTACAGTCTTTGAAGGCTCTCCCGACGAAGGACTTGAACGTGACAACGAGGCAGCTAGCTACTGGGAGCAACATCTTCCCAAAGACCATATTATTAACGGTAACCGCCACGACAACTTCTGGGAGAGGGGCGACACAGGTCCTTGCGGTCCTTGCTCCGAGCTTCACATCGACCTCCGTAATGCCGAAGAGAAAGCCTCAGTTCCAGGCGCATCGCTCGTCAACAAAGACAATCCCCAAGTAATTGAGATTTGGAACCTTGTGTTCATGCAATATAACCGCAAAGCCGACGGTTCTTTAGAGCCACTTCCAGCCAAGGTCATTGACACTGGAATGGGATTTGAGCGCCTGTGCATGGCATTACAAGGTAAGCAGTCTAACTACGATACCGACGTATTCCAACCACTCATCAAGAAGATTGGCGAACTTGCTGGGAAAAATTATGGCAAGGAACATGATACCGACGTGGCAATGAGAGTTATAGCCGACCATGTGAGAACAATAGCATTCTCAATTGCCGATGGGCAATTGCCTAGCAATGCAAAAGCAGGATATGTAATTCGCCGCATCTTGCGACGTGCCGTTCGCTACGGTTACACCTTCCTTGGCTTCAAAGAGTCTTTCATGCACTTGCTTGTTGACACTCTCATTGAATCGATGGGTGAAGCTTATCCAGAGTTGCCTGCACAAGCCGATCTCATCAAGCATGTAATCAAGGAAGAGGAAGACGCTTTCCTGCGCACGCTCGAGACCGGCATGAAGATGATTGATGGAGTGATTTCTAAGGCAAAAGCCGATAATAAAACCGAGATTGATGGTGCGGTGGCATTTACACTCTACGACACCTATGGTTTCCCTCTCGACCTCACCGAGCTAATCCTCAAGGAAAACAACATGACTGTTAACAAAGAACAGTTTGATTCAGAGATGGCAAAACAAAAACAACGTGCTCGCAATGCTGCTGCTGTTGAAGCCAGTGACTGGATTGAGCTTCAAGAAGGAGTTTCAGAGTTCGTTGGATATGACCTCACAGAGTGTGAGACAAAGATTCTGCGTTATCGCCATGTCGTTCAAAAGAAAAATGAATTCTACCAAGTCGTTTTAGCTAAAACTCCATTCTATGCTGAAATGGGAGGACAAGTTGGCGACAAGGGATGGCTCGAGTGTGGAGATGAAAAGATTGAAATCCTCGACACCAAGCGCGAAAACAACTTGCCAGTACACATCGTTAAGAAGATGCCCTCTGATCCAAGCTCCAACTTCGTAGCCCGCATCGACACAAAGGCTCGCCAAGCCATTGCCTGCAACCACACAGCCACTCACCTGCTCCACTATGCATTGCGACAGGTATTAGGATCTCATGTAGAACAAAAAGGCTCGTATGTTGATGCCAATATGCTACGCTTCGACTTCTCGCATTTCAAAAAAGTTACACCCGAGGAAATCAGGCAAACCGAGCATCTCGCTAATGCCCTGGTTCGTGAAGCCATTTCACGTGAGGAGCACCGCGAAGTTCCCATCGCCGAAGCTCGCGAGATGGGTGCCATGGCACTCTTCGGAGAAAAGTATGGTGATAAGGTGCGTGTAATTAAATATGGTGACTCAGTTGAGTTATGCGGTGGCACACATGTTGCAAACTCTGGCAACATAGGTATGATAAAGATTGTGAGCGAGAGCTCTATTGCTGCCGGAATTCGCCGCATAGAGGCAATTACAGGTGCAAATGTTGAAAATGCAATGGATGCTATCGAGGACACTATCAAAGGCATAAAGGAGATCTTCAACAACGCCCCTGACATCATTGGAGCCATTACCAAGTCGATTAACGAAAACGCCAGCTTGCATAAGCAAGTCGACGATTTCATCAAGGAGCGCGTAAAGATGATTAAAGAAAGGCTATACACTTCCTCGACAATGGTTGGTGACATTGCTGTGCTTAAACTCCATGGAGCTTTCACCTCAGATATAGTGAAAAGCCTGGCTCTCTCTATTAAGAGTGACAAGCAGCCAAGAGTGGCTTTTGTCGCCACAACTTACGATAAGGAGCGCCCTATGCTCACTATATCTCTGAGCGATGACCTCACCAAAGAAGGTAAAAATGCTGGACAGATTATCCGTGAAGCTGCCAAGCTCATCCAGGGCGGTGGTGGCGGCCAGCCTGGTTTTGCCCAAGCCGGTGGCAAGAATGTTGGAGGTCTTGACGCAGCATTCGATAAGATCATTGAACTATTGAATCAATAATTTGAAAATAATAATTAATAATTTAATCAAAGTAATATTATGTTGAAAGACATTTTAGCAATCTCGGGACGTCCCGGATTGTACCGCCTAGTGAAATATGGCAAAAATATCATCATCGTTGAAAACATAACAGACAAAAAACGTACTACTGCACATTCTCGCGACAAGGTAATCTCGCTGAGCGATATTTCTATGTACACCGATTCTGGTGACAAACCACTTGGAGAAGTACTCGAAGCTATAAAAACTAAATATGACAGTAAACCTTTAAATGTTGCCGACTACAAAGAACCCGCTGCATTACAAGAGTTCTTTAAAGGTGTTGTCCCCAATTTCGATGTTGACCGAGTTTATAACACCGACATCAAGAAATTGATAAACTGGTACAACTGTCTCATCAACAGTGGCATGACCGACTTCTTACCCAAAGAAGAGGAAGATAAAGCAAGCGAAGAAAAATAATACAAACATTTTTCACACATTGCGCTAAAGGCCAAGCGCTTTTAGCGCAATTCTTTCTTATTATGACTATTTCGTTTATGTCAAACAAAAAACTGATTTATGTAATGCTCTTGATTATGAGCGTTGCTAATGTGTCGTGTGGTTTTTTGAAACAAAGCGAGATAGTCGACACTCCCATTGAATCTAACAACACCACCAAAAGCCCTAATACAAACAAGAGGACTCCTGGAGCGGTGTGGCGCAATAATGGCAGCCACGACAGGGGATGGGCAAGAACCTCCCCTTCCGATAATGGATACACCGAAGAAAAAGACTTAAACGAGAAAAAAACACCTGCCACCGACGACGAATGGAAAAGACTTGACATTAACTTAGGGCGAAATGACAACAAAGCTCTTTATAAAGAGATAAAAAGTTGGTTGGGTACACCCTATGCAGGTGGCGGCCATCAAAAACAGGTTGGCACCGACTGTTCGGGATTTGTCATGGAACTATACCTTTCTGTCTATAATATCCCTCTTGAACGCCGTGGCAGTCTAATGTATTCCAACAATTGTGTTCACATCAATAAAACAGAGTTGCGTGAAGGTGACCTAGTGTTTTTCCACGATGGTAGCGGCTCAAGAATTTCACATGTGGGCATTTATCTCAAGGACAACAAGTTTGCTCATGCATCCTCGTCACGAGGTGTAGTAATCGACGACCTCACAGCAAACTATTACGTTAAGCATTACTACGCAGCAGGAAGAGTGAAAAAGTAGTTATTGAGCACACTATTTACCCATCTTTATGTAAGCCCCCGACGTTTTGATATTGTAATGTGGAATCCTATGGTTTTCACATTCTTTTTCAAGTGCCTTATTGTCTTCACCATATATTCCGCCAGAGAGGATTATTTTATCATAGCTGAATAGGGATTTTAATGTTGAAATATCAGAATGGAACCCCTTAGTCACAAGAATGCAGTCAAATTTCACTAAATTGCTGTCAGAAGGTTCATAATGTTTCCATCGTCCTTTCCCTGCAGCTATCATCCCAACTCCGTTAAGTTTGGCACAAGGATGCTCTACAATGCCATCAGGTAGTTCCATTTTGGTCGAGTCCACGAGTGAAATGCTATCAATGCGATGGTGTGCAAGAAACGCCCTATGCTGACGTTTAAAAGTCTTCAGGTCAAAGTCGTTTTCCACATCAGGAACCCACAGCATTGCGTTGTGGTCATAGAAATAGAAAACAGGAGTCGAATTATAGGAATTGAATACCACCAAACCATTACGAGGAGTTTTCCAGTCTACGTAAATACCGTGTATAATTCCCAAAATCAATACAACACCAGCAGCTAGCAGAAAACTCATCTTCTTTCTGTAAATCCAAAGACTGATAAGTATTAGAGCTATATAATAAACCACAACCGCCACCCATGTGACATATACATCATCCTGTGACAAAGGCAATGATGCAAACCATCCAATTGTTCCATTCATTGCTGATGACATAGCATTCAGTGCCTTGTCAATAAAGAGCGCATCTACCCCTGCCGACAAAAAGAATAACGCCAAAGCTCCAAGGAGCATGAAAACAGGAAGTATGGGCATAATAACTACATTTGACAACGCTGATGACAACGAAACAGTATTGAAATAATAGGCAGTTAGTATTATTGTTGAGAGCATTGCCACCAACGAAGTAAGAAGAGTTGTGTAAAGATATTTCAAAAACTTGTTATCGGGATACTTGACATTGAAATTGCCATAAAATATGATTAATGCTGCTACAGTAATGAAACTTAACTGAAAACCGGCACCGAACAATGACGATGGGGAAAAAACGAGGATCGCGAGAGCGGCCGAAAATAGAGAGTTGAGTGGCGTTGACTTGCGATATAAAATCATTGACATAAATACAAAAGAGAGCATCACTGTCGCCCTCACCACCGATGGAGAAAGACCTGTAACAATATCATAGGCAATGAGTATCAAAATAGTAATGATGAGTCGCAGCCTTCGGGCTCTTAAATAATCCAATGGGAAAAGCAAAAACCAAATCATGAAAGCGATTATCGCCACATGAAGTCCGCTCAAAGCTAACACATGCGCCACACCAGCCTGAGAAAAGATATCACGGGTCTCACGGCTGATGAAATCACTGTTCCCAAGCAGCATGGCAATAATTAGGCTCTGAGTATCGGGCGACATTCTTGATCCCATCACTTTGTGCTGCAAATTCTGGCGTAAATCATAAGCCCTGGTCATTAATGTCAATGAAACGCCCACTTTCTTAACATTATTGATATCGGTATGTTGCCTGTATCTTATTCCTTTGCGATACATATACTTGGCATAATCCATTTCATCTGGATTGCCTAGGTTGGTTATCTCATCCAATTCAAGAGTGAACTCCACTAGATCACCTGTTTTCAAATCATAGTCACACCCTCTTGTTGACAAAATGATGTGTGTATCATAAAACCTAACAGGAGATTTAACATCACTGGGATTAAGCATATTAAGCAACATTGACATGCTTTTCTCGTTATATTCAATGCTTTCAATGCGACCTGTAGCGACAATTCCATTCACTTTTTTCACATCAACCGTCGGCGGAGCGGCAATCCACGCCGCTATCCATCCTACGGCTGTCATAGCAAGAAAAAGCGGTATAATGTGATATTTCCTAATTGATAAACTGACTGAAGGATTTTTTTTCTTAATTTTCAATATAATTAGAGCAAGCAATGTCAATGCAACCAAAACCACTGGCAACCAGAAGTGAGGCAACAAGTCATGCAATAGTATTCCCACAATCAATGGGAGCAATAATCTAAGAACAGGTAATCGGGAAAAGATGCTTGAAGCATCCATACGTCAAAAAGCTTAATATTACTATTCGGTCCAGATTCTATAAGATTCAAAAGCCTGCAAAAGCAACATCTCAAGACCATTTTTAACTTGAGCACCTTGAGACTCTGCATTTTTCATGAAAGTAGTCTCGCTGGGATTATATACCAAATCATAACATAAATGAGAGGGTGTTATGAATCGATATGGTATGTCAGGACAAGAGTCAATGCGAGGATAAGTGCCTAACGGGGTTGTGTTAATAATAACCTTGTGATCAAGAATCATTTGTTTAGTAAGCTCCTCATAGGTTATTGTAGAGGCTGATTTCTTTCGCGAAACAAAACTCACTTCAATATCAAGCAACTCTAAAGCTCTTTTTACTGCCTTGCATGCTCCACCCGTACCAAGCACCAATGCTTTTGTCATGTCTGGAGATAATAGTGGTTCTAAGGAATTCTTAAAACCCATCATGTCGGTATTATATCCAATAAGACGCATTACGCCACCATTTTCTCCTCTAATAATCTTTATCACATTCACAGCTCCAACACTCTGAGCACTTTCATCAAGCTCATCTAAAAGAGGTATAACTTTTTCTTTAAAAGGTGTTGTGACATTCAATCCTTCGAGGGTTGGGTACTCGCTGAAAATCGACATTAGAGAGTCAATATCATCTAGTTCAAAATTAATGTACATAGCATCAATCTCTTCGGCAATGAACTTCTGGTTAAAGAAGTCCATCGAGAAAGAATGGACAAGTGACTGCCCTATAAGGCCATATACTTTACTTCGATCAGACATGATATTAAAAAATCTTCAAAATGCAAAATTAGCGAAAAATATTGATTTTCCGCTAATTTGAAATGTGTTTTTTATTAACATGTGCTCTAAAGCATTTTTTTTATCATATTTTGAAACCTATGCCGGCATATATGCTGCGAGGCAGTGATGGTCCGTAGATATAGGCGCTGTCACGTTCGGGACCTGTGTCGAGGTCTTTTTGGAACTGGTTGAAGAGGTTGATGATTCCTGCATTCACGTTCATCTGAACCTTATGGGTTAAATTGAATGTATAAGACACTTTAGTATTAAGGTCCCAGAATGTGGGAGTGTTGACTTCTACATCCACAGGTGTGCCACTGCTGGCATAGTGCTTAACTAGCATGCTCCCTGTTCCAGTGCCAGTAATATCAATATCGAGGTTCTTGAGCGGAGTGATTTTAATATTGCAATAGCCATAGATATTGGGCGTACGGAACATTTTGCGCTGTGGAGCAATGTCATCGCTCCATTGTTCGGCTTCGTCATATCGGCTTCGTTGGAATGTTGCTCCCATCTCTACATCAACGAGACGTGAGAACATAAAGTCGAGTGTTGTAGATATTCCCATGACTTTGGCACCACTGCCGTTGTAACGCTCGATAATACTGCAGTCTTGCTCATCTGTCATCTCTGTCTCACGCTCGGCAAATACATTAGAAAGTGATGTGTAAAACCCTTCAATTGACCAGTTGAAATTTGTTGTGCCAATTGAGTGATATCCATTGGCCGAGAGAGTGAAGGTACGGCTTCGCTCCTCTTTAAGACCATCGACAAGGTGAATCTTGAAGCGATTGCCTGCAGCCATCTCAATGTGCATCTCCTCGTCAAAGATTTGAGGGGCGCGGAAGCCCTCTCCATAAGTGGCGCGAAGTGTAATTTGGCGTGAAGGACTATACCTTATATTAACTCTGGGGCTGAAGATTGCCTTGCTAACAAGATTGTGCTTGTCGACGCGGGCACCTATTAGGAAACTCCACATACTGTTTTTCCACTCATTCTGGAAATAAGCACTTGCGATGTGGGTCTTCTGTTTTGTCTCGAAATCATAACCCAATGCGATGTCCTTGAGGTGGTCGTTGTTGTATTCCATTCCAATAGTTAATTGCGCGGGTAGGAATAGCAGTTTGTCAAAACTGTAGCGCCCCAATGTTCCCAGCATCCATGTTAAATCGATGGTGCGGCTATAGTAGAGTGCTGCGTCGGGGTCAGGATCATCGTCAGTGCCATATCCACCTGTGTAACTATGTCGATTGATGGATGCCAAGGCAGCATAAACATCAAAATGCCATTTGTAGTCCTGACTTGTCCATTCCCAGGAAATGTTGCCGTTGTGCATGTTGTGCCTGGCCTGCTCACATATGTTGCAACTCTCAGGGATATCATGGAGCCTGTTACCGCCACGACGGTTGTCATGCATAAAATAATAGGTGAGAGATAGCTGCGAGTGGCTTGTGGGTTTGTAAAACGCCTTGGTGCCTATGGTCTGCATATTTAGACGGGGCAGGGTAGTATAACCGTCGTCGGTGTGGCTGTACCCTTGGCGATATCGGTTGTTGGCAAAGATTGTGATGCCTCGTGTAATATCGTCATTGATGAGAGATGCGTTTAGCGAGGTATTGTTGTCGAAAGTGCTACCGCAGCCTATGGATGTTATTGTATGACTCGCTTCGAGGCTATTAGCATTTGGGTTGCGCGTAATGATGTTGATGGTGCCAGCTACTGCCGATGCTCCATAGAGTGCTGAGCCTCCTCCACGCATAACTTCTATTTGGTCAATCATGCATGAAGGAAGCTGCTCAATGCCGTAGAGGTTGCTCACCGCCGAGAAGACAGGCCGGGAGTCGATGAGGATTTGCGAATAATGTCCGTCCATACCATTGATGCGCGCCTGTTTGTAGCCGCAGTTGCTGCAGTCGTCTTCAACTCTCACACCAGGTTGGAATGACAGTGCGTCGGCAACGCACTCGGCATTAACTGCAGATAACAGCCGCTGACCGGTAACTTGAATGATAGCGGGAGCTAAGCGTTGCAGTGTTGCAGTGTGGTTGGCTGTGACCACTACGTTTCCCAGATGTACCGACTCAAGAGAATCTGTTTGTTCTTGTGCTTGAATATTATTGGTCATTGTGATCGCTATGCATGTGGCGACCACAATTGAAAAGATTTTTTCCATTGTGATTTGATATAATATAAAATGTGTGATGAATTTACTCTTGCTGTTGTTAGCAAGAGGTAGAAAGAGTAGATGATTTTATATCAAATCGCGGGAGGCGCACGCGACTGCCAGATGGTAGAGGTGGTAACTGGCAGCATCTGAATGGGACAACAGTCAAGCTCGACTACACGTTGTTGTGTGCTAGCAAGGACCGTGGTTTGAGGCTCAATATACTCATTGCTTGACAACTGACATGACAAGCATGGGTGCATGTGATACTGATCGCCAGTAAGGTGTCCCGAATGATGAATGTGATGGGCACACATATCACACTCCACACTCGCCACTAAATGTGGCTCATGAATGTGGAACGCATTGACAATCTGCATCGATACTATTATCAATAACAGCAGCCATGATTGGGCTGTGTGTCGCGGCTTCATCTTTATTGATTGCAAAATTAGATATTATTGATGTTATAGAGTGTTTTGTTATTGAAAATAAAGTTAAATTGCTTAAATATACAAATAATTTGCATATCTTTGCATCGATATTCAAATATTAGGAATAAATATACATTCATGGAATCAAAAAAGTTTTTATTGCAAGAAAATGATATACCACAATCATGGTATAACATTATCCCTGACATGGCCAACAAGCCATTACCATTAATTCACCCAGCAACTAAAGAACCGCTCAAACCTGAAGATTTGTATCCCATCTTCTCAAAGGCAGCTTCGGAGCAAGAGCTTAACACCACCGATCGATGGATTGAAATCCCCGAAGAGGTGAGGGAGATGTACCGCATTTGGCGACCTACGCCATTGGTAAGAGCTACTGGACTGGAAAAACTTCTCGACACACCAGCACACATATATTTCAAAAATGAAAGCGTTAGCCCAGTGGGCTCTCACAAACTCAACTCGGCGATTGCCCAGGCTTACTACTGTAAACAGGAAGGGGTGACAAATATCACCACCGAGACCGGAGCAGGACAGTGGGGTGCTGCGCTATCACTGGCAGCCAAGCACTTTGGATTGGAACTTGCGGTCTACATGGTGAAGATTTCTTTTAATCAGAAACCCTACCGTCGTTCAATAATGCAGACCTATGGTGCTGAGGTGATTTCTTCGCCGAGTATGTCAACAAAAGCAGGTCGTAAAATTATAACCGACAATCCAAATTATCAAGGTTCGCTGGGAACAGCAATCAGTGAGGCCGTGGAATTAGCTTTAAGCACTCCTAACTGCAAGTATGTGCTTGGCTCGGTGCTCAACCATGTGGCATTGCATCAAACGGTGATTGGTCTAGAGGCCGAGAAACAGATGGAAATGGCTGGTGAGTATCCCGATGTTGTTGTTGCCTGCTTTGGTGGTGGCAGTAACTTCTCGGGTTTGGCATTTCCGTTCCTCAGGCACAAACTCAACGGCGAGCGCACCGAGACACGTTTCGTGGCTGCTGAGCCTGCATCTTGCCCCAAACTTACTCGAGGCATTTTCCAGTATGACTTTGGTGATGAGGCAGGCTATACTCCGCTTATCCCTATGTTCACCCTTGGTCACAATTTCCGTCCAGCCAACATCCATGCTGGTGGTCTGCGTTATCATGGTGGTGGAGCTATTATTAGCCAGCTCAAGCATGATGAAATTATCGAGGCCGTTGATCTGCAGCAGCTCGACACCTTCAAAGCGGCTACAATTTTTGCCCGCAGCGAGGGCATAATTCCTGCTCCTGAGTCGTCTCATGCCATTGCTGCCACAATCAATGAGGCACTCAAATGCAAGATTAGTGGCGAAAGCAAGACTATTTTGTTCAATCTCTCGGGTCATGGATTAATTGACATGACGGCATATGATCGTTATTTTGCCAACGACCTTACAAATTATGAGGTCACTGCAGAGGACATTGCTCAATTCACCAAGGATTTAGAAAAGATTTTATAAAGAAAAGATTTGTTTAATAAGTCAGCTGACCTTGATTTGGTTGGCTGGCTTGTTTTTTATGTTTGTGACTATAAAAAAAACTAAGCAATAAAAATTGTTAAATTGGTTAATGATATTTAAATAGTGTGGTTTTAGAGGACTTTTGGCATGTGATAGTTTTTGCTATTTATATAATATGTTGTACCTTTGCACGCCGATTATATCCAAGATAATTTCGACAGTGTGCCAGAGTATGACATTTGGCCGTGTCATCGTGTGTGCTGTTGAAGATTTAATTAATTTTTAATCAGGATTTTAAAAGTGAACACTTTAAGTTACAAGACCGTGTCTATCCGCAAGGAAGACGTACAGAAAGAATGGGTAGTAGTTGATGCTACCGATCAGGTACTGGGTCGCTTGTGCGCAAAAGTAGCGAAAATCTTGCGCGGAAAGTATAAACCCAGTTTCACTCCACACGTAGATTGTGGTGACAATGTTATTATCATCAACGCCGATAAGGTTAAGCTCACTGGTAATAAGTGGGACGACCGCACCTATGTTAGCTACACAGGCTATCCCGGTGGTCAGCGTTATGCAACCCCTGCCATACTGCAGAAGAAGTCGGAGAACAAGCACATCAAGGCTGGTAAGCACCCCTTGTTCCTCCACGTGATTAAGGGCATGCTCCCAAAGAATAAGCTTGGTGCGAAGATTCTGAACAACGTGTATATCTACAACGGTCCAGAACATCCCCACGAGGCTCAGCAACCCAAGGTAATTGATATCAATAAACTTAAATAATAATTGGAAGTATGGAACAAATCAATGCAGTAGGTCGTCGTAAAGCAGCTATCGCACGTGTATACGTGAGCGAAGGCAATGGCGAAATCACAATCAACAAGCGTACACTTGAAGAATATTTTCCATCTCCAATTCTTCAATTCATTGTTAAGCAACCATTGAACACCCTTGAGGTAGCCGATAAGTATAACATTAAGGTTAACTTGATTGGTGGTGGTTACAAGGGACAGGCCGAGGCTCTGCGTCTTGCTATCGCCCGCGCACTGGTTAAGATCAATGCCGAGGACAAGAGCGCACTCCGCAAAGAAGGCTTCATGACTCGCGACCCACGTGCCGTAGAGCGCAAGAAACCAGGTCAGCCCAAGGCCCGCAAGCGTTTCCAGTTCAGCAAGCGTTAATATTTTATTTACCGCTTTCTTCTGGACTCGTTTCAAAACAGAGTTTAGTATCCAAATTGCATAGACTCACTTGCCAAGCGGCATGAATTAGACACATTATTTATATAATATAGTCCGCTGGCATGGCTACTATGTGATTGATTAAGTTGAAAGTAAACAAAAACAAAATTATTTAAAATGCAAACACCAAATTTTGACCAACTGCTCGACGCTACTTGTCACTTTGGTCACCTCAAACGCAAGTGGAATCCCGCTATGGCTCCTTACATTTTCATGGAGCGTAATGGCATTCACATTATCGATCTTTACAAAACTCAGGCTAAGCTTGAAGAAGCTGCCGTTGCTCTCAAGAACATTGCTAAGGAAGGTAAGAAAGTTCTCTTTGTTGCCACCAAGAAGCAAGCAAAACAAGTGGTATGTGACCGCGCTACTTCGGTAGGCATGCCTTACGTTATTGAGCGCTGGCCAGGCGGTATGCTGACCAACTTCCCCACCATTCGCAAGGCTGTGAAGAAGATGGCTGCCATCGATAAGATGTCGACCGACGGCACATTTGACAATATGTCAAAGCGTGAGCGCCTTCAGATCACTCGCCAGCGTGCGAAGCTTGAGAAGAACCTTGGTTCTATCGCCGACCTTAACCGTCTGCCATCGGCCCTTTTCGTTGTTGACGTACTCAAGGAGCACATTGCTGTTGCTGAGGCTAATCGTCTGGGTATTCCTGTATTTGGTATCGTTGACACCAATAGCAACCCCGACAACGTTGACTTTGTAATCCCCGCCAATGATGACGCTTCTAAGTCAATTGACATCATCTTGAATACCGTTTGCGAGGCCATTAAAGAGGGTCTTGAGGAGCGCAAGATTGAGAAGATTGACAACAAGGACGAAGCTGCCGAGGGTGAGGCTGAGGCTAAGCCCCGTCGTGCTCGCGTTCGTCGTAGTCGCGTAGCCGAGGAGAATAAGGAAGAAGCTGCTCCTGCCGAGGAGGTAAAAACTGAGGAGCCCAAGGCTGAGGAGCCCAAGGCTGAGGAACCCAAGGCTGAGGAACCCAAGGCTGAGGAACCCAAGGCTGAGGAACCCAAGGCTGAGGAACCCAAGGCTGAGGAACCCAAGGCTGAGGAACCCAAAGTAGAGGAGCCTAAAGCTGAGGAACCCAAGGCTGAGTAATCGTCAAATCTTAATTAATAATATTTTTTAAACACTTATAGAAAACAATTATGGCTGTTTCTATTAATGACATAAAGAAATTGCGCGAGATTACCAACGCTGGTATGGTAGACTGCAAGAAGGCTCTCATCGAGGCCGAGAATGATATGGACAAGGCTGTGGAGATTATCCGCAAACGTGGTCAGGCTATCGCTGCAAAGCGTGGCGATCGCACTGCTGCCGAAGGTATTGCCAAGTGCAAAGTTGAAGGTAACTTTGGTGCTATTGTAGCACTCAAGTGTGAGACTGAGCCTGTGGCTGGTACCGAGAAATTTGTCACTCTCGCAAACCGTATCCTCGACGAGGCTGTTGCTGCTAAGGTTCAGAACCTTGACGAGCTCAAGAACTTTACTTTTGATGGTGCTACTGTTGCTGAGCACATCACTGCTCTGAGTGGTATCACTGGCGAGAAGATGGAGCTTGGTGCATATGAGTGTCTTGAGGCTGCTGGTATTGCTGGCTACAATCACTTCAACAAGAAGCTCTCGACTCTGGTTGCTTTCAACGAGCCCGTGAGCGAGGAGATTGGCAAGGCTGTTGCTATGCAGGTTGCTGCTATGCGTCCTGCTGCAGCTAACCGCACTCAGATTCCTCAGAACGTTATCGACGAGGAGACAAGCATCGCCATCGAGAAGACCAAGGCAGAGCAAGTTCAGAAGGCTGTTGAGAATGCTTTGAAGAAAGCTGGTTTCAATCCTTACTATTGCGCTACCGAGGAGCATCAGGACGAGGCTGTTCGCAAGGGATATATGACTCCCGAGCAGGTTGAAGATGCTAAGAAGCTTATGGCGGACACCGCCGATGCCAAGCTTAAGAGCATGCCTAAGCAGATGATCCAGAACATCGTTAAGGGTCGCATGGAGAAGTTCTACAAAGAGAACATTCTCATGGAGCAGGAGTATGAGGCAAGCGAGGAGAAGGGCATGACAATTGCTATGTTCCTCGATAAGGCTCAGAAGGGTCTCATTGCTACCGATCTCAAGCGAGTTAATCTGAATGCCGATTAAAAATATTAAATAAGGTTAGTAGATTAATAAATTGTAGTAGAGGGAAATCCATTATGGAATTTCCCTCTCTACTTTTTATGTGTGGTTATTAAGCCTAACGGCAATAATCTCAGGCTTTAGCCGACTGGATAGCTTTCATTACTTGCGGTAGTATGGGTGTGGTTCCATCATTTATTATCTCAATAATGACAGTTCCGTTAATATCCAATATTTCCTTTTGAGTTTTTATGCGCTCAATTACTTTGTCGCGTGTTGTGGCATTGCGCTTGATGACTCGCTCGATGCGTGTTTCGACTGGCGCTGTAATATTCCACACTTGTTCAACCATAGAATCAATGCCTCCTTCTTGAAGCAGAGCAGTTTCGACAAACACAGGCAATACTTCTTGTTGTGCAGCCCATTTCATTATGTCGCCTCTCACTACTGGATGAACAGTGTTGTTTACATATTGCAAAGCTTCTTTGTCGTTAAAGATAATGTTACTTAGCAGTGCTTTGTTGATGGTGTCGTTAATATAAATATCTTGTCCAAATTTAGATATCAAGGCATTCTTGATGGCAGGAGAGGTAGTCATTAGTTCCTTTGCCCTCTGGTCGCAGTCATATACAGCATAGCCTGCAGCACGAACTATTGCTGCCACCACACTTTTGCCGGCTCCAATGCCTCCAGTGATGGCTATGAGTCTTGGGATTTGTTTCATGCTATTAATATCGTTCGATAACGTAGTTGACGCTGTCCACACTGAGCATTGGGTCAGAATATGCCCCTGAGATCTCGCCAACCTTGATCTTCACTTTGTTGGTTGAAAGGTCGATGTCGTTATAGTCAACAACGACAGTAAGGTTGATGGGTTCTTTGTACTTGCTTTGTGGCAGAAGGTAGCTCACGTTTATTGAAGGCGGGAAAGTGAGTAAGTTAATTCCTTCGGGTTGATTTCTAACCGAGATGGGAACTACTTGCTCTTTTTTGATGAGCGGTTCGACAGGGACGGTAATTTTAACCCTATCGGGGATGATTCGTACGTCCTTTATGGGTTTCAGCCTCACTGTTTTAATGTAGGTCTTAGTAAGGTTGTCAACCTCTACCGATAGAATGTCGACTTCGGTAATTTCATTCAGTGAATTTCGGTCTAAAGCATAAACCATTACCGAATCGGGCTCGGTTGTCACCATGTCGGGGTTTATGACAAATTGCTTGTCGGGTACAAAATTAGTGAGGTTGTCCTCCCAGTTGACAGGAACTTTCTTTCCTGTAATAGTAGTGTATTTTACATTAATTGACTCAGGATTGATTTTAATGATATTAGCTTCACGGTTTACTGACTGACGCACTTCGTTGATTAACTGCTGCGGCGTAACAACAAGAGTTTTTGTTTTCTCATCGGAGTAAGCGTCAAACTCAATCTCGATGTGGGGTGTAGACTTAAAAAACGATTTAAGGAAAGATAGTCCACGGTCTTTAATTGTCACGGAGATAGTAGTTGGCATCTCTTGGATAAATGTTACATTGGCTGGTTTCTGAGTGGTGTTAACGTTGATAATGATATCGTGTGTCATGTTGTTATTAAACGCCAAAAGCACCCAGAATCCCGCAGCCATGCACACGAAGAAAAGGAACAATGCGGTTTCCTTGCTCGAGAATGTGCGTAGCTTTCTCCACAATTTCTTGGATTTCTCTTTAATCCTGCCCATGACAATTGAGAGGAGATTAGATATTGTGGAGCAGTAGACCTTTAAACCTTAATATAGGTCATTAGGCTTAAAATGCTCTACTGCTCACACATGTGTTGTGAAAATATTATCAGTTGATACTGTTCTTGATGTTGGATCCCGATTCTACGGCATCATTTGCCGAAGGGTAAACCATAGATTTGTCGATGGTTATTTTTACGTTGTCATCGATTTGGAGGATAATAACGTTGTCCTTGATTTCTTTTATTTTGCCATGAATGCCTCCAGCTGTCGTTACTTTGTCACCTTTTTGCATTGCGTCGCGGAATTTTCTAATTTCCTTCTGCTTCTTATTCTGTGGACGAATCATGAAGAAGTAGAAAATGGCGACAAGAGCCACAATCATCAGGATTGACATCATGCCGCTACCTTGACCAGCAGCAGCGCCGGCAGCAGCGCCGGCAGCTTGTAATAAAATTGAGTTTAACATAGTCGTGATGTGTTATTTTGTTAATAAAAAATTATTGTTTTGAGATAGCTCCGTTGTTTTTCATGTCTCGGATAGCCGAATGAAGTACACCATTGACGAATGCTGAACTGCTTGGTGTGCTGAAGGTCTTGGCAATCTCGATATATTCGTTAAGTGTTACTGTTGTGGGTATGCTCTCGAAATTCCTTACTTCGGCAAGAGCTACTAGCAGAATCACGCGGTCAATAAGGGCTATGCGTTCGCTGTCCCAGTGTCGAGCATCGATAAAGTGATTGATGGTCGCAGAGTTCAGTTCCTCTTGTTCTACAGCGGCTGTGAACAGCAGGTCACCATACTTGCTGTCTTCCTCATCTTTGAATTGTGGCATAATTGGGAACTCATCTCCATCATTGATGCGTCTAATGGTCTTGATTACAAATTGCCCCATGAACTCGAGGTCGTCGCATGACCAGTATACCGACTGGTTCTCTAATTCTTCGAGAAGGTCATCATCATCTATTAGCAATCGCTTGAACAACTGTCTCCAGAGATTGCAGTCGTTGTCGAGATTGCTTTCAGCATTTTCCATATATTCTTGATAGATTATGCTGTCTTGAATCTTGTTGAGGATGAGCTTAAGGAATATCTCATTGTCACGCCATGTGAGTTTGTGACGGCTAATGAATGACTGCATCTGCTCATTGTTGCGCAATAATTCGACCAATTCATTATCAATGAACTTGGTGTTTGGATTCAAGTCTTCCTGCGAAGGCAAAAACTTGTGTTTCGCCTCGTCTAGATATAACGCTTGCAAGTCGGTGACATCGATAATCAGTTTGAGCAGATAATTATACAGTTCATAGGACTTGTCAAAGCTCTGTTGTAGTTCTTTTCGTGCCATGTCCAGAGATTTTACATTTCTTGTAAGCAGATAGTTGTAGAACATCTGGACTACTTTTATTCTTATTAAGACTCGATTAATCATAGTGTTAATGTTTTTTATGGTGATCTCCTCGTGCGAAATAGAAGAGATACCGAGAATTCCAGCTACAAAATTACACAGAAATTTCCAAAAAAACGTAATGTGGCTTTAAAATATTGGTAGACATGGACATTTTTTGATAATAAAATAGCTAACCATACATTCAGAACGGAATGTGGTTGTGTAATAGCAAATGGTGTGGTTTTTTAGAATCCCAGGTCGGCAAAGTATTTATTATTCTCCTCTTCGGTAATGGCAAGTGCTTTGCGTAAGTCGTTTAGCATTATTTTGTTGCGTGTTGCGAATTTTTCTCTGAATGCTTTGACGTGATACTCCCATTTGGGGTAGGTGAGCACCTTGGACCATCGCTGGCAATTACGCTCCATTTCGGGTTTGATAGTGTTGATGAGATTGTCAAACACAGCCGTGGTGTTTTGAGTAGTAAAGGTGTTGTGCATGTGCCATGAGAGCCGCTCAAGAAACATCTGTCGGAATTCCTTGTTTTTTAGCAGTTTTTGAATGATCAGGTTGTTGCGTGTCCGCTTTAGTTCGTGTTCGCTTCCAGCATCGGTTCCTGCCGCTAAATAGAGAGATGGCTGAGCATTAATCACCCATGAGTTGTCAATATCGTAGAAGGCTACATGCCATTTCTTGTCGCCATTTTCATCACTAGAGTAGATATATCTGGCATTTCCAATGTCGGTGTTGCTTGAGTACAGTTCTCCAAGTTTCATATCTATGAGTCCTTCTAGATCGTAATGTTCTTTCACATAATTATAGCACTCATCATTTTCTAGATTATGGTTTAGAACATAGGCTGTGATATCTCGACCGTTCATTCCCGTTATCATAGAAACAGAGCTGGATGAGACATTAAGATGTCTTGCTGCAAAGTGCTCATCGATTTTCTCTCTTATATAGTAAAGACCGAAGTATTCCCCATTGATGTAAAGAGCGATGGGACGGTATGCTTGAACGAGCAGATTGGGACTATTTTGCGCCATGAGACTTGTGAAGAACTCATCACGTGCCATAATGCCATCGTAGTCTTGGGACCCGGAGCGCAGTACAAAGTTTTTATACTTAGTTGGCTTTCCCTCGTTAAACAAATCATAGTCTAAATTGGCAACACCACAATAGTCTTTAAACCTGATTTTGAATGATTTTTTAGCGAGAGCTCTGGAATACCCTCCAAAGATTGCCAGTTCACAATCTTCGGAGAAACCTCCTATAGAGTCATAAAACTCGACATGTGCTTTTTTCCACCATTTCTTCCAGTAGTTTGCTCCTTGATGTGGCATCACTGGACTTGCCCCAGGACCTTCCACATATATGCCGTGGTTGAAGTTATATAAATCGTCTTTCTTGACTGTAATGTTCATTACTGGCAATGTGTGCTGCTGTGCAAAGATGACGGTGCTCGTAGCAGTTGTGCTTTGAAGATGAGTTGAATCACCCTCGCAATAAGCTCTGATAGTTGTTGTCTTGTCAATATTGATAGAATCCTTGTAGACTGGAGAAACTGAATCGGGGACACTTCCATCAGTAGTGTAGTGGACAATGTAACCATGAGTATCGATGATTACATTCATGTGGTCTTTATCGGAATACACTCCTGGTTTAGTTTTAAAAGTAGGCTTTGTTGCAATGCTTCGGAAATATTCAGTTGAATTTTCGCTGGCTTTGGTTGCATGTGGAAAGAAAAAGAAACCATCTTTTCCTTCAACTCTTCCCATTGAGACGCCAAACGGTGCCGATGCGTCGCACAATCCATCGATGAATTTCTCGTCTTTAGTTATTATTACGGCCTTGTCGTGTCCAATCTTGAATCTTGCTTTTAGGCAGTCGACAACATAGGTTTCTCCTGGTTTAAGCGTCATCGCTGGAAAAGTCCAACAGCTAGTGTTCTTTTTACTGGTTGTGAGGCAATAGTCTTGGAGATTTATTGGTTCATCTGACACATTTTTAACTTCTATCCAGGCATTACCCTCCTTGAATCCCTTGGAATGTATTTTCCAGATTTTTAATGAACCTTTTCGCTGCTGTTCAATGAGATTGTTGTATTTCTCATAACCTTGACTATTGTTGTCAAATCCAGGTGTTTGTTCATAGCTGCAGACGAAAGCAGTGTCGTTATCAGCCACTCGACGATAACATAGGTCATCTTCGAGAGGACCATATTTTACTTGGGAGACCACATCCTCCCTGTTGAGCAGTTGCACTTTCCCGCCTTTAGAGGATAGTTTGAAATTTGCATGTAGTTCTTTTTGTGAATCCACTTTGTCTAGCTTTGAAGCAAAGACGATGACACATTCACCTGGTTTGACTGTCGTGTCGGGGAATTCCCATGTTTTCTTTTCGTCGTTCTTCAGTTCCTCATTATCCTCATTTGTTTCCTTCTTATCGTCACCACTGTTTTTATTCTTGTTGCCATCCTTCTCTACAGTTAATGCATAATTCTTGAGGTTGGCAGGTTTCTTAGAAATGTTTTTTATCTCTATCCAGTCATATAACTGCCCATCGTCGGCCAAAATGCCAGATTTGTTGGCAGTCATAATTTCATTGATAACAAATGAGACATTATTTTCCTTCTCTTTGTTACATGCTGCCAAAGTCAGAATGGCCAATAAAAAGAAAAAAATATATTTTTTCATTATACTGTTATGTGATGGTCCCCTTTATAATTAATATCCTAAATCGGCAAAGTATTTCTTTTCTTCCTCTTCGGTTATTTCCATTACTTTGCGTAAATCGTTCAGCATATCAGCATTTCTTCCTTCAAATCTCTCACGGAATTTTTCAACATTTGCCTCCCATCTTTCAAATGTCATGATATTTTTCCATCGCTCACAGTTTCGTTTCATTTCAGGTTTGATGGTGTTGATGAGATTGTCGAAGACCGTAGTGGCGTTTTGAGTGGTGAACGTCTTATGCATGTGGTGAGAGAGTCTTTCCATGAACAGCTGTCTGAAATCATCATTTTTGAGCAATTTTGCTATTATTATATTGACAGCCCTTTCTACTGATGTGCCCCCAGGATTAAGATAGTAAGATGACGATTTGTTTGCAACCCATGTGGCATCAAGGTCGTAGAAGACAACATGCCATTTTTTGTCACCTTTAGGGTCAGATGAGCGAATGAATCGCACATTTCCCACATCAGTGTTGCGTGAATAGATTTGTCCTAGCTTGAAATCAATGAGTCCTTCAAAGTCGAAATTCTCTTTCACAAAATCATAATGCTCTTGCTCGCTGAGGTCGTGACTTTTGACATAGGAAATGAAATCATAATAATCTTTTTTATTTCCTTCCTCGCAGTACATTGCCGACATAATGATAGATATAGAATCGTTGTCTACGTTGAGGTGTTTAGCCGCGAAGTGCTTGTCAATTTTCTCTCTTATGTAGTAAAGCCCAAAATAGCTGCCGTTAATATATAACGCAACGGGTCTATAGGCTTGTACAAGCAGGTTGGGCGATTGTGGTGCCATGAGGCTTGTGAAATACTCGTCACGCACCATTACTCCAGTGATGTCTTGTGAGCCAGACCGCAGTACAAAGTTCTTCACTTTTGAAGGCTTGCCTTCGTTGTATAGGTCATAAATAATCTCGGATGGTCCTGTTACGTCTTTAAACCTGATTTTGAATGATTTCTTTGCAAGTGCTCTTGAGAAACCTCCGAATATTGCCAGTTCGCAATCTTCAGAGAAGCCTTGAATAGAGTCAAAAAATTCTATATGAGCTCTTTTCCATATTTTTTTCCAGAAATTAGCACCTTTATATGGAAATTCTGAACCATGTCCTGGTCCGTCAGCATAGATGCCTCTATGTTTGTCAAAAAGATCTAATGAATCGACAGTAATGTTCATTACTGGTATGTCGTGTTTTTCATCATAGATGAAAGTGCTTGTTGTTATGGCGCTGTGCATGATGCCTGAAGCAGTGTCATTTGGGCAATAGGCACGTATTATGGTTGTTGTGTCAATGCTTATTGAATCTTTGTAGACTGGAGATTCTTCGGTTGGAATGCTCCCATCGGTAGTATAATGAACTGTAAATCCATGAGTGTCAATCTGGACCGTCATTTTTTTTTTGTCAGAAATGACTCCTGCTTCGTTTTTTATTGTTGGCTGCGCTGCAATAGTCCGATATGGGGTAGTGGTATTTTCTTTTCCTTTTGTGGGCTCGGGGAAAAAGAAGAAGCCGTCTTTGCCGTCAACCCTACCAATAGAGACTCCGAAAGGAGCTGCTGCACCCCAAATTCCGTCAATGAATTTGTTGTTTTTTATGAGAGTTACCGAATTTTTACCGCCTATTTTGAATTCTTCTCTCTTGCAGTCAACGACATACAGTTCTCCAGGTTTAAGAATGACGTCTGGGAAATGCCATGATGTTGTGTCTTTCTTGCTGTTGGTGAGGCAATAGTCTTGAAGATTGACCGTGTCGTTAGAGACATTCTTTACCTCAACCCAAGTGTTTCCGTCTTTAAAACCTTTAGAATGCACTTCCCATAGTTTCAATGGAGTGCTTTTGCGTTGTTGCTCAATGAGTGTGTTGAATTGCTCATATCCTTTAATGTCATTATTGAAGCCAGGAGTCTGTTGATAGCTAGCTTCAAATGTTGTGTCGTTATCGGCAATGCGTCGATATGATTGATCATCGGCGAGTTTTCCATATTTTACTTCCGAAACAACATCACCATCATTAAGCAACTGCACGAGTCCGCCCTTGGAAGAAATTTTGAAACTTGCATGCAGCTCTCCTTTAGGGTCTTTCAAGTCTTTTTTAGAAGCATATACAATGACACATTGACCTGGCTTCACCATCATTTCAGGAAACTCCCATGTTTTCTTTTTCTCGCCTTTATTAGTGTCGTTGTCTTTATTATTTTTGTTTTTCTTTGCTTTCTTCTCTTTAGCTTTGTTGTTATCTTGTTCATTGTCATTGCTACTGTCGGCATTGTCATCTTTTTTGTTGCTCTTGTCTTTCTCGACAATCAGCGTATAACCCTTGAGATTGGCGCTTTCTTTTGAGATGTTTTTAATTTCAATCCAGTCATACAACTCTCCATCATCGGCTATAATGCCAGCATGATTTGAAGTCATAATCTCATTGATGACAAATGGTGAGTCCTTCTTGTTGTTGCAAGAAGTAGTAAAGATAACCATTGTCAAAAAGATTAAACAAATTATAGAAACAGAAATGTATTTGATAGATGATCTTGTTATATAAAACAGTTGCATGACAAAATATGCTTAAAATAATTTGTATAGTAGAGATTAATTGCTTCTGTGATTTGATGAATACTGGCTTGTAATTTCAGCAATATTAGAGATGTCAAGCATCAAGAAAATGAAGTAGTCAAGCTCGTCTTTATCCATGCCAATGCTTCTCCAATAGTTGTAAAAACACTGCTTTAGATCGTCGTTTGGTCCATAATTCTTTATGAAATTAACCATACCCTTTATCGAGCCGCGAACACGCTTGTTGTTTTTTCCCAAACTAAGTGTTGAGAGTTCGAAGTCACGTCCCAAGTCCAGTTCATACATTCCAAGCAGACCCTCGATGAGGAAACTCACGGTACCACATCGGTCACAACCAATAGCGCAATGCCAATCTACATTCTTACCTTCCATAAGTCGTGAGAGAATCCATCTCAAGTCGGAGACGTAGACCGAACTCTTGCTTTTCATAGCTGGGAGATATCCATTGTGGTTGAGACGAAGGTAATCCTTGTCGGCTCCTAAGGCAGAAGTGGTGCGGTTCGTCTCATGCCTGAGGTCTAGTTCAGCAAGCACGCCAAGGTTGTTGATGAAGTCATGTTTACCATTGGCAGTTATTCTATCAAGACTTGCACTACGAAAGAGTTTGCCATATTTTATGGGCACTCCATACTGAGTGGGCCACCCACCGATGTCTCTAATGTTGGCGCAGTTCCTTATTTGAATCATTCTCACTTGACCCACGGTGCGGAAGACCCCGCTAGCCATTAAGTTGACTGTGCCGTCATATAGAAATTCCTCTACTTTATAGTAATAGGTGCAGTTAGGCAATAGATTTCGTATTATGTAAGACGAAGCCGATTTCTCGTCGGGGTTGAAAGTATATCCATTGCTGTAATCACTGTTTTCACTTGCAGTGATTCTAATTTCTTTAATGTTGGCAGGGGCAGTGGTAGGTGACCATCTCACTTCCTTCCCATTTGGCCAATATAGTTTGGTGCCATAGATGTTAGAGTCGTTGTATTTAGTAATGACACTAACATTATAGTTGTTTTCATTATAAGTGTTCCATGCGTCGGCCATGTAAGCCTGAACAGCTTTGTTTTCAATATTAATTACTTCGATGTCGTCTTGTCCACACAAGTGCAGAGAGAATAACAACGTAATTAATAATAAACTGAATTTCCTCATTTTACTTTTTTTATATATTGTGTATTTTTTCGAGGTGCAAAGTTAGTAAATGATTTTTAAATAGCGTCTTTTTTAAAGCTTAATTGATAAAAAAAAGCGGGTTATTATAGAGAGTTTCATTTTTTTTGAGTTTTTTATCAACTTTTTCTCGGTTGAATTAGTGTTTTTTAGATTCTAGCTTACTTGATGATGTTGGTTTTTGTTAATATTGTGTTTAAAAGGAAAACGATTAAGGAATTAAAGAAAAACAATAATTTACGAGTAATCTCGTTTTTTAGTTATGATAAAGAACTTACATTTCCTACTCGTGGTTGTAGCATCTGTTGTGGCTATAGCTATGTCGAGTTGTATAGATGACGAGATATCGACGAGTCCCAGTGATTTGCTGTCGTTTTCTACCGATACTGTGAAGTTTGACACTGTGATAACCCGTCAAGGTTCACCCACCAAGCAATTTCTTGTATATAATAAAGGGAAGAAAACTCTCAATATTTCTTCTATAAAAGTTGCGGGAGAGAGCAAAGGCCACTTCTTTCTTAATGTTGATGGAATGAAAGGAGAAGAGTTTCATGACATTGAGGTTCGGGGTGATGATAGTATTTTTGTATTTGTAGAAAGTCGTTTGGATCCTACTAACCAAGACGAGCCGGAATTTTTTAAGGATAATATAGAGTTTGTGACCAATGGTGTGACTCAGAAAGTTGCTGTAACAGCTTGGGGGCAAGATGTCATAATATTGAATGACACTACATTGTCAAAACCCACACATTTGACGGCAAACAAGCCTTATGTGGTTTATGGCACTTTAACAGTGGACACCCTCATTAATGTAACTATAGACCCAGGAGCCACTTTGCTTTTTCATGATAAAGCGTCGCTGCTCGTGAAGGGGAAACTTACAGCCAAAGGAACCCAAGATCGTCCTATAACTTTGCGTGGAGATCGTTTGGACCATGTGGTGGGGGAGATTGGTTATGACATCATGAGTGGTCAGTGGGATGGTGTGTACTTTGATTATGGTAGTTTCGGGAACGAGTTGAGCTATGTATTAATGCGTGGAAACACACGTGGCATGCAGGCCTATTCCTATGACATGAGCCGTCGCACTTTGCATCTCTTTAACTGTGTCTTGCACAATGCAACCTATGTTACTTTACTCGGCGTGAATGCTTGGATTGATGCCGAAGGAACCGAGTTCAGTGATGCTGGCATTTACGTTGCTGATTTTGTTGGTGGTAAGCTTGGATTTGTAAATTGCACATTTGCCAACTATTACCTGTTCTCGGCCATCGAGGGCCCAATTTTGAACCTTGAGACTGAATATGAAGATGGAACAGAGGCTCCATTTGATGGTCATTTTGACAACTGCATTTTCTATGGTAATACTAGCGAGTTGAACCTTGATGCGCTTGACGGCCTAAATGTATTAATGCGCAACTGTTTGTTCAAAAGCAATGGAGAGGATGACGCATGTTTTATTAACTGCGTGTGGGATGCCGATCCTATGTTCTATACTGAGCGTGAGAAGTATATCTTTGATTATCGTTTGCGTGACGGCAGTGATGCAATAGCTCGTGGTGATCGTTCGTTCTGCCCTGAGTCGGCAAGATATGACCGTTATGGGGTTGACCGATTTGCCAGTGAAGGCCATGATATCGGTGCCTATGTGTGGGTGCCTGCTCCTGTTGTAGAATAATATTTTTGTAATATAGAAAATGATAGCCCAATGACAGCTTGACTTAGTCATTGGGCTATATATTTTGTTTATTCTGCTTGTTGGGGTTGATTTTGGAGCTTTTTGCTCTTTCGTTTCTTCTTTTTCTTGTCTTTTTTGTTATATAGCGGGTTGGGTTTGTGTAACACATACTCGCTATAATAGCTGATAATAAGTGTGGTGAGCGGAAGTGCGATAATGAGTCCAACGAAGCCTAAAACATATCCCCATATCGACAATGACAGGAAAATAATTGCTGGATTGAGTCCCATTTGTTGCTTCATGATATTAGGAATTAGGATAAGATCCTGAATGACCTGGCAGATGCAGTAGGCGGCAAATGTCAATCCAAAGAGATGCCAAAAACTCTGTCCTGAGTCAACCGAAGCCACCAGGCATAGAAACGCCGCTATTGGGAAGGATATTAGCTGCAGATAAGGCACCATATTAAGTACGCCAATGAAAAGACCAAAGACAATAGCCATGGGGAGCCCTATAATATAGAATTCAATTGCGAAAATTATTCCTACAAAAAGTGACACCAACGCTTGTCCACGGAAATATCGGCTCATTGTCTGCTCCACGTCTCGCATTACTTTGAAACTGATGCGACGGTAACGCGGTGGTATGGCAGCTTTTATACCTCGGGTGATTTTGTCGTAGTCAAGCAAAATAAAGAACATGTACATAAGTACAAGCAGCACGGTTACAATACCCAGCAACATACTTACTGTGCCTCCAAGAACGCTCCAAGTTCCATTTGCTACACTGTTAATGACATTCATCCATTCTTCCTTGGTGAGCAATTTCTGCCATTGTGTTAGGTCGACGTTTTGCCTGAAAAATTCCTGTACAGCAGCAGGAATGTGTGGAATTTTGAATGTCGCTTTGGCATAGTTAGTGAGCATTTTAGTCATATCGCTCACCTCATTGCCAATATAAGGTATCAACCACCACAGTACTATAGTGATTACAGCAATAGCAATTAGAATAGCTAAAATTGAAGCAATTGCTCTTCCTTTTAGATGCAGAGTCTTCATTAGCCACTCAACAAGCGGGTTGAGCATATAGGCCAACAGGCCACCCACCAAGAAAGGTAATAATACTCCGCTTAGGTAGTTGATGACATATATGACAGCGATTATACTAATGATTGCGATTATCAATCTGGTAATCCGGTCCAGGTCATATCGCTTGCGCGTTTCAGTATTCTCCATTTTGTTTTTTATTTTTTGCAAAGTTAGAATAATCTTGACTAATAAACAAATTTCTTTGGTTCACATCGATTGCTTATGATATTAAATAATGTTTTAGTTGGTTATGTATTCATAACCACAAGTTTGCTCTTAATTATAAAATGTAGTCTTAATAAAAATTAATTAAGCAATAAAGTGCTTTGAAGTGTGTTGTTTTTTGTATAATTTTGCAGAAAATAACAGAACAATGGTATTCAGAAAGCCTTTTACTACAGCCTATCAGTCGTGTAGGTTCTTGAATATAAAAGAAATAGACCATTTTAATCGCTAAAATCTGTTTAGCGACACCATTGCTGTGACTTATGACTTGGCCCCAGCAATATATTCAATCAAAAATAAATATTAATAAACAGCATCGAATTGGTGTGCGCTATTGCGACAAAGAAATGAAGATCATTTGTCAATGTCATAGCGCGTGTTGATTCATGCATGGGAGAAATCTCACAAAAATATCACATATATATAATTATGGAATTACCATTTGCGGAATCTTGGAA
Organism: Muribaculaceae bacterium; assembly: GCA_017548365.1. Lineage (GTDB taxonomy): Bacteria > Bacteroidota > Bacteroidia > Bacteroidales > Muribaculaceae > Sodaliphilus. The sequence goes on from JAFZAC010000010.1 coordinate 28,014, forward strand.
GATTAAAATGATTGAGCCATTGAAGAGAAGTACTCGCGAGCAGCGCGAGCAGTGGCTCAAGGACGCTCACAACAATGTATTTATGCTCAAAGCCGAGCAAGTTTACATCGACTGTTTGACCGACTCAGGAACTGGCGCTATGAGCGACCAGCAATGGTCGGCATTGATGCTTGGTGATGAGAGCTATGCCGGTGCAACCTCTTTTTACAAGTTTCAGGAAGTTGTTCAACGAATTTTCGGTTTCAAGTATGTTATTCCCACACATCAAGGACGTGCAGCCGAGAACGTACTCTTTTCTTATCTTGTTAAGGAAGGCAATGTGATTCCTGGCAATGCTCACTTTGACACTACCAAGGGTCATATCGAGAGTCGTCATGCAACCGCTATTGATGTGACTGTTGATGAGGCAAAAGACACTCAGCTTGAGATTCCATTTAAGGGTAATGTCTCTCTCGAAAAGCTTGAGAAAGTTTTAGTGGAGAACAAGGGAAATGTGCCTTTCATGGTTCTTACCATTACCAACAACACCGTAGGCGGTCAGCCAGTATCGATGCAGAACATCAAAGAGACTTGCGAGTTGTGCCACAAGTATGGTGTTCCCGTTGTGATGGATAGCGCACGCTTTGCCGAAAACGCCTACTTCATCAAAACACGCGAAGATGGTTATGCCGAGAAGACCATCAAGGAAATTGCACGTGAGATGTACAGCTATGTAGATGCAATGACTATGAGTGCAAAGAAGGATGGACTCGTAAATATGGGTGGTTTCATTGCTACAAACAACGAGGACTGGTATGAGGGTGCAAAGCTGTTCTGTATTCCCTTTGAAGGCTTTATCACTTATGGTGGATTGAATGGCCGTGACCTCAACGCTCTTGCAGTAGGTCTTGACGAGAATACCGAGTTTGAGATGCTCGAGACCCGCATCCATCAGGTTCAATATCTTGCAAGCAAGCTTGACGAGTATGGCATTCCTTACCAGCGTCCAGTTGGCGGTCACGCATTGTTTATCGATGCTGACAAGGTGTTGTGCAATGTTCCAAAAGAGGAGTTCCCAGCTCAAACACTCACATGCGAACTTTATCTTGAGGCAGGCATTCGTGGTTGCGAGATAGGTTATATCCTTGCCGACCGCGATCCTGTAACTCGTGAGAATCGCTTTGGCGGCCTCGACTTGCTGCGCCTGTGCATAGCTCGCCGTGTTTATACCGACAACCACATGAATGTAATTGCAGCAGCGTTGAAGAACGTTTACGACCGTCGCAACGAGATCACTCGCGGTGTTGCCATCGAGTGGGAGGCTCCACTCATGCGCCACTTTACAGTGAAGCTGCGTCGCTTGTAATGTGTACACACATAGAAAAATAATTTAGGTGCGTCTGATATTATCAAGCGCACCTAAATTTTATTAAAAAGTGATTTAATCCCTTATTGCTTTTTCAAGTTGATGAGTGTGAAGAACTGCTGCTGCAATTCTACCGACTCGAATTTTCCGCAGAATTGTATGGTGACTGTTGTTGTCTCCTGCTTCTCGATGCCTCTCATTTTCATGCACATGTGAGCTGCCTCACACACTACAATCACGCCCTTATTTTTAATGTTCTTGTCGACAATGTCGCAAATGTCGGCAGTGAGTCGCTCTTGAACTTGCAACCTTCGGGCTTGGCTTTCAACCACACGTGCCAGTTTGCTCAATCCCACGATTTCACCGTCGGGGATGTAACCAATGGAGATTGTACCGAAGAATGGAAGTATGTGGTGCTCACACAGAGAGTAGAACTCAATGTCCTTGACAATGACCATCTGGTCGCTGTCGTGTGAGAAAAGAGCTTGCTTAATCAAAACGCCAGCGTCGGTATTGTATCCGCTTGTGTTGTCAATAAGTGCCTTGGCGGCCCTTTCGGGTGTTTTCAGCAAACCTTCCCTGCTTGGGTCTTCTCCAAGCAGTTCAATTATTGCCTTTAAGTGAGACGCAAGTTTTTCTACTTGCTCATTATCGTATTGAGGTTTCTTGTTGTTGCTCATTTCAGTTTATTTCCACACGTTGATGCGATCGTGAATGATAGTCATTTCCTTAGCATAGATGGGGAATGCTTGCCTCATCTGCTTCATTGCTCTATGAGCCGATTCTTCATCGGCATAGTCTCCCAGTCTTAATTTCCAAGTAGGAGCCTTATAATTGAAATAGAAATGATATTGGGGGAATTTCATAGATATGTCGCGAGCTCTTTTCATCGCGTTGGCCTTGGCATTCTTAGATTTATTGGTTTGATAAACCAGAATGCGATAGCCATAACTTCTCATTTCAATAGTCTGTTTTGACAATGGGGTAGAGCTGTTGCCACCAGTACTGAAGTCGTGGTTTAATGATTCAGGCTTTTTGGCATCCATCCATGGTTTAGATGCATTGTCTTTAGCCATGACAGCCGAATTGTTGGTAGCTTGTGGCGCGGGTCTTGCTGGAGCAGCATCCTGGTTTTCTCCAGGGGCAGCAGTTGCAGCAGCACCTGCGTCGGTTTTTGGAGCATTTTCACCTCCATTTTCGTGAGTTGCAGGCGCTTCGGTTTTCTTTACTGGCTCATTCAATCCCTTTGGAGCGTTGATGTTAACCTGCGCAATACCCAAAGCTACGATAGCCACAGCAGCGATGCCGGCAATTATAATAGTCTTAAAATGAGAATGTTTCATACCATCATCTCTTAAGTTCATACTAAATTAGGTTACAAAGATATATATAAATATCTTAATAACCTAATTTTTAACGTTCTATTGTAGAAAAGCTCTTTTTAGGGCATTAAGTCGAATGACTTAGAATGCAGTCACAATGCCCATGAAGTCATTGGCTTTGAGCGAAGCCCCACCAATGAGGCCACCGTCGATGTCGGGCTTTGCAAACAGTTCCTGAGCGTTGCTTGGCTTGCAGCTGCCGCCATAAAGGATAGTGGTGTCTTCGGCTAGTTGCTTGCCATATTTCTCGGCAACCAGATTGCGAATGAAAGCGTGAACCTCTTGTGCTTGGTCGCTTGTTGCGGTTTTGCCAGTTCCGATTGCCCAAATTGGCTCGTAGGCAATGACGATGTTAGCCCATTGCTCATTGCTGAGGTGGAAAAGCGACTCGCTAATTTCGGCCTTGATTACTTCTTCCACTTTACCAGCTTCTCTTTCCTCGAGACTCTCGCCGCAGCAGAAGATAACTTTCAGCCCAGCCTCAAGAGCGAGGTCTACCTTAGTCTTGAGCATCTCATTGGTCTCATTGTAGTATCCGCGACGCTCGCTGTGACCAAGGATTACATAGTTTGCTCCTGTTGATGCAACCATAGGAGCAGATACTTCGCCAGTATAAGCACCACTGTTGTGGTCGGCGCAGTTTTCGGCTGCCAATCCCACTTTGTTGATGTCAATAACCTGCTTAACAGCAGTGAGATGAGTGAAAGGAACGCCTAAGATTACGTCACACTTGAGTTCTTGAGCTACAACAGCTTCGTTAACTGCTTTTGCGAGCTCTACACCTTCGGGAACTGTAGTGTTCATTTTCCAGTTACCTGCAACAATGTTTTTTCTCATTTTGTCAAAAATTTAATTTAAAATATGTTTTTAATATGATTTATTTTCACTATTCTTTGTGCCTGACAGCCTTTATCTTATTGATTATGTAATTGATTACCGGATAGATGCGGTTAACAAACAATAGAGCAATCATCAACAGCAGATAAGGCCAGAGGAATCCCCATAGTTTGGCTGCCGGTTCAAAGTCATCGCTGAGCTTTGAGATGGGGGTGTTGTTCTTGAGGAGTTTCTTGGCAGGCAAGGAGTTGAATGTCCTTTTCCATTTTACAACACCATGCTCAACATATACTACCGCAGGGTTGCCTCGAGCCAGCATTTTTATCTCAGAGTCGTCTCCACCATAGAATGGATAGTCGGGCTCGGTGAGATTGTACCATTTTTGCACTTCTTCGTTAGAAGAAGACGTGATGCAACTGAGTTTCACATCCTGTTTATTGCAAGCATTTGCAATATCATTGAGTGTGAAAGCGTAGGCGCGATTCACCTTTGGTAGATCAGGGATGAGTACCAAAAGCTGGTTTTGTGTGGAGTCGAGCACCTCTTCGGTGATGTCGGTTCCGTCGTCATAGACAGTGAACGCGTTCATCTCGGCTTTCTTGGCAGGTGAGATATCGGGTTTAACCAATTTGCGGTCAATGAAAGTCCATCCATCTTCGTCGTCGGGCACACTGTCGATGCTGAACTCTTGTTGCTTGCCGTCTTTCTCATAGATGAAAACGAAGTCGTTGTCGCTCATTGGGGGCAATTGGGAGCCAATATTTGTGCCCACCTTGTATGGCCTGAAATCGATGAGAGGCTGCAAGTTGTATCCAGTGAATGCGATGTTGAATCCCAATAAGGCTGTAAGCAGAATAACAACCCACTGGATGATTGGGCCGTAGACACATGGCACAGACTTGTTGAAAAACAGCAGATAAATTAATGCTAAGGTGATGGCAACATTTTTCCAAAATGTCTGCCAGTTGGTAAGTTTCAGTGCGTCGCCAAAGCATCCACAGTCGGGAACTGCGCCTGTCGCAGCAAGGAAATAGGTGAGAGGCAGCATGACAGCCATCATGGCAAGAAGCAATAGGGGAGTGGTTCGTCTCAGGCATCCTGTGAACATAAGCACACCGAGCACGAGCTCTGCTATAGAAACGGCAAAGGCTAACACCACTTCACTTCCTGTGAGGTTAGTTAAGTTGAGGACAGCGATGTACTCTTGAAACTTATACACACTGCCCATGATGTCGATGGCTTTTACAAATCCCGAGAAGATGAACACTGCTCCAACGATTATGCGGAGTGCAATGACCACCAGTTTGTTGATTCGGTTGGTTTTCAGTTTGTTGTAAGTTTCTTTAAACTTATGAGCCATGGTGATATAAGATTATTTATGCTTCCCCTTCGTTGTGCTTGATGAGTGCGAAAACCGAGTAGTTTATCATGTCCTGAAGGTTGGCGTCGATGCCCTCGCTCACGAGTGTCTTGCCGCCGTTGTTCTCGATAGCCTTGATGCGCTGGAGTTTCGACAGAATCAAGTCGGTGTAGCTTTGCACCCTCATCAGCCTCCATGCCTCGCCGTAGTCGGTGTTCTTGGCAATCATGAGCTTCTTGGTCGAGTCGATGTGCTGGTCATAGAGTTCAAGCGCTTTCTCGCGTGTGATGTCAACATCGTCGGCATATCCCATTTCGAGTTGGATAATTGCCATAACACTATAGTTGATAATGCCTATGAATTCGGGCCAGATGTCTTCACCCACCTTAGATTCTCCATTAATTTCTAGAGTCCTGATGCGTTTAGCTTTGATAAGAATCTGGTCGGTAAGCGTCTCGGGACGGAGTATGCGCCAGTTGGGTCCGTAGTCTCCCATCTTGAAGATGAACATTTCGCGACACTGGGCTATAACCTCGTCATATTGTTTGAGTGTGTTTTGCATTTTGTGAGTTAATTTTTGTGCAAAATTAAATATATTTTTTTTAGTAAACAAATATTTCCCGCGCATGACCAATTTTGTATTGTTTTTGAGTGTTTCAGAATTTTTTCTTACCTTTGTGGCAAGAGAAATATGCTCATTAATTTGAACCTATAAAACAAATATATGATGAAACTTTTTAACAGGATTCTATCGATGGTGCTAGTGGCACTTGTGGTCATGGCATCGTGGAGCCCGGCACAGGCTCAAAAGAGAAAAAGTGCTCCCAAAGCGGCAACGACTAAACAGGAGAAAGCCACTCCCACAGTGGTGCAGCAGCCTCAAGTGAAGGCTCAACCCAAGCAGGAAACGAAAAAATCTCCCAGAGAGTACTTTGAGGAGCTAAAAGAAAAGCGTTATGACCTCTTTGAGAAGTCGCAGCTTTTCTACCTGGACAAGGTGAAGCCCATCTTTGATGAGCTTGAGACGATTCCTGAGGAGACAAGTCCTGAGGATGTGGAAAAGATGCAGCAGGACCTGAAAACTGCCCAGAGCAAGCTCACTGTCATTATGCCGAGCCAAGAGCAGTTTGACAATGATATTTCTTCATTTATCACAATGCTTCTTGCCTCAAGATGCAACCCTCAGGCGATAGCCCTCGTCAAGGACTTGAGCAGCGACAGGCTTGCCTATCAGCTCGGTCAGCTCAAAGATTTTGAGTATTATTCCACCAATATGCGCTCGCCACTTGAGAATGTGAGAGCCGCCCTTGAGAAAAACGGCTGGAAGAAGCTAAAAGAAGGCTCAACTGAGTTGAGAGTCTTTGACAAGGAATGGGAGAACACACTTTATCTCAACTCGCTGACCAACAGCACAGGAGAAGGCATTCCTTTCCTGAACGACCAGATGAGAAAGGTGATGACGCTGAGGATGAAAGGCTTTGACAACTGCCAGAGCGACTTGCAGCAGGTGATTGAAAACTTGACACCGTCGGACGAGGCCGGTTGGCAACAAATCGCTGATGCTGCCGGCAGGTATGGCGAAATCATCAAGACTCAGAACAAGATATCGTCAATTGAGCATCAGCTCAGGACCATCAGCGATGAGAACGAGAAGTTCAATGAGCTCGACAAGCAGCGCTATGAGGTGGTGGAGAAGTGGTATGACCAGCGCGAAGAAATCGACAAAATGCTGCTTGACGCTTGCAAATACACTCTGTCATTTCCATGCGACGGTTCATTCCTATGGGCTCGAGGGCAAGTGGAGTCCATGTTGAGCACTGTTTATCACAAATCATACAAAGCCCGCCGCGACACATATTTGAAGTTGTTTGATGATTATTACTCACATACTGCCGAACTTGAAGCATTCCTCAAGCAAATTTATCCTTACGTACGCACTTCAGGTGCTATAACAAGTGAGGATAAAGATGTAATACTGTCGTCGCTACATTCGCTCGATTATTACAGCAACTATTATGTGCATCGCAAAGAGAATAAGGCAGTGTCGATTCCTTATCTTGACTCGGCTATTGATGAAATAGAGAAAATGATAGGCAACAACTTTGCTGGGGCTTTGGAGAAATATAATTCGCTTGCGGAAAAAATGCATATTGGTTATAAATCGTTTACTGTTAACGGAGTTTCATTCACGATGATAGAGGTGGAGGGCGGCACATTCACTATGGGCGCCACGCCCGAGCAGGGCAACGATGCTGACAGTGACGAGAAGCCAACTCACAGTGTAACGCTGTCGACTTACTCTATCGGTCTGACAGAGGTGACTCAGGAACTGTGGGAGGCAGTGATGGGCAGCAATCCGAGCAGCTTCAAGGGCGCGAAGCGCCCTGTGGAGCAGGTAACTTGGAACTACTGTCAAGAGTTTATCCACAAGCTGAATGAGATGACAGGCGAGAATTTCCGCCTGCCCACAGAGGCAGAGTGGGAGTATGCCGCCCGTGGCGGCAATAAGAGCCAGGGTTACAAATACAGCGGCAGCAACGAAATAGGTGATGTGGCTTGGTATGATGGCAACAGTAGCAGGCAGACTCACGATGTTGCCACCAAGCAATCAAACGAGCTTGGTCTTTATGATATGAGCGGCAACGTGTGGGAATGGTGTCAGGATTGGTATGGTGAGAACTATTATGGTTCGTCACCATCAAGCAACCCTACCGGACCTGCTTCAGGCTCTATCCGCGTGGACCGCGGCGGCAGTTGGGGCAGCGGCGCCAGGGGCTGTCGCGTGTCGTATCGCGGCGGGAACTACGCCGACTACCGCAGCTACGGCTTGGGTTTGCGCCTCGCCCTCTAGTTCTACCTTTAAAAAACAAACACTTCTGTAGGGTCAGGGCATGCCCTGGCCCGTGCGCGTCAATGGGAATCGCCTTTGGTCATCATGGACACGACATGCCGTGTCCCTACAGCAGGCGAGAGCCCAAGCGCTGTATATACACCATTCTCTACATCATACAAATATATTAAAAAAGCCGCACACTGGGTTGCAGTGTGCGACTTTTTTATTTGTTGATATTTCTTGTAGTAAGAAATTACTCGGCTGCTGGAGCTTCTTCAACTGCTGGAGCCTCCTCTACAACGGGAGCTGCCTCCTCAACGGGAGCTGCTTCCTGCTTGGGAGCGTTCTCAGAGATAACTTTGAAAGGAATCTCAACAGCTACTTCCTTGTGCAGTTGAACGGTAGCAATGTAGTTGCCAAGTGCTTTCACGTTCTCGACTTTGATGATCTTGCGGTCAACCTCGTGTCCGAGCTTAGCGAGCTCGTCGGCGATTTGGTTGCTGCCAACTGAACCGTAGATAGTGCCACGGTTGTCGGTCTTAGCCGAAATAGTGAGTTCGATACCCTTCATAGTCTCGGCCACAGCCTCGGCGTCACCCTTGATCTTAGCGATCTTGTGAGCGCGCTGACGCAAGTTCTCGGCGAGCACTTTTAAAGCTGAAGGCGATGCCATGATGGCTTTGCCAGTAGGAATGAGATAATTGCGGGCATAGCCGTTCTTCACTTCAACAACGTCGTCCTTGTATCCAAGGTTGATAACGTCTTCTTTCAATATAATCTTCATAGTGTGTTACCTCCAGTTTTAAAATTATTTCATCAAATCGGTTACATAGGGCAGCAAAGCCAGGTGGCGAGCGCGCTTAACGGCGCGAGCAACGCGGCGTTGGAACTTGAGCGAAGTGCCAGTGATGCGACGAGGCAAGATTTTACCTTGCTCGTTGAGGAACTTCTTCAAGAACTCTGGGTCCTTGTAGTCAATGTACTTAATGCCACTTCTCTTGAAACGGCAATATTTCTTCTTCTTAGTGTCAACCGACAGTGGAGTAAGATAACGGATTTCGGATTGAGCTTGTGCCATAGTTTTGTTTCCTCCTTGCATTATTCGTTAGTTTCTTCAGTTACTTCGGCTTGAGGAGCCTCGGGAGCAGCTTCCTGTGCGGGAGCCTCTTCGGCAGCCTTGGCGGCATTCTTCTTCAAGCTTCTTCTCTTAAGCGCATACTCGTGAGCAAACTTCTCCTGACGGAAAGTCAAGAAACGGATCACCTTCTCGTCGCGACGATAGGCAGTCTCAAGCTTGTTAACGATAGTTGGTTCACCAGCGAACTCGAGGAACGCATAAAATCCAGTAGTTTTCTTCTGGATAGGATAGGCGAGCTTACGCAAGCCCCACAGCTCTTCATTCTCGATAGTGGCACCGTTGTCGGTGAGCACTGTCTTGAATTTCTCTACCGCTTCCTTCATCTGTGGTTCAGACAAAACGGGAGTTAAAATGAAAACGGTTTCGTAGTTGTACATAAAACGTTTGTTTAAAATAAATTAAATATTAATATTACTTGCTTTTATTCAAAAAGCGGTGCAAAGGTAGTAAAGATTTCGGAAGCTGCAAAGGAAAGCGGCTATTTTTTGAATAAAAAAAGCTCAACCGGCGTTTTGCAGGTTGAGCTTTTGAAAAAATCAATAATGTTTTGTCTTTTTTATGTTTACGGTTCCGTGTGATATGGAACCGTTGTTTCGGGATTGATTATCCCAGATAAGATTTGAGCAGCTTGCTCTTTTGTCCTTTGAGTCGGCGTATTGCTTTCTCCTTGATTTGGCGAACGCGCTCACGGGTGAGGTCGAATTTCGCTCCAATCTCTTCGAGCGTCATCTCCTGGCATCCAATGCCGAAGAACATCTTGAGGATGTCGCGCTCACGAGGGTTGAGCTGCTCAAGGGCACGGTTGACCTCTTTGGACAGCGATTCCTGGTTGAGCGACTGGTCGGCCATGGGAGAGTCCTCGTTAGGAAGTACGTCGAGCAGACTATTGTCTTCTCCGTCAACAAAAGGTGCGTCGACCGAAACATGTCGTCCGCTCACCTTCATGGCATCGGAGATTTTGTCTACTGGTACATCCAGCTGTTCGGCCAACTCGGCAGCCGAAGGTCTGCGTTCATGCTCTTGCTCGAATCTAGACTGTGCCTTGCTAATCTTGTTGATTGAACCAACCTGATTGAGGGGCAATCTCACGATGCGTGATTGCTCGGCCAGAGCTTGAAGGATAGACTGACGAATCCACCAAACGGCATAGGAGATAAACTTGAAGCCACGAGTCTCGTCAAATTTCTGTGCTGCCTTAATCAGGCCTAAATTACCTTCATCGATCAAGTCGGGAAGACTCAATCCCTGGTTTTGGTACTGTTTTGCTACCGAAACGACGAAGCGCAGGTTAGCGCTAACAAGTTTGTCGAGAGCTGCTTGATCACCTTGTTTGATTCGCTGAGCGAGCTCGACTTCCTCGTCAACAGTGATAAGGTCCTTGCGTCCTATCTCTTGCAAGTACTTGTCGAGTGATGCGCTTTCGCGATTGGTGATGGATTTTGTAATTTTTAATTGTCTCATACTGAAATGTAGAGTTTAAGCTCGCAAAATTATAAAATAATTTCCAAATATGATGCAAAATGGAGGCGAAAAGTTTAAACGATTAACTTGTTTTAACTGTTTCGCTTGCGCCATAAAAACAGGGTGGTCGTTTTATGGACCACCCTGTGGTGTGTTGAGTCACGAGAAATCGTGGCGTTTTACTCCTCAAAATCGGCAAGGTCTACAGCTCGGTATACTTTTTTGCCAGTTGCTGTAATGCCGGTGATGAACATTACTTTATCGCTTTCCTCGTCACGCATAATGGCGTTGTAGATGTCTTCTACCTCGTCTTGGTTGTTGACGCGAATGTTATTGATGTCGGTTATGATAAATCCGTCTTTGATTCCGGCTTCTTTGAATTTGCCGTTTTTAACACCAACAACCTTTAAGCCGTTGCTGATTCCGAGTTCCTCTTTCTCCTCGTTGGTAAGTGGTACGAATGTACATCCCAGCGAAGTGAAATCGCCGCTCTTGGTGATCTTTGTTGTGCCCTGGTCGTTCTTGAGGGTAACCTCGGTGGATTTCAGCTTGTTGTCGCGATAGAACTTGATAGTTGCCTTGTCGCCTGGGCGCAATTTGCTCATCTCTTCAAGCATTTGTGCTCCGTTTCTTACTGTAACGCCGTTGATGCCAACAATCACATCGCCTTCTTTGAGCCCAGCCTCCTTGGCGGCACTGCGATCGTTCACCTTGTTAACATAGACGCCTTCGCTTGTTGCGGTTATATTGTTCTCCTTGGCTTTCTCATCGTCTAGTTCTGTGAATGAGATTCCGAGAACTGCACGTTGTACGCTACCATACTGCTTGATATCGGTGATGATTTTCTTGACTACCGAAGAGGGGATTGCAAAAGAGTGGCCAGCATAGTTTCCTGTTTGTGAATAAATCATTGTATTAATGCCAATGAGCTCGCCTTCAACGTTGACAAGGGCGCCACCACTGTTACCAGGGTTAACTGCGGCGTCGTGCTGGATGAATGATTCGATGCCTACGTTTTTGCCTTTGTTGATGCCACGTGCCTTGGCGCTAACGATACCAGCTGTAACCGAAGAATTTAGGCCGAATGGATTGCCCACTGCGAGCACCCACTCACCAACCTTGACTTCGTCACTGTTGCCAAATATGATTGGCTTGAGTTTGGTTGCCGAGATTTTCAGCAATGCAATGTCGGTATTGGGATCGGTTCCTATGACTCTTGCGTTAAACTTGCGGTTGTCATTGAGGGTCACTTCGAGTTTCTCGGCACCGTCAATCACGTGGTTGTTGGTTACAATATATCCATCCTCGCTGATGATAACACCAGATCCTGAACCCATGGGCTGAGGTTCAGATTTCTTTTGCTGCTGTTGCTGTCGGCGTTGGGTGCCTCCTTGCCCTCCAAAGCCAGGTCCGAAGAAGAACTCAAACGGATCAAAATCATTGCCGTAGAACTGCTGCTGTCGTGGTGTGGCATAGGATTTGATGCTCACAACCGAATTGATGGTGCTTTCGGCAGCTTTGGTGAAGTCGAGCGCATTGCCATATCGTCCTGTCGATACGTTTCTTGTAGAAGTTTTGACAATTCCGTCATCCTTCACTTGTGCTGTGGAGTCATTTTGCGAGTTAATGTAGATGTCTTTAATGGTTTGTACTCCCGAAGTGGCGAGTAGTGTGGCAGCCGAACCTAAAATTGATGCGGCGACCAACATAAGTGTCATTTTTTTTGTGTTATTCATAATCTTATGTGTTAAAATTGTTGTCGTTTTTAAAAGTGCAATCGTTAAAATTAACTTTTGAGATTTGAACGTAAAGTTACACTCAATTATTACAAAAACAATACCGCACCACTAGTTTTTAAACTAAATTAATACCAGTGGCCCGACTTTTTTATTTCTTTAATAATGCCTTGTAATAAAACTGCTTTTTTGTCATTTTTGAACTATGTCTTGTAGGGTGAAATCACATGAGAAAAGTGATTAAAGAAATCACAATGGCACTAATCACAGTAACAAAAATGGAGTCTTGTAAGAATTTCATTTTATAGTATTTTTATGGTTGATGTTTGCAATATTTGAAAACCAAAATTACAATCAGTGAGAATGAATTTCAAAATAATTTTTGGATTATGTGATGAAATGCATGTATTAATGTATGAAATGGTGGGATAAGATTATGAGTTGTTTTTTTGCATGGTTTGTTATGGAATAGGGTAGAAGCTGATTGTTACGTGTGCTATTAATGAGAATAAAACCCAATTAATTAAAAAGTGATAAATATTTATATATAAATAGGAGTGTATTAAGTTAAATTGTTATCTTTGCAGCTTGATAATGGAAAAGAAACATATAAAATATTACATCTTTCTTTCAATAGTAATGCTCTTGCCTTTAGTGGCGATAGCTCAGTCTCCTGCTCAAACGCCTGCCAACAAATCCAAAGCAGTAAAGGTAGAACCAAGTTATGCTTGGTCGGTTAGTGAGCCATTGGGCCTTCATTACGAATCGACTATTGACACCTTGTTTTTGAATTATCACAAGGAACAGATACCGTCTCACCAGAGCAAAGCTTGGGCCACAACGGGCAATTTTGGTGCCTCGGGGCAGAATCAGATATTCTTTGAACGAAAGTTCAGGAGCGATTTCTTCTTTGAGGATGCAATAGAAAGCTGGCTGCCGAGCGTTTCTACACAGCGTTATTACAACACCCGTATTCCAATGACTTTGTTAAGTCACACTACTGGTGGCAACAAGTACAGCAATCAGGATCGCACAAAAGCGCTGTTTTCGGGTAATGTGGGTAAGTCATTGCAGTTGGGCGCCTCGATCGATTATATTTATTCAAAGGGTTCTTACAATTATCAAGCAGACAAGAATTTTATGTGGAGCTTGTTTGGCAGTTACATAGGTGACCGCTACGAGATGCAAACCTTCTTCAACAGCTATAATTATCTGGGTAAAGAAAACGGTGGAATAACCGATGATTTATACATTACAGACCCTGCAAGTGTGCAAGGTGGTGAAAGTAATGTTGACAACAAGAGCATCCCCACCTATCTCACTGCCTCTCACAATAAACTAACAGGTCAGGAGATTTATTTGAACCAAAGTTACAATGTTGGCCACTACCGTTATGAGCGCGATTCAGTCACCGACACAATAATAGGTCGCACCTACATTCCTGTTACGCGTTTTATTTGGACCGCCAATTTCAAGAATGTGAAACATACCTTTCTCAATAGTAACGCTGCTCAAGACCAATCCTATTTTGAAAACTGCTATCTTTCGCTTGCCGGCACCGATGAAGTTACTCGCTATTGGCGTTTGCGCAACACTATTGGAATATCGCTATTAGAGGGTTTCAACAAATATGCCAAATTTGGTTTTGCAGTATACGGCACACATGAGGTGCGCAAGTACTATCAAGTAGTGGATAGCGTCACTGGAACAGAGTTGACCGAGGGTTTGACCCCATTGCCTGTGAGTGTTGATGCAACAAAGACTCAACAGTTGTTTTGGGTAGGAGGACAGCTTACCAAGCAACGTGGATCGGTTTTGACCTATTCGGCAACAGCACAATTTGGCGTTTTGGGAGATGTCGCTGGTGATATCAATGTTGAAGGTGATATCAATACTCGCTTCAAACTCTTTGGCGACACTGTGAGTCTTAAAGCTTATGGTTACTTCAAGAATTTAGATGCGCCATATCTTATAAAGCATTTCATATCCAACCATTATGCCTGGGACAATGATTTTGGCAAAGAGCAGCGTTTCAGGATTGGTGGTATGCTTGATTTACCTTGGATATATACTAAGTTCAATGTGGGATATGAGACCTTGAACAAATTCATATATTTCAATTCCAGCGCTCTACCTGAGCAGTGTGGAAGTGCTGTTCATGTGCTTAGTGCATCGCTGTCTAATCATTTGGGGTTTGGTGTCTTTAACTGGGACAATGATATTACTTATCAGACAACCTCTAACGATGAGGTGCTGCCGTTACCCAAATTTTCATTGTTCAGCAATATGTACTTGAAGTTCAAAGTGGCTCAGGTTCTGGACGTGCAGATTGGCGTAGACTGCAATTATTACACTAAGTACTATGCTCCTTATTACAATCCTGCAGCTATGACTTTCTATAATCAGCGTGAAATGGAATGTGGAAACTTCGCTTTTGCCGACGTGTATGCTAATTTCAAGTTGAAAAAAGCTCGTTTCTATGTCATGTACAGCCATGCCAACAAGGGCTTGATAGGAGGTGACAATTATTTCTCAATTCCTCACTATCCATTAAATCCAGGTAGGTTCCAGTTTGGTATCTCGGTAGATTTTGTAAATTGATTTTTATCTAAAAATGAATAAAATGCTGAAGAAACTATCTCAAGTTAAGAAATGGCAGATGTATTTATATGGCGGTCTGCTTCTTCTTGTAATAGCCTTGATGGTATCGTTGAAATATTGCAATTCGGACAAAGAAGTGTTGCCGTCTAATACTGACAGTGGCTATGCCAGTAAAGGAGACACCCTTGATGTAGCAATAGAATATTCTCCATTGTCCTATTACGCTTATGGCGATTCATTGGGCGGTTTCAATTACGAATTTTTGAAACTTCTTTCCGACAGTTGCGGAGTGCCAATGAAGTTTCATCCTGTTGTAAGCCTGAAAAAAGCCCTAGAAGGTTTGGAGAATGGTCTTTATGACATTATGGCAGCTCAATATCCTGTGACCCGCGAAAACAAGAAACATTATCTTTTCACATCGGCATTATACTTAGACAAGCAGGTGCTCGTTCAGCGTAATACTGATGGTGTAGCCATTAAGTCTCAGCTGGACTTGGCAGGAGATACCGTGAACATTGTGAAAGGTTCACCCATGCGCGAGCGCATCCTGAGTCTATCTCGTGAGATAGGAGATACTATCTATGTGGTGTCTGATTCAATCTATGGTCCAGAACAGTTGTTCATGATGGTGTCGACTGGTGACATCAAATATGCTGTAATTAACGAATCTATCGCTCGTAAAATGGCTCAATCTCATCCCAATGTGGACATTTCAACAGCCATAAGTTTCTCTCAGTTTCAGTCTTTGACATTGAGAAAAGAAGACCGAGAGTTGTGCGAGAAACTAAACAAATGGATAGCTAAAGTGAAGAAATTGCCTGAATACCGTGTGATTTACGACAAATATTTAGCACAGTAACGACATGCTTTAATCCATGATTGATAATTTGTTGGAATATCTTTCGGCCGAAAGTGCTCTGAACAAATATTTGGAGCAAATAAACGACTTCTTGTGGGGATGGAATTTCCACAGCATCGTTATAGTTTTGATTTTTTGCGGTATCTATTTCACTATCAAGACTAGATTTGTTCAGTTTAGAATGATAGGTGAGATGTTTCGACTGTTATGTGAGTCAATTCCCAATGGCGATTCAAAGCATCATGTATCGTCGTTCCAAGCATTCGCAGTGTCGGTAGCTACTCGAGTGGGGACCGGCAATCTGGCTGGAGTTTCGGGTGCAATAGCCGTTGGCGGACCTGGTGCCGTTTTTTGGATGTGGCTTATAGCTTTGATAGGTGCAGCTACTGCTTTTGTTGAGTCGACTTTGGCACAGCTATTTAAGCGTCGCAACGGCGAGTCCTTCATTGGCGGTCCAGCTTATTACATACTTCATGGCATGCACAACAAGTGGATGGCTGCACTCTTTGCAGTGCTCATAACGCTTACTTTTGGATTGTCCTATAATTCGATTCAGAGCAATACTATAGCCGAGGCAATGCACAGTGCATTTAATTTTGACCCTGTGATTGTGGGTGTTGTGTTGACAGTAATTTCGCTTGTTATAGTCTTTGGTGGCATACACCGCATCGCCCGCGTGAGCAGTGTTCTTGTGCCAGTAATGGCAATAGGCTACTTCCTGCTTGCTCTGGTGATATTAGTTATGAATTATGAGAGAATCCCAGATATGTTTGCTTTGATAGTTGATAACGCTTTTGGAATTAAGCAAGCAGCTGGCGGTATGGTTGGTGTGGCTATGCGAGAAGGAATAAAAAGAGGACTTTTCAGCAATGAGGCAGGAGAGGGCTCTGCGCCCAATGTTGCAGCTGCTGCCACGGTATCCCATCCTGTAAAGCAAGGACTCATTCAGTCGCTAGGAGTGTTTACCGACACGTTGCTCGTGTGCTCATGTACCGCATTCATCATCTTGCTGAGCGGAATTTATCAACCTGGCTGCGATGGCGGCATAGTGTTGACTCAAAGTGCTTTGGAGTCTCAGATAGGCGCAAGTGGCAAGATTTTTTTAGCAATAGCTATCTTGTTTTTTGCTTTCAGCAGCATCATAGGCAATTATTACTATGGAGAGGCGAACATTTTGTTCCTGACCCGTAAGCGTTGGGTTCTCGAAGTATTCCGTATCTTGTCGGGAGGAGTAATGGTGATGCTTGGTGCTGTAGCTAGTTTAGGTCTGGTATGGAATTTTGGTGAGGTTTGCATGGCGTTGATAACGTTGTGCAATCTAATTGCCATATTGTTCTTGGGTAAGTATGCCTTTAGGTTGCTGAAGGATTACCGAGCACAAAAACGCAAGGGAAATAAAAGTCCTGTGTTTAACAAATCAATACTCCCAGAGGTGAAAAAAGACCTTGATGCATGGGACTGAAAAAATTGTTTTATTACTTTTTTACAACAATAAAGTTAATTTGGAATATAAGTTAGTAAAAAAATATTCGTAACTTTGCAACTTGTTAAAATTTCTTTGATCGTTTAAAGCACTACATACAGAATAATGAAGTCAATATTCAATAAAAACGTGATAATAGCCTTGGTTGTGATACTGGGCTTAGGATTACTTTATTGGGGCATAGAGTTTTTGAAAGGTGTAAACCTCTTTGAGCCATCAAACTATTATGTTGCAAAATTTGAAAAGATAAATGGTTTGAACGTGTCGGCTCCCGTAACAGTGAATGGTTATCAGGTGGGTCTCGTGAAAGAGATCAATTTTGACTATAAATCTAATGAGATAATTGTAAAGATGAGTCTTGATGAGGAATTGAAAATACCCATGGGCTCGTCGGTAGCATTGTCTTCGGAGTTGCTTGGCTCTCCTTCGTTGGTATTGAATCTTGCCCAAGGCAAAGCTTATCACAAGGTTGGTGACGAGATACCAACCACTATGACGTCTGGATTAATGGACAAGGTGAGTTCAGAGCTTATGCCTCAAGTGAATGATATAATGCCTAAGGTGAATGACATATTAAACAATGTCAACTCGCTGGTGGGCAATCCTGCGTTGGGTAATTCTGTGTCACAGTTTGATGATATTGTAGCTAAGATTAATACCAGCGCTCAAGATTTGACTGTTTTGATGAATAACCTGTCTAAATTGTCTCAGAGTTTAAATGGCAGTGTGCCTGGAGTAATCAACAGATTCAGTGGTATTGAAACCAAGGTTGATGGCACTATGTCTAACATTCAAACCTTGAGTTCGACATTGAATACCAAAGTCAATGATCTGCCCACACAGCAGCTTCAGACAACAATCAACGACTTGAATGCAACATTGGCCAATTTGAAACAGCTTACAGCCGAATTGAACTCAAAACTCAATGACCGTAATTCTTCTTTGGGCTTAATGCTCAACGATCGTCAGCTGTATGATAATGCCAATGGTGCAGTCATGAGCCTCGACTCATTATTAAATGATATAAAAGCCAATCCTAAGCGTTATATAACCATAAAAGTGTTCTAAAAATAATAGGGGACGGAAATATAGCTTATTTGGAATCGTTCCAAATAAGCATTTTTTTATTTTTTGCTTTTTGGAATGAAAAGTCAGAGAATAAAGCATATATGCAGCCTGTGATTTTTTGTCTTTAAGACTATTTTTGATAGGTAGATTTGTTTAATTGATTGAAATATAGATTTCTGCAATTAATTCGTCATACTATGGAGTGGGGGTGTGGTTAACATACTGATTTATAGACGACAAAAAACTTTTCTAAAAAGCAAATTTTTTTTTGTTTTTTTTTTTGAAAATATCGTACGAACTTTGTACTGCTAAAACAAGCCCTTCTAATCCGGGTGAATGAAGTTAAATGAATAAAGAACAGAACATATTAATGTGGAAGAAGTGCGTTGAGATACTTCGTGACAATTTGGATGCTGAGCAATTCAATGCTTGGTTTGCACCAATTGTTGCCGTGAGCTATGAAAACGACGAGCTCAAGTTGAAGCTGCCTTCACAGTTCTTTGTTCAGCAAATAGAGCAGAACTACTTCCAGTTGTTCAGTGCTACACTGAGGCGAGTTTATGGAAGCAGTGTAAAGCTTTTCTACACCTATAATATAATAGAGGACACTCCAAGTTCATCGGTCACAATCGAACATGACCATTCAAGCGCCAAGCTTAACAGCAGTGTCACTCGTCAAACTCAGCAGCTTGCCAATCCATTTGAGCCGCTGGTGATGGACGATATAGACCCTCAGCTCAATCCACGCTACACTTTTGAAAATTATTGCGGTAGCATGAGCAATAAGCTTGCAGTGAGTGTTGGTAAAGCCATTGCCGAGGATCCGAATTGCAAAACATTCAATCCAATGTTTGTTTTTGGTCCAACAGGCGTAGGTAAGACACATCTCATTCAGGCCATAGGAATTAAGATCAAAGAACTTCGTCCTCGTACGCGTGTGCTTTACACCACATCCCGTATTTTTGAGCTTCAGTACACAACAGCAGTAAAGAACAATAAAGTCAATGACTTTATCAGTTTTTATCAAAGTATTGATGTCCTCATACTTGATGACATTCAGGAACTGGCTGGAAAACAAGGTACTCAAAATGCCTTCTTCCACATTTTTAATCATCTTCATCAAAACCAGAAACAGCTCATAATGTCGAGTGACTGCCGACCATCGGATATGGATGGAATGGTTCCTCGTCTTATTTCCCGTTTTAAGTGGGGAATGACAGTAGAGCTATATAAGCCTGACTATGAGCTTCGCAGAGGAGTGCTTAAGATGAAAGCGTCGCAAGATGGTTTGTCGCTTGATGACGAAATCATTGATTTCATTGCTCAAAATGTTACCGAGAGTGTTCGCGATCTTGAAGGAATCGTTGTAGCCCTTCTTGCTCACGCAACAATGTTGAATCAAGATATCAGTCTTGATTTGGCTCAGTCGGTAGTTGGCAATACAGTCAATGTCAACAAGAAGCAGATGTCGTTTGAGCTCATAACCGAGACCGTATGCCGATTCTATAATATAGATAAGGAATTGATATATGGTAAGTCTCGGAAACGTGAGATCAGCGATGCACGCCAGCTTGTGATGTACTTAACAAAGAAGAGCACTCAGATGTCTTCAACAAACATCGGTCAGAAGCTTTCACGTGACCATGCCACTATGCTTCATGCATGCAAGCAGATTGAGCAGCGGCTCTCGATAGAAAAGAAGTTCAGGCATGAGGTTGAGATGATTGAAAATGAACTGAGATAACAAATGAATGTTTCTCAGTTCATTTTTTTTGTCCTTATGTGGAGCCAGAGAAAAAGGGAGAGAGTAGTTTTCTGTTTTTTAATCATTAGATTTACAATAAATCCACCGAACGTTTAAGGAAGTTATTGAGAGCCTCACCTTTGAGTAGACCGTTGCCCAGGAGGGCGATGTCTATGAGCTGCTTGACAGTGTCTTGGCCTGTGGCATAATTGGTGACGATTTCCTCTTTTTTGTCACGTAGAGCCTGTGCCTTATCTTCGTTTTTCTTGAGGTCGTCTTTCTTGTCCTCAGGAACTCCCTTGTTGTCCTTGTCTAGGTCTCTAATGGCCTTTATAACGGCATTGGTCGCGGCGAGTTCGTCATCAATGGGCTTAAGTTCATCTTTCACTGCTGCTACAGCTTGATCGACAACACGCTTGATGACAGGATGGCTAGTGTTGAGTGTGAAGTTGTAAGCATCGGGGAACTCGCCATAGAAACTCATTCCTGGTTGGAACACAGCCATATCTTTCATGCGTCGCATATATTCACTTTGAGTTATTACCACAGGCTGATCGGTGGGAGCCATGGCTGCATAGGTTACCAAGAATTCACTCTTCTCGATAGCAGGAATCTGCGACTTGAATAGGGTAGTTGCGATTTCGCGTTCTTCAGTTGTGAGCTCGGCATCTTTTGCGTCTTCTTTGCGCACAAGGTTATCGACGACATCGCTGTCGACGCGCACGAAGCGAGACTTTTCATTCATCTGCTCCATCAGACCAACGAATGGTATATCGAGCTGCCCATCCATAAGCAGCACATCATAGCCCTTGTCTTGGGCCGCTTTGATATATGTGTATTGTGCCGTCTTGTCGGTGGCGTATAGATATATGAGGTTGTCGTCCTTATCGGTTTGGTTGCCTTTGATAAGGTCTTTGTATTCATCAAATTTGAAGTATTTGCCGTCGGTGTTCTGGAGCAAAGCAAACTTTGCTGCTGCATCTTTGAACTTCTCGTCACTAAGCATGCCATATTCGATGAAGATCTTAATGTCGTTCCATTTGTCTTCAAAAGCCTTTGAATCGGTTTTGGCAATCTCCTCAAGACGGCTAGCCACTTTCTTGGTAATATAAGAAGAAATCTTCTTTACATTTCGGTCGGCCTGCAAGTAGGAGCGTGATACATTCAGTGGGATGTCGGGGCTATCGATAACGCCTTGTAAAAGCATCATGAACTCAGGTACAACGCCTTCCACACTGTCGGTTACAAACACTTGATTACAGTAGAGTTGAATGCGATCTTTGCGTATGTCGAGGTTGTTCTTAATTTTCGGGAAATAGAGAATTCCGGTGAGCGTGAATGGGTAATCCACGTTAAGATGAATCCAGAACAATGGGTCGTCCTGTGCGGGCTGGATGGCGTGATAGAACTTGATATAGTCTTCGTCCTTGAGGTCAGTGGGTTTGCGTGACCACAAAGGCTCGATGTCGTTTATCAACTTGTCCTTGTCGGTATCGACATATTTGCCATCTTTCCATTCTTGCTCTTTGCCAAAGATTACTGGCACAGGCATGAATTTACAATATTTGTTGAGCAGAGTGTTGATGCGCGACTGCTCGAGAAACTCTTTCTCATCGTCATCGATATAAAGAACAATATCGGTGCCCCTATCAGCCTTGTCGCACTCAGTCATTTCGAACTCGGGTGAACCGTCGCAGCTCCAGAGAACAGGTTTTGCGCCTTCCTCCCAAGAGAGGGTGCGAATTTCTACCTTTTTTGCAACCATAAATGCCGAGTAGAAGCCAAGTCCGAAGTGGCCTATGATAGCGTTGGCATTGTCTTTATACTTGTTGAGGAAGTCTTCGGCGCCTGAGAATGCAATTTGGTTGATGTATTTATCCACATCCTGCTCGGTCATGCCAATGCCTTGGTCACTCACTGTTAGAGTTCCAGCTTTTTTGTCGATAGCTACACAGACCTTTAGACCCTCTGTCTCTCCTTTAAAATCGCCAGCTGCGGCGAGGGTTTTGAGTTTTTGTGTTGCATCTACTGCATTAGAAATCAGCTCACGCAAGAAAATCTCGTGGTCGCTGTACAAGAATTTTTTTATAACGGGGAAAATGTTGTTGGTAGTTACCCCAATTGATCCTTTTGCCATAGTATTTATATGTTTTTATTGTTGTTTCGTTGCCAATATATAGCGCAAAAAAAATGCCATACATCAAGTGTATGACATTTTGATATTACTGGTGAAAAATTGTCACTTATTGATTGTTGCAACGATTTCCCTGTCCTTCACATCTATTGTGATGGTTGCACCGGTCGAATCCTCGTGTTTTAGCAGGAGTTCCGACATTGGATCCTCGATGTGAGACTGGATCGCCCGCTTGAGAGGTCTTGCGCCGTATTGGATGTCGAAACCGGCGTCGGCTACAAACTGTTTGGCAGCGTCGGTGATAATGAGCTCGTGGCCGAGTTCGTGCACACGGTTGTAGAACAATTCTAGCTCAATATCCACAATCTTTAGGATGTCTTCCTTATTGAGGCTTGAGAAAGTGATTATGTCGTCAACTCGGTTCAAGAACTCGGGTGAAAAACTGCGATTAAGTGCCTTACGAATCACCGAGTCGGAACGTTCCTTTGTAAGCTCCTTAGTGTTGAAGCCCACACCGGCACCGAAGTCCTTGAGCTCGCGAGTTCCAATGTTTGATGTCATAATTATTATGGTGTTCTTGAAGTCCACCTTGCGTCCCAGGCTGTCGGTTAGCGCACCCTCGTCAAGTACTTGCAGTAGCATATTGAACACGTCGGGATGTGCTTTCTCAATCTCGTCAAGAAGAACGACAGAGTATGGGCGACGACGTACCTTTTCGGTTAATTGTCCACCTTCTTCATAACCCACATATCCTGGAGGCGCACCAACCAATCTAGAAACGTTGAACTTCTCCATATACTCGCTCATGTCGATGCGGATGAGCGCGTCGGGCGAGTTGAACAGGAACTCAGCCAATCGCTTGGCAAGTAAAGTCTTGCCCACACCAGTTGGACCTAAGAACATGAACGAGCCGATTGGTCGGTTGGGGTCTTTGAGGCCAACACGGTTGCGTCGAATCGCTCTTGCAATCTTGTCAATGGCTTCGTCTTGGCCTACAATTTTTGATTTGAGTTCATCGTTCATGCCAAGTAGCCTGATGCCTTCGCTTTGAGCAATTCTCTGCACTGGAACCCCAGTCATCATTGCGACAACTTGAGCTATGTCGTTCTCGTCGACCGTTTCGCGTTTCTTGTCAAGCTCAGCCTCCCAACGGTCTTTAAAGTCCTGGAGTTCGAGTTTGAGTTTCTCTTGCCGGTCACGGTAGTTGGCTGCGCTCTCAAAATTCTGCGCCTGAACTGCTTTTAGCTTGTTTTCCTGAGCCTCGGCTATCTGTTTCTCCAACTCTTCAATCTCCTTAGGAGTCTCGACCTTTGAAATGTGTACACGCGATCCTGCCTCGTCCATAGCATCGATGGCTTTGTCGGGGAAGGCGCGGTCACTTATGTAGCGATTGGTGAGCGTTACACAGGCTTGAATAGCCTCAGGAGTATATATCACGCCATGGTGCTTCTCGTAGGCGCCTTTGATGTTGTTGAGGATTTCTATTGTTTCTTCGGGTGTGGAAGCATCCACAATCACCTTTTGGAAGCGTCGCTCGAGCGCACCATCTTTCTCGATGTTCTTGCGATACTCGTCGAGTGTGGTTGCGCCAATACATTGCACTTCACCTCGTGCCAGTGCAGGTTTTAGCATGTTGGCTGCATCCATTGTTCCGCTGGCATTGCCGGCCCCCACAATAGTATGAATCTCGTCAATGAAGAGAATCACGTCGTCGCTCTTAGAAGCCTCATCGATAATTGCTTTTATGCGTTCCTCAAATTGTCCACGATACTTAGTTCCAGCAACAACCGAGGCCATATCAAGTGCCACGATTCGTTTCTCCATGAGGCCCCTTGCAACCTTGCGCTGAACTATGCGTTGGGCAAGTCCTTCGACGATAGCCGATTTTCCCACTCCTGGTTCACCAATTAGTACTGGATTGTTTTTTTTGCGTCTGCTCAGGATTTGTGCCAGTCGCTCAATCTCACGCTCACGTCCTACAACAGGATCAAGCTCGCCATTGGCTGCTTGTCGGGTTATGTCCTTACCATATTTATTTATAACGGGTGTCGCGTTGTCATTTTTTGTGACATTTCGTCGCTGCGTGCGTTTTTCGGTGTTGCCACCTGAAGCCATCCCGTTGTCATCCATGTCATCGAAATCGTCGTCTTCCTCATCGCTTGCAAAGTCAACACCGTCAACCACGGGCTGCTCCATATCATGGAAGATCGTCAGTAAATCAATGTCATCAAGTATATTTATCTTTTGCCTTTTCATTTTCAATTATTTAATTATATGTGTATAATTCAAGCAAATTCCGTGCCATGTTTTTTATGTTGCGTCAGATGGATTATTGACTCATTAGACTCGTCAGACTCGAATGACTCGGTGGACTCATCTGACTCAAAATTATTGTATATTTTATAAATATGGTTGATGCTCAATATGTTACAGGATTTATTTAATGTGTTCTTATGTTTTTAACTCGACATTGTGAGTGAAAGTGTAGCCAAATGCTCTCTTTTTTAGGCAAAGATAGTGGTTTTGGGAGATGTAAACAATATTAAAAAGATGTGATACTAAAGTTCAAAAAAATCAAAAATTTAGGCACGAAGTTATTGGTTATTTGATTGAAAAGTATTAACTTTGTAAGTTATTTTGTAGGTGTGTTCTACAAATTAAGGAAAGCATAAAAATAGTAATTTGTACATCCCACCTTATAATTATGGCGTGACTGTGATGATTGAGGCACAATTTCGCTGGATTTGCAGCTCGCCAGAGGTAATATTTTAAATTTTTAGAGATGAATAACGATCGAATTATTGAGATCAATATCGAAAACGAGATGAAAACCAGTTACATCGACTATTCGATGTCGGTTATCGTGTCTCGAGCCCTGCCTGATGTGCGTGACGGCTTCAAGCCAGTGCACCGCAGGGTGCTTTTCGGTATGGAAAAATTAGGAAACTTTTCCAACGCTCCTTACAAGAAGAGCGCGCGCATTGTGGGTGATGTGCTTGGTAAGTACCATCCACACGGTGACTCGTCGGTCTACTTGGCTATGGTTCGTCTTGCTCAGGACTGGGCGATGCGCTACCCCCTGGTAGATGGTCAAGGAAACTTTGGCTCGGTTGACGGTGACAGTCCTGCTGCCATGCGTTACACCGAGGCTCGCCTTGGCAAGATGGGCGAGGAGATGATGCGCGACATGGACAAAGACACTGTGAACTTTGTTCCGAACTTTGACAACACCCTTGATGAGCCTGAGGTGTTGCCAACCCGATTCCCCAACTTGTTAGTTAACGGAGGTTCGGGTATTGCGGTAGGTATGGCGACCAACATGGCTCCTCATAACCTCACCGAGTCGATTAATGCCTGCCTTGCTATGCTTGAGAATCCCGACATCGACACCGAGGACTTGATGAAATACATCATCGCCCCCGATTTCCCTACCGGTGGCATCATCCACGGCTATCAGGGAGTTCGAGATGCATTTGAGACAGGAAAAGGCCGCATCGTAATCCGCTCAAAGGCCGAGATTGAATCTGAGAATGGCCATGACCGCATTGTAGTGACCGAGATTCCCTACAACGTCAACAAAAGAGAGCTCATTGAGAACATCGCAGGCTTGGTAGAGGACAAGCGTATTGATGGCATATCCAACATCAATGACGAGAGCGACCGTCATGGTATGCGCATAGTTATTGATGTGAAGAAGGACTTCAATTCCAATGTTCTTCTCAACAAGCTCTACAAGATGACTGAGTTGCAGTCTTCATTCAGTGTGAACAACGTGTGTCTTGTAAAGGGCCGTCCACAGACAGTAACCTTGCGCGACATGCTTTACTACTTCCTTGAGCATCGCCATGAAGTGGTGATTCGCCGCACAGAGTTTGAGCTCAAGAAAGCCAAGGAGCGTGCTCACATTCTCGAGGGTCTGATTATTGCTAGCGACAATATTGATGAGGTGATACATATCATCCGCAGTAGTAAGACCACTGACGAAGCCCGTCAGCGCCTGGGCGAACGTTTCAATCTTGATGAAGTTCAAACCCGCGCAATCGTTGAGATGCGCCTTCGCCAGCTTACTAATCTTGAGCAAGACAAACTTCATGCCGAGATGGAAGAGTTGTTGAAGACAATAGCACACCTTGAAGAAATATTGTCAAATCCCGATGTGTGCCGCAAGGTAATAGAAGATGAACTTATTGAGGTGCGTGAGAAATTTGGTGACGAGCGTCGCACTCAGATTGAGTATTCGGCTGAGGAAATGAACGCAGAGGACTTCTATCCCGACGATCCAATGATTATCACTATTTCACACTTTGGCTATATCAAGCGTACCCCATTGAGTGAATATCGCACGCAGAATCGCGGTGGAGTAGGTGCCAAGGGAAGTGCCACTCGCGACGAAGACTTCATTGAGTATATCTATGAAGCAACCAATCATAATTACATGTTATTCTTTACGGCTTTGGGTCGCTGCTACTGGCTACGTGTCTTTGAGATTCCTGAGGGAGCCAAGAACTCTAAAGGTCGCGCTATTCAAAACGTGCTAAACATTGGCCCAGAGAATCGCATCTATGCTTTTATCAGAGCAACTAAGCTGAAAGATCCCGAATACAACCAAAATCACTTCATTGTATTTGGCACTAAGAACGGTGTAGTTAAGAGGACTCGTCTTTCGGAATTCTCACGTCCACGTGTGAATGGTGTTAACGCATTAAATATTCGTGAGGACGACCAGCTCATTGGTGCTGTTCTCACAGAAGGTGACAGTGAGATTGTTCTCGCTAATCGCAATGGTCGTGCAATCCGATTCTCGGAGACCAAAGTAAGACCTATGGGACGCACTGCTACCGGTGTTAAGGGAATGACTCTTGATGGCGGTGATGATGCGGTTGTGGGCATGATTTGCATGCGCTCCACTGCTCAGGATGATGTGCTTGTGCTTTCGGAGCAAGGTATGGGTAAGCGTTCGAAGCTTGATGACTACCGCGTGACAAATCGTGGTGCCAAAGGTGTCAAGACGATTAATATTACCGAAAAAACTGGCAAGCTTATTGCAATACGTAATGTGAATGACAGTAACGATATTGTCATCATTAACAAGTCGGGTATCACAATCCGCTTGAAAGTTTCGGATCTTCGTGTTCAAGGCCGCAACACCCAGGGTGTGCGCTTGATTAATTTGGAGAAAAAGAACGACGAGATTGCATCGGTTTGTAAAGTCGATACCGATCCCGAGAAGATAGAGGAGTATATTCCCGAGGGCGAGGGTTTGCAGCAAGACATCATGTTTGATGAAAGCAACGCGCCAGTAGAAAAAAATGATGAGCAATTAAACGAAAATGCCAATTCGCAGTCTTATGACCAAGAAGGCACTTTGCCGTTTAATGAATTAGATAATTAATTAACAGTGATAACAAACAAAAATTAGTAACAATAAACATTTTTATTATGAAAAAGATTTTCTTATTTGTGGCTATCGCATCCTTTATGGTAATGGGTGTTAAAGCTCAAACCGCTGAGGAACTCTTCAAGGCTGGTAAGGCCGAGTTTGACAAGTATGACAAACTCTTCGGCGAATACACTTTGACTCATGGCCAAAATCCTGATGCTCCAGACGCTACCATTGGAGAGCGCGCTGCTGCTTTGATGAATGGATTTGAATTGCTGCAGAAGGCTCTACAGCTTGACACCATCATTGAGTATAACAAGGATGGAAGCCCTAAGATTGACAAGAAGACTGGTCAACCTAAGTTCAAGATTAAATACTCAAAGGACATTGTCTCTTTGCTCTCGGGACACATCAATGATGTGCTCAATGTGGGCAATGCTGGACTAATGAGTAACGATTTCAACACTTCTTTCAAAGCCTTTTATTTCTTCAATAGCTTGATTGGTACTTCTCTTACCCAGGGTGTGGAGTTTGATGCTTCCACACTAGGCGATGTGGCTTTCTATCAAGGGTATTCAGCTTATCAGCTTAAGGACTTTGAAGGGGCTTACAATGCTTTCAAAAAAGCAATAGCTATTGGTTATACCGAAAACCAGGTGGTAGATTTTAAGAATTCATGTCTGGCTAATCTGATTCAGAACTATTGCGACAATAAACAGTATGATGACGCTGATGCTTACATTGAGAAGGCAATTGCTGAGGATCCTAACGATGCACTGCTCTATGACATAAAGGGTTTTGTGATTGAACAACAGCATGGCGTTCTTGCTGCCGAGGAAGCTTTCCGCAAGGCAACAGAAATTGACCAAACATTCCCCAATGGATTCTTTGATCTTGGTCGTGTGATTTATCAAAAGGCTGAGAATGTTATTGAGAACAACCCTAAGGCAACCAATGCTGAACTTAAGTCTCTGTTGGTTCCTCTCTATAATGAAGCTCTGCCTCTATTCAAGAAGGCTCATGAGCTGGATCCAAATAGCGAAAAGACTCAGTCAAAACGCTTTATTGAGGATATTGAGTACAAACTCGAAATCTTAAATAATTGATAATAGATAAATTAATAAATCAACGCTGTGCATGGCATCTTCATAATGTTGTGCACAGCGTTTTGAAATAATAATAATGAAAAAAACTGTTCTTGTATTAGTCTTTTTATCAAGCGGCTTGGTATGGGCCGCTGCACAGCAACGCCTAGTTAATGAGGTAAAGAAAGAGATAAGTGGGCTGTCGCTCACAGTAGACAATTACAAGAACTCACTGAAGAAAATTACTAAAACCTTAGAAAACGAAGAAACAAAAGACAAGGCTGAGCCGTGGTGGATTGCAGGAAAAATCCAGTATTCCATTTATGACAAGATGTTGAATAACAAAGCGCTGGGTGAGAAAGTGAATCCTGTGGAGGCTGGCATGGCATTAATTGATGGATATGACAAATTTCAAGTTGCGCTTGTAAAGGATTCGGTCAAAGTGACCGATAAAAAGGGTAATCCTGTTATTGATAAAAAGACCAAGAAGTGCAAAGTGAAAACCAAGTATTCGCAAGATATTATGAATAGGGTAGTAGACCATATGGTAGACTATAGCGCTGTGGCAGGGGATTTTTATCTTGCAAATGACTGGGAGCACGCCTATAGGGCTTGGGACATTTATTGCGAAATTGCTACCAGTGATTGGGCTAAGAAAAAAAATGTCGCCGAACCTGATTCGGTAATAGGGTATAATCGTTTTTTCCAAGGCCTTGCAGCTTATCAAGCTAAAGAATATGATAAGGCGGTGATTCAGCTTGCCAATGCCCGCAATCGTGGCTACAGAAAAAAAGCACTCTATGATACATGGA
This sequence comes from Muribaculaceae bacterium, assembly GCA_017548365.1. Classification (GTDB taxonomy): domain Bacteria; phylum Bacteroidota; class Bacteroidia; order Bacteroidales; family Muribaculaceae; genus Sodaliphilus. The sequence goes on from JAFZAC010000010.1 coordinate 57,272, forward strand.
TTGATGCTCTGATCAAGCAGCAGGACACAATTTACTTGGTGAGTGTTGCTCATGAGGCACATGATATGCTTGGCTCAAAAGATCCACGTTATGTTCACATCTTGATAAACCACTATCTTAAAAGCAAGAACTATGCGGAAGCTAATTCACTACTTGATGAAGTGATTTTGAGTGATTCCCTTGTTGCCGATTATTATGACCTGAAAGGTAGATTAATAGAAATAGAGAAGGGAATCGATGAAGCTATACCATATTATAAGAAGGCAGTAGAGCTAAATGATGAACATCCTACAGCACTCTTTGACTTGGGGAATGCTCTATATAATAAAGCTATAGAGAATAACGACCATAAGTCGGCTGAGGCTAAGGTGCTTTATGAAGAGGCCTTGCCTTTTCTTGAGAAGGCTTATAAACTCATGCCCAGAAATGAGGCGCTGAAGAATATATTGAGCCGCATTTACTATGTGATGGGAAGCAATAAGTTAGATCTTCTATAATGGCTTCATATTTAAGAAATAACGGGACAGAGCTCTAATGCCTTGTCCCGTTTTATATTGTGTAATATAGATTGTTATATTCCCATTCTCACTATGCCTCGTTTTGAACTCTTGACGAAGTCGACTATTTCATCGCGTTCGGGAGATTGAGGTAGTTCGGCCACCACTTTTTTAAGAGCATCGCTAGTGTTCAGTCCTGACATATACAGAACCCGGTAAATGTCCTGAATACTGTTAATCTGCTCATTGGTGTATCCTCGTCGATGGAGCCCGATTGAATTTACACGTTCGTAGGACATGGGGTATCGTCCAACCATCACATAAGGAGGAATGTCTTTATTGACCAATGTGCCACCTTGAACCATTACGTGAGGACCAATTTTTGTGAATTGGTGTACTAGTGCTCCGCCTCCAATCACTGCCCAATTGTCGATTTCCACTTCTCCAGCGAGTTGCACGGTGTTGGACATAATCACATTGTTGCCTAGTATGCAATCATGTGCTACATGACAATAAGCCATAATGAGGCAATTGTCTCCGATGACCGTTTTGCCTTTAGAAGCTGTGCCTCGATGTATGGTCACAAACTCACGGATGCTTGTGTTGTTGCCAATGATTGTGAGGCTGTCTTCTCCTTGGAACTTGAGATCTTGCGGGATGTCGCTAATAACGGCGCCTGAATGTATGTGGCAGTTGTCGCCAATTCTCGCTCCTGAGTGAATAACTGCATTAGAATCAATAATAGTTCCATCTCCAATTACTACATTCTCATCGATGGTAACAAACGGTCCTATAGTGACGTTTTTACCAATCATTGCATTCTCGCTGATATAAGCAAGTGGTGATATATTCATTTCAGAAAAATTATTTTATTATTTATTCTTAATGATTTGTGCCATAAATTCTACTTCACTCACAATCTTTTCTCCTACAAAGGCATATCCTTTCATTACAGCACAACCACGACGCAGTGGTGTCATGAACGAAATGTGGAAAATTAAAGTGTCGCCAGGAACAACCTTTTGACGGAATTTTACATTGTCTATTTTCATGAAGTAGGTGGAATAGCTCTCGGGATTGTCAACGCCACTGAGAACGAGTAGGCCGCCAACTTGTGCCATTGCCTCGATTTGAAGCACACCAGGCATTACAGGCTCTTGAGGGAAGTGCCCTTGGAAGAATGGTTCATTGCTTGTTACGTTCTTAACACCAACAATGTAATTATCACCAATCTCAATCACTTTGTCAACCAATTGCATGGGGTAGCGATGTGGCAGTAACTCCCTGATTTGATTGATGTCCATGACAGGAGCCATATTCGGGTCATAAACTGGTGCCTGAACATTCTGGTAACGCAATTCTTTGCGAATTTGGTTCGAGAGCTTTGTGTTGATAGTATGTCCAGGACGAGTGGCGATTATCCTACCCTTTAGAGGTCGACCAATTAGTGCCAAATCACCAAGCACATCAAGCAACTTGTGGCGTGCTGGCTCGTTGGGGTGGGCAAGAGGTTTGTTGTTGAGGTATCCCAATTTATTGGCTTTGGTATGAGCTACACCAGTTATGTCGGCAATCTTGTCAAGCTCTTCTTGTGACATTTCTTTGTCATATACCACGATGGCATTGTCGAGGTCTCCTCCCTTAATGAGGTTATTCTCGATAAGTGGCATTATTTCACGAACGAAAACAAAAGTTCTACTACCAGCTATTTCATCCTTGAAATCGCTTAACGAATTGAGCGAAGCGAACTGGTTGTTGAGTACTGGAGAATCGAACTCAATCATAGTGTCGATTGAGAAATCATCGTCGGGGAGAACTATTAGTGATGAGCCTGTTGCCTCGTCAACAACTTTTATGCGTTGTTTAACTACATAGAACTCTTTTTCGGCATTCTGCTCAACTAATCCTACTTCTTCGATTTTGCTGATGTATTCAAGCGAACTACCGTCGAGAATTGGCATTTCGGGTGCGTTTATTTCGATAAGGCAGTTGTCTATTCCTGAGGCATATAAAGCTGCTAGAGCATGCTCTACAGTAGCAACTTTAATATCTTTGTTAGTCTTGCAAGCCAGAACTGTGCCTCTGTTGGTTGCCACCACATTTTCGGCAAGAGCTTCAATAACAGGCGCATCCTCTATGTCGGTTCTTTTGAAGATATAGCCTGTGTTCTCGGGTGCTGGCTTAAAAATTGCATTAACCTTAACTCCACTGTGTAATCCTTTACCGCTTACACAGAACTCGGCTTTAATGGTTTGTTGTTTCATATCTATGTGTTATTGTTTTTCTTTTTTGATGTCATCAATGAGTTTCTTCAATTGTTCAATGTCTTTGTTCAATTGAGGCAACCGCTTGAAATAGACATTTTGTCTGGCGAATTCCAGGGCATTGATAGCTGGAGAACCTATTAGTCGCAGGTTGCTTCCAACGCTGTTGGGAATTCCCGATTGTGCACCGAAACCATTGTTGTCACCTATGGTTATATGCCCTGCAAAGCCCACTTGGCCTCCAACCATATTGTGCTTGCCAATCTTGGTTGAGCCAGCGACTCCCACCTGTGCTGCCATGACCGTGTCTTCGCCAATCTCGACATTGTGAGCAATTTGAATCAGGTTGTCAAGTTTCGCACCTTTCTTAATCACGGTCGCTCCCATAGTTGCCCTGTCGATAGTGGTGTTGGCTCCAACTTCAACGTTGTCCTCAAGAATGACGATACCCACTTGTGCTATTTTCTCGTAAGTGCCATCCTCTTTGGGAGCGAAACCAAATCCGTCGGCTCCAATTATTGCACCGGCTTGAATAATGCAATTGTTTCCAATCTTGCATCCGTGATAGATTTTCACACCAGGATAAATGATGACATTGTCGCCTAAAGTGACGTTGTCGCCAACATATACTTGAGGATATACTTTAACATTTTTGCCCAATTTTACATTCTTGCCAATATAGGCAAAAGCACCAACATATAGCCCCTCGGTTACTTTCACAGATTCATCAATATATGACGGCGTTTCGATGCCTTGCTTGACAGGCAGCTGGCTGTTTGCTATGTTAAGCAACTTGGCTAGAGTCTCATAGGGGTCATCCACTTTTATGAGATTAGTCTGTATGGGGTGTTCTGGAACAAAATCCCTTCTAACTAAAACGGCAGTGGCTTTTGTCGTATAGATGTAGTGAGTATATTTAGGATTAGCGAGGAAGGTGAGACAACCTTCGGTTGCTTCCTCAATCTTAGAATATCCATTAATTATGGCTTGAGAATCGCCTTCAATTTCACCATTGACAAGTGTGGCTAGTTTCTCTATTGTTATACTGAAATTCATTGGTCTAAAATGCCTGTAATAAAATAACTTGCAAAGTTGCGAAAAATCACCGATACCACAAAGTTTATAGGGTGAAATTTACTTAAAATAAGGACAATTGGACTAAACAAGAACATTAATAGGCATAAAAAGGACATTTATCATGAGAGGAAAGCAATCTTATTCATTGTTTTCATTGTTGTTTAGAATCTGAATCTGTTGTCTAACCGACTCTTCATGAATGGCACTCATTACTTTTTTTATGAATGTTGGTGCCAACTGATGTTTGTCGCCCTGTTCAATCATTTTATTTAGAATGCTGTCATAACGGTCGGTTTGGACTACTTGGAGTTTGTGGTTTTTCTTCAGGGTGCCAATTTGTCGGCTTATATTCATTCTTCTGTCAAGAACCTCAAGCAGTTCGTTGTCGCATTGGTCAATTAGTTCACGCAATAAGTTTAATTCAGTTGTTGCGAAGCTTTTATCTCTGATTACCAAGGAGTTAATGATGCTGTTCAGTTGTTGGGGAGTTATTTGCTGTTGCTTGTCACTTAACGCATTGTCAGGGTTACAATGCGACTCAATGAACAAGCCATTAAAGCCCATATCTAGAGCCGATTGCGATAGGGTAGGGATGTACTCACGTTTGCCTCCCATGTGAGAAGGGTCGCAGAGGATTGGTAGATGTGGAATACGTCGATGCAGCTCAATGGGGATGTTCCATTGAGGGGAGTTTCGGTATAAATGGTTGCCGTAGGTGCTGAATCCTCGATGTATGGCACCAATTTTTCTGATTCCAGCATTATAAACTCTCATTAAAGCACCTATCCATAACTCAATATCAGGATTGATGGGATTTTTCACAAACACAATAACGTCAGGATTACTAGTTAGAGCATCGGCGATCTCTTGCATTGCGAAGGGATTGGTAACTGTTCTGGCACCAATCCAAAGAATATCGATGCCCGCTTTTAGTGAAGCTTCCACATGAGTGGAAGTGGCAACCTCGGTTGCTATAAGCATGCTAGTCTGCTTCTTGGCTTCAATAAGCCAATCCAAACCCAGTTCGCCAACACCTTCAAAAGAGCAAGGCATGGTGCGTGGTTTCCATAGTCCAGCACGAAATATTTTTATTCCATATTTTTTCAATTCTAGAGCAGTTGTAAGTACTTGTTCTCTAGATTCTGCGCTGCAGGGACCAGCAATGATAAGTGGATTGCCAAAATCGTCGAAATTGTTTATGTCGTGGAATAGTTCTGAAGACATTGTCGATAAGTTTTATTTGATTATGCAAAAATACAAATATTTCATCTTATTTCTATGAAAATAGGGCATTATTGTTTTATTGAGATATATTGATTGATTGTATTTAACATAATACTGATTATAGAACAAAGCAATGAAAATAAAGATTAAAAGAATGAATTAAAAGAGAGAATTGTTTTGTATTGCTGCGATAAAGGTCTATATTTGTAAATTCAAACAAATAAAACTTCCCTCTTGTGTTTAAATAAAATGAGAGTTTATAAAATTGAAATAGTCATGACATTGTTGTTGATAGCTATTTTTTTAGCTATTCCTAATTATGCCTATTCTCAACTTATAACTGAGTCACAAGAAACAGAGTTTTTATTGGAAAGTCAGTCAAATACTGATTTGCCTGAAAAATCCTCAATTCACGATTCATCATCCGAAATAACTCCGCGAGAATTCAATATTTCCTCCACTCCCGACTCATCGTCAAGTAAATTCGATTCTAAACAGCTTATTGTGCCAGGAGCGTTTATGATCACTGGCATTATAGGAACCTTTGACTGTGACAATAATTTAAATATGTCGGTAAAGGATGCAATGACCGATTTAAGTGATGATAATCGTTGCAAGGCTGATGATTATCTGCGGTTTGTGCCATCGGCAGCACATTTGTTGATTGGGAGTGTCGGAATTAAGTCAAAACACAATTTCAAAGAAAGATTTCTTATTTCGGCAACAGCTCATGTGGCTATGCTGGCAATGTCGTATGGCATGAAATATACGATACATGAGAATCGTCCTGACATGAGCGACAATCACTCATTTCCAAGTGGTCATGTGGCTCTAGCATTTACTGGTGCCGAATTACTGCGCATGGAGTATGGAAACATCTATGGTACAGCTGGTTACGTTATTGCGACTGGAGTCGCCTTTTTACGTTTATACAACAATAGACATTGGTTTAACGATGTTCTCATGGGCGCTGGCATTGGAATTCTGAGTGCTAGAATAGGAAACTGGCTTCTTCCCTTTGAGCGTAAGTTGTTTAAAATCAACAACAAAGCGCACGGTTCTGCAAGTGTTGCTGTAACTCCATTCTACAATCCGATGGACCATGCATGCATAGTCTCTATAAATGCAGTTTTTTGAGAAAAATGCGCCTCTCCCCTATCCTTTTTATTTCTTGAACAATCGATCCATTGCTCGCTTATCCTCACGTTCCTTTATTGATTGGCGCTTGTCATATTGCTTCTTTCCTCGTGCGATAGCAATCACGACCTTGGCTAGTCCTCGCTCGTCGATGAACAGACGAAGCGGAATGATTGAATAACCAGGCTGCTGACAGGCTTTTCCTATCTTATTAATCTCTTTGCGATTGAGCAGCAGTTTGCGGTCGCGGTGAGTGGCATGGTTATTATAAGAACCATAGGAATATTCGGCAATATACATCCCTTTCATCCACAGCTCATTGTTCTCCACCATGCAATAAGTGTCGGTAAGGCCGGCTTTTCCTTGTCTTATCGATTTTATCTCGGTGCCGGTGAGCACAATGCCAGCAGTGAAAGTTTCAACTATCTCATAGTCGAAAGTGGCACGTCGATTTTTTATATTTATATTGTTATTTGCCATATTATGAGCAAGTTGAGCGTTGTTATCGATTAATTAATGAATCGAGAATCCAGCCAATAATGAATGGCAGAGCCAGCATCATGAGTGATGATATTAAGACAAACTTGAATTTTTTCCCACTCTTCAAGCACAAGAAATCGGTGCCTCGGTAAGCCATATATGGCATGTATAGGAAGAGGAAATATAATGGCGAGAACTCGGCATTAAGGATATTCATCAATATTGAGAGGATGATTAGAAACGCCAGATTATATATTATGTAGTTGTTGAGCTTCGCCAGGGCAACATGACTGCGGTTGAACTGAGGGTAAAATCCCGACAGCAGATAACTGCACAGGAAATAGGTAATCATGAATTTTGAAAATGACACAATGGCATTCATCAGTGATGATGAGATTGTGTTGGTTGTACTGTCATAAATCATTGGCACAAAACAGGACAATGCGAGTATTGCGAGCAGTGGGAAGAACACGCTCGAAAGCACTCGTTGAGTTGAATTGCTACTGTCGTCAATGATTTGCCATCCAACCTTGGGCGATATTATAACAACTAATATTTTTCTAAGCATCGAAACAAACTTTTGTTTTGGCGTGCAAAATTAATAAATTGGGGCATAAAATAAAACAAAAAATGCCCAAGAAGAGGAAAAAATGAGTATTTTTGCAAATTATTAATATCTCTTGGGTGTGATATAAAGAATGAAGTTTGAATTCTTCATAGCATCAAAACTTAAATTGGGCAGTGGCGAGAAAGGTTCTCCAAGCCTCAATGTGGCGTTGGTAGGCATCATTCTGGCCATAGTCATTATGTTATTGTCGGTCTTTATCGTGCTTGGGTTCAAAAATGAGATTACCACTAAGGTCAACAGCCTTGATTCACACCTCAAGGTATTGAATGGCGCCATTGGCATTGACGATAATTATTCGGTAGTTGATTTTCGAGAAGTTGACAAAGCTCTCAAGCAAGACACCCCTTTGATGCAGCGCACCATCTCCTATTCGCTTATTGCCGAGAAACCTGCTATTCTTAAGACTGATGAAGATTTCAAGGGCCTTCAGTTTAGAGGAGTTGATGAAAGATTTGATTTCACGTTCCTTAAATCACATCTTCTCAAAGGTCGAGTTCCTAATTTTGAGAATCCTGACAGCACACAAGAAATTATTATCTCCCAGACTATAGCCAATCAATTGCATTTGGATGTCAACAATAAGATATTCACTTATTTCATTGACAACAAAGTGAAGGTCAGGAACTGCAAGATTGTTGGAATTTTCAATACCGACTTCGACACATTCGACAAGGCTTACATAGTAGGCAACATCGCATTGCTGCAGAGTGTAAATGAATGGAAGTCATACATGGGCAATTATGTGGGAGTAAATCTTGACGACGTTGACAATATAGAACAAGACTCCTATGAGCTTTATGGCGTGCTGGCCGAGCAATCGTATGGTGATGACGACACGTCAACTGTCTATACTGTGACAAACACTCGCCAGAACAATATCTCTTACTATACCTGGCTTGGGATGCTTGACATGAATGTCGTGATAATCTTGGTGCTCATGGTTATTGTCTCGTCGTTCACACTGATTTCAGCATTGCTTATGATAGTACTTGAGCGCATTAAAATGATAGGACTTTTCAAAGCAATGGGAACAGGAAACTCTTCGATTAGGAAGATATTTATTTATTTGACCCAGAAACTTATCTTCAAGTCAATTTTAATTGGCAATGCTGTGGGAATCGGCTTGGCATTGATACAGAAATATTTCCATGTGATTAAGCTCGATCCAGATGCTTACTATATGAATTATGTCCCCATCAGCATCAATGTGCCAGCTCTGGTCATACTGAATATAGCTATTATTGTGATTTCTTATATTACTCTGATAGGGCCATCTTACATTATCTCATCTATTAAACCTACATCAACAATGAGGTTTGAGTAAGGGGAAGAGTGAAGCCGCTGGGGCGGCTTGGAGGTGAACGCCGTGGTTGAATAAATTAGGCTGCGCCATGTGGTTGACTCTTGACTCACTATATTTTTCAAAAAGCTGCGAACTGAGTTCGTCGAAAAGCCGGCTATCGCCGGAATAATTTAAACACCGCGCTATGCGCGGCTTTATATATTTGTTGGGGGGACAAGATTTAAAAAACGCCACAAGAGAAATTTCTTGCGGCGTTTCTAGTATTATGCAAAATGTTACTATTTCAGCAGTTTCTCGCTCTTGCGGGAGCCGTCGGTGTAGGTTGTAACCTTGATGCTCACGCCCTTGAAAGGCTCATTGCTCTCCACGCCGGCGAGGTTGTAGTAGCTGACATTAGCCACTTTCTTGTCGCCAGCGATAGTGGAGATGGCATCAGGATCTTTCAATTCTTGAGCTTCATCATAGGCGTAGCCCTTGTATACCAATTCTCCCTCTTCATAAACAGCCGAGAGGCTTGACATGGGGTTGATACCCGTCACATAATCTCTATAAGGAACGAGAAAATCACCATACCTACAGTCCACACCAATTCCCTCAATGATTTTAGCCTCATAATCCGGATGATAGAAATTAACACCATCATTATAATTTATGTGATAGCCATTCCTGAGTGCTCCTGCAACTTCTACTGTAATTGGGATGTATCTAAGCATAAAATAATCGATGAGCTCAAGTCCGTAGTAATCCTCAATGCCGAGGGTTTCAACCGTCTCGCTGTCAGGCAAGAACATCGGCTTGTTGAAGTCATATAATATTTGCGGAATGTGCCACCAGTGTTTCTCGTTGTCGATAGCTGTCACAACTTTATCTTCCTCTCTCACATAAGCCACAAGAAATGGCTCCTGGGCTAAGAGTTCATCGTTATAGTCAGTGCGATATACATTATAGTATAATTCACCGTCAATTACGGTAGTGCCATTAATTTCAAGAGTATAGAGCAGTTCTGTAATATAACTATCGTCTGGCAAATCAAAATAATGACCGACATATTCCCAAACTACCCCTTCGCGAACGAGGGGAACGTACTCGTTTTCATCAGCGCTGGCGTTGGTCATCGTCAGCAATCCCAGCAATAATAATGTAATCTTTTTCATAACTATTCTTGTTTTAGTGCTTACTAATTTCCTTGTCTTTCAACAGCAAAAATAGCAAGCTATGGTTAAAAAATCCAAATTAATCGTCAACATAATGTATAAATTCCACTTTATTATTTCAGCAGTTTCTCGCTCTTGCGTGTGCCGTCGGTGTAAGTTGTCACCTTGATGTTGATGCCATGGAAGGGCTCAGCGCTTTCCACGCCCATGATGTTGTAGTAGCGGATGTTTTTCACCTCTTTATTGATGTCAACATTATTGATGTCGGTGAGTTGATGCATAATCATTTGGGTATCAAACACACTTGAATCATATAATTTTGTGTTGATAAGGTTGTAGAGGAGGTAGTAGTTCTGGAGATATCTGTCAAAGGGATAGTGGGCGCCTCCCATGATGGGTGGCCGTGCCACATACTGAAGATCCACGCAGGTTTCCCCCTCATCAAACACCACCTTGTTTCCATCGAGATGTCCACCTTCAAGCACTGTCAATCGATTAAGGTCAAGACCATTCTCTATATCCTCTTCAAGGCTGTAAGCATGATCGTCATCAAGCTCTACAAGTCTCACGGCAGGCTCATTGGTCACATATTTAAATCCCATGCGCATCAATGGATTGCTGAATTCCAGTCCATCAATCTCCGGCAGTTTAATGTCGATAGCCTCGGCGTCGGTCCCCATATAGAAGTATATCAGATTTGGGTTCTTTGAGAGGTCTAGATTCCTGAAATGGAATATGTTGGTATCCACATCAATACCCCATGTGCGGTGTCCGAACGAAACACCCTCCAAATTATAGAGATATTCTATGCCCTTGAAGTTAATGACATTCTTGAGCATGTCTTCGCCTTCAAAGTCATCGCTGTCATAATAGTTCCATAGGTGCCATGAGTCATGGTAGGTGCGTAATAGTTGCAAATTGCCGAGCTCCTCGTAGGTGAGGATACCGTCCTCGTTGATGTCGACATGGGTGGCAAGATATTGGCGGAAGTTCACATCGGGGAAATGCTCCTGGTCGATAGCTACGCTCTCTCCCTCGTGTATAACTTGCTTCTCTCTGCGTACCCATTCGGTCTGGGCTTGGATCTTGATGGTGCTGTTGCATGTGTACTGCTTGTCGCCATCGGCTGCAATGAGGTACTGCATGTGTGCCTCACGTGCTCCATTATTGAACTGGAGATAGGCGCTTCCATCCTGTCCGGTGACCACTTGGGCGTTGTCAACACTCAAGATCCGGTTCACGTCAAGCCCCGCCGCAACATACTTGTTCAAACTGAACGTGTAGCCGTTCTCATCGCCCATTGCGGCTCCCTCGATGCTTATTTCGGGGACATCCACCCCATCTTGTGGCTCATAATTGAAGAACAGCATTTTAGAGTTCTTGATTTCCACGCGATTGAGGTTGCCTGTCATTGGAAGATACAGGTGCGAAAAGGGGTTGATGTCATTAAAATAGACATTTGTTGTATAAAAGTAGTTCTCATAGGGAATCTCGAATCGCTGAAGGTATAGAGCTTCGTTCCTGTCTCCTACAAGATAATGCCAGTTTGGATGGTTGAGCTCAAGAGTCTCCAAATTCGGGAACCAGTCGAAGTGATAGTCCACCGCATTTCTTCCCAGTATGTGCTCCGGGTCGGCATTGCTGTCAATAACTCTCACCGCCGCAAGTTCGTCGACCGAAAGGATGCTGTCGTTGTTCTCGTCGACATATTTCAAGCACCAGTCATAGAAACAGTTCTTGGCATAATAGGTGGGCACATTAAAATAATGATTCATGTCCTGCATGCCTTGTATAGACCATCCCAGGTCAACGAATCCATCGCCATTATAAATTTGATAGTGCTCAAAAGTGCTGTTGAAATAGTCAACATAGAAGTCATAATAGTTCAGGCCAGTAAGGTCCTTGTCGCCTGTGGCAGAGCCGTTGGCGGCCAACATCGAAGTCTGCGGAATCATTGGAGAGAGCGCAAACATCATTGCCATTAGAGTGATAATCTTTTTCATGACTTTGGAACTTTTTTATTAGTAATCGCAAAAATAATAAACATTATTGATATTTAGAAATATTCATTGTTCTTTTTAATTGTCGAGCAGAATGTTGTAGATGACAGTCACATCGGCACCATTTATGGCGCCATCGCCATTTACATCGAGAAAATCAAAGAAAGTTTGGTCGTCATTGAGCAGATAATTGTAAATGATGGTCACATCAACAGCATTGACGTGTCCGTCGCAGTTCACGTCTCCTTGAGGCACGCTCCACTGCGCGTCGAGCCATTCCACTTTGCTGGAGACACGGTTAAGATAATTAGTCGAAGCATTGGTCGACATGTCGCCATAATAAGGCCAACGTATCTTGTCATACTGTTTTGCAGTTTCTATAGCAGACATCCATTGGCTGTCATGCTCAAAGACTTTGGACAAAACGTTTTCATTTTTAAACTTCCTCCAAACAGTTATAACTGCCGCACGGAAACGAGGGAATTTCAACAGCTCCCTAAGCCACAGGAATGTGTATTTCGTCTCGTAGTTATAAATGAACTCATTGGTTCCCGCAAGAGTGAAACTGTTGCCAAAGTCCCACACGGGTCCATACTTCATTTTCACATCTTCGCCCCTGTCTTTATACAGGAACATGCTGCGGCAGAACGCCTCAATATTGGACATCACTTCATTAATGACATAGAATCTCGAGAGGGAGTATATATCTATATAATTCTCCCATCCCCTGTCGGTTTTGTCGGAGACAAAGATGCAGCTGTCGGTTTTTGAGATGAGACGGGAGATATAATCAACCTGTACCTTAGAAAAATTCTCCGGCGAATGAGATTCAAACCAGTACCATATTCCTGCCGGGTCATTGTTCTCAAACTGTCCATATACCTTGTTGCCGCTACCCGAGAGCTCCAGCAGCCATCCTCCACTGACCAACTCCGGATCGGTCTCATTGTCTTGCTGTTCTGTTATTGCCACCCTGCCTTTTTCCACTCTGATCTTCTCGCACAAGAAATACAATCCGATGTACTCACCGTTCAAGACCACTTCAACCGGCAGTTGTCTAGGAGTGTAATCCATGCCCAACTGTCGGCTCATTTCAAAGCCTGTCTCATCACGCAGATAACCGCTCAAGTCATCGGCATGCGGCATTAGAATGAAATGCTTGCTGTTGTCCAGACCCAATGGCGACTGCTTTTCAGCAAGTTTTATTTTGTAAGGTTTCTTGTAGAAAGCCCTCCAGGTGTAGTTACCCCGCCCCTTAATATCAATGGGCAGCGGCGCTTCTTCTGAGCCTATCGACTCGTATCCCTCAATGCCGCAGTTGTCGAGCCATAATGTTCCGCTTATGTAATGATCCTTTGAGACAATTGGCAGCGAATCTTGCGTGTTGATGTGGATAACGGGCAACGAACACGAGGCAGTGGCGTTATAGCTCTGCTGAGTTCGCCAGTATCCGTCACTGACATCACCGTTCAATATAGGGCAGTATACATAGCCGGGATAATTCGGATGTGTTAAGGGGTTCATTTCTTTCCACATGCCCAGCTGAGTGTGACGAATGGTGTGATTGTCAATGAACTGGTCGACCGTTTCATTGTAAAAAGAGTATAATTCAGAACTCTCGACAAAAGAATAAAGATCACAACTGACGGGTTCTTCAAGTGTCATCTCCCACCAGCAGCTGCTCTCGTCATCAAGTCCCAAGTCATATACCCTGACGGTAGACGCCACGGTGTCGAAAGCGGCGAAGTGTATATTGCTGTAATGAATCTTGCTGTTGTCAAAATAGTATGTCCCCTTATCGAAATCAAAGGCTGAGACATAATTTGACGCAAGAAAAAAACATATGCAATAAACTAATCTTTTCACAATGTGAGTATTATAGAAATTAATCAATATTTTTACTTTTTCAGTAGATATTTTAGGGTGTAAATATAGTAAAAAATTGTTGAATTACCCCCCCCATCTGTTAAATTGCGTTAAAGCCTAAAATTCTATCGTTTTTGATTAAGTTTTTTAGTCTGAAACTTCCAGCCACGTCTGACACTATCTGACTAAGTCAGATTGAAGTTTCAAACTATAATCTCACCGCAAAATTAGATACGATTATTTTTCTGTGCAAGAAAAACGGGTGTATCTTTGCTTTTTGCAAGTTGTTATACAACAGCTAGTTATGGCTTCTAGAAATGTAACTTTTCATATTGCACCCTTAAAACCATATTTTTACTATAAATTATTTGTTTTTTTAAGAACATTTCTCACATATTCACTCAGACTTTCTTCAATACCCATCTTCGCCCTAATATTGCTGCGGCGGCTTCTCACCGAGTCGGTATTGCGGTAATTCTTGCACACGGCAATGGCGGCATCGGAGAACCCGCAACACATCAATTTGATGAAGTTTAAATCGCTCGTTGACAACTGAGGGAAGTCATTGGCTATTTTATCCATCGCGCCATCGTGCTTGATATTGATGTAGGCATACAGCCCTTCCCAGAACTTAGTGTCGTTGTCCTCAATAGGCGCAATCTTATGCACCACCTCTTTACTCTTAGAATCCTGCTGTGGATTATATGCTCCAGCCATCATGTCCTCAAGAGATTTCAGCTTCTCATTCATGGTCTTGCTGAAATGATTGTCGAAGTCAAGCAGATTGTTCCTCAACTCCTGATACTTGCCAAAATCCTCTTTTCTTATTTCATCAATCAATCTTTTTGAGTCTTTTTTCTTCTTCAAATATAGCAATAAAAAAACAACAGATATCAGCAGCAATAACCCTATAAGCAAAGATATTATTTTCTTTTTCTTTCCTAAACTTATTGAAGCTTCAGATTTAGTACTCTTATCGAATTCCTGTTCTGAATCATGCAGTTTATATATTGTTTCGTTGTGTTCGAGAGAGTCAGAGATTCTATAGTACTGTTTGTCAAATTTACGATACTGTAAAATGTCGTTCTCGCACAATGCAATCTCCCTTAAAGCTTTATACATCAGCAGACTGTCGTATGCAGAACTTTGTGATTTATCAGGCAACGAGATGAAATATTTAGCTGAATCAAGGTCTTTCTGATTGGCATAAATAAGTCCAAGCATATAGTAATTGCAGTTTTCTTCAAACCCATTATTCAATCGGTATGCATCCAGAATATATTTCTTTGCCTGCGAGTATAAAGAATCTTCAATATACATCAACGCATAACTAACATCGATGACATAAATATTTGTTGAGTCCTTTAACTCTCTTGCTATCGAAATAGCCTTGTCATAACATCTCCTCGCCGAATTAATATCTGTTATTCTCAGTACATTACCGCAATAATGGAGTGCTTTCATCAACATTTTCTTGTCCCCTAATATCTCGTAATAACGGGAAGCCATTTGAAACTTTTTTAAGTCGAGGTTGTTTGTGGCGTAGTTGTTATAGTACAACAAACCCATGCGCATATTGATATGAGCGAGGTTGCGGTAGTCGGAGCTGTCGACGTTGTCTTCTGCTTTCTTGTACCACTTAATTGCCTCTACGGGATTGCCCATATCCTCATAGGCACCACCTTTATATAATAAAGATCGAGTGTATTGCTCACGGTTATGGTTGTCGCTGTAATAATCTACTGCTTTGCTGATTAACGTGTCGCTTGTCAGTGGGATATTGCATCGGAACTGAGCTTGCGTGAGTAGTAGTGCGTAATATGCCTGGTTCTCGTCGCCTAGCAGTGAATCACGGTTGATTGTGTTGAGGATTGCAAGCGAGCTGTCGGGCCTGGTCCACATAAGAGTATCGGCAAGGACAAGCCGCTTGTCCACACTGCGACTGCACCCAACTGCCGCCGAGAGTGCCAAAAAGACGAAAAATAAATACACTAATCTTTTCATGTGTGTTCTTTATATAGGAAAAGGTAAAAAGATATTCTTTTTATCATGCAAAGTTAGCACTATTACCTATAAAAACCAAACAAATTATCCGTAACTGGTGTTTTTGCAACTAGCTATTAAACAGTTGATTACAGCATACAAAAATGTAACTTTTTATTTTTTTGCAGAAATTGTCATTGAATTTGTCATAATTTTAGACCAAAACACGATATTAAACCTACATCAACAATGAGGTTTGAGTAAGGGGAAGAGTGAAGCCGCTGGGGCGGCTTGGAGGTGAACGCCGTGGTTACGGCGCAATACGGTAACAACCCCCAAAAACCGGGAGTGGGAGACTTTTTGAAAAAAAAGATTTTTTGGAGCCGAAGGCACTGCCTTGGCTAACGATGACAATCGCCGTTTCTCTTTTTTGTGTTTCATGGTTATATATAATTTAATGTTCTAATTATAGTGGGTGGAGGGGACAAGATTTAAAAAACGCCACAAGAGAAATTTCTTGCGGCGTTTCTAGTATTATGCAAAATGTTACTATTTCAGCAGTTTCTCGCTCTTGCGGGAGCTGTCGATGTGAGTGGTCACTCTTAATCGAGTTTCAGAACGGCAAGGAAGGCTTTTTGAGGCACTTGGACTGTTCCAATCTGTTTCATGCGTTTCTTGCCTGCTTTCTGTTTTTCGAGTAGCTTGCGCTTGCGGCTTACATCACCACCGTAGCACTTGGCAGTCACATCTTTGCGTACCTGTTTTACCGTTTCACGAGCTATGATTTTGGAGCCAATAGCTGCCTGGATGGCGATGTCGTATTGCTGACGTGGTATCAGCTCTTTGAGCTTCTCACACATTCGCCTGCCGAGCGTCACAGCATTGTCGACATGAATAAGTGAGCTGAGAGCGTCGACAGGCTGACCGTTGAGAAGGATATCCATCTTGATGAGCTTAGAATCGCGGAAGTCGTGTATGTAATAGTCAAATGAAGCATATCCTTTAGATATACTCTTTAGCTTGTCATAGAAGTCAATCACAATCTCTCCAAGCGGGATGTCGAAGGTCAGCTCCATGCGGTTGCCTGAGATATAATCTTGCTTTATCAGCTCTCCCCTCTTGCCCAGACACAGAGTGATGATGGGGCCCATAAACTCGCTCTGAGTAATGATTGAAGCACGGATGTATGGCTCCTCGATATGCTCGATAAGTGTTGGGTCGGGCAAGCCTGCAGGGTTGTGAACCTCGGTCATCTCGCCTTTTTTGTCGTAGACTTTATAGGAAACGTTAGGCACGGTGGTGATTACCTCCATGTTGAACTCACGACTGAGACGTTCTTGGACAATCTCCATGTGGAGAAGTCCCAGGAATCCACAACGGAAGCCAAATCCAAGAGCTACCGATGACTCGGGGGTGAAAGTGAGCGATGCGTCGTTGAGTTGCAGCTTTTCGAGCGATGTGCGCAGGTTCTCGAAGTCCTCAGGATCGATGGGATAAACACCGGCGAAAACCATAGGCTTCACCTCTTGGAAACCTTCGATTGCCTTTTGGCAAGGATTTGCTACATGAGTGATTGTGTCGCCCACACGCACCTCGGCCGATGTCTTGATGCCCGAGATGATGTAGCCCACGGTACCAGTGGCGAGTTCGGTGCGTGGTGCCATCTGTAGCTTGAGTACACCAATCTCGTCGGCATTATACTGCTTGCCAGTGTTGACAAACTTCACCAGGTCTCCCTTGTGGATGCTGCCGTTCTCAATTTTGAAATAAACGATGATTCCACGGAAGGGGTTGAAAACCGAGTCAAAAATCAATGCCTGAAGCGGAGCGTCGGGGTCTCCGTTAGGGGCAGGAATGCGTGCCACAATAGCCTCTAGCACCTTAGGCACTCCCTCGCCCGTGCGTGCGCTAACGCGAATAATCTCCTCGGGGTCACATCCCAGCAGTTCCACAATTTCATCTTCCACCTCGTCGGGGTGAGCGCTGTCCATGTCAATTTTGTTGATGACAGGAATTATCTCCAGGCCATTGTCAATCGCCATGTAAAGGTTGCTGATGGTCTGCGCCTGAACACCTTGGGTGGCATCGACTACCAGAAGTGCGCCCTCGCAAGCTGCTATTGAACGCGATACCTCGTAGGAAAAGTCGACGTGTCCCGGGGTGTCGATGAGGTTGAGAGTATAGTTCTCGCCGTCAAGGGCATAGTCCATCTGTATGGCATGGCTCTTGATTGTGATTCCACGCTCACGCTCTAGGTCCATATCATCGAGAACTTGGTTTTGCATCTCCTTGTCGCCTACCGTCTTGGTGAATTCCAGCAGACGGTCGGCAAGAGTGCTTTTACCGTGGTCGATGTGTGCAATAATGCAAAAGTTCCTTATATTTTTCACGTTGTTTCGTTTATTTCGTTTAGCGTTGTTACATTATGCCGCGCTCGCGTAGGCGTTGTTGCCATTTCCATGCGCTCAGCATTGTGTCTTCAAGAGTTTCTTCGGCCTTCCAGCCTAGAACTTCGTTGGCTTTCTTGGGGTCGGCCCATATTTTCACGATGTCGCCTTCGCGTCGGCCCACAATCTTGTGAGGCACCTTCACGCCAGTAGCTTTTTCAAATGCGGCAAGCAGTTGCAGCACTGAAGCGCCCTCGCCTGTTCCAATGTTGAACACTTCAAGCGGCTCATCGCTCTTGTCTTCAAGCATGCGCTCAAGAGCTTTGACATGGGCCTTGGCGAGGTCAACAACATTGATGAAATCGCGGATGCATGAGCCGTCGGGGGTGTCGTAATCATCGCCAAAGATACTCAGCTCCTTGCGCACGCCAATAGCGGTCTGGGTGAGATAAGGCACCAGGTTGGCAGGTACTCCATTGGGCAACTCCCCTATTTCGGCACTTGGGTGAGCTCCAATGGGGTTGAAATAGCGTAGCAGCACAGCCTTGATAGGGCTTCCACTCTTTATCACGTCGGCAATGATATCCTCGCTCACCTGCTTGGTCGCTCCGTAGGGAGATGTCGCTTTCTTGGTTGGCGCATCCTCGGTGATGGGGTTTTGATCGGGCTCTCCATAAACTGTGCAAGAAGACGAGAACACAAATCCCTTTACCCCATATTCGGGCATTAGCTCAAGAAGGTTGAGCAGTATGTTAAGATTGTTGCGATAATACATGATTGGTTTCTGGACCGACTCTCCCACTGCCTTGCTTGCAGCAAAATCAATGATGCCATTGATTCCAGGGTTGTTGTTGAACAACATGCGAAGCACATTGATATCGGTGCAGTCGCCTTCGACAAATATTGGTCTAATGCCAGTGATTTTCTCAATGCCATCAAGAACATCGATATTACTGTTAGACAGATTGTCGATTATTATTACCTCATAACCTGCGTTTTGCAGCTCTACAGTGGTGTGAGAGCCAATAAAGCCCATACCTCCAGCCACTAAAATTTTACCTTTCATTTTATATGCTATTTTCGTTATTTCTTAAATTTGAGCAAAGCCTCGGCAATGCGTGGACTTGCTTTGCCATCGCCATAAGGGTTGTTGGCGCGGCTCATGATGCTATATTCGTTCTCGTCATCAAGCAGCAACGACACATTGTCAACAATCTTGTTGTAGTCGGTGCCTACTAGTTTCACTGTGCCGGCATCAAGTGCCTCGGGACGCTCGGTGGTGTTACGCATCACAAGCACTGGTTTGCCAAGTCCTGGTGCCTCTTCTTGTATGCCACCGCTGTCGGTGAGGACTATTGAGGACTTGTTCATCAAGAACACAAAGTCGAGATACTCAAGTGGTTCAATGAAGAACAGGTTTCCCAGGTTGTTTAGATTGTCGCCAAAAATCTTGTGTATGGGTTTTCGGACGTTTGGATTCAAGTGCATTGGATAGACGAAGTCCACGTGAGGGTATTTCTCGCTCAAATGCTTGATAGCATTGCAAATATTCAAGAAGCCGTCACCAAAATTCTCGCGACGATGACCAGTGATGAGAACGAGTTTTCGATCAGACTCCAGCCTGTTCACGTCATAACCTTGTTCAAGCAGACTTGCCGAGATGCTCTCGCTCAGCTTGTTGTCGTTCTTAATCTTGTTGACAACAATGTGGAGCGCGTCGATGACTGTATTGCCAGTAACGAAGATGTGCTCCTCTCCTACTCCCTCATCAAGAAGATTCTGGCGACTAAGAGCTGTTGGGGCAAAGTCGAGCGTGGAGATGCGGCCAGTGATTTGGCGGTTCATCTCTTCGGGCCAAGGACTGTAAATATTATGAGTTCTTAGACCAGCTTCCACATGTCCTACAGGAATCTGTTGATAGAACGCTGCCAGTGCAGTTGCGGTGCTAGTTGTAGTGTCGCCATGTACAAGCACGACATCGGGCTTGACTTGTGACAAAACATCGCGCATTCCAAGGAGTACACGTGTAGTAATATCATAAAGGTCTTGACCTGCCTTCATGATATTGAGGTCGTAATTGGGTTTTATGTCGAAAATTTTGAGCACTTGGTCAAGCATCTCTCGATGCTGACCAGTGACGCAAACTATAGGCTCAAACTCATCGTCACGCTGTTGCAGGCACTTTACCAGCGGTGCCATCTTAATGGCTTCGGGTCTAGTGCCAAAGACAAGCATTACTCTTTTCTTCATTTTAATGCTATTTGATGAATATATTATTCAAGTTGCAAAATTAGTCAAAAATCTCTAAAATCAAAAATCTTTATTGAAACTTGAAAGAAAATAGGAGAGCTATTTTTGAATAGGAAAAATCGTGTAATTGCCTATTTTTAATTATTTTTGCAAACAAAAATCATTTGAAATGGAGATTAGAAGAGCACAAAACGTTGATATTCCACGCATTCATGAGCTGCTGACTCAGGTCAACAATGTTCATGCCGAGGGACGTCCCGATTTGTTCAAGAAGGGCAATCGCAAGTACACCGATAAGCAGCTTGAGACTATAATATCTGACACCGAGCACTCCCCTATCTTTGTGCTTACCGACGACAGCGGCATTGTGCTAGGATATTGCTTCTGCCAGGTGGAGGAATTTGTTAACGATAACAATCGAACTGATATTAAAACGCTGTATATCGATGACTTGTGCGTTGATGCTGCATTTCGCAGGCAACACATTGCCAAGCGGCTCTATGACTATGTGCTTGAGTTTGCACGAAACAACGGTTTCTACAATGTCACTCTAAATGTGTGGGAATGTAATCCCGGGGCACGAGCCTTTTACGACAAATGCGGCATGAAGCCTATGAAAACCTATTTAGAAACGATACTATAATTATGGACTTGATTGAAGCAATAAAAGCAAGACACTCAGTAAGGCATTATTTGGAGAAATCTATTGAGCCGGAGAAGATTGAACAGTTGCAGCAACTGGTGGCTGAATGTAATGTGCAAAGCGGGCTTCACATCCAGTTTATCACTGATGAACCGCGCTCCTTTGGCGAGAGTTTGCTGGCGCGTTATGGCAAGTTCAGCAATGTGAAGTACTATTTTGCCATGATAGGCATTAAGGATGACAAGCTTGACGAGACTGTGGGTTACTACGGTGAGCAGTTAGTTCTTAAGGCTCAAACGATGGGGCTTAACACCTGTTGGGTTGGTCTTAGCTACAAGAAGATTGGTTCAGTACTCGACATTGCTGAAGGAGAGAAGCTTGTGTGCGTTATCTCTGTTGGCTATGGCGCAACACAAGGTGTTGACCATAAACGCAAAAATCCAGACAGAGTGAGTGGGACTGACATAAAAACAGCTCCGCAATGGTATAAACAGGGCGTAGCATGTGCCCTACTCGCTCCTACAGCAATTAATCAACAAAAATTCAAGTTTATGCTTAGCGATGACAACAAGGTGAGTGTGAAAGCCGGCATAGGATTCTATTCCAAAGTTGACCTTGGCATTGTAAGATACCACTTTGAGTTAGGTGCTGGGATTGAAAACTTTGAGTGGGCATAATATTTTGCTCCATAAAGATAAACAAAGAAACGCTCACCTGAGGGTTGAGCGTTTCTTGTATTGTGTAGAGTGTGCTTTTATCTCTTCTTGAGAATCAGGTACTCAAAGGGTTTCATGGTCATACTCTTGCGGAGCTTGAGGCGACGTCCAGTGTACATGTTGGTCACCTTTGTGTTTTTCCAGCCTGCGGGAACAGTCTTTAGCGTTTGGGCGCTGTTTCGCACATTTACTAGTACGAGGAACTTTCCGCTCTTGTCGCTACGTTCAAAAGCGAGAATGTTATCATCTGGGAAATAGGCCACATCACCGCTGCGGAATGCCGAGTTTTTCTTGTAAATGGAAATCAGCTTCTTATGAGTCTTTAGAACGTCGGGGTTGGAGTTCCAATCAACAGGGACATAATTGAAAAAGTTGATTTTGTCGGGGTAAGCAACCTCCTGAGAACCATAGACTAGCATGCCACCATGCAGGAATGTTGTTGCAACAAATGCAGCAATTGCTCCATCAATGCATCCAAACTGTTGAACGGTAGAATATTTAGTGGCTTCATCGTGATTGGTTGTAAAGCGCAGTTTCACTTTGCCCTCGGGGATTTCGCCATATTCTTGTTTGTCAACATCAATAAAGTGGCTAGCCTTTTGGCCCTTGACAAAGACACGGTCGAGCGCACCCATGAAGTTCCATGCATAGTTCATGTCAAACCCTCCCTTTATAAGATTCTCGGGGTTAGCACCCTCGGCAAGCAAGAGAAGTTTGCGGTTTCCAGCAGCTTTGCGCAAACGTTTGAAAGCATCGTTCCAGAAGTCGTAAGGTACCTGGTCGGCAACGTCGCAACGAAGTCCATCGAGTCCTACCTCGTTGATCCAGAACATCATGGCATCAATCATGGCCTCGCGCATGTCATTGTTGTCGTAGTTGAGGTCGGCAACATCGGTCCAGTCGGTTCCAGGAGGATATATAACGTTACCATCTTCATCCTGAGTGTACCAGTCTTTGTGATCCTTCATCCATACATTGTCCCATGCAGTATGGTTGGCAACCCAATCGACAATGAGTGCCATACCATACTTGTGACATGAATCGGCGAGAGCCTTTACGTCATCAATGGTTCCAAACTCGGGGTTTACAGCCTTGTAGTCACTTATAGAATAAGGAGAGTTCTTGCTCTTGATCTTTCCAATGGGATAGATGGGCATTACCCACATTACGTTAGCTCCAAGATCGCTTATCTCATTAACGCGCTCTGCTACAGCCTTGAGCGAATTGTTAGGAGCAAAAACGCGAGGATTAACCTGATACATCACAACGTCTTTCACTGCAGGCAGTTTGAAGTCAATTTGCCTTGCGCTAATGGCGGGAGTTGTACTTGCTACGATTGCAGCTAAGCATGTTAGTAAGAATAATTTTTTCATAATTTACTGTGTTTTTGATATGTTATTAAATGAGGAATTTTCAATTATATGCAAAATTCGTCATTATTTTTGAGCTATGCAAGTTTTTGTGTTTGTTTGTATTCATTTATCAGGCTGATTTATTGGGATTGAGGTAAGTGTCGTCACTCAAGTGCTCTAGATAGCCTTCATCAACTAACATTGCTACCATTTCAATGATTTCGTCTTGAGGGAATGACAAGGTTTTAATGAAATCGCTCAAAGTCCTTGGCTTCAATTGGGCCATGTAGAGTATTCCATCTTGCACATCTTTGCTGGTGTGAGTAGTACGCTTGTGTTTCTCGATGCATGTGTCGCAATGACCACAAGGTTGAGGCGAGTTCTCTCCAAAATACTCAACCAGATATTGTTCGCGACAGATGTCTTCACGGAAACAATAATTCAAGACAGCATTGATGCGCTGTTCCATGCGCTTGCGCAGGTCCTCATATATGGTTTTAGGTATAGCAATGTGTTGCGGCTCTTCGCGGGATGTGGTGTAGATAATGTACGGTGTTCTCTTACGAGGCACATAATGCAACAAGTGCATGCGGTTCAGCTCAAGAAGCGATTCATATATGGTTTCTTGGGGAAGATTGTATCGATAGGAAATCACATCTTCATTTATGAACACATAGTCGGCAAAGAGCCCCGTATAGGTTCTAAGGATAGCCTGCAGGACTTCATCGGCACGAGGTGTTGTGGTGGGGATATTATAAAGTTGATCCTTGTTGGCAAGAATCATAATGCGTGACTGTGACTCGATTTCTTCCACAAACTGGATATATCCTGCTTGTGTGAGAATTCTCAGAGCATTGTGGGTGGGAAGAACGGGAAGATTAAAAGTGCGGCAAAAAAGATTGAAGTTGAAATCCAACATCATGCCATAACCTTCGCCTATCGCGACCTCAAGAAAGTTTCCTGCTCTCTCATAAACTTTTCTGATGAATTCTTTTTCGGGAAAAGCTTCGCTTAGATGTCGACGAAGCACGACTTTATCGGTTTCTTTTGCCAGCATTACAGCATAGGAACGGTTTCCGTCTCGCCCTGCCCTACCAGCTTCTTGAAAATACTCTTCGAGTGAGTTGGGCATGTCGATGTGAACCACAATCCTTACATCGGGCTTGTCGATACCCATTCCAAATGCATTGGTGGCTACTATTACTCTTATCTCATCAGATTTCCACTTGTTCTGCTTGTCTTCTTTCTCCTCTATATTCAGTCCTGCATGATAGTAGTCGGCACTAAGTCCATTGCGTTTCAATTCATCTGAAATCAGTTTTGTGCGCCTTCGGCTTCGCACATAAACAATGGCCGATCCGGGTACCGATTTTAGGATGTGTACAAGCTCTCCCACTTTCTCTGTTGTGTGCCGAACAACGTAGGAAATATTATCTCTTACGAAGCTTGTTTTGAAAACGTTAGGTGTCTTAAATTGAAGTTTTTCTTGAATATCGGTAACAACTGCCGATGTCGCTGTAGCAGTTAGTGCGAGAACAGGCGCTTGGAGAAACACTTTGCGTAAAGCAGCAATTTTAAGAAATGATGGTCTGAAGTCATATCCCCATTGTGATATGCAATGAGCTTCATCCACAACAATCAAGCATACGTTAAGCTTTTTGATGCGGTCGATGAAATTGGTGCTTTCTAGTCTTTCGGGAGACACATAGAGGAACTTATAGTTGCCGTTCAAGCATTTTTCCATCACTTTTCGGTTCTCGGCAACAGAAAGCCCGGCGTGCAGATAAGTAGCCTTGATTCCACGAGAAACAAGGTTATCAACTTGATCTTTCATCAGGGAAATGATGGGCGTGACCACAATGGCGATTCCCTCCATTGCCAGTGTGGGGATTTGGAAGGTGATTGACTTTCCTCCGCCAGTGGGCATGAGACCAAGAGTATCGCGCCCTTCAAGAACCGACAAAATAATGTCTTCCTGAAGCGCGCGAAACTGCTTATATCCCCAGTATTTTTGTAAAATGCGATGGATGTCGGTTTCAGTTGACATCATTGCTCATTCTTATTCCTTTGATAAGCAACTGAATAGAAACCGAATTCCGATGTTTGTTCTCTTCAACAGTGTATATGATGTCAAAAGGCTCGCCATTCTTGATGCGCTCAAAGTGCTCACCCATGCCAAAGGCAATGCCATTCATCATTTTACCTGATTTGGGGTCAACAACATCAAGTTTTATGTGCTCAAATTTTTTGCCCACCAATTTGCTTGTGCCTGAATCATGGCATCCCTTTGTGATGAACACAGGTTTTTGATTCTCAGGCCCAAACGGGTTGAAAAGCTTCATATAGCGGACAAAGGAGTCATTTATCTCATCAAAGCTCAGCTCGCAGTCTATGTCTATTGACGGTGTGACTTGGTCTATCTCGATGTGTGACTCTACATATTCTTCCAAACGACGCTTGAACTCAGGAATGTTCTCTTCCTTTAATGTCAAGCCAACGGCGTTGGTGTGGCCTCCGAAGTTCTCGAGCAAGTCACGGTTTTTCTTGATTGCAGCGTAGATGTCAAAGCCTCTTACTGAGCGTGATGAACCTGTGGCAAGTCCGTCATTACTGTAAGTAAGTACCACCGAAGGACGGAAATACAATTCTGAAAGGCGTGATGCCACAATGCCTATGATTCCCTTGTGCCAATCGCGATTGTAAAGGACAATGGGTTTCTTTGAGCCCATTTCCTCTTTATGGTTTTCGATAATAGCGTTGGCTTCCTCAGTAATGTTCCTGTCGAGCTCTTTGCGGCTTTGGTTGTAGCTGTCTATCTTCTTGATGATCTCGTAGGCGGCCGATGAGTTGCGGGTAATGAGCAGTTCTACAGAATCTTGCCCCGACTGCATTCTGCCCGATGCGTTGATTAGTGGACCAATCTTGAAGATAATGTCGCTTATGGTTATCTCCTTCCTTTGTAGTCGGCACAGCCTCAAGATACTGCGCAAGCCGGCGCATGGGTTGTTGTTGAGGCGTTTGATGCCATAGTGTGCAAGGATGCGGTTTTCTCCTGTGAGGGGGACCAAGTCGGCGGCGATACTAACTGCAAGCAAGTCAAGAGAATTCTCAAGGTCATACATGTTGTCCATGCCGTTGCTCTTTGCAAAGCCCTGCATGAACTTGTAGCCCACACCGCAGCCCGACAAGTCTTTGTAGGGATACTTGTCGTCGGTGAGCTTGGGATTCAGGATTGCCGCTGCATCGGGCAAGACATCATCAGGAACATGATGATCGCAAATGATGAAATCAATACCCTTCGACTTGGCATAGGCAATCTCTTCAACTGCCTTGATGCCGCAATCGAGCACAATTATGAGTTTAACACCGATGCTCTCGGCATAGTCTATGCCTTGCATCGATATACCATAGCCCTCATCATCTCTCGTGGGGATATAGTACTCCACGTTAGAATAAAAGCGCTGTAAATAGCGGTAAACAAGTGCAACCGCTGTTGTTCCGTCTACGTCATAATCGCCATAGACCATTACTTTTTCTTTTGCCCCCAAGGCCTGGTTCAGCCTCTCTACAGCTTTTTTCATATCCCGCATCAAGAAGGGGTCGGGCAATTGGCTTAGCGAGGGATAGAAGAAGTCGCGTACCTCCTCGGGCGTCTTCACTCCACGCAAAACCAGAAGCCGAGCTATAGAAGGGCATTCTGGAAACTGTACAGCCAGACGCTCCTCTATCTTCTTTTCTTCGGATGTAAGGGGCAAATAAATCCATTTACTTGTCATTTATGTTGTTCTTTAATTGGCTAGGTTGTAATCACTGGCTCTCTTGCCATGTGATGAGTGTATTGAAAAGGTTTCAAATACTAAGTGGTCAAACTAAATCTGATGAGATGGATGTAAATAATTAACATGTCTTCACAATCATATGCAAAGACTCAAGCCTTATCATGAGAGTCAGATTCAAGAATTAACAATCACTCTTGAAGCAATGACCTCAAATGGCTTCTAATCTCATTATCAACCAGTTTGCTGCATCTAGCATAACAAATGCAATTTTGATTATATGCTTCTGGCAGCCTATAGTTGACCAAACTTAATATTTTCTTTACAAAATTAATGAAAATAACAAGTAAAACAAAATATAATTATAGGAATTTCAGTTGAAGCTAAAACAAATTATCAATAATTATATTTTGTTAACACATCAATGAGTGGAAATAGTATCAATTATTTCTTATCACAATTTACAATCCTAATAACTTATTGTATATAACCGATACGTCGGCGGCAGTGATTGTTCCATCGCAGTCGATATCGGCGCGCTGTATGTGCTGGTTAGAAATGCCGAGCAATATGTCATAAATACAAGTGATATCGGCAGCACTGACATAACCATCGCCGTCAACGTCTCCGTCAAGCTTGGTAATCAGATATTCAATTCCTGCTTCAATGTCAAGTTTTCCGTAGCCCCACTTCTTTGCTGGACCATTTTCAACATAAGAATCGCTATAACATGTTGCTTCCATGATTTCCCGTAGGTTAGAAGGGGATAAATTGGGAACTATCTCCAACCACAAAGCTATTGCCCCCGATACCACTGGTGCCGACATCGACGTGCCGCCTTCCAATCCGTAAGGATAGCTTGTGCCATCGATTGTAACTTGGTCAACAACATTTGCGGGATTGTTAAATGCCTCTACATATCGGCTAGCGGATGATGCCATCATATACCCAGGTGCCACTAAATCGGGGCGTTGCTTGTTGCGAACATCGGGTCCATAACCAGAGAAAAAGGCAATGTCATAAGGATTGCAGTCGCCTATGGTTTTCGTGCTTCCATCCATCATGATGAACGAATTATTAGAGCAATATGCTCCTACGGAGATCACACTGTCGGCAGTTGCCAAATCGCTTACCGTGCAGCCGCTGCCTACTACGCCGCCTGTCCAGCCGTTGACCCCCGACTTGGAATAAACCGGTTGTCCACCACACCACCCTATTAATGTTTCTCCTGCAGGAGCTTTGTTTACCAACCCTATGCGATAGCGGCTACGGTCGATGGTTGTATAATCAGTCTCAACCAATGAGTGAAATAGACCATTGTCTTCGAGTGTGCACACAAAATAGATTTCTCCAGTAAAGTACTGTGCAAATATCGAATCGGTCTCACTCGATACCACATACACGCTATCAAGTTCGGTGATGGTTGGAATATCGAGGTGATGAATCATTATCTTGTCCTTGATGTCCCAAATCTCAATGTCTACAGTGTGGCGTTGAGAAGACCGCGACCACATGCTCGAATAGCCACGCATAGGTTCACGGCTGTACCAGTTAGTCAAGAAGGTTGCCAACGAGTCATTCTCACTGAGTGTTTTACGGATGTTCATGGGCATGTTACCATCGTTGCCTGCCGATACCACGCAAATGCGTCCTGGTCCAGATACTTCATTAAAGAGTTGGCACAGCGTGGAAGTTCCGTCATGCGCACCTTCTTGGCTTCCTATGCTCATATTGATTACAGCCGGGAGTCCGACTTTGTCGGCATAGTCAAATATATATCTAATAGAGTTTGCTACATTTACGTCGGTAAGTGAACTTTCGGTCATTCCGCATGCCACAATTTGAGCGCCTGTTGCCACACCGTAATATCCGTTGGCAAGATAGCCTCCAGCTGCTGTTCCAGTTGTGTGAGTGCCATGATACATGGTCGGGTCGTCGGTTGTGAGCATTCTTATCTGCTCGGGCGTTGTGTATTCGCTGCCTGGGAGTTCCATGCCATTGACAACTGGCGCTGTACCAGTGCTGTCGCAAGGCATATATACTCTAACGATGCGACTGTTGCCATCATTGTCAATGAAATTGATGTGATTGAAGTCAATTCCTACGTCAATCATGCCCACCACTACCCCGTTTCCAGTGTTTATAGGATGAGGATTACTGCCTTGTCCATAGGTCCTGGAAGGGAAATGTGATAGTTCTCGAGCCTTGTCATTGCACAAAGTAAGATGTCGTGCCATTTCTATACGTTTCACGCCATTTATTTGCGCAATGTGGCCCACCATGCTCAAGGGTATCGTTATTGTTGCTGTATTTCCAAAGCATGAATTGACCTTTGCGCCCATATCGTTTAAACGCGTCAATGTTATAATATTATCAACGGTTATGAACGCTTGCAGTATTATTTCTTGCTGTGCTGAATTCATAGCCTTGCTTGCTGTGGCACGTTGTTTGGCTAGCTCTATCGACGTACGAGCCGGGAAAATGCCTGCCAGCATCATAACTGAGGTAAATAATGCTATTGATATGGATATTATCAGTCTTTTCATGATATATTGTTTTTATTTGCAAAAATAGTCAATTCATGGCAAAACAACAAGAATCTCGGTAAGTTCTTACAAAGAATACTTACCGAGATTCTTATTTAAAGTATTTTATTCTTAGAGTCCTTCCACAACTTTGCGGAGATTTTCATTATTAGGATCGTATTTCAAGAACTTACTGAAATAGTCCTTTGCTTTAACGTTGTCCCCAATAGTCATGTAGTAGTAGCCTAAATAGGCGTATGCACTTTTATAATAAGCTACAGCATTTGGATCTGATGGATTCTTGTCAACTGCCGAAATAAGTCTCATATAAGAATTTGCGGCATTGCCTGTTTTATCGTCAGTATCCTCAAGTACGTCAATTTGTGAAGCCATATACAAGTATGCCAACTCATCGGGTTCCTTTTGGATAAGCTCATTGACTGCATTACGCGCTCTTGTTATAGCGTCTTGCTTAGTAGTAGCGTCTGATGTGTTAGAAGCAACGCGTCTGTAAGAGTTTGCCAGATTGTAAAGATCGGCTGTTGTGTAATTACCGCCATCAACAATGCTTTGGCACAACTTTGCAGCATTTACATAATCCTTATTTTCATTATAGATGTTGAACATTTGCTTACGAATACTAGTCTCATTGGGGAACAGTTCCATTGCTTTCTCAAATGCTTGAATTGCTTCGGCGCTGCGATTAGTCTCATTCAGCGCATTTGCATAATAAGAGAAATCACGTACTGTATATTCCATTCCACCAGTATCGCTCATACCAAAGAACTCAGCTCCAGTATTGGCTGCGGCTTCCCAATCATTCTTGTCACATTGATTGTAAAGCTTGAAGCGATAACCAAAGAACTTCATTGCAGGATAAGCGGGATTGGCAATAATATCGTCGCAAACCTCGATTGATTTGTCAAAGTCCTTATTGAGCCACAACAATTGAACATAACGAGCCTCATCCTTGGGGAAGTGGTTGGGGTTGTTATAGTAAATGCCATAGTACTTAAGAGCATTCTCAGCGTCGTTGTTCTCAAAGTACTTCTCAGCAAGCTCACGTTGAACAAGTGCATTGTTGGGAACTCTCTTCAGCAAATCTTCAAGGCTGTTCAAAGCACGTTGAGGATTGAGGAAGAAGTCAACGTTTGTATATTTCACATGGCTCTCTATATTGGTTGGATCGCGTTGTGAAGCCAAATCATACTGACCAGCTGCAGCTCCCCATTCTTTTTGAACTCCAAGCATATCACCCTGGAAGATGTAGTAGTCTGGATCTTCTTGATTCCACTTAAATGCATCCTTTGTGAGTTTGTCAATTTGCTTTGCATACTTATTAGCATCTGCCTTAAAATAGGCTTTTGCCATTGCAACAGCAACCTTTGGGTTCTTCTTCGTGCATTTCTCAGCTTGCTTGTAGTAGGTCTCAGCACCTTTAACATTGCCGTTTTCCAGTTCTACAGCAGCTTGGCCAATGTAATTGAATGGATATTTGGCATCGGCCTGCACGCCCTTTTCGTAGTAAGATTTAGCAAGAGCGTTCTCACCTTGGTCAAGTGCGACTTGTCCCAGGTAGTAGTAAGCCTCGGCTTTGTTGCTGGCAGTGCTCAGATTTCTTTCGAGCAACTCCTTGGCATCATCGAGCTTTCCAATCTTGTAGAAGTCGATACCATCTTTGTAGCCTTGTGCATTTGTCACAAGAGCTGCGCATGCTAAAAGCATTGTCGTGAAAAAGAATTTAGTTTTCATTTTTGTAAGTATTTAAATAGTTATTGTTTTTTGTCAGTCTTTAAATATGTCAGTTTCAAAAACTGTGCCAAACTTTCATACATGTAATCTAATATAGTTATTTCAGTATATTATTGTCCTCCCAAACTTACAATTCTTACTGGTACTGAGCCGGGAGAAATGCCTGTTTGGAGAATAATCTTTTGTCCTATGCTTCCAGTAAGGAATGTAAAGAAATCGTGATCATGAGATCCTAATGGGGATGCATCAATTGCATAAATTTCCCGGAACAATGGATAAGAACCATCATATATGTATGCTTGATATGGTTTATAGTCTTGAAGTCTATCTTCAGTTCTCACTCCCAGAACCTTGATGCGGTCGCTGAAATCTCTACTAGGATTATTGCCAGTAACACTATCGAGCTCTGCAAATCTTTCCTCAATAGTAGTTGTCGCCGATTTTAGGTCATCGGTAATCCAAGACACACCAATTACTCCGATGGCATTACGCATTTTTTCTACCGCTTCAAAAACTGCTTGAGAGTTCCCTTGGGCATAGAATTCAATAGGTAGTTCTTTGCCATTATTAAATTTATCTCTTATGTAATGAACAACCCCTGAACGATTCTGGTCAAAAACTACCTTGATTGGTTCTTCTTTCAACTTAGTGGGATATACTTGCCCCCATTTAGTAGATTTACCAGTCATAATATCCTTGATATCATTCATTGAAAGGAAATCGATATCATTTTCTTTGTTTACGATAAGTGCTACGGCATCTACCGCAATGCGGCGAGAACGATAGGCTCTACCTTGTCTGCGCAATATGCCCTTCTGCTCTGTAGTAAGGTCGCGATAAGTAATAATTACATTTACTTTTTCGTTGAGGAGGGAGTCAAGTGCAGCTGTCTCATCCATATAACGAGGTAGTACCCTTGCATCTTTATAAGCATATTCAAAGACTTGAATCTCCTCATCAAGAATGTTCTTGAACGATTCATCACAAATCACTTTGCACAGTCCTCCTACAGAACTAGATTTGCTTTTGCTGTTACAGCCACTTAATGATGTAAACATGTAAGTTGCTAATGTGATAACAGCCATGCCATATATAAACTTCTTAAAAAACATAATCACGAATGTGTTTATTCTTTATTGTTATCAAATCGTTCTTCCCAATCTTTTAATCGATAGTAGTCGGTACCTTTCACTTGTCGATAGCAGCGATATACTCCATAAATTGCCAATATTGCTGCAAATATATAGCGTAGAGATAACCATGGTTCAGTATTCCAATCAAAGAAATTGATAAATAAGAGATAAGCCATCCCCAAATAAATCAATATCATAAATACCCCAAAGAATATCCTTAGAAGCTTGAAAATCATAGAACTTCTCATGCCTTATTCTTAAAATTTTATCATTAGACGTGACATATAAAAAATGGTTTATTAACTTATGGTTAAAAAACAAGTCTTCTATAGTCAATAAAAACGTGTAAAATTAATAAAAAAACACCAATAACAATCTATAATGACTCATTATTATAAAAAGTTAACGAAAATCATTGTTCTGGCATCTTGTCAAGGGTGAGTTCTTTGAAACGGAAATAACTGTCGACTATTGCAGTGCCTCGCATACGGGCTGTTGTCCCGTTCTCAGTGTTTTGTCGTTTAAATATGCGTGTTACTGTGAATTTCACCGAGAATTGTGGCAGGTGGTCGTTGTTCATTGTTTTTGACACATCTACTGCCAGCGATGAGAATCCAATGGAGTCTATATCACTCTCACGGAAAGCATTGAGATAATCTCTCACATCGTTCATGCTTGCAGGACGTTTTCCCATAAAATTATCCATTTGAGAATTGCATGTTGCCATCATGCTTGTCATGTTCCATTGCTCCATGCCAGTGAGAAACTGTTGGATAGTACGTTTTACATTGTCTCGCTCCTCTATGGTGAGCTCTGATTGTCGCAAGTCTTCAAATTTGCTCCTTGCTTCGCCTAAGTGCTTTCCATTTGGGAACTCGTTTATATAGCGCCTGAAGGAGTCTTTGTCATTACGCTCGATTGCCTTGTTCCACATCACATCATCGAGCAAGTCACGTGCCTTTGCCACATATTTGCTAGACGGATGATTGTTGATAAATGCTCTCAAGTGATCCTCATCATTGCTTGACATGGCACTTTCCCACGCTGTCTTCTCGTCAATAAGTTTATTGTATAGTTTTTTTGCTTCAGTTATATGCTCTCCTTCGGGATATTCATCCATATAAGCTTTTACATCGGCAAGCTCCATTGTTTCTTTGCATCTAGCCCACATCGACTCTTCATCTTGATGGTGTAATCCCATGTAGATTGTACCTCCAATTACAGCCAGTGCAGCTACAATTGCAGCTATAATTATCCACTGGCTGTTGTTTTTCTTGTTGGGACTTTTTGGAGGGTAGTTGTTGTTGCGCATTGCTGCTTGATAATCGTTAGCTCTCTCAATATGAGGACTATCAGGCTTTAGACGTGCTCCGCAAACCTCGCAATACACATCGCCTGAATATACTGTATTTCCACAGTTATTGCATTTCATATCTTTTATCATTTATAATTAATATCATATCGCAAATGTACATATTCTTTTTCATTTGGGCAAGATTTCTACGTGCTTCTAAACATTTATTAGTTACTATTAAACAAAGTACATTATAAAACTGGACAGACACAATAAAAGCCGCAAGGGTTTTAAATCTTGCGGCTTTTGAGATAATATATTTCAGAAATGAAATAAATAAATCCAAGAGTCAATTAGTTCGCTCCTTGAAGCTTGAACTGAACAGGTAGAGTATACCAAACGCGAACAGGGTCACCATTAGCATTCTTACCTGGAGAGAACTTAGGCAAGCTCTTGCAGACGCGTTTCGCCTCGCTATCAAGTGCTTTGTCTACACTACGAACTACCTTAACCTCACCAATGCTACCATCCTTCTCAACAACGAACTGTACAACAACCTTACCTTGTATATTGTTGTCTTGAGCCGATTGTGGATATTTGATGTGCTTGTTGATATAGCTCATAAGTGCACCGTTGCCACCAGGGAAAGACGGCATAGTTGCAGCCGATTTGAAAACCTCGTTAGACTCGGGCTTGGGCTCGGGCTTTTCAGGCTTGTCAGGCGTGGTTGTCTTTTCAGGGTCGATCTTTGTTGGCTCTGGTGTATTATCCAATTTAAGAGATTCTGCAGTAGGCGCATGTCCTTCCTGAGTTTTAGTGTCAGCTTTTGCATCTTGAAGTGTTTCCTTATCAATCAGTTCGATAATCTCTTTAACTTCTTTATCAGCAACGACTTTATACTCAGTAAGCTTTACGGTCTTTTGAACCTCTTCTTCAGGAATGACTTTCTTTTCAGGTGGTGGAAGAGGAATGTCCTTTTTTTCTTGTTCGGGCTCTTCCTTTTCTAGTTTCTGACGGATTCGTTCCTGCTCGAGACGCTCCTGTTTAAGACGCTGCTCCGTTAAATACTGGTTAATCGAAGTGTAAGCAAAAGCAAGCGCTGCAACTGCAACGATACCAATTATAGTATAAAGAACCGACTTGTTGTGACGCTTTGCCGAGTCGTTACGAATCTCATAAGCACCAAAGTCCTTGTTTTTGCCTTCAAATACAAGGTCTAGCCATTCTCTCGATGAAAGATCTACATCTTTTGCCATAATGTTTTCTTTTTTTTAGTTAGACAAAATTATTTAGCACCAAGAGCGTGACCTAATTTTTGCTCATAGAGCGTAGAGTCTTGCTTATTTAGAGGCTGAAGCATAAAGGATGTTACATAATTGATTTGCATTTCATCCAATAATCTAACCACGTCTGCATAGCAGGCGTTTGCAGTAGGCTTAATCATAACGATTGGTCGTTTAGCAGTAAGATCTTCTGATTGCTTTTTCTGAGCTTCTTTTACTTTTTTATTGAAAGTGGAGTCAGCAATTTCTCCTTTTTTCCACTTCTCTTTAAGTTCGTTTACTTCTTTGAGAAGTGCTTTGTTACGGTCTTGGAGCATACCACGAACGGCATCTTTACCATTGCCGAAATTAATCTCAGTGAGAGCAGCGCCTTCTTCGGTGCCATCTCCAGCATAATAGTAAATCTTACTATTTATAGCTTTACCATTTTTATCTACAGTACCATCAAGGATGAAAGATATAGCATTACTTTGTTGAATCTTAATATCTTGTTCCTTGTCCTCATTTTTATTAGTGGGCAAAATAAGGTTAAGGGTCTGAGATTTCAACATTGTTGTACACAACATAAAGAATGTGATCAACAACATATTCATATCAACCATAGGAGTAAAGTCGATACGGGTGTCAAATTTTTTCTGACGTGATTTATCTTTCTTTGCCATATCTATTTACCCTCCTCTTCTATTTTAAGTGATGTCATCAAGACAAGATTATTTATCTCTTCTGTCTTCATGTTATCCATTACAACATCTACCAAACTAAACGGAGAATCTTGTCCCGCTTTAATTCCAATTCCGTCGCCACCAATAAGGTTACTAAAAAGTTCTGGATCTTTATTATATAAAACAGTCTTGATTGCGTTTAACCAAATTTGGAACTCATTGCGTGCACCGTCTTTTACCGACATTTGAATAGGTATACCACCTTTTTCCTTCAAGAATTCGTCACGTTGGTCCAATCTCATGTCAAGCCATTTGGTGAGATCTTTCATTGGAACACCAAAAGTACCAATCTTAGAAAACTCCTTTGTTTGACTAACTGTCAAATCAGGTGCACTTGGATGAGATTTCTTATATTCGTCATAGGCAGACTTAAGAACCTCGGTGCGGAAAAATTCATTAGAAAGTAAAGTAGAATCCTTAGCACCTGTTAGGTTTAAGTAAACCTTTCCTTCTGGCGAAACAAGTACTTGAACAAATTTCTGATCAGGAACAGGTGCATCGCTTGTTGCTGGTGGTGTAATAACCTGCACAGGTTCCTTCTGAAGGAATGTTGAAGTCAACATGAAGAAAGTCAACAGAAGAACGGTAACGTCACTCATCGCCGTCATGTCGATGATTGTACTTGTTTTCTTAATTTTGACTTTTCCCATTGTTATACTTTTTATAAAAAATTAATTGAAAAATAGAAATTTTAATTTGCTACATTAAATTAATGTGTAGCAGCAAAAGTAGAAACAATAGAGAAGCCAAGCTCATCGATAGCATAAGTCATGTTATCAATCTTGCTTGTGTAAAAGTTATAAGAAATAAGTGCGAGGGCAGCAGTAGCAATACCGGTAGCGGTGTTTACAAGTGCCTCAGAGATACCAGTTGACAGCTCAGTAGAGTCGGGAGCACCCGATTGAGACAGTGCTTGGAACGACTTGATCATACCAAGCACAGTACCGAACAGTCCTAGCAGTGTTCCCAGAGTGGTAAGTGTTGCAATGATTGGCAAGTTCTGCTGGAGAGCTGGCATCTCAAGTGCGGTAGCCTCCTCGAGGGTTTGCTGGATAGAAGTAAGTTTCTGCTCTTTCTGGAGAAGAGTATCTTTGTCCATCTCTTTGTACTTTTGGAGTGTTGCATAAACAACAGCGCCTACAGTACCTTTCTGCTGACGGCAGAGTTCCTCGGCCTTAGCAATGTCCTTCTTAGAGAGGGCAGCTTTTACGTTCTCGACAAACTTGGTGATGTTGCCTTTACCTTTAGCTTTGCCAATGGCGAACCAACGCTCAACAGAAAGCACGATAACTGTAAAGAGGCAGCACAACAGGATGGGTACCACGAAACCGCCTTTGTAAACGGTACCAGCAAGGTTTTTAGGTGCGAGTTTGATCTCATCGGGAACCATGAATGCAAATGCTTTACCGCTCTCTTCACCGCCGGTGAAGTTGCCAATCATACCCATTACAAAGAGGTAGAGGCAAACTGCCACTGCGAGACAAACGAGGATTACGAGAAATGCACTCTTGATACCACCAACATTGCTGTTCAAGGCCTTGTTGTCACCCTTCTTGGGTTGAGGTTTTGCGGCCTGTGGTTGTGGCTTAGCAGCCTGTGGTTGTGGTTTTACAGCTGGCTTTGGAGCCTGGGGCTGTGGATTGTTTGGCTTTGTAGCTTCCATAATTTAATTAAATTAGAAAATTGTTAGTTAATAAAAAATGTTAGTTATAAAGAATTTTATGAAATTATCAGTTTTTTATGGTCACATATATAGTATATAACGCGCGATTCTTTATTATAGTGTAAAGTAACAACCATTAAAGTTTATCAAAAGCGTTTAGTGTGTTAATAATCACAAACTTACCCTTTGGTCTAAATGCCCAATAAGGAAGTTCGCGACAAAATCACTCGCAAATTTATTACAATTATTTTAATAAAACAAAGGTAAGATAGCTTTTTTTAATAAAAAAAGTTATTAACAGCCCTAATCTCTTCTTAAGAAAAGAAGATGAAAAATATTTTTTTTCAACAATTTCATTGTGTAATTCAATTTTAATTCAGATTTTTTATAACTTTGCAAATTGTAGTTGAAAAAATCAAATCATCATAAAAACAACACATGGCTTTAATTAAACTTAAACGTGGATTTGACTTAAACCTTAAAGGACAAATCAAACAAGAAAGTGTGGCCGATGAAGCGCAGGCACTACACTATGCCGTAATTCCTGACGACTTTACCGGGGTGATTCCTCGAATGGAAAAAAAACCTGGAGAGCATGTGGTGGCTGGTGATGTGCTCTATCACGACAAAAACGACGAGAAGATTAAGGTTACCTCGCCAGTGAGCGGTACTCTAGCCGAAGTGGTGAGAGGTGATCGCCGCAAGATTCTTGCTGTTGTGATAGCTCCCGATAACAAAGGCGAGTGCAAGACGTTTGATACACGTTCCAATCCAAAAGAACTCTTGCTTGAGAGTGGATTGTGGGCTATGATACGTCAACGTCCTTATGACATTGTGCCAACTACTGATGTGAGACCCCGTGACATCTTTATTACTGCTTTTGATTCGTCGCCATTAGCCCCATCTTTGAAAATGGTGCTAGGTGAAGACGAGAAATACTTGGGTAAAGCTGTAGAGGTGCTTTCGACCATGACCGATGGCAAGGTTTATTTAGGTTGCCCCAAGGACTATACAATTGATGACACCGGAGCCGAAACCAACACGTTTGTTGGACCGCATCCCGCAGGTAATGCTGGTGTTCAGATTGCAAATATCAAACCTGTTAATAAAGGGGAAGTTGTGTGGACGCTTGATGTTATTACTGCTGCCCGCATAGGCAAACTCTTTGAGACGGGGAAAGTGGACTATTCTACAATTGTTGCACTCACAGGAATAGGTGTTGATTCGCCTTGCTATGTGAAAGCCAAAATGGGATGTACACTTAAATCGCTGCTTGAAGGCAGACTGGTGAACAATGACAAAGAGAAGCGCATTATCAGTGGCAATGTGCTGACAGGCGTTAAAGAGAGCCTTGACGGTTATTTGCATGCTCCCTATCGACACATCACAGTTATCAACGAAATCAATAAGAAGGATGAGTTTATGGGTTGGGCTTCGCTAAGCCCCAAGAAATACAGCATTTACCGCGATTTCACAACATGGATTTTTGGCGGGCGTCATAAGGAGGTTGACCTTGATGCCAAAATCAATGGCGGTGAGCGTGCAATAGTTCTAAGCGGAGAGTATGACAGGATGCTCCCTATGGATATTTATGCCGAGTTCCTGATAAAGGCCATTATTTCATTTGACATTGACAAAATGGAACAATTGGGCATCTATGAAGTGGCACCCGAAGATTTTGCATTAGCCGAATATGCCGACACTTCGAAACTTGAACTTCAACGCATCGTGCGCGAAGGTTTAGACAAGATGCGTGCCGAAATGTGTTAAATGTAATATTTTGACTATCAAATTACTGAATACTAACATTTAAACTAAAAGATAAAGTGAAATCTTTAAGAAAATTCATGGACAAGATCAAGCCCCACTTCCAGGAAGGCGGCAAGCTTGCAAAGCTTGAATCGGTCTTCGATGGAATGGAGACATTCTTGTTCACGCCCAACACCACGTCGAGGTCGGGCGTCCACATACATGACAGCAATGACATGAAGCGCACTATGATTACTGTGGTAGTGGCGCTATTGCCATGCTTGCTATTTGCGATGTACAATATAGGTTTTCAGCATTTTAAGGCGGTTGGGACCACCGACGCCTCCCATTGGGAAATGTTCCTCTTTGGATTGCTGGCTATGTTGCCAGTGATAGTGGTATCGTATGTTGTGGGCCTTGGCATTGAGTTTATTGGAGCTCAAATTCACCACAAAGAGATTCAGGAGGGTTTTTTGGTGACAGGAATCTTGATTCCGCTCATTGTTCCTATTAACACTCCGCTTTGGATGACGGCAGTTGCTACTGCTTTTGCAGTTATTTTTGCGAAGGAAATATTTGGAGGTACAGGCATGAACATCTTTAACGTAGCGCTTATCACGCGCGCATTCCTATTTTTTGCTTATCCTTCAGAGATGAGTGGCGACAGGGCCTTTGTCAAAGCTGACAGCGCATTTGGTTTTGGCGGTGATGCCGTAGATGGATTCACTTGTGCAACCCCACTTGGCGATATTGCCACTAATGCCCTTGACAAGGTTCCTTCCACCCTTGATGCATTTATTGGTCTAATACCAGGTTCGCCAGGTGAGACATCGATGATAGCGATTCTGATAGGTGCAGCAATTTTGCTTATTACTGGCATTGCATCATGGCGGGTGATGCTGAGTGTTTTTGTTGGCGGTTTGGCAATGGGCGCTTTGGCTAACGGATTATCAACTCCCACCTACCCTGCTTCGATGCTCGACCCTGTTGCTCAACTGTGCTTTGGCGGATTTGCCTTTGCTGCAGTGTTTATGGCCACCGATCCTGTTACCGGAGCTCGTACCAAGATTGGGCAGTATATCTATGGATTCTTGATTGGAGTTTTTGCCATCCTCATACGTGTGTATAATGGTGGCTATCCTGAAGGTGCTATGCTCGCCGTACTGCTGATGAACGCCTTTGCTCCACTCATTGATTACTGCGTTGTTCAAGCTAATATTAATCGTCGCCTTAAGCGAGCAAAAGCACAATGAAAGGAGGATTCAAGCTATGAACAAGAACAGTAATTTATATCAAATAATCTATGCGGCTGTGATGGTGCTCATTGTTGGCACTGTACTGGCATTTATATATATGGCGCTTAAACCCAAGCAAGACGAAAATATTGCTAATGACAAGCGTAAGCAGATTCTTAGTGCCGTTCACATAACACCCGAAAGTGACAATGCAGTTAAGGATGTATTCAAAAAATACATTGTTGCTGGATATCTGCTTGAAGAGAATGGTGAGATTGCCGATTCGGCCGAGAATGTGGCTTTTGATGTTGACATGAAGAATAACATTAAATCGAAAGAACGCAAGTTGCCGGTATTCAAATGCAAGATTGATGATGGGTCTCTGAAATATATAGTGCCAGTCTATGGCGCTGGATTGTGGGGCCCAATTTGGGGATATATTGCCGTTAATGACAATGGCACCGATGTGTTTGGCGCCTACTTCTCTCATGAAGGAGAAACTCCTGGACTTGGAGCTGAAATAGCTAAGCCCGATTTTCAAAAAAGATTTGAAGGCAAGAAGATTTTCAAAGATGGAGCGTTCAAACCAATTAGCGTTCTCAAGAAGGGTAAATCACCCGAAAATGGCGAAGACTATGTTGATGCCATTACAGGAGGCACCATTACAAGCACGGGAGTCAATAATTTGCTTAAGGACTGCTTGACTCCTTATAAAGCATTTTTTGAGAAACTTCAAAGTGGAACCAATTAAAAAGACAATAGCCTATGTTATCAAAACGAAATAAAGAAGCATTCTTCAATCCGTTGTCAAAGGACAACCCCGTGCTGGTGCAGATTCTGGGTATTTGCTCTACTCTTGCTGTTACAGCCAAACTCGAACCGGCTATTGTCATGGGAATATCGGTAATTGCTGTTATGGCAATTTCCAATGTGGTGATTTCACTATTGCGTAAGACAATTCCAACAACCATTCGCATTATCGTTCAACTAGTAGTTGTGGCAGCGTTGGTTATCATTGTTCAGCAGATACTAAGGGCATATGCCTACGATGTTAGTTTGCAGCTCTCGGTATTTATTGGTCTCATAATTACAAACTGTATCTTGATGGGCCGCCTAGAGGCTTTTGCCTTGAGCAACAAGCCATGGCCAGCATTCCTTGACGGAGTTGGAAACGGTTTAGGTTACATGATTATCCTGGTCATTGTGGCATTCTTCCGCGAACTGCTTGGCAGTGGCTCTCTATTCGGATTTAAAGTAATTCCTCAGTGGTGTTACGATCACGGATATATGGATAATGGCTTGATGATATTGCCTCCAATGGCACTCATCACTGTAGGCTGCATCATATGGGTGCATCGCTCTCGCAACAAAGATCTTCAAGAGAAATAATCAACAAGTAGTAACATTAATATCAGTAAATTACAATGGAAGAATTAAATCTTTTCGTTAAGTCGATTTTTATCGACAACATGGTATTTGCCTACTTCCTGGGAATGTGCTCCTATCTTGCCGTTTCCAAGAATGTTAAAACGGCTTTTGGTCTGGGCATTGCTGTTACGTTCATGCTTGTGGTTACCATTCCTTTGAATTATATGCTAAATAAATATGTATTGGAACCTGGGGCCTTATCCTGGCTTGACGACAGCTTCAGGGATGTAGACTTGAGTTTCCTTGCTCTCATCATGTTCATTGCAGTAATTGCTTCGGCAACTCAGTTGGTGGAGATGGCAGTGGAGAAATTTGCTCCTGCTCTTTATAACTCGCTAGGAATCTTCCTGCCGCTTATTGCTGTGAACTGCGCTATCCTTGGTGGTGCCTTGTTCATGCAGCAGCGCGACTTCGCATCATGTTTGACAGCGACTGTCTATGGAGCAGGAAGTGGCATTGGTTGGCTTCTCGCTATTGTTGGTCTTGCCGCAATTCGTGAGAAGATTGCTTATAGCAACATCCCTCCAGCATTGCGAGGCGTTGGTATTACATTTATTATTACAGGCTTGATGGGCATTGCCTTCATGAGCTTTATGGGCATTAAACTCTAAAACACTACTTGCACTATGATAATATTAGAAGTAAATCCATCATTAACCGTAATGTCGAGCGCTGTCATTTTCCTGGTGCTCACACTGTTACTTGTGATTATTTTGCTGCTGGCAAGACACTATCTTGTAGCATCGGGAAAGGTTAAGATTAGTATCAATGATGGCAAGAAGGAGATTGAGATTGAAAGTGGCAAGTCGTTGCTAAACAGCTTGCACGAGGGCGGAGTGATGCTCTCTAGCGCATGTGGTGGCAAGGGAAGTTGTGGACAGTGCAAGATTCAAGTGCTGGAAGGAGGAGGTGATATCCTACCCACCGAGACTGTACATTTCTCGCGCAAAGAGCAGCAAGACCATTGGCGATTAGGTTGTCAGGTTAAAGTGAAAGACAACATGAAAGTACAGGTGCCCGACTCTGTTCTTGAGGTCAAAGAATATGAGTGCACAGTGGTGAGCAACAAGCTTGTCTCGTCGTTCATCAAGGAGTTTATCGTGGCACTACCTGAGGGTGAGCACATGGACTTTATTCCAGGTTCCTATGCCCAAATAAAGATTCCAACCTATGAGATGGACTACAATGTTGACATTGACAAGGAATCGCTTGGTGAATATCTGCCCACTTGGGAGAAATATGACATGTTCTCGCTAAAGTGCAAGAATACCGAGGAGACTGTGAGAGCATATTCAATGGCTAATTATCCAGCCGAAGGAGACCGTTTCATGCTCACGGTGCGTATTGCCACTCCCCCATTTAAGCCCAAACCTCAAACAGGCTTCATGGATGTAAGTCCAGGTATTGCATCTTCCTATATATTCACTCTCAAGCCTGGTGACAAGGTGATTATGAGTGGTCCTTACGGGGACTTCCATCCTATATTCGACAGCAAGAAAGAGATGATATGGGTTGGCGGTGGCGCTGGCATGGCACCTTTACGTGCGCAAATCATGCACATGACCAAGACTCTTCACACCACCGACCGAGAGATGCACTATTTCTACGGTGCACGTTCACTCAGCGAGGTCTTCTATCTTGAGGATTTCCTTGAGATAGAAAAGGAGTATCCCAATTTCCATTTCCACCTTGCCCTTGACCGTCCCGACCCAGTGGCCGATGAGGCAGGCGTGAAGTACACTCCAGGATTCATCGCTCCTGTGATGTATGAGACATATCTTAAGGATCATGAGGCGCCCGAGGATTGTGAGTACTATATGTGCGGTCCTGCAATGATGAGCAAGACAGTCAACGAGGTGCTCGACAAGTGTGGTGTTGACCCAAGCTCCATCCATTACGACAACTTTGGGTAAGCATTTAACCCCACCCCCAAAATAATACCCTGCCCAATATATTTGAGCAGGGTTTATGTATTTGTCATTTCATTGCTCTGATTCTTACTTCAATGTCGCTGTCTTTCAGCAGAGTGTTGATTTGCTCTACAGGAGTGTCGCTGTAGTGGTATGGATATATCACCTTTGGATTGAACATTTTTGCAGCATGGGCCAATTGTTCGGGAGTCATGGTGTATGGTTGGTTGCAGGGCAGGAAAGCGATGTCTATATCCTTGAGCTGCGCCATCTCGGGAATATCCTCGGTATCGCCAGCAATGTAGATGCGCAATCCGTCGAGAGTGATGATATAACCATTGTCACGACCTTTGGGATGGAACTTCTGGCGGTCGGGAGTTGTGTTGTAGGCAGGAACAGCATCAAGAGTGATGTCGTCACGCAATTTCAATGTTTCACCATTGTTCATTGCTGTGCCGCTACCGAGCATATCGGCACAACGCTTATTGAGCACAACTTGAGTCTTCTCATTACTCAGAGTGGCAATTGCCTCTTTGTCGAAGTGGTCAAACTGCTCATGAGTTACAAAAATGAAATTTGCTTTGTCAAACTTAGCGTAGTCGGTCTCGGGCGGCAATTGTCGCACAGGGTCGACTTGAATTGACAATCCGTCATATTTGATTTCCAAACTCGCGTGTTTAATGAATGTAAACGTTACCTGCTTTCCTGAAGAGGTGGTGAAAACATCATCCTGCACTGTGTTGTCTTTTCCTGATGTGGCTTGCTGTGAATTGCAAGATAAACATGTTAATGAAGTGAGTATCACTGCTAAAACGTTTTTAATCATGATGTAATAAATTATTCTATGGGAAGTATGTTCTTGAAATCTTTCCAAGGTTTAGTGTTCTTATAGGAATCGATTGAACCTGCGGGTACATATAGCGTGGTCTTTTTGTCACTCACCTTATCCAGCACGGGAGGCATGGTAGCATAGCAAGTAATTGACTGCATCTTGCATTTTTCTACTATTTTGTCGCCTATTTTGGTGACAGATGCTGGAAGGGTGAGTTGAGTCAGTGCAGTTCCACGGAAGGCGTTGTTATTGATTGTTGTAATACCGAAAGGTAGTTCAATAGCAGGCAAAGCTTTGCAGTCACGGAACGCGTTCTCTCCTATTGTTTTGAGCAGCTCTGGAAGTGTCACTTGTGTTAACTTCTCGCATCCACGCATTAATTCTTTCTCTAAAATAGTCAATTCGTTGGGGAAGGTGATTGATTGCAAATTCTTGCAGTCACGCAAGGCGTTTTCACCTATTGTTGTGATGCCATTGGGTAATTCGAGGTTGACAAAACCGCATTTCTTGAATGCCTCTTTCATGATTGTGTGGAGTGAAGAGCCCCACTCCACGTTTTGCAACGACTTACAGTTCTCAAAAGCTCCTTCTCCAATCTTTTCCAGTCCGTTGGGAAGCACTAACGATTGCAACGAACTGCAATTCTTG
The DNA here is from genome assembly GCA_017548365.1 of Muribaculaceae bacterium. Lineage (GTDB taxonomy): Bacteria > Bacteroidota > Bacteroidia > Bacteroidales > Muribaculaceae > Sodaliphilus. The sequence continues at coordinate 102,183 of JAFZAC010000010.1, forward strand.
AACGTTTCTGCTGCCAGAACGGTGATTCTTGCGTCGATCGTAGCTGTTGTCATGTGTGAGCAACCCGAGAAAGCATTTTGACCTATTGAAGTCACACTCTCAGGTATTTCGACATTTCTCAACGAACTGCAGTACAAAAAGGCATTTTTCCCTATTTCAGTTAGCGAAGTGGGGAATGTGACTGACGAGAGTGAGCCACAGTTGGCAAAAGCCCCGCTTTTAATTGCTGTGACACCGCTTGGAACGGAAAAGCCTCCAGTCTTGGCATTTGGATAATAAATCAGAATATTGCCATCAATATTATATAACACGCCATCTTCAACGGTATAGAAGCGGTTTCCTCTCTCCACCTGGAATTCTTTTAATTTGGGCATATTGCCGAAACTGTCGTTTTCAACTTCCATTTCTCTAGGAATGTATAGACTGGTGATATTGGTTCCTTTGAAAGCATTGCTGCCCATATAGGTAGCATTATATGGAATTTTCACGCTTGTCAGTCCTGCATCGCAAAATGCCTCTTTGCCTATTGTTCGTAATGATGATGGAAGGTCGATTCGGCGTAGGCTTGAACAACCATCAAAGCACTGTTCACCTAATGTTTCGATGCTATTAGGCAGATTAATGCGTGTTAGCCGTGAACAGCCCTTGAATGCCTCGCTGCCTATCTCTCGAATGTTGCTGCGGCCCACAAACCTCACTTCCTCGAGGCTACTGCAACCATTAAAGGCCTCATCGCCAATAGAACGAAGGTCACGTGGTAAAGAGACATATCGCAGGTGATAGCAATTCTCAAACATCTCTCTGGCTATCGCATCATGCTCGGTTCGGTTGGAGTAGCTACCGCCTCCCACAATTCTGACATTCTCAAGCTCCAGGTCAACGTAGTTGTCAACGCTACGGCCATTTTCGTCACATGCCGATGAACGACGGCAGATGTTTTTAATCTCTTTGGCGTCATCTCCGTTCATTACACCACTAAGGCGTATACACCTAACTCTTTTGTCTTCACCAGGATGAAGATATTCATGGAAAGTTCCTGCTTCTCGAATGTTGACTTCAAGTACATCTCCACGCAAGAAAGAACGGTTTTTGCTTTCTTGTGGAACAGAAGAAATTCCCCATGAAGATATTGCTGTTCCACAAATAATCAGTATTGCCAGAAAAGTTTTAAATAGTTTTTTCATATCTTTATATGTTGTTATTTTTGATGTTCATACCATGTCTATTTATTGCACAAAATTGCAAATAAAAACCGAAACAAACAAACGAATAACGATTTAATTGATTAATTCGTCGTTTTTCAACATTTTTTAATATCTAAAATTTGCCGATATCAAAGGGAAACATCTAACTTAGCGACTTAAAAGAAATGTTTAAACTTCAAGAAAATGATAAAACGGATATTTTTAATATGTGTAATTGCTCTTGGTGCAATCATTGGAGGGAATGCAGAAAATATAACTGTCACTCTTAACAAGTATTATAGCGACACATCTATATTTGTTTTGCCTGAACGTACTATCACAACAAAAATGCCTTGCTTGACACTTGTGAGTGAGAAGTATGATTTTACTGCAAGACTTACCGAGATTGCACGAAAAATTGCTACCGATGATTATGAGAACAAAGTTTTCATGGTAACACTTGAATTTAAAGGTGACGGTATTTCTCTTATGATAGATTCAAAAGATATTCTGGATACCACTGGTGTGGTTTTCCGAGGTGACCTCATAGTTGAGAATAAACATTTCGTACTTGTTGAGACAGAGGATAACGACCGCTTGTTGAAATCCTATTTCAAAAAAGTGAGAAGAAAAAACGTTGTTTTTGAGAGGACATTTGAATATGCCGAAGACATGGTAGAAATATCTACCACTCACTATAGAGCTAGTTATGATGAGCGTAGACGTTACATCAAAGTTAAGGAAAACATTGTGAACGGATGCGACTTACTTCATCCCAAGGTGGTTAGGACTGAACCTCAAGAGGATGATAATGTTGACGATGGCGATGCATTTAGCATCGATGTCGAGATTTTAGAAGAATAGTATTGCTTTTTCGCTTTTTTGTCACTATATTTGCAGTTGTATAACTCTAACGTTTCAAATCATGGAAAAATCAGGTAATTTTGTGGTTACTCTCGGAAGACAGTTTGGGTGCGGCGCGAGAGAAATAGGACAGTTGGTAGCAAAGATACTTGGCATAGAGTATTATGACAAGAGGCTTCTGCTAGAGGCTGCAAAGTCGAGTGGAGTTGCTCCTGCAATATTTGAGGCAAGCGATGAGAGAACTCCAAAGTTCTTTTCTTCGCTATGGTCTTTCAATTTGGGCTACTATAGTGGTGCTCTCTTTGTTGGTGATCAGCCGGTGAAAGAAGATAATGTGTATCAGGCACAGAGTCAAGTCATGGTTGATTTGGCAAAAAAAGGGCCTTGTGTAATAGTTGGAAGAAGCGCCGATTACATTTTGCGCGACGAGACTCAAGTTATAAGCATCTTCCTTCATTCATCGATGGAAGACAGGATTAAACGTATTGTCAAACGCGGTGACTGCAAGACAAAAAAAGAAGCCAAAGAAATGGCTATTAAGCAGAATAAGCTGCGTGCCAACTATTATAACTTCTACACCGACAAGCACTGGGGTGAATGTGAGAGTTATGACCTATCAATCGACTCATCTAAACTGGGGCCCGAAGGTACTGCCCAGTTCATTGTTGACTATGTCAAAACCCGACTAAACCAAACCAAGTGATACCTGACAAATCGTAAGAGCTAATCATTAGCGCCACAAGAGAATAATCGCTTTTGTGGCGTTTTTAAATATTTTTTAATTATTAAATTTATCTTCTTGGTATTACTACACATGTTCATTCTTTTGGTTACTGCATGAACTTTATTTGGCTTCGACTAGGTGACTTCACTTTCGGGCTTCCTGTTGATAAATTCTTGCTATTATTCTTTGCAATTCTCACTTATTGCTGTAACTTTGCAAAAGATTAGAAAACTACTTGAAAACATTAACAAAACAATGGAACAACTGTTTATTGATCTGGAGAAAAAAGCGATTGCAACTCCGCAACGCTTAGTATTACCTGAGAGTTTTGAACCACGCACACTGCAAGCCGCCAATCTTGTTATTGAACGAGGGGCTGCTAAAGTAATACTCATTGGTGACAAGAACGAGATAGTTGCTAAAGCAAATGAATTGGGCTTTAACAACATCGAGAAAGCCCAATTCATCAATCCCGCCAAAACCGAAGAGCTAGAACCCTATGCTCAGCTGTTGCAGGAATTGCGCAAGAAAAAAGGTATGACTATCGAACAGGCACGTGCCACAGCAGCCGACCCACTTTACCTGGGTTGCCTTCTTATAAAGAATGGAGATGCCGATGCACAGGTGGCTGGTGCCGAGAACACTACTGGCAACGTGCTACGTGCTGCATTCCAAGTGCTCAAGACCGCTCCTGGTGTAAGTGCCGTGTCGGGTGCATTTATCATGCTCTTGCCCGAGGGAAGCCCTTATGGCGAGAATGGAACCATGGTATTTGCTGATTGTGCAGTTATTCCCGATCCCGATGCAAGTCAGCTTGCACAAACCGCTGTGTTGACCGAGAAAACTGCCCGCGATATCGCTGGCATCGACCCCAAAGTAGCAATGCTTAGTTTCTCAACTAAAGGCAGTGCAAGCCATGAGAGGGTTGACAAAGTTACCGAAGCTCTGCGACTTGCTCGTGAGATGAACCCCGATATGAAAATTGACGGCGAACTTCAAGCCGACGCCGCAATTGTGCCAAGTGTGGGCTCTTCAAAGGCTCCAGGCAGCGATATTGCAGGCAAGGCAAATGTGCTTGTGTTCCCCAACCTTGAGGTTGGTAATATTGCTTATAAACTTGTTCAGCGTTTGGCTGGTGCTACTGCAGTAGGACCTGTTCTTCAAGGTCTTGGTGCTCCAGTTAATGATTTGTCACGTGGTTGCTCACCCGATGACGTGTATAAGACAATTCTTTTAACCTGCAATCAAGCAATCAGCAAGAAACAATAATTATCAATAAAAATACAAGAAACATGAACATTCTAGTGCTCAATTGTGGCAGTAGTTCTGCCAAGTACAAACTCATTGAGGTAAAAAGCAACACTATCCTCGCCGAAGGTGGAGTGGAGAAAATTGGTCTGCCCGACGGTTTTATAAAGATGAAACTCGAAGACGGCAAGAAAACTGTTGACTTGGGCCTTATTAACCACGATGGTGCCATAAAGGCAATACTCGACTCACTAGTAAACCCCGAATATGGCTGCATCAAAAGCCTTGACGAGATTGACGCTGTAGGTCATCGCGTGGTGCATGGCGGTGAGAAGTTCAACAAGAGTATGCTCATCACCGACGAGGTGAAAGACATGATTAAGGAGTGCTATGGCATCGCACCACTGCATAACCCCGTGAATATGGCTGGCATTGATGCCATCACCAAAGTGCTTCCCAATGTGCCTCAAGTAGCCGTCTTTGACACAGCGTTTCATCAGACCATGCCCAAGCATGCTTACCTCTATCCTCTTCCCATGAAGTACTATAAGGAGGACCACGTGCGTCGCTATGGTTTCCATGGAACAAGTCACCGTTTTGTTTCGCGTCGCGTATGCGAAATGCTGGGCACCGATTGGAAAGATAAGAAAATCATCTGCTGTCACATCGGTAATGGAGCTAGTATCTCGGCTATAAAGAATGGCGAGAGCATCGACACATCGATGGGTCTCACTCCTACCGAGGGCTTGATGATGGGCACACGCAGTGGCGATGTTGATCCTGGTGCTCTTATCTTTCTCATGGAGAAGTATAACCTTACAGCCAAAGACTTGATGCGTATCGTAAACAAGGAAAGTGGTGTGCTAGGTATCTCAGGTATCTCAAGCGATATGCGTGAGATATGCGATGAGATTGACAACGGCAATCTCATTGCAAAGCTCGCCATGGACATGTATGAGTTGCGCATTCTCAAATATATTGGTGCATATGCAGCCGAGTTAAACGGAGTAGACATTATAGCATTCACTGGTGGCGTTGGAGAGAACCAGACACCAACCCGTCGCAACATCTGCCGCAATCTTGAGTACCTTGGCGTGAAAATTGACGAGGAGCTCAACGATAAGTTGTGGCGTGGAAAAGAGGGTGAGATCAGCACTCCAGACAGTAAAGTGAAAGTTGTAGTTGTCATGACCGACGAAGAGTACATGATAGCCCGCGATACAGAGGCTATTATTGAAGGTCGCGAGCCATAAGACTTCACCTTTTAATTAAGAATAAAATAAAAACTAAATGTGGACAAATTTTTTATCATAATTTGTCCACATTGTTTTTTACAATTTAAAATAAATTGCGATTAAAAAATTAACAAATCAATTATTTTTTTGCGGTTAACAACAAAGTGAAACCACATTGGCCCAAACCATGAAAAACTTGTTTTTTGTGGCTCTAAAATCAATCGTGAAATAGTTTTAAATAAATGTATTTCAGGCATTTTTTTCGTCGAAAAACTTTTGTCAGTTCCAAAAATATAGCTACATTTGCTTGCTTTTTAATAGCGACAATTTATTTATCTTGAAACAATATTTTTAAAACAACAATTAAACCAAAAACGAACCTGATGGAACTAAAAAATGCAATGGCCGGCACACTTGAGTCGGGCGACATTCTTATCCAAATTGCGCCATCTGACGTTGACGGACTACACATTGAGCTCGACAGCACGGTAGCCTATCAATTTGGCGAGCAAATCAAGAACGTGATTATCAACACCCTGAAAGAATTGGGCATTAACAAAGCAAATGTGAAAGCGACCGACAAAGGAGCTCTCGACTGCACTATCAAGGCACGTGTAACTGCTGCCGCTGTGCGTTCGACTGGAGTTGACGTGTGGGCTTGATCGTTTACTAAAACCATTTAAACTTTCAAAAGAATATGGAAAGATTAAGAAGAACAATGATGTTTGTTCCAGGAAACAACCCTGGAATGATGGCAGATGCATATATCTATGGTCCCGATTCTATCATGCTCGACCTTGAAGACAGCGTTACAATGGCAGAGAAAGACACAGCCCGTCTGCTCGTGCATAACGCTTTAAAGACCATCGACTATGGCGACACCGAGATGGTGGTTCGCATTAACCCATTGAACACCCCTTATGGCAAGAAAGACATCGAGGCTGTAGTTAAGGCCGGTGTTGATGTGATTCGTATGCCTAAGACCGAGACTGCCGAAGAGGTTATTGAGGTAGAGCGTGAGATTGAGAAAGTAGAAAAAGAGATTGGATGTCTCGGAAGAACTCAGATTATGGCAGCCATCGAAAGCGCTCTTGGTGTTGTCAATGCCTATGCCATTGCCACAGCATCAAAGCGTATGATGGGTATCGCTCTCGGAGCCGAGGACTATAGCGCCAACCTCAAGACTCAGCGCACCCCCGAAGGAAGCGAGCTGCTTCTCGCACGCGAGACAATCGTTGTTGCCGCACGTGCTGCAGGCATCGATGCCCTCGACACTGTTTATTCTAATCTCAACGACATGGAGACATTCCGCAAAGAAGTTGAGGCAATAAAGAAGCTCGGCTTTGATGGCAAGTCAATTATCAATCCACGACAGATTGAGATTGTTAACGAGGTATTTGCTCCAAAGGAGAAAGACATACAGAAGTCTCTAACCATTCTCGCCGCGATCAAGGAGGCCGAGAAGAAGGGATCGGGCGTTATCGCCGTTAATGGCAAAATGGTTGACCGACCAGTAGTTTTAAGAGCACAACGTACAATCGACCTGGCAATCGCTTCAGGCATTTTAACAAAGGAGGACATACAATGAATAGCATAAAAGACAGAGCAGAGCTTATTGCAGCTGCTGCAAAGAAGATGGGTAAAGAAGTCTTCAAAGATGACATAGTAAAAATCAGCAAGCCCCGTCACGAACTACAAAAAGAATCATGTAAAGTTGTTACCCTCGAGGATGCAATCAAGAAGAGCGGACTCAAGGACGGAATGACAATTTCATTCCACCACCATTTTCGTGGAGGTGATAAAGTGGTGAATATGGTCGTTGCAAAACTTGCAGAGATGGGTTTTAAGAATCTGCATCTTGCTTCTTCTAGCCTTATCAACGTTCACGAGCCTCTTATTGAGCACATCAAGAATGGTGTTATCACCAAAATATCAACTTCTGGATTGCGAGGAGAACTTGCAACAGCTATTTCTCATGGCTTGATGGAAGAGCCTGTAGTTTTCCGTTCACATGGCTCTCGTGGTTATGCTATTGCAAAAGGAGAGCTTCACATTGACGTAGCTTTCCTCGGTGCTTCTTCGAGCGATCCTCTGGGTAACGCAGCAGGCTTCTCGACTAGCGAGAATGCAAAGAGCATTTGTGGTTCACTTGGATATGCGCTCCCCGATGCTAAGTATGCCGATACTACCATAATTCTTACTGACGACTTGGTAGACTATCCTAATCAGCTTAACGCTATCAGCGAGGCCGATGTTGACTATGTAGTAGTTGTTGATTCGGTAGGTGACTCAAGCAAGATTGCTTCTGGTGCTATTCGCGACACAAAGAATCCACGTGATATCCTCCTTGCTAAAAAAGCGGCTAAGGTTGTTATCAATAGCGGATATTTTGAGAATGGATTCTCACTGCAAACAGGTTCGGGCGGTGCATCGCTCGCAGTTACCAAATACTTACGTCAAGCTATGATTGACAAGGGCATCAAGGCACGCTTTGCATTGGGTGGTATCACCAGTCATATGGTAAAATTGCATCAGGAAGGCCTTATAGACCGTCTTATCGACGTTCAGTCGTTTGACAAGGTTGCTGCTGAGTCATTGCTGAATGATCCAATGCACAAGAGCGTTGCAGCCAATGAATATGCTGCCATGTTAGAGCCTGGTTCAGCTACTCATTTCCTTGACGTGGTAATACTTTCGGCTCTTGAAGTTGACGTGTATTTCAATGTTAATGTTCTTGTAGGTAGCGACGGTATTATTCGTGGTGCCATAGGTGGTCACCCCGATACTGCTGCCGATTCGGCTCTTTCAGTGATTGTTTGTCCATTGCTTCGTGGTCGCATTCCTTGCGTTGTTGACGAGGTTACTACTCTTATCACTCCGGGTTCTACAGTTGATGTTGTTGTTACTGAGTTTGGTATTGCAGTTAATCCTCGCCGTCCCGAGCTCAGAAAGCGCCTGGAAGATGCTGGTATCGAAATTGTCGAGATTACAGCATTGCGCGACCGTGCCAAGAGCATCATCGGTAATGCCGCTCCCTTGCCCTTCGGTGACAAGGTTGTTGGCATCGTGATGAACCGCGACGGCTCGGTTATGGATGTTATCAAGAACATTGCAGATTAAATTTCTTGAAGCCTAAATAATGGAGATTACGCTTGACAAGTTGCTGGCAAGTCGTGACCGTAGAGTTGAATTGCAACAAAAGTTGAGGGAAAAACACCCCAACCTCACTCTTATGTGTCTAACGGTAATAATGCCAGGAAATGTTAAGCGTAATCTTTCTTCTATAATTGTTTCACAGGCAGCTGTTAACGCCATTCTCAATCGTCTAGAAGGCAACATTGTCGAGATAATCACACGTGACCTTGAGACTGGTTATGAGGCATATTTTGTGACGAGTTTGTCACAATACGATGCAAAGAAGACTGCTTGCGGGATTGAAGACAATCACCCATTAGGTAGGCTTTTTGATATCGACATATTTGACAATGACGGACTGCCTGTCAAGCGTGAAACTGTTGGTTTTGCGCCTCGCCGATGCTTGATGTGTGATAATGAGGCACGCTACTGCATGCGCAATCGCACGCACACTCCTCAAGAACTTAATGTTAAAATCCAAGAGATGATTGACGCCTATGTTCAACAACTATGACATAGTGGAAATGCCCCTCACTGTTAAGCGCAACCGCATGATGGTGGAGAACTTCCTCGCCAAGAGTGACCTGCGCCTTGATGAGATGGACTACTATGCAGCAGTCGTTGACCGTGAGAGCTATTCTATGCTCGCAGGTGGCGGTTTCAAGGATGATATCATCAAGTGTATAGCAGTCGATGACTCTCTGCGTGGGACTGGCATGAGTCAACAGCTCATCTCGCACCTGATGTCGCAGATGAACGCTCTAGGATGCAACAGCGTTAAAGTTTTCACTAAGCCTGGCAACATCGATATATTTGAGAGTTTAGGTTTTAAAACTATTGGAGAGAGTAGTAAGGCTGTACTGCTTGAGAACGGTCTTGAGGGACTTTCAAGTTACGTCAATTATTTGCATTCTCTAAAGCGTGAAGGCAATAATGGCATTATAGTGATGAACGCTAATCCTTTTACTCTTGGTCATCAATATCTTGTAGAGTACGCTGCTGAACAGGTGGATAACCTATATGTTATTGTGGTTGCCGAAGATAAATCATTGTTTACAAGCGATGAACGATTGGCAATGGTTGAGGCAGGATGTTCTCACGTCAAAAATGTGACAGTGTGCCACGGCAGTAGCTACATAATATCAGCTGCTACATTCCCATCTTATTTCATCAAGCAAGCAAGTGATGTTGCAATGGCGCAAATTGAGCTTGACCTCGATGTTACAGCAAGACAGATTGCTCCTGCTTTAGGTGCAAGTGTGCGATTTGTAGGTAGTGAGCCAGGCGATGAAGTTACCCGAGCCTATAATCAGGCTATGCATAAGCAATTGCCACAACGAGGAATTAAGGTGGTTGAGTTCCCTCGTCTCGAAAAAGACAACAGTCACATAAGTGCTTCGGCAGTGAGACAGTTGCTCGAGAACGGCAATCTCCAGCAAGCAATGAAACTAGTTCCTAATACTACTTGTCCATATCTGGTTGCAATACTTGCTGTAAACGCTCTTAAACAAGAACTCGACTTAACCCCCAAACCTGGTCTTGTCGACACTCATGACAATGGTGCTCACAGCGATATGGACTATGGAATCATGCTCAATAGCATCAATGCGTTAAGACCATATTTCAGTCAAATAGCAGTAATGAGCTATGGCGATAAGTTGCCAGCTGCAACAGAGCTGCAACAGATTGGTATCGAAGCTGAGAAAACGATGCTCAGCGCTACTGGAGGAGTTAACACACATCGCGGAGCACTATTCTCTATGGGACTCGCAATAGTGGCTGCATGCCACGTTATTGCCCATGGTGAAACCAGCAATATCATTAACCAGTGGAGCAAAACAGTTGCAAGTATTGCTGGTGAGATGCCAGGTGGTAATGGCACTCATGGTGACATCATTCGCAATGAGCACAAAGTTATGGGAGCACTCGAGATGGCTCGTACAGGCTATAACGAGTTAATAAGCAAGTGGCTTAGTTTCTATTGCGACAATCACAATGACGAGCATGTCGATCATAAGACATTGTTATTAATAATGAGTGAACTTGACGACACTAATGTTATTCACCGTGTAGGCTTTGAGATGGCTCAGCAAGTGAAACGCGATGCTGCTCATATGCTCGAGGACTTCAGCATAGATGGTCTGGAGCACATGAACCGAAGTTTCATTGAAGCCAACATCTCTCCAGGAGGAGCTGCCGACATGTTGTCATTAACGATATTTCTCTCTTCACTAATCAAACAAGATAATTAATAATTCATTTTAACAGTTATAACTAATTAATTTCTAAATTCACTATGGTAGAATTAATCAAACATGGAGTTTACTTGATTGACGGTGCCGAAATTCGCACCGACGCAAATGGCATGCCCTCGGCCGACGAGGCACGCGAAAACACTATTACCTACGGCATTCTGCGCTCACACGACGTGGATGGCAGCAAGGGTAAGAAGATGAGAATCCGCTTCGATGCCATGATGTCTCACGACATCACCTATGTGGGCATTATTCAAACTGCTCGCGCTAGTGGTCTCGACAAGTTCCCATTGCCCTATGCAATGACCAACTGCCACAACTCTCTTTGCGCCGTAGGTGGTACAATCAACGAAGACGACCATGTATTCGGTCTGTCGGCCGCTAAAAAGTATGGTGGCATCTACGTTCCTGCCAACCAGGCCGTTATCCACCAGTATGCCCGCGAGGCAATGGTTAAATGCGGCAACATGATTTTGGGTAGCGACAGTCACACTCGCTATGGTTCACTCGGCAACATGGGTGTTGGTGAAGGTGGTGGCGAGCTCGTTAAACAGCTCCTCAAGAACACTTGGGATATCAATGCCCCAGAGGTAGTGCTCGTATGGCTCGAAGGCAAGCCCCGTAAGGGAGTTGGTCCCCACGATGTAGCAATATCTCTCGTAAAGGCCACTTTTGAGAGCGGCTTCGTGAAGAACAAAGTTCTTGAGTTTGCTGGTCCTGGCGTTAAGGAATTGCCTATCGACTTCCGTAACGGTATCGACATTATGACTACCGAGACCACTTGCTTAAGCTCTATCTGGGTTACCGACGACGAGGTTAAGCACCACTACGAGATTCACAAACGTCCACAAGACTATCGTGAACTCAAACCTGGTAATGTAGCTTACTATGACGCAATGATCAAGATTGACCTTAGCACTCAGGAGTCAATGATTGCTCTCCCCTTCCACCCATCTAACGCTTATACCATCCATGAGCTCCAGGAGAATCCTGTTGAGATTTTGAAGGCTGTAGAGGAAGATGCAAAGAAACGCTTTGGCGACAAGATTCAAGTTGACCTCGTTGACAAAGTTATCGATGGTAAGGTTCACGCCGACCAGGGTATCATTGCTGGTTGCTCAGGCGGTACTTACGACAACCTCAGCGCTGCCGCTTCAATCATGAAGGGCGCAAGCATTGGCAACGACTACTTCACCATGAGCGCTTATCCACAGTCGGTTCCTGTTTATTTGGCTACTACTCGCAATCGCATTGCCGAGGAGTTACTTGAGGCTGGTGTAGTTATCAAGCCTGCATTCTGCGGCCCTTGCTTCGGTGCTGGTGACGTTCCTTCGAACAACGGTCTGAGTATCCGTCATACCACTCGTAACTTCCCCAACCGCGAGGGTTCTAAGCCCGGTCAGGGTCAGATTTCTCTTGTAGCTCTGATGGATGCACGTTCAATTGCAGCTACAGCAGCCAACGGTGGCGTAATCACTGCAGCAACCGATGTAGACTATGTAGACGACCACAAGCCTTACGACTTTGATGCACGTGTTTATGAGCGTCGTGTATTCAACGGATTTGACAACGCTAATCTCAACGAGGAGCTCAAATATGGTCCAAACATCAAGGACTGGCCCAAGATGTATCCAATGCAGGACAATATGCTCCTTGAGCTTGCAGCTGTTATCCATGATCCCGTTACTACTACCGATGAGTTGATTCCTTCGGGTGAGACTTCAAGTTACCGTTCTAACCCATTGAAGCTTTCGGAGTTTGCTCTTTCCCGCCGTGTTCCAGAGTACGTAGGCTTGAGCAAACGCATCCAAGCACAAGACCTCGAGCGTCGTGCAGGTAATGTTCCCGAGAACGTTGCTGCAGCTCTCGCTAAGGTAGGTGCCAAGGCTGAGGACACTTCGTTCGGTTCTTGCGTATTCGCTAACCGTCCAGGTGATGGTAGTGCACGTGAGCAGGCAGCTTCTTGCCAGAAGGTACTTGGTGGTGACGCTAACATTTGCTACGAGTATGCTACCAAGCGTTATCGCAGCAACTGCATCAACTGGGGTATAGTTCCATTCACTATTGCTCCCGAGACTAAGTTCGAGTACAATCCAGGCGACTTCGTATTCGTTCCTGGCATCCGTGAGGCTATCGTTAGCGGTAAGGAAGAGATTGATGCTAAGGTTATCACTGCCGATGGCGTTAAGGACATCCATCTGTTCTTCCAGAACCTCACTCCTGACGAGCGTGAGATTCTCGCACAGGGCTGCTTGATGAACTACTACAAAAGCAAAAAATAATTACATTATCAAATAATCATGTTGTGTGGCACCTATAGCCATGTGTCACACAACTTTAAAAACAAAATTTTTCTTACAACAATTATGGCAGAAAAAATTAAAATGACCACTCCCATCGTGGAGATGGACGGTGACGAGATGACACGCATCTTGTGGAAGATGATTAAAGACGAACTCATCCTCCCCTTCGTGGACCTCAAAACTGAGTATTACGATCTTGGCCTCGTTAAGCGTGACGAGACTCGCGACCAAATCACTATTGATGCCGCCGAGAAGACCAAAGAGCTTGGTGTAGCTGTTAAGTGCGCTACTATCACTCCAAATCTCAAACGTATGGACGAGTACAAGCTCCATGAGATGTGGAAGAGCCCTAACGGCACTATCCGTTCAATTCTCGATGGTACTGTGTTCCGTGCTCCTATCACCATTCCAAGCATCAAGCCCGTTGTTAAGAACTGGGAGAAGCCTATCACTATCGCTCGTCATGCTTATGGCGATGTTTACAAGAGTGTAGAGCTTCGCGCTGATGAGCCAGGTGTTGCCAAGATGGTATTCGAAGGCGAGAGTGGCAAGAAGGAAGAGATTGTTATCCACGAGTTCAAGGGTCCTGGTGTTCTGCAAGGTATGCACAACGTTGACAAGTCAATCCGCTCGTTTGCTCACAGCTGCTTCAAGTATGCTATCGACACAAAGCAAGACCTGTGGTTCTCAACCAAGGATACTATCTCTAAGAAGTATGACGCTCAGTTCCGCATCATCTTCGAAGAGGTTTATGAGCAGAACTATAAGGCTGACTTTGAGAGACTTGGTCTGGAGTACTTCTACACCCTTATCGACGACGCTGTTGCTCGCGTAATCCGAAGCAAGGGTGGCTACATCTGGGCATGCAAGAACTACGACGGTGACGTGATGAGTGACATGGTTTCTACGGCATTCGGCTCACTCGCCATGATGACCAGCGTATTGGTTAGCCCCGACGGCAACTATGAGTATGAGGCAGCTCACGGTACAGTGACTCGCCACTACTACAAGTACCTTGAGGGAGAGCAGACATCTACCAACCCAATGGCTACCATCTTTGCTTGGAGCGGCGCTCTTCGCAAACGTGGTGAGAAAGACGGTCTCAATGACCTTATCAACTTTGGCGACCAGCTCGAAGGCGCTTGCTTCGATACCCTCAATGCAGGTATCGTTACTAAGGACCTTGTTAACCTTATGGAAGGCATCGAGCCAAAGCAGGTTAACAGCCTCGACTTCATCAAAGCCATCCGCGCTAACCTTGAGAAGAGACTCGGATAAGAGACTGCAACTCAAATAAATAAAAACACCGGCAATATCTTGTCGGTGTTTTTTTATCTTTTGGAATTCATTATGATTAGTAGAACTTCTCGCCCATTTCGGTCATGATGGAGGGGATATCGATTGACTGTGGGCAATGATTTGCACAGGAACCGCAGTTAAGGCACTCGTTGGGGGTTGCCATAGTCTCGACTTTTGCAAGGAGGTCTTTTAGTCCCCAATCACCATCTACTTTATATTTGTTGTAGTATTTGAGGAATTCGGGGATATTGATACCCATTGGGCAGTCATCGGTGCAGTAGCGGCATGCGGTACAAGGTACTTGCATTTGAGTTTTAAACATCTCCATTGCCTTGAAGAGCAAGTCACGATCGGCATCGGTGAAGTTGTTGTCATCGTCAAAGGTGCGCAAATTATCTTCCACTTGCTCCATAGTGCTCATTCCGCTGAGGATGACTTGCACTTGAGGCAGAGAGCGCACAAAGCGGAACATCCACGAAGCCAGCGACCATTCGGGATGCGCCTCATGTAGCATTGCCTCGGCTTCTGGTGTGAGCCTTGAGAGACGGCCACCACGCACCGGTTCCATCACAACGATAGGAATGTTATGCTCCTTGAGGATTTTATACTCCTCTTGGGTGTGAGAATAGAGCCAGTCGTAGCAATTGAGCTGTATTTGCGTAAAATCCCAGTCATATTGCTTTACAAACCACCTTAAAGAATCATTGCTGGCATGGCACGAGAACCCAAGGTTACGGATGCGCCCTTTTTCCTTCTGCTCAATGAGATAAGCAAGACCACCATCATCAACGTAGGGATGGATAGTATTGTCGCCAATGGCATGAAGGAGATAGAAATCGAAATAGTCGGTCTTTAGTTTTTTGAGCTGAGTCTCAAATACATGACGATAATCGGGGTTGTAACCGATGTTGAATTTCGTGGCAAGGCAGAAACTGTTGCGAGGGTAATTGGGCAGCACCTCTCCCAGGAAAGTCTCGCTATCCTCGTGGTGATACATAAAAGCGGTATCATAGTAGGTAACACCGCCCTTCATGGCTCGGTCAATCATCGCGCTCGCTTTCTCACGGTCGATGCGTCCGTCTTTCTCGGGCAGACGCATATTGCCAAAACCCAATCGGGATATGGTTATATCCTTATATTTCTTGTATTCCATTTTACTTCTTGAGCAAGTAACGAAGAACTAAATAACCACCAATAATCTGGATGATGCATCCAGGCCAACCAAGAATGATATCTTGAGAAGCTTTTTCGATTGAACCAGTAATTGTCCACTCGGCAAGCGAGCCAATGAGCTGATAAGCTATAACCGCCAGTGCGACAGTGAGAAGTGTCACTTTATTGGTCTTCTTGGCAATCAAAGCGGCAGCTACTGCTAGTGTTACGCTCTTAATGAGAATTATGGGCAACGCTACAGCAGGAGGCATACCAAACAATGCGCTATTTACCAACGGTGAGAGCACTGCTGTGGTCAATCCCACAGTGAAGCCATACTTATAGGCAGCAACCAGTGTGAAGAAATAAATAGGCAGGAAGATGAGTCCTCCTTGAGGCATTAGATGACACAGTTGAGGCAGGGCGATGTTGCCCACGATGAAAAGAGCTGCGATTAGATAGGTTTTCATCTGGCTGTAACTGAGCTGGTAAAGCGCTACGGAATGAGATGTGGTTTTCATTTTTGTAATATTATTAAGTGGATATAAATTCTTTGATTTTTACGAAAGCGATATCTGGTTGTGAAATGGTCATTGTCAATTTCTCTACTGGACAAATATCGGTGCCACTATGATTGAGTATGTTGTCAACGAGAATGTCATAACTAACATCAATGCCATAATGCATGAAAACATCAAGAGCAGGTTTGCTAATTATGCTTGCAAATACCTGTGAAATACCTCCCTTGATAAGCAATAATGCTGCTCCACGTCCTATAACTCTATCGGCGACTATAGTCTCTTTAAGCAAATTTGGTTTGGTTGCTACAAGATTAAAAAGGTCTTTTACACCTGGGTTATGAAACTCAATAATCATGCCGGATGCAGTGCGTGCTACTCCTCTAATAATTGGATTTCTAAGCTTTTCTTTGAGGCATTTCATTTTTTGCAACAATAATAAATCGGTGTAAAGTTAAACATAATTTTTTATTTAATGGAAAACATTTAAAGAAAATCATCAATTTGAAGAAAAGAAATTCATTTTTATACTATAAATTGACTGATAATTGCTAATTTTGCAGAAACGATAACAAGAACAACATGAAAAAAGCAATAATCTCAATCGCAATTATATTATGTTTTGCAATCAATGCATTAGCTAATGATATTTATCAGGCACAGGCGTTGGCCGAGCGCCTATCGCCACGACTGGCTAAAAAAGTGACATTTGAGCTTGTGACT
Source organism: Muribaculaceae bacterium (assembly GCA_017548365.1). Classification (GTDB taxonomy): domain Bacteria; phylum Bacteroidota; class Bacteroidia; order Bacteroidales; family Muribaculaceae; genus Sodaliphilus. Next base: position 118,823 of record JAFZAC010000010.1, read on the forward strand.
TCCATGACTAATGGTGTCGATATCTTTACACTTGAGAGTCGGGGCGACAAGGTTGTGATAGGCGGGAACAACGCAAACTCGATGGCGGTTGGCCTCAACCGTTACCTAAACCGCTATTGTATGACAACAGTGTCGTGGTATGGAGACGTTGGTGTAGATTTGCCCTCTATTTTGCCTGATGTTCCAGAGAAAGAAATTATCGAGGCAAGAGTTCCGCAACGTTTCTTCTTGAACTACTGTACATTTGGCTACACGATGCCATTCTGGGACTGGGCCGACTGGGAACGCTTTATTGATTGGATGGCGCTCAATGGCATAAATATGCCTCTCGCTATTACAGGGCAGGAAGCAGTGTGGTATAACGTTTGGACAAAAATGGGTATGACCGACGAGGAAGTACGTGGCTATTTTACTGGTCCTGTCTATCTCCCTTGGCATCGTATGGCGAATATTGATGCATGGTGCGGTCCGTTGCCCAAGGAATGGCTTGACGGACAAGCTGAATTGCAAAAACAGATAGTGGAGCGTGAAAGAGCCCTTAATATGCGGCCCGTGCTACCCGCTTTTGCCGGTCATGTGCCCCGCAAACTAAAAGAAATGTACCCAGATGCCGACATTAAGGCAATGAGCACTTGGGATGAATTTGAGGAACCATATCGCACCTTCTTCCTCAACAGCGAGGATCCATTATACGCTAAAATCCAGAAGATGTTCCTTGAGGAGCAGACCCGCATGTTCGGTACAGACCACATTTACGGCATCGATCCATTCAATGAGATGGATCCACCGAGCTTTGAGCCTGAATATCTGCACAATGTGTCTAAGCATATTTATGAGAGCTTGACAGCTGTTGATTCCCAGGCCGAATGGCTGCAAATGGGATGGTTCCTATATTATCAGCGCAAAGACTATACTCCCGAACGAGCTAAAGCAATGCTAACTGGCGTGCCACAAGGCAAAATGACAATGCTTGACTACTATTGCGAATATAAGGAGATGTGGCGAGACTTGGATGGATTCTTCGGACAGCCGTACATCTGGTGCTATCTTGGCAACTTTGGCGGCAACAGCAACATTCAGGGTAATGTGAAAGAAGCCGGTCAAAAACTTGAGGCAGCCCTCAAGGAAGGAGGAAACAACCTTGTGGGCATTGGCTCTACGCTTGAAGGGCTCGAGGTGCAGCAGTTCCCCTACGAGTTCATCTTTGAGAAGGCATGGGACTTCAAAAAGACCGATGAACAGGTAGTTAACGAACTCGCCGACCGTCATGTAGGATATAAGTCTCAACCAGTGCACGAGGCATGGAAGATGCTATATGACAGTGTGCTGAGCATACGCCCCACCACTTTCTGCGGACCACTACCCTGCCAATATCCTGAACTTGACAAGGAACATGGCCGATGCGCTGTTCGCTACAATCCAGAGCAATTACTATATGTGTGGGACAAACTCCTTGAACAAGACAGTGTGACTACCGATGCAATGACAATCGACCTTATTTGGATTGGCCGGCAATTACTTGGAGACCTATTCTTTATGGACAAGAAAGCCTTTGATAAGGCTTACCATGAACGGGACTTTGAGAAAATGAACAGACTTAGAGAAGAAATGACTCTCATATTGGTCTCAATGGAAGGATTAAATAGTAGTCATCCATTCTGCACAATGCACAAGTGGATTGAGCAAGCACGTGACCTTGGCATTTCGCTAGAAGTAAAAGACTATTACGAGATGAACGCACGCAGACTTGTAACCACATGGGGCGGCGATTTAAATGATTACTCAAGCCGCAATTGGTCTGGTTTGATGTTATGCTATTATAACAAACGTTGGAACGTCTATTTCAATTATTTAATGGATTGTGCAAAGAATGGAAAAGAATACAACCATGCCGAATTGCAGCAATCAATAAAAAAGATACAGGACGAATGGCCCAATGATAAAAAATTACCATGGTTTATTGACGAAATAAACGTAATCAAAACATGCAAAGCAATAAATGCTCAGTTCAGAACCAGATTTAATGATATCGAGCAAACTAAGTAATACTCTCACTCCATTTAGTTAGAACTCGCTCTAGTTCCATTGTGTCGATAAATGTGCCGGCACGATATACTTCTTTGCCGTGAGAGAAGACTAATACTGTGGGTGCTGTAGCAACAAGAAACTCGCCTACCACCTCGGGCACAACAAGTAATTCCACACGGGCTGAGCGTAGATTATCGAATCGTTGTGCAACAGCCTCTATCTTGTCGAGCATTATTGAGCACAAACCGCAATCAGGAGTTTGTATATAAAGTAGGCAGAACGGCTCAGAGTTGACAATACCCTTAAGCCTATTAATGTCATTTAATAGTTCCATGAATTATGATAAAAGGACAAATTGGGAAATCACAATTTGCCCTTTATTTTGTTGTCACTTTATTGAATCGACGAGAACTTTGATGTCATCAATATTCTTGCCTGTGAGGTTGATTGGGTCTTTCCAGTTGGCATTTGGAGCCGAAGGTTTGAGATACTTCATAGTCTCACCTGCTCCGCTGCCACCTGATGTGAAGAATGGTATGACAGTTTTCCCTTCAAGGTTGTACTGCTCAACAAAAGTGTTTACAATAGTTGGAGCAATGTACCACCAAATGGGGTAACCGATGTAAACAGTCGTGTACTGATCCATATTCTCGACTTTGTTCTTGATGGCAGGACGACTGCTCTTGTCCTTCATTTCCATCGAACTGCGGCTTTTGTCATTGTGCCAGTCGAGGTCGGCATCGGTGTAAGGTTGCTCAGGTTGAATTTCATGGATGTCGGCATCTACTACCTCAGCGAGTTTCTCGGCAGCGGCTTTTGTGGTTCCTGTGGCAGAGAAATATGCCACGAGAGTCGTTTTCTTGTTCATATTATCTGAGTTACTTTGTTGTGCACTCCCCTGCTGTGCAGAGTTTCCAGAACATGCACACAAGAATATAGCAACGGTTGTGAATAAAAAGAATGAAAAACGTTTCATGATAAAAAAGTGTTATGGTTAGTATTTCTTGCAAATGTACAAATTATATTTGTCTTCATCAATTTTTTTATTCAACATTATCAAAATGAGCTTCAAAACTCATATTTTTTCAAAAAAAACCTCATATGATTTGCACAGTTCATAAAAACGCACTAAATTTGCAGTCGCAAAATCGAAAACTGGTCGCTTGGATGAGTGGTTTAGTCACCGGTCTGCAAAACCGGGCACAGCGGTTCGAGTCCGCTAGCGACCTCCAAATTAAGCATCTCTTGAAAAAGAGGTGCTTTTTTTATTATCAATGCTTTTTTTTCTTAATTATGTTTATACTGTCAAATTGAATTAAATAGTTATTATTGTTTATAATTTAAGTATTAAATATTTTATATTTAAATATTTTTTTATTAATTTTGGGTCGTTTTAAAATTTAAAAATCTTAAAAAACACCATTTTTTTCAAATTAAGAAGTGAAATAATATGATTCTAATAATCTAATGTCATTTAATAGTAATCATATCATTTTAAATATCAATTTGTTAACTTTAAAATTTCATATACAACAAAATTAATATTTTAACACAAATTCATTAACAATCTAAACAGATGCATGATGAGAAACTTTAAATTAATGTCATTGCGACATCTATTCTTGCTGGCAGCGATTGCAATGTGGGCTTCATTGAGCGCACAACCAATTGCACAAAGCATGACGGTTGCGCCAAATGCCGAAGCCACAGGCGGTGCAAGTGTTGCCGCTGCTCCGCAATCAAGCAGCAAGATTGTTGTCACTGGACGCGTTACTGACAGGAATGGTGAGCCTTTACCTGGCGCATCGGTTACTGCTGGTGACCAGGGAACCATTACAGACATTGATGGCAACTACAGCATTTCGCTTAAAGGTCCTGCCACCCTGTCTTATCAGTTTGTGGGTTATTCAACCCAAGAAGTTAAAATCAGCAGTTCATGCACACGCAACATTATCTTAGATGAGGATGAGGTTCTCCTTAACGAGATGGTTGTTGTTGGTTATGCTACACAGAAGCGTGTCAACCTGACAGGAGCTGTGAGTACAGTAGATGTTGCTAAGCAATTAGAGGCACGCCCGATCACTGATATTGCCCGCGGTCTTCAAGGTGCGGCTCCAGGCTTGACAGTGCGCACTGCCACCGGTGAGCTCGGAACCGATCCCACGATGAAGATTCGTGGTATTATTGGATCGGTTAATGGTAGCTCAAGTCCTCTTATTCTTGTTGACAACGTTGAATGTAATAGCTTGCAGAACATCAATCCTGATGATGTTGAAAGCATTTCTGTTTTGAAAGATGCCGCTTCTGCATCAATTTATGGTGTAAAGGCAGCTTTTGGTGTTGTGCTTATTACGACGAAGCAAGCCAAGAAGGGCGAAAAAGTAAAAATCACCTACTCAGATAACTTCTCATGGCGTCGTCCAACCGTTACTCCTGAAGTTGTAAAGACCTATGAAGGAGCCGAGATGTCATGGGCAGCTGGCCTACGTCAGAATCCCAACCTCTCGGAGCAAGTTAACTCATGCTATCTTACTTGGAATCTTGAGTCTATTGAGCGCATGAAAGAATGGGATCGTGTTTATGGTGGAATGAATCTTAGTGATGAGCTTGTTTTAGGGCGTGACTTTGAAATCATGGATGGAAAACTCTATTTCTATCGCGGCTTTGATGCCTCGGACATGTTTATGAAGAAGAACACTTTCCAACAGACACATAATCTCAACATTTCGGGTTCAGTTAATAACACATCATACACCGTTGGCCTTGGTTATTTGGGTCAAGATGGTATCATGAAGGTTAATACCGATAGCTACAAGCGCTACAATGTGTCGTTCGGAACAAATTCTACCTTGAACAAATACATAGACATCCGCACAAAATTGCTCTATACTCACTATAAACTTGAAGATCCTTATTACTTTGGTCCTTCTAGTTATTATGATGAGTGGTATTACCTATATCGCTGGCCTCAGATTATGCCATATGGCACTTATCAGGGAATACCTTTCCGTAATTCAGTTACTGAGATTGAGCAAGCTAACCGCAATGTTAAGACCAACAACTATATGCGCATTTCCCTTGGCGCTACAGCCCATATCATCAATGGTCTTGACTTTGAAGCTGATTATACATTCACTCATGTAAACCGATACATCCGCACTAATGGCGGTCAGGCCGAGGGCTGGAATTTCTGGGGAGGCTCGGGCTTGCGAAATGAGGTTTGGACTTTGACTTCTCACAACAAAGTAATAAATCAGACACAAAATAGTGATTTTCATGTATTCAATGGATTGTTCCGATACAAGAACACATTCAAAGAAGATCATGAATTTGGCGCCATCTTAGGTGTGAATGTTGAGCATTACACTGAATATGGCAACACAGCAGAGCGTCGTGACCTCTTGTTGATTGACCATACAGAGCTGCCATTGGCAACTGGTGAGCAGTATTCTAACAGTTATCATGACCATGAGTCACGCCTTGGCTTCTTTGCCCGCCTCAATTATGCTTACAAAAATCGTTATTTACTCGAGCTTAATGGCCGTTATGATGGTTCTTCAAAGTTCCCAAATGATAAACTTTGGGGCTTCTTCCCCTCAATGTCGGCAGGTTGGGTAATTAGCGAGGAAAGTTTCATGGAAAGTCTTAAACCAACATTAAGCTTATGGAAGATAAGAGGCTCATGGGGCCAGATTGGTAACCAGGATGTGGGACAATATCGTTTCTTGCCATTACTTACTTCAAGTACTTATAACTGGATTATCAATGATACAAAGGTTATGTCGTTTGGACTGCCAACAGCCATTAAGGACGGCTTTACTTGGGAAACTATCACAACAACCGACATTGGTACAGACATTCGTTTCTTCAGTAATCGATTTGGTATAAGCTTTGACTGGTTCAAGCGTGTGACCAGCAACATGATTACCGATGGTGAGGCTTTACCATCAACCTTTGGTCAGACAGCACCCAAAGAGAACTTTGGTGAGCTTACCACAAATGGATGGGAAATCTCACTTGACTTCCATCACCACTTCAACTTTGGTTTAGGATTAAATATCACTGCTTACCTGAGTGATGCAAAAACTAAATATACTAAAATCCCATCGGCTAACCGTAACATTAATGATGTTTACGAAGGCAAGGAATATGGTGAGATTTGGGGTTATGAGACTGATCGTTTGTTCCAGTATGATGACTTTGATGTGGATCCAGCAGGCAAGTATGTCCTCAAGGAAGGGATCCCCTCTCAAAGCTATTTTGAAACCGATGGTTGGTTCTTCTTTGGTCCTGGTGACGTGAAGTATAAAGATCTCAATGGCGATGGTGTGATTACTCCTGGCAACAGCACAGTTGAAGATCATGGTGACCTCAAGCGCATTGGTAATTCATGCCCTCGCTATGAGTATGGTATTCGCCTTGATATGGACTACAAGGGTATAGACTTTGGTATTTTCTTCCAAGGAGTTGGCAAGCGCGACTACTGGGGCAGCGGTTCTATAGTGATACCAGGCTTCAACTATCTTGAAGCATGGTATACACATCAGTTGGATTACTGGACCCCTGAGAATCCTGATGCATTCTATCCTCGTTTGACCAATAATGGTCAATCGAACAATGCTCGCAACTTCTTGCGTCAATCACGTTATCTCCTTAACATGGCATATTGTCGCTTGAAGAATTTGACGGTTGGTTATTCGTTCCCCGAGAACTGGATGCGCAAGATACACTTGCAGAAGCTTCGTCTCTATGTTTCACTTGAGAATCTATTTGAGTTTGATCACATGCGTGATATGCCAATTGATCCTGAAACCCAGTATCGCACTGGCGATGGTGACTATCTAGGACGTTCTTATCCTTATTCAAGGACTGCTTCATTTGGTGTTCAAGTTACATTCTAACCCATTAAAGACTGAAAATCATGAAACGATATAAAATATTATCAATACTTTCGGTAGTTCTTTTATTGTTGTGTTCATGCAACGACTACATTGAGCTCTCGCCATATGACCAAATTCAGGATACAGAATATTGGCAAAACGAAGAGCAAATAAGAATCTACAGTTATAGTTTCTATCCTGCCTATTTCGTGGGATATGGTGCGACAGGATTGATAGGTGGCAGTAAGTTTGGTAACGGTGACACCTTCAATGACGACATTGCATGGCGTACTCAGGGTGAGTTCACTCCCATTCGCGTGCCCGACACCGATAGTGGTTGGGATTTCAGCTATGTGCGCAAAGCAAATTATATGTTAGAGAAAGTTCAAACAGTTCCTGACCTCAGTGAAGAGGCATTGAAACACTGGACTGGTGTTTCTAGGTTGCTTCGTGGAATGGAATACAGTGACTTGACTTTCCTCTATGGCGATGTTCCATTCTTTGATCACAGACTTGGTTCGACTGAGTATGAAGAGCTTTATAAAGACCGTGATGACCGCACCTATGTTGACCAGAAGATTATGGAAGACTTTGAGTATGCTATCGCTAACATTCGCACTAATGACGGAGAACTAATGATCAACCGCTATGTAGCTGCAGCCTTGGTGTCTCGACTGGCTCTGCGTGAGGGTACTTTCCTGAAATATCATAATATTGATGCTGAATTAGGCAATAGGATGATAGACTTGTCGCGCCGTGCTTCTCTTATCGTTATGGAGAGTGGTAAGTTCAGCATTTCGGGTGATTATGGCAAACTCTTCACTAGCGATGATCTTGCTGGAAACAACGAGGTTATTATGTATCGCAAGTATGTTGATGGAGTACTCACCCATTGCACTCTAACCTACAACAATGCCGAAGCTCAGACAGGCGCTAATAAGGCTCTTATGGAAAGCTATCTTACAAACGAAGGTAAACCAGTATATGCTGTAAATCCTTCGTTCTGCCCCAAGACTGCTGAAGAATTCTTCCAAGGCCGTGACCCACGTATGAACTTGACCTTCCGTGACAAGTATTACATTCGTGGCGAGGATTGCTCACCTTTCAACTATTCTACTTCGGGCTACTCAATGCATAAGTTTATGAATGATGCTGACACATCAAGCACTGACCTTAAGTTCCGCAATGCTAATAATGTTACCGATGCTCCTTGCTTGCGTTATGCTGAGGTATTATTGAACTATGCTGAGGCTTGCTATGAACTTGGAACATTAACTCAGGCCGATCTTGACAAGTCAATTAATCTGCTACGAGCAAGAGCTGGAGTCAACATGCCTCCATTGCAGACTCTTGGCGGTCAACCAGGAGTGAATGGCGTGGTCTATGATGACCCCCGTCGTGATCCAAGTGTTCCTTCCTTGTTGTGGGAAATCCGTCGCGAACGTCGCGTTGAGATGGCATTTGAGGGATTGCGTTATAATGACTTGAAACGCTGGAAGAAGCTTGAGTACATGTGCAATGACTATAATCCCGACATCAAATATGGTGCTTATATAGTCTATGCTGATTATCCTAAAGCCAACAAGACTGAGGTAGTGCTTGAGAACAGTGATGCCAGTGAAGGCTACATCTTGTGCAATACAGGAACAGCACGTCAAGCCCCCAAGGATTACAATTATGTTCGCCCAGTTCCAAAAGATCAAATTACACTCTATGAGAACAATGGCTATAAGCTTCATCAAACCAAAGAATGGGTTGGAACAGGCTTAGAATAACAATAAAACAAATTGAAGTTAATAACAATATACATTAGATATATTATGAAACACAAACTCTTATACGGACTTCTCATGTTGGTGGGTCTTTTTACACTCAACTCGTGTAGTGATGACCCAATCGTTGAGAATCCCTCGGGCGAGACATTCATATATCGCCTGAGTATAGCTAATGGAGGATTGACGGGAACTGATGTGATTATTGGAACTATTGACGAAGAAACCAAGACCATTACGTTTGATGCTCCTGCCGAGACCGATATTGAGGCGATTAAATTTGCCACAAAACTGTCGTTAGGTGCCCATTTGGATAAGGATACCTATGATTTCAGCCAAAGCAATACTGTTCCCGTAACAGTTGTCAATGGTGATAATACCAGTACCTATCAGGTGACTATCAATTTTGCTGATCCAAAAGACACTCCCATGATTACAGCAGTGAGGGTTAAACTTCCTGAAGGAACTGAGAAGAACGCTTATGTGAGCGAAATTGACAAGAGTATCTATATGGGTGCTGAGGAATTTGAGAGCGTGGAGATTCTTTCAATATCTTGCTTGCCCAAGCGCACAGTTACAACGCTTACTATGGCATCTAACAATGTTGTTCAGAAGAGTGATCCAGGCTCTATTTTGCTCGACTTTATGGGCATTACTAATGAGTATCGCTTACTCTTTGCTGCCATTCCTGTGTTTGGTGCCGATTTCAACAGTGGAACAGCCTACACATTCTGTAATTCTACAGGCAATCTCTTTGGCGACTTTGTTGGCGAAAATACTCGTAGCGCAGACTTCGATGGCAACAACTTGCTTATCGTTTCTCGCGAGGGAGGACTTAACGTAAGGGTTATCCCATTTAACGAGATCAAGGGTGGCAATCCTGGTGGCACCAGTTTGAGCCTTGATGGAGTTGAGATGGGTACATTCCTTGTAAGTTCAGGTAGAATTAGTCATGGACACTATTATGTAAGCAACTTGTCTACCAGCGTAGGTGAAGATCAACCTCTCAAGCTATATTATTGGGATAACATTAACTCTAAACCTCAAGTGCTACTTGAGTTCTTGGGCGCAGCCAATGGCCCAGAAGGTGAGGTTGATTTGTCTAAATTGAGATTTGGTGATAACCTGAACGTTTGTCTCGATGAAAGCGGTAATGGTTATATTTACTTTGTGACTCAAGATGGTACAGCGGTGCTGCGTTATAATGTAACAGGATTTACTAATCTTGAGAATCCAACATATTTAGTGCCACCTACTACATTATCTTATTACGCTGCCATCAATCAAGTTTCTGGCAAGGATAATGAATATACCGTGACAAGTGTTCAAGCTGGCATCTACTTGACTGATGCAGACCTCAATCCTGTCACATTAATCGATCAAGACAATATACCTATACGTTGTACTGACGCAAGGATAATAATGTTTGATAGTGAACGTTACTTGATTGCTACATCAGGTCGCTGGGGTGCATGGTCTAAAGATGATCCTCAGGCTCTCTACATTTATGATCTGAGTGATGGCGCTACTACAGCTCTTGCAATGATGAACCTAGTATCAGGAGATGAACCCCCACAACCATTATTCAACTTTGTTATTGGTGGCGATAATCCTGCATCCTATGGCTCAGCTCCATCGGCAAGTACAGGCTGGGGCGTGGTTAACGGCATGCTTCGTGTTATGACAGCAGCTCCTAAGGCAGGATTTGCAATCTTTGAATTCCCTGAAAGAGAATAAAAACAATCAATATTATTAACTATGCTTTGATGCTGGGGGAGATACCACTCCCCCACATCAAAGTTCTTAAAAAACTTAATTATGAAACTTAAAACATTACTTTTCGTAGTATTGGCAAGTGTGGCCACCATGGCAGGCGCACGAGAAGCCAATGTGTTTGCTTCAGATCTTTATTTTTATGAGGCCGACAACGGTACTGGTTCCGACTTCTTGTTTTGCTACACACTTAATGCTCCGGCAACGAGTGTTACAATCAACATTTATCAAGGCGAGACTATTGTTAAGACCATTGAGAGCACTGGGCTTGCTAAAGGTTATAATGAACAAGCAATTAGTCTTGCTGGATTGAACGGAGAATACACTTGGAGTGTAAAAGCTACTGGTGAGGCCTGGGGCGAAGGTGAGGTAGCAACTTTGGTTATTGACAAGAACAACACTTCTACACTAGAAGGCTACATGAGTCCACGTGGCTTAGCAATTGATCAAGACACTGAGAGCGAATTCTATGGCCGCGTTTATGTGACTGAGACTCGTAACGATGTTCGCAACGTTGGTATCTATGTATATGATGCGGCTTTCAATGATGTTACCAATCAAGGTACAACCTCCTATGCCGGAAATGTTACTTGGGGTGCTTCTAGCGGTTGTACCCGTATTTTCCTCAACAAAGACGGCAAAATTTATCTAAGCGACTGGAGCGATGGTCATCCAGGAGTATGGCGTGCCGATTCTAAAGACCTCACTGCCGACTTTGTGTCAGTGTTTGGCGGCACATGGAATGGAGATGGCTTGAGAACCAACAGTGATGGTGTTCAGATTTCTGGCTCTATACCCAGCTGCTGGGTAGAGGGCGAAGGCGAAAACACTGTTCTTTACACCTTCGATGAAGATTATGTGAACGAGAATGGTAATCCACAAGGTCTTTACCAATACAACATTGGCAATATCGAGCAACCATGGGAGCAAGCTCCAAGTGCTATAATTTATGATAATCCCGACAAATTGTTCCAGAATGGTAACAGTGTTATCATTCCTCAAAACGGTGGATGGTGGATTTCTCAGACCCGTTGGAGTGACTCAGCAGGCATACCATCACTCGTGTATATCAAGAATGGTGAGGTGCTGTTTAATTCAGGTCAAGTTGATCCAACTTTGATTGCCAGCAGCTATAGTTCTGCCATTTGCCTCTTTGATGAAGGCACAAAGTTGGCAGTATCGTCAATGAATGACATCAAGGTGTTCAATGTGACATTTGATGATGCTGGAGTTCCTTCTTTGACTCTTGACTATGACATCAATCCGTCGCTTGGTCAGAATTGCTATAGTATCGCTGTCGACGCTGCTCATAACATGTATTGCGCTCTTGACCGCGCCAACTCATCAAGCACTGGAAACGTGGGTGTATTTGCTCTTCCAGTAGCCGAGAACGTATGCGAGACTCCTGCCCCATCGGCACGAAAGATTTTTGTTGGTGGAAGTGCTGTACTTCTTGGCGATGTTGACGGTGACGGAACTGTAACAGCAGCTGATATTACTGCACTTTACAACTTCCTGCTCAATGGTGATTCAACGGGCATTGTTAATGGTGACCAGGATGCTGATGGTTCAATAACTGCTGGTGATATTACACTCATTTACAACATCCTTCTTGGCAACTAATATAGTTTGTTTCTCACATCAATATAATTATGAGATTTAAAAGCATATTATTAACATTCTTGCTGTGCATGGGTGTTGCTGCCAGTGCACAGCAAGTTGAAGTGGGCAAGATGACACGTGTCAACACAGACACTCAAGCTTATCACCCCACTTTCACTGCCGACGGTAATAGTATTCTTACTTCTACCGAGGACTACATTGGTCTTAGTGAGACCAACCTGATAACTGGCAAAACAACAGTGCTTTCTACCGAAAAACGCGCAGGAATGCGTGTCTCAAAGAGCATAAGTGGAATGTCGGTAAACAATAATGAGAACCTCAAGATTAACATAGTTGATGGTAACAATGTAATTACTATTGCTCCTAATGGTGAGAATGAGCGCTACTTGTGGCCCTCACTCTCCCCCGATGGATCGAAGATTGCTTACACCGTTTCGGGTAAGGGTACCTACGTTTATGACATTACAACTGGTACCACTACTTTTGTTGGCAAATACCGTGCTCCTCAATGGATGGGCAACGACTATGTTGTTGCTATGAACGATAGTGATGACGGATACAAGATAACTGGTTCTACAGTGATGGTGTGTGCCGCCGACGGTTCGTTCTCACAACAAGTAACCCCTGATGACATGATTGCCATGTTCCCTAGTGCTACTTCTAGTAAGATTGCCTTCCACACTCTTGAGGGAGAGATTTATATTATGGATATTACTATCACCAAATAACATTGTAAAAGCATGAAAAAGTTTATATTCCTTCTCACTGCCTTTGCAATGATTGCTGGCAGTAATGCATTTGCCACCGATTTGACTGGCAAGAAAATTTATGTGAATCCCGGTCATGGTGGCTATGACCCTACCAATGACCGTAACGTCCCAACCATTCCCTTCCCTGCTGGTGACCACAATGGCTTCTATGAGTCCACGTGTAACCTCGTGAAAGGTTTGGAATTGCGCGACTTACTTGAATCGTCAGGCGCAACTGTGATGATGTCACGCACTCAGAACCGAGATGAGGATGATAAGGTACTTACCGAAATTTCGGCCGAAGCCAATGCTTTTGGCGCTGATGCCTTTGTTTCGGTACACAGTAATGCATTGGGCGCTAACTCTGGTACAAACTATCTTCTAACCCTCTACAAGGGTAATGAGAATGCCGCAGCTGGAGTGCCTTGGAAACCTGAGGACAAAGAGATGGCAACAAGGTGCTGGCCGTTCCTCTATGAGAACAACACCAGCATCTGGACAGCAGGTTCTCTCTCAAATCCCATCGTACGTGATGACTATCACTTCTTAGGTTTCTATCTTGGTGTTATGCGCACTCTTACCGTTCCTGGTTTCTTGATTGAAGGTTCGTTCCACGACTATGAGCCCGAGACACACCGATTGCTTAATCATGACTATGATCACATAAATGCAATCAACACCTATCGCTTCTTCCTTGACTATTATGGTGCCGATGCTCCCACAACTGGTGAGATTCTCGGCTCGGTTAAAGATAGCCAGCGCAAGATGAGTGCTCCCGAGTTCAACAACTTCGTTAAGAAGTCACACGACCAATATCAGCCGCTCAATGGTGCTACCATTACTCTTATGAATGCCAGTGGTGCTACATTGAAGACTTATACAACTGATGATTGGTACAACGGTATCTATGTGTTCCGTGACCTAGCTCCTGGTAACTATAAAGTGCGCATGGAGATGGACGGTTACATCACTCAAGAGAAAGATGTGGCTGTTGAAGCAGCCAAGACAACAAGCTTCTATACTCTGCTCGATGATCCTACTTATGAGCCTCCCGAAACAGTGACAGCAATGCCTAACATCTATGCATCAGAACTCTCGTCAGGCGAGAATGGCGAGGGACATTATGTGCTCTCTTTCACTCTAAATGCAGATGCCACCGATGTTCAGGTAACAGTTTATAATGATAGTGGCGATCCAATCGTAGTTGATGCTGGTGCACTACCACGTGGACGTAACAATGTACTTGTGAAGATGGCCGATGTGATTGGTAATGCCGTTAAGTGGGAAGTTAAAGCCACCGGCGAAGCCAGCACGCTCACCGTTCCTGCCATAAGCTGTGACCGTGAGGCTCCACAACTTAGCTTCAAGCAGGCACGCGGTATCGCTGTTGACAACAACATGGAAAGTGAATACTTCGGACGTGTTTATATTACTGAAGGAAGTGGTGGCACAGCAGGAGACCGCGTTACTCAAAATGGTCTATATGTGCTCGATGCCAATCTCAGCGATGTAACCGGCCAAGGTAATAACAGTTATGCTGGCAACGTGGCTTGGTCTTCATCATCAAGTCCTATGCGCCCATCCGTTGGCGAAGATGGTACAATATACCTTGCTGACTGGAGTGATAGCCACTCTGGAATTTGGAAGGTTAATCCAGCTGACCTCAATGGTGAGTTCACCCCAGTCTTTGGTGGAACTCGCGATGGTGACGGTCTTTTCTGGAATGGTGACACCAAGATTGCTGGTTCAATTTCGTCGTGCTATTCAGTAGGTACTGGTGAGAACACCATCCTTTACACTGTTGATGAGGACTATCTTGGCACATATATGAATGCTGGCAGCGTACTTCCTCGAGTTGCTCTATTGCAATACAATATTGGAAATAGTGAGGAGCCATGGGCTCAAGCACCCTCTGCAGTGTTATTTGATAATCCTGTAGATGACAATAATGGTTACGCTATGCTTAGTAACGCCAACTGTGTGATTATTCCACAGAATGGCGGTGTATGGGTATCTCAATACCGTTGGAGTGATGGTGCTGCACTTCCATCATTGTCTTACATTAAGAATAATGTGGCGCTGTTCAGGTCTGGTTCTGTTGATGCCTCTCTCGTTAGCACTTCGCAGCGTGGCGCTCTCGCTCTTAGCTATGACGGCACAATGATTGCTGTAGGAGCTGGCGATGAAACTCGTGTATTCAATGTCACCTTCGATGGCGATGTTCCATCAATCACTCCTCTTTACATCATCGACCATGGACTGGGTGGTGATAGTTATGGATTGGCATTTGACTATGCCAACAATATCTATCTTGCCAACAATTCGGACGGTGTGGCTGAGTTCACTTTGCCAACTAGTGACAATAGCCGTATCACCGTTGCACCAACGTCGCAATATCTGAAAGGATCGGCTGGAGTTTATGGTGATGTTAATGGCGACGGTGTTGTTTCCTCGGTTGATGTAACTGCTATCTATAATTACCTGCTCAATGATGATACAACATTCTTGAGTACAAGTGACGTTGATGGAGACGGTAATGTTACCGCGGTTGATATTACAATCATTTATAATATTTTACTGGGCAACTAAAGTATATTAAACCAATACAATTAAAGGGGCGAGGTTCTCAATTTTAGTCACGTCGCGAGGCTTTGCCCCTTTTTAAATAGAAAAATAGAATAAATGATAAAGAAAATATTATTCTTGCTGATAGCAGCTGTGGGCATGGTATCGTGTGGGGGCGATGAACCATCACCGACTCCAGGTCCAAACCCTAATCCAAATCCTGATCCTGGCACTGAAACGACACTCAAGCCTGAAGACGTAACAATGCCTCGAAAGGAGATTAGAGCAGTTTGGTTGTGTACTGTGCGTGATATTGACTGGCCTCGAAATAAGAGCAATCCCGAGGTTCAGAAGCAGGAGTTTATCGAGTATCTTGACTTGTTCAAACAGTATAATGTGAACACTGTCATCATGCAGGTGCGACCATGTGCCGACGCGTTTTACAACTCGTCGCTCGAGCCTTGGAGCCAGTATTTAACAGGCACTCAAGGTAGAGACCCTGGATGGGACGTGATGAACTTCATGATAGATGAGACCCACAAACGCGGGATGGAATTCCATGCTTGGATGAATCCTTATCGCATTTGTGAGGACTATACTAAGTTTAATCCTGCTTCCAATGCTATCAGTAGTACGCATCCTGATTGGGTGATGCAGTATGGCAAATTGTGGATTCTTAATCCTGGATTGCCCGAAGTACGTCAGCACTTGTGCAACGTTGTTGCAGACTTGCTCGACAAGTATGATGTAGATGGTATACATTTTGACGATTACTTCTATCCATATCCAAATGGTTCAACATTGCCCGACATGGAGGACTATAAAAAATATGGTGTTCCTGCAGGCTTTACAAGTATTGCAAACTGGCGTCGTGATAACGTAAACAAAGCCATAGAAATGGTTCATAATACTATACTTGCTCACAAGCCAGGAGCAGTGTTTTCAATTAGCCCCTTCTGTGTGTGGCGCAACAATAGTGTTGATCCTCGCGGCTCACAGACATATACTGACATCACTAACTATGACAGCCTCTATGCCGATATTCTAAAGTGGTGCGAAGAGAATTGGATAGATCTCGTGGTTCCACAGCTCTACCCTACTACTCAGAATACTAATGCCAATTTCATAACCTTGGTTAAGTGGTGGCCCGAGCATGTGGGAACCTGTCCTCTTGCAATTGGATTGGAGCTGGACCTTTATAGTTCAAATCATAGTCAGGCGGTTTATCAAACTACCACCGAGCTTGAACAAGAGTTCTTTTATGCCCGCCGTCAAGAAAAGGTTCAAGGCACATTCCTGTTTTGTGCCAAGATTTTCAAGGAGAACAAGATTAATCTTCTTGGCAAGCTTGCCCAGATGTATCCTGAGCCTTCGGTTATTCCATTCTTTGGAAGGACGACTGTTGCTACGCCAACAGCTTTGACTCAGCTTAAGGCAGACGGAAAGAAGCTCACATGGGAAAACAAGGGTAATGGTATGCGTTATGTTGTTTATCGAATTGATTCAAAGGAGGCTCACACTCTTGATATCGTTGATTCCAATTCATATGAGGTAACAGGTACTGGCTATTTCGCTGTTTCGGTTTTGAATGCCGATAATACCGAGAGTCAAATCGCAATAGTAAAGGTCAGCTAACTTTATAATACGCACAATTCCTGTATAATAATAAGGCTGCCACTCTGGTGAGGGCAACCTTATTATTTTGCATTATGTTATAAAGATTACATTGTGAGTACTATGTTGTTTTCAACTGCTAATCGTCGCATGTTTAGAATAGCATATCGCATGCGTCCGAGTGCAGTGTTGATACTGACATTTGTTCTGTCGGCAATCTCCTTGAAACTCATGTTCTTGTAATAGCGCATGAGAAGTACTTCACGCTGGTTTGCGGGTAAAGCAGTTACGAGTCGTCGCACGTCGTTATGAATTTGGTCAACGATAAGGTTGTCTTCAACAGTTGCCTCACTTAGCTCCTTGCGATTGAGAATGTCAACTTCGGTAGAATCGCTGGATTGTAGGTTCTCGGACTTCTCTTGACGATAGAAGTCAATTATAAGGTTGTGTGCAATGCGTGTTATCCATGCTGCAAAATGACCATTCTCGACATACCTTCCTTGCTTGATCGTCATTATCGCCTTGACAAATGTTTCCTGAAAAATATCGTTGGCAAGATCTTCATCTTTTACAGAGTGAAAGATATAATTAAAGATGCGGTTTTTGTGGCGCTCAATCAGCGCATCAAAAGCCTCATTCTTACCTTCGACATACTTTACGATGAGCTTGTCATCGCTTACGTCTGCAAATTTTGTCATTACTCTTATGTATTGGTTAATAAGTAATGTTCTAGTCTATAGGCGTAATGTTTTAAAAGTTATAATTATAAGTTTTTTAGGTTAAAATCTCCATCAATGGTGATGAAAACGTGACAAAATTATAATATTTTTATTAACTGACAAAATATTTTTCAAAAAAAATACAATTATCTCCATTTAGTCACGTTATCGCTTTCGACGAGCGTAGAGCTTGAGAAGCAATCCAATTGCTTTGGCGCCAATAAAAAGATAGTCAGCTTTTTTGAGTCCAGTAATTGTATTGTTGCTGAACAAAAGCCCACGTATTCCATTCTGGGAAACATTGTCTCGCGCATTATTTAATTGATATGCCATGTTAGCCCTGTTCACCTCTCTTATGACGAGGGACTTGGCACGGCGCATTTTGAGTTCGTCCATTGTTAACCCTTTCCAATCGCTCTGATTGGCAGTAGCTGGAGGCAAAGCGGTTTGTTGCGAAGTTGAAATAGTTGAATTGTTGCTCATATTGTTCATATCATTCATTCTTCAGGGTTTAACAACAGTTTTGTAACAAATCTTGTGACAGGATTGATGACCAATTGCTTTCGATATCCGTAAAGTAGTAGCAGAATTATAAGCAAGATTGCGAGTGAAATGAGCACTGCCACCCATAAGCTAGTGATATTGATGAGCCAATGTAAAAGTCCCCATTCAAGCAGGAACAGGGCACATGAAGCGAAGACTATTAATACAAGCACAATTATAGCCCTTGCCAAAAGAATAGACAATTTTTCAGAAAGTGTCAACTTTGAATATTCAAGTTCAACTTTAGCACTTTGCTTTAAACTATCAATAATCTTATTTAATTTTTCGTCCATACCAAGTTTGATTAAAAAAATCACACTCATACTTCGCATGATTGTTATCATTAATGGCAATCATGCGAAGTTAGAGTGATTGTGCTATAAGCTTTCTTATTGCTCGATCTGAGCACTGATTTGGTTTACGAGCTGCTCTACCTCATCGTCGCTGAAATCGATGCCTTTTTTCTTGAGCAACTCTTTGATGCGTGTGCGCAAGTCTTTTCCGCTCTCAGGAGCATAAAGCAATGCTAATCCAGCGCCTAAGATAGCCCCACCAATGAAAGCATACAGCAGGCTCAGTGATCTCATGTCTCTCATAACTATAATGTGTTTTAAATTACTATCTTATAAAATGCTTTTAAATTGTGTGGAAAAATGTATTATTCCTCTTTGATTTCCTTAGTGATATCGTCGATGAGTTCATCCATTTCCTGATCTTTGAGGTTTATACCGTTCTTTTTCAGGATTTCAGCTATCTTGTTTCGGGTATCGGCTCCCTTGGCGGGTGCGAAGAGCAAACCTACTGCGGCGCCAGCGAGAGCTCCGCTCAATACTGCTAAAATGATGTGAATTGGTTTCATTATTCTAAATATTTTGATGGTTAATAAAAAGTCTTTACTGATTTACGATTACAAATATAGCACTTTTAATAATAAGTTGTATTGTTTTTAGCATTTTTTTTGAAAATGGTTAGTTTTTTATCATCTAATGGATAAAAATATAATGTATTTAGTGTGAAAAATGATATCCCAAAATTCTTTAAATATAAAAAAACGCCTAATCATTAGGCGTTCTGGTTAGATATGCTTAAGAAGAGCTTTATTTGTATTATACTCGATAGATTATTCGTCAAGTTTGAATCCCAAATGTTTGAGAGCTGCTTTATGTAAGCGTGTGTGCTTGGTTGTTGCTTTCCTATTTGGACGCTCGGTAGTGACAATGCGCTTGTGTGTGAGGTAGTTCTCACTTGTCACAACTGTTTTGCCTGTGGTGCGTTCAAGTTCAGTGACGTCCTTTCCTATTAGTAAGAAGTCTCCGTTTTGATAACGGAAGAGATGTTTTGTTCTGGGTTGTGTCCAACTTCCTGCAGATGCAAAATAATCCAATGTTATCTCGAGAACACCTTTCTTAGTAATGTCAAGTGCAGGATCAATGCTGATAAACTCATCGGTGCGTGCTGGTATAACATTGTCATATTGCTCGTATAGATTAAAATCACCATCATTATCTCCCCAATAAACTGCGAGAATTGGCTGATTGAAATTGTATACATATCCGTCGTCACGTGTCTTCATGTTCTCTTTGTAGCAAGGAGTGGTGATTAAGACGAGATCAGCGATGCCATCACCGTTCAAGTCACCAGTCTTGAAAATTGATTCCCAGTCGCTTGGAACAACGTCGGCTGCGCTTTTTCCATTGGACTTAAGTCCTTGAGCCAAAGAGATCTGTGGCAGAAGCGCTACAGTTGCCATAATGATGCTTAGTATTGTATTCTTCATAATTAATGTTTTTTATGCGGCTCACCCGGCATTGATTGCTGGAATGTGCCGCATTACGATTAAATAGAATTAGCTCCTAATAATATTTCTCTTAACGATAACTTTAAAGTTACATTCCGTAGGCGTCAAGTATGGTTCGCCATTCGGAAGGTAGTTTAGATTTTTTATTGGTCTCTAATTTCTTGTTTGCTGCAATATTGTCGAGATTGTCACCCTTAACCAATGTGTAGCGTCGCTTTACGCCATACTCTTTATAGGCGTTGGAATCGTTAATCTCAACGAGTATCTCAGTTGGAACCAATTGATTCCCTTTCCATGTGTAGCGAGTGTAATATTCCGAACAGTAACTAGCTGCCCCCTGTCCAACAAGGAATTTCTTGTTTGGATTTACGAGGAAGTTACCATTAAGACAGCCTCCCTCCATAGGTGCAAACTCACCAATATTGTTGTCCCAAAGCAGTATTGTGCTGTAGTTTCGTGAAGTGGCAGGTCCAACCAAGATATCAATGCTACCATCGAAATTTGCATCAAGATAATATAAATCACCGCTAGTGACATCGTCGATATAAATTGTTTGTGATACCTCCCTTCCACGGTAGATTGTCACACAGTAAGATCCGTCGTTTTGTTCTTCGCTTGTAGCTTTAATAAACGATAAAGATGTTGGACAATCTTGGATGCTGTAAAAGCCGTGTCTATCAGTTTTTGGTTGCAAAGAAGCAGATTTGTTTTGAGCTGCCATATTGCTAATAGCTATTATAGCTAAAGAAGCAATTAAAAGTACTTTTTTCATAATTAAGCGATGTTAAATTCGATTTATCCTTTACCTGTGGGATAGAAAGTTAATTTCTCACCAGTGCTGTCGCCTAGGATGAGCTTACTCTTACTAACAGAAATAACCTTCATATCATCCATGAATGCTGGAACCATTTCAAGGAGATGGTGCTTAAAATCAGGCTCCATCTGCTGAACCTCTGGTTTGATCATACTTTCAAATAAAGTTTTAGCTTGTATGTCTGCTCCATTGATGTCATAATCGAGAGAGAACTCGGCTTTCTTTTTGTTGAAACTTATAGTGATGTCACGTCCGTCTTGATTATAAATACCCGGGACTGCCAACGAAGCACGCAGAGTCAAGCTCATATCTGCATCAAGTGGCTCAAAATCTTCAGTTGTGAGGATAATATAGCATTCGCCATCATCGTCAAAGTTAAGAACCATTTCTATCTCTTCATCACCAGGAAGCATTGTAGTCCATGCCGAATTTGTCAGGTTTTGAGCCTGGATTGACACTATTGATACAAGCATGATCGCCAAAACTAATATTGTTTTTTTCATAATAATAAATTGTAATTAGTTAGTATATTTGATTAATAATTTGTTAACTATCGGTCAACGCTGAATTTTTCTCCGTCCCAAATCAATGTACAAGTGCGCTGTAAAGCTGGATGTATTGCATTGCGATCGGCCATGCGGAATGTAATGTTTTTGCCATATCGAGGCAACGAATAGATTGGGAGATACTTGTTCATGTCCTCATTTCTAGCACTATTCACTTCGTTAACAATTTCTTCGCTAGCAACGCTTAGATCAACCATATCAATAAGCTGAACATTGCTGGTATAAGGCGGATCGATGTGTTTCATCTCCTTAGTCTTTGTGTTATAGCTGAAGAAATTAAGGAAACATTCGTCGAGTCCTCCTCCTTCACATACATAATTTGTTGCAACGATTTTTTCATTCTTATTGTTGCAATTCCAGAAGCACATTTCAAAGGTCTCGGTAATGTCGTCATTTGTGGCGGAGTATTTTACATACCCGTTTTTTTTGTCTACAACACAATTCTTAGAATTGCCTTTATTTATTGCGTTAAGGGCTTGCTGCTCAAAACTGCCTTTTTCAAACTGTGAGCAATAGGCTTTTGCAAAGTCTTTAATTGTGACCTTTGAACCTGAGTATTTCACTTTGCAAGACTCCACCTGAGCCATAGTGATAATAGGCATTGCACAAAATGCAATGACGAGTAAAGATTTCAAAAAATGTTTCATTGTTATTTATATGCTTTGATTAAAATGTAATAAATGTTTCTTATAAGACTCATAACTTGATGTATAAGTTTAATCAATGTGAGTATTAATTTATATAACCTATAGAATCTTGAAAATCAGTGTAATTACGATTGACGATATGTTTTCATCGATGTTCACGTCACTCAAAAATGTTGTTGGTGTTACTTTAATCATAAGTTATAGTTGAGAATTTTAAAAAATCAATTCTGTCGTTTTTCTCTATTTTCATAGATATAGATTACGTTTTTTCTATTAAAATTTGTATCAAACACTAAAAATCGTGTAAAATTACAATAACAAATGCAATTGTACAAATTCTATCAAAATTTTTAATCATATTTGTTTTAAAATGTGTAATTTTGCACCTTAATTTACTGAGGCAATGAAGAACAACGACATCATCGTTAAAGGAGCAAGGGTCAATAACCTTAAGAACATTGACGTGACTATCCCTAGAAACAAGTTTGTGGTGATCACAGGCTTATCAGGGTCGGGGAAGTCGTCGTTGGCGTTCGACACGCTTTATGCTGAAGGACAAAGACGATATGTTGAGAGCCTGTCTTCTTATGCACGCCAGTTCCTTGGACGAATGTCAAAGCCTGAGTGTGACTTTATTAAAGGCCTGCCGCCAGCTATCGCCATTGAGCAAAAAGTGAACAATCGCAACTCACGAAGCACTGTTGGTACATCAACCGAGATTTATGATTACTTAAGGTTGCTATTTGCGCGCATTGGCAAGACTTATTCACCAGTGAGCGGAGAGTTGGTGAAGAAGCACACTACTAGCGATGTGATTGATGCTATTAAACAACTGCAAGAGGGAATGCGCTTTGCCATACTATCGCCTATCATAGTTCCCGAGAGTCGTGATTTTGCAAAACAATTAGAGATACTCCTTAAAGGTGGTTATTCACGTTTAGAACATGATGGATCATTTGTCACAATTAGCGAAGTCATAGATAATAAAATCAATGACAGTGACGGTTGCAGATTGCTAGTTGATCGCATGGTGGCTCCCATAAGCCTTGATGATGAACTTCGCTTACGTGACTCAATAGCCACAGCCTTCTATGAAGGTCATGACGAGTGTGTTGTTCTTGTTTATAATGCCGATGGAACCACAAGCGAGTTTAATTTCTCCAAACGCTATGAGGCTGATGGCATTGCCTTTCAAGAACCGAACGACTTGATGTTCAATTTCAATAATCCCATTGGGGCTTGTGACACATGTGAGGGTTTCGGAAGCATTGTGGGTATTGATGAGGATCTTGTTGTGCCTAACAAGACATTGTCAATATATGATGATGCTGTGTTGTGTTGGCGCGGTCAGGTAATGAGTGAGTGGAAAAACGCTTTTATCCGTATTGCCTCAAAGTATGACTTTCCTATTCATCGACCTTATTATCAACTCACTCAAGAGCAACACGATATGCTGTGGCATGGGTGTCCCGGTTTTCCTGGAATTGACGGATTTTTTGAGTTTGTCAAGAGCAAATCCTATAGTATCCAATATCGTGTATTGCTTGCCCGTTATCGTGGTAAAACCGTATGTCCAACATGTAAGGGCTCACGATTGAAAAATGATGCATCCTATGTGAAAATATCAGGAAAGACTATAGGTGAGCTTGTTCATATGCCAATTGATCAACTTGCACGGTGGTTCAAAGGCTTGAAGCTTGATAACGAAGATTCAATTATAGCAAAACGCTTGTTAACTGAGATTAACAATCGTCTGTCATTCTTGATAGAGGTTGGTCTCCCCTACCTCACCCTCGACCGCTTGTCTGGGACTCTATCGGGTGGCGAAAGTCAACGTATAAACCTCGCAACATCGCTTGGAAGTACGTTGGTGGGCTCCATTTACATTCTTGATGAGCCGAGTATAGGACTGCATCCTCGCGATAACCACCGCCTTATCAATGTTCTCAAGATGCTTCAAAGCCTTGGCAATACTGTAGTGGTTGTTGAGCATGATGAAGAGATTATGCGTGCTGCCGATTATATCATAGACATGGGACCTGAGGCTGGACGACTGGGCGGACAGGTAGTATATCAAGGTACAATTGATAAACTGAAGGGGATAGATAATAGTTATACGCTAAAATATTTGACTGGTGAAATGAAGATAGCGCTGCCCAGTCATCGCCGTCATTGGAATAGCTATATAGAGGTGAAAGGCGCGGCCCAGAACAATCTTAAGGGTATAAACGTGAAGTTCCCTCTTGGGGTTATGACTGTTGTTACTGGTGTGAGTGGTTCGGGGAAATCGACTCTTGTCAATGATATATTGTATAAGGCGCTAGCTCGACAAGTTGGCGAGAGTGCTGATGCGCCTGGCACCTATTCATCGATTGGAGGCGATATTGACATGGTAAAGGCTGTAGAGTTTGTAGATCAGGACCCTATTGGTAAGTCGTCGCGCAGTAATCCTGCTATATATCTCAAGGCATTTGACGAGATTCGTCACTTATTTGCTCAGCAGCAACTGTCGAAACAGATGGGCTATAATGCCGGTTTCTTTTCATTTAATTCGCCTGGTGGACGCTGTGAAGAGTGCAAGGGCGACGGCAAAATCTCTATCGAGATGCAGTTTATGGCTAATATCACTCTCACTTGTGATACATGCCATGGTCGACGCTTTAGCAATAATGCCTTAGAAGTCACCTATCGTGGAAAATCGGTTTATGATGTGCTTGAGATGACAGTGAATCAGGCTATTGAGTTTTTCTCGGAAGAGGTGACGTATAATGAGAAGAAGATTGTGGCCCGCCTTAAGCCTCTGCAGGACGTGGGACTTGGTTATATTAAGCTTGGGCAAGCATCCTCTACACTGTCGGGTGGCGAGAATCAGCGTGTCAAGTTGGCAAGCTTTCTCAGCGGCGAGAAAAAGGCACATACATTATTTATATTTGATGAACCAACAACAGGTCTTCACTTCCATGACATAAATACCTTGATGAAGTCGTTCAACCAGCTCATCGACCGTGGACACACAATTATAATAATAGAGCACAATCTCGAAGTTATTAAATGTGCTGACCACATTATCGACCTTGGTCCCGAAGGAGGAGAAGGCGGCGGCACAGTGGTAGTTACAGGTACACCAGAAGATGTGGCTAATCATCCAACTAGCTACACTGCCAAATACCTTAAATCGGTAATGATTAATACAAAATAATTTAGAGAGATATGGATATCAGGCGAATATAAAGTTCTCTAACCAGATGAAAAGTATTCCAGCGAGATATCCTAAGAATGCAATGAAAGTGATTTTCTTGAAATACCAGAAGAATGGTATTTTCTCAATTCCCATTGCCACCACTCCTGCAGCCGATCCAATAATCAGCAAACTACCTCCAACACCAGCTGTGAATGTGAGCAAATGCCAGAAGAGTCCATCCTCTACGAAGTAAGCCATATATTGTGGGTCGGCTCCAGTCATTCCAGTAAACATCTTGATGCAAGCCGCTACTAGTGGTACGTTGTCGACAATTGATGAAAGAACTCCAATCAATCCTGCAATGGAAACGGGCTCATGAATTGAGTTGTTGAGACCTCCCGCTACCATGTGCAAAATACCTGCTTGCTGTAACGCCGACACACTCATAAGAATGCCCAAGAAAAACAAAATTGAAGACATGTCGATGTGTCGCATTGCTTGAGAAACACGTCCACCTAGCTTTGGGTCAATCTTGTAACGGGTAATCAAAATTTCGGTAACAAGCCAAATAACACCCAGTGACATCATCATACCCATGTAGGGAGGCAAGTGTGTGATAGTTTTGAAAACAGGAACAAAAAGTAAACCAGCGACACCCAGGATGAGTATCGCCTTGCTGATGTGGGGATGCTCTTCTGACATTTGAATAGCTTCTTCTCGTCGTGCCATGGGCTTTGGCATAGGTTCGTTTTTAATCCATCGTGTCGCAATAATGAGAGGCACAACAACTGAGATAATAGATGGAATCAACAAATTGTCAATCAAGCTGATTGCTGTGACCTTATCGGCCATCCATAGCATAATAGTGGTGACATCACCAATTGGCGACCATGCACCTCCACTGTTTGCTGCGAGCACTAATACTCCAGCAAAAAGCCATCGTTCCTTTTGGTCAGGGAGCAATCGACGTAACATCATGATCATAATAATAGTTGTAGTCATGTTGTCAAGTACAGCCGACATGAAGAATGTGGTGATAGATAGAATCCATAACATTCGTCGTTTGTTTTTGGCATGAATGTGCTCGGTAATGAAACTGAATCCGCCATATCGGTCTATGTGTTCCACGATTGTCATCGCGGCAATGAGGAACATCAAAATTTCGCAAGTCTCGCCTAGGAACTTGAGCAGTTCTTCTCCCATTGAGGCATCATGAGTGCATAGTGAATAAATCGACCATAGTATACCACACATGATGAGAGCAAACGTTGATTTGTTAACTTTCAACGTATGCTCAAGTGCAATCAGCAAATAACCAATCACAAATATTGTGACTAATGCAGCTATCATTGCTTAATGTATATTTTTGAATTATCTTATTCGACTGCTTCCTCTCAGCAGCTTCTGGTCATGAGATATGCCCTTGTGAGCTAGCAATAGGAAAATTATAGCCACAATAGGTAAGACATTGAAGTAAGTTAGGCTTCCAATGATATCGCAGTCCTTCTGCATGAATGCCACCAAGCAAATTGTAGCTAATGAAGCGATGATGAGCAGAATGTTCACCACGCAAAGTATTTTTTGAAATCTTAGACTCTTAAACTTAAAGATAGCGATGAATGAAAGCAAAGCTACCAGACAGTTAATAATGAAGACTACTCCACCCATTCCCTCGTAGGTCATGCCCCCAAGGATTACTTCGGCTTTGGAGTTTATCAATAATGGCATAAAAGCAAATACTCCCATCAGAATAGCTGAAATAAGTAGGAATAATGACTGTTTGCGTTGAATTACCATTTTTTTATAATCTTAAAACGATAATATTTGTTTTTATATGTTTCTCAAAATTTAGTGCAAAAGTAATGTAAAGTGTGATAATAGCAAAATAAAAACAGAGTTTTTAATATAAAACAATCAATTTTTATTGTTGTGGTGTCTTTTATAAGACCGTTTTTTGTCACATTTCATTCAAATTGTTTATTTTTGCACAAGTTTTGCAGTAAGAATAAATATTAAAAATCATTTTTGCTGATGGAAAAAACTGAAATTTCAAAATATAGAAAGAATATATACCAATATTTAGAAAAGCGACAGCTGACTCAGTCATTTAAAGATTTGAAAGTCATGGTTGAAGCGTCTCAACAATGGGATTTGGTTGAGGAGCTAAACCGGCTTAGCACTTCATATGGTTATATGCTTCAATATTTGTCACAAGGAGTTCTTGACCCTGAGCGTGACAACATTCTGTCACAAATCCTTGTTGATACTTATACTCTGACTGACAAAACTGTCATATCGCTAGCTGCTTCACAGTCGACACATATCTTTTATCAGCGACATTCGCAATACAAGAATCTTCAATTGTCGACGATGGTTAATGAGTACTTAATTGAACTTAACAAGGTTAAACTCCTAAGCAGCACTGAAGATGATAACAATAATATAATGGTCGAACTTCTTCGTCGTTGCGAGAATTTGGAAAGTGAAATTTTCAACAAGGTGTGGAGTGCGTTTCCCATTTCTATTGCTGAAGTTGAAGACATCAATGCTCTGTTCCAAAACGACGAACTGCCCTCTCACCTTAAAAGCCTAGTGCTATCGGCCTTGATGCTTGGTCTCACCAAGTTCTTTGATGCCTCTAAACTTAAGTTGCTTCTAGATTCTTACTCTTTCCTCAATGACTCTGAACTCAAGTTACGCGCTCTTATCAATGCTGTCATCGTTTTATACCTATACCGCCAGCGATTAGGAGCTTATAAAGAGATTTTGTCAACACTTATAAATCTTGAAGAAATAAGTAACTTTAAAAGTGATTTACAGCTCATTTTCACTCGATTAATACATAGTCGCAACACCGAAAATCTTTCACGTAAACTAAACGATATTATCTCTCCTGAATTGCACAAGATGAGCTCCGACCTTCTTGATAAAATTAAAGGGAAGTCGCCTGGTTTGATAGATATTAATGAGATTGAAGAAAACCCTCAATGGCAAGAATGGCTTGATAAGAGTGGAATAACGAGCAAACTTGAAGAACTTAATGAACTACAGTTGGAAGGAGGCGATGTATTTATTGCTACTTTTGCAAAACTCAAAAGTTACCCATTTTTCAACACGATTTCAAACTGGTTCCTTCCATATCACGACAATTGTTCGGTTGTAATTAATGCCTTTGGCGGTAAGAAACATCCAATTACTGGACTATTCATGTCAATGCCCATTATGTGTGATAGCGACAAGTACTCGATGTTGCAATATATTGCCATGGCTCCTGAATCTCAGCGCAACATGTTATTTCAGCAGTTTGACGCTCAGCGCGATCAGTTGCAAGAATTGCAGAACGAAGAGGCGCAGTCGGTAATTAAGATGAGAGACACCATTATCAACCGATACATACAGGATTTGTATCGATTCTTCAAACTTTATTCGCGCCGACGTGAGTTCAAGTCAATCTTTGATAGTGACATCAATCTTACCGATGTGGCATGCTTGCAACCTTACTTGATAGATACTCCTGCCCTGTCGATAATTGCTGAGTTCTATTTCAAGAACGGATTCTATGGCGATGCCATCAAGTTCTATCGACAGATGGTTGCTAACCATGATGCAGACCCACACGTATACCAGAAAATGGGTTATGCCTATCAGTCGTTGGGCAAATATAGCGAAGCACTCAAGAATTACTCACGCTATGAACTCGTTGATAGCAGTGATGTGTGGAACACCAAGCAGATGGCTCAATGCTATCGTTCGATGCATGACTTCAATATGGCTATCGACTATTTCAGCAAGGCTTTGGAGCAGTCACCACAAAGCGTTAATCTGTGCCTGAATATTGGACATTGCTATCTCGATAAAGGAGACTATAACAATGCCCTTCAGCAATACTATAAAGCTGATTTCATGCCCAAAGCCAAACACCGTGCATGGCGACCAATAGCATGGTGCTCACTGCTTACAGGTAAACATGAGCAAGCAGTTAACTTTTACGAGAAAATCTTGACTGACGACTCCCCTACCTCACAAGATTACCTTAACTATGGCCATGTGTTGCAAGTGATGGGACGAGTTGCCGATGCCATATCGCAGTATAGCAAGTCGCTATCGCTTGAAAACAATGATGTTGAATCTTTCTCACGCCTTTATATGGCCGATACCAAATACATAGTTAATAAAATGGGAATTGCTGCAAGCGATTACGTTCTCTTACTTGACGCTACTCTTCAAAACTAAATAAGTTATGAAAATAAAATTATTATCAGTCTTATTATTTCTATCATTCACAACTATGATCAGTGCCGACAACGTTTTTTTCCAGCCGTTTAAGACTACAAATGGAGCTATACCCTTTGACCGTATTAAAACTGCCGACTATGAGCCTGCTATCATCGAGGGCATGAAACGTCACAGTGAAGAAATCAACGCTATCGCCAATCAAGAGGCGACTCCAACCTTTGAGAACACAATAGTGACCCTTGAACGCTCGGGAGAGATGCTTAATCGTGTTCTTGGTGTTTTCTATCCCATGCTATCGGCAAATGCCGACGACTCTCTCATGGCGGTTTCTGAACGTATGACACCTAAAATTACCGAGCATAGCAACAGTGTGACTTTGAATGAGAAATTGTGGCAACGCATCGACTATGTGTATAACCACTTCGATAAGTCACAATATGATAAAGAAGACTGGATGTTGCTCCAGAAGACTCATGAGTCTTTTGTGCGTAGTGGTGCTGCCCTCAAAGGTACCGATCGCGAAAAATACAAGGAACTTTCAACGCGTCTTTCTCAGCTAACACTCAAGTTTGATCAGAATGCCTTGAAAGAGACATCTAAATATGAGATGTGGCTTACTGAAAATGACTTGGATGGACTGCCCGAAAGCGCCATTGACGCAGCTGCTGCGGCCGCTAAAGTAAAAGACCGCGATGGAGAATATCTTATCACTCTTCATGCGCCAAGTTATCTGGCATTCATGAAATACAGCTCTCGTCGAGACCTTCGTGAAAGGCTATATAAGATGTATAATTCTCAATGCACTAGTGGAGATTACAATAACATCGAAATCATGCAGCAAATCGCTAATACTCGTTTGGAACTTGCCAATCTGCTAGGTTATAAGTCATTTGCCGACTATCAGCTAGCCAATAAAATGGCAGAAAACCCGACAAATGTCTATAACATGCTTAATCAGCTCAAAGACGCTTATTCCAATACTCAAAAGAGTGATATGGACGTCTTGAACAAGTACGCTAGCACACTTGAAGGCAAAAAGTTCTCTATTATGCCATGGGACTATTCTTATTACTCTAACAAACTCAAAGAAGAGAAATACAGCATAAATGACGAATTACTCAGACCATATTTCAAGCTTGATAATGTCATTGATGGAGTGTTTGGACTCGCAACAAGGCTTTACGGGCTGCATTTCACTGAGAATTTTGATGCCCAGGTGTTCCACCCTGAAGTAAAGGTCTATAATGTAACCGACGACAATGGTGATTTTGTTGCTTTGCTTTATACAGATTTCTTCCCACGAGAGACTAAGCAAAGCGGAGCATGGATGACAAATTTCCGTGAGCAATACCGTGATGCTGATGGCAAAGATGTGCGTCCAATAGTTACTCTCACGATGAACTTTACTCGCCCCACCGAGACCAAGCCTTCACTACTCACTTACTATGAGGTTGAGACATTTATGCATGAATTTGGACACGGCTTGCACGGTATGCTCTCAAAATGTAAATACACAAGCACTTCAGGAACCAACGTATATCGTGATTTTGTGGAGTTGCCATCACAATTCAATGAGAACTTCTTGAGCGAGAGAGAATATCTAGATAGCTTTGCAAAGCATTTTCTAACAGGTGAGAGTATTCCTCAAGAATTAGTAGAAAAAATCAAGGCTTCTGAACAATATGGCGCTGCTTATGCATGTTTGCGTCAACTCAGTTTCGGCTTCCTCGACATGGCTTACCACACTATCACCAAACCCATTTCGGGCGACGCTTTCAAGTTTGAGTATGAGGCCATGAAACCTGTTGAAGTCTTCAAGCCAGTAGAAGGCTGCATGATGTCCCCACAGTTCACTCACATCTTCTCGGGAGGTTATGCAGCTGGATACTATGGTTACAAGTGGGCAGAGATTCTTGACGCCGACGCTTTCAGCAAGTTCCAGGAAGACGGAATCTTCAATCCCGAGACAGCACGTTCTTTCAAGGAGAACATCCTCGAACGAGGAGGTACTGAGCCCCCAATGACTCTTTACAAGAGATTCAGAGGTCGCGAACCTAAAATCGACGCTCTTCTAAAGCGTGACGGCATCAAGAAATAAAACCAATCATAAGAGGCAACGAAGTATGCCTCTTTTTCTTTATTTGTTAATAATTATATTATAATTATTTTGGTGACTGCAAGTTTATTTTTACCTTTGCACCGTTTTTAAAACAATGAAGCTATTGCAAGAAAACTAATTCATTTTTTCACAATAATTCTAAAAGTACTTTTTGAACAACTAAAATTATGGCTAAAGAAAAGAAATTTATGACCTGTGATGGTAACCAGGCCGCAGCTCACATTAGTTACATGTTTACCGAAGTTGCTGCTATCTACCCCATCACTCCGTCATCTACTATGGCAGAGCACGTTGACGAATGGGCAGCTGCCGGACGTAAAAACATCTTTGGCGAGACAGTTCTCGTGCAAGAAATGCAAAGTGAGGGTGGCGCTGCTGGTGCCGTTCACGGCTCGCTTCAGGCTGGTGCACTTACCACTACTTACACTGCTTCGCAAGGTCTCTTGCTGATGATTCCAAACATGTACAAGATTGCTGGCGAGTTGCTTCCTGGCGTTTTCCATGTTTCGGCTCGTACACTTGCCTCTCACACTCTGTGTATCTTTGGTGACCACCAAGACGTGATGGCTACTCGTCAGACAGGTTTCGCGATGCTTTGCGAAGGCTCTGTACAGGAGGTAATGGACCTTGCTGCTGTTGCTCACTTGAGCGCTATTAAGGGCCGCGTACCTTTTGTGAACTTCTTCGATGGTTTCCGCACCTCTCACGAGATTCAGAAGGTAGAGGCTCCTGATAAGGACGATCTAGCCAAGCTAGTTGACATGGATGCTTTGAACGAGTTCCGCGAGCGCGCTATGAATCCCGACAATCCAGTTACACGTGGTACTGCCGAGAATCCTGATGTTTTCTTCCAGCATCGTGAGTCATGCAATGACTACTACACTGCAGTTCCTGCAATCGTTGAAGACTACATGAAGAAGATTAGCGACCTCACTGGCCGCAAGTATGGTCTCTTTGATTACTATGGTGCTAAGGATGCTGAGCGCGTGATTATCGCTATGGGTTCGGTGACTGAAGCTATTCGTGAGACTATCGATTATCTTACCGAGCAAGGCGAAAAGGTTGGTCTAGTAGCTGTACACCTCTATCGTCCATTCTCGGCCAAGCATTTCCTCGCTGCAGTACCAAGCACAGCCAAGCGCATTGCCGTACTCGACCGCACCAAAGAGCCTGGTGCTGTTGGCGAGCCTCTGTATCTTGATGTTAAGGATTGTTTCTATGGCGCTGAAAATGCTCCTATCATCGTGGGCGGACGATATGGTTTGGGCTCTAAGGATACTACTCCAGCTCAAATTCTCTCGGTTTACGAGAACCTGTCGTTGCCAATGCCAAAGAACCAGTTCACCATTGGTATCGAAGACGATGTAACATTTGCATCACTTCCTCAGAAGGAAGAAATTGCACTTGGCGGCAAGGGTCTCTTCCAGGCTAAGTTCTACGGCTTGGGTGCAGACGGTACTGTAGGTGCCAACAAGAACTCTGTTAAGATTATTGGTGACAACACCGACAAGTATTGCCAGGCTTATTTCTCTTACGACTCTAAGAAGTCTGGTGGATTCACTTGTTCTCACTTGCGCTTTGGTGACCAGCCAATCCGTTCGACCTACCTTGTAACCACACCAAACTTCGTTGCATGCCATGTTCAAGCTTATCTGCACATGTATGACGTAATGCGCGGTTTGCAGAAGAACGGCACATTCTTGCTCAATACAGTTTGGGAGGATGAGGCTCTCGCAAAGAATCTGCCTAACAAGGTTAAGAAATACATTGCCGACAACAATATCACCGTTTACTACATCAACGCTACCAAGATTGCTCAGGAGATTGGTTTGGGTAACCGTACCAACACTATCCTCCAATCGGCATTCTTCCGCATCACCGGCGTAATTCCCGTTGAGCTCGCTGTTGAGCAAATGAAAAAGTTCATCGTTAAGTCTTACGGTCGTAAGGGTGAAGATGTTGTAAATAAGAACTATCAAGCTGTTGACCGCGGTGGCGAGTTTAAGAAACTCACTGTTGACCCCGCTTGGAGCAACTTGCCAGTTGATGCCGACATTGATGACAATGCTCCCGCATTCATCAATGAGGTTGTTCGTCCAATAAATGCACAGAACGGTGACCTTCTGCCAGTTTCGGCCTTCCGTGGTCGTGAGGATGGTACTTGGGACGCTGGTACTGCTGCCTATGAGAAACGCGGTGTTGCAACCTTTGTTCCTGTTTGGAACGCTCAAAACTGTATCCAATGTAACAAGTGTGCTCTCGTATGTCCACACGCAGCTATCCGTCCATTCCTTATGAATGAGGAAGAGGCTGTTGCTTCTCCATTTGTTGATGCTGATAAGCTACCAGCAGTTGGTAAGACTCTCACTGGATTGAAGTTTGTTCAGGCAGTAGATGTTTTGGACTGCCTTGGCTGCGGCAACTGTGCTGACGTTTGTCCTGGAAGGAAGGGCGAAAAGGCTCTCACAATGGCACCTCTCGAGCAGCAAGTTGAAAACCAGAAACTCTGGGACTACTGTGTTGCCAATGTCACATCTAAACAAGAGCTTGTTGACACCAAATCGAACGTTAAGAACTCACAGTTTGCTACTCCACTCTTTGAGTTCAGCGGTGCTTGCTCTGGTTGCGGTGAGACTCCTTACGTGAAACTTATTTCTCAACTCTTTGGTGATCGTGAGATGGTTGCTAACGCTACTGGATGTAGTTCAATATACTCGGCTTCGGTTCCTTCTTCTCCTTACACCGTTAACGAGAAGGGACATGGTCCTGCATGGGCAAACTCACTCTTCGAGGACTTCTGCGAGTTTGGCTTGGGTATGACCATTGCCGATGAAAAGATGCGCAACCGTGTGACTGGTTTTGTGATAGATGCCATCACATGCGATAATGTAAGTGCCGATGTAAAGGCTCTCTATCAAGAGTGGCTCGACAACAAGGAAGACGGTGCCAAGAGTCGTGAACTCAGCGATAAGATTATGGCTGCCATCGAGAATAGCGATGCTGAAGCAGACATGAAGGTTAAGAGCCTTGGTCAGTATCTCGTTAAACGTTCGCAGTGGATTATCGGTGGTGACGGCGCAAGCTACGACATTGGCTTCGGTGGTCTCGACCACGTGATTGCAAGTGGTAAGAACGTTAATATCCTTGTTATAGATACTGAGGTTTACTCTAACACTGGCGGTCAAGCTTCAAAGGCAACTCCTCTTGGTGCTATCGCTAAGTTTGCCGCAGCCGGCAAGCGCATCCGCAAGAAAGATCTTGGTCTTATTGCTTCGACCTATGGTTACGTTTATGTGGCCCAAGTTGCTATGGGAGCAAGTGATGCTCAGTGCCTTAAGGCTTTCCGTGAGGCTGAAGCCTATGACGGACCTTCGGTAATCATCGCTTATGCACCATGTATCAACCACGGTCTTAAGGTTGGTATGGGTAAGTCTCAAGCCGAGGAGGCGAAAGCTGTTGAATGCGGTTACTGGCACTTGTGGCGTTACAACCCAGAACTCGAGAAAGAAGGCCAGAACCCATTCACTCTCGATAGCAAGGAGCCTAACTGGGATGAGTTTGAGAACTTCCTTAAGGGTGAGGTTCGTTACGCATCGGTAATGAAGCAATATCCTGAGGAGGCCGAGCAGCTCTTCGCAGCCGCCAAGGAGAACGCTCAATGGCGTTACAACAATTACCGCCGTCTGGCACGCCAGCAGTGGGGCGTTGAGCCTGAAGAATAATCATCTCTTAAGTTTGTTAATAAACTATTAAATTAATAAAGTTGCGACGTTAATGTTGACGTCGCAACTTTTTGTGTAATGTATCATCTTATTAAAGACACTCAAAAAAAATTATAAAAATTTGGCATGTAGTTAAATTCATAGTAATTTCGCGTCCAAATTATAAAATAACCTAAAAACTGCAGAAATGCTGAACCAAAGAGTAGACAAAATAATTAATTGAAACAATCAGGGCACTTGTTGCTTTGAATGCATTGATTATATGCTCATGAGAAACATTTTTGCCCCCGATTGCTTAACAACTTACCTGATAATGCGAAGCGACCAAGTTCGGCTATAAGTTAACGCATATCCACTATTTGAAAAAACTTACAACAAAGTGGTTGAGAAGTCACAAATTAAATCTTCCTAACCACTTTTGCTTTAGTATACTTGTCATATACGTCGTCAAACGAATGTCGTGTGTAATAATCATAAATGAAACTCGAGGATTATTAATTTTAGTCCTCCTGCTTTTTTTCTGCGGTTGTTTTGAGGCTAAATAGAAACTCACGAAAACCGAGCGTAATCCGTGAGTTCTTTGTGTGTTTTTTCATTTTGATTCAGAAATAATTTGTATATTTGTACATTTAAGAATTGTGAAATCAAGATTATCTAGAATATTATGAAAAGTTTTAAATCAACAGCGTGGATACTTCCACAACCAGTGCTGATTATCGGCACCTATGACAAGAATGCTAAGCCCAATGCCATGAACGCGGCTTGGGGTGGTCAATGGGATATGAATGAAATCGTTATCTCACTTGGCTCTCATCAGACAACCGACAACCTTGCTGAGAATCCAGAATTCACGGTTGCGTTTGCTACCGCAAAGACTATGGTAGCCTCAGACTATGTAGGAGTTGTGAGCGGTAGAAAAGCCAATGATAAAATGGAAAAGACTAGCTGGACTATTGAAAAGTCTCCGAACGTGAATGCTCCTTTGTTTAAAGATTTCCCTATGACCCTTGAATGTAGGGTTAAGCAGAAGATAGATGAGGATAAAACTGGTTATTATCTTGTTGCGGAGATAGTCAACATCCTTTGTGACGAGAAATATTTGGCCGATGATGGGAAACCTGATGTCGAGAAAATGGGACTTATCACATTCGACCCCGTACATCACACCTACATTCAGTTAGGAAAGACAGTTGGAAAAGCCTTTGCAGACGGCTTTCAGCTGAATAAATAAGCAATTGGAATCAATAAACGACAATTAATACTAAAAACTAATAATAAAATAGCTATGCAAGGAAACTTTTCATACCACAATCCCACCAAGCTTTATTTTGGTGAAGAGTCTTTGAACTACCTCAAGGACGAGTTGACGCTTTTCGGACCTGTCGTGCTTCTGAACTACGGCAGCGGCAGTGTGAAGCGCAACGGCATCTACGACCAGGTAGTGGCCATTTTGAAAGATGCAGGCAAGACTATAATATAGAACCCAGGAGTGATGAGTAACCCTACGTTGGACAAACTTCGCGAAGGTATCAATATTGCCCGTGAGAGCAACGTGGACCTGATTCTTGCTCTTGGCGGCGGCAGCGTGTGCGACTACTCCAAGGCTGTAGCTGCATCAGTCTTCTTTGATGGTGATTATTGGGACCAATTCTGGCTGCAACAAAAACAGCCTGATACAGATCAGAAGATTATACCCGTAGGCTGTGTCCTGACGATGGCAGGCACAGGTTCTGAAATGAATGCCGGCACGGTTATTACCGATGCTGAGAATGCGTTCAAGGTAGGCCATGTGTTTGATGACCGTCTGATGCCGAAATTCTCAATCCTCAACCCACGATTTACTATGACAGTTCCCGACGAGCAGATGAAGGCCGGAATTTATGACATTATGAACCACATTTTTGAGCAGTACTTCTCGGACTTTGATGACAACACAAGCGATTATATCTCCGAAGGTCTGATGCGTGGACTTATCGTGGCTTCACGAGCTGCAGTGAAAGATTCGCAGGACTATGAGGCTCGCTCTAATATCATGTGGACGGCGACTTGGGCACTAAACACACTCATTGGATGCGGCAAGCGTGAGGACTGGATGGTGCATATGATTGGCCACTCGGTTGGTGCATGGACTCATGCTCCTCATGGTTATTGCCTTGCTGCAGTGTCAATGGCTTATTATCGTCGTGCTATGAAAGCGGGATTGCCAAAGTTTGTGCGTTTTGCCAAGAACGTATGGGGCGTCAATGCCGATGGAAAGACTGATGAGCAGATTGCTTTAGAAGGACTGCAAGCTTTGGAGAGTTGGATGCTTGAGATTGGTCTTCCTCTCAAAATTAGCGAACTCGGTGCCACCGCCGAAATGATACCAGGCATTACCCGAGGAACAATATGTTATCCCGCTGGCTATCTCGACCTTAAGCCAGAGGATATCACTGAAATATTATTGGAGAGTATGTAGTTTCTGGTCGTCAAGAGCTTGTTGACAGACTTAATGACATCAATTAAAATGAAAGAAGCTAGTCGCTAAATTCAGCAACTTGCTTCTATTCTTAATGTGTCCAAGATGAGAGTCGAACTCACACGCCCAATCGGGCACTACCCCCTCAAAGTAGCGCGTCTACCAATTCCGCCACCTGGACAAGTATAATTGAGCGACAGACGGGACTCGGACCCGCGACCTCGACCTTGGCAAGGTCGCGCTCTACCAACTGAGCTACTGTCGCAAAATTTTCAAAGATCTGGAGCGACAGACGGGACTCGGACCCGCGACCTCGACCTTGGCAAGGTCGCGCTCTACCAACTGAGCTACTGTCGCAATTACAACCGTGTAAATTTTGATTGCGGGTACAAAAGTAGTGCTTTTTTTTGAACTAGCAAAATTTTTGCGGTTTTTTTTGCGGTTTTTTTTGATTTTTCTTTGTTTAGAGCAGATTTAAAGTGATCTAGTTCAAAATCATTGATAAAAAATCCGCATGCCTATCACAAACATGAAGAAAAATATGGATTCACTGCGTGCATCCCTAACGCTCCCGCGGGGCTCCAAACAAAATCAAGGCCTATTGGTCATTTTGGGTGGTGAAATCTTTGAAAACGCCCATTATTGCTTACATTTGTGGCATTTATTATTGATATGATGCAAAAAATGCTTTTCATGCGGCTCTTCTGATGTTATAAAGTATGGCAAACGTGATGGA
>JAFZAC010000011.1 GCA_017548365.1 Muribaculaceae bacterium
CTGTTCGAGCCACTGTACGTCCTCTTGCTGTATGATTTCGTCCAACGGCGATGGATTGGTCTGACTTGCGGACTCCTCGCTCTCTAACGGAAGCGGAGGCTTGCGACGCAAGTGGTTCAGCGATAATCGGTGTGCAATCACAGCAGCAAAACCCTCAGGATTGTAGAGCCGACTGTCGTCACGCATCTGCCATAGCCGCAACAGCGTCTCCTGGGCGATGTCTTGCGACTCGTCATAGTCGAGGCCCATTGCTGTTGCTTTGTTTACGGCAGCAGCCCTCAGCTGTGGAGCTATCAGTTCAAATGCGTCAATAGTCATTTACAAATCACGTAATTTACCAACAAAATTACTAACTTTACATTTATATAACACATCACTCCCATGATTTCAAACAAAGGAACTGAACAATTTTTTGAAAAAAACACTATTGGATGAAAAAATTTTATGCCATAATGTTTTTGCTATTTTTTTAAGCTACATGCAGTTAAGGACATACAAACAATAGCAAGAGAAGATTTCGGATATTGCTTTTAACCATAAAGCCATGCTTTATAATAACGTCTTGAGTATATAAGTGGTCACATTAAAAATCTGTCAACATTGTCACTTTTTTAATGTGCTCTAAAGATAGGATGTTTTGTAATAGCTCTTGTTTGCAACGTTTCTCTTTGGCTCCGACAACTGCTCGCGTTCTTTGATTAGCTTGTTACTATTCGACTTCATAACTTCGTTTTTTTCGAAAAACAATACTCAACCCTCTTATCCT
This sequence comes from Muribaculaceae bacterium, assembly GCA_017548365.1. GTDB lineage: Bacteria > Bacteroidota > Bacteroidia > Bacteroidales > Muribaculaceae > Sodaliphilus. The sequence goes on from JAFZAC010000011.1 coordinate 767, forward strand.
TCACGTGTATACTACTGAATATCAATATAATATATAATAATTACCAAATAAGCACAGAAAATCATGCTTATTTGGCAACTATATTATAATCCATAAATCATGCGTGTTTTTCTTAACGTGTTTGCTGCAACGGTATATGCATAGCAAGCGACAGGCATAAAGTGAAGGGTTACACTATCCATTTCTTTTGTAAGGGTTTTCGTTTCACTGGTTACAAGAGCATCTGTCAAACCATTTTTTGGCAAATACCACAGAAGAGACATTAGTTCTCCAGGGTGCTGGGCATATCGGTCACTCCACTTGATTTCAACTGCCCATTGTGGTTTTTGTCTGCCAGCATCTATGCCAACAATGTCCACCTCTCCCTGCTGTTTGTTGCTTAATCTCCAATTTGCAAACGATATGTCAACACCTTGGCGTGGAATCCATTGGGCAAAAACGGCAGTCTCGACCATATTGCCAATTTCCTCATCACTAACTTTGATCGGCTGGAAAAGAGCGCATCTAAGTGATGGATTAGTAAGATATATTTTGAAGCTTGTTTCCCTTTGGTACATTCTGGCATTGTCATCAGTTCTATGAATTTTACGAATCAGAAAAGCAGCCTCTAAATAACTAATATACTTTTTAAGCATTTCTTTCTTTACACCCGACTCTTTCGACATTGACTCATAGGAAAACTGGTTTCCGGAATGATAAGCAATCATAGTAAAAAGCGAGTTAAGTTCCTGGACATCATGAATGCCATATAGGCTTGGTAAATCCCTCAGCAGCACTTTGTCAATAATATCGTGCCTTATGAATTGCCCTGGATTTTCTTGGATTTTTTCAGAGAAGACAACTTCGGGATAGCCGCCATAATTGATATAATCAATAAATAGCGTGTTTAGTTTATCTATATCAATAGTATTGTAATAGTCAATCTCTGTTCCCATCCATTGCATCTTCTGTTGAAACATGAGTTGATCATAGCCTTTCATGTGAATATATTCACAGAATGTCAATGGAGGCAAGTTGAAATCTGTAAATCGGCCCGCACCACTTTCATTACTGCGTTTTTTTAATTCGGCAGCAGCCGAACCACTAGCAATGAATTTAACATTCTTATAAGTGTCAACAAGCGATTTCAGATTCACTTCCCAGTCCTTTAGATACTGAATCTCATCAAAGAAAACATAATATTGGTCTTTGTCATTTTCAGGTTTACCTAAAGTCTTTTTTGATAGATTGAACAATTGCTCAAGATATATCTTATTATAGATTGGTGTCTCTACCGAAATATAAATAATATTTTGTTGAGGCACACCATCAGCCAGCAGTCGAGCTATAGTATGAAACAGCATTACCGTCTTGCCTACGCGCCTCGGTCCCATTAAAACCACCGCCCGCTGCAAGCCAACATCGGTGACCAAAGAATAAAACATGTCAATATACAACCTTGGTTTCATGTCTTTATAAAAAGTAGGTATGCTGCCTTCACTCCACCAAGGGTTATCAACTCTAAGCCTTCCTATTATCTGTTTTTCAAGTAATTCTGTATATTCCATAAAGTATATTTAAACATTATTATTTTGCGCAAAGATATAGAAAATACCCCAAATAAACAATATATTTAATGCTTATTTGGCAAAAATTAAGAAAATAAGCAAAATTTACAGAAAAAACCTCCTTATTTTCACGGACCAAACGAAGAAGTACCCCACCACATAATCGTATAGTTGTGCCGTCGCCTTAGTTGGCGGCGGCACTTATCCTACGCCTGGGGAAATTAGTCTTGCCCACAATGGGGTGCTCTTCCTGGATGAGCTCCCTGAATTTAATCGCAGCGTTTTGGAGGTGATGCGTCAGCCACTTGAAGACCGACACATAACGATCAGTCGAGCTAAGTATACCATCGACTATCCAGCCTCTTTCATGCTTGTAGCTTCGATGAATCCATGCCCTTGCGGCTACTACGGACATCCCACCAAGCAATGCATCTGCACACCGCATCAGCGACATCAATATATGAGCAAGATTAGTGGCCCATTGCTGGATAGAATTGACCTGCAGGTGGAGGTTCAGCCGGTGAACTTCGAGCAGATGTCGAGCAAGCAGCCAGGCGAACCCAGTGCAGCAATCCGTGAACGAGTCATCAAAGCGAGAGCCATCCAGAGCCTGCGCTTCAAGAACCACCCAGGAGTGCACTGCAACGCTCAGATGACCACCGCCCTGCTCCACAAATACGCCGAGCCCGACGCAGAAGGAATGGAAAAACTCCGCGAGGCCATCACCAAGATGAACATGAGCGCCCGCGCCTACGACCGCATCCTGAAAGTAGCCCGCACCATCGCCGACCTAGAGGGCAGCATCACCGTCCGCCAGCACCACATCATGGAAGCCATCGGCTACCGCAACCTCGACCGCAGCAACTATTTTAATTTGTAGATGTTTGCTGGGTTTTAGATATCAACTCCATAATTCTGCGATTGTTGCCGCAAAATTATGGAGTTATAAGGATGTCTTAAAAGACAGTGTTTACATACTAATCATTCTTTCAAACTGAGATTGACTCATTTTTTCGTAAATTGAAAATTTCTGAAAAATCCTTATCGCTTTATCTCGAACTTCTCTTGCGCCACCAAAATGATATATGTTATTTATCCTTTTCTCCCATTCGGACGCAGCAATTAGCACACCTAATGCTTGTGTTTCGTTTGATTGGAACATGAACCACATGGTTTCATTTAAGGCTGAGCCAAAATCCATATAGTTAGGCACAACACGTTGTTGAATAGAAAAAGAATCAATTGCAGCAACTTTTGTTGAGTTTAAGACTTTGTTTCTAACTTTATCAGACTTATTTGTACCATGTTTCTTATGGTAGAAATTAGCAAGATAATCAGAAATGATTTCGTCCAAAGTTAAGCGACTATTATAATAATAATCAAATAAAGGATATTGCATATTACTTTAAAGTGTGATGACTAAAATTAGAATACCACAAAGAATAATAATAGTGCCTATTATTCTTCTAACGAATAAACTATCTATTATCGCATTAGAAATAGTCGTCATAAGCCTTGCAATTGCAAATGCCCCGAAATAGATCAAGAAATACCACCAATGCTCAAAGAATGTAAGATATCCAAAACCACCTAATATATATATAACGCCGACTAATTGGATTATGCCATAGATGATTTTTAATAATGGACTTGTTGTCCAAGTTACTTCGTCAAGTTTTTCAAAATCGTCTTTGGGCAAACAAATTTGAAGCCCAATGAGAGAAATAGATGTAGAAATCAATAATACTATTGGATCTATATTTGCCATATCCCATTATTAACTAAAAGCATTCATGAAAGCCTCAGTTCTTTCCAAAGACTCTGCAATAAAGTCTTCAGAAAAACCAGCTTCCTTTAATGAACCAACGAAAACAGTTTCTGCAAATTGTTTCGCATCTCTGCCTTGAACAGTTCCACTTGCCATTAATGAAATTCCATACGCTGTTGCAATAATACTATCTAGGGCAGCTCCTTTTGGAATTGCCCCCAAATTAGAAAACATATCATTCAACCCATATATTTGCAATCTAGAATCAGCCGAAGAAGGATTAATATTAAGTTCCAACGCAGCCATTCTGACTCTATCTTGAACTTTCTGTTTTGCAGAATATGATGTTACGCATTGAGCAAGCGAATCAAAAAAGTTATATACAGCATAACGCTGATTTAAAGATAAGTCCTTAAACATGTCCCTGATCATTTCAAGAGCCTCATTAGTGCTTGGGGTATTTGATAAATAAGATGGCCTTGATGGACTAGAATAATCATTTCTCATAGGATTTGTATTACTTGAACTTGAACTTACGGCAAGCCAAATTACAACTCCTAATATTGCTATAATAACAAGCCACATTTTTAATCATTTTAAAAAACTCCATAATTCTAAGATTTTTTATCGAAAAATTATGGAGTTAAAAGACAAGGTTATATAAAAAGTTCTATCAGAGTTTCAGGAGAATATACTTTAAAGCTCATTTTTTCAACATTTCCATTATTAGTAAACATACTCATACAAAGAGGTTCTTTATCAGCGAATCTTTTGTATGAACGAGTATATTGAACCATCATTGGAAATGTTTGGAACATAATGTCATTTATGTTTGATTGTTGAGGTAGTATAAGGGCAATAAATCTATCATGCAATGTCATCACCATATCATAAGATGAACTTGAATCTAATATATAAGAGAGATTATTATTCATAATGTTGACAACAATATTGTCGTTTGCTACCATGGTTTTATCTATAGCGCGAACGCTTATTGACATAGATGTATGCCCACTATCAATGAGTTGGCCTCCTTGATAAATCTCGTATTTATTTGGCGAGAAATCAAGTCGTTCAAGCATGAAAACTTGAAAGGGCGTTAGTTGGTCCATATAATTATTTGTAATATTCGATATAGGTGTTTCTGTCGAACATATCCAATCTGACTTTAACTATTTCGTCATTTTCTACAAAAATAGTTATACCATAGTCAGACATATCAAAACTTTGATATCCAAAAGGTGTTCGAGCCAAAACCTCATATCCTCTTAATGAGATGTGAGAAGTACCTTTTTCAACAACTCTCATTGGTTTTGGAGTCATTTGATAGTTGCCATCCCATAGAGGATGATTACTATCCATATTAATTATGGAAATAATGAAGCCATCTCCAGGAGTTAAACGATAACCATCACACCCATCTATGTTTTTGTCTATCTGAATGGTTCTATTGCAAGTTTGTAGACCTTGCTTAGGTACTCCACCTTCAAACCTTTGATGAGAATGGGATTCAAATAACATTTTTAGACCATGTTATTTTTAATGTCCTCAATAATATCAGCAACCATCGCATCGATTACTTCATGACGGAAACCAAGAGCTTCTGCCGTCAATTTGCATACAACGACCTCATTTTTGTCGATGTTACCGTCAATCATCATAAGAGCGCACATATCTTTGAGATACTGAACCTTTGTTTGGTGGTCTGTTGGTGGAACGAAATCTACTGTATCTGGATTTTCCAGCAGATTCTGAATCTCGCTTTCAGAAACTCCTTCGCGTGAGCATACAGCGGCAATTGCAGCTAATTCACTTTTCTCAACTTTCCCATCAGCCATAGCCAAAGCAATAAGTGATTTAATGTGACTAAGTTTTTGTTTGTCAGACTTAGAACTGAAAAAATTAAAAATACCCATAAGTTAATAATTTAATTTGTTGACCCTTACAGTTCTATTGGGTAATATAAACACAAAAAGCGTGAACTGAATCGCCACACTTTGTTAGAAGGTCGTAGGAAACCCGAAGATAAAGATGTGAGAAATTGCAGCCCACGCTTATAGCGTGAGAACCGCTTGCTTCCTTGCATCTTCAGAAAATTTCCTACGTTTTCTAACACAAGAAAAAGCGAACGCTTCTTTTTCAAAATGTAATTGTAAGGCACACCTTACATCTGCAAAGATAGTATATTTTTGAATATTAAACTTATTTTATTGAAAAATAATAAAAACAATTTTGTATTGTATTGACACCAAACATCATGAAGTAATCTCAAACAGACGGGCAAACACTTCATAGACCACATCCTGAGCCTCGGCATCATCGACGAGCAAGGTTCTGGCCAGATGGATCATCTTGCCATAATGCTGCCAGAACAGCCTCTCTGTTATATTCTTGTCACTCATATCAGTGTCGTCTTTAGATATTAATGACGTTTGAGACCACCGTTTTTTACACTTCACAGCATTATTTTTGAAAAAGCGGTCTTTCCATTGCAAAATTATCGCAATTCCCGGTAATACCCCCCTAAATGGGTAATCTTTGCTTTTCTCAAAGAGAACTCTATCACCGAATTTTATTGCTGACACTAAATGATGTGGTTATTGTAAACGAATATTATAGAATCTAGCTAGACCCAACTTAAAGCATTTGGCAAAATATTCATGAGTGGTTTTTTCGCCCGACTTGACAGTTTTATCGTATAACTTTCTGATTACAAATTGAATAAATGACTCAACTGGCTTTGGAGGTAAAGGCATACCTAATTTAATTGCCATACCCCATAATGCGAGGATTTTTTTCCTATCCTCTTTTAATCGAATGGTTTGAATCTTGGGTATAAGTATCGAATTGAAAGCATTGAGAACATCGGCATCAATACTTAAGATAGTTTCTTGTGAGGATCCATCATTGACTGGAGCCTCAGAGAATTTAGATTCGAGGCCATAGAATGAGAATCTATCAAATGTCTTGCGTTTGTTGAATGAGAAACATGCTACCACATCACCAAGTACTAAAGAGACTATTTTTGTTTTACGATCATATTCGCAATAAATCATGCCTTCATGATGTTTTGAGAAATCTTTGCAGTACAAAACTTTATAAGAAAAAGGCAGTTTGTTCATTATTATGGAAGTATCGCCTTTTTGGTCTTTTGCTTGGATAAAGGCATTGAGTCGTTTCCTGAGAGCTTCTTCTAAATGTGTTGGTAATTTGAAGTAAAATACCTCGAACGCAGAGATTCGCCAAAGAAGTGAAACCCAAAAGAAATATGCATTACTAGGTTCAATGCGTCTTTGGTTAAAGAGATGATCGTGCCAGGGGGACTCAAGATATTCACCAAGTTTTCTTTCGCAATGGGGGCAGAAGATATAATCTTTTGAATCAGTATTTTGTTTCATCATATCCAGGCGTTCATCAGACACTGAGTCAAAGCTGCGTAATAATTCTTCTTCTCTTACGCCTCGACCAATATAAGCGGTAGTAATATCTTCGTTAATTGTATAAAGCAATTCTTTATCCCGCTTATAACTGTGATCGACACTGGAAATCATGGCTATGAAAAAACTAGGGATAAGATGGGAATTAGTCTTATCCGCAGGTCTTAAGCGGCAGATCGCACAAGGGGCATGATTACGTGTCGACTCTTTCATTCTTTTGACTGGTTTTGTGGATTGAAGAAATAGTAGTCTCGACCTTCTACACATTCAGGAGATATGGTGAAGTTGGCTGTTATTTTCAGACTAGTCATTGCAATGCTATGTACATTTTCTTACTCTCTCCTGCAATTCTTTTATCCTCTCCATCAGCGCATCGAACTCTAATGACTGACCATAGATGAAGAATCGCCTCATCTCGGCATAATCAGATCTCCATGCCTCCATTGCTCGTTCAGGAATCATGAAGTTGATGGTTGCCGGGGCATGTAGGTCATAATTAACATATTTCAAAGCATAGTATTTCCTGCGATGCTCTACTATAGCGTCATAGAGTGAGCAGTTTGCCAATGCTTCGCGACCATATTGAGTGTCCATTAGTTTTTCCAAGTCGTAAAGATGACGAGACATTCGCATACTTCTTGAATTGTCTTTCTGGAACTCCTCGGCAAGCAGGAACATTTTTTCCAAGAATGTCCGAGTCGGAACCACTGTCTTTATCTTGCAATCGGCATCATAATCTTCACCCTCAAAACTTTGACCAATTAAAGATTGGATTTCACACACCTCTGTTGGTTCATCCATAGAGAGGCAGCTAATCTCTATCTTTACACGTGGAGGAATATAACTGGCGGTATCTTCAATTATCGAAGGATAATGCAGTAAGATGACGGTTGGATCTTTATCCGAGTCTATTTGGTGCCATTCGCCATTTTTATCTTGTACTTGGGTCACGTTCTCAATGCTGTATCCCGTGATTCCCATATCTTTTAATCGGGTATCCAGTTGAGTCGAAAGGGTTTCGTGGATATACTTTCTAGCAGACTTCCGCAACTTGTCGCGTTGACTCTTAGTTGTCTTATCTATGCCAAAGAAAGAGTGACTGATGGCTAAGTCAATATCTTCAGAAAAACGCTCGATGAGGTGAAACCCTTTCGAGAGTGATGTACCTCCCTTGAATATTAAGAATTCGTGACAATCCGTTTGAGACAACGCCTTTAACGTTACTGTCACCCACCAGTCTTTTTCTATTGCTACTTGATTGATGCCTGGATGTTTGATTTCCGCCTGTTGTAACATCGCCAGACGGTCAACCAATTCATTATTCATCCATAGTTTCCCCATAGTCTTCATTTGATTTAAGCATAGGTTTTACAATTCGTTTCATCCAAGCAGGCATCAAATCCACATCCTTTGCCAAAGCCTCTTTATCAGGCTCTTTTTTTATCAATGTGCGTATTGTCTGCAACTCTTCTTCTCCCACATTCTCTTGTTTCAACGCTCTAAGCGCTTGAACCAGCAATGCTATAAGTCGTGTCTCATAACAGAAGTTCTTTGGCACTCCACGTTTCAGCATTACTTGTTGATTCGCTAATTTAACCGTCCTCTCGCTGCCAGTTGTCAAATAGGTATAATTCATCGGTATTTGGGTGGAGAGCCCTAAAGCATTCAACGCTGTCATACCAGAGGGTAAGATTTCCGCATTATCACGAGTGGCTATGGCCTGTACAATTTTCTCAACGGAGGGAAATACTACTCCGAATCGGCTTTTTCTCGGTTTAGCGTAAATACCCTGTGCGAGTTTCACCAATACGCCCTCACTTGTTAGCTCAGCCAAGGTTCCACCGACAAATTCAGAATGATATTCTAGAAAGTCGGAACGGAACAATACACAGTCCTCTGGCATTGCCTCAATACGACTCCTAAGAGTATTAATATCATTAGAACTATTTCTGCTCATATGACCTTTGAAATTTTGACAATTTTTCAAGTGCAAAGATAGCGAAAAAACTTCATATTACACAAGGATTTGATGACTATTTATGTTTTTCATGCTTTTACAGCATAATTATAGCAATAAAAATATATATTTCTTTCACAAATACACGAAAAGAAGAAAATTCACAAATCAGATTCGGCAAAGGCCACATTATCAAAACTTACAATCTATATTCTCAATAAAACTGTTTTTGTCCCACCACATAATCGTATACTTGTGCCGTCGCCTTAGTTGGCGGCGGCACTTATCCCACGCCTGGGGAAATCAGCTTGGCTCACAATGGGGTGCTCTTTCTTGATGAGCTCCCTGAATTCAATCGCTCCGTTTTGGAGGTGATGCGACAACCACTTGAAGACCGACATATTTCAATCAGCCGTGCAAAGTATAGCATTGACTATCCCGCATCGTTTATGCTTGTGGCTTCGATGAATCCGTGTCCTTGCGGCTACTACGGACATCCAACCAAGCAGTGCATCTGCACGCCGCATCAGCGGCATCAATATATGGGGAAAATCAGCGGGCCTTTGCTGGACCGTATCGATCTGCAAGTTGAAGTGCAGCCTGTCAACTTCGACCAGATGTCGAGCAAAGCACCAGGAGAACCAAGTGCTGCGATAAGGGAACGTGTCATCAAGGCGCGTGCCATCCAGAGTCTTCGTTACAAGAACCATTCCGGCATTCACTGCAACGCACAGATGACCACCGCCCTCTTGCACAAATACGCCGAGCCCGATGCCGAAGGAATGGAAAAACTCCGCGAGGCCATCACCAAGATGAACATGAGCGCCAGAGCCTACGACCGCATCCTAAAAGTCGCCCGCACCATCGCCGACCTCGAAGCCAGCGTCACCGTCCGCCAGCGCTACATCATGGAAGACATTGGTTATCGAAACCTCGACTGCGGCGACTGCTTCAACATATAAAAATACTACAAGAGCTGGTGGAAAACCAGCTCTTGTAGTATTGTTCTGAATAACTTGAGTAAGCTCAGTTCTGCGCTCACTTAATCACGACTTTTTTGCCGTTGTGGATGTAGATGCCGGGAGTAGTTGGCATAGTGTTGAACTTAACGCCAAGGAGGTTGTAATAAGCATTGTCGGCCTTAGTGTCAATACCAACAGTGTTGATGCCGGTAGCTTCTCTGGAAACTGTCATCACTAGAGGCTCGGGAAGGCCTTTGCCATCAGGAGTAGTGGGTTGCATAACAGTGATGGTGTACTTGCCGTCACCAACAACCTTGAAGTTTGCTCCGTCAACGAGCTCAATTGCCTGGTTGAGCAGATTGTCGTTTATCTCGAAGTAACCAACTTGGTTCTCGTCAACACCGCCGAACCATTTCCAACCATTGGTCGAAGTCTCATCGGGAGTGATGAGCTTGAATTCGGTACCGTCCTCGAGCTCAATCTCAACAGTGAACTTATCATCCTCAAATGCCAATGGAACTCGTCCTTCTTCATTCTGCCAGTTCCAACCATTGAAGCTGCCCACCAGGTAGAGTTCATCAATGGTAGGAATGCTTTCAGAAAGGGTGGTAAATACTACGTTCGGTGTCCAGAGGCTTATTACATCGTCTTCAATGGCACACACTTGGACTTCATATTCGGTTCCCGGCTCAAGATTGTTAATAGTGTAGGGATTGGACACATCGTCACATTCAATCCATTCGGGCGGTAAGACTTCGGTAGCATCGGGGACAATCACTTGCACATCATCGATGTTCAGCCAGAACTGATCGGTGCAGTTAAAGTGACGAATGGCGAGATATCCATAGCCCTCATACTCGCTCAAGTCGAAACTGTATTCCTGGAAATTAACGGAACTGGTATAAATATCGGATATTGCGACAAAATCTTCAACCGAGGTCCACTCGTCGCCTTCGTACACATAGACTTGGAATTGCTCGTTGGCATACATGGCAGTATTTTCCTGTGCTACCGCCCAGAACGAAAATTGTCCACCAAGTTTTACCTTTGGAGTAATAATCCAGTTGTCGGGAGTAAGAGCACCTGTACTGCTGTCATAGCTTGCCGAGTACATTACGCTGTTGCCACTATGTGCCTTCACCTTCGAATCTATCCACGTCCAACTTTTGCCGTCACCATCGGCATCTACAATAGTGAAATCTGTTACCTGGTCTTGATCCTCAAAGTCCCAGAAGTGGTTAGCGCCCGACAAGTCAACATGTTCACGATAGCGCAGGTTATACTTGCTAGCATCGCTTGTCCAAGACACTTCGGCACTATTCACATCGGGAACTACAGTCAGGTCGGTAGGTGCAGGAACTTTAAAGTCCTTATACACAACCATTCCGTAAGAATAGAATATGAAACCTTGCTGGTTTGGATAGATATTCTCCAGATAGAAGTTGGTAAGTGTGAACACCTGTGTAGCTTGATCATAATGGAACTTGAGACTGCTGAAGTTTACTGCATCATCCGTGCCACAGGCATAAACATTATAGTCGCCAAAGGTACCACAGTACTGTCCGTTCTGAAAAGTGGCCATATTGCCATCAAGCCTTCCTTTAATCCAGGCATTAGGACATGTATAGACTACCCCTTGGAAGTAGACGTCATCACCATCAAAGGCAACCGAAATAGGGTTATCATTAACATACGGAGTATTGTTTTCTCCATAATAGTAGATAGCTTCTACTGCCCAATCGGTTTCAACCACAGCAGTTTCAGGCAACGTTACCAGAACATCGTCTTTCGTGAAATTCGCGTTGCTTCTCTTAATTCCAGGATAGGTCATTATGGCCTCCTGGGGAATCATTTGTGCAAATGATGCAACGGCAATTACCAAAGCCATTGCAAATGTTGTGTAAAATCTTTTCATAATCACTTGATTTGGTTAATAGTTAGCATTTTATATTGCAAAGTAAATGAAAAAAAAATAATAATCCAATGATTTTTCATTTTTATTGCATATATATGAAATTATAACTATCGATTACAGCCATTTAAGAAGAATACTGCATCCAAAATAAGATGCAGCAGGACCTAAACACACACTTTCTGCCTATTTCTTGCCGATATCGATAAGATACAGTGTTATTAGTGCAATTATTTGGTGCTTTTTTCAAGAGTGTGGATTTTTTTACTTCTCTAATATATACATATTGCGGAAGCTTTTTGTTTCTCGATAATCAAAATTAGATTTTTGCCATTTGCTGTTTTTTGGAAGAATATTTGCATAATCCAATATTCTTTCAGACTTTTGCAGCCAAATCGAGAAACTTAGCAACAACACACTTAAAAGATAAGTATTCATAATGGCTACAAGCAACAAAAAGCCCCTAAATGACAGTGATTTAGACAATCAGACCAATTTTGCCGAAGTGCTGGATGTGGCATCTAAGGCTGGTCACATACTGCTTGAGAATGGAGCCGAAATCTCTCGCGTAGAGGACATTATGAGCCGCATCGCTTCGCATTTTGGTGTGGATTCGGGAAATTTCTTTGTTCTTTCTAATGGAATCTTCACCACTGGCCATGCCAACAAGATTACGAAGTCGGGCGCGCAGGCTTCAACCTATGCCAACGTGGAGTTTATTCCACTGCGTAGTATTCAGCTGTCGAAGGTGGTGGCAGTCAATCGACTCAGCTATGATATTGCCAATGGTAGATTGGGGCTTGCCGAGGCTCGCGAACAACTAAATCGCATCGCAGCGTCCAAGCCAAAACCTGCATGGGAGCAAATCTTGGGTTCAGGATTGGGTGCTGGAGGATTTTGTGCTGTTTTTGGCGGTGGATGGATGGACTGTCTTGCAGCACTGGTAGTAGGGCTGTTGCTTTATCTCTTTGTGCTGGGGCTGAGCGCTCGTTATCTTTCGAAGATTGTTGGTGGCATTTGCAACGCTTTGGTTGCCACGGTGCTGTGCATTGTGTGCTGGCGCATGAATTTTGGCGACAGTCTTGCCAACGTCATCATTGGCGCTATCATGCCACTGATTCCTGGTGTGCCTTTTGTCAATGGAGTTCGCGACCTTGCCAACTCGGACTATATCGCTGGTTTCACCCGGCTCACCGACGCAATGCTTGGTTTCTTCTGTATCGCAGTGGGAGTGTCGCTTGCTTTCATTGTCGATGGCTATATGCATGGAGGAGTGGTGGATATCAGTATGACAGTGAGCCCGCAAACCGCCAGCTTGCTCTTACAAGCGCTTGCCGCATTCATTGGCACTGCGGCATTTGCGTTGCTCTTTGGCATTGACCGTGAGCATTATGTGCCTGCTGGCGTGATTGGCGCCATAGGTTGGGCTATATACTTGATTTTGGTGCGCCAGTGCGGTGCCACACCTGTTACCGCAACACTTGCCTCATCGATTCTTGTGTGCATACTGTCGCGCATGGCAGCTATCCCGTTCCGCATACCTGCTCAAGGATTTTTGCTTTGTGGCATCTTCCCTCTCGTTCCTGGTGCGGGCATCTTCTGGTTTACCTATTATTTGACAGACTCTCAATTCGACTTGTCGATGCAGAGCGGATGGATGGCGAGCAAGGTTGCCATCGCCATAGTCTTGGGTATAATTCTTGCAATGGAATTACCGCAGCGCTTGTTCTCACACAACCACCGTACGCATTGAGGTCCCCCATATCCAAAGTGGGGTTACAAGAAAAAGGTTCTTCTTATTTGTACAGGAAGCGTTTAATGCTCATCTTCGGGGTTTTCTCGAAGGGGGCATCCATTAATTCCACCTTGGTAATCTTGCTGTAATTAGGAAGGGATGTGTTGGCTTCTTCACGAATAAGATCTGGAATAGATGCTCGTGTCTCGTCGTCGATGTCTTCGGGTGGCTCAGAGTAGACAAGTGCCACAATTTTCCCGCCACGGTCTACCACAAGGCATTCAGTCACATACTGGCAGTTGGACACAACGGCTTCAACCTCTTCGGGGTAAATGTTCTGACCCGAGGAGTTGAGAATCATCGATTTGATGCGTCCGCGTATGAAGATGTTGCCATTTTTGTCCATCACGCCGAGATCTCCAGTGCGGAACCATCCGTCGTCGGTGAACGATGCTGTAGTAGCTTCGGGATTCTTGTAATAGCCAATGGTGAGGTTGGCGCCTCGGGCTTGAATCTCGCCGGCTTTGTGTTGTGGATCTTCGGAGTCAATGCGGATTTCATGCACTGGTTTGCCGCAAGACCCAGGCGCAAACTCTTTCCACCATGAATAGCCTAGAAGCGGGCAAGCCTCAGTCATTCCGTAGCCCACGGTAAACGGCAGTTTCATTTTCTTGAAACACTGTTCGGCTTCGGGATTGAGTGCAGCGCCACCCATGATGAAGCATTGCACCTGACCACCAAACACTTTCATGATGGTTTTGCGTGCTGCTCGGTAAATGATCTTCTTCATGCCTGGAATGAGTAATAGTTTTTTCCTTTTCTCCAATGCAGGTTTGATAGAGTTGGAATAGATTTTTTCCATCACCAATGGCACGGTAATCACCATATAGGGCCTCACTTCCTGCATAGCTTTTAGGAGGGTAGTGGGTGATGGTGTTTTACCCAGGAAATAGACGGTGACGCCGTCCACGTTGGGGTGAATAAACTCGATTGCCAGGCCATACATATGTGCCATGGGAAGCATTGAAACGATGGTTTCACCAGGCGTATTGGGGAAATGGGCGTTGGCAAAATTGTCGGTATCACTCATAGCACCGTAGGTAAGCATCACTCCCTTGGGGGTGCCTGTGGTCCCCGATGTGTAGTTGATGATTGCCAAATCATAGAAGTTGTCGCCGGGATAAGACACATCTCCTGGCAGCATACCGTTGGGATATTGTTTCTTAAAAGCCTCCTCGCGATTTTCCCATGCCTTGGCCACGGCCTCATCGCGATGCCATAGCAGGTTATTATTCTTCACATCGATGGCGGCTTTGAGGTTGGGCATATCATCGGGGTTCATCTTTGCCCAGATATCGTCGTTGGTAAATAGCAGGACGCTATCTGAATGGTTGGTGAGTTTTGAGACGCTGTCGGGGTGGAAGTCGGCAAGGATGGGAACAACCACACACTCGTTCACGTTAATGCCCCAGAACGTCATTCCCCAGCGGGCTGAGTTGCGGGCGCAAATGGCAATTTTATCGCCTTTCTTGATTCCTGTGGCGGCAAAGAAGAGTCGCATCTGCTCGACGTGAGTGGCAAGATTGCCATAGGTAAACGACTCGCCTCCATAGTCGCACAGGGCTTTCAGGTTCCAATGATTGTGTACGGTGTCTTCCAAATTCTTCAGATAGTGTCTCATATATCTATTGCTTGTGTTATTGATATTGTAAAACAGCTCACATAATAAACGATGTGGCCATAGTTAACTAATTGTCACAAAGGTACATTATTTTTTTGAAACTATAGCTATTAATTGGTGTTTATTTTCACAACCTTTGTAATTATTGTTGTGCGAAAGAAAGCGCGATGGGTACAACTAGTCAGAGTCGACACTAGTATTTAGTCACTTAAGTTTCAGTATAAAAGCAAAAAATGACCTCACTTGGTCATTTTTTACTTTCAGAGGGGAAACTAAATGATTCTCCCTGTTCAGTCTAAAAATACTACATCGCAGGTTTTGTTGTAGCCAATTGCCGCAGTTCATTGTTAGTGAAGTCTATATTAAGTGTTTCACCACTCTTTGTCCCGTTATATTGATATCGCAGACTTTTGCCCATGTCGATTACTGTTTTGAAGAATACAGCTAGTGGAGAGCCTTGGGCAAATTCGTTTTTAATGCCATTGACAATATTTACCTTTTGGTTGCTCTCCATCTCCTTTAAGGGAAGAACTTCATCGTTGATGTTATAGCAATAGGTCACAAAATCATTTTCCAACTTTATGTCGACCATAGTGGTCATCTCATCCAGTACTTTGGGCAAATTGAGTTTTGTGATATCGATTTGAATCTGCATCTGCTCATTGGCGGGGATTTTTTGTTGTATCAACGATTTCAGCTCATTATTGTTGATGTCAATGCTGAAATGCTGGTTGTTGTCGTTGAACGTCAATTGGACGCCCTTACCCGAAGCCAATATTTCATTCACAAATTCATTCTTTGTCTTGTCCTTATCATCAAGGAATGTTATCTTCCACATTTTTTTTACCACATCGGGATTGGCCTTAAGCTTGGGAAAAGGTATTATTTTGTTGTCAACGGTGTAGTTGAATGATACCATCTTGTCACTGCTTGAAAGTTCGGTTAAAACGCCAAACTCGGTGCTTACAGGGCACTCGTCGTTCACACTGTCGATGAATTGATCGATTTTACTCTTCGAGCATGAAGTCATCGATGCCATGATTGCCGCAATAGCAATAATAGATATTAATTTGAGATGAGCTTTCATAATAAATATAATATTAGAAATAAAAAGTCGAAAAAAGAATTATTTTGTGCTGAAGCCGTCTTTCTGGGCACGCTTGCGCATTCGCTCTATACGTTTGTCAAAGTCAGGGTGCGACGAGAAGGCCTGGAGCAATGCGTCATATCGGGATTTGTTCTTTCCCTCCGACAGCTGCTTGAGCTTCTTGAAAGCAAGACCCATTGCCCACGGATTCTTGCCAGCTTTCTTGAGAAAGTCGTAGCCATAGTCGTCGGCCTCGGTCTCTTGAGTGCGGGAGTGTTTGGCCGAGAGTGCAAGGCTACTGAGCTCCCCTATGTAGGAGTCACTCATTGCCGCCCACCATTCGCTGCCAGCGCCAATTGCATCGCTCGCTGCCGAGCGTAGCAAAGCGCTGCGCCACGCTTTCCACGAGTGCTTGAGTGCCACATGGCCTATTTCGTGACCAATAACGCCCAGCAGCTCGTTGTCGTCGAGAATTTCCATCAGCCCACTGAACACTCTCACGCTGCCGTCGGGGCAGGCAAAGGCGTTGACGTCACTGGTTTTGTAAACTTTGAAATTAAGTTTTGTGCCATTGGCGTTTTTCATGTCCTTGGTGAGCCGTTTTAGTCGTTTGGTGTAAGGGCTGTCATCTCCACACACCTTGTTGTTCTTGTCCATCTCTTTCACCTCGTCGGCCACTACCTCGGCAAGCTGCTCGTCGGTGACTGTCACAGCCACACCAGCCTTGACAGCTCCCTGCAAGAGTCTCAGCCAGTCGGTTGCATGAGCTGGCATCAGGAAGAGCGCGAGAGTTAGTGAGATAAGGATTTTTTTCATGTTGAGATAATGGATTGGTTCCATTAATCAAAAACTCATCAACACCTAATCATAGTTATTGATGAGCCACACCTGGTTAATGTATTATTTGAGTGTGAAAACGAGCTGTTTCAGGCATATGTCTTCATACCACACCTCATATCGGTAGGTGCCTGGCTTGAAGTGTCCTTTGTCGGCGCCGCCCCAACCGCTCAACGACAAGGTGTTCATATTGGGTTGGATGGGTTCGACCTTGCAGGAGTAGGAATATCCGTCTGGAGAAGTTGAGCCTGTAACAAGCTTGCCTTCGTTGTCATAGAGGCGTACGTTGAGTGTGATCTTATCTCCCACCTTAAGGCCCCAATAGGTGATCCTGGGCATGAGATACATTGAGCTTGACGCCGATATGCTTTTTCCGTAGGCCGAGATGGTGTTGCCGTTGCCGTCGGCATTGGCAACTTCCATTTTTGCAATGTGCATAGGGAACAGCGAGCGCAGGGTATCGCTTTCTTGCTGCAGTCTTGTACGCATCATTTTTTCACGTTGCAAATTCAGTGATAATGTGTCATTCTCGGTCCTGAGACTGTTGACTTCCTTGTTCAACGAGGATATTTGTTTCTTGGCTTTCCTGAGTCCTGCCTTTGCCGAGTCTGAGTCTTGGAATAAGAACAAACCAGCTGCTATGCTACCCACAAGAAGGGTAGCAAGCAATGTTATAAAGAATTTTGACCACTTGCCTCTTTTTTTGACTGGCTGTGAGTCGCTATAATCAATATTTTTTAGTTCGTCGTCCATTAATTAATAGTTTCATATCAATCACGTGAGAACGTGAATTGCGAACAAAGCACTGCTTAATTCAGCCACAAAGTTATGAAACTTTTTATAAATATAGTGTCTATATTATCTTTTTTTTGATTAAAAAGAAATAAATACAGGCATATCAGGGAAATAGATATGCCCATTATTTATGTGTGTGGTCTTTGGGCTACTCCTTGCCGCGGGCTCGGTTGTAGGTGTGCATTATGTTCTGTGCCAGAGCTTGCTGGGTGAATTGTGACGCTTGCTCCTGTCCGGCGACTATCATGCTCTGTCGTCGGGTTTCGTTTTCCAGCACGGTGTTGATGTGCTCGGTGAGCTCGTTCACGTCATCAGGCTTGAAATAGAGTGCCGCATTGCCGCCCACCTCGCGATGACAACCGCTGTCGCTCGCAATAGTGGGAGTTCCTGTAATCATAGCTTCAATAATGGCCTGACCCATTCCGTCGTTGAGAGCTGGAGCGATAAATGCTTGCGAAAGAGTGTAAAGCGCCATGAAATTGTGCTTGTTGACCGATGAGATTCTCACAATTCTATCATCGAGACCCAGTTTTGACGCTAATCGCTTGAGCTGCCTGTAATAGTTGTTCTTTGCTCCTATGAGCACCAGGTCAATAGTTTTGTCGTTAATTTTGGAAAACGCTTTGTAGAGGTTCTCCATGTTTCCAAGCGAACTGAAATCAGTAATTGCCAGCACAAATCGTGAGGGCATGTGATATTTGCCTTTTACATTGTTGAGGAAAACCTTGTCATTCTGGTTCTCAATGTATTCATCGCGGAAAGCGGTGTAAACTACATCAATCTTGTCAGGATTTATGCTGTAATTGTCAACAAGCTGCTGCTTAATGAAGTTGCTGGTAGCTATCACTCGATTTGCCTTGCGGCACGCCTTCTTAACACGGAGCTTGCGAGTCACACTTTCAAGCCAGGAGTAGTCTTCCATATACCTGTCAAAAGTGAGGTCTCTCACGGTGTTCACCATTTTCACGTTCTCTTTTTTCTTGATGGAGGGTAGAGTAGTATCCAGACCATGGTATACCTTAACGCCATGGCGGTTAAGGTCGGTGTAAATACCGCTGCAGTTGCGCCACATCCATTTGTTCAATGCCTTGTAAGGAGTTTTGTTATGTATATTGGCTATAGAAAGCAGCCATGACATACCTCGGTCATCGGTGCTGTAAGGCGAATACACCATGAAAGTGTCGCGTGGAAACTCCATTCCTAGTGAGGCAATCATAAGCCTGTCATAATAGCTTAACGGAGAATCTCCATCGACAGTCCTTATTCCGTCAAATCCAATTGTCATTATAGTATCGTATTATATAGTGGTTAAATAGTTAATTTACTTTTTTTATTTCCCTTCGCTTGAGGTTGCGGCTTTTCCAGGGAGGGCAAGCGGCGTATGTAAACATCATGCTGCGGGAACGGTATCTCAATATTGTTCCTTTGAAGGGTGCTATATATCGTTTCTTTTACTTTATAGACAAAATTAATCTTCTCCTCAACAAGAACCCAGAAGGCCACAAGAAGGTTGATGGAATTGTCGCCAAAGTCATTGAAATATACTTTGAATACCTGCTTCTTTTGTACAACCGGACGGCCGCTGGATGTGGTCAAATCCAATAATTTGTTCAATTCCTTAGTAAGCAAGTCTCTCACTTGTTCAACATCGGAGCCATAGGCCACACCAATGGGAAGCTTAACATACTCATAGCTGTGGTTCTTGGTCATGTTTTTGAAATTCTTGTTGAAAAGCTGTGTGTTGAGGAAAGCTATCACACTGCCGTCGAGGGTAGTCATTTGGGTACTTTGGTAACCTATGCTCTCAACCTTTCCTAATATACCATCACACTCGATGAAGTCACCCACTTTCACACGGCCCGACATGAGCGAAAGACCGTAGATGAAATTCTCCAAAATGTCCTTCATTGCAAATCCGAGACCGGTTGCAAGACCTGCCGAAATGAGTGAAATACCGCCCTTGGGCACCTTGAACAATACGAGGGCAAAGATAATGAAGCTGCCCCACACCAGGATTGTGATGATATTGTTGGCAAGAGTGATGTTCGGACGCTTGGATGGATCGTTCTTTGAACTCTGTTTGAGCTTTAGCTTGCGATAAATAGAATGAGCAAGATAATTGATATAGTAGAACAGGAACGAAAGTGATGTAACAAGGAATATCTTGTATAGCGAAATCTGGATGATGCCGTCCTGGTCTATGAAGTTGTAATAGAATATCTTCACAAGCAACTGCTTCATATTGAACATGCGGGCGGCAAACACGACGCTCATCAATACCGAAAGGACAGCCATAACAGGCAATACCACCTTGAGGAAGAAATCAAAGAGCCATGTAGAGTTGATGAAATCGCCTTTCTTGGATTGCTCGAGAAGTTTGGCGTTGCGCTTTTCTTCGGTCATTTTCTTCTTGCGGTTCTGCTTCTTGGCAAGGGCGTTCTTCTTGATGCGCTTGATCAAGTATTTCTTTTCATACATCTTTGCCAGGTCATAGAGGCATACAATCGTTTGGATGCATGCAAGCTGGAATGACCACCATACCATGATTTGCACGGCAAGAAGAGTGTAGCCGCACCAAGCGCACACGGTGGAGAAAATCATTGCTGCGAGCGAGAAGAAAGCAAAAAATACATCAATCGTGGGAAGCTCCGATTTTTTCTTTCTAAGGATAATTATTTGCCATATTGTGAACAGCAGCGCCAGTGGCGGGAAAATAATGTTCACAACATTGTTGGGTATGAAGATAATGCGGAATATTATCACCACAAAGGCCATGAGCATGAAAGGTGTGTATACCCATGCTCCGGCTTTTATCTGCTTGTCGTTGAGTCTGATGAGTAGCGACACAAGAATCACAAGCAGGAGCCAGGAGTAGATGATTGTGATGCCTATTGCCATCAAGATGAAGTTGTGGTTGATGAGCAAGTAGGCAATAGTGATGAAGATGGTGAAAAGGAACACGCCGCAAGCTAGTCCAATAACAGTGCGTCTTTTGCGATAAGATTCTTTTTCCCTGATGCGCTTGGGAAGGAACCATCGCAATATTATCACGCTCATGATTGTGGCAATGAAAATGCAAATCAGGATGAGGACCGACGACATAATAATCACAGGACCTCGCCATTGGCTCACGATCTCGCCTTTTTCGCCATCACGCCTCAGAATGTTGTATTTGCTTTTTAATTCACTTTTTATTCTTGGCAAACTGCTTCCTAACGTTGAAAGGACAGTGAAGTAGTTGCTTCCGCCATTCTTGAAGATGCTGTTCTGCAACTCTTCATATTTTTTCAAGGCATAACGGTTGAGTGAAGCGAGTTTTGCTGTCACCTCGTCATAGAATTCTTTGTCTTTGCTTATTGTCTCTTTACTCTTAATGAGGTTGTTTCGCAAAGCTTGGGCATAGGTCAGGCACAGTTCTCTAATCTTTTTCTCGCGGTCGTTGAGAACATATAATGATGCCTTTTCATCATCCTCTTTGGAAGGTTGCTGAAGAATTTGTTCTAACGACTTTTGTTGCTCATTAGTGTTTTCGTTGTTTTTGTGAGTAGCTTTCTGCTTCTCCATTATGCTGTCGGCGATTTGCTCTATAGCCGAGGTTTCTTCAGCTTTGGCATTTTTTTGTTTCGACGTCTTGCTGTCGTCGATTGCTGGAGCTATGTGCTTGAGAACATAGATGAGACTGTCGTAGCGCTCTATGTCGGCATCAATCTTTTTCAGGATTTGATTGTAAGGTGTGGACGTGACATTGTTGTGATACAGGTCGGTGGCTTGCTGGCAGGCATAAGCCATATCAAATGAGAATTCGCTGCTTTGAGAATAAAGGATGAGTGAGATTTGGTCAATCTGCTGCATGGTCGCTACAAGCTTTTCATGCTGCTCTTTGGCTCTATTCTCATATTTTCTCATAATCTCTTTTTGCTCCTTGTATTTCGCTTCAAGCTCAGCGCACAGCACGTCGATAGTCTTTCCAAAGTCGTTCTCTTTGAAAACAGCATCGGTATGGGTGGCTCCCACAATTATGAAAACCACCAAAAGGAACAATTTTATTTTTTTGTTTTTAAAGGTCATAAGAAATTAATCATCAATGGTCAAAAAGGGCTCATAATTTTGTGTCGTGACAATTGAGCCAATAATTGTTTTCAATTTGTCCAAAAGTGTTGAATTGAAGCCATGATAGCTAACCCAGCAAGGATGATGACGATAATTATTTTGTAGATTGTGCTACTCACCATTCTCTCAAGAAGCAAATGAACTTGTTCAAATGAATCTATTTTGCCGTTGCAGCATTGCTCTGCTATATCTGCCAGGCGTTTGCTTTTGCTCTTACTGTGACCTATTGCTTTCTTTAGTAAAGCGCCATAGGATTCAATATTCAATGACTCGCTTGAGTTGGCGCTTGTCACTCTCACTTTTTTGAAATCCTCGCTCAGCTCCACCGAGCTCTCGTTTAATGTGCCCGACAAGTTATCACTGTCGCGCATCGCGATGAGTTCTTCTACAAGTGGGTGCTGAAGCAAGTATAGAGCACGCGGTGAAATACTGTTCTCACCGCGTGCTAATAAAGATTCAAGTGTTAGGTATCTCATTCACATCACGGGAAAAACCTGAAGGTCTTTTTCAGTAAGCTTTTACCTTCTTAAGGTTGCTTGGCTGGCTCTTCTTTTTTCTCGGCAGGAGCAGTAGCAGGCTTGCTGGTTTTTTGACCGTTATTTAGATTTACCTGCTCACGGCTGCCGTCGCTTTTGCGGATATTGAGGATGCCTTTCTTGGTGTCTTCAAATCCTATCGCTTCGGCGCCTCCCTGATGTATCTTGGTGTTTTTGCCGGTGGTGCGGTCATATCTAACAACGCTGCCGTCTTTGAGTCGGAACACTTTGTAATTGCCGGCCTCTTTGGTCTCAACAATATCCTCTTTCTTGAACATTGGGGAGTCTTTATCTTTCTCCTCGCCAACCGAGGCTTGGGTAGTAGCCGCTGGCTTTTGCTCTTCGGTGGGCTGAGTAGCTTGTTGATCTTGTGGAGTGGTGGGCTCGGTTGGCTTGGTCTCGTCTCCAAGCAGGTTGTTGGATCCCTTGAAGCTCAGGATGTGGATGAAGTTCCTTGCTTGCTCGTTCATCCATCTCACTGTTTCGCTGTTGCCACTGGCTGGGTCACAAACGATGGCACGCTCGCCATTCACGTCTTCAAACGCGCCCTCATAGGTGGCTGTAGTGGTGGAACGGCTTTGGATGTCATATAGGTTGAGAACCACACTAGAGTTGCCCGTATTGCTCTTGGGTCTCTTGAGGTAAGCATAGAAGAAATATTTCTTGCCTCCAATCTCAGGAGCTTGAGGGGCAAAGTTGATATCGGTTTTCAGTTGTCCGGTGTCGAACGATACATCATATCCCGTAGTTAACACTGTTTGAATGTGCTCAGGATCGATTTTCCATTTCTCGCCATTCTGGGTGAGCTCATAGAGCTTGAAGAACGACTCTCCGTTACGGTCGGCAAGCTGAGTGATACCAATAATCATATCGTTTGTTCCGGGCTCTGTGCCTGAGATTCTCTTTGCATAAACGATGCGTGCTCCGTCGCCCACATAGTTGTTCTCGGTGAGAGCTCTTTGAAGGGCGTCGGCGGCAGCGCTGTTGCTTTGATCAACAGAGCTTATCGAATCCTGACCATTGTCGTTGTGGTTGCCGCTGAAGAAGCATTTGTTGAGGGCAAAGATGGAAATGAAAGCTGCAACAGCAATTCCCACTATTGTCATCATTGTCTTGTTGCTGCCTTTGGAGTCGTTGCTTTGATTCGATGATCTTCTCTCGCGGGGTTCATCGTCCCAGTCTTCATAATCTCGTTTTTGTTGGCGGCGTCTATCGTCGTCATACATTTCTATGCGGCTACCGCACTTGTTACAAAAAGCCGAATCTTCGGGTAGCGTATGGCCGCAATTAGGGCATTTAATAGTACTCATATGGTTTTAGTTGTTGTTGATTTTCATTTTTTTCCATGCAAATGTATAACAAATATCTAATTAAAGCAAAAAAACACAGGTTTTTTGCTCCTTTACAATGCTTTAAACCTATAATAAGCCCTAAAAAAGGATTTCGCATGCCTTTGAGGCCGCTTTAATTGGCGGTGAGTCGGTTCTCGCTCATGCGCGTCATGTATTGCTGGATAATGGCTTTCAGTTCGGCTTCCATGAGTTCTTGCGAGGGGACTTTTCCCACGAGATTGTAACGTAGCATGGGGTCAGTTTTGAAGCGGTACATAGATTTCACTTTGTCGCCGTCATATTGCATCATCCAATCACCCTTGATATACTGGTATATTCCGTTGTTGTAGTTGAACGCCCATGTTTGTTCGACAGGAGTGTTGAGCACATCGCAGCCAAAAGCAAGATAGGGCTTGTCATACTCTAAAAGGCCCATCAATGTGGGCATAATGCTTGATTGCTGCATCACTACATTTTCGAGCAATGCGGCTGGAATACTTTCGTCGGGTGAATAAAAGGCGATGGGCACCGAGTAAATTCCCAAATCGGTTTTGTACACGTCGTGGCTGCTCTGGTTGGTGTGGTCGGCAGTTAGAACGAAGATGGCGTTTTCATACCATGGCTGTTTGGAGGCTTCCTCAAAGAAGTGGCGCAACGCCATATCGGTGTAGCGAATGCACTTGTGGATGGGCTGGTCGCCTTCGTCGGGGTAGTCTTTCTCTAGTTCCTTGGGAACCTTGAATGGGTGGTGGCTCGAGGCAGTAAATACAGTTGCCATAAAGGGCTGTTTGAATGTGTTGAGCTTATGCGCCATGAACTGCAAGAATGGCTCGTCCCATATCGCCCACATGCCATCGTAGTCCTTATCTCCTCCAGTCGTGGGGTCGGCATTATACTCGGTTCTACCCAGATATTGCTGGTAGCCAGTGGCGCGGGCAAAGGCCTGGAAGCCCATCGACCCGTTTTGTGCGCCATGGAAAAAGGCTGTAGTATAGCCCTTGCCGTCGAGCTGACGGGCGAGGCCGCTCAAGGTATTCATCGATGCAGGGGTGACAAAAAATGGCTCTACCATCATAGGAATGCTCGAGAGAACACTGGGCATGGCATCAATGCTCTTGCGGCCGTTGGCGTAGCTGTATTTGAACGTTAGCGACTGCGACAGCAGCGAGTCGGTGAAGGGAGTATAGCCCTTGTAACGTCGTCCATCAAGGTTGGCATTGAAGAAACCGGTGTATTCCTTTCCAAAGCTCTCCACTATTATCACAACTACGTTTTTGGGTGTGAAACAGGCGGCTGAATCGGGTAGATGGATAGGGGTGTATACTGCCGACAATTGGGCTTCGTTGCTGTAGTAATGAGGGTTGTGAAACACATCTTTTCCCAGGGTGCGAAGCAGCGAGAACGGAGTGTTCAGGACAAGAGCGGCATCGATGGGGCGGTCAACATACTGGTTGGCGTTGCTCACTGTGATGGGACGAATAGCGTGGGCAAAACCGCCACGCATGCCGCCTATCATTGCAGGAATCATCACAATAATACTTCCTGCCATGACTGCATAATATCGCCACGAGCGTGCTTTCTCGGTGGTGAGGCGTGGCATCACATATAGCTTCCACATCAACCACACGAGCACCGCGGCAAGCAGCACGAAATACCAATGATGAACAAGCTCAATGCCAAATACCCCCGCCAAGTTGTTCTCATGGCTGAACTCTCCAAAGACGGTGCTTGTGGTGCGACGGCTTGTGTACTGGAAATAGACAGCATCCATCAGGTTCACGGCAAGCGCTATGGTGTTGACCACAACAAATAGCCACTTGCACACCTTGTGGTAGCCGCGGTGCTCCTTCAAGTGCAACGGAAGCAGCATCATCACAATGTAGAGCGACATCGTGTACATGATTGCCGAGGAGTCAAACAAGAATCCTCCCTTGAACGCATTCACAATGCCCGAGGAGTCCATTCCCTGAGTGAAAACACTATAATTCTCAAGCAGATAGGCTATACGAGCCACAAGATACACAACATAGGCAATGGCCAGGTTGCACACCATAGCCACCACTGGACCAAACCACGATGAGAGTATCTTGTTTTTCATTTGAATTCGCGTTACATCTTGAAATCTTGTGCAAAGATAATGCTTTAGCCCGAAACTATCTTATATAAGTCCTAAAAAACTCCCCCGCATCGCTAATTGAGCAAGAGCGAAACGGGGGAGTGGTTAAGAGTGATAATGTCGTTTATCTAGTCTTCAAGTAATACCACTTGCCGTTGATATAGAGCTTATGGTCTTTCCTGAAATAGGCAATGGAGATGAATTTCTTGCTGTCAACCGACCGCAAGTTGGTCTGCATGTTGCCTTGAGCGTCAAAGGGCTTTGCCGAGCTGCTTCGCAAGTTTTCAAATACAGTGCCGCAATAAGCATTATTTGAATTTTTTGTGTAAAGCTTCACGTGTTGTCCTTCTTGCTCAAGAGATGCTATGAAAATATCGCCTATGCTGCTATTAAATTGAGGAATTTTGCCCCAAAGAATATAGTCAGGCTCGTTTCCACCATCTATATCATATCCGTTGGGTTTGTATTTAGTAATACTAATACTGTTTCTGCCGTCATCGCTCACAAAAGTCAAGCAATAATCGCCGACTTCCTCAACAAGCAGTTCGTCAAACTTGTAAGTTTCCTTATTAATTTGGTCTTGGGCAATAATAAGTTTCTCTTTCTTGGAGTTCCAAATGCCACTATATTCATAGGCTTGTACTTTTTGATTATTAATATCGGTGGTTGAACTGCTTATCTTATGGCTAGGAACGTTGCTGTCGCATAATATATGTCCTCTGTAAGCATTTCTGTCAAATAAAACTTCGCCAGTCTCATAATCAATGTTATTTATACGACCTTCAACATTAAAGCGATAAACAGTGAGTGTTCCCACTCCGGTTTCTTCGTTGCTGTAGTTGAGCGTGGGAGGCACAAAACCTGAATTGCTCTTGCGGGCAGGAACAGCCTTGGCGGGAACCTCGGGCTCGTCGTCATAGACTTCTTCTACATCCTCTTCTACTTCTTCTACAACTTCTTCCACTCTTTGCCTTCTTGGATTATTGCGTGCTTCGGCTTCGGCCTGTTCTACCCTGTAAAGAACACTTTCTGAGAAGGTGTCGTTACCATAAAAGTCGGCAAATCCTTTAAAGTCTGGACGTTCTTCATTGGGATTATCTAATATAACATAAACTACACCGCTTGAGATAATGGGCATGTCTTTGATGTTTTTATCTTCGGCTATATCGTCATACTTGGCTGGTACCACGACATTGCCATTGGGGTCTCTGACACCTTTTTTATTGTCAATCTCAAAAATGCGGTATCCATTGTCTTTAGTTTCCTCTCGTGGAGGAAGGCTTGAGGCGGTTCTCAAAACATTGCCATCGGGGTCGTATACTACATATCCATTTTTACCATAGATGGGTACATAGCACTCACCATTGTTGAATGTGGGAACAAGATCAAAGTTGAGCTCATAATTTTCGTCATCAGTATCAAATATCACCTTGTTGCGGTCAAGATCGTTGCCTCCAAACACTCGATTACCCTTGTTGTCGATGAAGTAATAGCTCATGGGCTGATTCATGTTTTCAGCTATAAACGCGCGGTTTTCCGAGAACTTTGCAACATCGGCTACCTCCATAGTAATAGGGATGACCACATTTCCTGAAGGATCGACAAATCCCCACTTGCCGTCATTTTTCACTGCTGCGAACTTATTGCCAAAAGGTCTTACATCGTCATATTGGCATTTTATTACCTGTATGCCTTGAGTATTGATGAAGCCCCAACCGGTCTGTCCTTTTACATTTCTATAAACCATTGCACGTCCTTCGCGGAAATGTCCCATGTTTATATAGTTGTCCACACTTTCTTTGAATTCATCATTTATCTCAACTGCCGCCTGATAAACTACAACCTGCTTACCCTCATCATTTATGTAGCTGTTGCCGTTCACATTGGCAAAGCCGTTGCTGAAGGTGCCGGCATCACTATACTGGAAGGGGATTACAGTGTAGTTGCTGCTGTTGATATAGCCCCACTTGCCATTTTTCTTCACTGCTGCCTTGCCGTCATTAAATGGCTTGGCAGCCTCGTAGGTGCAGGGAATATTGTCATATCCGTTTATTCCAGCATATCCCCATTTGCCGTTCTTTGACACGAGCACCATATTCTCGTGGATGTCGTCTATGCTGGTGTATTCGCATGGCACCAACTCCTTGCCTTTGTTGTTAACGTAGCCCCACAGGCCGTTGTTCTTCACCTTGGCAATTCCGTCTTGGTTGAATGCACCTATTTGGTCATACTTGGCTTGAACCACAACATTTCCATTCTTTTTCACATAACCCTTCTTGTCACCGATGAATGTCGTTGCCATTTGGGTTTCTTCGTTGAAGGCCTCGATGCGGTCATACTTGCATGGAATTATCTCCTCGCCTTGAGTGTTGATGTAGCCATACTTGCCGTTGCGCTTCACCTTGGCAATGCCGTCCTTGAAGTCGCCAATCTCATTATATTCATTGACGCCAAGGAAATTGCGATTTACATCAATGAGTTTGAGGTTGTTACCTAAACCCACCACTGCGATGCCATCTTCGTTGAAAGGCTCGGCACTGGTGTAGATGAAGTCAATAACTTGCTTGCCTTTCTCGTTGATGTAGCCCCATTTGCCTTTCTCACGGGCAGGAGCAAGACCATTGCTGAAAGGCAATATTTCTTCAAATTGCGGTGAAACAATTTTCTTGTTCTTGCCAGTGGTTTCATAGATACCATACATGCCCTTTTCCTTGACTTTGAGAAGACTTCCGCCCAAAGGTTCAATGTCTTCCCACTTGCAAGACAAAATCTCGTTGCCCTGGATAGTTTTGGCGCCGTAACCTTCGGTTGTTTTTACCTTTATGATGGCTGGGCTCAGTGGAGCGGCGTCATTATATTCAACAGGAATGATTGTGCCATTGCTGCCCATTATACCGCACCATCCGCCTTGTGTCACCTTGGTCATGATATCGTTTTTGCCGTTGAATATGACACCATTTATGATTTTCATGCCATCGGCCGACTCCGACACGCATGGTATAGCCACTTTGACTGTTGTACCTTCCTTTTCGAGGAAGCCATACTTGCCTTCTTCGTCCTTCACAAGTGAGTAATTGTCTTCAAAGTCCGAAGCTTCTTTATACTGGCAAGGTACTACTTCTTCGCCTTGAGCGTTGATGAAGCCCCACTTGCTGTCGCGGCGCACCTTGTAGAATCCATTCTTGAACTTGTCGATAAAATCATATTTGCAGGCACCTTTCTGGCCTTGGGTTTTGTTGATAAGGCATTTTTTGTTATCTTTAGTCGCTACCGCAAGAAGATGGTCGTCAAAGTCTTGAATATCTTGATAATTGCATGGGATGACTTCTTTACCGCTCTTGTTGATATAACCCCACTTGCCATCACAGCGCACTTTGGCCATCAAGTCGTCGTCAAAGTCACCTATCTCGTCATACTTACACTCTACCACTGGTTCACCCAAGACATTTATGAGCCCCCATTTGCCGCCGCGTTTCACCTTGGCAATACCTTGATTAAAATCACCAGCTTCTTGGTAAATACATGGAATCACTTCGGTGGGCGAATTGTCGATGTATCCCCATTTGCCGTTGAGTGAAACCTTGGCTAACTGATTGTGGAAGTCGCCGGCATAGTCATAGAACAGATCCCACTGAGCATGAGTCTGAACGTTGCTTGCTACCGCCACCACAGCCACAAGGGCCAGGAGCCTCAACGTGTTTGAAATGTTCTTAAAATGTTTCATAATCTTATATATGTTGTTTTTTACTATTAATTTCATTTCTCAAGTGTGAATCCCCTTATGAGAGAATCAAAATGATGAACACTACAATCGCTATCAGGAGAAGGATAATGGCAATTTTCAGTATCTTCTCGGCTTTGCTGGGAGCCGTAACGACGGTTTCGGTAGTTTGATTTTGACTCGACTGACTCACGGCGATGCGTTCCTGCGAGGGCGAAGAATCGTTGGGAAGATTCAGCTCGGGAACGTTCGTCTCGGGTAGTGTGGGCACCTCGGGAGCATTCATCGCAGGGGCATTCATCGCTGGATAGCTTATGCCAGCATTTGGGATATTAGGAATGTTGGGAGGTATTGACGACTGTGATGTCTGTGGCGACATCACGGTCTGCTCGTTGCTGCTAGTAGGCTGTAGAGGCCGTTTGGGCAACTGAGTTTGTGGCTCACTCACTGCGGGTTTAGACTTGGGCTGTACCTTGGGCTTGGGTTGTGCTGTAGCGCGCTTTACCCTGGGTTGAAGTGACGATGACTCGCCCGTCGCTCCCTGTGCCGACTTAGACATAACAGTATGCACATTGCCAGGAGACTTGCCTTTAGAAGACACACTGGGACTAACGCGACGGCCAGTAGCTTTGACAGTAGCTACTCGCGGACGTTTTGATGCTTTCTCAGCTTGGCTTGCGGCGACTTGCTCTTTTTCCTTGATTTTCTTCATAATCATGTCCTCGGGCAAGGCATCGGCAAGCTCGGGATGTTCCCGCTCATAAGCCTCACGGTCGATAGGCTGCATAGTGCCGCAATAGTTGCAGAACTTCAGCGTGTTTCTTATCTCTTTATAGCAATTGATGCATTTCATATTATGTATATTATATATTGTTTGTTTCAATCATTTATTAACCCATAAAGGCAACAGCTATCAGTCCTATTTTTAATAACTTGTTCATGGGTATATTCTTTTAACAAGTTTATATATTATCTAGCTCCGCCACCGCTAGGTGTTGGTTTTGGTGTTGGTTTTGGTGTTGGCGTTGGTTTTGGTGTTGGCTTTGTCGCTGGAGTTGCTGGTTTTGCAGCTGGAGTAGTGGCTGGTTTAGGATAATTATACTTTTCTTCCTTATTCTTCTCTTTTTTCTTGTCCTTGTGAGAAGAATGTCTATGACTATGACTTTCTTGACTTTCGTGCCTAGTGGGATTGATGGCATGAGTTTCATCCTTTTTCGCCTCTGAATTACTTTCAGCTTTTGGCTCCTCTAGCTTGTTGTTTGACTCATCAATTTGTTCAGTCGTTTCTAACTCCTTCTCGCTGTTGCAAGACTTTATTTGGAATGTTATTATCGCTGTCACCACAAGAATAGATGCAATAATAAAAAGAATGGGGATTCTTCTGTTTTGCTGGTGTGTAGGGGAGTTAATCAGGTTGTTAGCCTCCTCATTCGGTTTGTTGGTGGCTGCAATCCTCTCTTTTGGATGATATGGTGGGATGTTTTTATTGGTCGCTGGTGCAGCAGACTTGAGTGCAGCAGCTTTTGGGGGATTGGCTGCTGTTGTCCCTATGGTTTGTGGTTTGGATGGGGTTTTAGGAGATGGTGGTGTTGGCCTGCCAGCGGGTTTTGGCGCCGGTGTGCTGTTTTTCTTTTCGGCTTCGGCAATCCTCTTCATTACTTCTTCCTCCGAGAGCGCTGGTGCATCTTTTGCTTTGTTTTGTTGTGGTACAGCGTCATAGGATGGCTGCTTGGTTCCGCAGTAGTTACAGAACTTAAGTCCAGGATTGATTTTGCGTAAGCATCTCACACACTTGATGCTTTCTTCACCTTTAGGGGCATTTGGTGAAGTGGTTTGTCGCGTAGAGGTGTTTTTTTCAATAGGCCCACCACAGTGTGGACAGGCTTTCGCTCTGTCCGACACCATAGCTCCGCAGTCTATGCATTTTATCAGTCCCATAAAATATTAGTTTTTCGTTAATCGTGATCGGTGATAGGGTTGTGTCGTTGGTCAGACAGAGTCAGACAATGTCGGACCAACGACACATAATACCTGAAATCTTACCTTATGCCACTGCCACCGCACTTGGAGCATGTCTTTTTACCAGTTCCGTTACAATATGGGCAAGTTCCACCATCATAACCCCAGTAGTCATCATAGTAACCCCATCCGTAACCATCGCATTTTGAACAATTTACTCTGCCCTTTCCTCCACAAGAGCTGCAGACACCTTTCTGGCTTACGGTGAGTGAAGCCTCGTTCTTGCCGTCGGTGATTTTAATTGTTCCGTCGCGGTGTTTGCCGCTGTTATAGTCAATGTGGAGCGTAAATCCCTGGTCGGTGAGGTTGCTAACGGTGCAATAGTCGGGAGACGTAGCTATTTGGAAGTCGCCACCGTCACTCTCAATTGTGATATTGTGGTCGCCCTCGTCGCGCCCTTGCGATACTGTCGTTTCCGAGAGGCGTATGAAAGTGGCATAGGCACGTTGGACTACATCTACATGGCAAGATTGACTGCCCGACTTAATTATTATGACACCCGAACGATCGTCGTTACCATCGAGTGCGGTGCAGTTGAAGCTAATGCCACTCTCGGTTTTGGTCGCTGTGAGCCACTTGGGGGCATCAACGTCAAAATAGGTGCCGTCGGTGCTCACGTTCAAGGTCTTGTCACCACCCTTGCGAGAGAAGTAAAGACTCTTGGTGTCGGTATTGATATAAGTGGCCTTGTTGCGCTGAATGAGGAAATATCCCAGAATGCCCAGGATGCCCACAGCAAGCACCGATGCAATAGCGATAAGTATCTTCTTATTGTTGCCACCGCTCGAACCGCTCTGGATATTTATTACCGGCTGTTGTGTGGGAGCTGGTGTAGGTGGCTGATAGCCTTGGGGCACCATTTGGGTTATTTCGGTATGGTTGCCTCCATAGCTTTGCTGCACAGGGGCACCGCAATAGGGGCACACATGGGCAGTGGCAGGAATAATCTGGCCGCACTCGAAGCACTGTTTGGTGGGAGCTGCCATGCGGGGCGACGTTGTTACGAGCTCGGTCGACATGCCGTCCGAAGCACTAGGTGTCACGTGGGGAGCTATATCGCTCTCACTGGGAATTACCGGTTGAGCATAACCCTCAGGAACTTCATCCATGGGGATGTCGATAACTTGCTCCTGCTGCTGTTGTTGCTCGAGCCACTGCTGCTCCTCAAGGCGTCGTTGTTCCTCAAGGCGCTGCTGCTCTTCCAAGCGGCGCTGTTCTTCCTGTCGCTGCTGTTCCTCAAGCTCCTGGCGCAGACGTTCTTGCTCTTGCCGCTCGCGCTCCTGCTCTTCTAATATTTTCTTTACTTCCTCCTCGGGCAGGGCATCGGCAAGCTCAGGATGCTCAAGCTCGTAGGCAGCACGATCGGCTGGCTGTTTAGTGCCGCAATAGTTGCAGAACTTAACAGTGTCTTTTATCTCTCGGTAACAACTGATGCACTTCATG
Organism: Muribaculaceae bacterium; assembly: GCA_017548365.1. Classification (GTDB taxonomy): domain Bacteria; phylum Bacteroidota; class Bacteroidia; order Bacteroidales; family Muribaculaceae; genus Sodaliphilus. Next base: position 33,761 of record JAFZAC010000011.1, read on the forward strand.
TTGTATTATTTTTGTAGTTAGTAAGTAATAAAAGAATCTTTAAGGAAGAGGTATTATTTAGTGCCTTCATCAGACTCTTCAGTATCATCATTTTCAGCTTTTTGCTTTGCTTTTTCGGCTTTCTTACGTGCTTCTTCTGCTTCTTTTTCAGCTTTCTCGGCTAGCTTGCGAGCTTTTTCTGCTTCTTCTTGAGCTTTTTGGGCCTCTTTTTCTGCCTTCTCTTGAGCTTTTTTGGCCTCTTTCTCGGCTTTCTCTTGAGCTTTCAGTGCATCTTTATTAGCCTTTTCTTGAGCTTTCAGTGCATCTTTATTAGCCTTTTCTTGAGCCTTTTGAGCTTCTTTGTCGGCCTTTTCTTGAGCCTTTTGAGCATCTTTCTCTGCCTTCTCTTGAGTCTTTTGAGCTTCTTTTTCTGCACGCTCTTGAGCTTCTCTCTCAGCATGCTCTTGGGTTTTTTGTGCCTCTTCCTCAGCACGTTCGATAGCTTCTTGAACTTCTTTGTCGGCTTTTTCTTGAGCCTCTTTTAGCTCTTTTTCAGCTTTCTTTTGAGCTTTCTTGGCTTCTTTTTCAGCCTTCTCTTGAGCTTTCTTGGCTTCTTTTTCAGCTTTCTCTTGAGCTTTCTTTACTTCGGCGTCTTCTTTTTCAGATTCTTCCTCATCTGAAATATCGGAATTATTAACACTGTTGCCTAATTCATTAAGGAGTTTTTCAGTTTGCTCATCTTCAGTTGATATTGAGATGGGACTTGGTTTTGCAGCATTGCTGCTTTGTGTTCCCATAAGTTCATGACCAAGTTTGCCGTAAGCCTCTTTAGTGACGCCACTAAAATTGCTAATAAACCATTTCATATATTGGTCAAGTATTTTATCTAAATGAGGAATGGAAACTGCATTTTCATCTTTTCTATGTGAGTAGTAATTCCAATAAGATAGTTGGTGAAGGGCTTTTTCGGCAGGGCCTTTTTGACTTGTATTGCCACCTTGAGCACCTCTTAATTTCGAATAATCTTTTAAATATTTTCTAATCTCTAAAGTGTAATTCCAATAATTGTCAAACAACACTTTATAGGTCTCTATTTTTATCTTGGTAACGTCGGATTGTGCAAAACCCATCAATTCTTTTTTAACCAACTCACGGAAACGGTAGTTGTCTCCCACAGAGTCAGCTGGCTCAGATAAGCACAAAGCGCAATAATTGAGAATTTCGGTGTCAATAACCTTTCGTAATCCATACCAATGGTCGTAATTATTGTCAAGAATATAGTTAAGACTTTCAAACTCATTTACATCGTTGTTAGTTTGAGCAGCTCTGTCAATTTCGTTGTCGATCTGCTTCATTCGTTCCAGATCATTTGCTATATCTTCTTTTAGCTTGTCATATTGATCTTTTTTTGCAAGCAGATTATCGATGGGAGTGGCAATGGGCTGGTCTTTGGTTTTAAGCAATTCACGAATATCTTTAAACTCTTCTTTTTGATCTTCGAAACCAAGGGTTCTCATATCTTGAATTCTTAGTACTATATCGTCAAGAAATTTAATCTTCTCTCCTTTTTTGCCTGTGTGTTTAAGATATTCAACATGTTTCCAGGTCTTGTCAAAGATTTTTAGAATATCAGAGCCTTCCTCTTGTTTGATCCATCCATCTCTATTTAAATCACGATAAACAGAATCAAGACATGCTGCCATGTCTTCAGCATATTTTTGATATTTATTCAACACTTCGCGGTCTTTCTTGAAAGTTTTTTTTATATAATCCTTGTTCAAGAAAGTATCAAACTTGTCAAGACTGGCAATGGCCGATGGATTGCATTGTGAATCATAAAGACTTACCACAAATTCATCGACAGCATTTTCAAGTTCTTGATCACTTTGGGCGGCGAGAATGGTTTCATAAAGTTCACGCAGTGTTTCATTTTTTGTGGCCGTATCTCGCTCAAGACGTTGAAATTCTGCTTTAAGTCTGTCGACACTGATATCCTCTTGCTGATATTCAGGGACATTCTCTTTTATAGCATCCTGTCGTTTTTCCAATGCATCAATTGAGTCTAAATAATACCTGTTAGCTTCTTTTACTAATTGGTTAAGTTTTTTCTTTGACTCTTTAATGCTCGTCATTCTCTCATTAATATTGGCGAACGACGCAATAGATGTTAGCGATACCATTACAAAAAGTAATAGCGATGCTATTGTTTTTCTTTTAGAAATCATATTCATCATCATTACTATTTACATCATTTTCGATTTTTTGTTGTTTTGCCTCTTCTTCCCGTTTCGCTTTTTCCCGTTTCGCTTGTTCGGCTCTTTCTTCATTTTTGCGTTTCTCTTCAGCGATGCGGGCAATATTGGCTTTAGCCTTGCCAGGAGCAGCATTGAGGGCGCTCATCAGGCTCTTGCAGTTGTTGAGCGGAGCGCGGTTGAAGCTCTTAATCTTGTGGTTGAGCGAGTTCAATTCACTCTCGCTAGAGCAGTGGCTGCCCGAGGAAGCCACTGCAAGTGCCGAGTGATAGTCGTCAACGTTCTTGATTAGAGCCTGAAGTTTCTCCAGATCTTCAGACTTGGAGGGCAGCACTTCGGTAGCGATAATGGTCTTGGCAGCATCGCGCATAGCATCGAGCTCAGAAGCTTTCCAATCGCTGGCGGCAAACACTGTGTCGCCGTGAGCAGCCAGCTTGGGAGCAAGGCCCTGTGCAATGACTTTCTTACATTCGGTAGCCTCTTTGCTGTCGATATTTTCAAGGAACTCGGCATCGTCGATGTCTTGCAGCATGGAGTTGAATGCCTGCTGAGCCTTGTCGTAACCAGCGGCGTCTTTGATGCTGTCTTCGGTCATCGTCTTGATTTGGGTAGAGAAGACCGAACCATCAAACTTTATCTCCTTCATGGCAGGAGGCATAATCAATGTCCTCCATACCACGATACCTATCACCAATACGGCAATAGCTATCAGTCCTATTTTTATAGCTTTGTTCATAGTTTAATTTTCTTTTGGCCTTTCTTTTTTCACTAATCCAGGTTTCGTAGTAGTTGTCGTCTTTGGTGTGGTAGTTGTTGTCGTTGTCGTCTTTGGAGTGGTAGTAGTTGTTGTCTTAGGTGTGGTAGTTGTTGTTGTCTTAGGTGTGGTAGTTGTTGTTGTCTTAGGTGTGGTAGTTGTTGTTGTCTTAGGTGTGGTAGTTGTTGTTGTCTTAGGTGTTGTTGTTGTCGCAGGCTTATTGCCACCAATTGGTGAAGGAGAAGGACTAGGACTAGCAACAGGAGCAGAGTAACCGCCGCCACCGTTGTTGCCTTTAGCGAGTTCAGATAGCCTTGTAGCGATCTGGTCGATGTGTATATCGTTTCCGTTAGTTGCTGCCTGGAACACGCTTGTTGCACGATCTTTCAGTTCTGGATTATTCTCTAAGACATTTAAGATGGTCTTGATATATTTGTTGAACTTAGGTAGGTTGATATATTCACCAGCCAAATTCATAAACCTATCCACATTTCCATTCTTAATAGAATTGAACAGCTCTTTGTTTTTGTCTGATTTTATTTCGCCTATATTCCAAGTGTCATTATTTTTCAGATAGTCAATATCTGGGTTGTTTTCGTCATAGACTAACTCTGATGTATCTTTTTTGTCGCTACCTTCATCACCGTCATCACGCATAATGAAATAAGCCACAGTACCAAAAATCAGGGCGCCAAGCAGGAACGCCAACAGAGGCAACATCCATTTCTTGGTGGTGCTCTCCTCCTCGTCGTCATAGTCGTCGTAGCGTCGCCTTGAAGGTTGCTGATAGGCGCTTGCTGCCATGGCACTGTTCTTGTTGACGAGGGTGGGGTCGTTAACGTTGACGGTAAACCTCACGTCACCGCCGGCAAGAGCTGCTTGGCTCACCTCGGCGCTATAGGCACCCTGCTGGGAGTTGTATTGCAGCGACTCGTTTCCGAGCGATGCCGTAACCTTGGAGTCGTTATAGAGCTTTCCGTTCACTCTTACCACCACGTTCACGCGCTGCTTGAATGGCAGGTCGGCAGGAACATTCACAGTGATGCGAGAACCTTCATACTGTATATATTGGTTGCCCACGCCGTTGATGCTCACGGGAATGGTGAGGGGTGCAAATCCGGGCTTGGTGTAGGTGATCATCAGGCTCTTGCCGGTCTGGGTGGTGTCTTCGCACTGCACGCCAGCGGGTTTCACTACTTTGTAGGTGCGAACCAGTGGAGTAGTCAACAGGGTAACACCGGCTGGCACGCCAGCGGCACACCATGCCTTGTTGATAAGGAAAATGTCGCCAAAGCGGCTATACTCGGGTTGGCGAGGGAATTGGAAGATATCCCAAAGCTCCTCGTTTGTAGTATAGGTGCGCAATGCGCTCGATGGGATGTTAGCGACCGACGATATGCGCATGGGCATAGCGTTGATGGCTGGCAACTGGCAGTCGTGCAGGCACTGCTCTACAGCGGCAACCGTGAAATTGTTGGCATCGAGAACATTTGTCTTGAACATGTTAAGCAAGTTGAAAATTGCCTTGCCCGAGATTTGTCCTTCATATTGTTGTCCCACCATCACAGTGATGGAGATATATCCCTCGCGAGTGTCCTCTTTATACTTTGTCAGCAGCGAGTAGTATACTCCGTTATTGTCGCGGTGCAGCTTGTAACCATACTGGGCTGTGGGGAAGAGTGTGCGCATGTTGCGCGGGTCCTTGATGGGGTTGAGCCACATCATCGCCGTTCCCATATTGGGATTGTAAGGCTCTGGATAGGTGAGCTTGTGAATTGTGTCGGCGTTGAATTGACCGTAGAAGTCAATCTTTAAATAATTATAATTTGACATGATATATAATGTTTTTTGAGTTGATATTTCATTTAAAATCTAAATCGTTAAACGAAGCTTACTGCTTCAGCCAGTCGATAGCACTCTTCTTGTTGCCACGGGTCTTGGCAAGAAGCACCTCGATAACGTCGTCGATAAAGCTGTCGTCGTAGTTGCACAGCTGATTGGCAAACACCTCGCCAATCGAGAACGGGATAACTTGGAAGTCATCAATGCCGGCAGCTTTGGCTGCTGTGCGCAAGTTGTTGTAGAACGCAGGCAAGAATTCTTGTACATACTTTTCGGCCTCGTCTACTATCTCTTCATCGTTGCATCCTATCTTGTCGCACTTGGTCACCAAAATGTAAACACCAGTGGAATTCTTCAAGATTTTGTTGTCCTTGATAAACAAGGAACAGGTGCTCAGATAGTCTTTCATAAGAAGACCCTCCCACATATTGTTCTCAGCGCCATATTCCACTACAAAGAAGTGAATCTTGGGATTGCGCTTGTCATATAGGAAATTCTTCACGTGATTCAGAGTCTGTTGGTGCTGCGGACTCATGTACATGTTGTTCAAGTCGAAGAATATGGCACGGAAAATCTCACCTGCCAGATCAATGAAGGTCATGCGGTGAGTGCGCATCTTATCATCGACAATGGTGAAGATCATCTCTTGAATCTCATCAACTTGGGTACTTGGGGGGAGAGGGCAAATTTCATTGGGCATGAACACGTTCTTGAGGCGAGTCATGTAGTAATGTCCCTGGCACTGCTGAGCCTCGAGGCTGTAGAACTGCTCGGCACCGCTCAATAGTGAACCTAAAGCACAGGTTTTGCCCGACGATGGGGTGCCCCAGAAGTATACCTCGGTGGAGTTGGCCTGTAATTTTTGAGGGGGCTCCGAGAGTGTGAGCTCTTCGGGCTTGACAAACTGTTGAATAGCGTTGGTGCGGTCAGGTCCATACACGCTCATCACTTCATTCCAGGTAACAACATTTCCCAAAACGGCTTCTTTAATCTCCAGGGCGCTCTTATTGTTGATGCCATTTCTCATCTCGGCCATAAATGTGTCATGGGCCTTAGCGGCTTCGATGCGCTGCTGTGCATCGTCAACAAATTTGCCCTGAGGATGCAGGTCAAGATAGCGCTCTATTGCCTCAATACTCTCCTCGCCCAAGGCGTTATACCAATCGATGTCGTCGGTAATGGCGGCACGCATCTCGGCAATCTCGATGGTGTGGCTATCGGGATGAGAATCCTCATAGGCCTTGATGTTGGCAAGGTTGGGATTCTTTTTCACCTGTATCCAGTCGGGGTCTCTGAGCATGTCCTGGCACTCATATACGTGAACACCACCCATTACTTCATAAACCTCGAGATATTGCTGCATCAATGGTATTGAGCCACTTTCCATAATTTCGTTCCAAAACTCCTCTTCGCCCGAAATCAACGCCTGGCGGCAGGCTTCTGAAAACTGTCCGTCGGGGTAAGAGATGAGGTAACGGTGAAAGTCGGTTATCCGACCTGTGTTGCAAGCCGCATTCCATAACTGCTGCTCCTCGGCAAAGAGTCTATTTTCCAATCTTTCCAGTTTGTCCTGTGGCAGATTTATTTCTTTCAGGTCGTCAATAGTGATGGCGCCGTCTTTTATATATTTTTGTAGATTGCTGATAGGCAATCCGGTTGCTATTTTCAATATCTGTTCTTTAGTAGGCATATCTTAATACATTATTTATAATTATATATTTTAGGGTGTAGTTATTGTCTCTGTTTGCGCTCATTGATACGGCTGCGGCGCACGCGGCCTGAATAGTTGACGGTAGGAGCGGGTGTCGCACTCTGTCCGCGCTTGGTGCGGCGCGAAATACCTCCGGCAAGGTCTTTCTCAACCAGGTAGTAGGGCAGCAGCATGAAGCCAAAGCACAGCAGCGCTGCAATAATCGATAATACCGAGGGCATCGACATGGTGGTGAGCATAGACTTTAGTTTAGTGTTCTGATTGGAGAATTTCTCATATTTGAAAGCAGGGTAGTCCTTGTCGCCTTTGTAGCCATGAGCGTTCTGGCTCAGCTTGGTGTAGGTCTCTACGCTGCTGTTGACGGCATTGTTCATGCTATTGATATAGTCGGGCATCGCTACATTCCACACACTCATCTTCGAGCCTTCCTGCATACGTGTGATGTTCTGCTCATTTGAGCGTATCAGTACATCGGGCAGCAAGGTGCGCTCAAGGCTGGTGATCATGCGATTGATTTTATCGCTGTTGCTGTCACTGCCAGGCATACTGAATATGGCTTGATATTGAGCGGGATCATCTTTGCCCTTGTTCGCCTCAATTCCGTTGAGGAACTCGAGGGTTTTACTCTTGCGCTCTTCCACATAGTCCTTGTAGGACTTATTGATGTTGGTGGCATAGGTGTAAGACTGCTCAAAGTTCTTGTTAATCTCCTTCTGCTTGCCCAGGAGGTTGAAGAAATGAGCGAAAGGCATGGAGCTTACAATAAGGGTGAGCAGAATGATGCCCCCAAAGAAGAACTGACCAATGTTGCCTATCTTTTTCCATCGTGTGGCGCGAGCCTTGCACATGATGTAGACGCAAGCCAGCACGATAGCGATAAGGACAATGGTGCAGATGAGTCCCATAATTATTTTACCATCTTTCCAGTAAACCATTCCCATGAAAACTACATAGGAATAGAGCAGTAGAACGATGATAGAAATAACTGCTGCAAAATTAAATTTTGAATTGTTCATAATGTATTATGGTTTTGTTAAATGTTAGTTCGGATAGTTGTTTTATCGTATCAAGCCCTTGGGCGACATAGTTGCTCTCATTGGAACTGATTGTCGTCATTTAATTTGTGAAAACGGCGTTTATAACCTTCGTCCTGGTTTGATATAAATAATTGCATGCCTAAATTGGCAATTATTGAGTAATCCATCATATTATCTATGTTAATGTCCTAATTATCAGGTAAAAAACAACATTTATGCTAAAAATACAAAAAATGCATGACAAAGTTAGTAGTTTTTTTTTGATTTTTAAAGTATTTGTCTTCCTTTTTTTAATTAATGTAGAATAATATATTATAGTTTAATCATATAAATTGGAGAAATCAGTTTTGTTTTATGAACATCTCTATATACAATTATCCCCAAGATTTCATGTAGACTGAAATGCTTGGAGATAATATTTGTTTTATAAGACTTTAAGCCCCCAGAAAAGCAGTAACTTTCACCTGCGTCGGTTGCGCTGCTGGCTTTTACGCATTTGTGCGGCCTCTTCATCTGTCATGCCCCAAGGTTCACCTGCAGCTGGCTTGTTGCGGCGGTTGTTTCGCATCTGTGCTGCCTCTTCGTCGGTCATGCCCCAAGGCTCGTTATTTTTTTGCTTATTCTGTTTTGCGCTTGTATTCTTCTTGGTTTGCTTGTTTTGGCGGTTTTGGGCGGCTTCCTCATCGGTCATACCCCAGGGCTCATTATTCTTCGATCCTTGTTGGACATCGCCTTTGCGCTGTGTTTCGTCGTCTTTGGTATTACCTGTTGAAGTTTCGCTCTTTTTTGTCGAGTAGCTCTCAAGTATGCCATCAATGTCGGCATCGGTGGAATAAGGCACCATGCCCTCGATGTGGGGTTTGATGTAATAATGGTACACAGCCCAGCCTCCCACACCCAGAATGGCAAGTATGAGGGCTATGATCAAAATTATCATCGGCCCTTTCGACTTTTTCTTTGGAGGAAGGACAGGAGGTGGCGTGAAGCCTTGATTCATAGGTAGCTGCATGGGTGGTGGCGCTTGTTGGTATACTGGCGCCTGTTGGAAAGGAGGCGCAGGGGTAAATGGCCTGCGAGCTTGAATCTCTGTCTCAAACTCATCGCTTTGTGCTTGTGGCTTGACAGGGCGAGACTTCTTGACCTGTTGCACGTTATTTTCCACTACAACTTCTACAATTTCTTCATCGTTTGAAGCCGTAGCAGCTATTTTAACAGGCTGTTGGGGGGCTTCTTTGGCCCTTTGTTTAGCAGCTTCTTTGGCTCTCTGTTGCGCAACTTCTTTGGCTTTCTGTAGCACTACTGCTTTGGCTTTATGTTGAGCGTCATCATTAGTTTGCTGAGGCTCTTCCTGAGTCATGAATGAGCCACAGTTTGTGCACACTTTTGCATGCCGCGGAACAGGGGTGCCGCACTTGTTGCAGATGTTGTATAACATGGTGGTATAAAGCTGTTTACATATTCAATTGTAAATGATACCTATGCAATTAATAAGCAATTACATTTTCATTGTGGATATAACCTATTCGGCGGCCGTTTTTTATCACCGAAATCCAAGAGCCGTTGTCCTCGTAAACCCCTGAGAACATGGTGCCGTCACTATACACTTGCTGGTTTCTGGAACTTGAAGAGGGACGGCTGCGCAACACAGCACCAGTGCCTTTAATTGAATTGACCATATAGCGGGTTGTGCGCACCTTGGAATAGTCTTTTTCTGGCTTGGGTGTTGGCTGGCTGGTAGTCTTTTCTTTTTCTTTCACAGTCTCTATTATTTTGACGGTGTCAGTCCTTGGCTCTGGAGTTGTCTGGTTGCAGCCTTTGAGACCCATTAATGATAGGAGAGCAATCACTCCAACGACAGCTAGTCCGCCAATTAGGATATAAAGCCAAGTGTTGCTGTTGTTGTTGGAAGAATTATTGGGGACAGGGGCCCCAGTGTTAGTGGGGCAACCACAGTGAGGACATGTGGGAGCCTGGTCCGAAACGCGTTGTCCGCATTCGCGGCAATAGATTAGTGCCATAGTAATATTCTTTTATTTTGCTTTAAATGAAAAATGAGTGTCGGTATATGTTGAATAGTGTGTATGGGTTCCACTGTACTTGTTGTCGTGGATGCGACCTATGAGAACGCCGGTAGCGGTTCCATACTCGTCGGTTTCATATAGGTACAGGTTGTGTCCTGTGATGAAACCGTTCAAGTTAAGGGGAGAGCCATACTTGTTATAGTAGTAAGAGCCAAAAACTTCATCGCCAGCAACCGTGATATCCATTGTGCATCGTTGGCCGGCAACACGACCGGTGAGGTGATAGTAACCGCTCTTTTTCAGGTTGATTGAAGACTTATGCTCTTTGGTCTCTGATTTCACGCTGGCAACAGTGGCTTTTTCGGACGAACGGCTGCACTGAGGCACAAAAGTGGAGAACAGCAAGTAGATAACGACAAACAGGAGAACGCCAATTAGTGCCGATATGACATATATCCACACGTTGTTTTTGTTCTCGGGTTCATAGTCATCGATTTCAGTGACAGGCCGCATGCTTTGCCTAATATTCAAGGGGCTACCGCAATAAGGGCATGCCTTCGCGTTGTCCGAAATCAGTTTGCCGCAGTCAGGGCAATAAATCAGTGCCATATCGTTATCTTGTTATTTTGCTGTAAATGAGAAATGAGTTTCGGCACCTGTCTTGTAACGGGTGTGGGTGCCGGTAAATTTGTTGCCGTTGATGTTGCCGTTGAGCTCACCGGTCTGTTCTCCTTCGTACTCTTCGCCCATGTAGATGTGGTTACCGTTTTTACTGCCACTGAGCTGTAGCGGTTTGCCTTGAGTGTTATAGCTATAAGTGCCATATACCGAGCCTCCGTTGATGGTGATGTCCATCTTGCATCCCACGCCGGCGACCTTGCCGCTCAAGTGATAGGTGCCGTCTTCATTGAGGTCAATAGCGGGCTCGGGTTGTGCAGCAGGAGCTGGTTGTACTGCTTGGGTGGAAGGAGCTTCCACCGATTGTGACGTCGTGGACGAAGCCTGTGTGGTAGGCGTGGAGCGGCTGCACATGCCACTACTCATCAAAACAATAATCAAGATAATCGTCAGTAGCACAAGGCCTCCTATGATGGCATATAGCCATCGATTATTACTACTACTGGGTTGCAGCATGTAACCATTAGGTGCCGCCTGATAAATGGGGTGGCCGCACCTGGGGCATGAATTCGCTTTATCCGATACTGGATTACCGCATTGTGGACATCTTATTAGTGCCATATATTTACTAATTAATTTAATGCATTTTATTGGTTGGTGTTAAAACTCAACATCCTCGATAAGGTCGTAGCTGCCTATTTCTGTTTCCTCTTCGGCCTTGTTTTCCCAATATTTGGCTTGGCTGGCGCTTTGCTTTACTCCCCAGCCGTTCTGGTAGCACTCGCTCAGGTTGTATTGGGCTTCGGTCATTCCATCCTCGGCAGCGCGGCGGAACCAGTACACGGCTTTCTTATAGTCCTTGGCTGTGCCCTTGCCTTCGAGGTAGAGCTCGCCCAGATTGTTGCGTGCTATATTGCTTTCGTTAGCTCCAATGGTATACCAGTAAATGGCTTTCTTGTAGTTCTGGGGAATTTGCCCGCCTTCGGCATACAAGTCTCCAAGCATGGTGGCAACATCGGCGTTTCCACCATAGGCTGCTTTCTCAAACCAATAAACTGCTTGTTTGGCATCTTTGGCCACACCAGTGCCATCGAGGTAGCATTGTCCTAGAGATTCGCAGCTCGACAAATCGTTTTGTGCGGCTGCTTTCTTGTACCATTTCACTGCCTCGTTGTAGTTCTGGTCAACCAGTTCGCCATCGCGGTAGAAGTCACCCATGCTGTTTTGAGCGTCGGCAAGACCTGCTTGGGCAGCCTTGAGATACCACTTTAAAGCGGTATTATTCATGTCTTCAAAATAATAGTATCTTCCCACTTCAAGCTGGGCTTCGGGTATTCCGTTTTCTGCAGCTTTGAGGTACCAGTGCATAGCTTTTTCTTGTTTTTCGGATTCTTCTTCACTAATATCAGGTACAACATATTCTCCCAATTCCTCATCATATTCGATAGTTTTGGGAGGTTCTTCATAACATTGAGCCAGTAGGTATTGAGCCTCGGCATTGCCTTGCAAGGCAGCTTTTTCGAGCCACTCGGCTGCAAGCTTATTGTCGGTCATGCAGTCGAAGGTGGTGTCGCCTTTCATGAGCATCTTGCCCAGCTTTAGCTGAGCTGATGCATCACCGCTCATAGCTTGCTTATAGAAGTCGCGGTCGGCATATTTTTCCAAGTCAAAGTCAAATCGTGCTGATGCTTCCTCAACAACCTCTACAGCGGTAGTGTCGAGGATTACGCTGTCGGCATACTGATTAAAGCCATAGATACTGTCTTCTTCTATCGCCTGCATGCTTTCTTTAATTGTGAGGAACCAGCCGGTGGTGTCGTTGAATTGGGGATCGATAATCATCCCATAATACTTGGCTGCTTTCTTGTAGTCTTGAGGTAAACCATGACTACCGTCATAATAATAGCCGGCAAGCATGGCGACGGCTGGCATGCTGTAGTTGTCATCGGCTGCTTTCTTGTAGTATTCCAGAGCTTTGTCTTCCTGATTCATCGCCTCATAATATTGAGCAAGCTGATAATTGGGGTAGGAAAAGGTATTGTAGCATTCCAACTTTATCTTGTTGTAACATTCAAAAGCCTTGTCAAGATTTTTTTCAACTCCACGACCGTATAAATAGCAATTGCCCAGGTATTCATAAATATTGATTGGTCCAAGCAAGAGCTCTTGGCGTTGCGATAGACTTTGGTACAATTTAAATGCTTCGCTATAGTTTTGAGGCACACCTTTGCCCAGATAGTAGCAGTTTGCAAGGAATAATTGGGCATCTTCATCACCGCACTCGGCTGCCTGGCGGTAGAGTTCCACTGCCTTTATGGTATCGGGATTCTCGCATGTGAGATAGCAGAATGCTAGATTCTTCATGGCTTGAACATCGCCTTGGTCGGCGGCAGCTTTGAACCAGCGCATTGATTCTGACTTGTCAACTTTATTGTCATATATATAATCATCCAAGTTTAATCCGAGTGTTATTTGAGCGTCGGCATGACCTTGTTCGGCGGCAAGCTTGAGCCAGTACATTTCTTTTTCTTTTCTGGCTTTTTGAGCAGCTTCAAGCTCGGCTTCATCCATCCCGTCCATCTCGGTAGAATAGCCCGAATAATAACAAGCCAGCTGGTACTGTGCTGTGGCATTGCCTGTTGCTGCTTCTTTCTCAAGCTCTTCCAAATATTCATCTTCCTCCTTGCCAAATGGAACTGAGAAAAAAGTATTTGGTCCACCAGTTAATAAACCGTCAAAAGAGTATCTATATCGCTCCATGATGTCGGTATCCCTTATTGGAAGTTGGCGCATGTAGTCACAAGCCTTCTTGCTGTCGGGTTGGAGTTTGATACCCAGACTGTCACGAAATTCAGCGTCGGTATCTTCCATATAGAACATTGCCATTATTGCCAAGGCCATCTGATTACCTTGAAGGGCCGATTTATCGAACCATTCCAAGCATTTGTTCATATCGACAGCGGTATTGATGCCGAGCATGTGGCAAAAACCCAAGGCGCACTGGGCGTTGGCATTGCCACTTTGTGCATCTTTTTCCAGATCGCTCATAGAAAAATCTACATTGTATCTGGGCTTTGTGTTGTCGGTAGCCAATCCGGGCCATCCCATTGCCGAGAGCGCAATCAGCGCAATCACAGCCATTGTTATTAATCTTTCTCTCATGATGATATAGTTTTTTGATTAGTGTTATCTATACTTTTTGTTTTGCAACAGTAGCGAAAATGCCTGTTCTTAATAATGTCTAGAAACGCAAGGGCATAACCATCAACGCTCAAAATTTATAACAATCTTGAGGCTGAGGGCAAAATTAATGAATAATTTTGGTTTTTCTGATATTTTATGGGCTTTTTTGCGTCCTTTGGTTAATTTTTTGTCGTGATAAACCAATTTACCTGAATAATTGCTTATTACCGATAAACGATAGCTCCCTCCTTATCAGTCAGAATCCAGGCCGACTCGATATAGTTTTCTTTGGCAAAGTCGAGGTTTTGTTTGGCTTCGCTCTTGGTGTCATAAGGACCTATGCACACGCGGTAGCGTGTGGCACCCTTGGCATAGCCCTTCACAACTAGTCCGCCTACCTCCTGAGCCTTTTTCTTGGCGCCATCGAGCGATGTGCTGCTTGATATAACTATGAAGTGCATCGTGCGTCCGCTGGGCTTTTCGACCTCTTCTTTTGTCTTCTTGGTGGCAACGTCAGTTTTTTCCTGGGCAGTGTTGGTGACTTCTGCTTTAGGATAGGCGGCCGATGCGGTATCGGTAGCTGAGGCAGTGCCTGATTTCGCTCCACTTCCGCTGCAACTGTTGGGGGCTATTAATGTGAAAAACAGGATTAGTCCTACTAATGCCAGCGCTCCAATCAGCCAGTAGAGCCAATTGTTGTTGCCATTGGAGGCTGCTATAGGGTTTCCGCACCTGGGGCATGTAGCAGCTTTGTCCGAGACAGTCTGCCCGCATTCACTGCATCTAATAAGTGCCATGTTTCTTTAGTTTTAAGTGATAGTAATGATTAAGTTCGAGTGTGATTAATAGTACCAGCAATCAAAGTGCATGTATTTGCTGGTTGCAAGGCAATGGTTGTTGTCATATACTTCAACGCGGCATTTCAAGTGCTTGCGGTCTCTCACGCCCTTGACTTGAGAGTAGGGTATCCACAACTGTAGGTCGCTCCATGTGGTATATTGATAGTCGGGATTAACACTGACAATTGTGGCTATCTGTCCGCTGTGTGTCTGATAATTCCCATCGGTGGATGTCACTTTTTTGCCACTATTGAACCAGAAGGTGCATTGCACGGTTAATTTATTGTTAAGCAAATTATTGGCGTTCATGTTGACATGAATCTTAAAGCCGTGGTTGGACTCATGTTCAATCCATGCTTTTTTAATTTCAACGCTTTTATCGCCCAGCGGAGACCCTTGGTTTACTCCATCATCGGGATGCCCGTTACTCTCGCTGTGGATTTCGTAATCCTTGGATGTGAGGTTTGCCGAATGACGCTCAACCGGTCGGCTTTCGTTCTCTTTATAATCAGATGGAGATGCAGGCCCATTAGTCGTTGAATTAATTGCTGATACATTCTCGGGACCAGTATTGTTGCCTGTGCTTGTTCTGGAATTGCTCATGGGCAATACCAATGTGAAGAACAGAATCACGCCAATCAATGCCAGTGCTCCAATCAGCCAATAGAGCCAATTGTAGTTGTTGGTGCCACTTGGTTGCTGCACACCACCTTGAGGCGCAGCAGTGATAGGGTTTCCACACTTAGGGCATGCTGTGGCCTTGTCCGACACCATCTGCCCACATTCATTACATCTTATAAGTGCCATATTATGTAATTAATTTGTATAGTTCTTATTTACCACTCGTGTCTCTTTATGAAGTCTACATTATAGTTTTCGATACTGTTCAGGGAGTGGCTCACATTGCTGTGCCTAGGCGAATACCAGCTATAAGCGCTGAAGAACTCTCTGAAACGAGATTTCTTGAATATATAACCATGTTTGGCATAAATCAAGTTTCGAAGCAGGCACAAGTCGTCGTTCGACATGCCCGCAATGTCGCCCTCATCCAATCGTCGGCTCGATACAACTCCCTTCCAAGCCTCTATTTCGGCATGTTTGCTTGTATAATCATAATTCCTGTAATCATAGTCGCTATGATGGTGACTTTTCTCGCTGGTGTTGTCGGTTGTGGTTTGCTGCTGGGATGTGGTCTCTTTATTGGAAGAGCGGTTGCATTGAGGGGCGAATGTGGAGAACAGCAAGAAGATAACGACGAACAGGAGAACGCCAATTAGGGCCGATATGACATATATCCACACGTTGTTTTTGTTCTCGGGTTCATAGTAGGGCGTGTTTTGGCCATACTGCATGCCCTGTTGCATGCCTTGTTGCATACCTGAGGGCATGCTTGGTGGCATACTCTGCGGGCTCCCACAGTAAGGACACATAGGCGCTGTATCCGAAATCGTTCTACCGCATTCACGACAATAAATTAGTGCCATAGTTTTATGATTTCATTGTTTCTTATCTAATAGTTTGTTTCTCACCACGATAACCCACGACGCCTTAAATTGTTCTGAGCATTTTCATTGCCTTGTACTGCTGCTTTGCGATACCAATAAATAGCTTCCGTTTCATTTTGTTGAACACCATTACCATTTGCATAGCAAACTCCTAGGTTGTTTTGTGCTTGAGCGTTACTATTATCAGCGCCTTTGCGATACCAATACACTGCTTGGCTATAGTCTTGCGAAACACCATAGCCTTTCTCGTAGCACCACCCTAAATTGCATTGAGCGTTGGAATTTCCTTGTTCTGCTGCTTTGCGGTACCAATAAACAGCTTGGCTATAATCTTGCGAAACACCATAGCCTTTCTCGTAGCACCATCCAAGATTGTTTTGTGCTTGTGCATTACCATTATTGGCACCTTTGCGATACCAAGAAACAGCTTGATTATAGTCTTGAGAAACGCCATATCCATGACTATAGCAATAACCCAGATTGCACTGAGCTGCAGCATTCCCTTGCTCAGCCGCTTTTCGATACCAATAAACCGCTTTGCTATAGTCTTGTGGCACACCATTGCCCTTTTCATACTTATAACCTAAAGAAAATTGCTTAGCAGGATCGGTTTCTTCAATTGTTGTAACGTTTTTTGTGATTCTCTGTCCTGTATTGAGGTCTACTTGAATTTGGTTACCATCAGTCAAGCGGATGTTAAGAATGCCTTTTTCGGTGTCTTCAAAGCCAATTGCTTCAGCACCGCCTTGATTAATCACAGTATTTTTTCCAGTTGCTCTGTCATATTTTATCACTCTACCATCTTCGAGTCTATATACTTTAAAATTGCCTGCCACTTTAGTCTCAACTACATCCTCAATTTTAAATTGTGGCGTGTCCTTATCAACTTGTCTTGTTGTGCTTTTTTCTGGAATGCTTGATTGTCGACTTGGTTGTGCTTGCTTAGGTTTTGACGTCTGCTGTTGCTTTTTCTGTGTTTTGCTTTTTTGAGCAGGCTTGCTGGATTTCGGCGTCTGGGCGTTGCTTGCATTGCCCTTCTTCTGTGCCAGGGCAGCTGGTGCCGTAGTACCTGCCACAGTCAATGTCAATATAAGCAATATAAGTTTCAGGTATCTCATAATAGTGAAGTTTTATTGTTAATTACGAAAGCTGAGCGCAAAGATAATAAAATCTTTGAATAACCACATAGTTTTTACCAAGTCACTGGTTGTTATTAATGGAAATCCTATACCAATAGTCTATAGTGTCCTTTGTAAGTTCATTGTCGCTGTACCCTGCTTTTTTCATCCATTTGTAGAAATATCCGTTTCATGATTCCCTGTTATTAATTATACTTTTAGTCAAACATGCTCCTTACTGGCGACTCGTTGCTTAGATTGTAGCAGTTGAAAGCGGGTTCCGACACATCTCTGTAGTCGGCCTCCTCATCTTCGCTCTCATAGAGCACCTTTTCGGCAACCTTGCCATGGTGATAGGTCAGTTTAACTATCTGTTGATAGCCCATATGTGCCATGTTTTCTATAACATATCCCTTCCCTTTATGATAACTTGCATGGCCGCCACTGCCAGTGAAAATCTGTTTGAGTTTGCCATGTGAATAAGTGTAGACATACATTCCTCCGTAGCCATATATGCTCGACGTCCACAGCTCGGGGACACCGTTGCCGGTTATGTCAAAGAGGAAATACTCGCCGTCTTCGCCCTCATCGCTCCTGCCAAACTCGCGCATCTTGGCAATGTAGAGCTCGATAGTGTTCTCATGAGCCTCCCTGATGGAGTCCTGACGGGCCTGAGCCGCGGCGATAGAGTCTTGGCGAGCCTGTTCCTGCTGCTGCAGCTCGGCAGCTTTCTGATCGGAAAGCTCACGTTGCCGGCGCATCATTTCTATTTCTTCTTGTTCCTTGAGAGCATTTTGCTCCTTCACATGGAAGTAGTAAATAAGCCCTGCTGCTGCCAACGCTGCGATAATCAAGGCAGTTATTATCAAGGGTTTCTTATTGTTGGGCGTGGGATTCTGTGGCATATCTGGTCCCACATTCAGCACATAGCCGCAACGAGGGCACGCTGTGGCCTTGTCCGATATCATATTCCCGCATTCGGGACATTGTATTAGTGCCATTGTCTTATGATTTTATTGTTTGTTACCATGAAAGTTAAGCGCAAATATACATATTTATTTCGTTAAAGACAAAAATAATTGAGTTTTGAGGAATATATAGGGAAGAGGAAGAGTTTTTTAATATTGCCTTCCATATCCTTTCACATTAACTTTGCGCGCACACGAACATAAGAATTATATACAACCATGAAACACGAAAAAGAGAAACGGCGTTTGTCAACGTTAGCCAAGGCAATGCAACCGCAATAACCATGAGTCGCACAAAATGCGGTATGCCAGAAACCAAGCGTGGGCGCTGTTAAAGTATTGCGCCACAAGCGTGGCGTTCAATAGACGAGCCTCAGTCAACCTTTAGCGACTGAGTGAGCAGCATGAGTCGCAGCGCATTGCATTGCAAAATTTCAGTTACAAATCGAAACAAGAGAAAAGCCGCACACACACTATCAGTTTTTAATAAAGCAAATGTGGTTTCATTGACGATTATAATAAATCTTCCTCATAATGACAATAAATTACAATTTATAATAATATTTTTTTGTGAAAGTGTCCCATTTTGCTCTCTCAACCCTAGTCAGCCCTTTCAATTTGTAATTTGTTTTTTTGAGGCTTTATTCGTCCATGAAACGGTGTTTTTAGTGTTTAGTGGGTAAATAAGCGGCATTTTTTATGATAGACTGACGCACTGACACAGACAAACCATTGTAGTGGATTGTCCTTATGTCTTAAAAACAAAGATTTTTTAATATAGTATCTTCCTCTTCACTTCACTATCTTTGCGCCCATACACGTTCTTTGACATAATGCCCCCTGCTACCCAGTCTATTCCTGAAAAAAGGTGTGTCTTTGCCTGAAAAAAGTTGACTCATAAAAGAGTCAAAAAAATGAATAAGAAATTAAGAGAAAGACAGGCCAAAAAGGCTATCGAATTACGCAGTCTTGGTCTGCCCCTGCGCTCAATCAGCAAAAAAATTGGCCTC
>JAFZAC010000012.1 GCA_017548365.1 Muribaculaceae bacterium
ATAAAATAAAATAAAAGGGAGACCTAAGCCTCCCCGAGTAAATTAATATGTTTTCAATATATGAAATCATTTAACTGACCATCTTTGTCATAATAGGTTTCGCTATAACCAATTATTATGCCACGATTTCAATTGTACCACTAAGTTTCCCAACATACATAGAACTATACGTATTATAAGTAGCTCTCGGCTTCGCTTGGGAATGTTCCGTTCTTTACGTCTTCCACGTAGTGGTTCACCGAGTCCACTATCTGGTCGCCAATGTTGGCATAGTGGCGCAAGAACTTGGGTTTAAAGCTGTTGTTCATGCCAAGCATGTCTTGGACTACCAGCACTTGACCATCGCAGTGAACGCCAGCGCCAATGCCTATTGTCGGGATGTCAATCCTCTCGGTGACACGTCTTGCAAGCTCGGCGGGAATTTTCTCAAGAACGACAGCATAGCATCCTATCTCCTCAAGCATTTGGGCGTCATCAAGGAGTTTTTTGGCTTCTTTCTCTCCTTGCGCGCGCAGGGCATAGGTGCCAAATTGGTAGATTGACTGTGGAGTAAGCCCGAGATGGCCGCAGATTGGTATGCCGGCGCGGATTATCAGTTCTAGTGCCTCGCGAATCTCGCTGCCGCCTTCACATTTCACCGAGTCGATACCAGTGCTTTGTATCAAGCGGATGGCATTTTCCTGTGCTTTGTAAGGGTCGCCTTGATAGGTGCCGAATGGCATGTCGATGCATGTGAGGGCACGCTTGCATGCTTTAGCGACTGTGCGGCCATAAACTATCATGTCGTCGAGGGTGATGGGCACTGTGGTGTCGTTTCCCTGCATTACGTTCGAAGCGCTGTCGCCCACATGTATCATATCTATTCCACCTTTTTCAACTAGCGAGGCTATGGTGTAGTCATAGCTGGTCAAAACTGCTATTTTCTCGCCCGAGCGCTTCATATCGCGAATGCGCTTGGTGGTAATCTTTTTCTCGTCACTAACTAAATATGCCATAACTTAATTGTTAAGAGTAAAGTTCAATCCCCGGTCGACGGTCTTCAATTACGATTCTCGCTCACGATTCCCGATAATGATTCCCGTGCCGATGGCGCAAAAGTACAAGTTTTTTCTTAATAAACACGTCTTTTGCTTATATATTATTTTTTTATGTCGTTTTTTTGCTTGTTTCACATACTTTTATCCGCTTCTTGCACTTTTTTGGCATAAAAATGATTATTTCTTGAAAATGGACCAAAATGGACCGGTATTATTCCAAATTTTTATTATATTTTTGTGGCGTGAAAATAATTTAACCCGATTCGGTCATTAGGATTTATGTCAGAACAGAATTTTTATTGAGCAGATTGCAACATTGTCATTGAAGACATAGCGAGCTATAGCGAAATGGAAATGGTAACAAGATGCCAATAAAAAACTGTTATGGCATGAATAGACCCCTAAAAAACAACCTAAAGTCGCCTAATGAACGATTTGGGTTTAACCAATAATATCAAAAACAAAATTATGAAAAAGTTATTGAATTATTTAAGCGTGGTGGCATTGCTCGTGCTCACAGCATGCAACGGTGCTACAGTTATTACTCCTGATAAAAATGCAGTAGACTTTACCCTTGAAGGCGGCGAGGAGAATGTGAACATCACCGCCGATGGCAGTTGGAACATTTCGGAATGTCCTGAGTGGGTGACTGCCGAGGTTCAGGACAGTGTGCTTACAATCAAGACTGCAAAGAATGAGACCGGAGCAGTGCGCGAAGGCGACATTATTCTCAGTGGCAAGGAAGGCGTTAATGTGAAAATCAAGGTTACACAAGCTGCAAAGTGTACACACATCACCCCTACGAGTGACAAGGTGGAATTCGAGAAAGAGGGTGGTACGCAGACCGTCAATATCGACACCGACGGTTTGCCACAAGTTGAGGCACCCGAGGGCTTTACAGCCACTTACGCTGCCGGTGTGCTCACCATCAACACCCCTGCCAACGAAGAAGGCGTCAAGAACGGTGAAATAAAGCTCACCTGCGAGGACCAGAGCGCAACCATTGCTGTTAGCCAGAAAGGTAATATTTGCCCCAAATGTAACGGTACAGGCAAGGTAAGATGCACAAAGTGTGGCGGTAAAGGTAATATTTATAGTGAGTACTGGTTATGTATATATGGCTGTTCAAAATGCGGTGGTAAAGGAAAATCCGATAAGTGGGGAGATTATAATTTCCGAAATGGCTCCGGCAAGATGACTTGCCCCGCCTGTGGTGGCAGTGGACATTGATAACATTAAAGCAAAAGATATTATGAAAAAGTTATTTAATTACCTTAGCGTGGTTGCATTGCTAATGCTCACAGCTTGCAATGGAGCCACATTCATCACCCCTGATAAAGATGCGGTGAGCTTTGCTATCGACGGTGGCGAGGAAAGTGTAAATATCAGTGCCGACGGTAGCTGGAGTGTTGCCGACTGTCCCGATTGGGCAAAGACCAATGTCCAAGGCAATGTGTTAGTAATAAGAACCGAGCGCAACGAGACGGGCTCAGTTCGCGAAGGAGATATCGTTCTCAGCGGCAAAGGCGACGTGAAAGCGACTATCAAGGTAACCCAAGCCTCCAAGTGTACCCACATCACCCCGGCAAGCGACAAGGTGGAATTCGAGAAGGAGGGCGGCACGCAGACCGTCAACATCGACACCGACGGCTTGCCACAGGTTGAGGCTTCTGATGGTTTTTCTGCAACTTATGCAGGTGGCGTACTTTCTATAACCGCTTCTGCCAATGAGGCTGGAGCCAAACGCGGCGAGATAAAACTCACCTGCGAGGACAAGAGTGTGACAATTTATGCCAGCCAGAAAGGTAATATTTGTCCTAAATGCAACGGTACAGGCAAGGTGAAATGTAGCCGATGTGGAGGTAGCGGTTATACGATTGATGGACCACATTCTTTGGCAGGTTGCCGTAGTTGCGGAGGCAAAGGCTATGAAGGTGTTGATTATGATGATGGAGAGGCTTATCCTTGGTCGGATGGCTATAGACAAGGCTCCGGCAAAATGACTTGCCCCACCTGCGGTGGCAGTGGACATTAAAAACATTAAAACAATAATATTATGAAAAAGTTATTTAATTACCTTAGCGTGGTAGCATTGCTAATGCTCACAGCTTGCAATGGAGCCACATTCATTACCCCTGATAAAGATGCGGTGAGCTTTGCCATCGATGGAGATGAAGAGAGTGTAAACATCAGTGCCGACGGCAGCTGGAGTATTTCTGAGTGTCCCGAGTGGGTGACAACCGAAGTCCAGGACAGTGTGCTCACAATCAAGACGGCAAAGAATGAGACTGGAGCCGTGCGCGAAGGTGACATCATTCTCAGTGGCAAGGAAGGCGTTAATGTGAAAATCAAGGTTACACAAGCTGCCAAGTGCACCCACATCACCCCGGCAAGCGACAAAGTGGAATTCGAGAAAGAGGGCGGCACGCAGACTGTCAACATCGATACCGACGGCTTGCCACAAGTGGAGGCCCCCGAGGGCTTTACCGCCACCTACGCTGCCGGTGTGCTCACCATCAACACCCCTGCCAACGAAGAAGGCGTCAAGAACGGTGAAATAAAGCTCACCTGCGAGGACCAGAGCGCAACCATTGCTGTTAGCCAGAAGGGAAATGTTTGCCCCAAGTGCAACGGTACTGGCAAGATAAAATGCCCCAAATGCCATGGTAGAGGATATACTAGTTATGGTGGTGCTGATGCTGCATGGGGTTGCAAAAGTTGCGGAGGAAGAGGCTATGAAGGAGAAGGAATGGACCTTGATGATTGTTTGGTAAGAGGCTCTGGCCGTATAAGATGCCCTCAATGCGGTGGTTCAGGCCGTTGATAATAAGTAAAACTAGTCAGTAAATATTTTAAAGGCTCTATAAGTTGTTTTTCAGGCAATTATAGAGCCTTTTGATTTTGTGTTGTTAAGAATGTTAGTGGCTCAAAAGGAAAAAATAATTATAAAAAATAGGAAAAGATATTGACAAACGCTTTTTCATATTGTATTTTTGCATCGAAATTCGGGCATTAGCGCCCATTAAAAACTAAAAGAAAAGAAATGAAACAAAAAAATGAAGCCGCCGTTGCTGCAAAGGCAAAGATGCAGGCAGAACAACAGGCGGGCAAAAAAGTGAAACCAGAAGTTAGAGTAAAGGAAAAGACCGAGCCGGGCGTTGAAGAGAAAATGCCTCTTGGCAAGATTAATTATATAATGATGGGTGTATGCATTTTGCTTATTGCCGTTGGCTTCTTTCTGATGAGTGGCAGCAGCAATGAGGGCTCCAACTTTAACAGTGATGTTTTCAGTTCCACTCGCATTGTGGTGGCCCCCTTCATCACTTTCTTAGGTTTCATCCTCATGGTGCCAGCAATACTGTGGCACGGCAAAAAGACCCAAGAGACAGACCAGTAAATCATTGAAAAACTAGAATCAAAACAATTGCATTATTTCACAATAGAGTCATAAGCATTGTGAATTATGCATTATGCATTAATTAAAATGGATTGGATACAATCGATTATTATAGCCATTGTTGAAGGACTTACAGAATTTTTGCCAGTTTCTTCAACTGGGCACATGATTATTACCGAGAATATGCTCGGTGTCAATATTACCGACGAGTTTGTAAATGCTTTCACAGTCATTATTCAGTTTGGAGCGATTCTCTCGGTGGTATGCCTATATTGGAAACGCTTCTTTGTCTTGAAGAAAGCAAAACCTGGAGCAACCGGTCTTAAAGCCTTTTTACAAAAGTATGACTTCTACTGGAAACTGTTTGTCGCATTCATTCCAGCAGCTGTGATTGGTCTTGCTCTTGGTGACTTTATCGAAAGCCTCATGGGAAACGTGTGGGTTGTTGCTGTGATGCTCGTTGCTGTAGGTGTGCTGCTTCTTTTTGTCGACAAGTGGTTTGACCGCAAGGAAGATAAGCCTCTCACCGAGCGCCGTGCATTCACCATCGGACTTTTCCAATGCATATCAATGATTCCTGGCACATCACGTTCGTTTGCCACTATTGCCGGTGGTATGCAACAAGGGCTCACTCGAAAAACGGCAGCCGAGTTCTCATTCTTCCTTGCTGTGCCCACAATGGCTGCAGCATCGGGCTATGAATTGCTAAAGATGATGATGAAACCAGAGTGTCGTGAAGCGCTTTCCAACAATATCGATGTGCTCTTGATTGGTTGCGTTGTGGCATTTATTGTCGCCATTCTTGCTATCAAGTTTTTCATCTCCTTCTTGACTAAGTATGGCTTCAAGGCTTTTGGATGGTATCGCATCATTGTGGGCGGCATCATCCTGGCATTGCTCCTCACAGGACATTCACTCCAGATGGTTGATTAAAGCGATACCAGTGATTACACTGATTACAGTGAGTCAACTGAGTCAGGTGAGTCAACCGAGTCAGGTGAGTCAAGTGAGTCAACCAAATTGCTGAGTCAATGGTCTTGAAAAACAAATAATCTTTATCAGTAATTGTCTGAGAAACATTTTATGCTCAACCCTATAGAAGGCGAAATATTCTACATCGATAAACCTCTCAAGTGGACTTCGTTTGAGGTGGTTAAGAAGGTGCGCGCAAGGCTTCGCAAGCGACTCGACATTAAGAGTCTGCGTGTGGGGCATGCTGGCACCCTCGATCCTCTAGCTACTGGGGTGTTGACCATTTGCACAGGGCGGGCAACTAAGCGCATCGAGGAGTTGCAAGCAGGTGTAAAAGAATACATCGCTCACCTGCGTTTGGGTGAGACAACGCCTTCGTTTGACCTCGAGACACAGGTAGATGCCACTTATCCTTGGCAGCACATCACTCGAGAGCAGGTGGAAAAGGTGCTGAAAGAGCAGTTCACAGGCACTATTGAGCAAGTACCGCCGGCTTTCTCGGCTTGTAAAATTGATGGCAAGCCAGCCTACAAACTCGCCCGCAAGGGCAAGGATGTGGAGATTCGTGCCAAGACTCTGGTCATCGATGAGATAGAGCTATTGGAATGTGGGCTGCCACAAGAACCGTCTCTCGTCATCAGAGTGGTATGCAGCAAGGGGACCTATATCCGTGCTCTGGCTCGCGACATTGGAGAGGCACTGGATAGCGGGGCTCATCTCACGGCTCTAAGGCGCACTCGCATTGGCGATATAAGAGTAGAGGATTGCCTGAGCGTTGACTCGTTGCTTGACAGGCTCGAAACCGAAGAGATGGTGTCGCCCGACCGAGCCGAGCAGGAACGTCTGGAACGGGAGCGAGAAAAGAACCGCGCAATGGCGCGTGCCCGCAAAGCTCAAAAACAGGCGGAGCAGCGAGCACGAACTCCCCGACAGTCGCAATTATAGGGACAATTTTTGAGACAATATAAAATAAAGAGATTTTTTTAAAATAGAGTGTAACTTTTTAGCACTTAATAAGTCTAATAGTAACTTAATCATACATCAACACATGAAACTATCGGAATTTGACAATGGTATGCCCAGCGAACTTATCGCGTTACATCCCTCACAGAATCGTGATGAAGCACGATTGATGGTGCTTCACCGCAAAACAGGCGAGATCGAACATCGCATTTTCAAGGACATAATCCATTATTTCGACAACCAAGACTCATTTATTTTCAACGACACCAGGGTCTTTCCTGCCAAACTTAACGGTAACAAGGAAAAAACGGGTGCCAAGATTGAAGTTTTCCTTCTGCGTGAGCTCAACGAGGAGCACAAGCTGTGGGATGTCCTAGTGGAGCCTGCACGCAAAATACGCATTGGAAACAAATTATATTTTGGACTCGACGAGGGTATGGTGGCCGAGGTAATCGACAACACTACTTCTCGTGGACGCACTCTGCGTTTCCTCTACGACGGAGACCACGATGGGTTCAAGCGCAATCTTTATACTTTGGGATACACTCCATTGCCTTACTATATCAATCGTGAGGTGGAGCCCGAGGATGAAGAGCGCTACCAAACAATCTTCGCACGCAACGAAGGCGCAGTGGTGGCTCCGGCTGCCAGCATGCACTTCAGCCGTGAGCTCCTTAAGCGCATGGAGATTAAGGGCATCTGCGACGAGTATATCACGGTTCATTTGGGACTTGGCAGCTTCCGCAACATTGATGTGGAAGACCTCACCAAGCATCGCATGGACAGCGAGCAGATGATAATTCCCGAGGAGGTTACCGAGCGTGTGAACGCGCGTCGTGAGAAAGGACACAAGGTATGTGCAATTGGTGTCTCCACTTTGCGTGCTATGGAAAGCTCGGTGAGCATGAATGGACAAATCAAGCCTTTCGATGGTTGGACCAACAAGTTCATCTTCCCGCCCTACGATTTCACTACTGCCGATGCGCTGGTTACCAACTTCCACATGCCTTACTCGGTAATGCTTATGCTGGCTTGCGCTTTTGGTGGATATGAGACTGTAATGCAGGCCTATAAGGTGGCTATCGACGAGAAGTACCAGTTTGGTTGCTACGGCGATGCCATGCTCATTATCGATTAAGGAAAAATCGAGAAAATAGTATAAGCTCTTAGCCACAACATTCATCTCTCTCTTCGCCATGGTTAGAGCCGTTGACATATCAAGGCAATCCGCAACAAGTACCATTTTAATAGGTGCTATTGTTGCGGTTGTCTGTTTTTTGATGCCCTTTACAGTTAGGGCCCAGCTATTTACAATAGAGCAGCAAAACGACACGCTGTGGATTCTCTCACTGGAAAACAACGGCAATGTGTCGACATGGAAACTGCCATATTTGGTCTATCGTTTTGCTACAGCCGATGTCAACAACGATGGCATTGAAGATGCCCTCGTGGGTGTGTATACTAAATCGCGCTTCTTCACTGAGCCCAGCCGCCGGGTGTTCATCTTCAAGAACTATCATGGACTCATTCGTCCGTTGTGGCTGTCTAGTCGCCTAGGTGGTGAGCTGGTTGATTTCACTGTAGACGGCAACCATTTGCTAGCTATCGAGGTGATGAGCGACGGGGGCGACTATGTCATCAACGATTATGCCTGGCAAGGCTTTGGCATGGGATGGACAAGGCGTGTTGCCTCATTCAAAACAATTGATGAAAGTTATCAATTCCTTAATATAAATAAACCATAAAGTCATGAAACGGATTCTATTATTTACTGTAGTATCGTTGCTTGCGCTCAGCCACGCAGTGGCACAAGACGCTAAACCAAGCATCATTATTCCTGGCGAAGCAGGAATCGATGTTGAGACTCTGAATGAGAACATCGACTTCAACATGGATGTCTCGAAACTTAATGTCTATGAAATCAGGGTGCTTCGAACGGCTTTGGCGGCACGACAAGGTGAGCTTGTGGAGCAAGCCGATCTCAGAAGGCTCTTTGATGCCACATCGTGGTATATTCCCATTGCTGCGAAACGCGCTGGGATGGTATTTGACAATAATGGCAATCCTGTGGAATGTGATTTGCCGCCCATTCACTATACTGCTCAGGAACAGGCTTTCATCGACAAACTCAACAAGGCCGAGAAAGATTTGCTCTGGAACAATATTATGATTATAGGGACAAAGAAATCACCTCGCAAGGGCCCAAACCTGACAAACCTCGCCAATCCCATGCAGTTGGAGAATATGCCCAATGATTTTAAAGATGCGCTTGTCTACAACGGATTTGCAATTGTTCCGGGCACTACTATGCAGCTGTTCCAAATCTATGAGAACAACGATTACCACGAGTTCCCAAGTTTTGTGACAACCGACCTGTATCTGCAGGCTTTCCACATGTATTTTGACTTCATGCTGCGTTCCATGGAGGAGGAAAAGATGCTGCCCGTGATGACTGACTTTACCAAGAAGCTCTATGACTCGATGACCAAGAAGGCGGCATCCAGCAAGGGCAATATGAAGGAAGCGGCACAGCGTGATGCGGCCTATTTCGCTATTGCCTACTCTCTATTCACTGGTAAGCCTCTTCCCAACCTTCCTGCTAATTATAAAGCCATGGCACAGGCCGAAATTAATCACGTGAAAGCGGCCAAAAGTGATTATTCCAATTTCTTGGATTATAAAAATGTGATGTTCATATACGACATCTACCGTCCTCGTGGCCATTACACCCGCAGCGATGCTCTGCAACGCTACTTCATGGGCATGATGTGGCTGCAGAACGCCCCCTTCGGCAGCGACAAGCCCGAGCAAATGCGTGCGGCATTGCTTATGGCCAACGAGATAGGCTCAAATGAGAAATATTCAAGTATCTATAAGTCGATTGACAAACCCATCGCTTTCTTGATGGGTAACGCCGACAATCTGGGCATCCTCGACATTTATGACATAATGAAAGCCGACGGAGCCGGAATTGATAAATATATGACTAAAGATGTCGATCTCAACCGTGTGAAGGAAGCAATCGAGAAAAAAGACGAGCAGGTGACTCGAATTCGTCCAAAATTTGAGCGTAGCAGCCATTGCAAAATCAATTTCATGCCGCAGCGCTATATGCCCGACGGCGAGGTGCTTCAGGAAATGGTAGATTATGATAATATTGTGACCAAGCGTGATGCACCCAAGGGACTTGACATCTTTGCAGCTATGGGAGCTGAAAGTGCTTTGCGTATTCTCATTAATGAGTTGGAGGAGAGCAATAAATGGGATAAATACCTTGACAATATGAATCGCATGAAGACACGCATGGGTGAAATTGACTGGAACTCTAGCGTTGCCAATATGTGGATGGCTTCTCTGCAGACTCTCACCGACAAGTATTACGATAACAGACTTCCCTATTTCATGAGAACTATGCAATGGGAAAAGAAGAGCCTTAACGCTTCGCTGGCGTCATGGGCTGAACTCAAGCACGACGCAATCCTCTATGCCAAGCAGCCCATGGGCGCTGAGTGTGGTGGCGGTGAATTGCCCGAGCCCTATGTAGTGGGATATGTGGAGCCTAATGTGGATTATTGGGCCAAGGCGATAGAATTGCTCGAGGCTACCCACTCGGTACTTGCGGATAATGGAATGATTACCGATGAGATGGAGGCTGTAACCGACCAGATGCGCGAAGAGGCTGAGTTCTTCCTCAATGTGAGCTACAAAGAGTTGAATGGTGTTGCTCTCACCAGGGAGGAATATGACCACATCAAGGTGATAGGGTCAACTTTTGAATACATCACGCTTCAAATCATAGGTGCCGAACCTGGTTCTAAATGGAACAATGATGTGAATGGCGCCGACAAGAGCATTGCCCTGATAGCCGATGTATATACCGCCAACGCCGACAACAACCCCAACAAGAGCGTCCTTTATGAAGCTGTGGGACCAGCTCACGAGATTTATGTGGCAGTGGAGATTGGCGGCTATCTATACCTTACCCGTGGCGCTGTGTTCTCCTATCGTGAGTTCCAGGAAGATATTGCTGCTCCAAGAATCACCGATGAGGAGTGGCAGGAAGACCTTCTCAAGAACCCCGACAAAGGTATTCCCTCGTGGATGAAAGAACTATTAGTTCCCCTCGATGGCAAGCCTGTTGACAATGAGTATTATTTCTATAGCACGGGTTGTTAAATCGCTAATTGTCATTGCGCTTGCAATGGCAGCACCAGCACTCCAGGCGAGCGACACGTTGACCATAACCTTCACTGGCGACGTGTTGCTCGATCGTGGTGTGCGCAAGCACATAGAAAATCACCAAGGCGACGCCAATTGCCTCTTTTCACCGTCGGTCGACTCGGTATTTACCATGTCGCAGCTGGTGGTCGCCAATCTGGAATGTCCGGCAACAAAAATTGAGAAACCGGTTTTCAAGAATTACATTTTCAGAGGGGAGCCCGAGTGGCTCGTCACCCTCAGAGAGCAC
Source organism: Muribaculaceae bacterium (assembly GCA_017548365.1). Lineage (GTDB taxonomy): Bacteria > Bacteroidota > Bacteroidia > Bacteroidales > Muribaculaceae > Sodaliphilus. The sequence goes on from JAFZAC010000012.1 coordinate 10,838, forward strand.
GGCATCACCCACCTGAACCTCGCCAACAATCACAGCATAGACCAGGGACGCGAGGGGCTGATTGACACGCGCGACAATATCATCAAAGCGGGAATGACACCAGTTGGGGCAGGGGAGAACATGCAGGAAGCAGTAAAGCCTGTCTTGCTAGCGCAGGAGCCTTGCAACGTGTACTTCTTGGCTTCACTCAGGCTCGCTCTTGAGAATACATCCTACTTGCCCGACAAACCCAGCGTAAGCCAGGAGAGCTTCGACAGTCTGGTTGCAAGGGTGAAGGACCTAAAGGCTCGCGACCCTGGCTGCTGCATCATCGTGAGTATGCACTGGGGAGCCGAGCACATGTTGCGTCCGGCTGTTCAGCAGCTCAGTCAGGCTCATCAGCTTATTGATGCCGGCGCCGACTGCCTCATCTGTCACCATACCCACACGATGCAGAGTGTGGAGCAGTATAAAGGAAAATACATCTATTACAGCATTGGCAATTTCATCTTCGACCAAAAGCGTGACATCAATTCCCGTGCCTGCATGGTGCAGCTCACCATCACGGCCGACGGCATTGCCGCCAAGACAATCCCGATAACCATCAATAATTGCATCCCCGAGGTTGAGAATTGACCATTGACTGCTGTAAAACAACAAAAGTGCCTCATATTTGAGACACTTTTTGTTTTATATCTATTGTAGTTAAATTAGACTCCCAACAAGATGCTGTAAACAGTGGTGACGTCGCTTGAAGTGATATTGCCGTCACCGTCTTGGTCACCGTTCACGATGTCGCTTAAATCACCCGAAAGGATGAAGCTGTAGAGAGCGGTAATGTCAGCACTTGTTACTGAACCGTCACCGTTCACGTCGCCAGGAATGCTTTGCTGTGCCTCGCCAGGAAGCAGGATGTCAACATGGTTGTCGAGTCCTATAAGCTCCTTGAAGAAGGCGCGGAACGGACTTACAGTGCCGTTGCCCCATTGTGCCAAAGCACCGGCAGCATTAACGTTGTAGATATCCTCAAGGTTCTGCTCAACAAATGTACCTGCCATCAGGTAAGCCTCGCCGCTGGTATAGGCGATAGGTTCGGGCTTGAGCAACACGTCGCTAGCGCTCCAGGTGATTGGAGTGCCAGTAAGATTAGCGTTCTTGTTGATTGCGATAATGTAAGGCACATTGGCCTCGATGCCTTGTACTTCTTCAAATTTCACTACGCCGTCCTCTTCTTGAGCGAATCGCTCAATCCACATGTCACTGTTGCTTGCCGAGCAAGTGGCTGGAGTGAATGGCAGTACGATGGTGCTCCAATTCTCGGCAACGCCGTCTTGGCGTGCCTTATCAAAGGTGCGGCTGTAGCTGATGGTCTGAGCGGTGAAGCTCTGTGGAGTGAAGTAGGGATAACCGTCGGTCAGAGCAATGTTCGATGCACTAGCGCCAGCAACGACGTTGAGTCCGTTGAGGCTTGATGGTGCCGATGTGCCCTCGTCTATGAAGTAAAGGGTGTTGGGGTTGCTATTAGGCACGATGTTGCTCAGAGTGAGACCTTCGAGGCTTACTGCAGCTACATTGGCAGCTACTTGGAATCCCTCAACAGGTTGGTATCCTGTGCGCACGCCCTCGGCTGTCCAAGTGATTACGCCAGGAAGGATGTCGTAGTAAACCGACTGTCCTGGCTGTACAATGTTCTCAAGGTGAGTGCCTTCCTCGTTGTCAGGAACATAGTTACGGGCATATATGTTCATGGCATAGGTCGAGCCGTAGGCTAGGTTGTCGAAGTCGAAATAAAGAGTCTTGCTCTCGCCGGCTGCAAGTGACAACGCGCTCTGCTTGTAGGTCACCATCGAGCCGCCAGCGACAGTGCCGTCATCGTTCTTAATGATGATGAACAGGGGAGCGAGCACATACTTGCTGTAGTCGCCGTTGCTGTGGTTGGTGATTGTGGCGCTGAAACGAGCGTGGCTGTCATAAATCTCACCAAATATATTGCTGCCGCTGGGCTGTGTGGTCGCATTCTCGGCTTGGATTACTACCGAGAGGTTGAGTTCTTGAGCCTCCGAGCTTTGAGCGATGGTCACAGAGCCCGTGCCAATGGTAATTAAGCTGCCATAAGAATCAAGGCGCATGAGTTTTACAGTTTTAGTACCCGATGATGTGGGAGTTACGTTGAAGGTTATCACTTTCTCCTCGCCGGGCATAACCTCTCCAGTAACGACGGTGGTGTATTGTGAATACTCATCAATCTGCTGTCCGCCGAAGTCAAGATAGAGGTCTCCAAAGAAGCGGTCAACACTGTTGTTCTTGACAGTCACATTAACCTGTTCTCTAACGCCAACCCTTTCACCGCCGGTGAACTCCCAGTTTGTGGTTTGGAGGTTGATGATAGGATGCTCGCTGCTTGTTGCAGAATAGTTGGTCATCACCACTTCAAGATAGTGGCGGTCGCTTTCCTTCATGAGTTTCCACTCGCTTGTGCCTTCCAGTTGGTAGGCACCCACTAAGTGGTAAGTGCCGGTCAGGCCAGCGCCGAATTTGATGACGTTGCTTGCGTTGGACATGATACCCGAACCGAACTGGCGAGTTTCACCAAGCGCCGAGGTGGTAACGGTGAAGTAGCCGTTGCCTTCTGAGTTTTCGCAAATGGTGAACGAGTCGGTATTTGGGTCGTAGAGAGCGAGGGCAGTCTTGAACTTTTTGCCGCTGTTGGCATGGTCACTATAGCTGACCTTGACAATCTTGCTCTTGTGAATCTTGAAGGGGTAGGAGAGTCCGTCGCGGTCCCATCCGCTTGGACCACTGACTGCAGTACAGGTAAGGACAGGATCCTCTTCGTCACCGCTACCAGGGGAAGCGCCGCCAGGAATGACGTTGTAGACGATGTTCTGCTTCATGTTGTAGCCTTCGGCGCTGCTTGAGCCGCCAATGCCGCTGGCATAGGGGTTCATTACAGCGAGCTGGAAATAGCCATTTCCCATGCCTCCCCATCCCCAGTTGATGTGGAAGTAGTTGCCATATTCATAGCCGTCGCACACGAACGAGTGTCCGCCGCCGCTGCCTGCGGTGCCATTGTAAATCATGGGACGACCGGCGGCGAGCTCTTGATAGACCATCTCATCCCACACTTCTTGAGTGTAGTCGTTGCGATAGGCGAGCTTAGAGCCGTACCCAAAGAGTTCGAAGCCACGTGGTATGTCGTCGGTGTAGGCACCGGTTGACGAAACGCCATATTGTGACTTGACGGCGCATCCCACGTAGTACATGAGGTGAGCCACAGCCGAAGTGTAGACCTCGTCCTCGGCACCAGTGTAGGTGTCCTTCATGTGAGCCCAGTCGAAGGTGGTGATTGGCAGCTCTTCCATCTGAACGGTAGTGTAGTTGTAGTTGCCGTCGCTATAGGTGAAGGTATAGGAGGGAATTACCTGGGTGGTTTGTTCGGGATAATTGTAGTATTTCATCAGCTGCGACATCGAGGTCGCCACGCAGCCAGTGTAGGCGAGCTCGTAGCCATCCTCTTCGGTGTCACCGTTCATGAACTGTGGGCACTCGTTCCAATAAGGAGTTGCCTGGTCCCACTTGGTGGTAATCATGGGTGCGATGGAGTTGCGGGTGTCGACCACATTCACAGCCTTGGGAGCTGCCAGAGCTTTTTTGAGATCGGCGGGTGCGACATCATCGATTTGGGTGATTTGCAGTGCATACTCGTCAAGCCAAGCCTTCATGTTGGCTGGGATTCTAGCTTCGTCGAAGTATCCTTCGTCGCTGAAGCCCAGAATGGGATTGGTGCGGTCATCGCCCGAGACGATTACCCATCCCTGCTGGTTGCCAACGTTAAACACATAGAAAGCTGCAGTTGTGGCTGCATTGGATTTCTTGTTAGCTTTAGAAGCGAGCACTATGTTGCTGCTGTTCTTCTGCTTGTTGAGAAGGAACTTTGCTGCTTCTTGCTGGGCCTGTTGTTGAGTGATTGGAGCAGCTTGCGCAAGCAATCCAACCCCCATGCAGAGCACTAGCAAAGCAAGTAGTCGGTTCTTTGTCATAAAAATAGGTAAAAAGTTAATTAATAGTTGTTTATAAATAAGTTTGGTTTATTACAAACATGTAATAGCGAGCAAATATACAATATTTATTCAAAACAAAAAAATCTGTTCAACAAATTGACTTGAAAAACAGATTTTTTGACCATTAGGGGCTAGGCATTGCTTGCCTAACCCCTGTGGATATAAATGATAAAGTTAGAATTTAAGGTCAACGCCCACACCGAACACCTTGTTGGTGCGGCTGTAGACATCTTTGCCTTGCAGACCTGTGTTGCTGTAGCCTGGATCGCCTGCAGGTACTTCCTTTGTGTAGTCCTTATAGGTAGTCCAGAAGTAACCAAGGTTTACCTTGACATTCTTACTCACGTTGATGGCTCCACCTAAACCAATTGAGTAGCTGTCACACGAGAAAGAGGTGTGAGACTGGTAGTCGTCGCTCAAGCCGTAATCGGTGTTTTGGAATCCGGTACTGACTGTGAACATCTTGTTGATGTCCCACTCCACACCAGCGAGTACCTCGTGTGTACCGTGTTTCAACGCTTTCTGCTTGTTGTTAGCCATCTCGGCATGCTTGTCGTCGTAGAAGTGATATTCTACCGAAGCACGAAGTTTATTGGGAATAATCTCATATCCAGCTGCTACATAAAGCACCGATGGCAGGTCGTTGGGAGTGTTCACACCGTGACCAAATGATGCTTCAAGAGCTTGCGTCATCTCCTCCGAATCCTGTCCCATTGCCTTTGCCTCGAGTTCCTTAGTGTCATTCTCGATGTTAAGATTAGTTTTGAACTCATACTTAGCTGCAAGCGTCAATGGACCCGTCTTAAAGTTCACGCCCAAAATAGGAGTAACGCCCCAGCCAGTTTGAGTGCAGTCAAGCTTGATTTGGGTCAGTCCCCCAGCTTGTCCAAGTGTGGAGAGCATTGGTCCATATGCAGCCTGTTGTTCGGGAGTTAGCGTTGGCAACACAGCCATCGCCTTCTGCTTGATTTCGTCGCCAAGACTTGCGTCAACATGTCCGCTGTAGTTGCCATTAAAGTAATTAATGCGCAATCCTGCAAACGCACTCCAGTGACTATTAATTTTATAAGCAGCTCCCAGTTGGAGGCCATAGATGTATTGGCGACCTTTCATCGACGAGTTCATATAATACATATCGGGAGTGATGGCATCTGCGCCAACCAATGACCTAAGCAATGGTTGGTTAGCCAGCAGTGCTTGTGTCTTACTATATATACCTGCCATCACTTGAGATTCGAACATAGGCAAGCCACTTTCGAAATTACATTTACCACCTCCACCAGTAATACCGAAGAATCCTGAGTAGGTCCAACTCCCACGCTTGTAAGCGGCAAAAGCACTGGGAATCACCGGTGCCGAGACTTTGCCCTCGTAGAGTCTTGTATGGTTTTCGGTAGTGAACAGAGGAAAAGTGGCGAGCACATCACGCTTCTGTGATGCACTCTGGATGTTAAGTGACAATGACCATCCTTCATGATCGAAGAAAGCCGTACCAGCGGGGTTGCTAAAAATGGCATCAATATCGGTTGTGGCACCACGAGCCATCATACGCTGGAAGGCGATGTGCTGATTTGTGTTGTGTAACAGGCCACCTGCCTGCATGCTAAGCGACAGAAGGGTCGCTGCAATCACGAGAAATGTTTTCTTCATACTACTCTTCTTAATATTATATTTTGTTGTATCTTTTTTAAACTTTTTCAAAAACTTTGCAAAAGTAAGCAAAAAAACGGTGCTTGTGTTCAATAGTTCAAAAAAAGTGGCTTTTTTAACCCCTAATGCAACTATATTACCATTTTTAACAAAATGCAAAACGGGGATGGGAAATCATGGATCGTGATCGGGCAGTGGGACAGTTTTTGAAAAAAAAATTTTTGAGCCGAAGGCATTGTGTCTTTGCCTGAAAAAAGTTGACTCATAAAAGAGTCAAAAAAATGAATAAGAAATTAAGAGAAAGACAGGCCAAAAAGGCTATCGAATTACGCAGTCTTGGTCTGCCCCTGCGCTCAATCAGCAAAAAAATTGGCCTC
>JAFZAC010000013.1 GCA_017548365.1 Muribaculaceae bacterium
GAGGCCAATTTTTTTGCTGATTGAGCGCAGGGGCAGACCAAGACTGCGTAATTCGATAGCCTTTTTGGCCTGTCTTTCTCTTAATTTCTTATTCATTTTTTTGACTCTTTTATGAGTCAACTTTTTTCAGGCAAAGACAAATGTTTGATAAAATACGTGGTGTTCCAAAAAAAATGACTATTTTTGTAGGTTAATTAGACAGAACTTAAAAATATTTATAAATGAAGAAACTTTTTACTTTTTTGATGATTGCACTTGCGGCTATCAGCGCCAGTGCAGAGGACTTGGAGTACTACACTCTAGGGATTTGTGGAATTCAAATTGACAGCTACCTAGCTGAGACTCAGAATCTCACTCGGATACTTACCAATCAAGGCTACTTGCAGAGTGGAACAGTGGGGTTCGACCCTCAGACCTTTAAACTCACACTCAACGATGCGGTGATTTCCTGTCCGAAAAGCATTATATATATTAGTACTCATGGTTATAGTGGTTATACCGAAGTTACTTCCCTTGAGATTTCGGTGAATGGTAATTGTGTGCTAGAGACCGATGCCAGCAATAGCAATATCAGTTGTATAGAATCAGTTGGCAATGTGACGAAAACTCAAGACTTTATCTTCACAGGCAACGGCTCACTCACCATGACATCGGGCAATATAGCATTCATGACAACTAACAAGAGCCGAGTGCTTTATCGATTCAACGGTCCCGACGTCACGATAAACGGCGGCAATTATGGTATTTATTCAACAAATACCTATGACGTTAAATATGAGATGCTTGAAGGCACTGTCAATGTTGATGGCAGCCGTCTTGCAATTTGGAACTTCTTTAATGCCGGTGCCGGAATCGCTGGAGAGATGGAGTTTGGCGAGGGCATGGAAATCATCGAGCCCGAAGGCGGGCACCTTGTGTTTAACCCCACTATGTACAGTGGCGGCGTGATGATTCAGGACGGAAACAACACAGCTGCCAAGCATGTCAAGATAGGTGTCAGTGACTACGGTTTAAAAGTTGGCGATATTGCAGTGACATCTATTAACCGTGACGATATCCTGGGCGACGGTAAGGTAACCTACAATCCCGAGACCAACACACTGACCTTGAACAATGCCACAATTACCGGCGACGATTGCATCTATGTCGCCAAAACGCTCTCGGGTCTGAAGATCCTGGTTCAAGGCGAGGTGACTCTTAACGCCACACATGTCGCTCGTCCCGCCATCTATTTCAACAATAGCGACAAAGCAGTCATTCAAGGTGTTTCATCTAACGGCGAATATGCCAAGCTCAACATCAATGTGCCTGATGGCAACTACACTACTCCGGCAATTTACTACATTAGCTACTATGGCAATGATGAGTATCGAGCCCATATCAAAGATATCGACATCCACATTGCCGGATCGGCCTATATAGGTTCAGATAATTGGGACGAGTGTCTTACTGTTGATAATTCAAATATCATATCTGAAGCACCTAGTGGCGAGTTCTATGTGATTTATGATGTGCAACTTGTTAACTGTTATGTGGCACTGCCCGAGGGCGGATACTTCGATAGAGGGCAGTTATGCAATGCTCAGGGCCAGCATTACTATGGACCGTATCAAATACTGCGCTCACAAAAGGTCGTGGGCGACGTTGACGGTGACGGAGTAGTTACCGCTGGTGATATTACATCACTCTACAACTTCTTGCTCAGTAATGACAGTTCAGGTATTGTAAATGGCGACCAGGACGGCGACGGCAATATCACAGCAGGCGATGTCACTACAGTTTATAACATTCTGCTTGGAATATAATTATAGTTTTTAATACTAATTTTAAATCATTTATCATCTATGAAAAAGTTATTTTTAATGATTGCAACTGTTGCGCTGATGTCATCATGCACAGGCAACGGCAACACCAGCGGCAGTGCAAGCGCCAGCGGTGAGAAAAAAGACGGTGAGACCACCGAGAACATCCAAGAGAAGAAGGACACCATTAAGGGTCCTGCAACTATCGAGAATGCCACTTGGTCAGTCGATGTGCCCGAAGGATGGAAAGTGCCTTCTAACAGACCCGGTGAAACTCAGAAAAAAGCTTCTTATTGTGAGCTTAAACCTATTGTTGTTGCCGATGGATTTAAAGGTCCGGTTGGTGTAAAAATCAGCTCTTATCCTTACAAGAGCAACACCGTCGAAGATGCGATGGAGTCGTTCTTAAGAATCTATAAAGAAGGAAAGAAAGACGGACAAGTTGAAATCGGTGGCGTGAAGTTTGATAAAGCTATAATGGTTTATTCAGATGGTAATACAGTTACTAGATTTGCCGCTCCTCTCACACCCGAAGGATGTGTGCAAATTGAACTGTCGCACTTGAAGTATGAGGACGAGATCATTAAAACTATCCTCAACAGCTTCAAGCTCAAACCCGCTGAGACTCCAGCAAAATAATATCAATTGCTGTTAGTTAAGAAATAATTGTGGTGGAAGAGCACAAATTGTGATCTTCCACCCTTTTTTTGTTCTATAACGGGTAAAGGCTTGTTTTTGGAGGGTATAATCAATTTAGATGGAAAATTTTATTTATCTTTGCAGCTATAAGAAAAATCAGATAATAAGATAAACTCAAGATGAAGAAGACAATATTGATGCTGCTGGCGATGATGATGTTAGTCTCGCCCATATCAGCACAGACCGAGGGAGGCGACAGTGTGCCAGCGCGCAAGAAAGTGGCGGTAGTGCTCAGCGGTGGCGGTGCATTGGGTGCCATCCACGTAGGAGCACTCAAAGTAATTGAGGAGGCTGGACTGCCAGTCGACATGGTGGTGGGAACCAGCATGGGAAGCATAGTGGGAGCTTTATACAGCGTGGGCTATAGCAGCGACGACATTGGAAACATGTTCCGAACCATGGACTGGGTAGACCTCTTTCTTGACCGAAATGCCCAGAATCGCCTCACACTCAGCGAGCGCGACGACCAGAACACTTATATCTATGAGCGTGACTTTTATGTTGGCGGCAGCATTGACCCCCAGCCAGGAGGCGTGATTCGTGGAACCAATGTTGAGAAGGTCTTTGGCTACTACTTGAAAGGGTATACCGACAGCATCAACTTCTTGCGTGACCTGCCACGTCAGTTTGCCTGCGTGGCAACCGACCTTGTCACCGACAAACAGGTGGTTCTCACAAACGGCTATCTAGTGAAGAGCATTCGTTCCAGTATGTCTATTCCCGGCGTGTTCACCCCGGTACACATGGGCGACATGGTTCTCGTTGACGGCGGTGCTAAGAACAATTTTGCTGCCGATGTGGCGAGAAAGCTTGGCGCCGACATCGTGATAGGTGTGAAATTTGATGGAGTGATAAACCCCAACAAGAAGTACCGCTCTCTTATGGATGTGATGGAGCGTTCGGCAGGTAGCGATGTTACGCGCCGTGCTATGGAGAACGAGAAATACTGCGACGTCCTCATTAAGGTCCCCGTAACCGGCTATTCTAGCGGAAGCTTCACAAGTAAAGCTCTCAGTGCACTCATTCAGCGCGGCGAGGATGCCACACGTGAAAAACTCGACTCCTTGAAGATGCTTAAAGCCCAGGTTGGAGAGGTTAAAGAGCACAAAGTGTACAGCCATCCACGCAGCATCAGCTCCTTGCTTGATATAGAAGATGAAGACACAGGACTCCTTGACTTGCGCAAAAACAACACCCTCGTGGCATCGATTGGCGCCCGCTATGACAACGAGGACATCCTTGCATTGCAGCTCAACGGGCATTACTACATGGGTGGCAAGGTTAACAAGGACCTTGACGCTACCTTGCGTTTGGGATTGCGCTCAATGCTCAGGCTAGGATTTGATGTGGAGCCGCGGCAGTTCAAGAAGATGGGACTGGGATATGAATTGTGGTATAAATACAGCGACCTTTACACTCGTGGCCATCGCAGTGCCAACATGTCGGTCATCTATCAGAAGGCCAACATAAAACTTTTATCGCTCGATGCCATGAATTTTGACTGCGAATTGGGGTTAGGATGGGAGCATTACCACTTCTTCAAGGGTTTATGGAATGATTATAACGAAATGACAATCGGTGAAAATGAGCACTATTTCAACTATCATCTGCGCATGCGTTACAACAACGAGGACAACCGTTACTTCACCCGCAGGGGAATGAGAGCCGAAGCGCAATATGCCTATTACACCGACAACTTTGCCCAATGGAATGGACATAACGGATTCTCTGCTCTGATGGCGATGTGGCAGATGACATTCCCATTGGCTGTCAATACTCATCTGCGCCCATCGCTGCAAACCCGCATGGTATTTGGTGAAGACATTCCCGTGACGGCAAGCAATGTTGCAGGCGGAATGAGCTACGGCAAGTATTTCCCTCAGCAACTGCCACAAGCGGGATTTGGACATTCCGAGTTCTTCGACAGCAAGTTCATCAGTGCTGGGCTGAGGCTGCAGCAGCGCATAACAGGACGTCATTACCTGATGCTCGACGGCAGCGTGGCCGAGCACAACAACAGTTTGAGCGATATCTTTGACCGCAAACCGATTTGGGGGGTTCAATTAGGATATTACTATAACAGTGGAATCGCTGGTCCATTGGGATGCTCTCTAGGCTGGAGCAGCCACACACACCGAGTGCATTTCTACGTTTCCCTCGGACTAGACTTCTAACGGCGAATTGTGCGAATTCGTAGCCGTTATTTGTATTTATCGCGTAGATTATAGATTGTCTCGAAGATAGTTCGGTCGGCATCGGTTAGTTCTATGCCTCGGCGGGACATCACGCGTTCGGCAGTGGCAAAAAAAGCGTCAAGTTTCACGTTCTTGAAACCTGCTGTATCGCTGCCTTCATGGAATGAGCCCACAAATGGCCTTGGAAATCCTGCGCCGTGCAGGTTAACTCCTACACCCATTACCGTGCCAGTGTTTATCATGCAGTTCACGCCAGTTTTGCAGTGGTCGCCCATTATCAGGCCGCAGAACTGTCGGCCGGTGCGTAGGAAACGTTTGCTGGCATAGTTCCACAACTTCACCTCGCTGTAATCATTCTTGAGATTGGATGCCGATGTGCCGCCTCCAATGTTACACCACTCGCCAATCACGGCATTTCCAATGAATCCGTCATGAGCCTTGTTGCTGTAGCCCTGGAACACCACGTTGGCGACTTCTCCACCAACTTTACAGTATGGCCCTAGCGTTGTAGCACCATAGACTTTAGCTCCCATCTTAACCACTGCGTGACGGCATGCGGCAAAAGGCGCTCTTATGCAGCTGCCTTCCATAACCTCGGCGTCGGCGCCAATGTATATACATCCCTCATTAGTGTTGAGAATGGCACCTTCTACCTTTGCGCCTTTCTCGATGAATATTCTTTTCTTGTCGCCAATCACTGTGCAAGAGTCGGATAAGTGTTGAGACTTGCGTCTGGCGGTAATCCTGTCAAAGTCGAGCTCCATAGCCTTGCCGTTCTGCTCAAAGATGTCATAAGGGAAATGAAGCATCACAGGCAGGGTAGTGGGGTGGGTGACACTCACAAAATGACGGTTGTCGAAGTCGCGTGCTGCGCCGCGGAAAGCTATCAGCTCCTCGCCCAACATCAATGCCTCGCCGCTCTTGAGTGCCAGCACCTGTTCTACCAACTCGGGATTTGGCAGCACATGCCCTGCGATCATCAAGTTGGCGCGACGGGCGATCAGTGGGAACTTTCCCTTGAGATAGGGAACGGTGAGGAACGAATAGGTCATCTTCTCATCGCCTATTGCAGCTTTCCACTTGCTTGCGATGGTGGTGATGCCGCATCTAAGCATGGCAGTGGGGCGAGTGTAGGTGAGTGGAAGCAGGTTCTTGCGCACCTCATTGTCGTCAAAGAATATTATGTTGCTCATATTATATAATATATAAGGTGTAGCGTTTGGTATACGCTAGATCAATTACTGATTTAGAGTACAAAAGTAGCGGTTTTTTCATTATAAACGAATTTTTTTTACTATTTTTGTCCCCATATATTATAATAAGGTGTAAGTAACAGACAATATATGGAATTTCAAGAATTAGATATTAAAGGTGTATGGCTCATCAAGCCTAAGCGATTTGGAGACAGCCGTGGCTACTTCAGCGAGACTTGGAAACAGCAGGAGTTTGAAGACCATGTAGGTAAAGTTGACTTTGTTCAGGACAATGAGTCGTTTTCCACCCGAGGAGTGCTGCGTGGCCTTCACATGCAACGCGGACAGTGGAGCCAGGCCAAGTTGGTGAGAGTGTCGATGGGCGAGGTGCTCGATGTTGCGCTCGACCTGCGTCAAGGCAGTCCTACCTATGGGCATCATGTAGCAGTAAGGCTAACTCATGAAGGAGGCGAGCAGCTGTTTATCCCACGTGGCTTCGCCCATGGTTTTGTGGTATTGAGCGAGCTGGCTCAGTTCCAGTACAAGGTCGATAATGTCTATGCTCCGCAAAGCGAAATGACAATAGCTTACAATGATCCTGATTTAGGCATCGATTGGCTCATAAGTCCCCAAGAAATGCTGCTAAGCGACAAAGATAAAGGCGGGAAGCGGTTAAAAGATGTTAAATCTTTGGAATTTTAGTAAAATACAATGTTTTTGCGAACTCCCTGAAATCTACCAACTTAGGTGATTTTAGGGGGTTCACATTATATATAATATACATTAAACAAAGACGTTGAGGCCTAAAAATATTTGGTTGTTAGACAATTAGTTAGTAACTTTGCATCGCTTTTGGGCAAAAAGCGACCCTTTTCTTTGACTAAATCGTTGATTTAGTGAGAGATAAAAAGGAGTGTGCTCATGTCTAAAGGCGTTTTAGAAACTAAGTAACAATAATTTTTTATTAAACACAAAGTAAAACAGAACTAAGATGCCAACAATTCAGCAATTAGTAAGAAAAGGTCGCACTTCGCTGAGTTCTACCAGCAAGTCGCCTGCTTTGGATTCTTGCCCACAGCGTCGTGGCGTGTGCGTTCGCGTGTACACCACTACCCCCAAGAAGCCAAACTCGGCTATGCGCAAAGTTGCACGTGTGAGATTAACAAACGGTAAAGAGGTTAACTCTTACATCCCCGGAGAGGGCCACAACCTGCAGGAGCACTCAATCGTTATGGTGCGCGGCGGTCGTGTCAAGGACCTCCCAGGCGTTCGTTACCACATCGTTCGCGGAACGCTCGACACTGCTGGTGTTGCCGGTCGCACTCAACGCCGCTCTAAGTACGGCGCCAAGCGTCCCAAGGCAGCCAAGAAGTAAAGCGTGAGACCAATTTTTTACTACAAAAACAAAACAAAATTTTTAAACTTAGTTTTTGATAATTTGGATTGATTTAATTTGGGTTGAGTAAATGGTCGAAGAGTCGGCCGTTGAAGAACAAAGAAGCAAACAACCAAGCGGACAAAAACTACAACTTTTTAAAAAAATGAGAAAGGCTAAGCCAAAGAAAAGGATCATTTTGCCCGATCCTAAGTTCGGTGACGTACGAGTTTCGAAATTCGTCAATCACCTGATGTTGGATGGTAAGAAGAACACTTCTTACCGCATCTTCTACAGCGCCCTCGACCTCGTGGGTGGCAAAATGAAGAGTGAAGAGAAAGCTCCTCTTGAGATTTGGAAAGAGGCTCTCGAGAAGATTACACCTCAAGTAGAGGTTAAATCTCGTCGTATCGGTGGCGCTACATTCCAGGTTCCTACTGAGATTCGCCCCGATCGTAAGGAATCAATTTCGATGAAGAACATGATCAACTTCGCACGCAAGCGTGGCGGCAAGACTATGGCCGACAAGCTCGCTGCTGAGATTATGGATGCTTATAACGAGCAGGGTGGCGCGTTCAAGCGCAAAGAGGACATGCACCGCATGGCCGAGGCTAACCGTGCCTTCGCTCACTTCAGATTTTGATTAAAGGAAACAGGAAGATATAGAGATGAAAGCTGACCAGAACCTGAAACTGACTCGTAATATCGGCATCATGGCACACATCGATGCTGGTAAGACGACCACTTCAGAGCGCATATTGTTCTACACTGGCCTCACCCACAAGATTGGTGAGGTGCATGATGGTGCCGCTACTATGGACTGGATGGTCCAGGAACAGGAGCGTGGCATCACCATCACTTCGGCCGCTACTACAGCTTTCTGGAACTATGACGACAAGAAGTTCAAGATCAATCTCATCGACACTCCAGGACACGTTGACTTTACAGTCGAAGTGGAGCGTTCGCTGAGAGTGCTTGACGGAGCCATCGCCACTTTCTGCGCTGTTGGAGGTGTTGAGCCTCAGAGCGAGACAGTGTGGCGTCAGGCCGACAAGTACAACGTGCCTCGCATTGCCTACGTCAACAAAATGGACCGCGCAGGTGCCAACTATCTCGAGGTTGCCCGCCAAATCCATGACGTACTGGGCGCCAACCCTTGCCCCATTGAGCTGCCAATAGGCGCCGAGGAGCATTTCAAGGGTGTGGTTGACTTGGTAAAGATGAAGGCTCTGTACTGGCACGACGAGACCATGGGTGCCGAGTATTCGGTAGAAGAGATTCCCGCCGACATGCTCGAAGAGTGCCAGCAGTATCGTGACGAGATGCTGGAGAAAATCGCCGAGTATGACGATGACCTCATGGCTAAGTACTTTGACGATCCATCGGCTATCACCGAGCAGGAAATCAAAAACGCGCTCCGCAACGCAACATTGCAGATGGAAATCGTGCCTATGCTCTGCGGCAGCTCGTTTAAGAACAAGGGCGTTCAACCACTGCTTGATGCAGTGTGTGCCTTCCTGCCAAGCCCCGAGGACACCAACGAGGTGACTGGTCACTCGATCAACGACCCCGAGAAGGTGGAAGCACGCAAGCCTCTCTTTGAGGAGCCCATGTGTGCCCTCGTGTTCAAGATTGCCACCGACCCCTATGTGGGACGACTCGTGTTCTTCCGTGTTTACTCGGGTCAGATCGATGCTGGCAGCTATGTCTTCAACTCACGTTCTGGTAAGAAGGAGCGCATCTCGAGACTCTTCCAGATGCACAGCAACCACCAGAACCCAATGGAGGCAATTGGCTGCGGCGATATAGGTGCCGGCGTGGGATTCAAGGACGTTCGCACTGGCGACACGCTTTGTGACGAGAAGCACCCAATCGTGCTTGAGGCTATGGACTTCCCCGAGCCAGTAATTGGCATTGCAGTGGAGCCAAAGACTCAGAACGACCTCGATCGTCTGGGCGTTGGTCTGCAGAAACTCGCTGAGGAGGATCCCACATTCCAGGTGGAAACCAACGAAGAGACAGGCCAGACCATCATCCGCGGCATGGGTGAGCTTCACCTCGACATCATTATTGACCGTTTGCGTCGTGAGTTCAAGGTGGAGTGCAACCAAGGTCTGCCTCAAGTGGCTTACAAAGAGGCTATCACCAAGCCTGTGGAGCTGCGTGAGGTGTTCAAGAAGCAGACTGGTGGTAAAGGCAAGTTTGCCGACATCATCTGCCGCGTGGAGCCTGCCGATGACGACTTTGACGGCACTCTGCAGTTTGTTGACGAGGTGAAGGGCGGAAACATTCCCAAGGAATATATCCCCGCCATCCAGAAAGGCTTCACCACTGCCATGCACAATGGAGTTCTCGCCAACTATCCCGTTGAGAGCCTCAAGGTTACCGTGATAGACGGCAGCTACCATCCAGTAGACAGCGATCAATTGTCGTTTGAAATTTGCGCTATTCAAGCTTTCAGGAAGGCATGCGCACAAGCCAATCCCGTGCTCCTCGAGCCCATCATGAAGGTGGAGGTGGTAACACCCGAGGAAAACATGGGTGATGTGATAGGAGACCTTAACAAGCGCCGCGGACAAGTTCTGGGCATGGAGACAAGCCGTACAGGCTGCCGCATTGTCAAGGCTACCGCCCCACTTGCCGAGATGTTCGGATATGTAACAGCTCTGAGAACTATCACATCAGGCCGCGCAACTTCCACTATGTCGTTCTCTCATTTTGCACAAGTGGGCACTGCTATAGCTCAAAAGGTGCTTGCACAAGTGGGTGGGAGAGTAGATTTACTGAAATAACTTTATTTTTTAACAAATATGAGCCAAAAAATCAGAATTAAACTAAAATCTTACGATCACAACTTGGTTGATAAGTCGGCCGAGAAGATTGTTAGAACAGTTAAGAGCACTGGCGCTGTGGTTAGCGGTCCTATCCCCCTGCCAACTCACAAGCGCATCTTCACTGTAAACCGCTCGACTTTCGTTAACAAGAAATCGCGCGAGCAGTTCCAACTGAGTGCCTACAAGCGTCTCATCGACATCTACAGCTCAACCGCAAAGACTGTTGACGCTCTGATGAAACTTGAGTTGCCTAGCGGCGTCGAGGTTGAAATCAAGGTGTAATAACAATCGCACCGGAGTATTATTAACAAGAATCATTAAGTGATTTAGTAAGTAATTTTTAAAATTTAAGAGAAATGCCAGGATTATTAGGAAAGAAAATCGGAATGACATCCGTTTTCAGTGCCGACGGTAAGAACATACCGTGCACTGTTATCGAAGTAGGTCCCTGTGTAGTTACTCAAGTGAAAACTGTTGAAAACGACGGCTACGAGGCTTTGCAGCTTGGTTACATCGAGAAGAAGGACAAGCACACTACCAAGCCCGAGGCAGGTCACTTCAAGAAAGCTGGAGTTAAGCCACAGAGACACTTGGCCGAGTTCAAAGGATTTGAAGGAGAGTACAAAGCTGGTGACATTTTCACCGTTGAATTCTTCAATGAGGATCACTACGTTGACGTGATTGGTACCTCTAAAGGTAAAGGATTCCAGGGTGTGGTTAAGCGCCACGGCTTTGGAGGTGTAGGCCAAAAGACACACGGTCAGGACGACCGCTTCCGTGCGCCAGGTTCTATTGGTGCATGTTCTTACCCAGCTAAAGTGTTCAAGGGCATGAGAATGGCCGGACAGATGGGTAACGAAAGAGTTACTGTTCAAAATCTCGAAGTTGTCAAGATTTTGCCTGAGAACAATCTCCTCATTGTTAAGGGATCGGTACCAGGTAGTAAAGGTTCAATCATTTCAATCATGAAGTAAACTATGGAACTAGCAGTATATAACATTAACGGACAGGATACAGGTAAGAAGGTTACTCTTAACGACGAGGTATTTGCAATCCCCGAACCCAACGAGCATGCCGTTTACCTGAGTGTGAAGCAATATCTGGGAAACCAGCGTCAAGGCACTCACAAGTCGAAGGAAAGAAGTGAGATTATGGGCTCTACCAAGAAGCTCGGCCGCCAGAAGGGTGGCGGTGGTGCTCGCCACGGCGACATCAAGTCTCCATTGTTCCATGGTGGTGGCCGCGTCTTTGGACCACGTCCACGCAACTACTACACCAAGCTCAACAAGAAGGTGAAAGACCTCGCTCGCCGTTCGGCTCTCACTTTCAAGGCTCAAAATGACCAGATAATCGTTGTTGAGGATTTCAGCTTCGAAGCTCCTAAAACTAAGGACTTCATCGCTATGACCAAGGCTCTTAACCTTGATGGAAAGAAGCTGATGCTCGTTCTCAGCGACGTTGACAAGAATGTTTACCTCTCGGCTCGCAATGTAGAGCGCGCTAGCGTTTGCACTGCTCGTGAGCTCAACACTTACCGTGTGCTCGACAACAAGGCTATGATTGTCACCGAGAGCAGCATTGAAGTTATGAACAAATTTTAATCATCTTAAGGAGAGATATAAAAACAATGGATATTCAAATTATTCCTATCGTATCGGAAAAGGCTAACGCCATCAGCGAGAAAAACAACCGCTTTTCGTTCAAGGTATCTCCCGAGGCTAACAAGTATCAGATCCGCGACTTGATCGAGGAACTCTACGATGTTAAGGTGGTTGAGATTAAGACTATGAACTATGACGGCAAGAAAAAACAGCGTTACACTCGCACCGGCATTCAAAGAGG
This sequence comes from Muribaculaceae bacterium, assembly GCA_017548365.1. Lineage (GTDB taxonomy): Bacteria > Bacteroidota > Bacteroidia > Bacteroidales > Muribaculaceae > Sodaliphilus. The sequence goes on from JAFZAC010000013.1 coordinate 11,941, forward strand.
TGCTACTGCTGCTTACAAGAAAGCTATCGTTACTCTTGCCGAAGGACAAACTATTGATTTCTATAGCAACTTATAATTAATAAAATGGCAGTAAGAAAATTGAAGCCCACAACACCGGGGCAAAGACACAAGATTATTGGTGTATTTGACAACATCACAAGCACTACACCAGAAAAGTCTCTTACAATCGGACTGCGCAAGACCGGCGGCCGCAACAACGAGGGACACCGCACCTCTTACTACAGAGGCGGTGGTCACAAGCGTCGCTATCGCATCATCGACTTCAAGAGAAACAAAGACGGTGTGCCAGCTCGTGTAAAGAGCATCGAGTACGATCCCAACCGTTCGGCTCGCATTGCGCTTCTGTATTACGTAGATGGCTATAAAGCTTACATTATTGCACCCAACGGACTTGAAGTTGGCGCTACAGTAGAAAGCGGTGAGAACGTAGCCCCCGAAGTGGGAAACGCGCTTCCACTATGTAACATTCCTGTTGGTACTTTAATTCACAACATTGAGATGCGTCCCGGACAGGGTGCACGCATTGCTCGAAGCGCCGGTACCTTTGCGCAGCTCACTTCGCGCGACGGTAACTACGCTATCATCAAATTACCTTCGGGTGAGACTCGCAAGATTCTTGCTACTTGCCGCGCAACAGTGGGCGTTGTTGGTAACAGCGACCATGCTCTCGAGCAGTCGGGTAAGGCTGGACGCTCACGCTGGTTAGGACGTCGTCCTCACAACCGTGGTGTTGTTATGAACCCAGTAGATCACCCAATGGGTGGTGGTGAAGGTCGTCAGTCGGGAGGACATCCACGTTCTCGCACTGGTATCTATGCCAAGGGTTTGAAGACCCGTGCTCCTAAGAAGGCATCTTCTAAGTACATTATTGAAAGAAGAAAGAAGTAATTTGATTAAAGTTTAAACTATGAGTCGATCATTAAAAAAAGGTCCTTACATCTGTGTCAAGCTCGAGAAGAAGATTGACGCTATGAACGAGAGCGGAAAGAAGAACGTCGTTAAGACTTGGTCTCGTGCTTCAATGATTTCGCCCGACTTCGTTGGTCACACTATCGCAGTACACAATGGCAACAAGTTTATTCCCGTTTACATTACCGAAAACATGGTAGGACACAAGCTCGGCGAGTTCGCTCCCACTCGTTCCTTCCGTGGTCACAGCGGCAACAACAAGTAATTAGGACCCGGGAACATTCATTGACAAAAAAAGAATTAAAATACAATGGGTAAAAGAAAAAGAGAATCAGCCAACAAGATTAAGGAAGCCCGCCGTGAGCAGTGCAGCGCAAGGCTCATGAACGTGCCCAGCTCTCCTCGCAAGATGAGACTCGTGGCCGATATGGTTCGCGGACAGGAAGCCTTCAAGGCTCTCGGACTCCTTCATTTTTCTAATAAGCAGGCTGCTGCCGACGTAGAGAAGCTCCTCAAGAGCGCTATCTCTAACTGGGAGCAGAAGAATGGTAAGAAAGCCGAAGACGGTGAGCTTTACATCAAGTCGATCTTTGTAGATTGCGCTCCAATGCTCAAGCGCCTCCGTCCAGCTCCTCAAGGACGCGGTTATCGCATCCGCAAGCGTTCTAACCACGTGACTATTTATCTCGACACTATTAACCAACAACAAGACGCATAATTGAAATGGGACAGAAAGTAAATCCAATCAGCAATCGTTTAGGCATCATCCGTGGTTGGGATTCCAACTGGTTTGGTGGCAGTAATTATGGAGATACTCTGCTCGAAGACAGCAAAATACGTAAGTATCTCAGCGTGCGTCTGGCTAAGGCTAGCGTGTCGCGCATCGTTATCGAGAGAACTCTCAAGCTGGTGACCATCACCATCTGC
>JAFZAC010000014.1 GCA_017548365.1 Muribaculaceae bacterium
CAAAACCAAGAGATGGAGATTAGTTGAAATAATCGAAAAAGCTAAGTAATTATGATTCAAGCAGAAAGCAGATTAACAGTTGCCGACAACAGCGGTGCAAAGGAAGTCCTCTGCATTCGCGTGCTTGGAGGTACAGGACGTCGTTATGCTTCGGTAGGCGACATGGTTGTCGTTACCGTAAAAAACGCCATCCCTTCGAGTGATATTAAGAAAGGTACAGTATCACGCGCAGTTGTCGTGAGAACAAAGAAGGAAATCCGCCGTCAAGACGGTTCTTACATCAGATTTGATGACAACGCTTGTGTGCTGCTGACCAACGCCGGTGAGCTTCGTGGAACTCGTATCTTCGGCCCAGTCGCACGTGAACTCCGTGCTACTAGCAACCCAACTAACATGAAGATCGTTTCACTTGCCCCCGAAGTTCTTTAATCTTTAACCAATAGTAAAATCAATTTAAGAAATGGCTAAGTTACACATACAGAAAGATGACACCGTATATGTTCTTGCAGGTGACGATAAGGGTAAAACTGGTCGCGTCTTGAGCATTGATGCTAAAAACAACAGAGCTATCGTTGAAGGTGTCAACAAGATTAAGAAGAGCACAAAGCCTAATGCACAATACCCTCAGGGTGGCATTATCGAGAAGGAAGCTCCTATTCACCTGTCTAACCTTAATGTGGTAGACCCAAAGAGCGGACGCAACGCACGCCCCACTCGTGTTGGTTTCAAGGTGGAAAGGGACGAGAACGGCAAAGTCGTTAAAAAAGTTCGTTATTCTAAAAAATCAGGAGAGGAGATTAAGTAATGGCTACTACACTCAAGAAACAATATGACGAGAAGATTGCGCCAGCTTTGATGAAGCAATTCAACTACAGCTCGCCAATGCAGATTCCAAAACTCGTGAAAATAGTTCTCAACGAAGGTCTGGGTGACGCTACACAAGACAAGAAAATAATTGAGACTGCTATCACCGAGCTTACTACTATTACAGGACAGAAGGCTGTGCAGACTGTTTCGAAGAAGGATATCTCCAACTTTAAGCTGCGCAAGAAAATGCCCATCGGCGCTCGCGTCACTCTGCGTCGCGATCGCATGTATGAGTTCATGGAAAGATTCATCCGCATCGCCCTTCCACGTATCCGTGACTTCAAGGGTATCGAAGGCAAGCTCGATGGACGCGGTAACTACACCGTAGGTGTTTCGGAGCAGATTATCTTCCCCGAGATCAACATCGACAATGTCACCAAGATGACTGGTATGAATATCACATTTGTTACCACTGCCAAGACCGATGAGGAAGGCTACGCATTGCTCAAAGAGTTCGGTCTCCCCTTCAAGAATGCTAAATAATTTTTAAAAAAGAAGATTTGATATGGCAAAAGAATCAATGAAGGCTCGTCAGGCCAAGAGAGAAAGAATGGTCGCTAAGTATGCCGCCAAGAGAGCTGCCCTCAAAGCAGCTGGTGACTATGAGGCACTGCAGGCTCTGCCACGCAACGCTTCTCCAGTGAGACTGCACAACCGCTGCAAGATCTCGGGACGTCCCAAAGGATACATGCGTCAGTTCGGCATCTCCCGCATTAATTTCCGTGAGATGGCTTCGGCCGGTCTCATCCCTGGCGTGAGAAAAGCTAGCTGGTAATTCAAGCTTATTTAATAAAATTCAGTAGTATTAAATATTGTTCGACTACTAAGTGTTCGAATTAATTTAAAACAACATTAAAAATGACAGATCCAATCGCAGATTATTTGACAAGATTGAGGAATGCGATCAAGGCACAGCATCGTGTCGTTGAAATCCCTTCTTCGAAATTGAAGAAAGAGATCACAAAGATTCTCTTTGATCAGGGCTACATCCTTAACTACAAGTTTGTAGAACCTCAAGACTCTCCAGTAGGCACCATTAAAATCGCGCTCAAGTATGACGCAGTTGACAAGGTGAATGCTATCAAGTGTCTCAAGCGTGTCTCTCGTCCCGGTTTGCGTCAGTATGCCGGCTACAAAGACATGCCACGCGTGTTAAATGGTTTAGGAATCGCCATCATCTCAACATCTAAGGGTGTGATGACCAATAAGCAGGCCAAGGCCGAGAAAATTGGTGGCGAAGTTTTGTGTTACGTATATTAATGATAGGAGGATATAACTATGTCAAGAATAGGTAAATTGCCAATCGCTATACCCGCCGGCGTAACAATCGACATTAAAGACAATGTGATCAATGTGAAGGGTCCTAAAGGCGAGCTCAAGCAAGCCCTGAATCCTAATATTACAGTTCAGGTCGAGGATGGACAAATCACCGTTTCTCGTCCCGACGATAACCGCGAGTCTCGTGCTCAGCACGGCCTCTACCGTGCACTCATCAACAACATGGTTGTAGGTGTTAGCACTGGTTTCAAGAAAGAGCTCGAAATAGTTGGTGTAGGTTACCGCGCCACTATGAAGAACCCTCAAACAATCGAACTCGCGTTAGGTTACTCACACGTCATCTATATTAAGATGCCACCCGAGGTGAAAGCCGATGCTAAATCTGAGCGCAACAAAAACCCGCTCATCACTCTCGAGTCGTGCGACAAGCAACTTCTTGGACAAATTTGCGCCAAGATACGTTCTTTCCGCAAGCCCGAACCTTACAAGGGCAAGGGTGTTAAGTTCGTAGGTGAAGTAATTCGCCGCAAGTCAGGTAAAACGGCAGCTGCCAAATAATAATTAAGACACTTTACACTACTATGATATCTAAAGAACAAAGACGTAGAAAAATAAAAGCGCGCATCCGCGGTAAAATCAGCGGAACTGCTCAGCGCCCACGCTTGTGCGTCTTCCGTAGCAACAAGCAAATCTATGCTCAACTCATCGATGACGTGGCTGGCAACACTATCGTAGCTGCTTCGTCTAAGGGAATTGAGAATGGTACTAAGAGCGAAATAGCTGCTCAAGTAGGCGAGAACGTGGCTAAAAAGGCCATCGCCGCAGGTATTGAAACTGTTGTTTTCGACCGCAACGGATTCCTGTTCCACGGACGAGTAAAAGCGCTCGCCGATGGCGCAAGAAAAGGTGGTCTCAAATTCTAAATCAAAATCATGGCTAGAAATAATAGAGTTAAAATTACAAGCGATACCGAACTCAAAGATCGCCTCGTGGCTATCAACCGCACCACCAAGGTTACTAAGGGTGGTCGCACGTTCACTTTCGCTGCTATCGTTGTCGTTGGTGACGGCAACGGCGTGATTGGTTACGGCCTCGGTAAGGCCAATGAGGTTACCACTGCTATCGCCAAGGGCGTTGAGGTGGCTAAGAAAAACCTCATCAAGGTGCCAGTTTACAAAGGCACTATACCTCATGAGCAAACTGCTAAGTTTGGTGGCTCACGCATCATCATGCAACCTGCAACTCCAGGTACTGGTGTGAAGGCCGGTGGTGCCATGCGTGCCGTTCTCGAGAGCGTGGGTGTTACCGACGTGATCTGTAAGTCTAAAGGCTCATCCAACCCTCACAACCTTGTGAAGGCTACTTTCAAGGCGCTCGCCGAGCTCCGTAGCCCAATGACTATTGCCCACTATCGTGGTATCTCTTTGGAAAAAGTGTTTAACGGTTAATAAATGATTGAAATTATGGCTAAAATTAAAATTAAGCAAGTGAAGAGCCGAATCAATCGTCCGGCACGTCAAAAAAGAACCCTCGATGCTCTGGGGCTGAGAAAAATGAATCAAGTTGTTGAGGTAGAAGCTACTCCTCAAATCTTGGGTATGGTTAACAAAGTGCGTCACCTCGTGGAAGTGACCAACGCTGAATAAATTTATTGATAATTATGGAATTAAATAATTTAACACCAGCTGTAGGTTCCAACAAGAGCAAGCGACGCATTGGACGCGGTCCAGGCAGTGGCATGGGTGGAACTTCTACTCGCGGACACAAAGGAGCGAAATCACGCTCAGGTTACAAGAAAAAAGTTGGCTTTGAAGGTGGACAGATGCCACTTCAGCGCCGTGTACCTAAATATGGTTTCAAGAACATCAACCGTGTAGAATATAAGGCCATCAACATCAACACCATCAACGACCTCGCTGTTAGCAAGGAACTTGACAAGGTGACCGTTGCCGACCTCATTCAAGCAGGTTTCGTTCGCAAGAACCAATTGGTTAAGATCCTCGGTGTTGGCACTCTTTCTAAGAAGGTCGACGTAGAGGCTCACGCATTCTCTAAAAAAGCCGAGGCTGCTATAACCGAAGCAGGAGGCACTATCAACAAACTTTAAGTTTAAGAGATAATGAAACTCATTCAAACAATAAAGAATATTTGGAACATTGAAGACCTGCGCCGTAGGTTGGGAATTACCTTCCTCTTTATCCTTATCTACCGATTTGGATGCCAAGTGGTTTTGCCAGGTGTTCATCCACAAGCTCTCAGCGCACTCAAGAAATTTACCGACAGCGGTCTTATGCAGCTGCTCGATATGTTCTCGGGTGGTGCCTTCTCACAGGCGTCAGTCTTCGCGCTCGGTATTATGCCTTACATTACTGCATCTATCGTTATTCAGCTGCTCGGTATGGTTATGCCTAGCTTCCAGAAGATGCAGCGTGAAGGTGAGAGTGGAAGAATGAAACTCAACCAGTACACACGATATCTAACCGTGCTCATCCTCCTCGTTCAGGCTCCTGCCTACCTCATCAACCTTAGAATGCAGGTGCAGAGTGCCGGAGGCGCTGTTGAGATGGGTCCTTGGACTATGTTCTATCTCACTATCGTGTTGACTGCAGGTGCTATGTTCATTATGTGGCTCGGTGAGAAAATCACCGACAAGGGTATCGGTAACGGTATTTCTATGATCATCCTCGTTGGTATTATCGCTCGTCTCCCGGGAGCTTTCTCGCAGGAGTTCGTTGGACGACTCACCAATGCTCAGGGTGGACTCATTATGTTCCTCGTTGAGATTATCGTTCTCTTCGCCATCACAGCAGGTGCTGTAATGCTTACTCAGGGAACACGCAAGGTGCCCGTGCAGTATGCAAAGCGCATTGTCGGCAACAAGCAGTATGGTGGTGCTCGTCAGTATATACCTCTCAAGGTTAATGCTGCAAACGTAATGCCTATCATCTTTGCTCAAGCTCTTATGTTCATCCCCATCACTCTTGCTGGATTCGGCGCACAAAAGAGCGGTTTCCTAGGTACTATTGCCACAGTATTTGGTGATATGAACGGCTTCTGGTACAACTTGGTTTACTTCCTACTCATCGTCGCATTCACCTATTTCTATACTGCTATCACTGTGAGACCCACTCAGATGGCTGAAGAAATGAAAAAGAATAGCGGCTTTATCCCAGGAATCAAGCCAGGAAAGAAGACTGCCGAGTATCTCGACTCTATCATGTCGCGCATCACATTGCCAGGTTCTATTTTCCTCGGCATCGTGGCCATTCTGCCAGCATTTGCGAGGTTGTTTGGTGTTAACCAGCAATTCGCACAATTCTTCGGTGGTACTTCATTGCTCATCACCGTTGGTGTAGTGCTTGACACTCTACAGCAGATAGAGACACACTTGCGCATGCACCACTATGATGGACTCATGAAGAGTGGTAAAATCAAAGGACGTGCTTCTTGATAGATAATAGAAACACTCGATTTACGACTGTTGTGATATGATTTATCTGAAGACCGAACAAGAGATTGAGAAAATTAGGGAAGCTGACCTCGTGGTGGCGCGCACTCTTGGTGAACTGGCCAAGTGGGTCGCCCCCGGGATCACAACCCGAAAGCTCGATAAGATAGCCGATGAGTACATTCGTTCTCAAGGCTGCACACCAGGTTTCCTGGGACTCTATGGATATCCCGCGTCGGTGTGTATTTCGGTCAACGAGACAGTAGTTCACGGTATTCCTTCGGGATACGTCCTAAGAGACGGTGATATCGTTTCTATCGACTGTGGCGCAGTCACTAAGGATGGATTCAATGGTGACTCTTGTTACACTTTCTGTGTAGGGGAGGTGAGCGAGGACGTCAAGAACTTGCTCCGAACAACCAAGGAGTCACTTTACGAGGGAATAAAACAGGCCATTCCAGGCAACCGCATTGGCGATATCGGTTACGCTGTGCAGCAATACTGCGAAAAGCGAGGATACAGTGTCGTGCGTGAAATGTGCGGACATGGCGTGGGACGGAAACTGCACGAAGATCCCGATGTACCTAACTACGGTCGACGTGGTACTGGTCCACTCATCAAGAATGGTATGACTATCGCTATTGAGCCCATGATTAATATGGGAAGCAAGAACATAGTCATCGAGAGAGACGGATGGACTACTCGCACCAAGGATTTCAAGCCTTCGGCACACTTCGAGCACTCAGTCGCTATTCATAACGGAAATCCCGACATACTCTCTTCTTTTGATTACATCAAAGAAGTACTTGGCGAGCGATTCATTTAAATTATATTCACACATCACACTCTTTAAAACAGAACATTTTTATGGCTAAACAAAATGCAATCGAATTAGACGGAACCATAGTGGAGGCTCTTTCCAACGCAATGTTCCGTGTCGAGCTGGAAAACGGTCATCAAATCACCGCACACATCTCAGGCAAAATGAGAATGCACTACATCAAAATTTTGCCAGGTGACAAGGTGAGGGTCGAAATGTCTCCCTATGATCTTACCAAGGGAAGAATTGCTTTTAGATACAAATAATATTGATTCATTACAATCACAATACTTACACAATATTCACTACTATGAAAGTAAGAGCTTCAATAAAAAAACGCAGCGACGACTGCAAAATCGTGCGTCGTAAAGGGCGTTTGTACGTGATTTGCAAGAAAAATCCTAAGTTTAAGCAGCGTCAAGGATAATTTTTATTAATTTTGCACAAAATTTCATCTTTATAATATGGCAATAAGAATTGTGGGCGTGGACCTGCCCCAGAACAAGAGAGGTGTTATCGCACTCACCTACATTTACGGCATCGGACGTAGCTCGGCTGCTAAAATTCTCGCCGAGGCTGGTGTGAGCGAAGATACTAAGGTCAAAGATTGGACCGACGCCGAAGCTGCCAAGGTGCGCGAGGTAATCGGTGAGAACTACAAGGTTGAAGGTGACCTCCGTAGCGAAGTACAAATGAACATCAAGCGACTCATGGACATCGGTTGCTACCGTGGTATTCGCCACCGCAACGGTCTGCCAGTGCGCGGTCAGAGTACAAAGAACAACGCACGCACTCGCAAGGGACGCAAGAAAACTGTTGCTAACAAGAAAAAAGCTACTAAATAATTTTAAAGTATGGCAAAGAAAACAGTCGCAGCTAAGAAGAGAGTTGTTAAAGTTGACGGTGTGGGACAACTGCACGTGCATTCTTCGTTTAACAACATTATTGTGTGCCTCGCTAATGGTGAGGGACAGGTTATTTCATGGTCTTCGGCAGGCAAAATGGGATTCCGTGGCTCTAAAAAGAACACTCCTTACGCAGCCCAGATGGCAGCCCAAGATTGTGCTAAGGTGGCTTACGACCTTGGACTTCGCAAGGTTAAGGCCTATGTAAAGGGACCAGGCAACGGACGTGAATCTGCTATCCGCACTATTCACGGTGCTGGCATTGCTGTAACCGAGATTATCGACGTTACTCCACTTCCACACAACGGATGTCGTCCTCCTAAGAGAAGAAGAGTTTAATACTCAGTACTTTTATTATTTTTTCGCGAATCTCTGTCAGTGATTGGATTGCATCTTTTTTAACAACCTCTCTGCAATCGCGGCTGCACTGAAGCGATTCAACTTCAAGAACTTATTTTAAATTATTTAAAAAAATGGCTAGATATACCGGTCCAAAATCAAAAATCGCACGCAAGTTTGGCGAACCAATCTTCGGAGAAGACAAAGTTCTCGCTAGAAGAACAAACCCTCCAGGCCAGCACGGAGCAAATAGAAGAAGGAAACTCTCTGAGTACGGTACTCAGCTTCGCGAAAAACAAAAAGCTAAATACACCTATGGCGTTCTTGAGCGCCAGTTCCGTAACCTCTTCGACAAAGCTTCACGCTCTAAGGGCGTTACCGGTGAGGTGCTTCTGCAGATGCTCGAATCTAGACTCGACAACATGGTCTATCGTCTCGGCATCGCTAAGACACGTGCTGCTGCACGTCAGCTCGTACTACACCGTCACATCACTGTAAACGGTAATGTCGTTAACATCCCTTCTTATTCTGTTACTCCTGGTGAGGTAGTTGCAGTAAGAGAGAAGTCTAAATCACTTGAGGTTGTTCAAGACTCACTTGCTGGATTCAACCACAGCAAGTATCCTTGGATTGAGTGGGACGAATCAGTTAAGGGTGGCAAGATGATTAACCTGCCACAGCGCGAGGATATCCCCGAGAACATCAAGGAGCAGTTGATTGTTGAGTTGTATTCTAAATAAAAAATAACATCCATGGCTATTTTAGCATTTCAGAAACCAGAAAAAGTCTTGATGCTCGAAGCCGATAACAACTTCGGCAAATTTGAGTTCCGACCTCTAGAGCCAGGCTACGGTGTAACCATCGGTAACGCATTGAGACGCATCTTGCTGTCTTCACTCGAAGGTTTTGCTATCTGCAATATCCGCATCGATGGAGTAAAGCATGAGTTCGCAACTATTCCAGGCGTTAAGGAAGATGTCACTAACGTCATCCTTAACCTCAAGAAGGTACGCCTCAAGCAAGTGGTGGCTGAAACCGAAACCGAGAAAGCTACTATCAAGGTTTCAGGACAGGATGTTTTCCATGCAGGAGATATTGGAAAGGTGCTTAACGGATTTGAGGTGCTCAACCCCGATCTCGTTATCTGCAACCTTGACAGCAAAGCTAGCTTCCAGCTCGATATCACCATCAATAAGGGACGTGGTTATGTGCCCGCCGATGAGAATCGTAGCACTAGCGACCCAATCGACGTCATCGCTATTGACTCGATTTACACTCCTATCATCAACGTCAAGTATGCTGTAGAAAACTATCGTGTCGAGCAGAAGACCGACTATGAGAAACTGCTTCTCGAAATAACTACCGACGGCTCTATACAGCCCAAGGAAGCACTTAAAGAAGCTGCGAGAATTCTCATTCAGCACTTCATGCTCTTCTCCGACGAGAAAATTGCTCTCGATGCTACCGATAGCGATGCCAACGAAGAGTTTGACGAGGAAGTTCTCCACATGAGACAACTCCTCAAGACTAAGCTCGTCGATATGCAACTCTCTGTAAGAGCACTCAATTGCCTCAAGTCGGCCGAAGTTGAGTCTCTCGGTGACCTTGTTAAATATAACAAGACCGATCTGCTCAAATTCCGCAACTTTGGTAAAAAATCGCTCTCAGAGCTCGAAGAGCTGCTCTCAAGCCACGGACTTAACTTTGGCATGGATATTTCAAAATATAAATTAGATAAAGAATAATAACGATGAGACATAATAAGAAATTCAACCACTTGAGCCGCAAGAAGGGCCATCGCGATTCTATGCTCGCCAATATGACCATCTCGCTTATCAAGCACAAGAGAATATTTACCACTCTTGCTAAGGCTAAAGCCCTTAGAGTTTATGCCGAGCCTATTATCAATCGTGCAAAGAAAGACGACACTGCTTCTAGAAGATTGGTTTTCAGCTATCTGCAGGATAAGAATGCTGTAAGCATACTTTTCAACGAAATAGCACAGAAAATTGCCGACCGTCCAGGTGGATACACTCGCATCCTCAAGATGGGCAACCGTCTCGGTGACAACGCCAAGACTTGCTTCATCGAGCTTGTTGACTACAACGAGGCTCTTCTCACCGAGAAGAAAGAAACTGCTAAGAAAGCAACTCGTCGCAGCCGCCGCTCAGGTAAGAAAGCTGCAGCTCCCGAGGCTCAACCACAGGAACAAGCAGCTGAGTAATAATAAGATCAGCAAAGCATGGGGATGTTCCCCGAAGCTATAATAAATAAGTTAACGGTATCACACTGGTGATACCGTTTCTGTTTCTATAAAGCTCTTTTTCTATCAGACATGAAGATTAAGGGTAGGGGATTTGACGCTTATTCCTTGATGCGAAAAATACGAACACCCTCATTTTTTGAGTTCTTCATCAATTGTGCTTTAAGAGTGACTTTCTCAAGCATAACCTTGCCGCCTATTGATGATGCATCAAGTAAAACAAGTTCACCCTTTTCGTCAATCTCTATCACTCCCAAGTGAGAAATGTCAAGGCCTTCGATTTTTGTTACCAAGCCTACAAAATCACCACGTTTCACAATCTTTTTTACATCCTTTGAGCTTAGCTGCTCCTTCTTGATGTATGGAAAACGGTGATTGCGGTATCCAATTTCAAAATTCTTTATCCTCTCAAAAATAGAGTCATTAGCTAGCGATGTATAAGAATCACGATGAGACGACATGAAGTTGATTGTTTTAATCTTATAGCGGCAGCAAGCAATATCGCTCGTCACATCCTCGATATTGCCACGGTTGCTGTTGTCAATGATCCAGTCGCTAATGTAGTGAAGACGTGAGGAATAATCACCCATCTCACCATGACGGTAACGCAAGTCCTCAAGATGATTTGCGTAGTCACGCCATGAGTAGCGGCCATTCATAGTTGTCCGGGCAAGAGCATAAAGTGTCTCCACAAACGTTGTGCAGTCAAGCTCGTCGATGTTAATTGTCAGCTTCTCTTTGTCACCCTCTAGAGTATGGGCAACATAAGGAGTTCCCTCTAGTTTGTGAGCATAGAAACAGACCAGCTCATTGGCATCTGTCAATCCACTTGCCAGCCCGTCCATAAGCAGAGCATTGATTTTCATTGTGTCATTTGCGCAATGAAAACGCATCTGGTCAATCGTTGTGGCTTGAGCAACAGTAGTAGCTATGCTGCCAGTGCTGCTACAGCAACTTGCAACTATCAAAACAAGCCATAACCGCAATATCTTAGATTTTCTCATGATCATTATATTTTTAAACAACAATTGTTATTATTACAGCAACAAATTTACGCAGAATTTCTTGAAATAACACAACAAAACAACAAAAAACGCATTATGCTATGTATTGTTTACCTTCAGCGCCACAAATGCACCACTATCAGGTGGTGCATTTGATCTATGATTTTGTCTCATCGTTTTATAACCTAAGTGCTGTTAAAGTATTGCGCCGCAAGTGCGGCGTTCAAAAAAGATTTCATTTTGTCCCATCTCCGATTTTAGATCCCGTGTTTCCTGTTCGCGCGCATATATATAATATATGTGTATGTTTCTTTTTTCACTATTTTTTGCGTCCTGATATGTAAAAAACCGTTAAATTTGCGTTTTGTTCGAAAAAACCCCCGTAAATATTTTGCCGTATGGAAAATCGGTTGTAATTTTGCATCGCTTTTCGGCTCACGAGGACCCCGTTCCGAGTTGAGCGGTTTTTTTGACGCCCTGCCGAAGGGGTGCGGGGGCCGTAAGCCAGAG
>JAFZAC010000015.1 GCA_017548365.1 Muribaculaceae bacterium
CGTGCTGCCATCAAGATGGCCATTTGCGGGTAAGAACAACGTCTCGCCGTTGATGGTGCTGGTCAACAGGCGGCCATTTACACCATTAATTGCGGTCCACTGTGTAGTGCAGTTATTCAACAACTCTTGAATCTGCTCTAATGACGGCATACGCCACTCCGAGCCCCAGTTGGCGGTGGCAGCATCGTCTTCGGGGTCTAGCTCGGTCTTGTTGTCAACAAAGCCATTGTTGCCATGGCTGCTATCGTTGTTGTACTTGGTTAGCGCGAAGTTACTGCCATTGCACCACATGTAGGTGCTCCAGTCATAGACATCCTTAGGCATGATCTCGCCCCAAGCAAAATAGTCGCCAAAGTCCTCGGGGTTGGTGGCTCCAATGTTGGTAGTTGCCCATAGCGTACCGCTTGGCAAGCCAAGGTCAACACAATCGTGGCTCACAGTAGTGTTGTCCTGCTCTATCGCCCAAGCCGAGAGGCTTGCAAGCATAGCAACAAGTAAAAGTAATGATTTTTTCATATGCTGTAAGTTTAAAAAGTGAATATATTATAACCACAAAGATATAAATATTCATTGACGTGGCGACCAGTAAACGGCAAAAACCTCTAATAATTTTAGGATTTCACCGAATTGGGTGGGTGTTATGGTTCTCTAAACTCTAAACTTCGGCGAAGCCGAATTAAAACCAGTATCCATGACTTCTTTTTTTGTTTTCAAAAAACAGCGAAATGAACATTGAGCGCGACAACCTTAGCCATTCATCACATTTCTCACAATTCATCCCTATTGCATGCCATTCGTCACAAAAGCACATGTTAATTTGTTTTGTTTGTCATAATATGGTAATTTTGCAATGGATAAAACAACCTATCAATGAAAGTAATCAGTTTTCACGAGAGTGACAGACAAGACCACTGGCTTGAGGAAATCAAGAGAAGCGACTGGAAATCAGGCGAGCTTCTCTATGTATTACTAAGCCATGGCACCTTTTTTGAGGCAGTTGGAGAGGGATCAAAGGTCTTGCTACTCATTGATGGAGACGAGTTGATTTCATACTGCACTTATGCTCAGAAGGACGATATTCAGCCCACAGAGCTCACCCCCTGGATGGGATTTGTCTACACGTTTCCAGAACATAGGGGGCATCATTATGTAGAACTGCTGTTCAAGGAAATTGAACGTCTTGCACAAGAAGAACAGGTTTCTCAAGTGTATATTTCGACCAATTACGTTGGGCTATACGAAAAATATGGATGTGAGTTCCTGACAGAAATGAACGACTTGGATGGTAACCCTTCAAGAGTATATGTAAAAAAGATTGATGTACCCAACCTAGGAACCGAGGTTACTGCTGCACATGAAATCAACGAGACTGCCGAACAAGAATTCGAGGTGCCTCCCATTCCTGAAATCAAAGAGCCCTGTGACTTGGAAATTGAGAGCCGCAATCAAGAACACGGAATAAATAAAGTCCTCACATACTTGTGGAACAAAAAGAAACGGGCTGTCTTGAAACGTGCTTTCCACATTTGGCAAATCACACCTCCCAAACTGGCGCCACTCTCCGAGTCAACTCATGAGTGCACTTCGTGCGGCACGACGTACCAAGGTAATTACTGTCCTCGTTGTGGTCAATCGTCCACTGTGGGCCGCTTTTCATTCAAGAAAGCGCTCCAGCATTTCCTTGATGTGTGGGGAATGGGCAATCGAAGCATGTTCCGTAGCCTTCGGGACTTGATGCTCCGCCCTGGCTATATGATTCGCGACTATCTGAGCGGTATGCAGTCGGCCTATTTTCCGCCTTTCAAAATGTTCTTCATATTGTTGACTTTCTTTCTCATTATTGAAAAAGGCATCGAACTTGACATTGATGCAACCGCTATCCAACCAGCTGGCAACCAAACCGAGATGGTTAAACAAGAGAGAAAAAAAGTCAAGGAAGAAATCAATCGCAATGCCAATAAAAAAGACAAAATAACAGAGACGAAAATGTACTATATCGTCAACAAGTTTGCCAATTTAATGATAGCGCTGTGGGATAAGAACCCAGCCATATTCTCTCTTGTTACAATACTATTGTTATTCTGGCCAATGTACTTCTTCTTGCACCAATCGCCAAAGATTCCAGAACTACGGTTTTCAGAATTCATTGTGGCGATGGTCTATACCTCCAATTCGTTTACCATATACATGATATTGGGAGATTTGCTGAACTACCAGCCACTCCAAGCCATTGCTGTCTTTATTATTTTCGTAGCTCTAAGACAATTATCGGGTTACAAAAAGCGCCGGATTTTGATATATTTGATAATCAGTCTTGTGATATCAGTAATTGCTGTGTTATTGGTGGCTGGAGGCGGTATTGGATTGGCATCATTATTTGTGTCGGAATAAAAAAAACGCTGAAAATGTGAAGTTTTTTTAGAACTCTTGCGTCTAAATAATAAAAAGCAGATGAGAAACCGCTCCTGAAATGATAAAAAATCAATAAAACAACTATAAATTTATTACTACAATGAAAAAACTTTTATTTGCCGCAGCTTTTGTCCTCGCTTTCGTAGCAGGCATGGCACAAATCAACAAGGCCAATATGGACCTTAGTGTGAAACCAGGTGATAACTTCTGGCAGTATGCTGTGGGTGGATGGCTAAAAGCCAACCCGCTCGACAAGCAACATCCCCAGAATGGTGCGTTCGTCGACCTTTATGAACAGAACAACGACCGCATCAATGATCTTATCATGGAGTATGCCGGCAAACACTTGCCCCAAGGCACCGACGGCCAGAAAATAGGCAGTCTCTATCGCCTGTATATGGACACAGTAAAGCGCAATGAAATGGGTTACAAGCCCATATTGCCCTATCTCAACCAAGTGCGTGCAATCAATACCCGTGAGGAAATGCTCAATGTGATGTACGAGCTCGATGCCAAGGGTTTTGGCACAGCACCATTCGGCATTTATTTAGGGATGAATCCCTTTAACTCCGACGAGTATATGATGGGTGCAGGCCATGGCGGCACATCACTATCAAAAGAATACTACGACAACCCCAGCGAGCAGCAGAAGGTGGTAGTCAGCACAATCAAAGAGCTGAACAAAGACTTCTTAAAGATGGTTGGTCACAGCGACGAGGAAGCCCAGCGCATGATGGAGGCTGAGTGGAATATCGAGAGTAAGATTGGCCTCACCACTCTCGACCAGGTTGCTGCCCGCGACCCCTACAAGCGCATCCACATCATGACATGGGATCAGTTGAAGACGGATTTTAAAGGCATTGATTGGGAGACTTATCGCGATGTAATCAACTATCCACAGGACATCGACACAGTGAATGTGGGTCAAATCGAACCACTACATGTTGTGGAAGACCTCCTTGCCAATGCCAGCATTGATGACTGGAAGGCTTTCATGGAGCTTAGTATCATTAAGGGATTCGCAGGTTTCTTATCTGACGACTTCAACGACCGTTCTTTCGAGGCCAGCAAGAAAATCTCGGGCGTTCAGGAGCAACAGCCTCGCTGGAAACGCGCCGTAGGCCTCATCAGTGGTAGTCTAGGTGAGACCATTGGCAAACTTTATGTTCAGAAATATTTTCCTGAAAGCAGCAAACAACGTGTGGTTAAACTAGTTAAAGACTTGCAACAGGCATTTGAGGACCGCTTGAAAGACAACACTTGGATGAGCGAGGAGACCAAGGCCAAAGCTATTGAGAAACTCCACGCCATGCACATCAACGTGGGTTATCCCGACAAGTGGCAGGATATGGAGAAATACATCGACATACGTGAAGACGAGAACCTGGTCGAGAACTATGTCCGCATTTCACAAGAGACTTCAAAGGCCTATTTGCGCTTGCATTGGCGCAAGCCCGTTGACAAAACAGTGATGGCATGCACTCCACAGACTGTAAATGCCTTCTACAACTCACGTTTCAACAGCATCAACTTCCCAGCAGCCATTCTGCAACCTCCATTCTTTGACCCAGAGGCGGACTATGCAAGCAACTATGGCGCCATTGGCATGGTCATCGGCCACGAGATGACTCACGGATTTGACGACAAAGGCTGCCTCTTTGACAAGGACGGAAACCTCGCCAACTGGTGGACCGAAGAAGACAAAGCCAACTATGACCAACGCACCAAGGTGATTGCCGACTGGTTTAGCGCACAAGAGATACTTCCTGGTGTAAAAGTAAACGGTGAGAAGACGTTGGGCGAGAATGTGAGCGACAACGGCGGTTTGAACATAGCCTACCGCGCGTTTGAAAACCGCATGAAAGTGGAGCCACTGCAGAAAATTGACGGCTTCACTCCAGCACAGCGCTTCTTCCTTGCTAATGCTCGTGTGTGGGCAAGCAACAGCACTCCCGAATCGCTTGCAAACCTCGTGGATAGCGATACCCACTCACCAAACATGCTGCGCGTCAACGCTGCCCTGCCAATGATTGATCCTTGGTACAAAGCCTTCAATATCAAGAAGAGTGACAAGATGTATCTTCCCAAGGAGAAACGCGCTGTAGTATGGTAGTATTTGAGTAGACTGTGGAGAGTGAAGAGTAAAGAGTGGAGAGATAACTAAAACATATATACGAAATAAAAAGTAGTTAGGGATGGGCGATAGTCCTCCCTAACTCTACATTAATAAACAACGATAAAAAGTGACAAAACGGTTAATAATTGTTTTTTGGGTCGGTATAAGCTGTCTAAGTCTACTGGCGCAAGAATCGACACAGGAACAAGACTCATTATATAACAACCAGATGGTGGAGTTGATGGAAGTAGTGGTGAAAGGCTACTTCCCCAACACCCGCTTGAAGGGAAACGCCCTCGTCACACGCATTGAGGGGACTGACCTTGCCACCACTGGGACAGTGGGCGAGATGCTCATCAAGGTGCCCGGAATGACAGGCAGCGAGGATGCTCCCGAAGTGCTGGGGAAAGGCAGTCCACTCATTTATATCAACGGCCGCCTTATGCGTGACGACAGCGAACTGAAGCGACTTCGCAGCGAGGACATCCGCGATGTGGAGGTAATCAACAACCCTGGAGCGCAGTATGACGCCACAGTGCGGGCGGTAGTGCGCATCCGCACCATCAAGCAACAGGGCGAAGGCTTGGGTGTGGACCTCACGTTGACCAGTGAGCAGGACCTGCGCTACGGGTTCAACCGGCCCTCGGGAAAACTAGGGTTGAACTATCGCATCAACAGCGTTGACGTTTTTGGCTCGGTTTACTATTTCCATCAGGATTATCGCCAATATAGCGATTTGGAAGAGATAACAAAAACCAATAAAATCTTCCGTCAAAACGGCCCTTATACCATGACGTGGAAGAACAACCAGTTGACCTACACTGCAGGTGTGAACTGGCAAATTTCGGACAACCACTCGGTGGGCTTGCGTGCCGACTTGACGCACTATCTGGGCGGCACCAATATGGTAATATATGATGAGGACGTATTTGAAAACGGCGCGCTCATCGACCATCTCTACTCGGAGCAGACAAGCAAGGAGAGCAAACCGCTAGGCTTGCTCACAAACACTTATTATAGCGGCATAGTGGGAAAGCTAAGCATTGATTTCAATTTCGACTTTATGAAGTCAGAAATCAATACCGACAGGGAAAATATCGAGACAAGTCTGATAAATGACGATTTCGTGCTCAGCAAGTCAGGCTCCAACAGCCACCTATATGCCACCAAACTAGTACTCTCCTACCCTGTGTGGAAAGGCAAGATAGAGGGCGGCACCGAGATGACTTTTGCCAAGCGGCACAACACTTACTGGATTGACAAGGCGTCAATTGCCAACACCGATGCCGACATTACGGAGAACAACATCGCCGCATTCGCCGAGTATAGCCTTGACTTTGAACGTTATGGCCAGGCAAGCGTGGGACTGCGCTATGAGCATACCCTCTACGACTATGACGACCAGACTAACAACGACTTTTTGCATCGCAGCATGGACGAATTCTTTCCAACTGCTGCCTATTCGGTCACGATAGGAAATGTGAATGCAGGCCTTTCTTATAGCATAAAGACCAATCGCCCCAGCTTCTTCGCGATGAACGATGCCGTGACCTACATCAGCCGTTACTCGATGCAGGCAGGTAATTCGCAACTGCTCAATGAGCGCTTGCGTGACCTCACGTTGAATGTGTCGTGGCGATGGCTCGCTTTTACAGCAACTTACGAGCGCTGCAAGAATGCCATTACGCAATGGTCGTTCATCACCGATGACGATGCTGCTCTCATCAAGCATATCAATCTTGACAAGCCCATCAAGACCTATAGCGTGTTTGTCTCGGCAACACCACGAATGGGCATCTGGTCGCTCAATGCAACTGCAGGTGTGGCAAAGCAGGATTTCTTCCTCGACATCGAGGGTCCCGACGGCACACGGCGCGACTACTACAACAAACCAATGTATACGCTAAACGCCTTCAACACCTTCAGCCTCAGGCACAACTGGAGGTTCGACATCAATTTCATGTTCCGTTCACGCGGACATATGCAGAACTTTTACTGCGACTGCGACAACATAAAATTAGGATTTGTAGCGCAAAAGAGTTTCCTGAAAGACAATGCCCTGACGATTAAAGCATCAGTACTCGATGTTTTGCAACGCAACCACTTCAACGAGTATGCCGATATGGGCTACTACCAGATTCAGCAGAACAACCGCTACTCCACCCATAAATTCGTGTTATCGCTCAACTACCGATTTAACACCACCCGCAGCAAATATAAGGGCACTGGTGCAGGCAAAGACGCTCAGCAGCGTATGAAAAATTAGGCAGTTGTTAAACTTGTGTTAAATCCATTGTAGGTTCTTGACTCTTACGTTACGTCACATCTTATCTTTGCAATCAAAAACATCGATCGATTATGAGAGAAAAAACAAAGTTAAGAATCGGAGAGTTCTCAAAGATGATGCAGATTACCATCAGGACACTGCGTTTCTATGAGCAGAAGGGACTGCTAACACCTGACGTGGTGGACGAGTGGACAGGATACCGTTACTATAGCATCGGCCAAATGCAGAAACTGAAGGACATCCGCGACCTGCAACGGCTCGGATTCTCACTGGATGAAATCAAGGATTTGTATGAAGAAGATTCGCACACACCCAGCATCCAGCAGATGACCGAGAAGATCAAGGAAACGGAGACGCAGCTACGGCAGCTGATTGCCCGCAGAAACCAACTGCTCGACTGGAGGGACTCTCGCAAAGAAATGAAGACAATGAAAAAATTCAGTATTCAATCACTGCCTGAAATCATCGTGGCAAGTCATCGTGAAGTCATTCCCAACTATGCAGCACTCGGCCCACTGTGCTACCAAAAGATAGGACCTGAGATGCAACGCTTAGGCTGTAAGTGCCCAACTCCTGAATACTGCTTCACTATGGTGCACAACAAGGAGTACACGCCGACGGATGTTGACATAGAATATTGTGAACAAGTGGAAGAGATGGGACAAGATAGTAATATCATCAAGTTCAAGCGTCTGCCTGCCATCCCCAAGGTTCTATGTATGAAACACGTAGGTCCATACGAACGCTTCTACGAGTCGTTCATTGAGGCATTCCGCCACATCGAAGAGCAAGGCTACAAGGTTGCAGGGCAACCCCGCACCAGCTATATTGATGGTGCCTGGAACCAGGATGATCCAGAGAAATGGCTCTCAATTATCCAAATACCAATAGAATAATCAGAATAAAAACTACGTGAAATGTGTGAATATCAGCACATAACACTGCGAGAGAGACCCGAAAACCCGTAGTTTCGTGTTAGGTTGACAAAAAATATGGCGATAACTATAGAAAGACTAAGACAGACGTTCAGCGAGGGAGGTGCCCAAGAGATTTATCAGGAAGTGAAATCGGAGGGCGACTTCCTCGGCTTCGCTCGACGCTACGCATTCAATGATGATTATCGAGTAGCGAGGAGTGCTTTATGGGGTCTGACCAAAGCCAGCAAAGAGGAATTGAAGCAGCTACAAGTTATACTCGATGACTTCATCAACTTGGCTATGCAGACCGACAACTCATCGGTCAGGCGGTTGGCGCTGAACGTCATTGAGCGGCTGGAGCTGAAAGAGGATGAATTTAGAACCGACTTCCTCGATTTCTGCTTTGAACACATGATAAGCCTTGACGAGTTCCCTGGCATTCAGTCGGTTTGCATGAAACTAGCCTTTCGTATGTGCAAGTTTTACCCAGAACTGATGGATGAGTTGAAGCGCATCCTCAAAGCGATGGATATTGAATATTACAAGCCAGCGGTGAAAGGCGTACGCAGCAAAATTTTGAACGGAACGTTAAAGTATTAAACTCAAATCCTGATGACCGATTCGGGTTAAAATAAAGAAAAAAATGGCAAATATCATAACGGGCATAAGGGTTTTGTGCAGCATTGCGCTGCTGTTTTGTCCTACGCGTTCCACTTCTTTTTATGTCTTGTACATCATTGCAGGACTTACCGACATGGTTGACGGGTGGGTTGCAAGGCTTACCAACACCGTTAGCGAGTTTGGCGCCAAATGGGACACGATAGCCGATTTCGTCTTTGTTGCTGTATGCCTCATCAAATTGACTCCCGTTATAGATATTCCCAATTGGATTTGTTTTTGGATAGGGCTAATAGCGTGCCTCAAGTTCTTCAATATTGGATATGGCTATTTGGTTCACAAGAAATTCGTAGCTATTCATTCTGTCATGAATAAAGCCACAGGTTTCCTGCTGCTCCTCTTTCCACTCACATTGACAGTTATTAACATGAAATATAGCGCAGTAGTATTGTGTCTCGTTGCCACATGCGCAGCGATTCATGAATGTCTGCAACTAAGAACATTGCAAGAAGTATAAAACCCGAAGCAGCCATCTGGCCACTCCGGGTTAAACTTATGTTACTTGGCAATCACATACTTTCTTGCAGTATCTCGGTGATGTCTTCGGGCTTGAGGTCGAGGTAGCCAGCTGGATAGCAGATTGTACCTTGGGTTATACCGGGAATCATGTCGGCGGTGGCTCCAAGTTCGCTAATCTTAAGAGGGAGACCAATCTCGAGCATCCAGTTCTTCAGGGCTTCAAGACCAGCTTCAGCTATCTGCTCGTCGGTCATGCCGTTGCCATCGATATTCCAGACGTTCTTGGCGAAGCGCACGAACTTGGGCAATCCTGCCTTCATGGCTCGTTTATAATATGCCATCGACACTGCTGCGAGACAATAGCCGTGAGGGGCATGGGTCCATGCACCCACCGAGTGGCCAATCATGTGAACCATCCAGTCTTCACGTTTGCCACAGCCAATGAGTGTGTTCAGAGCCCACGTTGCCGTCCACATTATATTTGAGCGGGCCTCATAGTCTTGTGGGTTCTTGACGGCAACTCGCGATGCCACGATCAGTCCTCGCATCAGTCCTTCTGATAGATAGTCACTCGTGTTGTCATCAAAGTCGGAGAAATACTGCTCCATAATGTGGTTCATAATGTCATAGATGCCAGCTTTCATCTGGTTTTCGGGCACTGTCATCGTGAAGCGTGGGTTGAGGATGGAGAATTTGGGCATAAGGCGGTCGTCAAACACATGGCCCACCTTGAACGTATTCGCAGCATCGGTAATAACTGTGCCAGCGTTCATCTCCGAACCAGTGCCTGCCATAGTGAGGATACATCCCACTGGGAGCAACTTCTGGTCGGCATCAGGTTGTTTCTGTTGCAGCCAGAATTGGTCCCAATAGTCGCCGTCGTAAAACACCGAAGCAGCCACTGCCTTGGAGTAGTCACACACACTGCCGCCACCGAGGGCAAGAATCAGGTCCACAGTGTTCTCACGGGCTATCTTTACTCCCTCGTTCAGCTTCTCCAAAGTAGGGTTGCTCATCACACCTGGATTCTCAACGACTGTCTTGCCTGCCTCTTTCAAGATGGCCACCACCTGGTCATAGATGCCGTTGCGCTTCACACTGCCACTACCATAGTTCAGCAGCACAACAGGTCCGTAGTTCTTCAACTCGTCCTTGAGAAAATTCAAAGACTCTTCACCAAAATACAGTTTGGTGGGGTTGTGGTAAGAAAAATTTCCTAGCATAGTTCTTTATCTTTTATTGTAATTTATCATATTGTTCGTCTGTCACAGGCTCCAACCATTCGTTGCTCGCTCCTTCTTGCACATCTTTGTGATAGGTGAGATGCTGGAACCACGAGTCCTTGGCAGCACCATGCCAATGCTTTGCCTCAGCTGGGATGGCAATTACGGTGCCTGGGGTCATTTCAACTGCTTCCTTGCCCCATTCTTGATACCAACCGCGACCTCCGACACACACAAGCACCTGCACCTGCTTGTGGTGGATGTGCCAGTTGTTGCGGCATCGTGGCTCAAAAGTGACGTTAAACAATCCGCCACCCATGTTGGCAAGATAGCTGTTGCCGATGAAATACTGAGCGTAGGCAGTGTTTGGCTCGCCCTTCGCCCAGTCGCTACGCAGGGTGTAACCCTCGTGGTCGAGCCAAGCGCAAAGTTCATCGACCAACTGTTGCGAGTTACCCATGTTAACGGCTCCGCGCTTATGTGCGGCAAGTTGTGGCTCTACGCCATTAAGTCCACTCAGTGCTGCCACGGTCACTATCTCGCGGTCGGCAGCTGAGAGCTGGTCGCCAGCGAAGATGTCGCCAAAGAGGTGTGACTTCAGATAATAGTCATCCTGCGGACAGAAGTCGTAGTTGAATTCCCTGCCCGAGAGTTTGGTCTGGGTCTCTTTTCCCATTTCATAGGCAGCTTTAGCATCATCCCACGCAGCAGGGCGCGTCCAGGGTTTGCCCTCCTGCCAGTTCGGTTGTTTGTCTTCCATTACTCTGCTCAGCACACCCAAGGCATTAAGCGAGCGAGGGAATCCGGTGTAGGCATAGAGTTGCGAAAAAGCCTCCTTCAGTTCATTAATTGTCACGCCATTGTCAAGTGCCGTGCGCAAGGCTGGCTCTAACCGCTCCAAGTCTCCCTGTGCCATCAGGCAGGCACACGCCGCCAATCCCTTTTGACGCTCAGTTAGTGTCTGTCCATTTACTATTGTCATTGTCAATATTGCAATTAAAAGAGTTGCTAATTGTCTCATATCATTGGTCGATACTTATCAATGTGTAAATTCGGCTACCAAGCCCTATCTTTTCGGCCCATTCGATGGTGTGGATGCCGTGTTGCTTGTCGATGCGATTGAGAAGGTCGGTAGGGTCATTGGTAGCGGTCACTTTCTGCTGGTTTATTATGTCAACGCAAGCCTGGTCAAGAGCCACTGGGTCGGTAGAAGCCAAGATGCCGTAATCATCGAGTTTCACTGGGGCAGGATGGTCCACGCAGTCGCAGTCGATGCTCATATTGTTCATCACACTGATGTAGATGATTCCATCCTGTTTCTCAAAGTAGTTCACAACAGCCTGCGCTGCGGCAGCCATACTCTCAAGGAATCCGTCTTGGTTGCCGATGTATTCAGGTGTCCAGAGCTTACTCATGTCAAGTTTCTCCATCTTGCCAGCTGAGTGGATATATGCCTTGCCGTTACTGCTGGCGCAGCCTATTGAGAGGTTCTTCAGTGCACCGCCGTAGCCGCCCATAGGGTGACCCTTGAAATGGTTTAGGGCAATCATAAAGTCGTAGTTGGCAATATGTCCTCCCACGATGTCATACTTGATGTTTTTCTGGTCCTTCACGGGAATGCGAATCTCGTCATATTCGTCCATAATGTCCACAGGGAAGTACTCCAGGAACCCATGACGCTCGATAACCTGCCAGTGGTTGGCCGACGTGTTGCGCTCATCCCGCTCGTTGCCAGGACCGCTGCCGTAGGCGGTGTTGCACTCCACGATGGTGCCGTCAACTTTGAAGACCAAATCCTTGATAAGTTCGGGTTTCAGGTAGTTGGGATTGCTGCCCTCGCCTGTAGAGATTTTCACTGCCACGCGACCCTTGGCCTCAACGCCGAGAGCCTCATAGATTTTCACCAACGACTCGGGAGAGATGTCGCGAGTGACATACACTTTACTTTGACCGTGCGATGCTATGGCCATCAAGCACATCAGCATCAATGAAAATATTTTTTTCATAATGTTCTTATTCTGCAGTTAAAACTTCTCTACCAAAGCCTTAATCTTGTTGAAAATGTCATCGGTTTTCTGTTCGTCAATCTTGGCTGAGACAAATCCGAGATTCTCCACCTGCCAGTAGTCGCAAATGTCGCGGAACTCGGCTAATGCACCGTCATAGACTCCAGGAGAATAAGACGACATTAGCAACGCCATCTTCTTTACCTTGGCTGGATTGTTCACGCAGTACATACGCTGGATGGGAGCCTGAATCTGGGCGCAAAGCGTGAAATAGTATATTGGAGCAGCCAGCACTAATGCCTCAGCCTCGGTCATCAGTGGATAAAGCTCCTGCATGTCATCCTTCTGGATGCACACACCATTGCCTTTAGTGTGGCAATACTCGCAAGCCAGACAGCCCGCAATCTTCTTCCTCGCCACGTTGACTAATGTTACCTGATGACCTGCTGCCTCGGCAGCGTTCTTAAACTCTTCCGCCATCCAAGCGGTGTTTCCGTTGGCTCGTGGCGAGCCTTGTAAAATAAGTATATTCATAATTTTTATTATTATAGTTAGACTTTTATTATCTAGATTCCGTATGATTTCCATCACTATTTTCTGATGTACTGATTCTCACTTTCAGGCGACTCTGCACTTGAGTAACGTTCCACAGTCATGTGAATGTCATACTTTTCACGCAGCTTTGTGATGGTTTCCATCATAGGCGAAGCGTGATGCTTGTCAATGGCTTCCTGACTTTCCCAGCTGTCAATGAGCAAGATAGTTTCAGGGTCATCCATCGACTGATAATACTCATACCTAAGATTGCCTTCTTCAGCCCTTATGGCATCTACAGTGCCACTGGAAATCATCTCTTCGACAAACTTTCTGGCATTGCCATCAGTACCTGTGTATCGCAAATTTACAGTGATTGACATATTCTGTTTTTGTTTATCTCCGCTACATCCTGCCAATAGCAAAAAAACGGACAGTATTAATAGGTATCGCTTCATTTTATCATCCGTAAGTCTCAATCAGATATTTCACGAAATTCATATCGCTGAAGTTGACAGTGCCAGTGTCGTGCTGGTTCATCATGGCGATTTGTGCCATATCTTCGTCGGTCAGTTGGAAGTCGAAGATGTCGAGATTCTGCGCCATGCGTTCCTTGTGGGTGCTTTTGGGGATGGCAACGATGCCACGCTGAGTGAGCCAGCGCAGTGCCACCTGTGAAGCTGTCTTGCCGTACTTGGCACCGATAGCGCCCAGCAGCTCGCTCTTTATGATGCCGTCAACGCCTTGTCCTCCTAGCGGACCCCAAGCCATCATGTTGCAGCCAGTCTCGGCAAGCAGAGGTTCGATGCCGCGCTGCTGAATCAGCGCATTGCATTGCAACTGGTTCACCATGGGTTTCACATCCACATAGTGGTGGAAATCAAAGTAACGAGCCTCCTGAAAGTTACTCACGCCTATGGCCCGAACCTTGCCGTCACGATAAGCCTTCTCCATAGCATGCCAGGTGCCGAACACATCGCCGTATGCTTGGTGGATGAGCAGTAAGTCCACATAGTCGGTCTGCAGCTTGCGCAGACTCTCATCGATACTGCGGGCCGCTTTCTCCTCTCCAGCGTTGCTTATCCACACCTTGGTCACCAGGAATAAATCCTCGCGCTTGATGCCGCTTTTCTTGACGGCACGGCCCACACCCTCCTCGTTGAAGTAGGCTTGCGCCGTATCAATCAAGCGATAGCCCACACTCAACGCATCAGCAACGCAACGCTCGCACTCATCAGGCGATACCTGAAACACACCGTAGCCTATAATCGGCATACGAACACCATTGTTCAAAATCACTTCTTTCATTGCTCAAGACTTATTTTAATCCATTGATCCATTTTTCTACTTTTGCCCTGCCGGTACGCACCTCATGACCATAGATTGCGAACTCGCCTTTTACGGTGGCTTTTGGGAAAGCCTTCTTCACGTCGCGGGCACAAGATGCCAGTCCGCTGCCCTCATGGGTGGTAAATGGTATAACAGTCTTGCCGTCGAGGTTGATGTCACGGAACAGAGTGAACATCACTTGCGGATAAGTTCCCCACCACACGGGACCGCCTATGAAGACGGTGTCGTACTGTGAGAGGTCAGGTGCCTCACCTTCGTAGGGAGGCAGCTCGCCATTGTCGGCCTCTTCCTGCGCCAACTCAATGAGCGGTTTGTAGGCCATCCCGTCATATTTGTGGGTGACGATTTCAAACTGGTCGGCACCCGTGATTTCACTGATGTAGTCGGCAACGATTTTCGTGTTGCCCACTTCAATATTCCCCACGGCGTAATTGTCGCCGGCATGGGAAAAGAAAATTACGATTGATTTGTTCATTGTTTTATTATTTGATGATTTGACTTCTTGTTTGTTCTGCGCGCTGCATCCCGTTGCAGTCAGCAAGGCAGAAAAGGCGATGATAATTGATTTCAATTTCATGTCTTTGATACTTATTGCGTTTTTAACCCTGTAACTTGAACTGACCTGTACGAATAGAAGCAATCACACCTCCATCAATGAGAAGATCAGTACCAGTGATAAATGAGGCGTGCTCGCCAAGCAAGAACGCCGCAGCATCGGCAATCTCGTCACTTGATGCCAC
>JAFZAC010000016.1 GCA_017548365.1 Muribaculaceae bacterium
AAGAGAACATCGACATCAACATCAATGGCGGCTCGGCTAACGTATGGTTAGGTGATACGCCCATCTGCACTACAAACTGCAAGGAAGCACTTGAGCTTATAGTGAAGACTTTAGCTGACAAGTTCGACGCCAAGCTTCCTGCCAGGTCAGAGATGATTTACGACACAGTGATGGGCTGGTAATTCATCATCAATCCTCCTGCTCGGAGGATTGATTGGAACCGCAAGATGTGAGAATCTGTGTACTGATAGTGATTACCATTAGAGACCGCCACATATTTTGCCTCTCGCCACACCGACACCCGGGGCTGCGCCTCGGTATCGTCGTGGCTGCTCGGCATGAGCTCGCCACTTGACCGCCTACGGCTGGTGACGAGCCGAAAGATCTCGGCAAGCCGAAACGCCCTCATTCCCACCCCTCACTTGCGACAATTCGCATCCCTCAAAACACCGTGCAATGGGCACGCAGGACTGCTGACAGGAATCGATGGCGCCGACGTGTCACCGCCGTCGGTTTCGCTGTCGTGAGAGTGCTGCCCATGACCTGCCGCAACTCCGCTTCGCTTCGTGTGCGTCAGGCATCGGGACGTGTCGCTGGCTCCTCGTGGAGGGGACGCTCCGAAGTCGCACGGCTGGAACACTACGCTTACGCAGGTATCGACCTGTTGCCATAACGACACCCGAGCTTCCTGCGTCAGCGTCGGGTATCGCCATGGCGGTCGACACTTGCTGCTACGTATTCCCTCCTTTGCTCCTTCCAAGCTTGTCACTGCGTGGCACAATCGCTGCGCAGGTGGGGCTCCTATCCGTACCGACACCCGAGCTTCCTGCGGCAGCGTCGGGTATCGGCACTGGTCGCTTCACTTGCTACGCTATGGCTGAAGCCTTGTGCTACTGCGTGCCACCGCACCACGAGGGCGACACTCTACGCACACTCACTCCTTGGCTCCACTGACGGGCGTTTCACTCGGTTCTACGGCAGTCGCCATCTATGCAAGCAGTCCACTCTTAGACCATCGCACGGCAGAGAGGTGTTGCACACATTAGTATAAGCCTGACGGCAATCAGTGCACGATGGGCGGTTGGTGTCTATGACATGGATGGCGGGAGTGCTGAATGTGCCTGCGGCTGACGGAGTGCGCTGATGGAAGCCACGGCAGAGCCACACGCATCCGGGACTTGGCGGCACTCACGCTGCGTCCAACGCTCACAGAGGTCTTGAAAGTGCTGACCCCTTGCCATGTCGCAACTCCGCTGCGCTGGGAGTTGCGACATACAGGGGCACGTGCCGCTTGATCCTCATTGCCGGGACGCTCCGAGTTCGCACGCCGGAAGACTCCGCTACGCAGGTTACGCTCCCTTTCCGTGACGAGACCCAAGCTTCCTGCGTCAGCGTTGGGACTCGCACACGGTCGCTGCACTTGCTGTACGCTATGTCTTGCGCCTTAGCTCACTCCAAGCTTGACACGCTGTGGCACAATCGCTGCGCAGGTGGGGCTCCCTTGACGTACCGACACCCGAGACTCCTGCGTAGCCGTCGGGTGTCGGAACAGGTCGCCGCACTTGCTACGTTTGGCATACGCCATGTGCCTCAGCATGCCACCCGTCCACGAGGGCGACACTCATCGCACACTCACTACCTCTTACGCTTATGAACTTCGCTCTCGTTATGCCATGTCCCCGATGCTCGGAGGTGGCTCTAGTCATCATGACGGCAGCAATGGCATAGAATGCAGATTAATGAAAGATGATTGTTGAATGATATGCGCAATGATGATATTTGAGTGGTGAGAGATACAATGCCGTTGCGCCTTCACGCATGAGCCGTGACGATAAAAATAATGCCCCCAGTCTCGCGAATAAGGACAGACAAACATTTTTATATTCCCTCAGCGCACTCCGTCTCAATCTTCGGCACTCCACGTCATCCAAAGCACCGCCCATCGTGCACACTGGCGTTAGATACTGATGAAGAATAGTATCGCCTGCACTTGTTAATCAATTCCTGAAATCAAGTCAAACAAGTTTGACACGATTTCTGGCGGAAAGCGGAGCCGACAAGCGAAATCGAAACCTTCTCCTGCGTCGAAGGTTCACTTTCGCACGTCGGCACATCGACCGCACATTCGCCTTGCTTCTTGCATATTCCGCAAACGGAAAAAGCGGTTTTGCGAACTCGCTCCGCAGGGCAGTGGGGGGTCTTCCCAGACGGGGGCCGGGGAGAGCCCCGTAACCCCCAATCGGCTGTTATGCAGCCTTTTGACCTCCGCAAAGGCGGACAGATGGAACAAACCGTGAATGCTGTCCAGCACTCACGGAATTAGTCACTTTGTGACCTGGAACACATCGAGACTGCCCCGCCTCGATGTCTTTTAACCGCTGAAGTGGTTGATTTATCTTTGTCTTTGACAAACTGACAACTGATTACTGAAAACGAACTATATGAGCAACATCAACACTACAGCAACAGTGAACCTGACCATCAACGGTCAGCAACCAATACAAGTATTGCAGCAGCTGCGGCAGAATGCCCTACAACTGGAGTCGGCAATCGCCCGGGCGGCTGCAGCGGGTAACAGGACAGATCTGCGCAGACTCCGCAAGGAACTGACGGACACCCGCAGACAAATCCGTGAGATAGAGTCATCTACAATGCAGGTGGAGAGCGTGATGCGCCGGCTGAACCGTGCAACTCCAAACGAACTGAACCGAACCCTGCAGACGCTGAACCGACAACTCCAATACATGGAGCGTGGCTCCGCGGCTTGGAACACCCATGTGGCGAAGATACGGCAGGTGAAAGCGGAAATCGCCAAGCTGAATGCAGAGCTCCGTGCGCAGGAAGGGTTCTGGAAACGCTTCACTCGCACTATGAACGACTGGCAGTCATCAATATTCATGACGGCTGCGCTGCTGTCGGGCATCGTGATGGCCGGCAGACGAGCGGTCAACGCCTACGCCGAGATGGAGGAGCAGATGGCGAACACACGCAAGTACACTCAGATGGCGAAAGAGGAAGTGGAGAAGCTGAACGAGGCGTTCAAGAACATGGACACCCGTACCGGTCGTGACAAGCTGAACGAGTTCGCTCAGGAAGCTGGACGTCTCGGCAAGAATACGATGGAGGATGTTCAAGGTTATGTGGAGGCAGCGGATATCCTTTCTGTGGCACTCGTTGACCTCGGTGAGGGAGCGACACAGACCATCGCCAAAATCTCCAACATCTTCGGTGTGGAGCAGCTATTGGGAACGAAAGAGGCTATGCTATCTGTCGGTTCTACGGTGAACGTTTTATCACAGAACTGTACCGCATCGAAACCATACCTTGTGGAGTTCGCACAGCGTCTCGCCGGTGTGGGAGCACAGGCTCACATGACGATTCCCGAGATCCTGGCATTCGGTGCCACACTGGATGCCAACGGTCAGAAGGTGGAAATGGCGGCATCCGCTCTGTCTCGTACCATCATGAAACTGTTCCAATCGCCTGAAGAGATAGCGAAGTCTGTAGGGTTGAACGTGCAGCAGTTCACAGAGACGCTGAAGGAGTCAACAAACGAGGGTCTGTTAATGTTCCTTGAAAGGCTGCATGAGATTGGCGACAAGGACGCTTTGGCGGCTCTATCGCCATTGTTCAAAGACTTGGGCATGGATGGCATACGTATGGCGCAGGTGCTGTCGGTGCTGTCAGGCAAACTGGAGATGGTACGATGGGAGCAGCAGGAGGCTAACAAGGCATTCGATGAGGCCACCTCAGCTACACGTGAGTACAACATCTTCAACAACACGGCGCAGGCTGGTATCGAGAAAGCTAAGAAGCGCATACATGAGCTCGCAGTGGAACTCGGAGAAAAACTGCTGCCTGTATACAAACATATAATGACAAGCGGAAGCGCAATGCTGAGGCTGCTGAACATGATTGCAGACTTCGTGATTACCTATAAGAATGTCATAATCACAGTAGCTGCTTCGTGGGCAGCATATACTTTGGCAGTCAATGCAAGCAATATAGCATTCAAGGCGCATTACTATTGGCTCACAATAACGCAAGGTGCCATGAAGCTGCTGTCTACTGTAACACTTGCACTGAAAATAGTTTTCCTGGCTTTAACTGGGCAGATAGAAAGAGCGAAAGCTGCTTATACGGCATTCCACCTGCTGACTAAGAGTACTCCATGGGGCATAATTATAGCTGCCATCACAGCAGTAGGTGTCGCTATATACAATATGGCGACCGCTACGAAAGAGGCGACGAAATCGGAGAAGGAGCTTCAGCAGATGAATGAGGAACTGGCAGAGACAAGGAAAAGGTACCAGGAGCGTCTTGACGTGGAGAAGAGACGCATCAATGACCTTGTGGCTGTGGCTCGTGATGACAAGGCATCGATGGAGCAAAGAAAGAAAGCCATCGACACGCTGAACCGAATAATACCTAACTACTGCGGAAAACTGGATGCAGAGACAAAAAAGTATCATGAGAACAAGAAGGCACTGGATGATTATCTTGTATCACTGGAGCGCAAGATCCGTCTGGAGTCAAACCGTGCCGAATATGAGCGACTGATCAAAGAGGATGAGAGGCTGACGCGTGAGATTGCGATGTCTACAGATATGGATATAGCAAGGGTTCAGGGAGCCGTGGACGCACACAGCGGAAGCGGAAGATACGAGATGAAGGAGGCTGTGGCGCACGCATATGGTGCAAGTATGACTGTCGGAGGCCAAATTACCGGTGTGCCTGACTCAAAGCATGTGAGAGAGTTGAAAGGACAGCGTGCTGCTGTACGTATGCAGATTGACCGCCTTGTAAAGTACGCAGGAAAGGAGAATCTTATAAGCACCGAGTCAACAACCGTGACCGAGCCGACAATAAATGATCCGTCATACACTCCTGGTGGTGGAGGAAGTAGCGGCAGCGGTGGTCATGGAAGCCACAGCAGAGGACATAGTAGCAGTGGACGCAGTGGAAGTGGAAGCGGTTCTCAGAAGAAAGAGGACAAATTTGCTGCTGAAAAGTCATGGCGAGAGCGTGAGGAGGCTCTGGCCAAGATAGACTATGCCATCGGTGAGGACAACTACGAGGAGCACACGAACCGTATGCTCAAAATCGAGGAGGAGTTCTACCGCAAGCAGCTCGCACACACGGATCTAGAAGGCAACGAGCGGGTAGTGATTGAGTCTCAACTATACGAAGTGCTCAGGAAACAGACGGAGGAAGCGAACAAAAACTCCATCGAGGAGGAGAAACGCTCATACGCGATACGGAAAGCTGAGCTGCAGCAGATGTATTTAGAGAACAAAATATCCACTGAGGCATACAACGAGGAGATGAGCCGAATAGAAATGGAGCACCTGAAGAACATACAGGACATTTACCGCAACCAGGCTTTCGCTCCTATTGACGAGTGGCAGGACACAAAGGACAAAGCGGAGCAGTATATGCTTGAGAACTACAACGGCAATGTTGATCTGTTCAACAGACCAATCATCGACGCATACGAACTGACAAAAGCTGGATGGAAAGGGAATCCAGAAAAAGAAGGTGAGGCAGTTGCTACTGTCTATGCCCAGCAGTACGGAGTCAAGGATGCCTCGGGTCAGACAAGGCAGATTCTTGTGACACCGATTCTGCCTGACGGCACAGTGCTGTCGGAGAAAGATCTGAAGGACTACATCAACAGCACTCTGAAAGGTGCTGACGATTTACTGGCTGCTGATGAGAAGGGTATCGTGATAAAGGTGGATGCCAAAGTGAAAGACAAGGACGGGAACAATGACGAAGTGAGTGACTTGAACACACTCCAGCTGGCATATTACGCGGCAAAACCAGAGGTGGACGAGAAAGCATGGGCTAATTTTATAGATGCCGAGGCTGCATATCAGGACAGACTGGTACAGGAACAGATAAAGAAGCAACAGGAGGCTGAGGAGGAGCTGCAGAAGCACCAGGCTGAACTGAAGAAGATAAAGGACGAGTACTTCGGCAACAACGCCGTGGAGGACAAACAAGAGTATGACAAGGCGATAGCACTTCTTGATGAGCAGTACAAGAAGGAGCTTGAGATGGTTGGCGACAACGCCAAGGAGAAACTCCGCATTGAGGAGGCATACGAGAAAGCGAAACTGGCTCTTAAGAAGAAATACAACCAGATTACAGAGGATGACAACAAGAACTTCATGCAGAAGTTCAATCAGTCCGCTCAGGAATGGCTGGAATCGGATGTGGGAAAAGCGGTCACGAAGTCTGTAGAAGCCATCTCGTCTGCTATGTCATCGCTTTTCTCGCAGCTGCGCTCCCTGATGCAGGCTGAGATGGAGATGGAGGTTGCTGCTGTGGAGAAGAAATATGACAAAGAGATTGAAGCAGCTCAGGGCAATGCCTATATGACAAAGCAGCTGGAGAAGAAGAAACAGCAGGAGGTGAAGAAAATCAAGGATGAGGCGAACAGAAAAATGTACGCAATGGAGGTGATGCAAGCGATAGCGCAGACGGCTTCTGCTGCCATCAACGCTTACGCCTCAGCTGCAGCTATTCCTCTTGTGGGTTATATCATCGCGCCTATAGCGGCAGCAATGGCATTAGCTGCTGGTATGGTGCAGGTAGCGGCTATCAAGAAGCAACAGCAGCAGTCGGCGACTGAAGGTTACTCTGAAGGTGGATTCACCAAGTCTGGCAGAGTGGACGAGGTGGCTGGAGTGGTTCATGCTGGGGAGTGGGTGGCTTCGCAGAAACTGCTCGCCTCACCTGTGGCGCGTCCGCTGATTGAGGCACTAGATTACGCACAGAGAACCAATACAATCGGCAGTTTGAAACAGGCTGATGTGTCTCGCTCGATAACGGCACCAGCTGCTAACGCCAATTTGCAACCGCAGATAATTGTACAGGAAAATGCTGAACTGCGAGAGGCTATAAAACGTCTGAACGCTCGGCTGGATGAGCCGTTTGTCACCGTGAACACCGTGACAGGTGATCTCGGTATCAAACAGGCACAGGATAGCTACCAACGTCTAATTAACAATAAATCTCCTAAATCTAAACGCAAATAATTATGGCTATATCACTGACTATTGACGGCAAAGAGGCCGCTCTGAAGAAGGGCTCATCTATAGAGTACGTCTCAGAGAATCGCATATTCACTGATGCGGATGACTACACGATGGAGATTGAACTGCCACTGGCAGGATGTGCGCAGAACATGGCAATCTTCGGGATGCTAACTCGAAAGGACGTGGACACAGACAACATCTTCTTTGATGCTGTGCTGCAAGATACGGGGTTCTTCAAACGTGGGGCTATCGTGATAACAGAGATTACCCACGAGACGGTGAAGGTGCAGTTCCTTGAGAAAAGATCTTACCAGAATTTTTTCCCTCGCTTTGACGAGAAGTATATCAATGAGCTTGACCTTGGAGATTGGCCGGCTCTGACTCCATCTAACACTACTCCAGCGCAGATGTGGGCTCGATGGCAGGATTATACGGCTCTGCCATGGGTAAACAACTCGACTGGTGTTCTGCAGAACTGTGTGAAATGGAATGCCTCACAGAACCGCTATGAGTGGAAGACAACAGCAGATAACGACGATGACTTGAATTATTCTACAGGGTTCTCGTTCCATCCGAACTTGCTGTGGCTGACAAAGAAGATATGTGACACTCTGAACTACACATACGACTTCTCTGTCTGGGAAAATAGCATATACAAGTATCTGATGGTGATGAACACGATTCCTTTTGTTTGGGGCTCTCGTAAGTGGGCACAGGCTCTTCCTCACTGGACTATCAATGAGTTCTTCATGGAGTTGGAAAACCTGCTGCTTTATGAGTTTGATATCGACCACAAGAAAGGTCATGTCACATGCACCAAGACTCAGGAGAACGTTGAATCGGCTGGCACTGTCCTTATCGAGAAGGTCGTGGATGAGTTTTCTGTAGAGGTGGACACAGAAGATGATGATGACTACAAGGCGATGCTTAACCGTGGCTTTGCCAGCGGTGGACACCGCTTGGACAACTTCTATTCTTGTGAATGGTATATCCACAGACTCACAAATGAGGACGGGACGGTGAGATGTACGGAGTATGAGACATTGAGCCAGCTGCTTGCTCACAGACTGAAACAGG
Organism: Muribaculaceae bacterium; assembly: GCA_017548365.1. Classification (GTDB taxonomy): domain Bacteria; phylum Bacteroidota; class Bacteroidia; order Bacteroidales; family Muribaculaceae; genus Sodaliphilus. Next base: position 8,121 of record JAFZAC010000016.1, read on the forward strand.
ACTGCATAAGCGACAATAGCGGTGGCCGTGGCAGCAACTTATATCCTGGCGGCAAATGGGGTTTACATCATGCGCAAGACGTGGACACTTACTTCGTGGTAGAGGTGGTTGAGAGAGTGGAGTACCGCACACAAGGCGGCAATGTGTTCACCACATGGGGCAATGTATGCCGACTGGTGCCGGTGAACCGCTTCGGCAATCTGATTCTTGACAATGAGAACCGTGATAGCATTGAAGAGCTCCGCATTGTTCCTGTATGTATAGACGTTACAGATAAAGAGATGGGGCCAATTGTGTTCCTTGAATGTGACGACAACGGCAATGACGATGACACTGGAGCTTGGCGACACAAGATTCATGACAATCCTTTCATAACGGATGCTGCTGAGCAGGATGAGGTGATTCAGTTTGGAGCGTGCCGCACAGTGGGCAGAGGCGAGAGGGATGCGAAGGACGAGATATTCAGCAATCTCTATGTGGCGTTCTGGGATGGGGCGACATCAATGTTCACACCTCACTTGCCGCATCCCTGGATCGACTCCTTCGACACGGACTATTCTTATACTCTACAGAATCAAGGAACGCCTTCAGGCACGATGACAATAACATGGAGAGCAATCTACGCAAACCATCCCTTCTCGCTACGTATCAACAACCAAGCCTACGGACAGGGAGTGGAGCGAACGTCATTCACGAACATTGACCGCAAGAAGAAATATCAATTCTCCTTCCTTGCCAAAGAAATCCCCAATGTCCGCTCGACCTTCTTCATTGACGGCAAGAAATACCTATGTGTTAAGTTGGTAGCAAATTTTACAGAAGATGGGATGTCGGAACTAATACGCGGAGAGTTTTACAAAATCGAATGATATAATAATATGTATAGTGCATCCTTAGAGGACACACTATAGGTTTCACTAGAGGTCACAATATAATGTGGCCTTTTATATTTGTTGATACTTTTGTAGTTACATAGTTTTTGACGCTGTAAGGAACAATACAAGTTATACTTTAGATTACATAATAAGTCACATGAAAGGTTACACGAAAGGTTACACCATTTTTTCTGAATATATATGAGAATACACTCTTGGTTTCATAGTCGGTTACAAATAAAATGACACAAAAAGACACTGGAAAAGACGCAGGAAAAGTCACAAAAATGGTTACACAAAAGGCTACACCTGATTTGCAGATATAGCCTTTGGGATGGTTCTGTATGTCCTTTACTATCTCTTACCGTATAGTACCCAGTCGAGTACTTTTCGGTTGGCATCGTCAACTTTGCTTTGATCGAAGTCGATATAGATATCTGTTACAGTGTTACCACCATGTCCAAGAGCATGGGCGATGGTATCTCTAGGTATGTCTAGAGAAGCTGCTATAGTAGCCCATGAGTGGCGAGCCCAATAGGTTGATATTTGTGGGAATATGGGGGCATATACCTTCTTTCCTCCAAGTCCAACTCTCTCGACAGGACCAATCTTCTTCAAAGTCTTGTTCATTTTTGAAACATATGACTTGTGGTTTTTCCAATGCTCAAGAATGTCAAGTAGGTAGTTATTGCCTCTGTAGCGCTCAATTATCTCCATGGCCTCTGGTTCAACCTTTATAGAATAGAGGCGGTTGGTCTTGGCGCGGTAGTATTCTATCCTGCCATCACTGATTTCTTTGAGATTGCATAGGTCTATGGCATTTATACCAATAAGCATGAACATAAGCTTAAATATGTCAAGGTATTTCTGTGCGTGGGGCTCACAGGGATAGTTAAACAAAGTGCGCAAATCATCAATCTTCAAATTGCGCTTGCGAGTGGCTACAGGGCGTATGCGATAACGCCTGAACGGATAGAATGTGGTTATCTCATCATCAATGGCCTCGTTGAAAACTGCACGGATATTGCGCAGATGGATGTTTCTTGCGTTTTTCGATGGGGAAGTCTGTTCAAGGAACACATCGAACTTGGTGAGCCATTCCTTTGTTACATCCTCAAAAGCAAGTTTGTGAAGTTTCTCTGTTCCGTTCATGTATGCCACCATACGCTTGTAGGTATGCATATATATCTGCTGAGTACTTTTTTTCTTACTCTCTGCAAAGGCAAGGAATCGGTTGGCGAACAAATTATTGTCGCGCTTTCTTTTCTCTCGTAATTCGAATTTTTCTGCTTTTTCTGGGTACATGTTTTTCTCTATCTCAACTTTGATCCCGTTTACGTCCATGTTTCCGATTTTGCCATGATCATTAAGGATAAGTAGAGTTCTATCAACCATTAACTTCCTGTCAGCAATGAGAAGGTTGAGGCGATTCTTTTCAGGATGGTTGATGACTAAGGAATTTTGGGAATCCCATTGATTGGTACTAAGCTTAACATCCAAAATAATGTAAGCTGTTTTCATGTGATGAGCAATCGCAATTTTTAAGGTGGACAATCCACTTTTGCTCTTTTTTCTCGTGTCGAGAAATAATCTTGTTTTTGCCATAATTTTCGATAGGCAATTTTGGGCATTTTGACTGGAGCAATTTTTGGAGCAATTTTTGGAGCAATTTTTTTGCTAATATTTGCTACATTTTCCTACAAAATACTACAAAATTGTCATTTTTTTTAATGACATAAACAGCTTTTAGACTTAAAAAAAAAATCCGACTTGTAATAATCAGATTTTCAGTAATTTAGTTACTTTGTCGGGGTACCAGGATTCGAACCTGGGACCTCCTGCTCCCAAAGCAGGCGCGCTAACCGGACTGCGCTACACCCCGAATGCGAATTGGATATCCCAAAAGCGGTGCAAAATTACAACTATTTTTTGGACTGGCAAGCTTTTTAGGAAAAAAAATGACAAAAATCGGTGTTTTTTGTCTTTTTTTGTTTTTTTGCCTCTAAAAAGAGGACAAATTGAACAATAATTACTAACTTTGTATGTTTGTTCGAAAAACAGATAACAATTGAAATATTTTAATTTACAATAGATACACATTTTATATTATGTTCAGAAGTAAAACATGTGGAGAGTTACGCCTAGCCAATACAGGTGAGAGCGTAACACTGGCTGGATGGGTACAACGCACTCGCAAAATGGGTGGTATGACATTTGTAGACCTACGTGATCGTTATGGCATTACCCAACTGGTATTTAACGAGTCGAACGATGCTGAGTTGTGTGCTCGTGCCAACAAATTAGGTCGAGAGTTTTGTATTCAGGCCACCGGTGAAGTAAGTGAGCGACAGAGCAAAAATCCAAACATGCCCACTGGCGATATCGAGATTATAGTAAACAACCTCAACATATTGAGCCCAAGCGAGACACCACCTTTTACTATTGAAGACAACACCGATGGTGGTGATGACTTGCGCATGAGATACCGTTATCTAGACCTTCGCCGTCCAAGCGTTCGTCAGAATCTTGAACTACGTCACCGCATGACTATTCTCATTCGCAACTTCTTAGACAGCCGCGACTTCATTGAGGTAGAAACACCTATACTAGTGGGAAGTACCCCTGAGGGTGCTCGCGACTTCGTCGTTCCCAGCCGTATGAATCCAGGTCAGTTTTATGCATTGCCACAGAGCCCACAAACTCTTAAACAATTGCTTATGGTGAGTGGTTTTGACCGCTATTTCCAAATTGCCAAATGCTTCCGCGATGAAGATTTGCGTGCTGACCGACAACCCGAATTCACTCAGATTGACTGTGAAATGAGCTTTGTTGACCAAGAAGACGTTATTGAAGTTTTTGAAGGACTTGCTCGACACTTATTTAAAGAGGTACGTGGAGTGGATCTTCCTACAAAGCTGCAGCAGATGGCCTGGCACGATGCAATGCGACTCTATGGAAGCGATAAGCCTGATCTTCGCTTCGGAATGACTTTCGTTGAGCTTATGGATGAGCTTAAAGGCACTAGTGACTTTGCTGTATTTAACGATGCAAACTATATTGGTGGCATTTGCGCTCCTGGTTGTGCTGAATACAGCCGCAAGCAGCTTGATCAACTCACCAACTTTGTCAAGAGCCAGCAGGTTGGCGCCAAGGGTCTAGTTTACATTAAGGTGAATACCGATGGCACCATCAAGAGCAGCATAGACAAGTTCTATAGCCCTGAGCAATTACAGAAGGTTGCCGACAAGATGGAAGCAAAGCCAGGCGACTTGATTCTCATCCTTAGCGGTGATAACGCAAACAAGACTCGCGTTCAGCTTTGTTCGTTACGACTTGAGATGGGCGACCGTCTTGGACTGCGCGACAAAAATAAATTTGAATGCCTGTGGATTGTCGACTTCCCACTATTTGAGTGGAGCGACGAAGAGCAGCGATTAATGGCTACACACCATCCATTCACCATGCCAAATCCCGATGACATTCCATTGCTTGAGGAGCATCCTGAGCGTGTAAGAGCCATGGCTTACGATTTTGTGTGCAACGGCATTGAAGTTGGTGGTGGTAGCTTGCGTATTCACGACAGTGAGCTGCAAGAAAAAATGTTTAATATCCTTGGTTTCACACCCGAGCGTGCAACCGCACAATTTGGATTTTTAATGAACGCCTTTAAATATGGCGCACCTCCTCATGGTGGTTTAGCTTTTGGTCTTGATCGCTTCGTTTCAATTATGGCTGGACTTGACAGCATACGTGATTGTATCGCATTCCCCAAGAATAATAGTGGCCGCGATGTAATGCTCGACGCTCCAAGCCCACTCGAGCCAGGCCAACTTGATGAGTTGTTCTTGAAGATTGACGAAGAAAAACTTAACGCTATAAAATAAGGCCGAATGATCATAGCCGGACATCAAGTGGATGACGCGATGTTCACTTACATCGCACGCAACTACGATGCCGACACATATAAACTCTTGTTGAAGGACGAGCCAAATCTCACCTTCGACAAGAGTTTTGCTATACAGCAAATTGAATGCCGCCGCAAGACTCGCAACAAGATACCAGAGTTGCTGACCTACGAACGTTTCCTCTTTGGACGTGCCATAAGTGCCGAACAATGCACCCATGAAGTGGTAGCACAATTTCACGCCTCACTCTTTGATGCTAATGATCGAGTGCTCGACATGACAATGGGGCTTGGTGTTGATGACTACTATATATCTAAACAAGTCAAGTCGCTTAGAAGCATAGAACTAGACCCAATAATCGCTGAAACCGGACAACACAACTTCAAGTTCCTCTCACCAAATGTAGAGATTATTCAAGCTGACTCTGTAGAGTATCTTAAGCAACTAGGTAAAGATGAACTATTTGACGCAATATTCATTGATCCAGCACGTCGTAGCGAGGGCGGCAATAGACTATACAGTTTTGCCGATTGCCAGCCCAATGTTCTTGAATTGTTGCCATTAATTAGCCAATATGCCTCACGACTTTATATCAAAGCATCTCCAATGCTTGATGTCACCCAGTCGACACGTGATTTGAACAACTATCTAACCGACGTGTGGGCAGTGAGCATAAAAAATGAATGCAAAGAATTATTTTTCAAACTTGATTTCAAAAAAGAAACATCGCATGTTATGCTTCATGCGCTAAACCATGACGGGCGCAAGTGGCAACAATTCTCAAGTGACAATCACAATCTGTCACAACAAACCTCTCCCCTGCCCGACCTTCACAAAGCCACCATCCTATTGGAGCCTAATTCAAGCATCATGAAACTTGGATGTTTCAGAGCATTAGAAGAACAAACTGGCACAACACAACTTGCCACTAATTCCCACTTGATAATAAGCAGCAGAATCGTTCCCGATTTCCCTGGACGTCAATTCAGAATTATGGAGATCATCCCTTTCAAAGATAAGGAAATCAAGCAGCTAGGCAAGCGAATAAAGAAGGCGAACATTGCAACCCGAAACTTCCGCCTCAGCACCGAAGAACTCAAGAAGCGTATGCATATGAAAGATGGTGGTGAAAACTACATCTTCGCCACTACACTAGCCACAGGCGAGCAAGTGTTAATCATGTGTGAAAAGCTTATTTAAGTCGCTCAATAAACTTATCTCTGTCGACAATAAATCTTAGGTGGTTACCCTCGCCTAGCAGAACATCGCCACAATGCGCTTCAACATGAAATTCTATCTTCTTTCCTTCTACTTTTGTAACAACAGCTGTTGCTGTGACATTGTCGCCAAGTTTGGTTGGTCGCAAGTGTGATGCTTCAATATACCCTCCAACTGTAGTGCAACCTTCTGGCAAATAGGGTTTCACAGCCATCATGGCTGCATTCTCCATAAGTGCCAACATAGCTGGAGTTGCAAAAACCGGCATGTCACCAGAGCCCATATTATCGGCTGCCAAATGCAAAGTCACCTGTGTCTTGCTTGTATATTTATGTCCAATCTCTACCATATATTATTTATTATTTACCAGCTTTGCGTCGTGCACACAACCAGTTTGATGGCTCACTATAGCCAATGTGAAATGGTAATGGTTTAACCTTATCGGCATTATCGGTATAAGCTGTCATGAGATCAGGCTGATAAGTTCTTTTGTCAAACGATGGAAGAGGACGCTTGTAAGTTCCATAGAGAGTAATCTCAAATCGGTCATCGAAGTTCCTATATGCAATTCCCGAATCATCCTGAATAATGCTTATCGAATTGTCAAGTATGCAGTTCCTGATTGTAGTGAATGTATTCCAATGCAGCATATAGGAGGCCGCCTTCAAATAGGTTCCAACATTGTGTTTGGGGAGGGTGTTATTGAGGAATGCTAAAAATTTAGGGTCCAAATCTGTGTTTCTCAGATTGGTAGAGATGTAATAGAGGGTCTGCTCATGACTACTTCCCTTTTTGAAAAACTTATATTTTGTCACATTCCCATCACCTTGCGCGGGGACCACTTTTCCTTTATCATCAAACATCATATTCTCAATAGAGATAATATCACACTTTGCCGTAGCCATGAGCATTGAAAGCACAGGACATACTCCATCAATTTCTGTATTATCCAAATCATCTTTCATCATTAGAGTAATGAAATAGCTGTGTTTCAAAAATGACTTAAGAGCAGTACGATATGAGTTATACTGTTTATAATCGGTTTTAATATTTGTTCCAATGGGTGCACCTGTCTTTTCCAGGCCACACAAGATAAAAATATCAGCGTCTGGATAAAGAATTATTGGATAAAGGAAGTCAGCGCCACTGAAAGGATAGAACACCAAATCGACCTTGTCACGAAAATCTTTGAAATCGGCAGAAGCAAGAGAATCCATCTTATTTCTTGCATCAGCTCCAATTGCCAACATTTTGTTTATTTCTTGGCTGTATTCATCCCATGCTTTTGAATCAACATCCGACATCGTAATACCTTCCTTGGAGATACCAGCATAGAAACTCGTTGCTCGATTTATATTATCATCTCCTTTTAGCGGCTTTTTAACGGCAATTGAGTCATTGTCACCCGAAGCATTCAATCCAAAATGAGAACAAGATGCTATGGCCACTGTTATAACCATAATAACTACCGTAATCGTAACATTAATTAATCTCATCTTTTTTAATAATTTACAATAAACAATATAAGCAACCAACAACACTATTCATAGATAGAGCAACTAATTGCTGAACAAAATTAAAAATAATAATGATAGCATATTTTATGTAAGCATTTAATTTAACAAGTTTTAAGTTACACTTAAATATAAAGAATTAGGCCTCAGAACAATCACTATTCAGCATTAAAAATACACTAATTCTTGCAACAAAGCTTTTTTTGGGGTAACTTTGCACAAAATATATAAAGCCCAATATATGAAAGTAAAAGATATCACGCAAGCCATTGAGTTGATGGCTCCTTTGTATTTGCAAGAGAGCTGGGATAATTCAGGGATGCAAGTGGGTGACCCCGAGAGCGAAATAACAGGAGTGCTGTTATGCACCGATGTACGTGAAGAGATTGTTGACGAAGCCATAGAACGTGGAGCAAATTTGATTATATCTCATCATCCACTTCTTTTCCGTGGCTTGAAGAAAATTGTTGGACGCAGTTACCAAGAGAGAATCGTAACACGCGCCATAAAGCACGACATCACTATTTATTGTGCACACACCAACATGGACAGTGCTGTGGGGGGAGTAAACTTCAAGATGGCCGAGAAAATGGGGCTAAAAAATGTTCAAGTTCTAGACAGGCAACAAGGCACCCAACTCAAAGTTGTTGTTTTTGTTCCCATTGAAGCTGCTTCTCAAGTCGAGAAGGCAATGTGCGAAGCCGGAGCCGGAAGACTTGGCAATTATGATAGCTGCAGTTACAGCATGAATGGCGAAGGTCATTATCGTCCTCTTGATGGCGCAGAGCCGTGGTCAGGCGAAGTAGGGACCGTGCATCATGAGCCTGAAGTGAGACTTGAAGTTCTTGCAAATAAAGCCTTGTGCAGCAAAGTGATAACAGCAATGCTCAAAGCTCACCCCTATGAAGAACCCGCTTTTGATATAATCGCTCTTGAAAATAGTGACAAATATGCCGGTCTTGGAGTAATAGGTGATATCGAACCTCAAAATGCACACGATTTTCTTGAAAAAGTAAAAAATGCTTTTGAAGTCAAGACTTTGCGTTACAGCGGCAATCTAGACCGCAAAATTAGCTGTATCGCAATGTGTGGTGGCGCAGGATCGGAATTTATAGGTATTGCTATGTCGCAAGGCGCCGATGTCTATATTACCGGAGATATGAAATATCACGAATTTCAGGGTAATGAAGACCGCATTATACTTGTTGATATTGGCCATTATGAGAGCGAACATTACACAAAAGAGATTTTTTATGATATAATTCAGAAAAAAAATCCTAACTTTGCAGTCGATTTTGCACGAAGCGAAACAAATCAAGTAAAATATTTGTAATATTTATGGCAAAACAAGAGAAAGAACTTACAGTAGAAGAGCGCCTTAAGTCGCTTTATGATTTACAGAAGACCCTCTCAGAAGTTGACCGCATCAAGACCGAGCGCGGTGAGTTGCCTCTTGAAGTACAGGACCTCGAAGACGAAATTGAAGGACTTCAGACCAAGATCAGCAACTTTAACGACGAGATTGAGCAGCTCAATGCTGTAATCAGCAACCAGAACAACTCCATCGACCAGTCTCAAAATCTCATCGCCAAGTATGAGAAAGATCAAGACAATGTTCGCAACAACCGCGAGTATGACTATCTTACCAAAGAGATTGAGTTCCAGCAGTTGAGTGTTGAGTCATCACAAAAGAAGATTGACGAGGCAAGTCGTAAAATCGATGCAATCATGGAGAAAATCCAGGTTGCCAAAGAACAACTCAACGAGAACACACAGGCACTGACCGAAAAGAAGGGCGAACTTGACACCATTATCGCCGAGACCAAACAAGAAGAAGAGAAGCAGCGTGAAAAAGCTAAGAAGCTTGAGAACAAAATCAACAATGCCGACCCACGCTTGCTAAACGCTTTCAAGCGCATCCGCAAGAATGCTCGTAACGGTCTCGGTGTTGTATACGTTCAACGTAACGCCTGTGGTGGATGCTTCAACCGCATCCCAGCTCAGCGCCAGATGGAAATCAAGATGAGAAAGAAAATTATAGTTTGCGAATATTGCGGACGAATTCTCATCGACCCAGCTATTGCCGGAGTTTCGGAAAGCGAAGCTAAAAACAGCTAAACACAACTATCTAAAAGTAGATAGACACCTCTTCCACTCCTTCGCCTTTCAGGTAGAAACACCACAATAGTGTAGCGATACTGTCGCCTCTATAACGCGACCGACAGTTTTGCCTGTACTTTATACGCCAAAGTGAGCCACTCACCTTGGCGTTTTTCATATCCATAGACTAGCACAGGAATTACTATGAGTGAATAGAAGTCGTTATAAGAGACATTGAACAACATTGTTGACTTACTGACTCAGTTGAATTTGAATTCATTTAAATGCGTTCAAGTTGTTAATAACTTTCTTATTTTTTGTATCAAAGATGACATTTTATTATTAATTTTGCGATTGATATGAACGGACGAGGAAAACTATATTTCAAATATGGCACGATGGGTTCGGCAAAGACTGCATTGCTGCTTACACAGGCCTATAACTTTGAAGAGCGCGGCCTTCAGTATCTTTGCATGAAACCAATCATCGACAATCGTGAGAAGGAAAATGTGATTAGATCACGCATTGGCATTGAACGTGAATGCAGCTGGATCTACACAGAAATGAACATTTACGAGTATGTCACTCAACTATATGATGAGAACTTGGTTGTAAAAGACTGGATACTCATTGATGAGGCCCAGTTTTTGACTGAGAAACAGATTGACGAGTTGGCACGCATAGTCGACGATTACGGTACCAATGTGGTGTGCTATGGTCTTCGTACCGACTTCCAGTCACATTTGTTTGAGGGATCAAGACGATTGTTTGAGATTGCCGACTCAATTGAGGAAATAAAGTCTACATGTGCTTGCGGCCGCAAAACGAGCATCAATGCACGCATCGATGCCCAAGGCAATATCGTGACCGACGGTAATCAAGTAGAAATTGGCGGTGACGACCGTTATGTAGCCCTTTGCCGAAGCTGCTGGCGCAACAAACGTATAGAGAGCGCTGAACGTAACGCCCTTAAATTCAAAAGTGAGTAAAAAAGAGACACAATATTTTTTACACATTCTGCGGCTTGAGAATAATTGAGAATCTCAAGCCGCAGCTATCTTTTATCATATGCAACTGCAATCTTATTCCTCCTTAGTGAACATTAAATTTAAAATCCAGTTCACCACAGAAAGGATAATACTAAAGAGGATTGCCGCTCCCAGACCTTCCACTTTGAACCCGTCAATGAAATAGGCGCAAAGAAGTACCATTAATCCATTTACCACAAAAGCGAAGAGTCCAAGAGTAAGAATCGTGATAGGCAGTGACAAAAGCTTTACCACAGGCCTAACAACCGAATTTATCAAACCAAGAACGACAGCAACAATCACAGTAACCCACCATGGTTCAATTGTTACACTGTCCATAAAATAAGCAGTTATTCCAACTGCAAGTGATGATAAAACAAGTCTTGCTATCATAATTATCTCTCTTCGTATCTTAAAGTCAACTAACTGATTGTCATCTCACCACAGATGCTGTACTGCATGTATTTTGAAACTTGAGCGCTGTTCTTGCCCATGCCAAAAAGGTACATCATCTTAGTGATAGCTGCCTCACTTGTGATGTCGTTGCCGCTTATAACACCTGCTCGAGCCAGTGTGTTGCCAGTGTCATATAGACTGCTGTTGACCGAGCCATTCACACATTGAGTTACATTGAGAATCACCACACCACGTTTTATTGCATCAGCTATGGGTGTTGTGAACCACTCATCGCTCGGACTGTTTCCTGCACCATAGGTCTTGAGTACTACACCTTTTATTCCAGGTGTGTTAAGTAGATACTCAAGTGTATCGCGTGTCATTCCAGGATGAAGCACAATAAATATCACATTAGTGTCCATACTGTTATGTACCAATAGTGGTCGCTTATGGTCGGTGCGATATAACGCCTTTTCATTGAAATGAATATCCAAACCAATTTGTGCGAGATCAGGATAATTATTGCTCATGAAAGCATTAAAGTTGTCGGCACTCACCTTCGAACTTCTATTTCCTCTAATCAAATGATTTTCAAAAAGAATAGCAACCTCTTGAACCATTGCCTCGCCTCGAGCGTCACGCGTAGAAGCCACTTGCAGTGCAGTAATAAGATTTTCTTCGCCATCGGTACGAACCTCACCAATGGGCAGTTGTGACCCAGTAATAATTACCGGCTTATTCAAGTTTTCAAGCATGAAACTCAACGCAGAAGCAGTGAACGCCATAGTATCTGTGCCATGCAGTATAACAAATCCATCGTATGCATCATAGTTTTCATCTATAGCATTAGCAATCTGACTCCAATGCTCAATTCCCATATTGCTGCTGTCAATTGGGGGATCGAACTGGAGATTGTCGATGTCATAATTTAACATCTTAATCTTGGGAACATTATCAATAAGATGCGAAAAATCAAAAGGTTGTAATACCTTTGTCTCCGGATTCTCAATCATCCCAATCGTCCCACCTGTGTAGATAATAAGGATTTTAGGTTTTACATCATTTTGGCTCATATGATAATAATATTAGAAAAGCAAATACTACAATTAGTCCTCATTTGACACCGCTATTGAAAGCTTTGTAGAAGAACAGCATATGATAGTCAAGAACGTTCACCCAAAATGTCCATGAGTGAGTGCCGGGTCTAACTGTATAAACGTGAGGAATTCCCTGTTTGTCAAGAGCTTCGTGAAGAGAATTGTTCTCATTGATAAAAATGTCATCTTTACCCGCATCGATAATGATGTTTTGACCAGGTTCCAACGTAGAAACCATATTCATTACTGAATGTTCTAGCCACACCTCTTTATTATTCTCATAATCACCCAGTCTATCATTGATTTTCCATTTGTTGGGGAAGTTATAGATGTCTACCCCACCTTCCATGCTACCGCAAGATCCATAGATGTCGGGGTGACGCCAAGCAAGCCACAAGGCTCCATGCCCTCCCATGCTGAGACCTGTAATGGCACGATACTTGGGATGATTCAGAGTGCGATAATGAGTCTCGACATAATTTCTCAATTCATGAGCCACGAAAGTTTCAAACTGGAAATTGGGATCAATAGGTGAGTCGAAATACCAGCTGTCTTGACCATCGGGGCACACAATGATTACACCATATTGGGTGGCAAGAGAACGAAGGTCAGCCTTCTTGGGCCAATCTCGGTAACTACCCCATGCTCCATGTAGCAAATACACCACAGGGAAAAACTTAATAGGATTCTTCTTCTGGGTATACTGTGCAGGCAGTACAACAGTACTCTTTATAACCCGTCCCATTTTGTTGCTCATGACATCGATAGTGTCGACAATTGCATTTTGTTTCTCGGCAGTTGCAATCGCTTGGTCATAGATTGCAGGTACCGATTGTGTGACATTTTTATTGTCATCTTTAGCCATTGCCGCAATACTCGACAATGCCAAAAACGCTATTAATAGCAAGTTTTTAAATAAATGCATCATGTTATCGTTTTTTCTTAAAAAAATCTGTCATCAATTTTGCGCAATCTTCGGCAAGTACTCCTCCTTTAACCTGAGTCTTTTTGTGAAAGGGATTGTCGCAAAAGGTGTGAAACCCTCTTTTATCATCGGAAGCGCCGAAAACTACTCTTGAGATTTGACTCCACCCCAAAGCTCCAGCACACATTATACACGGCTCGACTGTGACATAAAGAGTGCAGTCATTCAGATACTTGCCACCCAAAAACGCCGATGCAGAGGTAATAGCTTGCATTTCGGCATGTGCAGTCACATCGATGAGAGTCTCAGTAAGATTGTGTCCTCGTGCAATCACTCTACCTTGACACACTACAACAGCGCCAATAGGCACTTCGTCACGTCGAAAAGCCTCTTGAGCTTCATTCAAAGCCAAACGCATGAATCTTTCATCGTCGTTAACGTTCTGCATGCCTAAATAAAGATTTTCTTTACATAGTTTCCAACCTTTACCACATAGACGCGGTTGCGTGGCAAGTCAATCACTTGGGAATCACTTGAAATGCGTTTATAATATAGCCTACCATTCATGTCCCAAACAGAGACCCATTTTTTATAATTGTCGCCATATATATAAAGCGTACTCCCGTGAACCACAATAATGGGTTCAGGTTCAGCAGGAAAAGCATCATTGGCAATATAATCAATACCCGTGGTCTTCTCCACAAGCACATCTACAGGGTCACTATCTCCCATCATAGTGGTAGGAACGATTGTGTAGACCGCGTCATGGTCGAGAGCCGGCAAATAAAAATTATCGGCCGCTGTAACAGCTATCAATTCATCATTCTCATCAATCACCTTGTAGGCCAAATAATTTCCAAGGTTAACGCGTTCCCAATCTTGATTATAAGCCTCACCATTAAATGATGGCAGCACCCAGATATCCTCATTAGGGAATAGTGTAAAAGCAAATTCATCACCCCAAACCTTGTCGGCAGCATATGCATCCATTGCCTCATAATCAGCAACAATCACATCCACATCTTTAACGCCATAAAAAATTGACCATCCTGTAGCCTTGGGAGGCTTAACGGCAGCACAATATATTTCATAGAGATTGTGACAATCGGCAAAAGCATAGGCATCAATAAGCTTCAATGATGAAGGCAACATTACTGTGTGAAGATAATAACAATCCTCAAAAGCGGCATATCCTACCCTTTTCACACCCTCGGGGATAGCAATATTCACTAAACCAGTACCTAAGAAGCATTCACGTGGAATCTTGTCGATGTTCAATGACAAAGTCACATTTTTAAGTTCGTCACATCCCAGAAATGCCTCACAACCAATCTCGGTAACAGAGTTTGGTATAACCACCTCGGTAATCTTTGACTCGGCAAAAGCACCTTCGGCAATAGCTGTAACTTTATAGTTATCACCCTCATAATTAACCTTCTCGGGAATGATGCAAACACCTTTATATGCGTTTAATCCATCAACTATATTGACATCGACCATCACCTCACCTGAGTGTGGACCGAAACTGTAGACAAAACCGCCACTCTCAAAATCCTGCGCTCTGCCCACTATTGCGAAACATAATACTGCTATAAGTAAAATGTATTTTATTCTCATTATAAACTCCAATAAAAGTTTTAATTGGCAAAATTAAACAAAATTTCTCACAATCAAGAAAAAAATGTCTTTTATTCAACTATCAGAGGGCAATTAATCAGGTACACCTTGCTACTGGCGCGAGTAATGGCTGTGTAAAGCCAGCGAAGGAAGTCGATTGTTGATAGAGCATCGGGCATGATGCTGCCCATGTCTATAAACACATTTTTCCACTGGCCACCTTGAGATTTGTGACAGGTGACAGCATAAGCAAATTTAACCTGTAAAGCATTGAAATAGTGATGTTCCTTCATCTGTTTGTAACGCTCACGCTTGTTGCCCGTACATTCATCAAGTACTTGAGAATATAACAGCTGGCTTTGCGATAAAGTGAGAGCCGGTGTATCACTCAACAGGCTATCGATAATAATCTTGACGTCCATTTCAATGTTATCGTGATCGGGTAGCTCAATTGTAACGTTGGCAAATCTCAAACCATAAGCACTCTCCACATCGCCCCAAACACGCTTGACACGCATCATGTCACCGTTGGCAATAAAATCTATGCCCTCATATTCTTGTGACCAAAAATAATTATTTTTAGCCACCAGCAACATGTCTCCTGTGGTGAGCAAATCTTCACGATAAAGAATTGCGTTGCGCACACCATTGTTAAACAATGTAGCTCGTTTGTTACTTCTCGTTATAACAATAGTCTCATCTATACCGTCACGGTCATAGCAATCGCTTAATGTCTCCAACAAGAATTCTCCCGTGATAGCCTCTACATCAGGATACTGGCTGATATTGAGCCTTGGTGCCACAAGATTACCGCTATTAATAATGTCACGCAATATTGTGGCATTGATGAGGATACCAGAATCGGCAGCCTGACGAGCAATTTGTTTGAGATGAACACTATAAACGATTAATCCATAGCTCTTCATTATCTGTTCACTTAGAGCAGGACTTTCGAGTTGCCCCACTGGTGGCAGCTGTGCATCATCACCCATAAGCATGAGTTTGCATCCCTGTCCATTGTAAACATAATGAACAAGATCATCGAGCAGCTTTCCTGTACCGAATACCGCCCCTTCTAGGCTGTCATTGGCAATCATTGATGCCTCATCCACTATGAATATCGTGTTAGAGTGTTTGTTTTCGGCAAGTCCGAAACCCTCACTCAAATAGCTCTGCTGACGGTATATTTTGCGATGAATAGTCAAAGCTGTTCGCTTTGAATACTCGCTGAACACTTGTGCAGCCCTTCCTGTGGGAGCCAAGAGTACCACCTTGACTCCTCGGTAAGATAACGCTTTGACAACTGCACCCATCAACGAAGTCTTTCCTGTTCCAGCATAACCATTGAGCATGAAGACACTTCGCTCATTGCCATACAGTAGAAAATGAGCAAATGCAGCAAAGGCCTCCACCTGCTCCTGGTTGGGTTCATAAGGCAAATAGTCTAGAACCTGTAGATAAAAATCTAAAATCTTAGGATCATCAACATTTGACAGATGAGAACTATTATTACTGTTTTTTTCTTTCACAGGCACAAATTTAGCAACAAATTCTATAATATCAAGAAAAAAACACTATCTTTGCACCGTTTTTCAGCAATGGAGTGGTGCTCGAGTGGCTGAAGAGGCACGCCTGGAAAGCGTGTAACCGTCACAAGCGGTTCCCGAGTTCGAATCTCGGTCACTCCGCGATCAGTTTTAACAGGTAGGAAACATGTCCTACCTGTATTTTTTATTGATAAAAATGTGATATATGCTAGAAGTGTTATCGGTAATATCAAAAATATCACTAATTTTGCCGCATAATTGACTCATTAAAAGAAAACTTATTATGGGAAAGGTTAACAAAAACATGGTAGCCAATGTCAAAGATTACATCATGATAACACTGGGGTTATTGTGTTACTGTTTTGGCTACTCGGCATTTCTTCTTCCCGAGAAGATAGTAACTGGAGGCGTAACAGGTCTAGCTTCACTGCTATACTTTGGGTTTGGGTGGAATGTTGCCATCACCTACTATGCTATCAATGCTATCTTGTTAGCAATAGCTTTCAGGGCGGTTGGAAAGCAGTTTGTCATACGTACTATTATTGGTGCCACAATCACAACGCTATTGCTAGGAATCATGGTTCCGTTGTTCAAAGAACCGATAGTTGCGCAGCAGCCTTTCATGAATGTAATAATAGGCGCTGTGTTATGCGGCATAGGACTTGGAATTGTGTTCACCCACAACGGAAGCTCGGCCGGCACCGACATCATTGCAGCAATGGTAACTAAGCACAGTAACATTTCGTTTGGACGCACAATGATTTATGTTGACTTGCTCATAATAGGTTCAAGCTATCTTATTTTCCACACTCTCGACAAGATTGTATATGGTCTCATTTTCATGTTCATATGCTCAATAGCGGCCGATATGGTCATAGACAGCAACCGCCAGAGTGTTCAGTTCATGATATTCTCCAAGAAATGGAAAGAAATAGCCAATGCCATCACTCAAGAAACGCATCGAGGATGCACCGTTCTCACAGGAACTGGCTGGTATACCCAACAAGAGGCAACAATCCTGCTTGTAATGAGTCGAAACTATGAGAGCATGCACATCTTCCGAATCATCAAGGCAATTGACCCCGATGCATTTGTGTCGCAAGCTAAGATCAAAGGGGTTTATGGAGAGGGGTTTGACCATGTCAAAGTGAATTTGAAAAAAGAAGATGCCGAAAAGATTTCAAGCCATGCATCAAAAGGCTTAAATGACTCACAAAGCCCTACTTCATGAGATAAGGTTTTTTTTGGCATCATTTTTGTATTTACAACTAAAAATAGTTGCAAAAAATTTGGTCTTATTAAAATAAAAGATGTAATTTTGCAGCTGTTTACAAGACTAACTATTATTTTACTTAACTATTTAATTTATTTTTATTATGGCATACGTAATTAGTGACGACTGTGTAGCATGTGGAACTTGCATGGATATGTGTCCAACTGGCGCTATCAGCGAGGGTGACATCTATGTAATTGACCCAGACACTTGCATCAGCTGCGGTTCTTGCGCTGAGGCTTGTCCAAATGAGGCAATTAGCGAAGGCTAATTCACTACAAGATTAATAGTTAACGGCATCACATCCTTTACAGGGTGTGATGCTGCTTTTTTTAGTATAGCAGTCACATTAATTATATAAAAAAATGTCCTTCTTATTTTGCTTTACCAATCACAATAATTAACTTTGCACACATGAAAAGCTCCAACAAAAAATCGGCAAAAAAAAGAATCAAGAATCCAGTCATGTGGTTCTTCATCTTAGCTGTTGCATGCATCATAGTGCAATTGTTTGCTGTAGAATACCAGTTCAACAAGATTGTGGATTTTGACTGGCTGAAAAATGTATCGGCCTGCGAATTGTGTCACCTGTTGGTTAACAATATTGCCGACGCTACAATATTGATGCTTCCATTTGTGGCACTTAGCGCTCGATGGCGCAAGTGGAGCTGGATTGTGATTTGGATTTTTACATTGTGGTGCCTAGCTCAGTTGCTCTACATGCCCACCTACCGCGACCTTATGCCCATGTCGTCATTTTTGCTTGTTGACAACATGGGAGGCACAGTTGCGCGCAGTACCATTGGAGCATTTAAACTCGCTGACCTTGAAGTTTTGCTTCCGCCAATTCTTCTATATATTGTCTACAGGATTTGGTTCAAACGCGCAATTGAGGATACACAACATTCAGTATGGAAACGCCTTGCACTTAGCTTGCTGTGTATATTAGTTTTTGCCGGCATCAGGCTTGGAATGACCGCCATTCATTATCATGAAGATGCATCTTGCCCAAGTTACAAACAACAGTTCATTAATGATTACTATGTTTTATGGACTCGACAAGGCGATTATCTAAATCAAAACGGAGCAGTCCCTTATATTATATATGGTACAACAACTTCTATTTTCGACCGCAAAACGCTCACCGATGATCAAAAGCAGGAAGTAACACGATTCATCAATGAGCAGCCCCAATACACCGACGACTACTATGCCAGTGCACGTGGAAAAAATGTCATATTACTGGTGGTAGAATCGCTTAACTCATGGGCCATCAATCTCCAAATCAATGGACAAGAAGTTACTCCTACGCTAAATGCTTTGTGCAATGACACGGTCAACAATCTTGTCACGCTGAAGATGAAATCACAGGTAAAGAATGGCAGGTCTAGCGACGGCATATTCATGTACAACACAGGATTGTTGCCACTCACAACACAAGCAGTTGCCAACACTTATGGCACTGTCCCTTATCCAACTCTTGCCAACTCGTTAGGTGAGGGCTATGATACGTTTTACGCTTGCTGTGACGAGCCCGCATTGTGGAACGTAAAAAACACATCTCAGACCTATGGTTACAGCAACTTCTATGGGAAAGCCGAGATTCACAACATGGTAAAGAACAATGGCTATCTTGTTGATAAAGCTCTCCTTGAAGAAGTATCAAATCTAGTGCCCAAACGCAAAAAGCCATTCTTTGCTCTTGTGGCAACTGCTGGAATGCATCACCCCTACAACCAGCCCATGGAGCCAACAACATGGATTCAAAGCAGCGGCTGTTAC
This sequence comes from Muribaculaceae bacterium, assembly GCA_017548365.1. Lineage (GTDB taxonomy): Bacteria > Bacteroidota > Bacteroidia > Bacteroidales > Muribaculaceae > Sodaliphilus. The sequence continues at coordinate 27,398 of JAFZAC010000016.1, forward strand.
ACCAAGGAGGTTAGGTGCTATCTTGAGTGTGCCAATGCATTTGACACTGCATTAGCGCAATTCATCGAGAATCTGAAGTCTCAAGGTCTATATGACAACACCATGATTGTGATAGTGAGCGACCACAACGAGATGATAGACGACTCACCAAAGGGAAGACCTTCGATTGATCTTGAAGGCGATAATTGTGTCTTTTTGGCTATTAATTCAGGACAATCGGGGCTTATAGATGGACCTATAGGCCAAATTGACATCTACCCAACCCTCATGGACTTGCTGGGATTGAATTTCAACCAATGGAAAGGATTAGGATTAAGTATATTGCGTAATGACATCTGCTCGGTTGCTACCTCACCAAATTCAGCTGCGGGAGACTCGCCACTGCTAAATCGCCAGAAACAAGCATGGAGAATCAGCGACATGATAATCACAAGCCGGTGGTATGAGCCCAACGAATAATTATGCAGCACTCATATACAACACAACAATAGGGCCATAAAGCAAAGCCCACCCATCATCCAATAAAAAAGCTCATAAAATAACAAAAGCGGGTCTCACGACTCGCTTTTGTTATTTCTGTCTTAATAAACCAAACTTATCACATTAGTAACTAAATAAATATATGCTAAATAAAACTTTAAAAACCAAACGATTAAAATCATTAGCGTTAATCCCCAAAAAGGAAAAATAACTAATGCATGTGCTAAAAAACACATGATAAATATTGAGTGAATTAACTGATTTTTTAGTGATATATGAAGGCAAATCAAGTGTCATTCACAATTTCATGTGCAAAAATACTGCTCTCTTTTTAAATATGCAAATATTTATCCAGAAAATTTTGTATTTATTCTCTTTTTTGCAACAATTCAATGAAGACAAAAAATAAAACTTGCATTATTTAATCAAAATCACTAATTTTGAAGACTAAAATGAATTTAAAAAACAAACGCGATATATAATGGAAAGTAAAGACTGGAAAACAATGCTAGGAGAAGCATTCAACATAAATCCTGATGAAGTGACAAACACACCCACCAATGATACGCAAGAGCTGCGTTCGGCACTTGACGAGCAAGGGAAGAAAATGATTGACATAATTCTCGACAAGAAAGGACGAAACGGCAAGAAGGCTACCATTATTGCCAATCTTGACTTATGCGATGATAACCTTAAAGAACTAGCTGCCGAACTTAAAAGAGTGTGTAGCGTTGGCGGCTCAGCGCGAGGCGGTGAAATACTCATACAGGGCGACATGAGAGAGAAGGTTCTCAACTATCTTAAAGACAAAGGGTTCAAAGCAAGAATCATCTAAACACATATTTTTTGCTCTCTAACATGGGAAAAGGCGAAATAAATATCATCAAGGCATCGGCAGGATCGGGCAAGACCTATACACTTGCCAGGACCTACATTACTAATTTAATTGGTGTGCCTCTTGAGGACAAAGACGGAAACACAATCCAAAACAAATACAAGGTTCGTGAAAGGAGTGACTATTTCCACCACATCCTTGCCATCACTTTCACCAACAAGGCCACCAACGAGATGAAGGATCGTATCATAAAACAACTTTTTGCTCTTAGCCGTGGTGAAGGTGATTATATCGACTATTTCAAAAACCATTTTGTTTATGACGATTTCAATCAAGTGATTGAAGCCGCAAGACATGCCCTTTGCGAAATACTTTTCAACTACGGAAGTTTCAATGTCTCAACAATCGATTCGTTTTTTCAAACAATTTTGAGAAACTTCGCCCGAGAACTTGACCGAGATTATAACTATGAACTTCAGATAGATGAAGAATATGCCACGTCGGTTGCTGTGCACGACTTCATGCTGGAGCTTGGAGGCGAAAGAGCTGGGCAAAAAGCCATTGACAATTGGGTGAAAGACTTTATTATAAACAATATTTCGCAAAACAAGAGTTGGGATTTCTTTGGCAACGCCAAAACTCTCGAAGATTTTGCAAGAAATATTTACAAGGAGTTCTTCCGTGAGCATCACGATGATATAATCAAATACCTTGAAGATATAGGAAGTGGTCAACATCTGTCTAGAATTGCGAAATTCAAGAAATGTGTGATTGATGCCCGCAACTATCACGAAGAACAGCTCAATGCCAGCACAGGTAAATACCAAGAGTTCTTTAACTCTAGAGGGCTGGGCGAAGAATGCTTAAAGAAAAATGCTGTCAAAACCATCTATCTAGGTCAAATCGAAACCATAGCATCAACAACTTTCAACGATACATTTCGAAAATATGCTAATAACGAGGATGCTCTTGTCGACAGTATTTTGCTTAAGAAATATCAAACACAAGTCAATCAAAGTGATTGTGAAGAGTTCCACAAACTCACTAAAGAAACTATGCAGCACTGGGATATGACAAACTTTTATAAAAGTATTGTTGACAATATCTGGAATCTTGGAATGCTTGGCAAAATTGACGAGAAACTGGAACAATACCGCAAAGACACAAACAGCATACTCATCACCGACACCAACGACCTCATAGGAAAAGTGCTTGAATGTGGAGCAACATTCATCTATGAGCATGCGGGGACAAAGTTCCACAACTACATGATTGATGAGTTCCAAGATACCAGTCGCAAGCAGTATCAGAATTTCACTCCTCTGCTCAAAGAGAGTTGTGATACAGGCAACAGCAACCTAATCATTGGTGACGAAAAGCAGTCAATTTATAGGTTCCGCAACAGTGACCCTGGATTGCTTAGAGATGAACTGGAAACTGATTTTAATCTGTTTGCACGCAACAGCCCTCTCGACACTAACTATCGCAGCCATCCTACTATTGTAAACTTCAATAACGAGTTTTTCAAGCAAGTAATCAATACTTTCTGCCCTGATGACGAGCAGCTGCCATCATTAAAGAAAACCTATCGTAACATTCATCAAAAACTCAATGCTAAAGGGAAAACAGGCTTTGTGTGTCTAAACTGTGTACCTTCGGCAGGTAGCGCAGGAGATACTAAAAGACAAGTGCTGCAGTGCCTGCCTTACTACATCAATTCCTTGCGCGACCGAGGCTACAAGATGAAAGACATTGCAATTCTAGTCAACAGGAACAGTGAGGGAAACGAGATTGTTGAGTATATACTGCAATATAATGAGAATTTGGGCTCTGATGATGACTCTCGTCACATTAATGTAGTATCTAACGAGTCATTATTGCTTAAAAACTCACCATCGGTAAGGCTTATAATAAGTATGCTCAATTTTCTTGAAGCCACCCAATACAGAATTACAAGTCCTAATAAAGATACCGATGAAGATGAGTCTTTCAACAGATTTCTCAACAATCGCATCTCTCAACAAAAGCATTATAAAGTATTACACGAGTTTCAAGCTAAAATGCAGAATGCCTCGACCGAGGTAAATCCTGGGGAGGTTCTTGTGGAATGTTTCGCTAACGATTTAACCGACGAGAATAAGACCGCAGCTCAAAAATTGGATTCCTACTCCACTGCCACACAAGAGGTGATGCCCGACAAGAGATGTCAGCTCACAAGCCTTGTCAATATAGTTGACAACATTATCTCCAAGTATATTTTGCCTCAAAATGGTAATTCTAAGGTCGAGAACTCGTTCATTTTAGCATTCGCCTCTCTCGTTCATGATTTTACAAAGCAAAGAAACGGTGGCACAATCAAGGAGTTTCTCGACTTTTGGGACAGTAAGAAAGATAAACTCGCTGTGAGCTCGCCATCCAGTTCCGATGCCATAAATGTGATGACCATTCACAAAGCTAAAGGTTTGGAGTTCAAATGCGTCATCATCCCATTTGCCAATTGGGAGCTTGACAAGGACGATGACTTGGTGTGGATAAGAAAAGAAGAATGGCTCAAACGCAATTCTACAGGCAAACCAATAGGCGGCATAGGCGAGGAATGTCCCGAGATTCTTCCACCGCTCATTCCTGTGTCAAGATCAAAGACCTATGCCACACGACTCTTTGAGGTACAAATCCAAAACGATAAAGAAAGATGCCTGATTGATAATCTCAATAAGCTTTATGTGGCTTTCACACGTCCTGAAGATGAACTGCATGTGTTTTCTATTGCTAAGAGTAATTCCACTGGACAAATTGGAGGAGTCAAAAAAACCAATGAACTGCTTTTGAGTATTATTCCTAAGCTTGCCAACGAGGAAATAAACATCACGGAACACGAGTTGCAACTAAGGATTAATGACCTTATAGAAGATGACGATGAGCAACAAGCACAATTGACTGTCACATCCTACCAAGCTGGCAGGCCCACCTCACTTGATGAAAACGAAGCTCAAGAAAGAAAAGAATCTCAATCCAAGCTGTCAAAGAGCAATGGATTTGTCTCGAAGATAATGCCTGATTACAGGAAAGGCAACAAAACTATGCCTGTACATGTCAAAGTCAATAACACTTCGGCCTATTCAAACGAAGGTATAAAGATGCATGATATTTTCAGCAAGATTAACTCTGCCACCGACTTTGACAATGTTATGCAATATGCTATTGCCAACGGATTGTTTACAGGCAACAAACATTGGACGAGAGACCGATTCATCAAGCTCATCGACACGATAAAGGCCAATGATGAGCTGTCATCATGGTTTGATGAAGACAATGAGGTTCTTAACGAACGAACTATTAGTTTGAAAAATACCGACAATCAAGGAAACCCTGTGTTCAATCATTACCGTCCCGACCGTGTAGTTATTAGACCAAATGGTGACATTCTGGTCATTGACTACAAGTTTGGCTACAAAAATGATACCGACACCGTAAATGCTCACAGCGACAGGGTTAGAGAATATATGAAACTCCTAAAACTACTCATGGGCGATGGTCATAACATCAAAGGGTATCTATGGTACACCAGGCACAACGCTATCGTACCCGTGAAGTAAGGAATCAGAATTCAAAGGTTTACTTTATGATTTCATCAATCTGTGTCAGGCAGTCATAGGCTGTCTGGTCAACATGAACTGGAGTGACACTTGCATAGCCACGCCGTAGCCAGTAAAGTTCGGTCCTATCATCATCTGGATTATCTTCCTCATAGCTTCCAAGCATCCAGTAGTAGTCCATGCCATGAACGTCAACACGATGGTCCCATGTGTTGGTCCAAGTTCCAGGCGATGTGATTGTCGTCTTCATTCCTTTAATCCCGCCGTCAACCTTGGGCATGTTCACATTCAAGCATACTCCTTTAGGCAAGCCCTTTTTCAACACATTATCTATAATATGACGCATAATGGGTTCGCAAGACGACAAATCAATATCTTTTCTATACTCGTCATAGCTGAAAGCCACACTTGGAATACCCTCAAGAACTCCCTCAAAGGCGATTCCCATAGTGCCGCTATATAGCACACTACTTCCATGATTCAATCCATGATTGATGCCTGAAAGTAGCAGGTCAACCTTGCGGTTGCCAACTAGAACTCCAAGTCCCAGCTTGGCACAGTCGGCTGGTGAACCACTCACTCCATACACCACAAGTCCCTCACTCTCTTCAATTTTAAATGCCCTCAATGGGTCGAAAGTAGATATAGAAGAGCCTTTACCACTCTGGTGCTGCATAGGAACTGCAACAAAAACGTCGCCAAACTCCATAGCAACCTTTATAAGAGTTTTGATGCCAGGATAATCGTATCCATCGTCATTGCTTATAAAAATTAATGGTCTATTATTTTCGTCACTCATTATTATTTAGATTTAAATAGTTTTCATATATTTCAGTCTCAAGCTGTTAAGCACTACCGAGATGCTTGAGAGAGCCATCAGTGCGGCAGCCCACATAGGTGTAATCTGGAAATCAATGCCAAAAACATGTAGCAGTCCAGCAGCAACCGGTATCGCTACTATGTTGTAGATGAATGCCCAGAACAAATTCTGCCATATCATCTTTACTGTCTTACGGCTCAAATCTACAGCAGCAGGCACACACAGCATATCGTTCCCCATAAGAGTGACTTGAGCCACATCCATAGCCACATCGGTGCCGGTGCCTATTGCGATGCTCACGTCAGATAATGCCAGGGCTTGAGTGTCGTTAATACCGTCGCCCATCATGGCAACAGTTTGTCCTTCATCTTGCAACTTAGTTACAAAGATTTCCTTGTCAACAGGCATTACCCCGCTCTTGTAATGGTCAATACCTGCCTGCTGAGCCCAATGGCTCACTGCTTCATCGTTGTCACCACTTAGCATGTGAACTTCTATTCCCATATTTTTTAATTTCTCGATGGCAATACTCACGTTTGGCTTCAACTTTTCCCGCTCATCAAGAGCCATATCTGTAGTGCTAGTAAAGTCCACAATATCTTTATTTGGAATGGTTATGGTTCCTGTCTTATCACTCACTAGAGCAGTGACCTTGCACAATCGCTCAAGTGCTGTTACGTCCTTGATAAGGATTTGACGCTCGGCAGCCTTTCCTATTCCCACCATTAGAGCTGTAGGAGTTGCTAAGCCCATAGCACAGGGGCAAGCGACCACAAGTACCGATACCGCCGACATAATGGCTTGTGGGAAAGCTTCCATGCCACCCAAAATAAGCCATATGACGAAGGTAATAACTGCTATCGAAGCCACAACGGGTACAAACACACTCGCTGCTTTATCCACAAGGCGCTGCACAGGAGCTTTTGATCCTTGCGATTGGCGCACCACTGCAATGATTTGAGCCAGAGCCGTGTCTTCACCTATCTGTCGTGCTCTCATGCGCAACCTGCCTTGACTGGGAATTGTCCCGGCAAGTAGCTTGTCGCCCACATGCTTAACTGCAGGTGTTGGTTCGCCAGTTATCATACTCTCATCGACATAGGCAGCATCGTCCGTCATGAAGCTTGATGCCCATGTAACCTCACCGTCAACGGGAATCTTTTCTCCTGCCCTAACCTCAAGAATGTCTCCTTTCTCAATGGTTGAGATAGGGACCATCTCGCCAGCCTCATCGCTCTCTACTGGTTCTTTCTTCTGTACTACACGAGCAGTTTTTGGCGACATGCCCATGAGCTGCCGCAAGCTGCTTGATGTGCTGTCTTTAGCTTTCTCCTCAATCATTCGCCCGGTGAGGACAAACGCTATTATCATTGTCACAGCATCGAAATAGGTGTGCCACTCTATACCTTTAGCACCCCAAAAGATCTCGCCCAAGAATGTGTTGAATGCGCTAAACAGGAACGTTATCATCGTCGATAGCGTTACAAGAGTGTCCATACTTGCTGTGCAGTGTCTCAGTTGCTTGAATGCAGCTACATAGATCTGACGTCCGCACACTATAATACATGCAAGAGCAATAATCAGCGACAACTGATTGGCGGAATCGCGACAGCCTACATCAACCCATCCCATCGACAGGCACATCACTGCCAGCGCAAACACCCACGACATGATAGTTTTGCGTCGTAGCAGTTTCCACTCTCGGGCCTCGATCTCTTGAATACTCTGCTCCTCGTCAATTACAAGATCATAGCCAATGTCGCTGATGTACTTCTTCAACTCAACAAGCGAAACACGTGAAGGGTCAAAGTCAATAAGAGCAGTGCGGCCCACAAGGTTCACACTAGCCTCATTAACCCCCTCAATCGAGTTCAGCTTGTTCGCAACATTGGCCGAACAAGCCGAGCAAGCCATACCTATGACGGGAACAGTCTTGCGCATCAGATCGTCATCTCAAATCGACCTAGATCGTCAACAGCATCTTTCATCGCCTGTGGAGTAACTTGAGTTTCGTCATAATCAACAGCAACAATGGCTTCCTCAAGGTTTACCACAGCCTCAACAACGCCTGGCAATGCTTTAAGCGTACGCTCAACATTGGCCTTGCAGTTCATGCATTTCATGCCACTAACGCTGAATGTTTTATTAATCATAAATCTTTAACGCTTTTAATTATGCTACAAAATTAAACAATATTGCCCAATTTATCAAATCACAAAAGACAATGTTTTTTAACCTTGTTTCCAACAACACCAATAGCCTATCTTTGTACTTACCCACAAAGCAATAGATCTTTGACATCCCAAATAAACTTCGTTAAAAACTAAACGCACAATGAATTCTCAACAATTTGTATGATTTCATGTTAATTAAATCGCCTATCCATCTAGTAGCCAAGCTGATGCATAAAATATACATCAAAAGTGAGTCAACTGAGTCAAGTGAGTCTGCTGAATCAAGTGAACCAGTTGAATCAAATGACCACATACTCATTAGTTGGCGTTTGACTAATCATACCTTCCCTCATTTTGGTATTATTGAACATATGAAATTAGTTCTTTTTATCTCATTTATTTTATCGAAAGTAATAAATTGTCAGAAAACATTTGCATATTATTAAAATTTTCAGTAACTTGCGACACTTAACTATAAATCCTTTTTATATTATGAAAAAAGTACTTACTACTATTATTGCTGCATGCTGCGTGATTAGTGCATGGGCTTGGAAGCCTATCTTTATTGGCCATAGAGGCAGTTACATGGGTGTTATGAATACGGTTGAGGCCTATAACAATGGTGTTGATCACTATGGTTATCAGGGACTTGAGTGCGATGTACGTGTCACTGCCGACGGTTACTACGTGATTAGCCACGATGAGACCACCAATGCAGTGGGCGGAAACTTGACAGTAGCAAACGCTACTTTAGCTGAGCTTCAGGCAGAGACTTACACCCAAACTCGCGGCGGCGTGACCTACACAGGCCACATATGCACCGTTGCCGAATATCTTGACATCTGTGCTGAGAAAAATGTCACACCAGTGATAGAGCTCAAATGGACCACTGGCATCAACAACAACGACATGAGCAAATTCCCTGGATTAGCAGCGCTTATCGAGGAGAAAGGACTTACTGACAAAGCCTATATCCTCACTTCGATGCGCAGCTCTCTAGAATATGTGCGCACCAATTTCCCCGCTCTAAAGTGTCAGTTCCTGTGTAACAGCAACTGGTCAACCTATTTCGACTGGATTGTTCAATGGGGACTCATGCCAAGCATAGAGGCTGGATGCTTTGACATTTACACCGTCAAGAAATTCCATGACAAGGGCCTTGATGTGGCTGTGTGGACAGTGAACTCACTAGCCAACTACAATCTCTATGGCAATATGGGTGTGGCAATGATGACTTGCGACTACCTTATGCCAAGCGATATGCCGGAGCTTGCCGACATTGACTGGGATGCAATTGTAGAGCCAATGACACCCATTGTTGTGGAGGTAGATACACTTTTCTCCTACACTCGAGAAAAAGGAAACCTGCCTGCAAATTTTCCATCGGGGCTTGACGAAGACGGATCTCCTTACAAATCGGCACAACAAGCCGCTATCACCGCCGATGGAACTTTCTATGCCAACAACTACACTACCAGCAAACTGGTTATTCTCAAGCCCGACGGCACATTGACCGAAGCACCTGGCACTAGCAGTCACGGCATTTGCTTCGACTCTGCAGGCAACCTGATTCAACGCAACGATGGTGTCACTTCAACTCCCAGCAAACTTATCATCTATCCAGGTGGTGACATTAACGCCACGCCCATAAATGTGGAATTTGAACTCGACGAGACTGGTCAAACCAACTTCATCAGCGCCATTGGCGACGTTATGAGCGAAGAAGGTGGCTATGTTTATCATTACCAAAACGGCAAAACTTATGTTACCCTGGTCAAAATTGTCAACGGCGAGTTTGATGGAGCCGAAATGACAGATGGAATATCATTTGCAGGTTCAACTGCAGGTGTTATTTATCCCATCGACAATGACCCTTACCACTTTGTATATCAAGTGCGCAATCAAGGCTACTATCTCTACAACGGCACCGACAAGGGCAAGTACATCCCTGGATCACTTAACACCACTACCCCCAACAGCAACTCGTCGGTGGGCGGCGCCTATTTTGAACTCGATGGCCACGAGATGTTCCTCTATACAAGCGGTAGCAACTACAACGGCGGGTTCTCAATTCGTGATATGAGCGCCGAAGCCACAGCCGTAGCAACCATTCCTCCTATGGGTAGCGGTGGATACTATGCCAATCCCTCGGTTGGCTCATTTTTCCGTGTTGTGCCCGAGAGAGGCAAGAGCGTCATAGTTTATGAATACACTATGGGCAACGGATTTGCATCCTATCGTGTTCACACTCCCGACTACACCGCTATCGAAAGTGTCAATATTGACAACACACGACAACAGGACAACAACTACTACGACCTCATGGGCCGCAAGATGAACAGCAACAATCTACCCGCTGGAATTTACATTCATAACGGCAAAAAAATCATCGTGAAATGATCTAGGTTTATACCTAATTGATAATATAAAAAAATGCAACAAAGGGACAACCCGTTTGTTGCATTTTACTTTTTTTAGTAGTGAAGGCACAAACCTTATTTCTCCAATGCTAGAGAGAAAACTCAAAAAATCAAAGCAGCGCCTCAACTTTTGCCTTGAGGGCATCCTTTGCTATTGAGCCCACATTGCGGTCTTTGAGCTCTCCGTCCTTGAAGAACAGGATGGTAGGTATATTGCGGATGCCATATTCTGCCATAAAGTCACCGCCTTCATCAACATCATATTTTCCAATCTCAACTTTTCCCTCAAATTCTTGAGCCAGCTCGTCAACAATTGGCGCAACTGCCTTGCAAGGCCCACACCATTCGGCCCAAAAATCAACTACTACTGGTTTGCCCGATTGGATAATCTCATTAATGTTGTTGTCATTAAATTCTTTTGCCATAGTTTCTAAATTTATTAATTAATATTATTCATTTATTACATTATATTTTATGCCCAATTCATCAAGTTGTTCAAGGAACTTGATGGTAAGGGGCATTTTGTGGCTTGAACGCATGTCAACATAACGGTTAGAAGCCAGATCATGAATTCTGAAAAACAATTCACATTTCATATCACTCTCTTGCTTGAGTTGTTCTTTGATGATGGAAGCTAGCTCTAGTTGCTTCTCATTCAAGTTGATAATTATCGACTTCACCATCTTGCCTTTCAAATCTTTTAAGAAGGCGATTGAGTTTATCTGTTGTTTAACAATATCGTTATAGCGATTCTTGACATAAGCGCAGCGGATTGCTATAGCTGTTCCTGGAATGCAGTAATTGCGATAGTTGGCAAACACTTTGTCAAAAAGCATGAATTCAGCGTTTCCAGTCTTGTCTTCAACCTTGAGAATGCCAAAATTATTGCCACGCTTGGATGGACGCTCGGTATAGTCGGTAACCACTCCACCAACCACATACTCATAGCCTACACGGTTACTGCCTTGCTCACTAAAATCTTTCAATGTGGCATTGCAACCAAATTTCAGCTCCATATAGAAAGGATCTAATGGATGAGCCGACAGATAGATACCCACAAGGTCACGCTCACGCGACAAGCGCTCAATAGTGGGCCATGGTTCAGCCTTGGGAATGGGAGGCTTAGAGGTGAACGAATCCATCATGTCGCCAAAGAGAGAATTAGCCTGGCTGCTCTTGTCAACCTGATATTGCTGTCCATATCTAATGAGTACCTCGCTGAAGTCCTCGCCTTTGGTATTCTTCTCAAAGAAAGCCTCGCGTGCCACGCCAAAACTATCAAAAGCTCCCGAAAGAGCCAACGACTCAATTGCGCGACGGTTACATGCCGAGAGATTCACGCGTTCAACCACATCGTAAATATCCTTGAATGGACCATTCTTCTCACGTTCGTCTATGATAGCATCTACCGAGTTAGAGCCAAAACCCTTGATACCATTAAGTCCGAAGCGTATCACACCATCTTTGTTAGCGCTAAATGACTTGAAACTCTCGTTGATGTCGGGCCCCATAACTTTTACGCCTATAGCCTTGCACTCGTCCATGAATTTTGTCATCTTCTCGACATCACCTGAGCGGCTTAGCACCGCAGCCATATACTCACTGGGATAATTAGCTTTAAGGTAAGCAGTTTGATAGGCTATCCAGCTATAGCAAGTCGCATGGCTCTTGTTGAATGCGTAGGAAGCAAAAGCCTCCCAGTCGCTCCATATCTTCTCTAAAGTCTTGGTGTCATGGCCACGATCCTCACCACCTTTAATGAATTTTGGTTTAAGTTTATCCAGCTTGTCCTTCTGCTTCTTGCCCATCGCCTTGCGTAAAACATCGCTCTCACCACGAGAGAAGCCCGCAAGCTGACGAGACAGAAGCATCACTTGCTCTTGATAGACAGTGATTCCATAGGTATCTTTCAAATACTTCTCCATTTCAGGGAAATCATAGGTGATTGGATCACGACCATGCTTGCGAGCGATAAACTGAGGTATATAGGCCATTGGACCAGGACGATAGAGTGCGTTCATTGCAATAAGGTCCTCAAATGTGCTTGGTTGAAGCTCAATGAGGTACTTTTGCATTCCTGCCGACTCAAACTGGAAGGTTCCTGTGGTCTTGCCATCACAATATAGCTGATAGGTCTTCTTATCGTCAATGGGTATCTTCTCTATATCGATATCAATGCCGTGAGTCTTTTTGATGTTAACTAAGGCATCCTTTATAATTGAGAGGGTTTTCAGTCCCAAGAAGTCCATCTTGATAAGTCCCGTTTCCTCAATTACACTTCCCTCATATTGAGTTACTACAATGCGTGCGCCATCCTTGTCTTCTTTATCGATAGCAGTGCTAACAGGTACCCAGTCAGTGATATCGTCACGACCGATAATCACGCCACAGGCATGAACACCAGTGCCACGAACATTTCCCTCAAGCTTCTCGGCAAACTTAATAGTGTCACCCACAACGTGATTGGGATTGTCAAGTTCAGCTCTGAAGTCAGGAAAACACTTGAGACAGTTCTTAATAGTGATTTTATAGTTCTTTCCTTTCTCATCCTCGGGCATATCATTAGGACGAGAGGGAATGAAGTTTGCAAGACGGTTGCTCTCTGGTATAGGCAGATCATGAACTCGAGCCACATCTTTTATCGCCATTTTGGCAGCCATAGTGCCATAGGTGATAATGTGAGCCACTTTTTCCGATCCATACTTCTCGGTAACATATTTGAGCACTGCGGCTCGCCCATCGTCGTCAAAGTCCACATCAATATCGGGCAACGAAATTCGGTCGGGGTTCAAGAAACGCTCAAAAAGCAAATCATACTTAATAGGATCTATTTTAGTGATGCCTAAGCAATAGGCAACCGCCGAGCCCGCTGCCGAGCCACGACCAGGTCCCACGGTGCATCCAAGCGACGGCGCTACCCTGATATAGTCTTGCACAATCAAGAAATAACCAGGAAATCCCATTTTCTTGATAGTCTCAAGCTCAAAGTCCAGTCGTTCACGATGCTCCTCGTCCATATTGGGCCATTTTTCCTTAGCACCCTCATATACCAGATATCGCAGATAGTCGTCTTCGTTGTCAAAGCCGTCAGCCAATGGAAAGTCGGGCAAAATGGGCTTATGGTCAATGGAGTAAATCTCCACTTTGTCGATGATTTCGGTAGTATTTTGCAATGCTTCGGGGACATCTCCAAAGAGTTCGTTCATTTCTTCTTGAGTTTTGAACCATTCCTGCTTGGTATAGAGCAATGTATTAGCTTCCCCAAGACGTCTTCCAGTTGAAAGCAACACCAAACGCTCGTGAGCGTCGGCATCGTCTTCGTTGAGGAAGTGAGAGTCGTTGCTGCAAATCACTTTAACTCCCAGCTCCTTGCTCAACTGAAGAAGCACAGCATTGACTTCCTGCTGTCTTTGGAAGGTTTCGTGATTAGCGTTAGGAACAGTAGCTTTGTGACGCTGCAATTCAAGGTAATAGTCATCGCCAAACACACTCTTATACCATTCTATTGTTTTGCGTGCTCCATCGATATCGCCATTCATTATGAATTGGGGAACCTCGCCACCCAAACATGCCGAGCAGCAAATGATTCCCTCGTGATGTGCTTCAAGCTCTTTATGGTCAGTACGTGGATGACTATAGAAACCATCGGTCCATGCATTTGACACAATCTTGATAAGATTATGGTACCCTTTAAGGTTCTTTGCCAGCAAGATCAAATGTCGGCCTATGTCACGCTTATCGGTGTGAGTATGCATATCAGTGTTTGCGACATAAGCCTCACAACCAAAGATAGGTTTGAAAAGCTTCGACTCCTGCTCCTTGATTTGAGCAGTAATTTGGTCTAGCTTAGCGGTATCGGCCGGTTCGTTGGCTTTTTCTGTTTCGAGTTGCTTTTTGAGATCCTTAATAGCCGCGTTTACATCAGAATTCTTTTTATTGACGTAATCATGTAATTCTTTGATACCAAACATGTTGCCATGGTCGGTAAGTGCCACACCCCGCATACCGTTGGCTATCGCCTTATCAACAATGCCTTTAACTGGAGCTTGGCCATCAAGCAAAGAGTACTGAGAGTGAACGTGCAAATGAACGAATGGGATCATATGTATATTGTGTGGTTTTGTAAAATGTTGAGTTAATTACTATTAGATGACAAAGCGTGATAATAATTCAATCCTCACGAAAAGCAAGGACCTAACTTTGGGCTTTATCGTGTGTAAAGTTACAGCAAAACAATTGCTAACGCAAAATAAATCCATAATAAGTTATTAACAATTTTCATGTGACCATAATAATGCACAGCAAAGGATCGAAAAAAAGAGAGTAACCAAATGGTTACCCTCTCATTTATTATTTTTATACTTAAATCAATCTTTAACTTGACCATACTGAACAAACGCCTCAATCGCTTCGTAGCTGGCAAGTCCCAAACGGCTATATAACTCGGCTGTCTCCTGGTTGCGCTTGAGCGAGCGTTGCCAATTGAGGTCTTCATCTTCGGGGTCGATGAAAGGTGCATCATGAACTTGAGACTGATGCTTGAGAATGGCGTCTCGCTTGTATTGGAATTCCTCAGGGCTCATAGGCACAGCCATCTCTATGTGATCAATGTCCCAGTCACCCCACAGGCCTCGATACATCCACACGCGGCAGTCGCGCATGAATTCAGCATCCTTGAGTTCGTCGATAGCAGCAAGTACCACATTTGCTGCAGGCTCATGCGTACCATAAGGGTCGCTAAGATCGTCGGCAAAGAAAATCTGGTGTGGCTTTATGCGCTCTATCAGTTCCTTAACTGGCAAGACGTCAGCTTCGGTTATGCGTCCCTTGCCAAAGGGGGAATCGACATAAAATGGCAACGACATTTCATGTACATTCTCTTCTTTAATTCCCAAGTAGCCGCAACTTGTGATGCCCTCGCACACAAAAATCTCACCCTTACAGAAACGCACCTCGGTAATATCGGGGTCGCCTGGCGTCTTGCTGCTGAGACTCTCCTCAATCTTCTCTATCACATTGCGTTGCTGGTCGTTGTAGTAACCATTCTGGAGAGCGACACGCTTTGACACCATTACATAGCGTTTCATATCCTCATCATTAACCATGATGTCACCCGAAGTCTCAAAAACGACATGAACTTCGTGTCCTTGTTCGACAAGTCTACGCAATGTGCCTCCCATAGCCAGAACCACATCATCAGGATGAGGGCTGAATGCAAGCACACGCTTGGGATATGGCTCGGCGCGTTCGGGACGATAGGTGTCATCTGCATTTGGTTTGCCTCCAGGCCAGCCAGTGATTGTATGCTGTATGTCGTTGAAAATCTGAATATTCACATTATAACCCGAGCCATAGACTGCCACGAGTTCACTCAGGCCATAGTCGTTGTAGTCTTTATTTGTCAGCTTAAGGATGGGCTTGCCTGTTTGCTCACTGAGCCAAACAAGGGCACGGCGCAGCAATGTACGGTTCCACTCACATGAGGTCACCTTCCAGGGGTAGTTGATGCGTGTTAGACTCGAAGCTGCCTCAAGATCTATTACAAGCTGCACGTTGTGGTGCATTTGAAGGAACGATGCCGGATATTGGTCGTTGATATTGCCCTCAATAGTGTTGAAAACAGCCTTAGTGCTCCCCTCGCCCCATGCTGTGCTTATCACCTTGCGTGCGTTGAGGATATTGCTGATGCCCAATGTGACCGCTGTCTTGGGTGACTGCTCGCACTGGTAGCTATCGGCAATGCGGGTGCGAGTCTCTCCAGTAAGCGACACTAGTCGGCAAGAAGACATACTAGTAGAACCAGCCTCGTTAAATGCCAAGCCTCCATTCTTTGTGAGCTCGCACACCACGAGGTCGAGCCCTCCATACTCGTCAATCTCTGTTTCGTAAGCCTTGCACAGCTTGAACACGTTCTCCTTGGTGGCTTCGGTGCTAAAAGTGTGAATGTTCTCTGGAGAGATATCAACCTTGTTGAGAAATCCGTTGCTAAGGCGATTTATTGTGCTCTGGCCATCATCCTCATGGACTCCGAGCCCCAGTTCAGTCATATTGAACACGATGACGTTGTTAAAGCTCACCTTGTCGGCAAAGTACATCTTTACCAGTTCGGCATACACGTCCATTGCGCATCGACCGGCTCCAAGCCCCATCACACAGCGGCCTTTCTCACGCACGCATTCTTCGATGGTACTGGAAATCTCATGCGCCGCCCAGCGGGCTCCTTCAATGGGAGTTTCCACAACCATTGTAGGCACTTTCTCATAACGCGTTAGCGAGATAAGCTCTACCTCACTCTCAGGCTTATAGTATCGTTTCGACACTTGTTCTAGCTTTATGTGTGAACTCAAGTCAAATTTCATATATTTGTTTAGCGTTTTTTTCATTTAACGTTTAGCGGGTAGATTGGGATTCTCCCCTCTCACTTATCCCCCTCTCAACTGATATTTGCATTCCGCATTAATCAAAGCGCAGCCTACTTAACTCTTAATAACGAGTTCCACTGGACAATGGTCACTGCCAAAGATTTCTGTATGGATTTTGGCGTCAACCATCTTATCGATGGCGTCATTGCTCACAAGGAAGTAGTCGATGCGCCAGCCAGCGTTTTTCTCTCGGGCTTTGAAGCGATAGCTCCACCACGAGTACACACCCTCAACATCAGGGTTGAAGTAGCGCCAACTGTCGGTAAAGCCCGCATCAAGCAACGTAGTCATTTTTTCGCGTTCCTCATCGGTAAAACCCGCGTTCTTGCGATTAGTCTTGGGGTTCTTGAGATCGATTTCCTGATGTGCTACGTTTAGGTCACCACACACTATCACTGGTTTCTTCTCATTCAGCTTGAGAAGATATGCTCTGAAATCATCTTCCCAGCGCATGCGGTAGTCCAGACGTTTCAAGCCATCCTGGCTGTTAGGCACATACACATTCACAAGATAGAACTTCTCCATTTCAAGTGTTATAACCCTACCTTCATGGTCATGCTCGTCAATGTCTATGCCAAGTGTTACACTCAGTGGCTCTTGACGGGTGTAGACAGCAGTGCCAGAATAACCTTTCTTGTCAGCATAGTTCCAGTAGCTGCGGTAGCCATCAAACTCCAAGTCGAGCTGACCAGCCTGCATCTTTGTCTCTTGGAGACAGAAAAAGTCGGCATCGAGCTTCTTGAAAACCTCGACGAAGTCTTTGCCCACAACAGCACGCAGGCCATTAACATTCCAGGAAATTAAACGTGTCATTGTTCTTCGTCGTTTTTATAGTCATCATTCTCATCGACTATATCGCCATCTTCAATTGCTTTGTCAACTGCATCTTCCTTGGCGGCATTTTCGAGAATCTCGCGCTCTATGCGTCGGTTCTCCTCACGGTCAATTTTGCGCGCTTTCACAAAGAAATAAACCGATGTGGCAAGTGCGACAAGTGCTATCATCGCCCCTGTAGCCAATGCCCAGTGAGGCAGTCTATTGGTGTTGCCCAAATATAAAAGGGCTAAGCACAGCAGCAAGCAAAGAATGTCTAGAATAAACGCATGGCGTGTGAGTAATTTCGAGTTATTCATAACTATAATATTTATAATATGTGTGAGTTTAATAAAATCGATTGAAAAGAGCACTATATTTCATCCCTATATCACGCAGCTTCGCTTCCAGCTCGGCACAGTTGATGTCAAGCTCGGCGCACAGTTCATCTAGCGACAAATGGCGGTCACGCAACTGTGTGTTGATATAGCTCACAAGAATAAATGGGTCTTGTGGAAGAGAATCTTGCATTATTACCTACTTATTTATCTTACAAATCACAAAAGTATATAATAATTATCAACAAACCAATTTTTTCAAAACAAAAATCATTTAATCGAACCAACATATATTTAATTTACAATAAAAGTGAAGTTAATTATTGGAAAGCAGCCTCGCCTGTCTCATACGAAATGTCCCCAAAAACTAGAAATACTAGTTTTTCTAGAAAGTCTATTATGTTTTCCATCATTTTTTATCATTTTTGGGTAAAAATTCACTATATTTGCAGTTGAAACAAAAAACAAACAACTATGGCAACAAGAATGAACTGGGAGCGACTGATTTGTGACACTAGGCTAGGACTGGAACACTACAAAGACAGCAAAGCCGGCATACGGAGCGACTTTGAGCGCGACTATGACCGCCTAATCTTCTCATCACCGTTCCGCCGATTGCAGAACAAAACCCAAGTATTTCCGCTGCCTGGTAGCATCTTTGTCCACAACCGACTGACGCACAGTCTCGAAGTATCCTGTGTGGGGCGCTCGCTCGCCAACGAGATAGCAATCCGGCTCCATGAGCGTCATCTTGACAAGCCATGGCGTGACAAACTCTGGAACATGGGTGAAATAGTTGCTGCAGCATGTCTTGCCCACGACCTCGGCAACCCTCCTTTTGGACACTCTGGCGAAAAAACCATTGGCGAGTTCTTCAGCAATGGCAACGGCAAAGTGTTTAAAGACAGACTCACCCCACAACAGTGGAGCGACCTGACACATTTTGAAGGTAATGCCAACTCTTTCCGAACTCTTGTCCACCAGTTCAAAGGGCGCCGACCAGGCGGTTTCGCCATGACCTACTCCACTCTAGCCTCGATTGTGAAATACCCCTACTCGTCGAGCCACGCCGGCAAGAAAGGAAAATTTGGATTCTTCACCACCGAGAAAGAGACATTTGAGAAAATCGCCGCCGAACTGGGAATGATTAAGCTTGAAGAGGAGCGATACTGCCGTCACCCGCTTGTTTATATGGTAGAAGCAGCCGACGACATCTGCTATCAAGTGATGGACATAGAGGATGGACACAAACTAAAACTCCTTTCTACCGATGAAACCATCGACCTGCTCACAGGGCTTTTCAACGAGGAGCGCAAGGCTCACATGCGTGAAGTGATGGAGAATGTTGCCGATCCAAATGAGAAAATTGTTTATTTGCGCTCGTGCGTTGTAGGACTGCTCGTTCAAGAATGTGCCCAAACATTTGTTGAACACGAGGACGAAATAATGGAAGGACGATTTGAAGGGTCTCTCATCGACCATATATCATCACTGCCCAAGCAGGGATATGAGTATTGCAGCGAGGTCGCTTTCAAAAAATTGTACCGTGCAGGATATGTGGTAGATGTGGACCTCGCTGGTATAAGAATCATAAACCTGCTTCTCGACAAGCTAACCCAAGCTGTTCTGTATCCCGACAGCAATTACTCCCAGTTGCTTCTCAACAAGTTCCCACAGCAGTATGATGTTCATGCTACTACCCTATTTGAGAAACTGCAAGGCGTACTCGACCACATCAGCGCTATGACCGATGTCTACGCCCTTAACCTCTACCGCCAGCTCGACGGCATCAGCCTGCCAACGGTCTAGTGAAGAGTGAACAGGTAAAAGTGGGAAGATTGTTGAATAGTTATGAGAGATCACTGTGGAGAGGTGATCGACCTGATCACAATCCCCGGTCCCCAATCCCCGAATAGTGAGGGAGGAGCAAATCCCTCCTTTTATTTTTTGATTTTTTTTGCATTTTTTTAGAATAATCTTAAAAGAATGTTGTGTATTTTTCATAAATTTGTAAATTGAATTTGTTTAACCATTATCACTAATGGTAACAGACCTACATCAAATCACTGATTAACAAACAATTAAAAAAAACAATATTAACCATTTTAAAGAATTAAAGAACTATGAGCATGAACATTACTCGTTTATCATGGTTGCGTGGCCTAATGGCGGCACTTGTGCTCGTCATGGCTTGTGGTGCAGCTCAAGCTGCCAAGTTTGAGGAGCTGGGCTACAACTGGAGCACTAGTGGCACCAATGCAACTTTAACTAAGTACACCATCACTTCTCATCAAGAGGATGGTGTAACTGTCAAAGACTCACTCTTCTACACTGGCGACGAGAACAACATCGTCAACATTCCTGAGACCTTCGATCATGATGGCATCACCTACACTGTAATTGCTATTGATGCCAATGCTTTTGTCAACTGCCGCGACATCAAGGAGATTCACCTCCCTGCAACTTGTGTTAGCTTTGGAAACAACTGCTTCCGTGGATGTACTAGTCTTACCAACTACCCTGTTCCAGTAACAGCAACAAAGTTGGGTAGCGGCACAATTTGGGAATGTCCCAATATTACCGAGGCCTTTATTCCTGGCGGTGTGACAAGCACACTGATTTCTAACCAATTTGCCAATAGTGGTGTGCGCAAACTCACCATCATGGAAGGCGAAACTCCTCTTAAGTTCAACAGGAACGCATTCGGCGCCACTACTGCCGACCTCCCACCACTCGACACTCTAATTATTGAGCGTCAAATGAATACTGGAGACTATGTTAGCAACCTTCAGCCATTCCACAACTACCCTACTATCAAGCAACTGGTTTTGGGTGGCAGTTTAACCGACATCTCACAAAGCTGCTTTATGGGATGCTCTGGCATAGAAGAAGTGATTTTTGAAGATGGAAATGTGATTGCCACTATTGGTTCTGATGCTTTCCAAGGCTGCAACCACCTAAAAGCCATCGAGCTGCCTGCAACCATTACTTCGGTCCCCATGAACCTGTGCCTAGGCTGCTCACAACTGAATTCGGTGAGCTTCCTTGGTCAAGTAACTTCAATTCAACAGAGTGCCTTCAACGGATGTTCAAGTCTTCACAACTTCAACTTCCCAACTACCCTAACAAGCATTGGTGCATCGGCATTCTACAATAGCGGTCTTACCGGCGTGATTGAGATTCCTGAGGGAGTTACTTCAATTGGTTCTAATGCATTTGCTGGCTCTCACGCCATCAATGGAATCAAGTTGCCATCAACCATCGCTACCATTGGTAATGCCGCTTTTGGTCCCATCGAGAACCTCGCCAGTATCGAACTCGGTGCAGGCAACAGCGCATTCGCTTTAAACAATGGTGTACTCACCAACGCTGCTGGCACACGTCTGCTTACTACCGCCCATGAAGGTGAAATTGGTACTATTCTCAATAACGCCACTATCGAGACTATCGACAATTATGGTATGGCTTACTCGCCATATACCGATGTCAATCTTCCCGCACTTAATGAAATTGGCAACTACGGCTTCTATCGTGCCGCCATCAAGGAGTTCACCTACAAGGCTGGCATGACAGTTAATCCTAACGCATTCCTTGAGAGCGATCTTGAGATTCTCAACACTGAGGAAGGTGCACGCGAGATTCCACAGAACTTGTGCGCCAACTGTACAAAACTCCACACTGTGAACATCTCAAGTACTGTGACCAACATCTTCCAGGATGCTTTTGCTGGCTGTACCGCACTCGAGCACATGGAACTTGGCTCTCACATTAACTATATGGAGAAAGGCGCTGTACCTTCTACCATCCAAAGCCTGAGAGTTCTTAACGTTACTCCTCCTGTACTTGGTGCTGGCGTATTTGAGCCTAGTCAGAGCAATGTAGAGTGCGAGGTAGCTGCAACTTCTGTTGACACCTACGAGGCTGCTCCACAGTGGCAATACCTCAACATCGTGGGTGATCCCACAATCACAGGTGATGGCACTACTCTTGGATGTCCTCCTGGACTTTACTTCGCAACTAAGGATTGCCGACTCATGTACAAGAATGAAGAAGGCGAAATCATCGACACCGAGTTCAACACTGGCGAGCACGCATTTAACTTGCAGCTTTACAAAGATCGCGTTTATGTAGCCAGCGCAGGTCACTACTTCCAGTATCAGGGTGCTGATGCTCAGGCCACTGGTGGTGACGGTGAACTCTTCTACGTTAACAACACCGATGGTATGTGGTATCGCGTTACTGTATTGAACAACGTGGGCTACAAAGCATTTGAGGACCCATTCTCAATGTACATCTCTGAAATTGACAACAAGATTTACATCGCCGACCGCAACGTGGGTATCCACGAGATGAGCGCCGACACCGTAGGTCTCTACGGAACTCAGCCCTTCTTCATGCAGAACAACTGGTTGCCATATTACAACGACAAGATTACATATGGTGCAATTGGTGCTGGCATGACAATGCGCGCTACCGATGTGATTGCAGCCGATGGAACAACCCGCAACAACGTTTACTGGGTAGCCAAGAAGTTCAATGGTCAGGGTATCTTCCGCTTTGACAAGGGCATGCTCTACACCGATGGAACTGGTGCGGATCACACCGACAAGCAGCTGCCAGTATATTTGTTAAATGTACAAATGACAACCTTCTACCTTGACGAGGAGAACGGATATATTTACTTCTTCGTTCAAAAAGACAATGTTGACAACTGCACTCCAGGTCTCTACCGTATCGCACTTGCCACCCTCAATACCAAGCAAGATATGGCAACTGTTAAGGACGACGCTGTTCTTATTGATGACTCACCAATTCTTCTCGAAGGTTCAGGTGACGAGATTACCGGTATCACTCAAATCACTGGCGACGGTGACCACATTTACTGGTCTTACATCTCCTGCGGAGAAGGCACATCGGTTCCCGGAATGGTAGCTTATGACGCGACTAACCCATTGCATCAGACTGGTATCAAGATGATTAGCGCTAAACCCGAGAACGCTACTGTTGTTCCTCCTATCACTTATGCTGTTGAAGGAATCGCCGCATATGGTCTAGCAGCCGCTAAGAACAATGGTCCTGGTCCACAGCCTTCAGTTCCTGGTGACGTTGATGGTGACGGAACTGTTACTGCAGCCGATATCACTGTTCTATACAACTACTTGCTCAACAATGATTCCAGCTATCTCGTTCATGGTGACCAAGATGGCGACGGTGTAATAACTGCCGGTGACGTAACTCTCGTCTATAATATGCTTCTTGGTAACTAATCAATAAAAAAATCTTTTTTGACAAGACTATACAGAAATTTGTATAGTCTTGTCATTTTTTTTGTGTACCTTTGTCGCAAAACTACAAATACACATTATTTTTATCTATAAACATGAAAAAAATTTATCTTTTGCTGATGGCGCTTTCTATTGCCATCATGGCAAGCGCTGAGCCGGCCAACCCCGCACCAATCAACGTGAAGCAGCCAGATGGTTCCACGTTACAACTCAAACTGGTGGGCGATGAGTTTTATCATTTCAACACCACCATCGATGGCTACACCATCATCAACGTTAACGGCAAATGGGAATATGCCGTAAGAAAAGACGAACAACTGTGCTCCTCGGGCATTATGGCTCATGACCCAGCTGCTCGTAGTACACAAGAACTGCAGCTAGTGGCTTCGCTCAACAAACACTTGGTTGACAGAACGGCAACAACTCAAGCACGCAATAATCGCGCCACACGCGACAAAAAGAATAGACAAAACCGTGAACCTGTGGTTGACTACAGCCTGTTCCGTGGCCTCATCATCCTTATCAATTTCAACGATAAACAGTTCCAAATGAGTGACCCCAACGGCTTCTACTACCAACTATGCAATACCGTAAACTATACCGGTTTCTACCATCAAGGACGTTTCCAGAAATGTACTGGAAGTGTACGCGACTACTACTACGACAACTCGATGGGACAATTCGACCCTGAGTTCGACATAGTGGGCCCAGTAGATCTTGACTACTCATGCTATGAAGGCAACGATAAGGCGAGAGAGATCTTCAAGGCCGCCCTCGATTCTGTTGACGAACAAGTAGATTTCACGCAATATGATGCCGACTACGATGGCGAGATTGATATGGTGTTCTTTATGGTCGCTGGATACTCGTCTAGCTACAGCGGCAACAACAGCGGCTACCTGTGGCCACACATGAGCTACCTGATTGACTGGTGGTCAGGATGGCCACCCCAACCATATATATATGACGGCAAGAGAATGGGAACCTACGCTTCCTCGTGCGAGATTTATGGTTGGGAAGACTACGGCTATACCATGCCTAACGCCATCGGAACATTCTGCCACGAGTTTGGACACGTGCTGGGACTGCCTGACCTTTACGACACTGATTATAGCGAGAGTGGTGGTGAGAGTAATCATCCTGGAGATTGGGACATAATGGCAGGAGGCAGCAGCAACAACTTTGGGCGCAACCCAGTAGGTTACAGCCTCTGGGAGCGAGTGGAGCTTGGATTTGCTGATGAGCCTGCTGCGCTATCTCTTGGTAACTATACCCTGTCGGCACTTGACGTCAGCAACACCGGATACATGATGTACACACCAAACGAGTCTGAATTCTTCCTTTTCGAGAACCGCCAATCAGGCAAATGGGATTCTGCACTGCCAGGACACGGATTGGTTATTACACGTGTGGACTACAGCAACGAACAAGTTTGGTGGAGCAACGAGGTGAACTGCAACCCCGCCCACAACTACTACGAGTTGGTTCGCTCCTCAGGCGATGGATCTGGAGAAGTGCCATTCCCAGGCTCAAAGAATATGACTTATATCAATTCCTCAAGCTACCCAGCACTTGTTACCTGGGCAGAAGATCCTTGCGAGTTTGGACTGAGCAATATCACCGAAAACGACAACTCTATCACTTTTAGTGTTGTCAAAGACGTACCACCATTGACACTTGTTGAAGACTTCGAACAAATACAAACAGGTCTTCCCGCTAACGCTGTTGATGTGCAGGGAAACTTCGCCACTTGGAATTTTCCGAAAGCCAATGTGGTGGATTATAATGGTCAGCACGCTGCTTCGCTGCAAATGCCAGGTGGCATTGCCATGAACAGCGATATCGATGTGCAAGCAATCAAGATTTCTCTTAATGCAATAAACACATCAACGACCGCATCTAAACTTCAGCTCTACTATTCAACCGATCAAGGTGCCACATGGAGCTCAATAGGGACTGAGACTGTGTCAGCAAATTATGAAGGGAACATAAGCTGGCGAATCAATTTTCCCAAACAACCAATGCGTTTCAAGATTAATCGCACATCTGGTGCTAAAAACGTGAACCTAATTATCGATAACGTAACTATATATTACATCGACGACACAACGTCAATACCAGGTGACGTGGACGGCGACGGCATTGTTTCAGCAGCCGACGTAACAGTTCTTTATAATTATCTGCTCAACGGCGATAACAGCACAATCGTCAATGGAGATCAAGACGGCGACGGCAACATTACCTCGGTTGACATTACTATCATCTACAATATTCTTCTAGGGGATTGAAATAAGAAACAATAACAATAGCTATCAAAGAACCAGCGCCTCATCGAAGCGCTGGTTCTTTAATAAAAACACATCAAGTTTTCATTTTTCATTATTTATAACACTATATTTCGATTTTTCTATGTAAATTTGCCGTTTATAACAACAACTATATTATATGACTAAAAGAAACATATTTTATTCTTTACTTATAATAGCCGTTATGCTGTGTGCTTGTCGTGGCTCAAGCAAAAGCGCCACGACTTCACAAAGCGCCAACTCGTCAATAAAGGAAGCCAAATTGTTGTCGATAACCCACGATAATGGTTTCACTAAGGTTGAAATCACTAATCCCTGGGACACGACTAAAATCCTTCATACCTATATCCTTGTCCCTTCTTCCCAGAAGCTTCCCAAGCATTTACCCAAAGGAACAGTTGTGAGAACTCCAGTGAAAAAAGTTCTGGTTTATTCGTCGGTGCATTCCAGTGTATTGCGCGAGCTTCAATCGGGCAATACTGTGAAAGGGGTGTGCGATGCCCAATACTTCAACGACAGTATTATTGACAAAGGCATTAAAGATGGCTCTATAACCGATTGCGGCAACTCAATGCAGCCATCGGTGGAAAAAGTCATAGAGATGAAGCCAGACGCCATCCTGCTCTCTCCCTATCAAGATGCCACCTATGGACAGATTGCAAAACTCAATATCCCCATTGTGGAGTGTGCCGACTATATGGAATATACTCCTCTGGGCCGCGCCGAGTGGATTAAGTTCTATGGTGAGCTTGTGTGTCAACCCGAACTTGCCGAGCAAATCTACAATAAAGTCGTCGAAGAATACAACAAAGTAAAAAAGAGCGTAGCCGACAAGAAACTAAAACGACCACTCGTCCTCACCGAAAATGTGATAAGCGGAATATGGAACGTACCTGGAGGGCAAAGCTACATGGCGCAATTCATCAAGGATGCTGGAGGCGACTATCCCTGGAAGGATGACAAGAACACAGGCTCACTAACACTAGATTTCAACCAAGTGCTCGCCAAGGCTCAAACTGCCGACTATTGGTTGATCAAGTCGCCTAACATGCACACATTTGGAGCTCTAAAAGCCTCTTACTCTCTCAACGACAAGTTCAAGGCTTATAAGACAGGTAATGTGTATATTTGTGATACCAACACTAGCCATTTCTTTGACCGATTCCCCTTCCATCCCGAAGAACTCTTGAAAGAATATTTCAAGATTTTCCATCCTGAAGTTGAAACCGACTATCAATTGCAATTCTTTCATCAAATAGCACAACAATATTGCACCGATGACTAACTCTGGTTCACATAGGTTTGCCATGGTCACCACAATTCTTTTGGTTGTAGTGATTGCGCTCATGGCTGCTTGTATGCTCTTTGGCTCGGTTGACATTGATGCCAGTGTTGTATTCAATATCTTGATAGGTCGTGGCAGCGACAACGAAGCATGGAATATTATAGTGATGCAATCCCGACTGCCAATGATTGTCACAGCTACTCTCGCTGGCGCGGCATTGAGCGTGAGTGGATTGTTGTTGCAGACCACCTTTAACAACCCTCTTGCTGGCCCTTCCATTCTTGGTGTTTCTACTGGAGCAGGACTTGGCGTGGCAATTGTCATGCTAGCAATGGGAGGAACAATTGGAGGTGTGTTTGGCGAGACAATTGGCAGCTACATGGCAACCTTGTTTGGGGCACTGGTAGGTGCAGGAATTGTACTGGTTATACTCATTTCATTTGCTTCTATCGTTAAAAGTTCGACCATGCTGCTAATTATCGGTATTCTGGTCAGCTATTTGGCATCAAGTGTAATTTCACTGCTCAACTCAGTAGCTTCGGAGCAAGGGCTTCACAGCTATGTGGCTTGGGGATTCGGAAATTTTGCAGGAGTATCGCTTGAGCAGTTGCCAGTATTCAGCATTATAATCCTTGTGGCACTGATTGCTTCGCTTCTCATGATAAAACCTCTCAATGCCTTACTCTTGGGCACGCGCTATGCTCAAAATTTGGGAGTCAACACACATAGTACTCGCAATATTCTGCTTCTCATTACTGGAGTGCTAACAGCAGTAGTAACGGCATTTTGCGGTCCCATCGGATTTATTGGACTTGTAGTTCCACACATTGCTCGCCTGGCGCTCAACACAAGCGAGCACAGCCGCCTGCTTCCAGTGACCATGCTCACTGGCGCCGTCGTGGCGCTATTCTGCTCTCTGCTTAGTGTCACATCGCCTCATGGCATAATACCTATCAATGCCATTACACCAATTATTGGCGTACCAATTATTATTTACATCATTCTCAACCGACGTCGCATAAACTATTTCAACTGACATGGCTATATTAGAGACACATAACATGGACGTGGGCTATGGCCAAGGGAAGAAGCGAACAGCTTTGCTCTCAGGACTCAATTTGAGACTTGAGCTAGGGGCTATGGTGGCATTGCTCGGAAAGAATGGTGCTGGAAAATCAACACTCATTAAAGCTCTAACGTGCGACACTCAGCCTGTATCCGGAACAATTGAAATCAATGGTAAGGACTCCACAAGTATTAGCAAGAGAGATATTTCTCGACTTATAGCTCTTGTGGCTACCGAAAGAATCATGGGAGGAGGATTTACTATACGCGAACTTGTGGCACTCGGGCGACAACCTCACACGGGATTCCTTGGACGATTGAGCGCTCACGACAATGAAGTCGTGGATAAATGCCTCAACGCTGTAGGAATTGCCCACATGGCCAATCATCACGTTGCAAGCCTAAGCGACGGGGAGCTACAGAAGGCGATGATTGCCAAAGCTTTGGCTCAAGAAACGCCAATTATCGTTCTCGACGAGCCCACCGCCTTCCTCGATGTTGCCAGCCGCATTGAGACTATGCGCCTGCTTCACAACCTTGCTCGCGAGCAACACAAAGCGGTTATGCTTTCGAGTCACGACATTTCACAATCATTACTACTCGCCGATGAGCTTTGGGTAATCACCAGCGATCGCAATCTCGTTACCGGCTCCACCGAACAAGTGGTGATGAGTGGCGCTATGGACAAGGTGTTTGACAACAGTTCAATTTTGTTCAACGGCAATCTGTGCGACTACGAGGCTCAGTTGCCCATCTTGGGCACAGTCAGGCTGGAATGTGACTCTCCCACCCTCAAACGATGCATAGTCAACGCGCTGCTCAGGAACGGAATATCCACCGATAATGACAGCGATAAAGTTGTGCGAGTCCATGACATTGGCCACTATGGCATGCCCGACGGCACAACCGTCACCAATATTAAAGATATATCCCTACTTTTCAAATAAAAACCTATATATATCGTTTATTATAATATGATTGATAAAGTTGAAGTTAGAATAGTTAACAAAAGTCCCAATGAGCTTCCATTCTATAGCACTATTTTGAGCGCTGGGATGGACTTAAGAGCGTGGCTTAAAGATTCTATTGAACTCAAGCCAATGGATAGGGCTTTGATTCCTACTGGTATTTATATCGAGTTGCCACCTGGATATGAGTGCCAAATCAGGCCAAGAAGTGGACTCGCTATAAAGCGTGGGCTTACTGTATTGAACAGTCCAGGTACCATTGATGCCGACTATAGAGGAGAGGTGTGCGTTATCCTCGCCAACATGAGCAATGAGACACAAATCATCGAGAATGGCGAGCGAATTTGCCAAATGGTTGTTGCCAAGCACTCAACCGTAGTTTGGAATCAAGTTGAAGAATTAAGCGATACTGACCGCGGCTCTGGAGGCTTTGGACACACTGGCACAAAGTAAGAATTCTACTATGATGAAGAGAACAATTGGTATATTAATAGCTCTGTTCCTGTTTCTTGCTGTTATGGGAGAAGCTTTGGCACGCACCAACAAGGACAAGAGTGAAAGCAACAAGATAACTGACTTAGACAAGCGCAAGGCCGAATACATCTTCTTGCAATCTCAGGCATTTAAAGAGAAGGACAGTGTAGCCGCCTACTATGACCTTATAAAACATGCTTATTTTCTTGATTCGACCAACACCGCCATTTCATTCTATTACGGGTATATGCTTACGCTCAAGAACAACAGCAGTGAGCAAGACAGGCATCGCGGACTGGAACTGATGAAAAGGCATGTTGACGCGCATCCCGAGGACTACTATGAGGCTAGCTATTATAGCGATGCATGCATGAGTATGAGAGAAAAAGAAATGGCGCTGACAGCTATCGAGAAACTTGCCGAATTGAACCCAAACAAAACCGAGGTTTTAACTCGACTAGCATTAGCCTATGTGTCTAATGAAAAATATGCCGAGGCCCTGAAGACTTATGAAAAGATTGAAGAGTTTGAGGGACGCTCCATTGAGACAAGTGCGCTTAAAGTCTCATTGTGTCAAAGATTGGGTGATACAGTCGGAGCAATTCAACAGATCCACAAGCTCTATGACGAAGCTCCATCCAATGTGGACTACAATCTTGTGATGAGCGAGCTCTTCGAAGTCTTCAACATGAGAGACAGCGCTCTATTCTATCTTGATAAAGCACAAAAGCTTGACCCTGACAACGGAAATGTCTATTTTGCAAAAGCTCAATACTATGACCTAATAGGTGACTCGGTGAATTATGACAAAGAAATTTACAATGCATTGGTTTCCACCGATCTTGCAGTAGAGACAAAGCTTGATGTCCTTACACAGTACACCTCCACCCAATTAATGCGCAATGACTCTACCGACAGGGTGAACAACCTCTTTAAGGTCTTGATTAGTCAGCATCCACATGCCCCTAAGGTGCATGAACTATACAGCATGTATCTCTCATCGATGAAAGACTATGCACATGCTGCCGAGGAATTGGGATATGAGTTAGACCTCGACCCTACCAATGCCGAAGATTGGCAGCGTCTTATGGTCGTCAACATCATGGGCGACAATTATCCTGATGCCATCAAGGCGGCACAAAAAGCATTGGAATACAATCCCGACGATCTTGACCTATATCGTTATATATCATCGGCATATTATCAAATGAAAGAGTATGACAAAGCCATTGCCACCTACGACAATGCCATATCCCTCGTAGAAAAGACCAAAGACACAGAGTTATATAGTGACCTATTAGGAGGGAAAGGTGATGTTCTTGTCGAAATGGGTGACTCAACTGCAGGATTCCAGCTATACGACAAAGCTTTGGAGATAAGTCCTGGAAACACCAGCATCATGAACAACTATGCTTACTTCCTGTCGCTTAGCAACAAGGAATTAGATAAAGCCGAAAGAATGGCAGCCAAGGCAGTGTATGCTAATCCAAACAATGCCACATTCATCGACACCTATGCTTGGGTATTCTTCAAGAAAAAAAACTATGACATGGCATTATTCTACATCAAATCGGCAATCAGCAATTCCGAAGACCCAAGCTCTGATATTTTAGACCACTATGGCGACATCCTTTTTGTTACTGGTGACACCGAAGAAGCTGTTAAGCAATGGAAAAAAGCATTAGAGCTTGATCCCGACAATGAACTTCTCAAGCGTAAGGTTGAGAACAAGACTTACTACGAACAATAATTATCCAGCTATGATAAAGAACCTAATAAACATTGTGCTTTTAAGCATACTTGCAATCTTGTTGTCGACTGGATGCTCTAAAAAAGTTGTAAATAACGGCAACGATGCGAGCAAAACAGTAATAACTGTGGTGAACGATATTAACAACAATCAAGATGTTAGTGCCAACCTATCGAAATACCATCAAGCCGACTGGTCTTCATTCAAGAGCGGTGGCAATGCCGAGCTCAAAATGGGAGGTAAGTCGATGAGCTCGTCAATGCACATACGCATGAAACGTGGTAAAGCGATTTATGTGTCACTCCGTCCCTATATTGGCATTGAAGTGGCTAAGATGGTAATCAGTGGCGACTCTATTCTGCTTGTTGACAAATTACACAAGCGGTTTATACTCGAGAAAGCATCATTGCTAACCAATGGCATTCCTGTGACAGTTGACATCCTTCAAGACATTTTTCTAGGTAGAGCTTTCGAGCTTGGAAAAGGTTCATTCACTCAGAGTCTTGATGATGATTTTACCGTCGAGGAGTCAAGCGACGGCAAGATTATTCTCAAGCCACGTAATCAATTCAATGGCTTTGAATATAATTTCATTTACGACAATCAAGGCAATATCCTCTCACTTGATGTAACTCCATCCAAATCGGGCGCTTCGACCTATAGTGTCGCCTATTCCGACCACAAAGCAAGTGTGGCTGGCAGAGTACCCTCCGATGCAAAAGTAGCGACACAAATCAACGGTCGTGCATTTGAACTCAATCTTGTATACAAAGACATGAAATGGAACGAGGATTTTGATATCGACACAAAGACGCCAAATAACTACAAGCGCCTTGAGGCAAAAGACATTATGCAAATCTTGGGTGGTAGTAATTAACATGATTTCAATAGCTCGATACAACGAAAGTCTGAAATCCCAATGGGATGAGGTAGTGAGGCAGTCGCGCAACGGCACGTTTCTTCACTTGAGAGATTATATGGATTATCACCATGACCGTTTTGTCGATCACTCACTTGTTGCACGCAAAGGCAACGATATTATCGCTTTGCTGCCTGCATGCATTGATAGCGACACGCTCTACAGTCATCGTGGCCTTACGTTTGGTGGTTGGATAGTGCCCATGCGCCACTTTGATGTGACTACTATGCTTGACGTGTGGCAACAATCCACTATGTACATGAAAGAACAAAGAATCACACGCCTAGTGTACAAAGCAGTTCCCCATATCTACCACCGCTACCCTACCGAGGAAGATCTATATGCCATTTTCCGTGCCAATGGTACACTTATTGAGAGCAATATTTCCTCTGTTATCGATCTTGACGAACCTTTACTATTTGATCGTGGCAACAAGCGCAATGTGAATCTAGCCACAAGAAATAATGTGAGCGTGGGCGAGTCACAAGACTGGGAGAAGTACTGGTCTATCCTCCAGCGGTTACTCATGAATAAATATGGCAGGAAGCCCGTCCATTCACTTGATGAAATCAAGCTGCTACAGTCACGTTTTCCCGAGAACATCAAGCTCTACACCGCCACCCTCCATGACGAGCTGCTGGCTGGAGTGGTGATGTACTACAGTGGTGACCAAGTAGCTCATTGCCAGTACATCTCATCCACACCCCGAGGCCGTGAACTAAAATCATTGGCCCTGCTCTTTGATTATCTTATCAAGCTGGCGGCAAACATTGGTTTCAAATATTTCGACTTTGGCATCTCAAATGAGGACGGCGGCAGATACTTGAACGAAGGTCTCGTAGTGCAGAAGTGCCGTATGGGTGGAAGAGGCATCGTTTATAACACCTATTCTATTAACTTATAACTAAT
This sequence comes from Muribaculaceae bacterium, assembly GCA_017548365.1. Taxonomy (GTDB): domain Bacteria; phylum Bacteroidota; class Bacteroidia; order Bacteroidales; family Muribaculaceae; genus Sodaliphilus. The sequence goes on from JAFZAC010000016.1 coordinate 60,257, forward strand.
GCCAGACACTACAGCTCATAAAGGCGGAATGTCGAGAGTTATTCTCAAGGCAATGGGCATCTTTGGCGGAGTCCAGATATTGAACATCCTGTGCTCTCTCATTCGCAATAAACTTGTTGCGCTTTGGATTGGTCCTGCTGGTGTGGGGCTTTTCGCTCTTTTCAACCAGGCGCTCGAGATGATAAACACCGCCACCAATCTGGGAGTGCGCAACAGCAGTGTGCGCGACATTTCTCAAGCTGTAGAAAAACGCGAAACCAAACTCATTGCGCGCATCATCACAGTAGTGCGGCGATGGTCGTTGTGGTTGGGGCTCGGTGGTGCATTAATTACAATGGGTATAGCGCCGTTGCTGAGTCGCTACACTTTTGGGGATTTCAATCACATATGGCACTATGTGGCACTATCAGCAGCCGTAATGTTTATGGCGCTCACCAATGGTGAGTATGCCGTGCTGCAGGGTCTTTCAAAACTTAAGAAACTGGCTCGAGTCACTGTGAGCGGCACCATTGGTGGGCTACTCATATCCATCCCCATGTTCTACTTCTGGCGCGAGAACAGCGTGCTGCCTTCTATCATTGCCTATGCACTGTGTCTAATGATTGCCGCCTTCATCAATAAAGACAAGGAACACACCAAAACACATGTCTCTCCTCGTGAAACGGTAGTTATGGGCGCAGATTTCATCAAGCTCGGTGTTTTCATGACCCTAGGTTCCTTTGTAGCCATGCTGGCTTCCTACATCTTTGTCTCATGGCTGAACATCACCAGCGGAGAAAATACTGTTGGATTCTATCAAGCAGGATACACTCTTATTGACAAATATGCTGGATTGGTATTTGTTGCCCTAGGTTATGAATATTATCCCCGATTAGCACGCGTAGCTGGTAGTTCCAAACGATTGCGCGTCTTTGTCTCAAACCAGATAAACATCTCTTTCATGGTACTAACACCATGTCTGCTTGCCTTTATCCTATTGCGCTCACAACTCGTGTGGATTCTTTACAGCAAGGAGTTTTACGTTATTCTGACCTATATATCATGGGGAGTAGTGGGTACAGTGCTCAGAGCAATGTCATGGTGCCTATCATTTGTTATGCTTGCAAAGGGCGATGGTAAAATCTTCCTTATCACTGAGTCGCTTGACGCTGGCATTGGACTGGCGCTCAACATTGTGTGCTACAGTTTGTGGGGAATTGACGGACTCGGCTATGCCTATTTTGCCTGGTATACCATCTACACCATTATTGTCTCGGTGGTATACTTCAAGGTATATCATCTCAAACTCAGCAGCAAGTGCCTGCGAAACCTAGTGACAACACTCTTTGTCTGCATCGCTGCTGTGATCGCCATGCAACACGGAGCATGGATTGCAAGTACCATTATATTCATTATCTCATCAACAATCTGTCTAAAACTTGCAATCAACACGTGGAAACGGTAAAGCCTTCTTCTCAAGAACTTATATATATGTGACACACAATTCCTATTAAATTTTCTGAAACCGATTAATCTAGACTACATGAGAACCGATGCATCTAATGCCAATTATGTATTAGGCGTAAAAAAGACGTGCTCGCTTAACACTTAAATCTATACTATAACACTTATCCTTACTCATATAGGTGGTATTTTAGGTTAATAAAACTGAATTGTTAATAACTATTGACCTTTTTGTTTGCACAATTTATATAAAGTGTCTAATTTTGCAGCGGAAAATAAAACGAACATTAGCGGAGGGTCTCACCAAGCATGAGATTCTTCGGTTTTTAATCTGTTTTTTTGAACTTTTTTTACTGTAAAATTTAAACATTGATTTACCATGGCAATTAGTTATATGACCAAGGCTGGTTATGACAAAAAAATGCAAGAGCTTGCTCATTTAGAGAATGTTGAACGTCCTGCAGTTGTACAGGCAATCGTAGAGGCTCGCGAGAAAGGCGATCTGAGCGAGAATGCCGAGTATGATGCAGCTCGCGAGCGCCAAGGTATGCTTGAGGCAAAGATTGCCGAACTAAAGAACCTTATTGCCGGTGCACGCATCATTGACGAAAGCAAGATCAACACCGATGAAGTGCAGCTTCTCACAAAGGTTACAATTAAAAACCTGGGCAATAAAGCTCAGATGACTTATACCATCGTTACTGAAACCGAGTCAAACCTTAAAGAAGGTAAGATTTCGATCACCACTCCCATAGCCAAAGGTTTAGTGGGTCACAAAGTTGGCGATGTGGTTGAGATTCAAGCTCCAGCCGGAACAATGAAGTTTGAAATTCTTGAAATCTCCATCTGATTAAATACAAGTATTATGGCATCAATATTCAGTAGAATAGTAGCTGGCGAGATCCCTAGCTACAAGATAGCAGAAGACGAGCATTACTTTGCTTTTCTCGACATCAATCCAGTGGCACCAGGCCATACTCTCGTTATCCCCAAGCGCGAAGAAGACTATATCTTTGACTTGAGTGACGATGAGCTCGCTGGCTTGATGGTCTTTGCCAAACGTGTAGCAACCGCCATCAAAGCAGCTATACCCTGCGTAAAAGTGGGAGTAACCGTTCTTGGTCTTGAAGTGCCCCACGCTCATGTCCACCTAGTTCCCCTAAAGAAAGAGAGCGACATGAATTTCTTCAAGCAGAAGCTAACTCTTCCCCAAGAGGAGATGCAAGCCATTTGCAAGAAGATAAGCGAGCAATTCAAGTAAATCTCTAATGCTAATATTGAGAATCAGAGCACCTTGTGTTTACAAAGTGCTCTGATTTTTTTTATCTTCTGTTTAAACAAAGTGAACTCCAATTGTTCAAATGAATAGACTCTACCAGCTTAATCCTTCTTCTTCAAGAAATTGCCGGGCATCTTCATTGCCTTGTCGAGCAGCTTCTTGCCACCATTCAATAGCTTTTTTTGTATTTTTCTTTACACCAGAACCATTCCAATAACACAGTCCCAAATTGGTTTGAGCAACATCATGTCCTTGTTCAGCGGCTTTTTTATACCATCCATAGGCAAGAACCATATTTTTACTTACACCATGCCCTTCTTCATAACAATAGCCTAAACAATTCTGAGCTTCATCATACCCTTGTTCAGCTGCTTTTCGATACCAATTGACAGCTTGGTTATAGCTCTGCGACACACCTTCACCATCATAATATAAATCGCCAAGATTGCATTGAGCGGCGGCATTTCCTTGTTCAGCAGCCTTAGCATACCACTTTGACGCAAGGTAAAGGTCTTTATCTACCCCTTCACCGAATTCATAGCATATCCCCAATGACAATTGAGCATCTGAATCACCTTGTTCGGCTGCCTTGCGATACCATAAATAAGCTTTCTCCATATTTCGTGCGACACCTTCACCTTCTTCATAGCAAACACCCAAATCAAATTGTGCAGGAGCAAACCCAGCATTTGCTGCTTTAGAGTACCACTCAACAGCAACAGAATTATTCTCTTCGACATATCCTCGCCCATGATCATAAGTCCACCCCATTACATGCATTGCCATTAAATCTCCTTGCTTTGCCAACGACATAGCTATATTATAGGCTTTATTAAAATGTTTTTTGGCAGCGCTCTCACTCTGATCAACCCCAAATCCATCTTGATAACACAACGCAAGGTAATAGATAGCACCACAATGGTCATGGTCGGCAGCTTTAGTTAACCATTTTATTGCCTCAGCACCATTTTCTTCAACACCATAGCCACCCAAATAATAGCATCGGCCCAAATTGTACTGCGCTTCGACGTCACCAGCCGTAGCTGGAGCAAAGTAACTTTTAGCCTCACCTGTCAAAACACTATTTTTGGTTGGTTCAGGCAAAGTGACTTTTGTTTTTTGCGTCTGCCGTTTTGGAAGTTTGAGACTCTGATTCTGCTGCTTATTAGAAGGTTTAGACCTTGTCGAAGGTTTATTCTGTCTTTGAGTTTGTGCATTCTGTGCGTTTCCTTTCTTCTGCGCCATTGCCACTTGTAAAGAAGCAGTAGTCAAAGCCATTACAAGAAAAATAGTGATTACTTTTATATTTTTCATCATCATACAAATCATACAAATATTAAAGTTAATAGTAATAAGACATCTACAAAGATATACATAATAATCCTAACATAATAACAAATAGTAAAAAAAGTAGTATTTTTGCAACTAACAAATGGAATTCAAACACATAATATTTGACTTCGATGGCACCATTGCCGACACCTCGCGCATTATACTTGCCACAATGCAGGCAACTATGCGAGATAGGGGACTTCGTGTGGCTACACGCGAGTCGATAAGAAAAGTTATTGGGGTGCCTCTCAAAGACTGCTTTACGCACATGTATCCTGACATGAGCGAGATTGAAGCGCTTGAATGTGCCAGAACCTACTGCGACATTTTCGACGCCAACAAGTCATCACTAACTCCTACCCTTTTCCCCGATGTGGCAAAAACGCTTACAAAACTGAATTATCACGGCATAACAATGAGTGTGGCGTCGTCTCGAGGCAATGCCTCACTCGTAGAGCTGCTCGAGATACTAAAAGTAAGACAATATTTCACAATGGTGGTTGGAGTTGACAATGTAGATAAAGCCAAGCCCAATCCAGAGGCTGTGCTTTACATACTTAAGGCAATGAATGTTGATACCTGCGAAACCCTTATGGTAGGCGACATGCCTGTCGACATCGCTATGGGTAAAAACGCAAACGTCAAGACTTGCGCTGTAACCTACGGTAATTCATCAAAAAAGGAGCTTGAGAAATCGCATCCCGATTACATTATTGATAATGTAGACCAGCTTATTGATTACGTAGGGCTCGCATAGAGTTTAGGACGGCGAGAACTGTAACGCCCACGTCGGCAAATACTGCCATCCACATTGTTGCAATGCCTAAGGTGGCAAGCACCAGTACAGTAAGTTTAACTCCAATGGCAAACCATACATTCTGTCGAGCGATTCCAAGTGTGCAACGAGCGATTGATATCGCTTTGACAATCTTTGTGGGTTTATCGTCCATCAGTACAACATCGGCAGCCTCAATAGCTGCATCGCTGCCAAGTCCACCCATCGCGATTCCCACATCGGCACGGGCAAGTACTGGAGCGTCGTTGATACCATCACCCACAAAGGCGAGCATCTTACCATCATTTTTCTCACTAAGCAACTGTTCCACATGCTTCACCTTGTCGGCTGGCAAAAGTTGTGAGTAATACTCCACTATTCCCAGTTTGTGCGCCACATCTTCACCTACCTCGCTGCGGTCACCAGTGAGCATTACAATGCGGTCTACGCCAGCTGCTTTAATGTCGGTTATAGCTTGCGCACTATCATCCTTTATCTTGTCGTTGATAACAATGTGCCCAGCATAATCACCATTGATGGCAACATGTATAATAGTGCCCACATGGTCACAGTCTCGCCATTTTGCACCCACAGCTTCCATCATGCGGGTATTACCCACGCATACCAAGTCGCTAGCAACTGTAGCACGTACACCCTGCCCAGCTATTTCTTCAACATCGGTAACCACACAGCCGTCGGTAGCTTCATCGGGGAAAGCATTACGCAAAGCTGCACCAATGGGATGAGTTGAATAGTGTTCAACATGAGCTGCGAGATGCAGAAGGTGATTTTCATCGCATATGTCGGGATGAACAGCTGTCACCTCAAACTGTCCATGAGTCAATGTACCTGTCTTATCAAACACAACAGTTCTCACTTGTGCAAGTGTATCCATATAATTAGCTCCCTTAATGAGAATTCCTTGACGTGAAGCCCCGCCAATGCCGCCAAAGAACGCCAACGGCACACTGATAACCAATGCACAAGGACATGACACAATCAAGAACATCAAGGCACGATAGAGCCACGTGTGGAATGCTCCACCAAAGAAGAGTGGCACAACCGCTAACAAGACAGCAGCAATGACCACGATGGGTGTGTAAATGCGCGCAAAACGTGTGATAAATGTCTCGGCCTTTGACTTCTTGTCTCCGCTATGCTCAACGAGTTCAATAATCTTTGACACGGTACTCTCACCAAAACTCTTGGTAGTACGAACTTTAATTACTCCAGAGAGATTCACGCAACCCGAAATAACCTCGTCGCCAGTTACGACATCACGAGGCACGCTCTCTCCAGTGAGCGCCACAGTGTTAAGCGATGTAGTGCCATCAATCACCACGCCATCGAGAGGAACTTTCTCGCCAGGTTTGACTACAATAGTCTCACCCACCTCGACATGTTCGGGACTGATCGTTAGTAATTCTCCATCGCGCTCCACATTGGCAACATCGGGGCGAATGTCCATCAAGTGCGAGATGCTTTCACGGCTTTTGCCCTCGGCATAGCCCTCAAAGAGTTCGCCCACTTGAAAAAAGAGCATTACAAACACCGCCTCGGGAAACTGTGTCTCAGCGCCAGGCAAGAAGCCGATGCACAAGGCGCCTATAGTTGCTATCGACATAAGGAAATGTTCGTTGAAGGCATCGCCATGAGCAAGTCCCTCGGCAGCTTCTTTAAGGGTTCCATAACCTACGAGCAGGTAAGGAACTAAATAAATGAGCAGTAATTGCCATGTGGGCAGATTGAACGACTTCTCGATATAAACAGCAATTGCCAACAATAAAGCTGTAGCACATATTAATATAAGCGTCTTCTTGGTGCCATGTTCATGATGATGATGGCTGTGATCATGGCTATGCTCATGATGCTTGTGGCTATGATGGTCATGCGAGCAGTGATTGCAATGGTTGTGTGTCATAGTTTCTTTGTTTTTATCCACTGCAAAATTAAGTCAAAAAGCATGCAACCAAGTTGCAAAAAGCTAAACAGTTGTGGCTATGCGTGTTATTTTTTCTTACGACGCATTTTTTTGACTTGCTGCTGACGTCGCAGTTGCTTGGCAATATCAATGTGCTCCTGAGCTAAATCATCCAACCCAATAACCTCGTAGATGCGTGCCAGCTCAATAGCACTCCTTGATGCACGAATAGCTCGCTTATAGGCCTTTATTGCCTCTGGTGTATCCTTTTCTTTTTCATAAATAAACGCTAACATCATGATAGCCTCATAACAATTCCTTTTGTTTCGCAATATGTCTTCCAGCAAATCAACAGCTTGCAGAGTCTCTCCTATAGTATCCATTAAGCGTGCCTTCCCCAACAAAGCCGGCGCATAGCCTGGCGCAAGCTTTAAAGCCTTGTTATAGTTGGCGAGCGCCGATTTAATGGCGATCTCGTCTAGATGCTGCTGACCATTACCATAGGGGACTTCATCTTCTTGCGCCAAAGAGCCTAACCCCATTGACTGGTCGCCCATGGCTGTAAACTCACTTGCCAGATCGAGAAGCATCTTGTTTTGAGAATCTATAACGTCCTCAAGATTTTTAATCTTTTTGTTCAGCTTGGCAAACTTATTGAATTTTAGCTTGATGAAACGTTTCGCAATTGATGTGCTTACCACATTGTGTATTTCCATCGCCTGAGTAAAACAGTCGACACATCGCGAGAAATCATCATTATCAAAAGCAATAGATGCCATGGCGTAGAGCCCATTGGCTTTTTCTACCAAAATTGCATCATTAATTGCAGCTTGGTTGTTGAATTGACGGCTGAAATCGACAATTGCGGTGTTAACTATAATGTCACGTTGAGACAGAGGTTTGAGGAGCGTGATACCCTCAAGAGAGGTGCATCTCGAGAGAGCGACATAGGTTTGTCCACTTGAGAAAGCGCCTCCTGCGAAGTCAATGACTATGTTATTGAATGTTAAGCCTTGGCTTTTATGCACTGTAAGCGCCCAAGCAGGCTTAATAGGATATTGCCTGAAAGTGCCCACCACATTCTCAATGACCTTCTTTTCTTTCTCATCGTATGAATATTGTACATTCTCCCAAATTTCCTGGTCCAGAACGTAGCCCTCGCCGTTTTCCAATTCCACCTTTATTCCACTATCATCCAGTTTTGAAACCTTGCCCAAAGTGCCATTAACCCATCTTCCATCCTTGTCATTGCGAATGAAAATGACCTGAGCCCCTTGCTTGAGAACAAGTTCTTTATTGGTTGGAAGATCATTGTCGGGGAAGATATCAGTCACGATACCGGTGAAGACATACTCGGGGGTGTCGAGAGCCTGCATGTGGTCATCGTTAATAGAATCGACAGTTTCACGCCTTGTAGCAAGCGTCATCACCAAACCATTATCGGGTTCCTTGTAATCGGGGTTGCAACGACTATTGAGCAACTGCATATCGTGGTAAGAAGCATGACTTACCCTTACTCTATCGAGCATGGATATAAAGCTTGAGTCGGTCTGACGATATATTTTACGCAATTCGATGGGAATGAGTCCAAGCTGATTAAACACCCTTGCGTTGAAAAAGAAGAATTGCTTGTAGTATCGTCGCAAGATGTCGCGCATGTCACGAGTGATTACCGGTTCTAGTTGAAAAATGTCACCCACAAAAAGCAGCTGTTTGCCCCCGAAAGGTTCACGCATGTTCTCTGAGTAGATGCGCAACACTTTGTCGATGAAATCAATGATGTCGCATCGCACCATTGATATCTCATCGATAATAATAAGTTCGAGCTTGCGAATAAGTTTCACTTTTTCGGCCGAATAGCGCAATGTCTTGCGAATTCGTCTTGGAGAAAAGTCTGGGTCATCAGGCAACAACGGTTTGAAAGGAATCTTAAAGAAAGAGTGCAACGTTTGTCCTCCCACATTGACAGCAGCTATTCCCGTTGGTGCAAGGACCACGTGCTTCTTGGCAGTATTGGCACAGATATACTTGAGAAAGGTGCTTTTTCCTGTACCAGCTTTTCCAGTAAGGAAGACCGAGCGGTGAGTGTTGCGAATCAAGTTCCAAGCGTTTTGGAACTCGCTGTTGTCAAGGTCAATATTCTCGAGATTAATAGAATTCATGCCAAGAAGAAAATGTGGTCAAAGATAGCCAAAAAGCATAACACAGCAAAAACATTAGGAGGCATTTTATTAACAATGCCTCCTAATTATCACTATTTCTTTGCGCTCAATGGCGCGATAATCAAATGTGCTTTATCAGAAACGGAATCCGATAGTTAAAGCGACCTTATTATTGTTGTCCTTCACCTCCTCGCCTTGCTCTCCAGGGAATGCATGATATTGGCTAGTGCGAGTTTGATGAACGTAAGCAGCGTCGGCATAGAACTTTTTGTAACGATATCCAAGACCACAAGTGATATACTGGTTGCTCTTGTCATACTGATACATATAGTTGCTTGAAACCACATCTACATCATTGTTTGCAACACCTTTCACTTCATCTTTCACAGGCGAAGACTGATAGGAGTAACCGGCTCTAATGCTGAAGTTGGAAGATGGGCGAACCTCGGCACCTACACGGAGGATGTGAGATGGTTGCAGCTGATTTTTAATTTTTTCTTCGGTGTCGCCATAATTGTAGCCACCTGCGTCACCGCAGCGAATAGTGTTGGCACCAACATACTCATAATCCAAGCTAAGCATACCCTTGCTGTTAGGCACCACGGCAAGGCTGCCGATGAAACGCCAAGGAGTCTTGATGGTGTAACGATACTCATCGTAGTAACCCTCTTCGCCTGTTTCGGTGTTGCCTTGATACATCTCGGAATCACCATTGGCGAGCAAGTCAAATCCACACTGAACCTTGTAAAGATCCTTCATGTCATAGTAAGTGGGAGTGTGGAATGCAGCACCGATTCTTAATTGATTAATGGGCTTCACAATAACACCCATCTTGAAGTTATAACCTGTACCACGAGTTTGCTGATATGCCTGGAAGTCATATCCGGCATAACCCATAGTAGTGCTACCATCATCGTAATTATAGTTGTATATTTCGGCATTGTCAAGGTCCTCACCATAGTACTGATAGCTATCAAAGTAAAGGTCGGTTATGCCAAAGTTCAAACCCCAGTAAAAGACGTTCTTGAAGTTACCACCGAGTGTAATATTGTACTCGTCGGTGTGTCCTAATTCGTCTACATAGAAATTAGCAGTTCCAGTAGTAGCATCGGTAGATAGACCTCTCAAAGAGCCATCGTAGTTGCCATTAATCAAATAGGACTGATAGGCAAGAATTCCGAGCCATGGAGCATTGCTCTCATAGTATATGTTACCATCATAGTTATTCACTGACAAGTCTTGATCAATCCAATTGCCATTGTTAAGATTATCGGCAATCTTATTGGTAAGAGAGTAACCAGTGTTATAACCACCTTGATAACGGCGTTTAAATGAGTTAATGCGATTGAACGAGAATCCCCAGTTGAAATACTTAAAGAAATCACTGTTGATTTTCATCGAACCAACATAAGAGACATTATTGAAAAAGAATTTTGTATCGGTCAGGTTTTGATACTCACCGCTCTTAGTAGAGAGGAAGTTGAGGTTCATCGTTGCATTTATTTCGCTGCTACGATATACACCAATGCCACCGGGGTTTTGAATTACTGCCGAAGCATCTCCACCAAGAGCACCGAAAGCACCAGCCATCGACATATATCGAGAGGTTCCGCTGAGTTCGGTCTCGGACATTTTCAGTACGTCAAAAGTTGCTTGTGCGCTTGCTATGAGTGAAGCTCCCCCAAGCAATAATGCAATATATATTTTTTTCATTGTAGATATCAATTTTACTAGTTATTCTTATATAATAGTTCTCACACTCTGTCAATTATCTACGGCCACCGTGGCTTCCGCCACCTCCACCGTGACTACCGCCGCCACCGCCGTGACTGCTACCGCCACCGCCACCATGGCTTCCACCTGAATAGCCACCGCTACTGCGACTGCCACCAGAATATCCACCACTGCTGCGGCTACCGCCTGAGTAACCTCCAGTGCTGCGTCCACTACTTGAAGGTGTGTAACTGCGTCCTGCACTTGAAGGTGTGTAAGAGCGAGAACTAGAGCTATTGTAAGTGCCCGAAGAGCTACGTCCTGTGTTTCCGTGAGCCGAGCGCCCACCAGGTTGCATAGTAGAGCGTCCATTAAATCCGTTGCCACCAGTAGTAGCATTGCCTATATTACCATGATTGGCATATCCAACGACATTGCCTTGACGTCCTCCATTTCTACCTGGAGCAGCAGCTGTTCCGTGATTAGGCATATTTCCAGTGTTACCACGATTGCCATGATAATTCATGCCTGGACGACGTCCGTTGTAACCACTGTTGTAGTGATGGCCATTATGTCCATACCAACCATTATCCCAATGATATGGTCTGCCCCAGTGACTGCCACCCCAATAGCCGCCCCAGTAGCCACCCCATGGGCGTCCCCAATATGACCAAGGATGATAGCGATAGCCACCATACCAGCCCCAATCATACCAAGAACTATAATACCAGGGGCTATACCAACCCCATCCCCAGCTATACCAAGGATCGTAATAAGCGGAACGCCAGCCCCATCCCCAAGAAGGTCCCCAACTCCAGCTAGAACCCACAATGAGGTTGACCTGAGGAGTACTATCGAAATAATACTCAATCAAGTCAGGATCGTTAGAACGAATCACGATATCGGGATTGTAGAATTTCTCAATGCGCCTAGTGTTGGCAAACACATCATCATCAAGAATCACAGTGTCGTCTTCATTATAATAACCATCAATGCGACGATTATACTCATCAACGTCACGTCCATTCACTATTCCATAAACTGGAGGTGTAGGAACCACCGTACTGCTTGTAACCGTCTGTTGTCTTTTTTCAACAACTTTAGGCTTAGCAGGTTCAGATTTGCCATCATAATAGATGTCGTCCTCATAGTCTTGCGCCATTGCACAGCCACAGCCGAGCAACAGGGCACCAATTAAAGACAAAAATTTGTAGTTCATAATGTTATGTTTTTGTTAATAATTATCTTAATAATAATAATTAGACTATATGTGATAATAAAAGTTTAAAATAAAGCACATTGCAAAATTACACAAAGTATTTGAAAAAGAAGAACATGAGCGATGATAAAATCACATTTTTTCCTTCATTTTCACCCACTAAACAACAATTAGGTATAAATACTGCACAGGCGCGCGAGTGATTTAACTATATTTAACGATTTTCTTTGACGATGCAAGGTCATTGCCCGTCATTATTTTGTTACTTTGCAATTGAATAAAAACAAACAGAAAATGAAGATAGGACAATACAACAAGTTAATGATTAACAGGTTTGTCGACTTTGGCGCATACTTGATTGATGGAAACAACAACGAAGTGCTACTTCCAAAACGATATCTTACTGGTGAGGAAGAGCTTGATGACATAATTGAGGTTTTCATATACAATGACTCGGAAAACCGCCCTGTAGCGACCACTGAGCATCCTTTTGCGACCGTTGGTCAGTTCTGCTTGATGCGTGTGAAAGCAGTCAATGCCATTGGTGCATTCCTCGACTGGGGTCTTGTTGCTAAAGACTTACTAGTTCCGTTCAGCGAACAACGAGTGCGCATGCAGGCTGGTCGAAGCTATATCGTGTATATCTATGAGGATCCCAGCAGTCACCGCATAGTTGCCAGTGCCAAGCTCGACAAATTCTTGAACAAGAGCCTTCCCGACTATTATCATCGCCAAAAGGTTGATGTGTTAATTACTCAACAACAGGAAATTGGTTATCGAGTGATTGTAGATGGTCAATTCTGGGGGATGATATACAACAATGAGCTATACCAAACTGTAAACATAGGCGAGCACCACATGGGCTTTATCAAGCAGGTGCGCGATGACGGTAAAATTGATGTCACACTATCAAAGATTGAAAAAATGCGAGTTGACGATGTCGCTGATGTTATTCTCCAATATTTGCAAGAAAACGGCGGCTCAATGCCTCTCAACGACAAATCATCGCCCAATGATATAATGCGTGTTTTCAATTGCAGCAAGAAGGACTTCAAGAAGGCGCTTGGGTTACTCTACAAACAGCACAAAGTAACACTGGGTGAGAATGTTATGCTTGTTTAGAGACAAAAATAATTACAGCTATTTGACTCAATTGACTTTTAAAAATATAATTATAAGATAAATTAAGTGTAATCACCGTACTCAGTGTAATCACCAAATCACTGATACTTTTTCACTTTTCATATCTTGGAGGTGCAGTATGTCAATGAACTTATGTGCATGCAAATATATGGGATGAGTATTATGGAGAACAACATTAAAAAACACCGCAAGGTATACCTTGCGATGTTTTTATATTGATATGGGGTATTCCAATTAATTGCCCATGAGAATTGAGTATATCATTGTAACATCGGAACTTGTTACCGAGCCGTCTCCGTCCACGTCGCTTGTAGCAATAAATGTCTCGTCTCCGTTTAGCAGGTAGTTATAGAGCGCTGTGATGTCAGCACTTGTTACAACGCCGTCACAATTCACGTCGCCAATTACATGATCGCTAGCCTTGACTGCGGTTACCATAACCACAAAATCGGGAACTGAGATTTCGGTTTGAGCGTCGGCTGTAGTCATAACCACATTCTTCACAGTGAATTCAGTTGTTCCTATGAAGCTCTGTATAGCTTCAAAGTCAATATTCATTATTGCTCCACTGTTTCCTGAGAAATCGGCAGGCGGGAAGCTCACAGCCACTACGCGGATATCTCCATTGGCCTTGGGATTAGCGATAATGTAGTGATTGTCGCTCATGCGCTCAGTAAGAGCCATGCTGTAGTCACCATTATCGGCTTGCGGGATAGAAAGTTCTAAAGGCAGAGAGATATCAAACTGTACCGCTGCAATATTGGTAATTTCATTGTCCATCACAACTGGAACAGTCATTGTCTTTCCCTGTTCAATGCTGAAGTCATCAATGTAGAGGGTATCGACAGGAACATAAGGTCCACTTGCAGTAACCACAACAGCAAAGTCGTTAACAGTGATGTCACCTTCATTAGTCTTAAGTACCACATTCTTCACATTGATGACGGCAGAACCCGTGAACTCTCTTGTTGCATTAACTTTCAAATACATTATATTGCCGTCATCACCAGTGAAAGCAGCGGCAGGAACGGCTGCCTCAACAACGTGCATCAGTGAGCCTTGATCTGAAATGGTAACCATGTGCCCGTTGGCACGCTCCCCAAGCCTTGCTTGATTAGCCACTGTAAGCTCTTGAGGCACTTCAAGGTCAAACTCTACAGCGTTGACCACGACAGTCTCGTTGGTGAGTACCACTGGTACTTGCATAGAGCGTCCAGGAGCGATTGCAAAGTCGCTGATGGAAAGGTTATCGCTTGGAACATATACACCATTGGCAGTTACATTCACATCAAAGTCTTCAATAAGAGTCTCAACCTCATCGGCACTGGTAAGAACCACATCAGCAACATGAATCACGGCAGTGCCCGAGAAATCGCGGCTTGCAGTGACATTTATGTACATAATGTCGCCCGAGTTTCCAAAGAAATTGACTGTTGGAAAGCTAAACGCAGCGATCGATACAGTATTACCACTGGTATTTGCCACCACCTGATGAGAATCACTCTTGCGGTCACTCAGAGTTGCACCATGAACAGTGAGGCCCTCAGGCATCTCCAACTTGAGCTGGAAGCCAGCGACAGGAGTAGCCTCGTTGTCCATAATCACTGGCACTTGCATAGTTTGTCCTGGTGTAATCTCAAAGTCGTTGATATAGAATAGATTCTCAGGCACATACACGCCATCGGCAGTCACTGTGACATCAAAGTCATCGAGTGTCGTGATGTCGCTGTTAGGCTCAATGAGCCGTACATTGCTCACATTGATAACAGTCTGTCCCTCGAATGTGCGGTCGGCAACCACCACAATGTTGAGCACAGCGCCTTCGGTGCCATTAAAGATTCTGCCATATTTGCCATGGACATCAACCTTTAAGGCATCATCTCCAAGAGGTGTAACTGTCAAGGTATGATTGGGGGCCCTATCGGTCAGTGTAAACGCATCTTCTGTGATTGTTAGCCCTTGTGGAATAGTCATTTCGAAGCTAAACGAGCAGAACTGAGTCACTTCGTTCTCAAGAAGCACAGGCATAACAACAGTTTTGCCTGGCTTTATTGAGAAATCTTCAATTGTAAGACGGTCGGTAGGCACATACACACCATTGGCAGCAACGTTAACGTCAAAATCATCAACCGGGCTATCGTGAGCATCGCTAGTGGCAAGCATCACGTTACGGAATGATATCACAGCACTGCCAGTAAATGACTTGCTCGCCGTGAAATCGATGAACATGATATCACCGCTGTCACCACTGAAGTCGGCTGTGGGGTATCCAAATGCCACCACGCTCCAATGGTCGCCATTCTTGTTGGCAACCAACTGGTGAGTTTCGCCCTTGCGGTCGCTCAATGTGAACGAGCTAGCTGTAGTGGTAATGCCTTCTGGCAGATACATGTCGAACTGGAATCCAGCAATTGCACTCGCATGATTGTCGAGAACAACCGGCACATGCAGAGTTGTTCCAGGGGCGATCTCGAAATCGTCCATGTAAAACTCATTGCCAAGCACTATAAAACCTTGTGCAGTTACTGTCACCGTCAGGTCGGGATGAGAGTGCTCATGAGCATCGCTTGTTGTGAGTGCGATATTCTTGACATTAATAACAGCTTGACCTTCAAAGTCTTCGGCAGCCACCACGTCAATGGTCAACACTGCCCCACTATTCCCTGTGAAATTAGTGGCAGGAAAACTAAATGCCATCACCGTAATGTGGTCGCCATTAACATTTGTCATCAGTTGGTGCGAACTTGACGCACGCCCACTCAACCTGAACCCACCATCGGCGACGCTAAGTCCTGACGGCATGTAAAGGTCAAACTGGAATGCGGCAAAGTCGGTATCAGGATTATCAAGCAAGACCGGTACTGTGACAGTATCGCCCGCCTTGATTGAAAAATCATCGATGTGCAACTGATTAGCCGCTTGAGCATGCATAGCTACAACCACTAACATTATAGTTATAATATGAAATAGCTTTTTCATATCTAAAAGAGCTTTTCAATTAAGGAGTGCAAATTATTTTACAAGCACTTTTTTGCCATTTATTACATAGACACCAGTAGGCAGCCCCTTAGTGGCCTCGGCTGGATCAACGCCTTGACGCAGGAGTACGCCCTTCATGTCATAGACATTAACTCCCTCGCCATCAGTGCCCACTTGGGCAATAGCTGTAACAACCGAGTTGGTGGTAACATTAGGTAGCACACTCTCCACCTCATTGTACTGAGTGAAGAAAATGTCACTGATGTTCACACTATCGCTTGAGTCAAGCAAAGATGTAGCTTTCACCTTAAGAATGATAATAGTATCGTTGCCACACGATATTTCATTATTATCGAGCGAGAAGCCAAGTAGACGGATAGAGCCATCTGGGTTAACTCCAGTCATCAGGGTATGAGAAGCAGCTCTACCTGTGAGCACTGCGCTCTCCAATGTAAGACCTTGTGGAAGAGTTACATCCATCTGGAAACCAGCGTAAGGAGTAGCGTTGTCAAGACTAATAGCTAACGTGCTCGTTTCTGGATCATAGTCACCAAGGCTCAGCACATCGTTGGTAGCAGCCTTTGGAGCATTGAGCGCAGGCGCTGACGAATTGCCCACAGCGATATTGGCGATTGCAATAAGGTCGGTTATATTAATAGAACCGCTTGCATTCACATCAGCTGCTTCCTCTACAAACACTTCGGGAGAGATACCCACGATATAGTTGGCCACGCACATAACATCGGTTACATTAACTTTCTTGTCGGCATTCACGTCGCCAGGGATAGGCAACTCCTCAAATGGCAATGTGCCGCTCTCGAGCACAATCTTAGCATTGCCGCCAATGAATCCCATGCCGTCGCGAACCATGTCGGCAAGAGTGATATTGCCCATATCAAACACAGTCTCGGAAGTTACCATAGCTTGAGCATACAGATTTGTAAGCACGTCGGCATAACCATCGGCATTGGTTTCCCAATTGTAAAGGCAGAAGTGATAAGTAATACCCGTCTGATTGTCCTTATATTGTGCAAGCTCTTGGTTTGGGTTCTCCCAGCTGTTCTTGCCCTCGCTTGGAGTGTATTCAGGTATAAAACCATAGTCAAGGAAGTTGTAAATTGTCACCTTATTATTATAGTAGTACAAATACACGGGGAACGATACAACTTCGCCAGTATTGTAAACGTGGTCATCACTGTCGAAATCAACCTCATCGTAGGTCATAGTAGCGTTGCTTGCGATAAACTGGGTGAACATACCGTTATCGTACATTGCACCTGCGTTAACGTAAGAATCACTATCAGGGTCATAATAGATGAGAGCCAGATTCCAAGTAGTGGAAATAGTGAAACCGCTAGAGTTAACACGTCCCGAAAGACTGGTATTAAGAACGGTGTTTACATCACTATTGTTCACAACCGACTGTGCAACCACATAGAGGTAGCAGGTATAACTTTGATACTGATAGGTGTAAACACACTGTGGCAAGAATGAAATAGTATTAGCACCCCAGTTCACACTGAAAGAGAGATCGCTGCCTTGAGCGAAATAGTTTGACACTGTGACGCGGCTGGTACCTCCAGTGTAGGCCATTGAAACACGGTTACAACCAATGTTGCCGCCTGTGTAGATGTCACGGTCCATCTCGATGTTAATGCTTGCTAGCTTCTCGGCAGTGAATGCCGAAGCAGCACGCGACACATTTGCCGTCGCCAGCGCAAGCAAGATGATTGTGAAAAGATATTTTCTCATTTGATTAATATATTATTTATTTATAAAATTTCTTGAAGGTAGAGCGGTTACCGTTGTCGAAAATCGTGACTACAATGTTCACACCACTGAATGGTGTAGCACTCTCAATGCCCATCATGTTGTAATACTTAACGTCAACAACCTTGCCAGTGCTCTCTATTGTGTTAATGGAAGTAGGCACATCATAGAGTCTAAGAGGATAAACTAGGTAGTCGGCCGAAGCATTAGCAGTATTAGGTGTTCCTGTAGCTCCATCCTTGAGACTTGGCGCATTGCTTGAACTAGGCACTTTACGCAAAATAGCATCAAACTCATAAATGTAACCGTTTTGGGGATTGCCACTAGGCAGATAGTCCCAATTAACAGCGATGCCACCAGTCATGTCGCTTGGTGTTTTCTCTGACGGCACATAGAACTTGCCATCAGCAGCGTTGTAACATGCCCAAGTGATATTAGCATACTCCTGTACCTTAGGAGCAACAAAGAAATATTTGCTTGTTGGCTGATAATATGCTTCGTTAAAGCTAGGCATGATATAGAGGTTGGGGTCGTAGTTATGTGCTTCACCCATTTTGGGGTTAGAAGTCACAGCGATAGTCGGGTTAACCTTGTCAACAAGTTTACCTGTAATGCTCTTGCCTTTTATTATCTTGCCTACATAGTTATTGGCATTGGCAACACCGGTGAGCATCACCCAATTGCTTTGGTCATAGTTAGCTGCTGGATGCTTGCCAACTTCACCCATAAATTCAGCGTTCACATTACCCATAAAGTCAATTTGATTCTCACCTAGCACTGATGGGTATTTATACTTGCCCATGTCTTTAGCAAAAAGCACGTCACCCATTGTTACTGGATAATCATTGCTTGAGGGACCATAACGGTTAGAATTAACATAATCCCATCCACCTTGGTCATTGTTTTGCGCCAGAGCACTTGTTATACTGAAATAGTTCTTGTTGTTGCTTCCACCATTGAAGTTTACTACAACGCTATAATGCACACCGTCAGTGGTCTCCATGGGCTGACCAACAGTAGGATTCCAGCTATTACCGTTAGCCTCTCCTAAAACATAGTAAGTAGGATAACTGCCATTATTAACATAACCTGTCACCTGTTCGGCACTTTGAGACACAGTGAGCGCGTTGGCACTCAAATCCAAGTCAAGTCTGTATCTGCCCTTGTCAATCTCAAATGTGTTTTGATTTTTGCTCACTCCCATAGGAGCACTCAGCACACCGTCAACAGTGGCGACACCAACAAGGTCATCGTTGACGGTGTATTCCTCACCAGGTTCTCCGTCGTTAACGATGTCAACGAGATTAGTAGCGGTAAAAACTGAATGTTCAAAATACTCTACAACACGAGAACTACTTGGGGTATACCAATAAGTTCCTTGTGCCACAACCAATCCCCATGGATCGTCAAGAGTAATTTCTCCTTTTTCAAGGTCAATGGTACCATGACAATCGGCACCGCCATCGTAAGTGTAATAAACTCTTTGATTATATATAGTAGTAACTCCTTGTTGATAATACTTCATATGAGCAACCAAAGCATGTTGATAGCCAGTATAACCAAATTTAGTGGTCTTGCCTAAATATGCAACACGCCATGTAAAACTTGCTTTTGTATCACTCTGCCATGTCAAACTAGTAGCACTCACACCATAATTAATAGGCAGATTCACCATAGCTGAAGTGCTACTAACCACATCTGTATTCCAATAAAAATGATTGAATGTCAGTTGCTCAGTCGCAGCATCCCAAACCACAGTTACCTTATTGGTTCTTACAATTTCACTACCTCGATAGTCTTTTTGCAGA
Source organism: Muribaculaceae bacterium (assembly GCA_017548365.1). GTDB lineage: Bacteria > Bacteroidota > Bacteroidia > Bacteroidales > Muribaculaceae > Sodaliphilus. Next base: position 79,801 of record JAFZAC010000016.1, read on the forward strand.
TAAATCTGTGTAAATGACTCTGGCTGCGCTTTTGCGCTATTATTTGGCGCAACTGTTGAGAATAATGACATTGCGGCAAATAATAATGAATAAGTAAATAATTTTCTCATATAGATATATGTTTTTATTCACATCAAGATATCAATAAGAGGGTGTGCCAAAATGCAAGATTGTCAACATTTTGAAACACCCTCTGTACGATAATTAAATATTATCTCATTAGTTGCTTAGTAACAGTTTTTTGTCCGTTGTCAAGCTCATTAACAATAATGTTCACACCATTGAAAGGAGTAGACGATTCAACACCTAGAGTGTTATAGTAACGAGTATTCACTACTTGAGCATCGCTGTTGACATTATTAATGGCTGTGTTGACACGTGTCATCTCTGACCTCTCAAAGTACTCAATTACAACTGTAGCACTCATGGTGTTCCAATTGTTATTGCCAACCACGCACCCCCAAGGGTCGGTAATTTCAATAGTTCCTGCGGCAATATCGATAGTACCATGACAATCTTGTCCACCATAATAAGCATAATAGCTGGTTGGGTCAATGGTGTTAGCTACAGGGTCATAAATTCTAACAGGATTTCCCACATGTTGGAACCTGCTTACTACAGCATTCTTATAGTTCTTGAAACTGCTGTAAGAGAAAGGCAAACTCTCTAGCACATCACTCTGACCCATATAGCAAGCGCGCCAAGTGAAATTTGCCTTGGTGTCGCTTTCCCATGTCAAAGTAGTTGGACTTGAAGTTTCGGTAGCATAAGAAGGAAAAACAAGATTTACAACTTGATCGTTCACCAAGTCGTTAGCATAGAAGTTGTTGAACGTCAACACACCAGTAGAAGCGTTCCACACAACATTGAGAGTATTAGTTCTTACCAAATCTTCACCGCGATAGTCTTGCTGAGTGAAGTTGTAGTTAAACGACTCGGGCTGTGCACTTGCCGTGAAACCCATAAATTTACCCCCTGCTACAATTAATAGGGCCATTAATCCAGATAGAGTAAAAAATCTTTTCATGTGATGTAAAATTTAGTTATTAAAGTTATAGAATTGAATTAATACAAAAATCGAGCAAAGTTACTAAAAACTGTAAAAACAAACAAGAATTAATTCATTATTTTATATAGTCTATTTTATTAATCGCCATTTTTCATTTTATTCTATTGCCTTGTCAACGATTTTGTGTAAATTTGCAAATCTTTTTTGAAAAATAAAGTAATTAACGATAACAATATGGGAAAAGTTATTCTAACTGGCGACCGCCCAACAGGCAAGCTCCACTTGGGGCACTATGTGGGTTCGTTGCGCCGACGCGTGGAGCTGCAAAATGCAGGTGATTATGAGAAAATGTTTGTCTTTATGGCCGATGTTCAAGCTTTGACTGACAATGCAGACAACCCTGAGAAGATTCGTCAAAACATTATCGAGGTTGCTCTCGACTACCTTTCGGCAGGTCTTGACCCCGAGAAATGCATCATTTTCATTCAGAGCCATATCCCTGAACTAGCCGAACTCACCACCTACTTGATGAACCTCATCACAGTGAGCCGCGTGGAGCGCAACCCAACGGTTAAGACCGAGATAAAGATGCGCAACTTCGAGGCAAACATTCCATTGGGATTCTTCTGTTATCCAGTAAGCCAAGCTGCAGATATAACCTTATTCAAAGCCGATATCGTACCCGCCGGCGAGGACCAGAAGCCTATGCTTGAAATAACACGCGAGTTGGTGCGCCGCTTCAACAGCACCTATGGCGAAGTGCTCGTTGAGCCCGACATCATGCTGCCTGAGAACGAGACAGCACGACGCCTGCCTGGCACTGATGGAAAGGAGAAGATGAGCAAGAGCTTGGGCAACTGCATCTACCTGAGTGACGATGCCGACACCGTTTGGCAGAAAGTTCGCTCTATGTTCACCGACCCCAACCACTTGAACGTGAGTGATCCTGGCACAGTGGAAGGCAATGCTGTATTCACTTATCTAGACGCTTTCTCGTGCGATGAACACTTTGCAAAATATCTTCCTGACTACCAGAACTTGGACGAGATGAAAGAGCACTACCGCCATGGTGGATTAGGCGACATGAAATGCAAGAAACTGCTCAACAGCATCCTCAACGAGATGCTTGAGCCCATACGCCAACGCCGCCATGAACTGGAACAAGATATCCCCGAGATTTATAATATCCTGCGCCGTGGCACAGAGAAAGCTCGCGAAACCGCAGCCAAGACTATGGATGAAGTGCGTAATGCAATGAAGATAAACTACTTTGAAGACGCCGAACTAATACGCCAGCAGTCTGAATATTTCCGTGCGAAATGAATTAACCTTTATTGGGTGTAATTTATACAATAAATAAGAGGGGCTTCAAATGAATTCCCTCTTATTCTTTTATATATTGCTTAATATATAGTTCACAATTAGCAACCAACTCGTCGTACCATTTTTTTCCAAAACGCCTAATTAGCGGTGCCTTTAAGAATTGATAGACACGTATTTTCTTGCTTCGTCCCAGAACTTCGGCACTCTTGCAAATTTTCCATCTATGATAATTTACTGCCACATTGCCATTGCTCAATTTCTTAAGTCGTAAAGGATATAGTGCACAAGAGATAGGTTTGATGAAACTGATGCGCCCTTCACGGTAGGCTTTTTCAATAGCGCAGATGCACTTGCCACCAGGAGCGTAACAAGAGAACACGCAGTTGCTGTTGTCGAGAATCTGCGTCACAAGTTCTCCTTCGGGATCAAGATAGGACAGGCCATTCTCTTCTATCTCTTGTTGTGCACGTGGAAGCAGGTCATTCCAGATTTCGGGCAAAACCTTCTTTATTTCTTGCTCTTCATCGGGAGTGAGAGGCGCTCCAGCATCGCCATCAATGCAACATTGCCCCAAGCAGGTGTCGAGGTCACAGCAAAAGAAGCGCTCAACCACGTCGAGCGTTACAAGAGTATTATCATTGATAAGAAACATCGCTGTTAAACAATAAGTTTAGAGAGAGCATGCTCAAGGTCTGTGCTAGAGAGTTTGAGATGCATCTCGCCACGATGTGCGTAAGAGATGTTTCCAGTTTCCTCACTCACTACGACTGCTATGGCATCGGTGGCTTGTGAAATACCCAATGCTGAGCGATGGCGAAGGCCAAGATACTTGGGCAGAGTGGTGTCGTGCGACACAGGAAGAATGCATCCAGCAGCCTTAATCTTGCCCTCATCGATAATCACTGCACCATCGTGCAAAGGACTATTCTTAAAGAAAATATTTTCAAGCAAGCGATTGTTTACCTCGGCATTGATGATATCGCCCGAATGCTCATAGTCTTCAAGTGAAAAAGTCTGCTTAATAACTATCAATGCACCTGTTTTGGATTTCGACAAACTCATGCAAGCATAGACAATGGGCATAATCCATTTTTTTTGCTCGCCTTTGGACTGATCACTATGCCATAACCGGGCCAACGATTTCCATCCTCGTTTCGAGCCAAGCTCAGTAAGGAATCGCTTTATCTGGTCCTGGAAAATGATGATAAGGATGAAGATACCGCTCTCAATAATTCGGTCCATAATAGTGCCGAGCAGCTTCATGTCGAGAATCTTGTCGACCACAACCCATGCCACAATGAAAGCGAAGACACCCACAAAGATGTTTAGCGCTCCACTCTCCTTCATTGTACGGTAGATGTAGTAAAGCAAGACTCCTACAAGCAGAATATCTATTATGTCTTTGATGCCAAATGGAATCATTTAGATGTCAGTTATAAGATTATAGTTATCAGAATTCAATTGTAAGTTTTATTATGAAATTGCAAAGTTACTGATTTATTGTGAAAGAAACAAGAGTGCGAGCCTCGACAGCTGCTTTCACATCATGAACACGCAAGATGTGAGCGCCCTTCATCATAGCAATGGTATTGATGACTGTTGTGCCGTTAAGCGCTTCTCCTGCTGTACAGTTGAGAACTTTTTGAATCATGGATTTGCGTGACACTCCCACTAACAGAGGCACTTCAAGAGAATGAAACACCTCAAGGCATGACAGCAAGCGATAGTTCTGCTCTACAGTCTTGGCGAAACCAAATCCTGGGTCAGATATAACGTCATTAACACCCAACTGATGCAGAGCGTCTATTTTATGTGCTAAGTCTTCAAGTACAACTGCCGCAACGTCGCCGTCATAGTCAGTGAGTTGCTGCATGGTAGCTGGCGTGCCACGCATGTGCATCACGATGTAAGGAACTTGCAGCTGAGCAACAGAGGCGTGCATATCAGTGTCTAAATCTCCACCTGATATGTCATTTATGATGTCTGCACCAAGTTGTTCCACGCAATGTCGTGCCACGTCGGCACGGTAAGTGTCAATGGAGATTATCATACTGTCACCTGCCGCTTTACGTGCCGCTGCTACAGCGACATTAAGGCGTTCCATCTCTTGCTCGGCTGTTGCGACCACGGCACCAGGACGTGTTGAGCATGCGCCAATGTCGATTATGTCAGCCCCCTGCTCAACCATTTCTCTCACACGAGCTTCAATAGCATCAAAATCCAGAACACGACTACGGTCATAGAAAGAATCGGGAGTTGCATTGACAATTCCCATAACCAGTGGTTTGTCAATCTCCACCAGACGACCCTTTATATTGAGACTATATTTCTTAAATTCAAACATCACTTTAAATAACACCTACATAATACAAGAAAATCAGAATGATAGCAATCGGTGCAATGTAACGCAAGCAGAAGATAATGTAAGGCTGCACAAACCGTGAACGATGCATACCTCCATTTGTCAACTGGTCATGTACTACATCCTTATTTAGAATCCATCCAACATAAATCGCAGTTACCAATCCACCAAGCAACATAAAGAAGTTAGGGCCAACGTAATCAAGGAAGTCAAAGATATTTCTGTCAAGCAGCTTCACATCGCTCAATACGCTGAACGACAGAGCGCTTACCACGGCTATGGCAGTCATAAGGACTGCAGTTATGATCAAGGCCTTGCCACGTGAGATTTTGTACTCATCAATTAAGAATGTTATAGGAATCTCGCTCAATGAGATGGTCGATGTGATGGATGCAAAGAACAACAAAACAAAAAACAAAACAGCCCAAATGGTTCCACCAGGCATCTGTTGGAAAATGGTAGGCAGTATCTCAAATATCAGCTTAGGACCGGCACCAGGCTCAAGTCCGAAAGAGAAGACAGCAGGAAATATCACTATTCCTGAAAGAATCGCAACCAACGTGTCAAGGGCAGATATTGTCACTGCATCCTTCATGAGTTTGCTGTCATCATTGAAATAAGAGGAATAGGTTATTAGGCATGTCACACCAAGCGACAGAGACATGAATGCTTGCCCCATTGCATCTACCACACCTTCCCATCCCAAGTTGCCGAAATCCACATTAAACAGGAATTCCATGCCTTTGCTTGAACCGGGAAGCATCAACGAATTAACGCAGAACACTATCAACAATACAAAAAGCAATGGCATCATAATGTTGGCAATTCGCTCAATTCCGTTCTTAATTCCCCTACTCAATACAAGGAAATTAAGAACCATGAAAAGAATTGTCCAGATTACACAGCGTTGAGGTGAACCAATAAAATTAGTAAAAATACTGCTATATTGCTCAGGTGTGTGTCCTAACAATGTTCCATCGGCAGATGTCCACAAATATTCAATTACCCAGCCGCATACCACGCTATAATAACCGCAAATGAGCACAGCGCCAAAAACACCCACATAGGCAAACAACTTGAACGGCGAACCTGGAGTGAGTTCTTCAATGGCACCTTTCATGCTTTTGTGGGTTGAGCGTCCGATTATGAATTCCGACATAATAATGGGAACACCCAGCAACAAAATACATATCAAATAGACAAGAATGTAGGCGCCGCCGCCATTTTCTCCAGCTTGATATGGGAAACGCCAAATATTACCAAGCCCCACGGCACTTCCAACAGTTGCTGCAATGGCACCCATTCGCGTTGTAAATCCTGTTCTTTTCTCTTTCATATTTGTTTTTATTCTTTATTAAATGGTTGCGATGAAATCGCAACATACAGAGCAATTTAAACTCATTTCTTTACCAGCCAAGCGCTCAGCTCATAAAGGAAGTAGATGGGAAGGAACACAATGGTGAGCGTAAATGGATCACCGGTGGGAGTGATAAATGCCGCAAGTATCAGCAGGACCACAATGGCATGACGACGATATTTTTTAAAAAAGCTACGTTTAAGCACCCCTATTTTCCCTAACAGCCATGCCAGTAGCGGTAACTCAAAGATGATACCCATGATAAAGATAAGCATCAAGAATGAATCCATATAGCTGTCAAGCGAGATTTGGTTGGGAACCATTGCGCTCACATGATAATCGGCAAGGAAACGCAAAGTAACAGGAAACACCACAAAATAGCCTACTGCAACTCCCAGGAAAAACATAAGGTTTCCAAAACCAAAAGCCCTCTTTATTCCACGTTTCTCGTGTTCGTAAAGAGCAGGCGAAACAAAAGTCCAAAGCAAGTATATTACTATCGGGAATGAGAATACTAACGCTAGCCAGAACGAAGTGCTCATGTGAATGAAAAACTGCGAAGCTAGCTGGATGTTAATCAACTCAACATGAAATCCTTCGGTAGTGAACTGTGGCAAGCCTGGTATGCCTGCTGTTAGTTTCTCAAAAAGTTGATAGAGGACAAAGTCGCCTTTACAAGGAGCAAGAATCACATTGTCGAAGATGGTGGGCATCAGGGCAAAAAAAACTATTGCCAACACCACTAACACTACGGCAATCTTAATGAGCACACCCCGCAACACGTCGAGGTGCTCCCAAAATGACATCTCCTGCAATTGTTCCTTGCTTTCTTCTGACATGAGAAGGCTTACTTAGTGCTTTCTTCTGATTCAGGCTCTTTCTTTTTATCTTTATCTGATGCTTCTTCCAGAGGCTTTCCAATCTCATCCTTTACCTCGTCCATGCCTTCTTTGAAGCTACGCACACCCTTGCCTATTCCTTTCATCAGTTCGGGAATTTTCTTCGCGCCAAAGAGCAACAAGATGATAAACACAATAATTATCAACTCGGTTGTGCCCAGGTTACCAAAAAGCAATAATATTGAATTCAACATGATAGTATAAAGTTTTGGTTATAACTTGCAAATTTAAACAGAAAAGATGAGATTACAAAGACATTAGGTTATTTTGTAATCAATCAACAATGATTTTAATGATTAATAATAGAAAAGAGCATTATATAATACAAAAATCGTATATTTGCACAAAAAATAAACAATATGAATAACAACAGTAATTCTTTTGACAACAGGCGCCGAGCCATAGGTGCTATTTTGGGGCCTATTGTGGCTATATTTCTTTGGTATCTTCCTATTGAAGCACTTTCGGCTCCCGCTCACCACCTGCTTGCCATCATGTCGCTAGTAGCTATATGGTGGATTACAGAGCCAGTGCCCATCCCCGTGACCTCGTTACTTGGCCCAACTTTATGCGTGATTCTTGGCGTGGCAGAAGTTGACAAAGCATTTGCCAACTTTGCCAATCCCATGATTTTCTTGTTCATGGGGGGATTCCTGCTTGCCAAGGGCATGATGGTCAATGGCTTGGACAAACGCATTGCCTATGGCATCCTTTCAATGAAATGGGTGGGAGACTCCCCTCGACGCATCTTCCTTGCCATTGGATTGGCATGTATGATATGCTCGGGATGGATAAGCAACACTGCCACAGCAGCGATGATGTTTCCAATTGCGTTAGGTCTGCTTGAGGCAATCCGCGATATGATGGCAGCCAACGGCAAGACCATCGACTTGGGCAAATACAAGTATTCTACAGGCTTAATGCTCATGACCGCTTACGCCTGCTCGATAGGCGGCGTACTCACCCCTATAGGCACCCCACCTAATATCATGATGATAGGATTCCTAGACCAATTAGCGCCCGATGCGCCTTCTATCTCATTCTTCCAATGGATGATATGGGGATTTGTGGCAATGGTACTCTATTTTATTGTTGCCTATTTTGTGTTATGGCGCATGTTCCCTTCTGATGTAAAGCACATCGAAGGAGCAAGGGAGTTCATCCGCTCACATGTTGATGATTTAGGTAAATGGACGCGCGCGCAAGTCAACACCCTTATCGCCTTTGGCGTGGCAGTCTTACTATGGGTGGCGCCCAGTGTGCTTACACTTATTCATGGTCCTCACTCCGAAATCATGAAATTCTACGACAGCCATTTCCCAGAGTGCATCGCTGCTTTAGTGGGAGGATTGCTGCTTTTCTTCCTGCCAGTTAATCTCAAGAAGAATGAGATGACATTAAGCTGGAAAGAAGGCATGTCTGGCATTGACTGGGGGACTCTCCTACTCTTTGGTGGCGGACTGGCTTTGGGAAGCCTGATGTACACAACCGGCCTTTCGGACTGGATAGGCAAGGGCATCAAAGCCGCTATGGGAGGTAATCCTTCGGAGTTAGTATTTGTCGCAGTATTCTGTACCACAGCCCTATTGCTTGCAGAGTTCACTTCTCATACAGCCGCCATCAATCTGATAGGAACAATTTCTATTGGCACCGCTCTGTCGCTGGGTTTCAGTCCAATTCCTGTTGCTGTGGGTATTGCACTTGCGTCATCTCTTGGATTTATGATGCCGGTTTCTACGCCACCAAATGCCATTGTCTATGCGTCGGGTTATGTTCCCATCACCAAGATGATAAAGTCGGGTGTAATTATCGACGCCATTGGCGTTTTCTGTATCACGATTCCCATTGTCTTAATAGTTGTAAAAGCAATTATGGGAGTATAACGCTAATTTATAGAGTTAAAATTTGCCGTAATAGAAAAAATGTGTACTTTTGCGGTCGATTTTTAAATTAAAGAAATTTTTCGACAATTAAAAATAACAAGTTTTAGTATGAAAGCATTTGTTTTTCCTGGCCAAGGTGCACAGTTTGTGGGTATGGGAAAAGACCTTTATGAGAACAACGCCGAAGCCCGTGAAATGTTTGAGAAAGCCAACGAAGTGCTCGGTTTTCGCATCACTGACCTTATGTTTGAGGGCACCGAGGACGACCTGAAACAGACTAAAGTAACTCAACCCGCTGTGTTCCTGCACAGTGTAATACTTGCCAAAACACTTGGCGATGACTTCAAGCCCGACATGGTAGCCGGTCACTCGCTGGGAGAGTTCTCGGCTCTCGTTGCAGCTGGCGTACTGCCGTTTGAGCAGGGCCTTAAGCTCGTTGAGACCCGTGCACTAGCAATGCAGAAGGCTTGCGAAGCCACTCCATCTACTATGGCAGCAATTATTGGCATGGATGATGACAAGATAGAGGAGATTTGTGCCAGTGTTGATGGTGTGTGCGTTCCCGCCAACTACAACAGTCCAGGTCAAGTAGTAATCAGTGGCTCATTTGAGGCAATTGAAGAAGCTTGCGCTAAGTTTAAAGAAGCTGGTGCCCGCCGTGCTCTGCCATTGAAGGTTGGTGGTGCTTTCCACTCTCCACTTATGGAGCCTGCGCGCGAGGAGCTTGCCAAGGCTATCTACGAGGCAAACTTCAGCGAGCCCATTTGCCCTATCTATCAGGATGTTGATGCCAAGCCTCACACCGACCCTGAGGAAATCAAGGAGAATCTCATCAAGCAGCTTACCGCCCCTGTGCGCTGGAGCCACATTGTAGCCAATATGGCTGCTGACGGCATGACCGAGGCTGTAGAGCTTGGTCCCGGCAAGGTGCTTCAAGGCTTAATTGGCCGCACTTGCAAGGATGTGGAAGTGAGCGGAATGCAATAATCAATGCATATTCATAATGCATAATTTAAAACATTGCCTGAATTCAGGCAATGTTTTTTTAATTGTAATGAATTTTTATTGGATAATAATCATCTACCTAATTAAAATTTCATTATTTTTGCAGTCAATTACATGCAATAATAAATCATGATGGATTATCTTCTTTTATTCTTAGGATTGGGATTGTTGTTGGTTGGTGCTAATTATTTGGTTGATGCATCGGTTGCAATAGCGCAAAGAGCAAAGATTTCAAACTTTATAATTGGTCTCACAATCGTAGGCATAGGCACCTCGGCACCCGAGCTTTTCATATCTATCCAGAGTGCGCTAACTGGGCATGGTGACATCGCTATGGGCAACGTGCTTGGCTCTAATATCGCCAATGTGTTCCTGATATTGGGTGTGACAGCAACCATACTACCCTTCTCCATCGACAAGATGCAACAAAGGCGTGACATTCCAGTGGGCATTGGTGCTGCAATACTTGTGCTCCTTCTCGCCAACGACAGCCTTATACCTGGTATTAGCGAGAACACAATGTCAAGAATTGACGGTATTTTCTTGCTACTCGTGTTCATTGTCTATATGTCGTTTGTAATTCTCAGAAAAGGTAAAGATCCAAAGCAAGCGATTGCCGAAGCCGACGAAGAAACCAAATCTCAACTCGCTGGCAAGAATGTAATATTACTTTGGATAATAGCAGCCACATCACTTGGTGCGTTGCTTTGGGGCGGCAACATGTTCCTTGACTCAGCCAAGAGTCTTGCCAAGACTTGGGGCATGAGCGAGGCAGTAATCTCTATTACCATAGTGGCTATTGGCACTTCACTACCCGAGCTTATAACTGCTATCATCGCTGCATGTAAGAAGAACCCACAGTTGGCATTGGGCAACGTTATTGGTTCAAACGTTTTCAACCTGCTTATGATACTTGGCGTGTCGTCAACAGTACATTCCTATAATTTAGAAAACATCAGTATAGTTGACTATTCAATGGCTATTGTGGCAGCCATTTGCATTTTCATTACCATCTACACCTTTAAAAAACAGAAATTCGACCGTATAGAGGGTATTTTCTTCCTCGCTATTTATATTGGATATACTGTTTATCTATTAATGAGATAAATCTATGGATAAAGAATCCTTTTCACTAACACCAATTAAAATCATTATTGCTATTGTCTTTGTTGTTATTGGCTACCTTTTTTACTATTATGATTTTGAGCCAAACTTAATAAAGGGAGTATCATTAGTTGTTGTTCCAACAGCTCTCATTGCCCTTCTTCTCTATTATTGGCCATTTTCTAAAAAACGGGAGAATGCTTTAGATAACATCGAAGAAGAAGCAACTAATAGCTATAGTCTTATCCTTGTCCAAAACATGAGCGAGAACGAGATAAATGATGCAATAGAATCGTTTAAGAAAATGGGCAAGGAAGAGGATGAGAACTTTGAATACTATACGCCACAAATAAAGACTAGGGGCAAAGATTTTATGCTACTATTTTCCCCTACTATTAACTATCGCGATTTCTGCTTCTGGGTGAATTACCTTGTTTATAGCAATAAGAACAAACGTCACAACAACGACATCACAGGGTGGTATGAAGTGGGAAACACGTCAAATAACCATCCACTCTCAAACAAGATTCTCATGTTGTTCATTCCTGAGAGTGACAAAGAATTTGACAACGTGTATCTCGTTGACAATTTCAACAACTGCTATAAACAGGAATTTGCTCTTGATGAGAAAATAATCCCACTAAATGAATCGATAATCAGGTATAAAGAAAAACCTGATTATCGGCCTGAGTAGATAATCCCGAAGCCTACAAAGTGGTCGTAGCGCTCGCCGAAGGGACGGTCGTAGACTTTAACAAGATATTCATTGGTTGTTTGGTATTTATCACCTTCAATTTTGCCTGTCTGCCCCACTCCACTGCCGTTTGGCACCCATAGGAACTGATAGTTGTAGGCACCTTGCTTGAGCAGAATGTCACAGTTGTAGGTGCCATAATTAGAATCGTAGCGCATGAGGCACTGCTCGGCAGGCATTCCAAGTGTGAACTCCCCTTGAACAAAAAGGTTTCCCCCTTCTAGTTTTTCACCCGTATAGAGTGTAAAATGAGTGACGATATAGTCGCTCTCTACCATAGAGTCATAAGCTCCCGATGTCCTAATAGTAAAACGTCCAAACTGAGTCTTATCATAGAGATATTGCCCATCGACGCGTGGCTCATTAGTATAGAGCGTGGCATGATAGTAAGGCTCGAAATACTGGATTTTTTCCACTCCCATATTCATTGAGTTGATATTCACCATCTCGATGCGCCTGTACTCATTGCCTGCAGGGAAAATCAAGTTGCGATTGTGTTCAAAAGTAACCTTGTTGCCGCTCACCATCAAAGGCTTGGTTACCATAACCTCGTTATCGGGGCGGGAGTTCTGAGTCACTATCGCAGCCAACTCGTTATAGGGATCGCTGATACGTCCGCCGTCACGAGTAGTAACCACAAAGTTCACCTGTTGATTGTGAGCATTGTAGTCCACATCGGTGTTAGTGCTCACCTCGGCATATACTCCCATCGTGTTCTCGCACACTGAGAATCGAGTCTGGAACAGCACGTCGTCAGGATCGTCTTGGCGATAAACCTTGAGCAAATAGTTGCCACTCTTGGTAATTATGAAATTGTTGTTTGGGATACAGAAATCATAGTTAAAATAGTGCACAAAGGTTGCCTCACTTGGCTTGTAGTCCTCTATGTCGGCCTGGTTGAATCCGTCAATGTACTCGCTCTCCACCAACTGTGATGGCTGCCAGTTAGCATCGCAATGAGTGACACTATAGCGCAGATACTGGATATCGAGGTCCAAGTAGTCGAAATTCACGTTAAGCACATCATCACTCCCCAGAACATAAATCGGCGGGAAATACATGTTGCTGATAGGTGCTATTTTTAACGACTTCACATTTGAGTCAAAAATGTTTATCTGTGTGTCATCGGCTGCAACCTTAGTCACTGCAACAAGGCACATTATAATATTAAATACAAAACGTTTCATATTGTAAAATTAATTTGAGGTTTGACAAAGATACGATAATTTGGTTTAAAATGCCGAAATTTTACAAAGAATAATTATATTTGCACAAAAATCCATATTATGATAAAGCAAGAAAAATATGAAGAACTGCTACCACAAATGATAGCAATGATTGAAGGAGAGACTAATCCCGTGAGCGTGATGGCAAATGTTGCAGCTGCGCTACACGAAGCGTTTGGCTGGTGGTGGACAGGTTTTTACACTGTCAGTGGCGACCAACTCGAACTGGGACCATTTCAAGGTCCAGTGGCCTGCTATCGCATCAAGCGTGGACGTGGAGTGTGCGGAACTGCATGGGACCGTAACGAGACAGTAATTGTTCCTGATGTAGAGCAATTCCCTGGTCACATTGCCTGCAGTAGCCTCTCTCGCAGCGAGATAGTTGTGCCAATGCACGATAATGAGGGTAACGTAGTAGCTGTGCTCGACATCGACAGCAAAGACCTCAGCACGTTTGACGAGACCGACCAACAATATTTGGAAGAAATTGTAAAAGCCATCTCAAAAGAGGTGAAATGGAAATAAACACTGTCCTAAATTTCTATACAAATAGTCAAAAACATGTTATAAAACATATTTTTCTTGGTCATCTCATAAAAAATAACTAATTTTGCAGCGTGAAAAAAATAGTAATATGAGCCAAGCAACAATGCTTGGAAATATTAATTAAAATGTATTAGAGTATGAAAAACAACACAACAAAAAGGGGTATCATTAAGGTGCACGAGTTGCCCAATCACGCATTTCACCCCAACGTGGCATTACGCCACCAGCAAGCAAAAGGCTACATAGCATGGCCCGAGAAATGAAGAACACCAAAGTCGAAAGACTTTCTAAACAAGACAACTAGTTATTAATGATAAAACGAGGATGCACCACACAGGATGCATCCTCAATTTTTAAAAATTCAGTATTTTCTGTAAAAGTAGCTTCTCGTTCCGAAATTACCATTTTTTATAACATTGTGAAAGCGTTTCCAAACTATTTGTAACAAATCTTGCATACAAACAAAAAAATGTATAACTTTGCAACAATTCAAGCAATCTCATGGAGTTGAGCTCTTACTTGAAGACATAAAAGAAGCGTTTTTGCATTATCCTGATTCTGAAATCGGCAAATTTCAACACTCAAGGGTAAAGCAGTCAAAGAATGCCTTCGCTTGCCATTATCCACCTCGCGTTAGAGGTTCGATATATCGGCTTGGCGTGGGGTGGACTGTTTATTTGAGTGTGGGCATGCCGAGCCTCAGAATCAATAATCAGACAAGTCTCCACGCTATCTTTTTATAATCAATTAATTAACAACACCTTGATTTGGGAGACTAAAAAGGGAATATAATTGTTAATATGAGTTACTTTAAGCCTATCTTTAAACTCCCTTATCCTAGAGTCGGAATCATTTTATCTTGTTTTATCTTAAGTAGCTTACTACTTAATTGTAAAATATTCAGTAAGAAAGAGCACGAAGACGAAAAAAAAACAGAGAATCTGTGTAGTTATGTGTTCAACAATTCATTCGAGATTAAAATTCCCAATTATTTAAAACTTGATTCAGATATTGGAAATTTTAAGTTGGTTAAACATGACAAAACAAACAATACTTATTATTATAAAATAGAGGACGAGGACCGCTTTATAACATTTACTAATGACACGATTGATGCTAAAATAATCATTTTTTTGGGTGACATGTCAGATGCAAGTAATGAGTTTAAAAAAGATTCTCATCATTCTAATAAATTTGCAAGTCTTGCTTTTAATAAAAAAATATTTGAAAATAGATTTGATGATATCGATGATGTAGAAAATTATCTTAATTATCAATATATGGATGTGGGAAAAAGCAAAGCGTTTCATATAAATTATGATGAAAAAGTCGGTCTAGCAACATATCAAATAAACCATATATATGAATTATGGAATTACGATGAAAGAGTCCATATTAGCTTGGATTATTATTCCAACATAAATAAAAACATAAAAGATGAATGTGAAAGTATTATAGACAATTTCAAATGGATAAATCCTAAATAACTATTAGTATGCAACTTTTCAATCAAGATACAAACAATAGTTGTGGCTGTGTGCCAATCTTATTTGAACTTATTGTAGCTGGTGTGGGTTACTTATTGTGTTCACTTATCAGTCTTAGTTTCAATTACAACGAATGGAATATCATTTAACATGTGGTGAAATGGATTGCAATCGTAATTTGTGAATTAGCATTCAGTTCGATGTTTAGTAATGACTAAAATATGGAAATCAACATTCAATATCTTATCGCCTTACTAGTAACGTGGATTCTTACTGGCTGGCTCGTTCTCCTTGAGAAGGATAATGTGAGTAGCAGTTTTTGGGGTATGACTCATTATGTTGACATTATGGATTCCTGTTTATGGCAATTGCTCAAAATTATTCCAGTTTTAGCGGTTATTATATCTTTAGTTATAAATGGCATAATGATTGATTGGATTCAGAGTTTGTGTTATTTGGGCATATTAGTGGGAGCTATTTTCGTAAACTGGATTATTTATGGTCTTTACACAAATGTGTTGGGAACAGATGGAATTGCTGTATTTATACCTGTAATACTCGTACCATTATCAGTAATATATCTATTCATAGCACAATTTGTACTACCTGTAATATCTTATACAATTAAATAATCATGAAAACACTAAGAAAAATAGGTTTAATCATAGGAGGATTCTTATATACTATAGTTTTTCCATGCTTGATGACATTATTAATTTCAGTACCATATTTATGGATGTGGGAAACGCATTCTTTTTGGGTTTATATGATAATGTTTGTTATAGAATTTGGATTTCTCATTTATCTTCTGATTATGTTGTCTATGATTTCAATAAAATCATTGAGAATTATCTCTGATTTAGAAAAGTCTTTAAATCATTTTACAGCAACACTGATGGTGTTTGGTGTCATTATGATCGCAATAGTATATGGTTGCAGTATTTATTATCTTTTTACAACAAGACCCTTTGAAGCAAGTACTTTTAACTTAATTATAGTTTCTATTGCTCATGCGATTTCTTTCTTTCTAAGTTTTCTTGGTTTTGAAGATTAATAAATATTATTGTTTTAATTAATTATAACTAATTATGAAAGATTTCTTTAAAGTCATTGGGGCTTTTTTGTACTCTCTTGTACAAGCCATATTGATCGACTTGTTTTTTATCGCCTTAATGTTTTGTTTTGGCAAACTTTTATTTTGGCTGATACCGCACATTTTGTCCTGGGGAATATTCATTTTTATACCCATACTTCTATTAATAGTTTTACTTTGGTGGGCAATATCTTTTTTTACAACAATAACGAGTATTCCTTATGGAAAGCTAAAAGGTACTGATAATTCCATCATGTTTTTAATTCTTCCTATAATCACATTAATACTAAATGCTATTATATTCTGTTATAGAGAATGGACATTCACCGGGATTGATGCCCCCAAATCTTATGTTATTACTTACAATGTTATAGCCACGATATTAATAGTAATCATAACTTTGTTCTCTATTGTTGGCATGTTATCGGATGAATAACATTTCTTGTATAAAAGATGCGCCACTCTCACTGATGAAAGTGGCACATCATTTTCTTTACTTGGAAATTACTCGCCCAGGAGTTGCTTTGCCATGTTCTGAGCGGCACGGCGGCCATCGCCCATGGCGAGGATTACAGTGGCACCGCCACGCACGATGTCGCCACCGGCGTAAAGATCTCCAATATTGGACTGCATGGTCTCTTCGTTGACAACTATAGTATTGCGGCGACTCACGTCAAGCCCCTCAATAGAGCGAGGCACAAGCTGATTTGGTGATACACCTACAGCCACAATCACGATGTCAACAGGAATTTCCTCTATTGCTCCCTCAACAGGCACTGGCGAGCGGCGTCCGCTGGCGTCAGGTTCACCAAGCTCCATACGCTGGATGCGCATTGCTTTGATATGTCCCTTTTCATCGCCAATGTACTCGATAGGATTGTGAAGAGTCATGAACTCAACGCCCTCTTCCTTGGCATGTCCAACCTCCTCACGACGAGCAGGCATCTCCTCCTCGCTGCGACGATAGACGAGAATAACACGTTTAGCACCCATTCGCAGAGCAGTGCGGGTAGAGTCCATTGCAGTGTTACCACCACCAATTACGGCAATTGTATCACCCTTCATAACGGGAGTGTCACCACCACGACCGGCACTCATCAAGTTGATGCGGGTGAGGTACTCATTACTTGACATAACACCAATTAGGTTCTCGCCTGGAATATCCATGAAACGTGGGAAGCCAGCACCAGAGCCAACGAACACTCCCTTGAAGCCCTGCTCGTGCAGGTCATCGTAAGTAATGGTCTTGCCAACGAGCACGTCTTTCTCAAACTTCACGCCCATCTTACGCAGGCCTTCGATTTCATAATCCACGATGCTGTTTGGCAATCGGAACTCGGGGATTCCATACTTGAGCACACCTCCTATCTCGTGAAGAGCCTCAAATACTGTAACATCAAATCCTTGCTTTGCCATGTCACCAGCAAATGAAAGTCCTGAAGGACCACTACCGATAACGGCAACCTTGATGCCATTGGCAGGTTTCATAGGTGGAATCTCTTGCTCGGTGTTGTTGCGCTGCCAGTCGGCAGCAAAACGCTCCAGATAGCCAATTGCCACAGCTGGCTGTTTCATCTTCAAGCGTATGCACTTGCTCTCGCACTGCTTCTCCTGAGGACACACTCGACCGCATACTGCTGGGAGCGAACTTGTCTCTTTGAGGGTAGCAGCAGCTTGGGCGAACTCGCCACGCTCAATATTCTTGATGAACTTGGGAATATTTATGCCCACAGGGCAACCAGTGACACACTGAGGATTTGGGCAGTCGAGACAACGGGTAGCCTCAAGGACTGCCTGCTCTTCATTGATGCCCTGGTTCACCTCCTCATTGCAAGTGATTCGGTAGGCAGGATCGAGTTGTGGCATTTCCACACGCTCTATATTGTTTCTCTCTTTTGCTGTCTTCGACTTGCGCAATTCTTCGCGCCAAGCCTCATTGCGAGATTCGTTATAGTTTTCCATATCTTGTCTTTCTTTAAGCTAATTTACATTTTCAAGCGCATTAACAACTCGTCGAAGTCAATCTCATGAGCATCGAATTCTGGACCCTCTACACACACAAAACGGGTCTTGCCGCCTACTGTCACACGGCAAGCGCCGCACATGCCTGTGCCGTCGACCATAATAGCGTTGAGCGATGCCTCGGTTGGTACCTCATACTTTTTAGTAAGCAGCGACACGAATTTCATCATGATGGCAGGACCGATTGTCACCACCTTATCAACTTTCTCACGCTTGATAACCTCTTCTACTCCGACAGTAACAAGACCTTTGTTACCATAGCTACCGTCGTCGGTCATAATAATCACGTCGTCGCTCGAGGCACGAACCTCATCCTCAAGGATAATAAGATCCTTGGTGCGGCCGGCAAGTACGCTGACTACTCGGTTTCCTGCCTCTTTCATGGCGCGGATAATGGGCAGCAAAGGAGCAACACCCACACCACCGCCGCAGCAAAGCACGGTGCCGTATTTCTCGATGCGTGTAGCCTGTCCCAGAGGTCCTACCACGTCGGTGAGGTATTCGCCCGGCTCAAGAGCACAAATTTTGCGGGTTGAATCACCGACGCTTTGAATCACTAGAGTGATGGTGCCAGCTGCAGGGTCGCTATCGGCGATTGTCAAAGGAATTCTCTCTCCCTTCTCACCGCAGCGCACAATCACAAAGTGACCAGCACGGCGAGCTTTAGCAATAAGGGGAGCTTCAACAACGAGTTTTGTAACATTCTCGCTGAAACGTTGTTTACTTACAATCTTATTCATTGTTTATAGTTAATGTGAATTAGTTATTCTCTATATAGGTGGCCAAAATCGGCCCCATTTATTGAACGTGCAAAGGTAAATAGAATTTCTGAAATAGAACTCCTATATTTAATAAACTTTTCAACAAACGTTTTTGTCGACACTCCTAATTTTGGACTGTGGGTTAATCACCGCAGAACTGTCCTGCCAGCAGGATGGCGTGTGTGTACTCGTCATAAACGAAATAAAGGAAAGGATGGTTGGCTGTAAATTGTGAATGCATTGCTTTGACAATGAAACTTTGGACAGTCACGCCGCTAGCCTCAGTACCGTATTCGTTGACAGTTATTTTTGTATCTTGTGTAAATCGGTTGATGTATGACTCCGCATTGCTGAGCCTACTGAAATTTGCATTCTCGTTAAATGCAGTGGGCATCAGAGTCATTAACATCTCTTGCAAATCCAGATTGCAAGTTGTTGAGAATCGAGGCAAATTGAGGTCAATCACTGACGATGTTGCTTTAAGGCTTGAGATTATGCGATTGAATTCACCAGCATTCATTGTCTCTACAAAATTGTTTATTTTCATGTTTTTAGGCAGAACAATGAGCATGCGGAATTCGCTGTTGTCATATTTCATTGATATGGCTTGACATTTGTCGTTTTCGTAATAGAGCTCTCGGAAATATTGGAACATAGTAGGCACTTGCGTGGTGATTCCGTCATCGTTGGAAAAATCCATATCATGAGTTAGGCTCTTGTCAAAAGGATTCTTCCACAATGCCTTAAATTTCAAGTAATTGATGAGATAGACAAGTTCATTAACATTAGTCTGCTTGATTATGTCGTCAAATTCGCCATTCGATTGTTGTTTAATCCAGTCATTTATTTGCCGAGTTGCATCAGTAGTGCCAAAATCGAGATTGCTCATTTGGGCATTATAGTTGCCTTCAATCGACTTGATGAAATCCTGATTAATAATGAAATTCTTGTTTATAACCAAATAATTGCTCATAACGACCGAAGGAGAGAAATAAGCGACATATCTGCCATAAAAGGAATTTGCCTTTGCCGATGGACCAGTTAAAGCCTCAATTTCTTGAAGAGTTGCAGCGCTGGCACCATTGCTTGCCATAGCAAGTGCACAACTCACGCTCAATGGTGAGAATGTAAAACTTTTATAAGG
Organism: Muribaculaceae bacterium; assembly: GCA_017548365.1. Classification (GTDB taxonomy): domain Bacteria; phylum Bacteroidota; class Bacteroidia; order Bacteroidales; family Muribaculaceae; genus Sodaliphilus. Next base: position 99,776 of record JAFZAC010000016.1, read on the forward strand.
GTCCTTCTTTGACTGTTTATTCAGAAGAGTAAAAGTCAGAGCATTATTTTTATCAACACACTGCCTGTCATCATCACTCATAACCAATGTTTGGTTATTTTGAGTGACTTGTGAGTTTGCACTGACCTTAATCCCCCTAGTGTTCTTAGCGCTACAAGAACATGACAGAGAGAGGATCATCATAATAATAGGAAGAACTTTTTTCATTGGTTTTTTATATCTAATTAGTTAGTAGCTTGTGCGTTGAACTTCTTTTACTCCTTTGAGATTTTTAATTTTCTTGATAAGCTGGTCAAGGTTGTCTAGACTGTTGATGCCTATTACCAGGTGACCCTCAAATAGTCCACCAGTACTATTGATAGAGACGCTGCGAAGAATTGCGTCGCCCTCCTTGTTAATTAGCGATGTGATGTTGGAAACAATTCCGATGTCATCGTTGCCAACCACCTTTAGAGTGGCTGCAAACTGTTTGCCAACTTTTCCGCTCCATTTAGATTTTATAATGCGATAAGGATACTTGGCAAGCAAATGCCTTACATTACCACAGTCGCGACGGTGAATCTTTATAGCACCATCGCTGGCAATAAATCCCACAATAGCATCACCATATATAGGGTTACAGCACCGTGATAACTTGTAGTTAATGCCCTTCACATTGTTGCCAATCACAAGTATGTCGTCGCTTGAACGGTCATCTTCATCGGCCTTGTGCTGCAAAACAAAGTTCTCGGCTGTTTCGTGGTTTTTAGTAGACTCTTGCTGCTTTGCCAAAAACTCAAGATAATCTTCAACCAAAGTGGCTATATCGATCTTTTCCTCATCAATAGCTACGTAGAAATCGGTCATTGTTTTATAGCCTTTCTTAGAGATGAATCGGCTCATGGTGGGTTCGTCAATCTCAATCTTTCGGTTCTTGAAACGGCGTTGCACAAGTTCTCGACCCATATCGGCATGCTTCGACTGCACCTCGTTGATAGCGAGCCTGATTTTATTGCGTGCCTTGCTTGTCACCACCCAGTTCAGCCAATCGATGCGCGGCACTTGAGTTGATGAAGTGATGATTTCCACTGTATCACCGCTTCGTAACCTATAGTTGATTTTTTGATTCTTTCCATCAACCTTAGCGCCCATGCAAGTACATCCCACACGAGAATGAATGCGGAAAGCGAAGTCGAGCACCGTTGCCCCCTTAGGGAACTGGAACACATCGCCACGAGGAGTGAACACAAAGACCTCTTCATCATAGAGGTTCATGTGCATATTGCGTATGAGATCCATTCGATCTTTGCTACCCTCTTCGAGCACTTCTCGCACATTGTTCATCCAACGGTCTATGCCACCATCGGCCTTCACTCCTTTATATCTCCAGTGAGCAGCAAGTCCCATCTCGGCGACCTCGTCCATGCGCTCGGTACGGATTTGCACCTCTACCCACTTGTCGTCCTTACCTTTGAAAGTGCCATGCAGCGATTCATAGCCGTTGCTCTTGGGCATAGTTATCCAATCTCTCAAACGGGAGGGATTGGCCTGATAAATGTCTCCCACCAGTGAGTAGGCATACCAGCAATCACGTTTTTCGTATTCAGGCGGTGTATCGATAATGATGCGGATCGCAAAAAGGTCGTAAATGTCATTCATATCGACCTTCTTGGTTTTCATTTTATTCCAGATGGAGTTGATTGACTTAGTACGCCCCTTCACATGACACTTAATGTGCTCACGATCTAAAACCTGCTTGATGGGTGCTGTAAATTCCTCAATGTACTGGTCTCGCATCTGCTTAGTTTCATTAAGATGAGCTGCAATCTTGTTATACACATCGCGTTGCAGATACTTGAGCGACAGGTCTTCTAGCTCAGTCTTTACTTGATACAGTCCTAACTTGTGTGCCAAAGGAGCATAAAGGTAACGAGACTCAAGCGAGATATCGCGCACAAACTTCTCATCACCATGATTATTGATATTTCTCATTAGCCCCAGTCGGTCAAGAATCATAATGATTACCACACGAATGTCCTCGGCAAATGTGACAAGGAGCTTGCGGAAATTCTCGTCATCAACAGCTGCCTGTTTCTTATAAAGTTGTGAAATCTTGATGAGCCCATGCACCAACTTTGCCACATCTTCACCAAACCACTCGCCTATCTCCTGCTCGGTAATGTGCCCATTGCGGCATAAGTTGTAAATGAGTACCGCAATTGTCATATTACGGTCATGGGCGATGAAGTCATGGATGAGTTCGGCAGTAATAAGTGATCTTATCACGGGGTTTATTCCATACTTGTCACGGCGGTATACACCCTGATTCACCCCGCTTGAAATGATTGAATGCAATCGCCATAAATCGTCAATTGTGGCATCGAATCGCATATTGTTCCACAATTTGCGTACAATGCGTAGCAATTCGTCTCGCTCATTATTATGAAAATATCTTAATTCTGCCATTTTTTTCATTCTTTTACTCGAAAAAGCATTCAAAATTAATTTATTCTTCGTAACTTTACAAATTAATTCCACATTATTAGCAAATAATCACAAAATTACATAAACCATGTTTACTGACCAAGACAAACAATTAATTGAAAGAAAAGGCATAACGGCCTCAATGCTTGAAGAACAAGTGAAACGTTTTGAGAAAGGTTTCCCACAATTGCGCATCCACTCGGTTGCAACGGTTGGGAACGGTATCATGCGTCTGAACGAGAAAGACATCAACCACTACATCAAAGTGTGGAGACAGTCGCAACAAGAAGGCACGACAATTGAGAAGTTTGTGCCTGCCTCGGGCGCAGCAAGCCGCATGTTCAAGAATATGTTTGCCTTTACAACCTCGGGCAGGACAGCTCCTGAGACCGACTTTGAGAAGACCTATTTTGACAACATTGGGCATTTCGCGTTCTACACATCGCTTAACAAGGCATGTGAGCGCCTCTACAAAGCTCCCATCCCCAAACTAATAGAGGAAGGCAAATATGTTGAGATTGCAAAGGCTATGCTTGAAAAAGATGGGCTTAACTATGGATTCCTTCCTAAAGCACTGCTTCAATTTCACAAAGCCACTGGCGGCAGCGTTCATACCTCGCTCGAGGAACATCTTGAAGAAGGAGCACAATATGCAGCTAACAATAAACGCCAAGTCAATATCCATTTCACCGTATCGCCTGAGCACCGAAAAGAGTTTGAAAAAGTTCTTAAAGCCAAGCGTCCAAAGATGGAGATGGTTTGGGGCGTGAAATATAATGTTACAATGAGCGAGCAAAAGCAATCGACTGACACAATTGCAGTGAACCTCGACAACACGCCCTATTGTGACACCAACGGTGACCTATTCTTCCGTCCTGCAGGTCATGGCGCGCTCATTGAGAACCTCAACGAACGTAATGCCGATGTGGTATTTGTGAAAAATATTGATAATGTGGTGCCATTGAGGTTGCGCAACGCGACAGTTCGTTACAAGAAGGCAATTGGAGGCTACTTGATTGATGTTCAGCGTACCATCACTAAGCACTTAACAACACTTGACAATGGTGCTAATGCCAACGAGTTGAAGAGTATTCTGAGATTTGTAGAAAACCGCCTGTGCACACGCAATGAAGCGACAGCTAGTATGGATGACAAGCAACTTGCCGAATACTTGCGCAGCAAGCTTAACCGCCCAATCAGGGTTTGCGGCATGGTGCTCAACGAAGGAGAGCCAGGTGGAGGTCCTTACCTCGCCTATAATGCCGACGGCAGCTACTCACCGCAGATCCTCGAGGCGGCACAAATCGATGAGAACGACCCAGCGGCTGTTGAACTGATGAAGAGCGGCACACACTTCAATCCAGTAGATTTAGTGTGCTATATCAAGGATTACAAGGGCAACAAATTTGACCTCAAGCAGTTTGTAGATCAAGAGACAGGCCTCATATCAATGAAGTCGACAGGCGGAGTGGAGATTAAAGCTCTCGAGCTGCCTGGCTTGTGGAACGGTTCTATGAGCGACTGGAACACTGTATTTGTTGAAGTGCCCATTGAGACCTTCAACCCAGTGAAGACTGTCAACGACCTCCTTCGTCCACAGCATCAGTAATTAATTGATTCTCTTTAAACTTTTAAAAGTTTTTTCTATCTAAGAATAAAATTCATTTTAATATATAAAACATGAAAAAAACTTTATTGATTTTAGTGGCAATATTTACCATGTGTAGCATTGCCAACGCACAGACCGATAATAAGGTAAAAGTAATTAACCAAGATGAATTTGTTGCACTATTCGATATGGAAACCGGAGCTATAGCTCAACCTTCGGTTTTCGACTTCAATGCCACTTGGTGCGGTCCATGCCGTCGTCTCGCACCAATCCTAGAAGAACTTGCAGCAGAATATGAAGGTCGTGTGAACTTCTACAGTATTGATGTTGACAACAATAGAGAATTAGCACAAATGCTTCAAATTCAGAGCATACCTTACGTGCTATTTTTTAACATCAATGGAGACGACCCTGAGGAGCTAATAGGTTTGGCATCAAAAGAAGAAGTTAAAGTATATATAGAAAAAATATTACAAACTAAATAGATACCACTATGAAAAGAATAATCTTAGGACTACTACTTATTGCTGTTGTTACAGCAATGCCAAGCACCATTGATGCTAAAAAGAGAACCACTCGTAAAACTGTTCAAGAAGAGAAATATGATAATCTCTCGGCTCTCGAACGTAAGATTGTGGGCAAACACATGCTCAGCCTGCAGTGGATTTCATGGAAATACTTTGGCTCGGTTACCATCAAGAAAGAAGCTGATGGAACTATCACTTGCAAAGGTGAACAACTGGCAATAAACTGCAAGGATTCAGACGATGATTGCAAAACTAATGGTGACTACTTGAAGATAGACGGCATCATAGACATTGTTGATGCCAAGCATCTTGTTTTCATTGGAGAAATACGAGAGAAAATCTATCACATGAACAATGGACAGGAAGTGTTGAGGCAAGGCACCTTCCACTTTGAAGCAACTGGCAACCGCAAGTACTGGCGAATGCAAGAAATGCGAAATCCAGTGGACGAGTGTGTAGACTACATCGACATTTACTTTAAGTAATAGTTAATTGGTTAATTACAAGGGGACAGGCTAAAGTGGCCTGTCCCCTTATTTTTATTATTAATCTTTACCCCAGCGCCGCTCTTGACGTTCTTTGATTTTTGCTTCGGAAGTTGTGTGAGGCTGAGGATTCCAAATTTTTGTGCCTTTAAGTCCCTCGGGAAGGTAATCCTGGTTTACAAAGTGTCCCGGGAAGTCGTGGGCATATTTGTAATCGGCACCGTAGCCAAGATCTTTCATCAGCTTGGTGGGGGCGTTGCGCAAGTGTAGTGGCACGGGCAGGTTCCCAGTCTGCTCCACAAGTTGCAGCGCATCATCGATAGCGAGATAAGCGCTGTTGCTCTTTTCGCTGGTTGCAAGGTATATAGCACACTCACTCAGCGGTATGCGCCCCTCGGGCCAGCCAATCTTGTTTATAATGTCAAAAGTGGCATTAGCAAGCAACAGAGCGTTAGGATTAGCTAGTCCGATATCTTCGGCTGCGAGGATACACAAACGACGTGCGATAAACTTAGGATCTTCGCCGCCTGCGATAAGACGTGCCAGCCAATAAACAGCAGCATCTGGGTCGCTGCCCCGTATCGACTTAATGAAAGCCGAGATAATGTCGTAGTGCATTTCGCCGTTCTTATCAAAGGCGAGTGGATTCTGCTGCAAACGATCGGTGACAATCTTGTCGTTGATGACAAAAGCCTCGTGTACATCAAGCGACTGGTATATCAAATCGAGAATGTTTAGCAGCTTGCGTGCATCACCACCGCTATAGCGCAACATCGCTTCTGTTTCCTCTACCCTAACCTCACGATCCTTAAAGATTCGGTCGGTTTTGATAGCACGCTCAAGAAGCTGCAACAGGTCATCATTGGTGAGCGGCTCAAGCACATAGACTTGGGCACGTGAGAGCAGCGGACGAATCACCTCAAACGAAGGGTTCTCGGTTGTTGCACCAATGAGCGTCACCGTTCCATTCTCCACAGCACCGAGCAACGAGTCCTGCTGCGACTTGTTGAAACGATGAATCTCGTCGATGAACAGAACTGGCCGTCCCTTGGTAAAGATGCTGCCAGCATCGGCACGGCAGCGGTCGAGTACCTCGCGCACCTCTTTCACACCACTAGTCACGGCACTAAGGGTGTAGAAGGGAACTTGAGTCTGCTCGGCAATGATTCGCGCCAAGGTAGTTTTACCCACACCTGGTGGTCCCCACAAGATGAACGAAGAGATGTTTCCACTCTCAATCATTCGGCGTATTACAGCCCCTTCACCCACCAGGTGTTTTTGCCCTATGTAATCATCGAGCGATTTGGGCCTCATGCGCTCAGCTAGTGGTTCATACATAAACAATCCTTCTATATTTGAAAAATAGTAAGCACAAAGATAGTGATTTATTAATGTATATGATACATTATTCCCAAAAAAATTGTAAATTTGCACGTATTTTTTTAACATCACACAAAGATACTTAAAAATGAATATTGCAACACGCGCACTCTACGGAGGCATATATGTGGCACTGATAGTAGCCTCGCTGCTTCTTTGGGACACCAGCAAGATAATGTTCCTTATTCTGTTTGCTTGCTTTGTAATCTTTGGAATGCTTGAAGCTTCAAGGCTCTTCAATCACGATGGCAAACCATTACCAAAATCCTCCATGATAGTAGATGCCGCAGGAGGTGTGTGTATGTTCTTTTCTCTTTTCCTGTATTATAATTCACAGACAAGGTATGGATTGTTCCTGTTGCCCGTTCCTATATACATGTTAATAAGACTCACCATGCAACTTTACATGCCTGAACGCGATGCCATAGCCGATGTGCGACAATCGCTTAGCGCTTTGATTTATGTTGCATTACCGCTGGCTCTTCTTAACACGCTTGCCAGCGAATTCTCCCCAATGCTTGTTCTTTGCCTATTCATTTTCTTGTGGCTTTACGACACAGGGGCATTTCTAGTGGGATGTGCAATAGGCAAACACCGTCTCTTTGAGCGTATCAGCCCCAAGAAATCTTGGGAAGGTGTTGTGGGTGGAGCTGCCGCTGTAGTTGCTGCCGCAATCGTAATTTCCCAAGTTGAAATGGTGGGTCACTTGCTAAATCCCTTGGAAATAGGCTTGGATTCATGGATAGCCTTGGGATTGATTGTGGTGATAGCCGGCACTATTGGCGACCTCTTTGAGTCGTTGCTAAAGCGCACAGCAGGCGTTAAGGATTCGGGCAACCTCATTCCCGGGCATGGAGGAATCCTAGACCGTATCGACAGTCTGCTCTTTGCTGTACCAGCTGCCGTTATCCTTCTCGAAGTGGTGTCTTCAATACAATAAAAACCTATTGTTATCAGTTATATCAATAGTGGAAACACATTATTTACTCCAATGAAACTGATAAAAGCACTTATATCTCTCATCCTGCTTACAGCGTTACTAGTTTCATGCTCGAGCAAAAAGGACGGACAAGACAAGGAGGATCGCACTGCGTCGCTTCCCACTATCAAGGTGAAGCACGAATTCCCCGACACGCTGGTGGTTGGCACAATCTATAGCCCTGCCAGTTTCTTCACGCTCAAAGGCGACACATTGGGCTATGATTATGAGCGCATTTGTCGTTTTGCCCGTCAAAACAATATGAAAGTAAAGTTTCATATTGCAACCAGCATGAAGGAGCTCATCAGTTTTGTCGAGAACAACAAGGTTCACGTTGCGGCCTATGAGATTCCTATTACAGCCGAATATAAGCAGCACGTGATTCACTGCGGCGAACAAAATGTCACTTATCAAGTCCTTGTTCAACCCTTGTCAAAGGACTCCATCACCAATGTGATACAACTCATAGGTAAAGATGTGTATGTGATACATGGGTCCAGCTACGAAGCTCGACTGCGAAACCTCGACAGCGAAATAGGTGGAGGTATCAAGATTCATGCTATCGACAATGACTCACTGCTAAGTGAAGATCTTATCAGCATGGTGGCATCACATCGCCTACCATTAACAATTGCCGACAGCGATATAGCTCAAATCAACAAGACCTATAACGACAGTATCAACATAAGCCTTAAAGTTGGATTCCCTCAACGCGCATCGTGGGCAGTGGGAAAAGACTGGAAATGGCTTGCCGACACCATCAACACTTGGGCAAAGAACAATCAAACTATTGCCAGCGCTCGACAAATCAGGCAGAGATATTTTGAGATGAACAAGCATCACCTCGATTCGATGCGAGCCCTCAGTGATTCAGTTTCCACAATTATCGAACAGGCTAAGAAGCAATCAGGCACCATCGACTATGCCAAGCTATACAAACGTGGCACTGGCGACATTTCGGCCTACGATCGTCTGTTTAAAAAATATGCCGCTACTGCTGGAGTCGAATGGACTGTACTAGCGGCTGTAGCCTATGTTGAGTCAAACTTTAACCCTTCGGCTGTGTCGTGGGCAGGAGCAAGAGGATTAATGCAAATTATGCCAAAGACCGCTGCTGGCTATGGATTCACCGAAGAAGATCTTGCCGACCCCGAGAAGAGCGTCTATATCGCTAGCCTCATTCTTTCTAAAAGCGACAAATTCTTGCAAAGCTATATTGGCAACAGAGCAGAACGTTTGAGATTCCAATTGGGCGCTTATAACGCCGGCATGGGGCACGTGACCGACGCTATGAGACTTGCACAGAAATATGGAAAGAAACCGCAAGTGTGGTATTCCAATGTAGAAGAAGCTGTCTTGTGGAAAATGAGGCCTGAATTCTACAACGACCCTGTGTGCAGCTATGGATATTGCCGAGGAACCGAGACCGTAAATTATGTTCGCCAAGTGGAAAACGCTTATCGCGTATTCCGCCAATATGACGCCAAGCAGCATAAAAAGTAACCCCTTGCTTCTTGCGTTTCACGAGATGTGATCGTAATTGAGAATCGATATTGGAACTTAAAACTATACACTTAACATTTAACACTTAAAATTATGGCTACCCCTCACATCAATGCCCCTGAAGGGGCGTTCGCCAAGACCATATTAATGCCTGGCGACCCACTGCGTGCAAAATACATTGCCGAGAACTTCCTTGACAACCCCGAACTCGTGACAACGGTAAGAAATGTTCTTGGTTTCACCGGCACCTATAAAGGAATGCCTGTATCGGTAATGGCTAGCGGAATGGGAATGCCAAGCATTGGCATTTACAGTTATGAGTTATTCCAGTTTTATGGTGTTGAGAATATCATCCGCATTGGTTCAGCAGGAAGCTACAATCGAAACCTCAAGGTGGGCGATGTGGTGCTTGCCAGCTCGGCCTATAGCCAATCATCTTACGCAATGGTTCACAACCAGGAAAACAGCCACGATCTTTTCCCAAGCAAACACATCAACGATATCATTCTTGCCAAAGCCAAAAAGCTGAACATTGACTGCACTCCATGCAAAGTGTATTCTAGTGATGTGTTTTATGGAGGCCCCAAAAGCGAAGCATGGCAAAACATACGTGAGAGAACTGGTGTAGACTGCGTGGAAATGGAAAGTTTTGCTCTTTTCCACAATGCTAGTGTTATGGGAAAAGGAGCTGCATGCCTGCTCACTATCAGCGACTCATTAGTAGATTTCACCGCAATGAGCGCTGAAGAACGTCAGACATCGTTCCGCACAATGATGAAACTCGCCTTAGAGGCAGCCATAGCATTATAATTTCCTTTAATCAAAAAACTTCTATACCATTGTTCCTTTATTGCGCAGCGCGGTGATAAAGGAAAACTGCTATTATGGTGTATATAATATTAGGAATCCACATTGCCAGGCGCGGCGAGGTATATCCACTGATGGCAAAGGTTTGCGTCACTGTCATAAAGAGGATATAGGAGAAGCTCAGCAAGAGTCCTATACCTATATTGAGTCCCATACCTCCCCTCACTTTGCGTGACGAGAGTGACAAACCTATCACCGTGAGGATAAAAGCTGCGGCAGTCATGGCAAAGCGTTTCTCATATTCAAGCTCAAACTGCTGCAAGTTGGCGACTCCTCTAGCCTTCTGCTTGTTGATATAATCCCGAAGTTGTGGCGAAGTGAGCATCTCCTGATCATTCTTTGCAATGAGGAAGTCGCGCGGCTCGATGTTCAGAGTAGTGTCGAGCGTTTTTCCCTTAGTATAAGTCTCCTTGAGCCCATCAAACTGCCTTATGCCATAATCATTTAGTTTCCATCGTCCCAATGTGTCATATCTTACATCCTGGGCTGTGATGCGCGACACAAGAGTGTTGTTGCTGAACTGCTCCATAGTGAAGCGGAATCCACGTTTGGTAGTGTTATCATAACGTGATAGATAGGCCATAACGCCCGGACGCACTTGCAACTGGATGTTATCGCCAAAGTCCACTCGTTTGTTCTTCACCCACTGATTGGTGTATTCAATTCTCTTGACATTGGCTGGAGGTATCACATAAAGGGCTAAGATAAGGGTGAAAACAGCGATAATAGTCGCACTCACCAGATATGGCACCATCAACCTCTTAAAACTGATTCCACTAGAGAGCATTGCTATTATCTCGCTGTGGTCAGCTAGTTTAGATGTGAAGAAAATCACCGAAATAAACACAAATAGCGGGGCAAACTGATTGGCGAAATAGGGCAAGAAGTTCATGAAATACTTGAACACGGTCTCCTTGAGAGGTGCCGTGAGCATTGCATCAAGCTTCTCGTTGATATCAAACATCACCACAATCGCCAGCAGCAGCAAGATGGCAAAGAAAAAAGTTCCAAGGAATTTCTTGATGATGTATCGGTCGAAATGCTTGATCCATGGTCCGCCTTTTTTCTCTTTCTTAACCTTTTCTTCGAGTTGAGGGGGCTCTGGAATTTCCTCGAGTGGTGCGGTATTAAGAGTTGCTTGTTCTTGAAGGTTCTCGACAGGAATCTTAGGGACCTCCATTTGAGTGAAATCATATTCGGAACGCACAGTTGGTGTGTTCTCGCTTATTAATTCCCACTGCTTGTCGGAGTTCTGCAGCAAGGTGTCAGACCCTTTTTTGAACCTTCTAGATATTGCCATTGTTCTTATAGTCGACGTGTAACTTTTTCAACCATTGTTGTTTTCCAGCTCTTGAAATCGCCGTCAATTATGTGCTTTCGAGCCTCGCCCATGAGCCAGAGATAGAACGCTAAGTTATGGATGCTTGCAATCTGCATCGCTAACAGTTCGTTTGCTATAAAGAGGTGGCGAACATAAGCCTTGCTGTAAACATGGTCGACTACTGATGCCCCGTCTTCCTGTAACGGGGAGAAGTCATCGGCCCACTTCTTGTTACGCATGTTCATGATGCCATGTTGAGTAAAGAGCATACCGTTGCGGCCATTGCGGGTGGGCATCACACAGTCCATCATATCCACACCTCGATCTATCGCTTCTAGCATATTGGCCGGTGTGCCCACACCCATCAAGTAGCGAGGACGGTCTTCGGGCAATATCTCGTTCACAATCTCAATCATGTCATACATCACCTCTACCGGTTCACCAACGGCAAGTCCACCAATAGCGTTGCCCTCGGCGCCGAGGTCGGCAACGTGCTTTGCTGCATCGCGTCGCAAGTCCTCGTAGGTGCAGCCTTGCACAATGGGGAAAAACGCCTGGCTGTGACCATAACGCGGCTGTGTCTCTTTGAAATGTTTCCAACCGCGTTCCAACCAGTGCTGGGTGAGTCGCAGCGACTTCTCGCTGTAACGGTAGTCGCTAGTGCCTGGAGGACACTCGTCGAGTGCCATCATGATATCGCTGCCAATGCTTCGCTGTATATCAACCACTTTCTCGGGAGTGAACAGATGTTTAGAGCCGTCTATGTGACTGCGAAAGGTCACTCCCTCCTCCTTAAGCTTGCGGTTTTCACTAAGCGAAAACACTTGGAAGCCTCCGCTGTCGGTTAAAATTGGGCGATTCCAGCTATTGAACTTGTGCAATCCCCCCGCTTTCTCAATAATGTCCATACCAGGACGCAGATACAGATGATAAGTATTGCCCAGAATTATCTGAGCCTTGATATCATCCTTGAGCTCACTCATGTGAACCGCCTTTACACTACCCACAGTGCCCACAGGCATGAATATGGGAGTCATTATCTCGCCGTGATCAGTGGTAATAACACCAGCACGAGCCTTAGTATCGTTATTTGTAGCTACTACTCTGTAGTCCATAATTTATGAATTCAACATACAAAATTACTACATCTGCAACTAACCACAAAATCCAAAGTAAAGTTTTAACAAATAATGTGAGTTAACGGCAATTCAGCCTATTGACTTCATACGTCATTTAAAGTAAGTGGTTGTGTAATTACAAACAAGAATGTACATAAACAAAATTATTTTCATAATAAGCATTTTTTATATAACTTTGTAAGTTGAAAAACGAAAAAGAAACAATGCGATATTTTATCATAGCTGGCGAAGCGTCGGGTGATATACATGGCAGCGCACTAATCGATGCTCTCAAGGAGCATGATCAGGAAGCACTAATTGACTTTCTGGGCGGTGACCTCATGGCACGCAGTGCCGGCCACAAGCCTCTCATCCACTACCGCGATATGGCGTTCATGGGCTTCATCGAGGTGTTCAAACACTTGGGCAGTATTCTCGGTTTCATGAAAAAAGCCAAACAAGCAATGACAGCCCAGCGCCCCGATGCTCTTGTCCTTATCGACTACCCATCGTTTAACCTAAAGATCGCGAAGTGGGCAAAGAGTCAGAATATGCCTGTATTTTACTTCATATCACCTAAGGTGTGGGCATGGAAAGAGTGGCGAGTTAAGGACATCAAGCGATATGTAGACCGTATGTTCTCGATTCTGCCCTTTGAGACCGATTTCTACCGCAAGCATGACTATGATGTGGAGTATGTGGGAAATCCTACGGTGAAGGAGATTGCCACAGCACTAAAGCAAATGCGCAGCGAGAACGACTTTCGTCAAGATAACGGCCTCAATCCAAGCAAACCTATCATTGCCCTATTGCCTGGCTCTCGCATGAAAGAGATACGCGACAACTTGCCTACCATGATTGCCGCTGCTAAGCTACACAACAGCTGCCAAACAGTAATTGCAGGAGCGCCGAGTATTGACGATGACGCCTACTCTCTCGCAATTCAAGGCAAGAAGATACCCGTATTGCGCGACCAAACATTTGAACTAGTGCGTCATGCCCGTGTAGCACTTGTTACCTCGGGCACTGCCACACTCGAAACAGCACTGATAGGAACTCCACAAGTGGCATGTTACCGCATGAACGGCAGCAAACTCGTTTACAAGTTCTACAGTATGCTTATCAAGGGCAAATATGTGACACTACCCAATCTAATTGCCGACGAACCCATCATTCCCGAACTGCTGTTGCACTATTGTAGCGTAGAAAATGTTGATGATCATCTTACGCAACTACTCAATGATAGCGAAGAGCGCAGAGCTATGTTAGATGGCTATGAAAAAATGGCACAGATCCTCACAGACAAAGACTGCGCTGATATTACAGCCAAACGCATAATAGACCAACTGAAATGAACGACAAATATAACGACATAGCTGCATTTCTTGAGAAAGAGATAGTGCCACGCTACGACGCCTTTGATGCCGGACATCGCCGTGACCATGCGCATTATGTTATGAATGAGAGCCAACGACTTGCGCAGCACTACCCCACTGTGGACCGTGCTTTGCTCCTTGTAGCAGCTGCCTACCATGACCTAGGATTAGAGATTGACCGTAAAACTCATCACATTGAGAGCGCACGCATTGTACGCGAAGATGAGCGTCTGCTGCAATGGTTTACCGCCAACGAGATTGAGACAATCGCTCAAGCCGCCGAAGACCATAGAGCTTCGAGCGACCATGAGCCACGAAGCATCTATGGGCGAATAGTTGCCGAAGCCGACCGTCAGATAGACGGAGACACAATTGTGCGCCGAACCATCCAGTTCTCATTTAAGCATTACCCAGGTATGGACCGCGAAGAGAACTACCAGCGTTTTATGGAACATATGGCTGAGAAATATGCCGAGGGCGGCTACTTGAAGCTTTGGATTCCCGAGAGCGAAAATGCACGCCGCCTTGCCGACTTCAGAGCCATACTTAAAAATCCAAAAGCGATTAGAGAAATCTTTGACAAGATATTTGACAAACTAACAACACAAAACGATATGACAACCATTTTAAAACCTGGAATCCCTGTGGCTCTGTGCAGCGACCATGCCGGATATGCCACCAAGCAAGCAGTTATAAACTACTTGAAAGAAAACAACATCGAGTTTAAGGACTTTGGCACATATAACGAAGATAGTTGCGACTATCCCGACTATGCACATCCATGTGCTCTTGCTGTAGAGAGTGGCGAGTGTTATCCCGGCATTGCTGTTTGCGGCAGTGGCGAGGGTATCAATATCACCCTCAACAAACACCAAGGTATTCGCTCTGCTTTGTGCTGGCAGCCTGAGCTGGCACGCCTTGCACGACAGCACAACGATGCCAACGTTCTTTCAATGCCAGGACGTTTCGTCACTAACGAAGAAGCTATTGAAATGGTGAAAACATTCCTTTCAACACCATTTGAAGGCGGCCGCCATCAAAAACGCGTTGACAAAATACCAGTTTAAGAGCGGCTAGGAGTTATTGGGAATAACTAGGAATAATGCATTATAAATTATGCATTTATTAAAGGCTGCCAATGATTATCAAAGTCATACCTGCGATGAGGATTATCTGATCGATAATTTTGAGTCGCAGGTTTTTCTCTTTGAGAGCAATTGCACCATAGAAGAATGCCACGAGTGCACTGCCTCGACGTATCATCGATGCAATCGAAACTAACGACTCGGGATAAGACAAGCTATAGAAATAGGCAAGGTCGGCAATGATTATGAACACCGAAATCACGATGATGTTCTTGTTCCAGTGGAAACGATCGATGCTTTGCTTGTGAGAATGTTCAATCACTATTATCACAGTCATTATCACGGTTTGATAAAATGGATACCATGCCTCTATGGCGAGTGGTGTATAGTTATTGCTCAACAGCCACTTGTCGTAGAGTCCGCTAGCTGCCCACAGCACAATTGAGAGAATGCCAAATACTATCCATAATCCCAGACCTTTCTCGGTTTTCTCTCGACGACCAATGAACCCAACCCACAATAGTGATACAAAACCAAGAATGATTCCAGCCCACTGTATAGCATTAGGGCTCTCGCCAAAGATGGCGATAGCGCCCACCAGCACCAAGATAGGACGGGCAGCATTGATGGAGCCACTTATACTTAATGGCAGATATTTCATTGAGGCAAAACCCAATAACCACGAGATTGTGACAATGAGCGACTTAAGGGCTATCAGTGCATGGCCCTGAGCCGTGAGGGCGCACTCAGGCTTACCCATGAGTGACATAACTGTGAGTGGACTCACCAATATTGCACAAAGCAAAACATTGAACAGTAACACAACAAATACATTGTTGCGCTCGAGCGAGAGTTTCTTGAATACATCAAAGAAACCCAGGCTAATTGATGATATGACTGCCAACAGAATCCACATGACGTATCATTTTGAGGGTGCAAAGGTACAAATAAAATCGTAAATGACCAATTTTTATAAGTCCGCCATTAATTATAAACTTAATGAACAAAAAAATAGCGGCTATCATGGTGATAGCCGCTTAGCTCTTAGATTATAAGCAACAACTATTCAACATGGAAGCGATATATGCCTCCATCACGAGCACCCACAACAAAGATGTTATCCTTAACAATGGGAGACGACTCGAAGTTACTAGCCATCACTTGGTTGAAGAGAATTTCACCATCTTTGCCACGAATAAGATATAAGTGACCATTAGAATTGCCTATTACTATATATAATTCATTCTTCTCGTTATAGAACCCTATTGGAGAAGACCATGCATAAAACTCCAATGGCTTGCGATAAAGAAGTTTGCCAGTATTTTTATCAAAAGCAAAGAAGTCGGCATTGCTGGCATTATCTGGTTGATTGAGTGAGAAGAAAATCATTCCCTTGCAGTTACCGTCGCCAATCAAAGGAGTGCAATAGAGCCCTCCATCAAAATGACTTTTGCCGCTCTCGCTTCGGCGACTTGGACATGACCACTCCCACAGTTTATCACCATTCAAGCCATTAAGCTTCACAAAATAGGTGCGCTTGTCTGAACCTGACTGAAGGTCGACCTCACATCCACTAAAAAGGTAAGGCACTCCATTCTCAACTTCGATGACAATAGAGCCATCTATATCGTCATGATTGTCATAATGCCAAACCGGCTTCATGGTGTTTAGATTTATACACAAGATATCACCATGATTATCACCAAAATAGCCATAATTCTTGTAGATTGCCATACTCGACTCAACTCCTGCGCCGTGATCGCCCTTGACCACATAACGGAGCGCGCTATGCATCTTGAGTTGTCCATTACCCAGTCGCTCATATTTGTAGATAGTACCATTCTCTCCTGGCCAGAACAGGAACTGTCCCGCGCATACTGGCGATGAATCATAAGCGCCCCAGTTGCGTTTTGCTTTTGGATCGCGGTCCCACATATAACCTATCTCATGCTTGTAAAGATTAATGGCCATGTGTCCAAATGGGCTATTCTCGGGAACACCTTGCCCCACATAAAGACTTCCATTGAAAGCAGGATCAAGCGAAACCGAGCCTTTTACTGGATTACCCACCTCGATTGGAGTGCGGCTCTCTTTTCCATTGGCAAAATTTATGAAATACAATTTCTGGCAAAGCGAGCCCACGATAATCTCTTCCTCGCCAAAGTCGGCCGTCAATCCAGGCGACGATTGACGGAATTTATCCATCTGCTGCTTGGGCCACTTGACGTAGACTGGTTGACCGTTCCATCCAGTTCCTCCACCCCATTTGCCCTTTGCCGATGTCTTGTACACCCAATCTTGTACAATCCTGGTGGGCTCACCCTTAACCTTGCCGCTAAAAGTTCGTGCATCGCGACGTTGTCCTCCACGGAAAGTGAAATTACCGGGCACAGAGTCATAAGGATTTCCAAGAGAATTCAGTTCCCCCGATGTCACAGTGTCGAGAATCTCAATATCATAAGTTAAATCATTGACCGAAGCAAACATAGTGTCGGGAAACATTATTTTCTCTTCCTCGGCTTTTTTAATACTATCTGAATCCTTAGCGTCCTTATTGCTTGTTGTTCCACTGCATGAAGCAAACGCAACACTCATTAGCGCCACTATTACCACACAAGCAATACAATTAATTTGTTTTTTAACCATTATAACCTCTTTTTATTTTGGTTGCAAAGTTATATGTAAAAATGTAAAAAACGGCCTTTTTTCCCATTTTTCTTCAAAATAGAAGTAACAGAATCGTTTTTTGAAAAAAAAATTGTAATTTTACACGTCATTTAGTGAAAACTCAAGAATTATTATTAAAACCTCCATAAATAAAAACCATATTATGAAGAAAGCATTACTGTTAATTACATTATCACTAAGCCTAAGCTGCAATTTGATGATGGCTGGGATAAACATTGGTGGCACAGTATACAACGCCGACACCATCATGCGCCGCCAAGTGGGACCGGGTATCTACAACACAATCATCCGCATTCCCGATTATCCGCTTAACGTCTATCTACTTGAGGCCGACATGACTAATCCTTACAACCGTGTAGAAACAACTATCGGATACAACACATTAGGCCGAACAGAACTGCTCACAAACGCCTATCACCGCAATCGCACTGAAACACGCCGCCCTATCGCAGCTTGCAATGCTAACTTCTGGTGCGTGACAGGCAATGGTTCGCCCACGATGGACTTTGAACTCGGCGACCCATTTGGCGCTGTGGTCCGTAACGACAGTGTGTATCTCAATACTGAGACCAATGCCGATGCTTGGAACGGAGGTCCTTCACGCACTGGCGCTTGCGCCATCACTCAAGACAAAACTCTTTACTTCGGACACTTCAATTGCGGAGGAACATTATCCTCGCCAAAACTAGCTGCTGCTGCACCATTGAACACGGTGAACCGCCGCAATCTGCCTCACACCGCAGTACTATGGACACCTGCCTTCACCCGAACTCGTGAATTTGAGACCAATTGGGTGGATTACAACGAGAAAGGCGTTGCCGATGCCGACAACTATTATCTCACTTTCAACGAAGGCAGCCGTTGGCTCGTAAACCAGGATATGCATTTCACTATAGCCCATGTGGTGAAGAATGCCGACCGCCAGACTCTGGGCGACTACGATGCATGCATCACTGCCACAGGGTTGATGAAAGACTACCTCGCCACTCTCGAAGAGGGAGATGTCATTACAATCAACCATGGATGGACCTATAATGAGGAGAACCAGTTTACGCCACTCATCGAGAACATGGTAGAAGGAAATGCCCCTGTAATGCACAACGGCGAACTCACAGGTCGCAACAACGACGAGAGCTATAACTCGATGATCTACAGCCGCACAGCCTACGGCTGCGATGCAACTGGAAAGAAGCTCTACATGATTGTCATCGACAAATCGACAAGCAGATACTATGGCACCAGCGCCGGTTGCTCCACAACTGTGATGTGCCAAATTCTTAAAGACCTCTACCCTGACATTAGCGAAGTTGTTAACATGGATGCTGGAGGCTCGGCCGAGATGATGGTAGACGGAAAAATCATTAATACCACAACCGAAGGCACTCCTCGCTCTGTAGCATGCGGATGGATGCTTGAGACAGAGGCACCAGCCGACAGCACTATTACATCTATCCAATTCTATGACTACCGTGCCGACCTGCCTATCTACTCGTCATATACCCCTCGAATTGTGGGATTTAACCAATATGGTGAAGTGGTTGACGACAATGTATCAGGCTTTACCCTGTCCTGTGATGAATCAATGGGTATTACCGAAGGGTCAACACTAAACTTAGGCGGGAATGTTGGTGAAGGCATTCTTACAGCTGACTTGAATGGTATGACTGCTTCAGTGCTTGTAAGAACACTTGAGGCGCAACCTGCTATTGCCATGAAGCCCATGATTTATGTCGACAGTCGAGAATTCCCCATTGAAGTGAGTGCCACGATTTATGGTAAAAAATACTATTATGACGGAGCCAAACTCACTTGGGATATTGATGACCCAAGCATCGCAAGTGTCATTGATGGCAAAATCAAAGGCATTAAGAACGGCAAAACGGCACTGTCGTGTATAATAGGCAACTATATAGATAACGACAGCATCACAGTTGAAATTAGCAACAAAGAATACATTGAGCAAACATGGGACGGATGGGCACTAAAAGGTGCAGGAGCCAAGAATCTTATACTCGATGAGGATGGCAACCTGTCTTTCACCTATAGCTCCAATCGCGCTCCCTACATACAGCTTTCTAAAGATATCACTTTCTACAGCTTACCAGATAGTATCTCATTGACATTCACAAGCACACTTCCAATGCAATATGTCCAAATTGATGTGAGAAACACCGTCCTGAACAAGCTCAATTATCTTGAGTTTGGAAAGAACACTGGTTTTGAAGCCAATCAGGAATATACCCTGAATTTTGACCTAAATGCCATGGGCGGACTTGACAATCTGCTCACCTATCCCTTGAGCCTTCACACAATCAAGTTTACACCAGTGAAGAGTAACTTTGGTGAACACGTTATCCAACTAAAGTCGCTAAAAGCACATTATCCTGTTGTAAGCGCTACGCCTGGTGATGTAAACGGTGACGGCATTGTGTCAAGTGTTGACGTGACAGCACTTTACAACTATTTGCTTAACGGCGACAGCAGCGCTATTGTCAATGGCGACCAAGATGGCGACGGCATCATCACCTCGGTTGATATTACCATTATTTATAATATATTGCTTGGAAATTAAAATATTTTACAACTATGTATCAATTAATCGACCTCCCTTTTAGAGAGAATGAACTGGAGCCAGTGATTAGTGCCGAGACTATTGCTTTGCATCATGGCAAGCATCTGGCTACCTATGTGAACAACCTCAACAACTTACTGCCTGGAAGCGGTTTTGAAGAACTGCCATTGGAGGAGATTGTGAAAAAAGCAACTGGCGGCATTTTCAACAACGCCGGACAAATTCTCAACCACAACCTCTACTTTGAGCAGCTTCAGGCTCCAAACGACGACAACCGCCCCGTGGGAGAAATCGCCAAGGCAATTGACGAACAATTTGGCTCTTTTGATGCATTTAAAGAGAAATTCACTGCAGCAGCAGTAACCCTCTTCGGTTCTGGTTGGGCATGGCTTGCCAGTGATGTTGACGGCAAGCTCCACATTTTGCAAGAGCCCAATGCCGGCAATCCTGTGACTAAAGAGCTTAAACCACTGATGACCTTCGACGTTTGGGAACACGCTTATTACGTTGACTACCGAAACCGCCGTCCTGAGCACATTGCCGCAATGTGGAAACTTGTCAACTGGCAGGAAATTGACCGTCGTTACAAATTGTAACAAATAATAATAGACTCACCAATTGGTGAGTCTATTATTTTGAGATGAAGTTGTGTTTCAAACTGCTTGGAGTAATATCATTGAATAATCAAAATAGAAAAGTGACACACTCCATAGCCATTATTGCGACTATTATGACAATAACAACCATAGTGGCTATTCAACTTTAAGGTAGTCGCTCAATGCGATAACATATTCTTCAAACGCTTCCTTGCCAAAATCGGTCACGCTGCACAAAGTGAGCGGTTTCTTTCCCTGGAATTTTTTCTCGACAGTGATATACCCAGCCGCCTCCAGTTTGTCGAGCTGAACACTCAGGTTGCCGGCTGTTGCCTGTGTCTGCTCCTTGATATAGACGAAGCTTGCCTCCTCGCAGTTCATCAAGATTGACATAATGGCCAGCCGCAATTGTGAGTGCAATAGCGGGTTAAGTTCCTTTAGCATTGTTTCTTGGCTTTAGCGTTCAACACATGACCTGGTATAATCATCATGACAATGAAGCAAACAATGAACAATGGAATAACCCAATAAACCGCCAACTTCACTCCCGACAGTACGCAGCATAGCACAAAGGTTCCAACCACTAAGCTGAAGGCTCCGCCTGCCACCATCGACTTCTCTTGAATGATGTAACCTTGCATTGTAGAGCCAAATCCAGCCAACAAAAAGCCGAACACTAGCATAACAACCCAAGTGTCTTTGCCAAAGAATTGAAAACCTATCGACATCAGCGTTCCTAAAACAAACATCCAGCCGATAGTACCCCACAAATTGCTTGAGATACGGTCAACATAAGTAAAAGGCTCCTTCTCGATACGGTTCTTGTCCTTGCGCTTGATTACCAACATGCCGATGCCACCTATTATCCAAATGAGGAACCATAGCCAGTTACATGCTGGATTGCCATTAGTCAGTAGTAACGACAATCCAACGAGGAGCCCCACGATAGCACTTGTGTAACCCCACCACAGCAGCAAGTTGCCCTGTCCAACGTGAAGTTTACGCTTTGTCTGGTTGATCATTAATGTAATCAACTCTAAACTCTCTTGATTGTTCAATTTCTTGTCTTCCATATTTTCCTTACATAACTTAAATGGTGAATAAATAAAATGTTTTTATCGCGAATAGTTTAAACTAATCCTTAACGGTTTTATTAATGTAAAATGTGTAACCTAAGCATGAAATCACTAAGAATATAGAAACGATATAAAGCATATTGTTTGTCTCTACTTTAAATATGCTTGAAGCATTAATAAATATATGAGCAAGTATACATGGTATCAGAGACTTGCTTTTATAGAAGATAGTAACAAATAAGTAACCAATGGCAATAGCATAACATATTTGCATTAATGTGGAGAATACTTCCGCTCCATTCAGCAAATTAACTATATGACCTATGCCAAATGTGATGGAACTTACAATAATGGCTGTTTTAAGATTATCTTTAGCCATCATTTTAAACAAAAAACCTCTAAAGATTATCTCCTCAAGAAAACCAACATTGATCATTGTTAATATATGGAACACTATTTCATTCTTTGTATGATTGGTGTTTATACCATTCCATAAATTAACAGAAAAGATAATCACTAAGGGAATAAAATAAAGATATTTTTTAGGATCTTTTGCCTTAGTAAGACCATAATACTCTATTCTTTTTAATAAGAACATCAGTATTATCAATAGTATTGACATTATTGTAAGAATAACAGAAGTTCTATAATCTGCTATTCCATAATTTTGTATGCAATAGGAATTAACTACTATGTATACCACTATTAATAGTATACAAAATAATGTCTCATGCTTTTTAAATGTTTTTTCCATTTTATCAACACCTGTATTAAAAATCTTACCGTGATATAATCAGTTGTTTTTATAAATACATTGCAAAGATAAACTAGTTTATTTTATAAACCAAATATTTTTGCCACTTTTTTTGAAAAAAAACGAAAAACTACCATTTTTAGTGGTTTACAGGAAAAGAAATAAGCATTTCAACCTCACATATATCGTAAGATTGAAATGCTAATGAACTGTTGAAAACTATACTCTATTTTTTCTTTTTGAGATCCTTTATTCGCATTCCTTTTTTATCAAGAGCGTCTTTAAACATCTTCTTGATATCATCGCCGAAAATACTATTCATTTTAGCTTCGGCCTCTTCTCTTCTTTTTGAAATCTCGGGATCATTATCAAGTTTCTCAAGTTCCTCATTGAATTTTTGCAACTCCTCCTCACCTTTTGATTTATAATAATTCTCATATTTGTTCTTTATCTCAAGCAGATCGGTCTGGGCTTCTCGTGCTTCATCAAAATCATCAACATTATTCATAATGCTAATAGACTCTTCTATCGAAGCTCTTGCATCTTTTGAAGGGTCTCCGCACGGACCTTTCTCGCATCCAGTAAACATTAAAACAACTGAAATAGCCGTCATCAATGACAATAATTTGGTTTTCATATTAATAGAGACTTAATATCGTGACACCTACTCCCTTTAAAGCGTTTCGGTTTTTTCTTAATTATGCAAAATTAGTTCTATTTTTCGCTTTAGCAATGAGATTTTCTCTTTTATTTCAAACTAAATATTATTTGCTTTTAACTATTATCATAAAAAATCAATGCTCGTCAATTCTGCGACTGTTTTTTGGGCGCATAAAAAGAGAACCAACAACTTAGAAAACAAGTTGTTGGCAACAAATCTCGTAGACCCATGGGGAGTCGAACCCCAATCGAAGGAACCGGAATCCTTTATTCTATCCATTGAACTATGGGTCCTTAATGATAGATTAGAAATCTCATTAAAAATTTATATGATTCTAATTTCTCCTTTTTTGCGGTGCAAAAGTAGTGAATAATTTGTATCTTTGCAAAAATCATTAATCAATTTTCACTCATCAACACTATGACAGTAAGAATTGAAGAGAGCTGGCTGAAAGAGCTCGCCGACGTATGGGAAAAAGACTATTTTGTGCGACTCACACAATTTGTGCGTGAGGAGTATCGTCGAGGTCAAGTGTTCCCTCCTGGGAGGCAGATTTTTGCGGCATTTGATGCAACCCCTTTCAACGATGTTAAAGTAGTAATTCTTGGACAAGACCCATATCATGATGTGGGCCAAGCCAATGGATTGTGTTTCTCGGTAAACGATGGCATACCTTTTCCTCCATCACTTCAAAACATCTTCAAGGAAGTGCATGACGACACAGGAGCCCCAATCCCAACCAGTGGCGACCTCACCCGCTGGGCACAACAGGGTGTACTGTTGCTCAACGCCACGCTTACCGTTCAGGCACATCGTGCAGGCTCTCACCAAAACCGCGGTTGGGAACTTTTCACCGACGAAGTGATAGCTCATCTCGCCAAGCATCGTGAAAACCTTGTGTTCATCCTGTGGGGCAGCTACGCAATAAGAAAAGGATCGTTCATTGACCGTACTCGCCATTTAGTGTTAACCTCGCCTCACCCATCGCCCTTGAGCGCTTATCGCGGATTCTTTGGTAATCATCATTTCTCACTTGCAAATGATTATCTGCGTAATCACGGCAAGCAACCTATTGCTTGGTAAGCATTTTTATTACTTATTAAGGTGAATTATTGGCAAGAAATACCTAACTTTGCAGTTTGAAAAGAAAATAAACTATGCAAAATATTAGAAACGTCGCTATAATTGCTCATGTGGACCACGGCAAGACCACACTTGTCGACAAGATGCTCGCTGCTGGCAACCTTTTCCGCGATAACCAAGTGGTAGGGACGCAAATCCTCGACAGCAACGATCTTGAGCGTGAACGCGGCATCACAATCCTGTCAAAAAACGTATCAATCAACTATAAAGATTATAAAATCAACATCATTGATACCCCGGGTCACAGCGATTTTGGTGGTGAGGTGGAGCGAGTGCTAAACATGGCTGACGGATGTCTGCTGCTCGTTGATGCCTTTGAGGGACCTATGCCACAAACCCGCTTCGTGTTGCAGAAGGCAATTCAAATAGGTCTCAAGCCCATTGTTGTCATTAACAAGGTTGACAAGCCTAACTGCCGCCCCGACGAAGTCCAAGAGGCAGTCTTCGACCTGATGTTCAATCTCGAGGCCACCGAGGACCAACTTGACTTTCCAACCATCTTTGGCAGCGCCAAGAACGGATGGATGAGCAATGACTGGCGAACTCCCACCGACAATATCACTGCTGTTCTTGACGCAATTATTGATCATATTCCAGCACCTAAAATGGTGGAAGGAGATCCACAGATGCTCATCACTTCGCTCGATTATAACACCTACGTGGGACGTATTGCAGTGGGACGCGTTCATCGTGGCGAACTACGCGACGGCATGGACGTGGGGCTGTGCAAGAAAGACGGCACCGTTGCACGACAGCGCATCAAGGAACTGCGAGTGTTTGAGGGAATGGGACAAAAGCACGTTGACAGCGTGCAGTGTGGCGACATATGTGCTATTATAGGGCTTGACGGCTTTGAGATTGGCGACACAGTCACCTGTCTTGAAAATCCCGATCCCCTACCCCGCATCGCCATCGACGAGCCCACCATGTCAATGCTCTTTACCATCAATGACTCGCCATTTTTTGGCAAGGAAGGAAAATATGTTACCTCACGGCACATACACGACCGTCTAATGCATGAGCTCGATAAGAACCTCGCTCTCAGGGTAGAGAAAAGTGAGGACGATGACTCATGGATAGTATTTGGGCGTGGAGTTCTCCACCTGAGCGTGCTCATCGAGGAAATGAGACGTGAGGGTTATGAGTTGCAAGTGGGTCAACCACAAGTCATCATCAAGGAGATTGACGGCGTGAAATGCGAACCCATCGAAACTTTGACCATCAATGTTCCCGAGGAATATTCAAGCAAGATGATTGACATGGTTACCCGCCGCAAGGGCGAGATGACCATGATGGAGACTCAAAACGATCGCATTCACATGGAGTTCAAGATTCCGTCACGCGGTATAATAGGTCTGCGCACCAATGTGCTCACTGCAAGTGCCGGCGAGGCAATTATGGCACATAGGTTCTCGTGCTATGAACCCTGGAAGGGCGAAATTGTGCGTCGTGTAAATGGCTCCATTATCGCCATGGAAGGTGGCACAGCATTTGCCTACAGCATTGACAAACTTCAAGATCGTGGCAGATTTTTCATATTCCCACAAGAGGAAGTATATGCGGGCCAGGTCGTTGGAGAACACACTAAAGAAAAAGACCTTGTTGTTAATGTCACTAAGAACAAGAAACTAACCAATATGCGTGCCAGTGGTGCTGACGACAAAATGCGCATTATTCCACCCATTGTATTCAGCCTAGAAGAGGCTTTGGAGTACATCAAGGCTGATGAATATGTCGAAATCACTCCTGGACACCTGCGCATGCGCAAGATAATCCTTGACGAGATTGAGCGCAAGCATCAGGCAAAACTGAGGGGTGAAACCGAAGAATAAGCATTTTTATTAACTCCTAATAACAATACTATTATGAAGAATTCAAAAAAATTATTAAGCATCATAACACTATTTGCCTTGGTTGCAATGGTGTTTGCCCCAGAAGCACAAGCTCGCAAGAAGCGCGACCTGAAGAAAGAGGCTATTGAAGACCTGATAAGAGAAGGCAACAAGTGCTATGAAGAGGGCAACTACGAAGAAGCCGTAGAGTATTTCGAGGCTGCTCAAAAGAAAGGTGACCTACGCGCAACTCACAACCTGGCAGTATGCTATGCTGAGGGAAAAGGTGTTGACAAGAGCCTCACCATGGCTTTTAAGCTCTATGAGAAAGCCGCAAAGAAAGGATATGTCGATTCGCAGGTGGCTCTCGGAGAGATGTACAAGAACGCCTATGGTTGCAAGCAAGACTACAAGAAAGCCATCAAATGGTTTGAGAAAGCAGCAAAGCAAGGCGACAGCGACGCCATGTATTTGATAGGTGTATGTTACTACTATGGCGGCTACGGCATCAAGAAAGATTTGAAAAAAGCCAAAGAATGGATTGCCAAATCGGCCGCTCTCGGCAATGAGACTGCCATCGAGAACTTGCCAAAGCTGCAATAAACTTTATTTGAACAAATATACGTCAGCCCTATTGACCACAACAAGTCAATAGGGCTGAATTATGACAGCTATTTTAACACGAACCGTCAACTTTGACATAACAGTTAATGTCAAAAACCAAAAAAACATTAAAATGGCTTGCCATGTGATGAATTATATGTAACTTTGCACGCTAATATTGTAAATACTGAAATGACACGTCGTTTATTGATAATATTGTCGCTTGTTGTTGTGCTCACTTCATGTGGAGAGTATAACAAAGTCCTTAAGAGTGGCGACTACAATCTCAAGTATGAGTATGCCAAGAAGGCCTTTGAGAACAAGAAGTACACTCAGGCCTATACTATCCTCTCGGACCTAGTGCCAATATTCAAAGGCACTGAAAAAGGTGAAGAGTGCCTTTACTTACTGGGATTGAGCTACTATGAGAATCAAGATTACCTTAATTCCGGCTCATATTTCAAGCAGTATTACTCAATCTACCCCAAGGGGAGATATGCCGAGCTAGCAAGGTTCTATGCCGGTTATGGCTATTACCTCGACTCTCCCGAACCTCAGCTCGACCAAAGTGAGACTCTTAGAGCAATTGAAGAGCTGCAAGCATTTCTTGAGTACTTCCCCAAAAGCGATAAAGTGGCAATAGCACAAAATGCCATTTTTGAGTTACAGGACAAGCTTGTGCTCAAGGAGCTTGAAAATGCTCAGCTCTACAACAATCTGGGCAGCTATCTAGGAAACAACTACGAAAGTGCTGTTATTACTGCCAAGAATGCCATCAAGGCCTACCCCTACAGCAAGTATAAAGAGCAACTTGAGATGCTCGTCCTCAAGTCACGCTTCAAGGAAGCCCAAATGAGTGTTGACGAGAAGAAAGAGGAACGATACAGGACTGTTGTTGATGAGTATTATGCTTTTATCAACGATTATCCCAACAGCGAGAACCGCAAAGAAGCCGACAATATCTTTAAGATTGCCGACAAATATTTGAACCGAAAATAATAAACATACACTATATAATTAGACAATACAAACTACAATGGCTATCGATTACAAGAAATCAAACGCTCCACAAAACACAACAGTACATGACCTCATTGACCTGGCAGAACAAACAGGTAATATCTATGAGACTGTAGCAATCATTGGCAAACGCGCCAACCAAATCTCGGCCGACATGAAGAACGACCTAGAGAAAAAATTGCAGGAGTTCACCGAGAAAACCGACAACCTCGAGGAAATCTCAGAGAACCGTGAGCAAATCGAGATCTCTAAATACTACGAGAAGCTCCCAAAATCCACACTGATTGCAACCAAGGAATATGAGGAAGGAAAGCTGCACTTCAGGAACGTGACAAAGGAGAAAGACGGAATAAACTTCTAATTTTCCCGTTGACCGTCAATACTCTCCTATGAAAAAACAATGAGCCGCGATGATGTCGCGGCTCATTGTTTTTTATCTGTGTGTATCAAATTTTAAAACTTGTATCTCACACCAAGAGAGGTCACACTCTGGTTCCAGTCCTTGAGAACCTGGATTCGCTCTTCGGTATAGAACCTGAAATTGTTGGTAATGCGATACTCTGCGCCAAAACCAATGTTTGCGCCAAATCGATCTTCACTATCATCAAATCTAGCATAGGAGAAACCAGCCATGGGATAAAGCACAAAGTTGCTACCAGTCTTTATCAGATAATGGAGATTAAGATTGGCATTAATCGCACTTATACCCTCGTTCTCAAAATAATAGATAAACTCTGGCTCAATACGGAAATTGTCGATGAACTCATACTCTAGATTGACCCCAAGTCCAACCATAGAGTTCTTGGACGCATAATTAAACTGGCCACCTACCGAGAAGTCGCCCTTCTGCGCCGACATTGTCATTGTTGCCGCAAAAGCCACCAGAGTAAAAATCAAAATTTTCTTCATAATAATATGTATTTAAATGTTGAACTTTCCAGCCACAAAATTAATACAAATCAGTTAATTATGCAAGTGTCCGCCACTTGAAACACAAGCGGCGGACACACATATATATAAATATTATCTATTGTTATATCATTTGCTGATATTGGGATTAGATAACGCCCTGCTCGAGCATAGCCTGAGCAACCTTCATGAAGCCAGCGATGTTAGCACCCTTAACATAGTCAATAGTGCCATCTTCCTTTGTACCGAACTTCACGCACTGCTCGTGGATGTTCTCCATGATCCAGTGAAGCTTCTCATCAACTTCCTTAGCCGACCAGCTCAGGTGAGCAGCGTTCTGAGTCATCTCGAGACCAGAGGTAGCTACGCCACCAGCGTTAACTGCCTTGCCAGGAGCGAAGAGAACACCATTGTTCTGGAAGAAGTGGATAGCGCCAGGCTGGCAGCCCATGTTAGAAACCTCGCAGCAGCACCAGCAGCCGTTAGCCTTCAATTCCTTAGCGTCGTCCTCGCTGAGCTCATTCTGGAATGCGCATGGAAGAGCGATGTCGCAAGGTACACTCCAAGCCTTCTTGCCTGCAGTGAACTTAGCCTTCTCGGGGAACTTGTCGGCCATATCCTGTACTTTATTGCGGTTAGAAGCACGCATAACGAGCATATAGTCGATCATCTCCTTAGTTATGCCATCAGCAATCTCGCAAACGCCGTCGGGGCCAGAAATTGCAACAACCTTAGCGCCAAGCTCAGTAGCCTTGATAGCAGCACCCCAAGCTACATTACCGAAGCCCGAGAGAGCAACCTTCAAGCCCTTGATGTCCTTGCCTGCCTTGTGGAGAAGGTGCTCAGTGAAGTAAAGAGCGCCAAAACCAGTTGCCTCGGGACGGAGGATAGAACCACCCCAAGTCTCACCCTTACCAGTGAGAACGCCAGTGTGATACTGACGAGACAGTTTTTGATACATACCATTGAGATAACCAATCTCACGGCCACCAACGCCTACATCGCCAGCGGGAACATCCTGATCGGGACCAATGCAGTGACGGAGCTCAAGCATGAATGCCTGGCAGAAACGCATGATTTCAGCGTCACTCTTTCCAACGGGATCGAAGTCAGATCCACCCTTGCCGCCACCCATAGGTAGAGTAGTAAGAGCGTTCTTGAATGTCTGCTCGAAACCGAGGAACTTCAACATTGAGGGAGTAACTGCCTTGTGGAAGCGCAAACCACCCTTGTAAGGGCCAATGGCGCTATTGAACTGAACGCGATAGCCAAGGTTTGTTTGAACCTCACCCTTGTCGTCAATCCAGTTAACACGGAAAGTGAAGATGCGCTCGGGCTCAACAATGCGCTCGATGATCTTAGCCTTCTCAAACTCGGGATGTTGGTTGTAAACCTCTTCTACTGATTCGAGAACCTCGCGAACTGCTTGCAGATACTCTGATTCCCCTGGGTGTTTAGCCTCCAGGTGGGCCATGATTTTTTCTACGTTCATGATCGAAATGATTTAGAAAATTAATTTAAAAAAATTACTATTTAGTTATATTCTTATTTCAAAAGAACAGCACAAATTTATAGTAAAAAAGTGGAACAGCGCAGCGCAAAAAATATGTTTTTTAGCATAAATTTGACTTTTATCCATTTTTCACAGCTCTTTATTTTATTTAAACGTCTAACAAAATTTAGTTTTAAATTATCATTTAATTAACATCCACCATAAATAGCTAATAAAAAGGTAGATATTTGAAGAAAATTCACTCAAAAATGATAAAAACCGCTATTTGTGAAATAAAATGATTATGTTTTATAACATAATTTCTTTTTGACTTTTATTGTTGTTTAGTCAATAAAAATAGGTACTTTTGCGAAAAGATTTTTTATTACCATTATTTTTTAAACAAACTACATTTTATGAAGAAGCACAATTTCTATGCAGGCCCATCAATTTTAAGTCAGTATGCTATTGATAATACTATTGAGGGCATTCGTGATTTTGCCGGTACAGGCTTATCGGTTCTTGAGATTTCTCACCGCAGCAAGGAGTTTCAAGCTGTAATGGACGAGGCACAAGCCCTCTTCAAGGAATTGCTCGATATCCCCGAGGGATATGAAGTTTTGTTCGTGGGTGGCGGCGCCAGCACTCAATTCTGCATGGTTCCTTACAATCTGCTCAAGACTAAGGCAGCCTATGTTGACTCAGGCACATGGGCCAACAAGGCCATAAAAGAAGCAAAGCTCTTTGGCGAGGTTGAAGTAGTGGCTTCATCAAAGGAAGACAACTACATTTACTACCCCAAGAACTTTACTGTTCCTGCCGATGCCGATTATCTTCATATCACTACCAATAACACCATCTATGGCACCGAGCTGCGTGAAGATCTCGATGTTAACGTGCCTCTGGTAGCCGACATGTCGAGCGACATCTTCTCTCGCCCTGTTGACGTATCGAAGTATGCTCTCATCTATGGTGGAGCACAAAAGAACCTCGCACCTGCAGGTGTGACTTTTGTCATCATAAAGAAGGATATCTTAGGCAAGGTTGACCGCGCAATTCCTACCATGCTCAACTATCAGACTCACATCGACAAGGGCTCGATGTTCAACACACCTCCCGTACTTCCTATCTTCACCGCTTTGCAAACTCTTCGTTGGCTCAAAGATTTGGGTGGCGTGAAAGAGATGCAGCGCATCAACGAGGAAAAAGGTGCATGCCTCTATGACGCTATCGATTCAAGCCGCATGTTTGTGGGCACTACTCACGAAGACAGCCGTTCACTCATGAATGTGTGCTTCGTGATGAAGCCCGAATACAAAGAGCTTGAGAAAGACTTCCTCGAGTTTGCAACCAGCAAGGGCATCGTTGGAATCAAGGGCCACCGTAGTGTAGGTGGTTTCCGTGCATCACTCTATAATGCACTTCCTCTCGAGAGCGTTAAGGTTCTTGTTGACGCAATGAAGGAATTTGAGAACAATCATTAATACAAACATTAATAAATAGTGGGTTATGTGGCGACAAGCCACAACACACTTTAATCAAAAGTCCTAAAACATAATGAAGATTTTAGTTGCTACCGAGAAACCTTTTGCCGCAGCTGCCGTTACTGGCATCCGCGAAGTTGTTGAACAAGGCGGTCATGAGCTCGTGCTTGTTGAGAAAGGCACTAAGCAAGACATGATCAACGCAATAAAAGACTGCGCTGGACTTATCGTGCGCAGCGACAAGGTTGATAAAGAAGTGTTTGACGCAGCTCCACAGCTCAAGGTGGTTGTTCGCGCCGGTGCAGGTTACGACAACATCGACCTCGAGGAGGCTACTAAGCATGGTGTGTGCGTTATGAACACTCCTGGCCAAAATGCCAACGCTGTTGCTGAGCTTGTGTTTGGCATGATTGTCACACTCATCCGCAACCGCTACAACGGGACTTCGGGTACCGAGCTCAAAGGCAAGACCCTGGGCATCCACGCCTATGGTGCAGTTGGCCGCAACGTTGCACGCATCGCCAAGGGATTTGATATGAAGGTTAGCGCCCTCGACCCATTCGTTAAGGATGAAGTAATGGAAGCCGACGGCATCATTCCCGTTCACACTGTTGAGGAGCTCTACAAGAACAACCAATACGTGAGTCTCCACATTCCAGCCAACGACCAGACTCGCAAGTCGGTTAACAAGACCCTTCTTGAGATTATGCCAAAGGGAGGAACACTCATCAATGCTGCACGCAAGGAAGTTATCAACGAAGAAGATCTTGCAGCTGTGCTCGAAGCACGCCCCGATTTGCACTATGTTGCCGATGTGAAACCCGAGAACGCTGCTGAACTTGAGGAGAAATTCCCTGAGAGAGTGTTCTTCACTCCCAAGAAGATGGGTGCTCAAACTGCAGAGGCTAACATCAACGCAGGTCTTGCCGCAGCCAACCAGGTTGTTGCTCACCTCAAGGATGGTTTCAACCGCTTCCAGGTGAACAAATAATTTATTGATTAGAACACACATACAAATAACAAAACTCGCTAGGCACTACCCTAACGAGTTTTTTTATAAAAAACCAATTGCCACTAATGGATTTTGACAAAACGCTTATATTTGTTATCTTTGTCAAAAAAATGCAGAGAATATGACACAAGACACAACTATAATGTGTGCACCAGTGCAGGGAATTACCGATTGCCATTGGCGAAATGCACATTATGACATTTTTGGAGGTCCCGACCGATATTATGGTCCTTTCATGCGAGTGGAACATGGTGACATCCGCAAGCGTGACATTGCTGACTCTCGCCCCGAGAACAACACTGTGCCATCGTTCACTCCTCAAATTTTGGCTTGTCGACCACAAGACGCCATTCGAATGGTAAACGCCCTTGTTGAAATGGGGCACAACACTATCGACATCAATCTTGGGTGCCCATTTCCACCCATAGCTCTCCATCACAAAGGATCGGGACTGCTTCAGTATCCCGACGAAGTGGAGAAGCTTTTCAAAACACTGAGCGAAGTAGAAGGCGTGAACTACAGTGTAAAGATGCGTCTGGGCTGGGACGAACCAAAGCAGTGGCGAGATATTGTTGCACTGTTCGACATCATCAATCCATCACAGATTGTAGTTCATCCACGCATTGGCCGCCAGCAGTACAAGGGCGTGCTTAACCTCGACGAGTTTGCCGACATCCTGTCAATGTGCCACTACCCAGTTGTGTTTAATGGAGAAATCAGAACTCTAGAGGAAATTACCCGCTTCAAGCAGATTTTCCCCGATATTGCCGGCATTATGATAGGGCGAGGACTTATTGAGGATCCCGCAATGCTTTGCCCGGAGAAAGGTACTGCCGACAACTACTGCGAACTACACAACCGACTGCGTGACGCTTACACCCAGCAGCTCAACGGAGGAGAGCATCAGTTACTAATGAAGATGAAATCTTTTTGGGAAATGTATCTGCCCAATGCGCCTCACAAATCGCTTAAAGCAATTAAGAAAGCTACTTCGATGGCAAAATATAACATTGCTGTGAGCGAACTGTTCTACAGTCTTTGACTCCCCAGCTCAGCTTATCACAACCAATAAAAACGATGCCACTTGAATAGAATCAAGTGGCATCGACTATATAAAAGCAATACTATACAAGATAACAGCAAGTATTACTTGTAGCTTATAGTCACATAATTGATCTTATCGAGAACTTCTTTAAATGGCTTAGCATCGGGATTACTACTTGCGCCAGACATCTCCATTATCATTTTCATATTGAAGAAGCATAGCACACGGCTGTCATTCATTGTCTCGAATAGCGCCGTTGGAGCCTGATTGCCCATGACTGTTAATGGCTGTGATGCTCTGTCTTTATTGGGCGTTAGATAGAATTTATTGCCTTGATATCCAAACCAAAATTCATTCATAAGACAATATCCATTGCCAGTACTTGACACGCTAGAAGAACTTAATTGCTTAGCATAGTTTGCCATGTCGCCACTGAAGTCTTTACCTTCGGCCAAAAGCATATAGTTATCCTCGTCCTTCATTGAGAATGTCACGTTACCTTTAATTTGACCAACATAACTTATAATTTTGTCAACGATTTGTCGCGTTGTTTTGTCTCTCAACTCTCCAGCGTTAATTTTTGAAACAATCTCATTAATGATGCCTGAAAGTTGTGAACCATCGGCAATGAATGCCAAACCCATCATGTCATCGGCCGAAAAGGCTTCTTTTACTTGACCTGAAATTGCGCCAAATGGTTTCAAAGATTTATTTATCTTTTCTTGAACACTGCTGTTATCGCTTTTCACCGATGTTTTAATGTCAACCACGCCATCGTGAGCAGTGCCATCAAGGCCAACAACCATTTCACGAATGTAATTAAGATATTCTGAATCATAATTAAGTCCTTGCTTGGCCTCGTTTAACATTTCTTCTGGAATAATCGACAAGTCGGCATATAGGCTGGCAAAAGATTTGCTGGCGTCGGCTTGCTTGAAAATGAAGTTATCTCCAATTTTTCCGTCTATCATTTTGTTCATCACACGGTCAAGATCGGCCTTAATAGCATCCTTGTCCGAAGCAGTACTGCTCAAAAGAACAAATGCTTCATCATTGACGGCAATGGCATTATCCGATTGACAGCTATAAGAATAAGGAGAGCCCTTCTCAAAATTCAAGTCTTTGTCTTTTGATAAGAAAGTTTCGGCATCTCCACGATTATCCACACCTCCTACTAATCCAAATATGAATTCTTGACCATTCTTACGTGCAAATAAGTAAACTGGTGAAGACAGATCTAAACCACATTTCTTCATATCACCAAAGTCATCACCTATGTCGTCAACTATATCTTTAAAAAGTTTATCTTGATCTATACCTGTTTGAGAGATAAACTGTTTTAAGTCAAACTTGCCCACAATCTTACTATCGGCAGGGATATATGCTTGATAGCCATTCCCTCCCATGTTGCGTAGAACAAAGAAAAGAATCAAACCAAGAACAACAGCGGCTGCAGCGGCAATTCCAATAATTAGACCTGTTTTCTTCTTTGGCTTATTGGCTGGAACGCCATTTGGCCCCATATTGTTAGCCCAAGAAGCGGGCTGTGATGGAACTGATTGGGGCTGAGATGCAAATGCATTAGTTGGTTGCCCTGGTCTATTGTTCACGTTCATCACCGTTCGATCTTGATTGTAATTAGGCTGAGGTTGCACTTGCTGTTGCGACATCATTACAGTGTTATCGTTTGAAGGATATGGCTGTGCAACTTGGCGTGGTTGTGGTGTCTGAACTGCAGGTTGCGACTGTGGCAGCCTTCCTGTCTTGATGTAATTAGTTATCTGTGCGACATTCTGTGGTCTATTTTCAATTTTGTTACTCATAAGCCACATTACAAGCTCCTTAAAATCGGGACGTGTAGATGCTCCAAATTTAAAGGCATTTGCTCCCTCATATAAAATATCGGTTGAACTGGGCGGTTTTTGATTAGTTCCCAAGTTGTAAAGTGTCGCACCCAACGAATAGAAATCAGACCAAGGGCCTATTTTTTTGATTTCATATTGCTGAAGTTCCAAAGGAGCATAGGTCTTAGTAAAAGACAATGTGCTAGACATAGTTATGGGATCACCAGATGATGGGTCAATCTGCTTGCTTGATCCAAAGTCAATCAAAGTGGCATTACCCTTAGAGTCGAACATGATGTTGCTAGGCTTGATGTCTAGGTGCCACAGATTGTTTTTATGAATTACATCGAGAGCGTCAAGAAGTTGAGGCAGCAAGTTATCCTTTAACCATCCTTGATCAAATGGTTTATTATACTGTTTCAGCAATTCTCCAAGTGACTTTCCCTTGATATATTGCATTACATAGTAAGCAGTGTTGTTTTCTTCAAAAATGTCATGAACTTTCACAATGTGACTGTTATTCATGCTTCCAAGCTTGCGAAGACGAACTGCTTCACGCTTAAATGTACTCAATTGCTTGTCAAACATTTGGACATTATCGGAATTGCTCACACTTATAGATGAATAATCGTCGTTTCTCTCCGACACACCACGCATGAAGAACTCCTTAATGGCAACTGTTTCTTTAAACTCTAAATTAGTTGCCAAATATGTGTTGCCAAATCCTCCGCTTGCAAGGTACCCATCAATGCGATAAATATTGCGCAACACGCTTCCTACTTGTAACATTGCTCTGTTGTCAAATTGATTTGCTGCCATAATAAATATTTTTCTTTAATCCGTAAAGTTGATTTTCAACTTCTCAATCACAAATTTTGAGTCATAAAAAACAACTGTCTATATGACGGATTATTATGTTAATAATTCTACAAAGATAAACGATTTCCCTTAAAAATGCATCATTTTAAAGCAAAATTCTACAAAAAAACATTTTTGTCACATTTTTAGATAAAATTCTCGCGTTAGGTTTACATAATCAGGCGTAAATTCATGATTGATAGATTGAATTATAATTGTTTCAGCAGTGGTAGCCACATCTTCTCGGCCAATTTCAATCATTATCCTTTTGGGAGAGTCCCCCTCAACCGGAACCACATACGCAAGTCGGCTAACGTAAAAATTCTCGACAACAACAGCTCTCCTTATCTCGTCAATATTTTCTGCAGGTGCTATAAATGCAAGAACACCCCTTGGAGACAAAAGCTCAGCACTGTGAGAAATTAATTGGCTGAATGTTAGTGAAGTGTTATGACGAGCTTGTTCCCTACTAGAGTTAGGAGGCAATCTGCCATTGGTAAAAAATGGAGGATTTGAGACTATTAGGTCATATGACAGAACCGCCTTAAAATCGTTAAAATCAAACATCTCTGCACTGAGTCTATCGGACCAGGGTGAATTCTTAAAGTTGAAACGAGCCTCTTCAACACTGTCGCCATCAATATCAATGCCATAGATTGTGGCATCGTTGTTGCGCTGAGCAATCATCAATGCGATGACACCCGATCCGGTACCAACGTCAAGCACACGTTTAGCCTCACTGACATTGCACCAAGCACCCAGCAAAACACCGTCGGTGCCTACTTTCATTGCAGTCTTATCGTTCAATACCGAGAACTTCTTAAATCTGAAAATCTTCTCTCGTGCCATTGTTCCGCATTATTGACTCATGTAATCTATAGAGCATGACAAAGATAATCATAAATAA
The DNA here is from genome assembly GCA_017548365.1 of Muribaculaceae bacterium. GTDB lineage: Bacteria > Bacteroidota > Bacteroidia > Bacteroidales > Muribaculaceae > Sodaliphilus. The sequence goes on from JAFZAC010000016.1 coordinate 136,985, forward strand.
CGATGCGCCAAAACACTTTGGCGCTTAATGTCTATTATTATTACAAACAAAGCAAAATCACACAAAAACGGTCATACCTTGATGGGCATGACCGTTTGTTATTATAAGGTGTGTATTATTAGTTGTCCACCTCTTCAAGAATCTTTTGAACGTCCTTAGGCTGGAGGCGTCCATAAACCTTCTCACCGATAGTTACAACGGGAGCAAGACCGCAGGCACCCACACAACGCAAGCAGTCGAGAGAGAACTTGCCATCGGGAGTAGTCTCTCCCACCTCGATGTTGAGAACGCGCTTAATCTCTTCTAGCAACTTCTCCGAACCACGAACGTAGCAAGCTGTACCGAGGCACACCGAAATTGGGTGTTTGCCCTTTGGAGTCATGGTGAAGAACGAATAGAAAGTCACAACACCATAAACCTTAGAAGCGGGGATATTAAGCTTGCGGGCTATAATGCGCTGCATCTCTTCTGGAAGGTAGCCGTGCATCGACTGAGCCTCGTGCAGGATATTGATGAGCTCGCCTGGTTTGTTACCATGCTTGTCGCAGATGGCCTCCACCTGCTCAATGACATTACATGCCAATTTCATTTCTTTTGCTTTTGCCATAATATATAGAGGTTTTAGCCAATTTTTACTTAATCGATTTATCAAAATAATGAGTGTGCAACAAGTGGTGCGCCTTCTCGCTCATAGGCTCGCCAAGGAATTCCTTATAAAGCTTCTGGATGTCGGGGTTCTCATGGCTCTTGCGAATGGGCTTGCCTTCATCCTCAGCATATAGTGCATCGCAGCGTTGTTGAATCACGTCAAAGTTACCGTGATGGTAAGGTTGACCAGCACCACCGATGCAACCGCCTGGACATGCCATAACCTCAACTACATGATAGTCGAGCTCGCCAGCGCGGAGCTTGTCCATGATAATGCGAGCGTTGCTCAGAGTGTGAGCCACGCAAATCTTAAGATCGAAGCCATTAATGTCAATTGTTGCTTCACGGATACCATCAAAACCACGAACTTGGTCAAAATTAATGCGAGGTAGAGTCTTACCTGTATAAACCTCATATACGGTACGCAAAGCAGCTTCCATAACGCCACCAGTAACGCCAAAGATGGCACCAGCACCTGTCGACTCGCCAAGAGGACTATCAAAGTCGCTGTCGGGCAACTGAGCGAAGTTAATGTTGGCACGCTTGATGAGTCGAGCCAACTCACGGGTCGAGATGCTGTAATCAACATCTGGATTGCCGTCAACCTTGAACTCGTCGCGTCCGCACTCATATTTCTTAGCCAAGCAAGGCATGATTGAAACCACAACTAATTTATCGCGTGGAATGCCCATCTTTTCGGCCCAATAAGTCTTGGCAATAGCACCAAACATCTGAGCGGGCGACTTGGCGCTCGAAGGATAGTCGAGCAGGTCGGGATAGTTGTGCTCAAAGAAGTTGACCCAAGCAGGGCAGCACGAAGTCATTATAGGCAACTTCACGCTCTTGTCGCCAGCGAGGAATTTCTTAAGACGGTCAAGAATCTCGGCACCTTCCTCCATAATAGTGAGATCGGCTGCAAAGTCAGTATCAAATACATAGTCAAAGCCAAGGTCACGCAAAGCAGTAGCAAGTTTGCCTGTAACACCGCCAGAAACGCCAAACTCCTCACCCAATGCGTAACGTACTGCGGGAGCAGGCTGAGCAACTACAACCTTGTCGGGATCGGTGATGTCGGCCATGAGTTGGTCGGTATAGTCGCGCTCGGTAAGAGCACCCACAGGACACACAGCAACGCACTGACCACAGTAGGTGCAGTCTGTGTCTACAAACATACGGTCGAACGTAGGAGCGATTGTAGTGTCAAAACCACGACGAACAGCTCCAAGAACGCCCACACTCTGAACCTCGTTACAAACAGTCTCACAACGACGGCAGTAAATACATTTCTCCATGTTGCGGGTGATTGCTGGAGTAACTTCGTTCTTGCGCTGACTCTTCTCGCCCTCATTGTAAGGCATTTGACGAATGTTAAGACGCATTACTAGACGCTGCAACTCACAGTCGCTGCACTTGGGGCAAGTAAGGCAATCATTGGGATGGTCACTAAGGATGAGCTCAGCAATTGTCTTGCGAGCACGGATAACGCGTGCCGAGTTAGTGTATACCACCATATCGGGCATACATGCTGTTGCGCAAGCGGGAGCCAAGTTACGACGGCCCTCAACCTCTACCACACACAAGCGGCAAGAGGCTGGCCTGTTCTTCACACAAGTACCTTTCAAGTCGATATGGCACAGTGTGGGGATATCAATGCCGACTAGTTTACCGGCCTCCAATAGTGTGGTGCCCTTAGGCACTTCCACTACGTGGTTATCTATTGTAAGTTTTATCAATTTCTCTTCCATGATGATAATGTGTCGTTAGAAAATTTGGATTGCATCGAAGTGGCAACGCGACTGGCACATACCACAGCGGATGCACTTGAATGGATTAATAACATGAGGTTTGCGTACATCGCCCATGATAGCGTCGGCAGGACAGTTGCGAGCACAAGCGCCACATCCTTTACACTTCTCGGGATTAACGGTGTAGGTTAAGAGCGCCTTACACTGCTTAGCGCGGCAAATGTGCTTCTTAACGTGTTCTACATATTCATCATAGAAATTGTCGATTGTCGACAATACAGGGTTTGGAGAGGTCTGGCCAAGTCCACAGAGTGCGGTGTCCTTGATAGTTGCAGCGAGCGACTTGAGGTGCTCAATGTCATCCATTGTGCCCTTTCCCTCGGTGATGCGGGTCAAAATCTCAAGCATACGCTTGTTACCAATGCGGCAAGGTGTGCACTTACCGCAAGACTCTCCCACTGTGAACTCAAGATAGAACTTGGCAACCGATACCATACAGTCGTCCTCATCCATTACAATCATACCACCAGAGCCCATCATTGAGCCAGCGGCTCCAAGACTTTCATAGTCGATAGGGATATCAAGATGCTTCTCGGTTAAGCAACCTCCCGATGGTCCACCAGTTTGAACGGCTTTGAACTTCTTTCCGTTTTTCACACCACCACCAATATCGTAGATAATCTCGCGCAAAGTGGTTCCCATTGGCACCTCAATAAGGCCCACATTGTTAATCTTACCTGCAAGGGCAAATACCTTTGTGCCCTTCGACTTCTCGGTACCTATAGAGGCAAACCAATCGGCGCCCTTTGTAAGAATGATAGGAACGTTGGCAAGAGTCTCTACATTATTTACATTGGTTGGATATCCCATATAACCGCTTTCGGCAGGGAAAGGAGGCTTGAGAGTTGGCTCACCGCGCTTGCCTTCCATAGAGTGGATAAGAGCTGTTTCCTCACCACAAACGAAAGCACCAGCACCATAACGGATCTCAATGTCGAAGTCAAAATCACTGCCCATGATGCGCTTGCCAAGCATGCCGCACTCGCGAGCTTGCTCAATAGCAATCTTAAGGCGGTTAACAGCCAATGGATACTCGGCACGGATGTAGATAAGTCCCTCGCTGGCTCCAATACAGTAGCCACATAATGCCATCGCCTCGATTACCGAATGGGGGTCACCCTCCATGATAGAGCGATCCATGAATGCTCCAGGGTCACCCTCGTCGGCATTACAAACCACATACTTGTGCTCGGCTTGGTAGTTGCGCGCAAATCCCCACTTCATACCAGTTGGGAAGCCTGCGCCACCGCGTCCACGCAGTCCTGACTTCTTGATTATGTCAATTACCTCTTCAGGAGTCTGGTTCTGAAGGGCATTTGAGAGTGCTGCATATCCATCACGAGCAATGTACTCGGCGATGTTCTCAGGATCGATAAAACCGCAATTGCGCAAAGCAACACGCATCTGCTTGCGGTAGAAATCCATGTGCTTAGAGTCGCTCACGGTTGACTCGGTTTTGGGGTCTACATATAGTAGACGCTCAACACGACGACCACCAATCACATGCTCCTTCACGATTTCGGCTGCATCCTCGGGTTTTACTTGGGTGTAGAATGTATTGTCGGGCATCACTTTAACGATGGGGCCCTTTTCACAGAATCCAAAGCATCCTGTAACAATCACTTCAACCTTATTGGCTATGCCGTTAGCCTCGATAGCCGCTTTGAGGTTGTCTACAATTTTAGTACTGCTCGAAGCTTTACATCCTGTACCCCCGCAGCACAGCAACTGAATGTGATCAGTTCCTACCGCCAGTCCACAGCACTTGTCACTATCAGCAGCATAACTCAGTTCGCGAACATTCAAATCCGCCTGAGCTTTTTTCCTGAATTGAATCAAGTCTTCAAAGTTCAAGGTCTTCACTGGGTAAATCTGTTGTTTTAGTTATTAGTTGATAAATTAATTGATTATTCATTTTTGCCTCCCTAAAAACGATAGGGGTATTTAAAAGTCACACAAAATTACATACATTATTTTAAATATATATAAAATTTAATATTGATTTAACAACTTTTTAAGATTGATATTCACTGCTCTGAAACGACCATCAATAAAACAATCTTACAAATATTTTGATATTTCTCAAAGATGCAGTAAATTTGCAAGCGGATAATAAAAAAACGACGTAATTTAAAAACTAAACGATATGAAATCAAAGCTTTTATTACTTGTTATGATGGCAGCGTCAATTATGACCAGCTGCAACACACAAAAAGACATCCCCTACATGATTGGAGCCGATCAATTACCAAAAGAAGTTCTGCAATCGGCTGCAAAAGCCAACGACCCAGTTGTTATGCCTGGCGATATGTTGCAAATCAATGTCATCAGCCGAAACACAGAGGCTGTTAAGCCTTTCAACAAGATTGACTATGTTTCCAATTTGGGAGGAAGCTATAATAACAACAATAATGAGAACTCAATGTATTACTATCTTGTAGACGCCAACGGCAACATTGAATTCCCTTATTTAGGAACGCTTCATGTGGGAGGCATGAGCAAAAGCGCCACCGAGAATTATATCGCCTCACAGATATATCCTAGATACCTGACCGAGCGCCCTGCGGTAGAAGTTCGCTTCCAGAATTTCAGAGTTTATATCCTGGGCGAGGTGAAAAGCCCTGGCGAAATCAAGGCTGTCAATGGTAGACTCAACATGCTCGAAGCTCTTGCTAAAGCTGGAGACCTCACCATTCATGGACGTCGCGACAACGTGATGATAGTGCGCACTAACAGCGACGGCAGTCGATCTGTACAGACTGTAAACCTCAACGACAAGAACTTTATAGTTTCTCCAAATTTCAATCTACAACAGAATGACATCATCTACGTTGAGCCCAACAGCTCTAAGGCCCGTTCATCATGGAACGTTCCACCCGCTTTATCACTGGGATTGTCGTCGGTAGGAACACTCATATCTATAGCTACTTTCATTATCACTTTGACCAAGTAATTCACTCAATCATACACTAAAAAATAAGTGTCACCCCATAATCAGGTGGCACTTTTTTCTTTTCGTGAAAAACGGGTGACTTGTGCAAAAAAACTAAGGCTTTATTGTGTATTATATAAAAAATAATGAGTAACTTTGCACAATAATACACAACATAACTGATTAACATTAAAAAACAACATGCCAAGTATCAAAAATTTTGATGAGCTGACCGCTCATCTTGCAAGTAAGGGAACAAAAAGCCGTGTAGCTGTAGTGTGGGCCGAGGACAATGTTACACGCAGTGCAGTGCTCAAAGGGCTAGAAGCTGGCATTATTACCGTGACTTTTGTGGGATGCCGCAAGGAGATTGAGGCTGACGAGCGTCTTGCCCAGTATAAGAGCGAGTTCTGCATCATAGACGCCAATGACCGCGACGATGCTGCAGCAAAAGCAGTTACCGAAGTTCGTGAAGACCGCGCCAATGTGCTGATGAAGGGTCTCTTGAATACTGACAACTTGCTACGCGCAGTGCTTAACAAGGAAACAGGTATTCTGCCCAAAGGCAATGTGCTAACTCACATCACTGTAGCAGACATTCCAGAGTTGGGTCATCTGCTGCTCTTCACCGATGCCGCAGTTATCCCATGCCCCACCGCTGAGCAACGCATTGAGCAAGTAAAATACATCACTAAGATTGCTCACGCTTTGCACATCGATGAGCCAAAGATTTCTCTTATCCACTGTTCTGAGAAAGTTGACGAGCGTCACTTCCCCTGCACAGCCGACTATGTTCAAATCAAAGAGCTTGCTGCTAAAGGCGAGTTTGGAAAGTGTATAGTTGACGGGCCACTCGACCTGAAGACATCGCTGTGTTATGAGAGCATGCACCACAAAGGCATTGAGTCGCCTATCAATGGTGAAGCCGATGCAGTGCTCTTCCCCGAGATTGAGAGCGGAAACGTGTTCTATAAGACCATAACACTGCTAGCTCATGCACAAACTGCTGGTCTGCTTCAAGGCGCTAAAGTACCTGTAGTACTCCCCTCTCGTGGCGACAGTATCGAGTCAAAATTCTATAGCCTTGCAGTCGCATCCGCTCTTTAATTTCTATCCATTCCTATTGATAATAAAAACAACTTTCAAACAAAAAAACAACTATTATGCGTATACTTGTAATCAACCCAGGATCGACTTCTACTAAGTTTGCCGTTTATGAAGGTGAAACTCCATTATTATTACGTTCTATCCGTCACAAAACCGAGGAGTTAGCGCCCTACAAAACTGTACTGGATCAATTTGAATTCCGTTACAATCTTGTGATGAACGAAATAAAGGTTACTAATGTTGACTTCAACTTCAAAGCTGTTATTGGACGTGGAGGCCTTGGCAAAGCGGTTCCTGGTGGTGTATATGAGATCAATGAGAAGATGATTGAGGATACACGCAATGCCACTCGTGAGCATGCATGTAACCTTGGCTGTCTCATTGCTTACAAGATAGCTCAGCAGATTCCTGGTTGCCGCAGCTTTATTGCCGACCCTGTAGTAGTTGACGAATTGAATGACTACGCACGCATCTGTGGAATTCCTGAAATTAAACGATGCAGCATCTGGCATCCACTTAACCAGAAGGCTATTGCCCGTCGCTTCGCTCGTGAGATAGGCAAGAAATATGAGGAGATGAACCTTATCATCTGCCACTTGGGTGGAGGTATCTCGGTAGCAGCTCATGAAAAGGGCGTGGCAGTTGACGCTCCCAACGCACTTGACGGCGAAGGTCCTTTCACTCCTGAAAGAGCGGGTACTGTTCCTGCTGCCGACCTCGTAAGACTCTGCTTCAGCGGTAAGTACACAAAGGAGGAACTCCTCAAAATGATTACTGGCAAGGGAGGTCTCAATGCTCATTTGGGAACTACTGACCTTTTGGAAATCGAGGAGCGAATCAATAATGGTGACCAGCATGCAAAGACTGTTCTTGACGCAATGATTTATCATGTTGCCAAGCAGATTGCCGCCGAAAGTGCTGTGCTATGCGGCAAGATTGACGCCATCCTTCTAACCGGCGGAATGGCTCACTCTGAATATCTCATTAGCGAGCTCCGCAAGCGCATCGACTTCCTCGCACCAACTTATTGCTTCCCCGGCGAAGACGAGATGGGTGCCCTTGCAGGCAACGCCGCCGCAGTCCTCAAAGGTAAACGCGAAGCAAAAGTATACGAATAAAATGCATAATTGATATATATTACAACACATGAACAATAAAAAAGCGTCATTGGACGCTTTTTTATTGTTTAAATATGTTTACATTATCAATTACTTATATCGCAGGAAGCTGTATCCGAAGCGCTCGCAGGCTGCGCGTTCGAGTTCTTCGCGGTCGTCGGGATGAGCGATAGAGATAAGGGCTCTTGCTCTCTCGGGGAGACTCTTGTTACGCAGGTAGACAATGCCATGTTCGGTAACCACATACTGGGTTTGGAACCTTGTAGTCACCACGCCGGCACCAGGAGTGAGCTGCGACACAATCTTTCCTTTGCCCTTGCCAGTGCGAGACGGCAATGCGATGAAAGTCTTTCCCTCAGGATTCAAAGCGGCGCCATACATAAAGTCGTGCTGACCACCCACACTCGAGAATATCATCGTGCCAATACTGTCGGCGCACACCTGGCCTGTAAGGTCAACCTCAATGGCGCTATTGATAGCGATGGGACGAGGATTTTGACGAATAACCTGTGGATCATTAGTCCAAGCCACGTCATAAAATTCCACATCCTCGTTATAGTCAAGGAAGTCGTACATACGCTTAGAACCCAATGCCAAACTTGCCACGCTCTTGCCCGGACGAATCTTCTTGAGGCTGTTGTCGATAACACCTTCCTCGATGAGACGTACCACACCGTCGGTCATTGCCTCGGTGTGGAGTCCCAGGTGCTTGTGATTCTTGATACCGGCGAGTACAGCATTAGGTATACCACCAACGCCAATCTGCAAGGTGGCGCCATCGGGAATCTCGGCGGCGATGAAACCGCCAATAGCACTCTCGACAGGCGACGACTCTCCAAATTCCATAGCCAACGGCGGTTCGTTGCAGCGCACTGCTGCTGCAATCTCACTCTCGTGAATCTTAGCAGCACCACACAAGTAAGGCATACTGTCGTTAATCTGCGCAATAATGGTCTTTGACATCTCCACTGCACTGAACGCCAAGTCGGCACTCATACCATAGCTACAATATCCATCCTTGTCGGGTGGAGAGCAGTTAAGGAATGTGACGTCAAGTGGCAATTGCTTACTGCGGAAAAGGAATGGTATCTCGCCCAAAAATGCCGGAATAACCTCACCGTAGCCTTGAGCGACCCATTTGCGCTGGTCACCGCTCAAAAAGAGACTCTTGGTGATAAACGAGTCCTTATACTCTGGATTGCATAATGGACATTCTCCGTAGGGCACATTAAAAGCCGAGTATACCACAACATCCCGCAACTCGCTGGCACGACGCGCTAATGCGCTCTGCAACACTACGGGAATTGCCGTACTTCCCATGCAGTAAATGTGATTACCACTCTTGACGAGGCGCACCGCCTCGTCGGCAGTCATGTAATTCATTATTTTTTAGAGTTTTGTAGTTCAACAAAAAGTTTCAGTCTTTCATCAAGAGCCTGAATGTGCCACTCACTATTGAGCTGCGACACACAAGCACGAATGCCTGGTTGCTTGCTGCCAGTGGTATTGAGCGTAATTGCCGAGATGCCACACAGCATCAAATCGTTAAGCAATTGCGAATCGCTCATTCCTTCATAGCCAATTGTGTAATAGAATCCGTCGGCAAGGTCTTGGTCGCCATCTTTATCATAGATGATATTGAAGCCATACTTCAAGAAGATTTGCTTGGTAATCTTTGCTCGACGACCATATTCACGAACTTCATCAACAAACTTATATGTGCCTTCGGCTGCTGCTTTCATCATTGCCGACAACGCATGTTGTGCCGAATGAGAAGTTCCAGATGATGCTACATAAAGGTAAGTAAATATGAAGTTGTCGCCCATGCGTCCAATGCCGTAACGCTCACGCAGAGCTGGATACTCTCGGTTAAAGAGCTTATTGCTGAACGCAACCACAGCAATGCGTTCGCCAGCATAGCTGAATATCTTAGAGCCCGACATCATGAAAATGTAATTGTCAGTGTAGCGAGCCACAGTGGGTTGGAAAGGAGGCTCAAAAGGCACTGACTTATCGGTGCGGAAGTCCATGCACATGTAGGCATGATCCTCGAGCACAATCATGTCATATTTGTTGGCCATCTCGCCAATAATCTGCAACTCTTCCTCTGTCAAGCACACCCATGATGGGTTATTAGGGTTAGAATAAACGATTGCCACGATATTACCCTTTGAGCAGTATTCCTCTAGTTTGCTGCGAAGTTTTTCTCCACGGAATTCATATATATCAAACTGCTCATGCTTAATGCCCTGAACAGCAGCTTGCATCACATGAGGAGCAAAACCCGGCTGCACATATAGAATAGTGTCCTTTGCTGGGTCAATCTGTGAACACTCCAGCATCAAGTTCATTCCCGCCTGCATCGAACCTACTGTGGGAACTATACATTCGGGATTAATATCAACATCGATAAACGCCTTTATAAATTTTGAAGCGTTTTCCTTGAGTTCAGGAAGGCCACTGATTGCAGGATAGATGCTGGCAATGCCATTATCGAGGGCGGCCTTTTGAGCTTCAACACCAACTTGACCAGGAGCTAGCCCAGGCACACCTACCTCGAGACGCAAGAACTTTTCGCCAGCTGCCTTCTCCATTTCGGCAGCTATTGCAGCGCATTGACGAATTGTTGTCTTCGAAACATCGGTCAAATCACGCTTTGCAAGTATATCGTTTAGAACTTGTTGTTTAATAGGAAAACTCATAGTTGTTTTTTAGATAATTGTGTGTGATTATTTGTTTTTCTGAGCAAATTCATATCCTGCCTTGAAAGCTGCAATATTGGTCTCAACGATAGCTTCGCCCTTTGATGCAAACACGTTGGAAATGCCTTCGAGCAGCTGCTCGGGCTTGAGCATCTCGAGAACCGAAGCAGCAGCACCCAGTAGCACCATATTGGCACTACGTGGAGATTTCACCTCCTTGGCAATAGCGTCAACGTCAATCATGATAACGTTACCCAGTTTCTTGAGTTCTTGGTTTACGTTCTCCATTTCGGGATAATTGGGAATGTTGACGAATGGCTCGGTATTAGTAATCACCCATCCCTTGGGATTTAGATATTGAACATAGCGCAATGCCTCCATGGGCTCAAGCGAGATGATAAGGTCGCAAGAGCCATGAGCAATAAGGTCGCTGGCTATTGGTTCGGTCGAGAGACGCAGATTACTCTGAACGTCACCACCACGCTGGCTCATGCCGTGAACCTCGGCCTGCTTCAGGTGAATACCCTCTTTCAGGGCTGCCCAACCAATGATAGTAGCAATGGAGAGGATTCCTTGTCCGCCCACACCGCAAAGTATTATATCTTGTTTCATGATTTGGTCTTTTTAAAATTTGAATGTGATGTGGATAGATTATTTCTTAGCATTAGCCCTGGCTTTTGCGTGGCGCTTAGCTGTCTGAATGCACTCGCGACGAGCAATGATCACCGATACGCCATTGTAATTGATTTCCTCGTCAATCACTCTCTCCATGTCGGGATAGTTCTTTGGCAGAGGAACTATAACGCGCACGTGAGCTGGATCAACACCCACTCCGTAGCAAATCTGCTCAAGACGGCCAGTACCAGCCGAGTCTTGACCGCCGGTCATGCCTGTTGTCAAGTTGTCACTGATGCAAAGGGTCATATTGGCATTCTTGTTAACAGCATCGAGCAATCCAGTCATTCCACTGTGGGTGAATGTCGAGTCACCAATCACTGCAACCGAAGGATGCACTCCCGATTTACTTGCGCCAATTGCCATGGTCAACGAAGCGCCCATCTCAACACAAGTCTGGAATGCGTGGAAGGGGGCAAGCCAGCCCAGAGTATAGCAACCTATGTCGGCAAATACGCGAGCTGTCTCATAGTTCTTGAGAACATTATTCAAGGCTGTGTAGAAATCGCGGTGACCACAACCCTGGCACAAAGCTGGTGGACGGGGCACGGTGTTTTGTGCTGCAGCATGTGTCTCAAGTGGAGCCATTCCCAAAGCGGCACGTACACAGTCGGGATTCAACTCGCCAGTGCGTGGCAATGTACCATCCAAGCGTCCCTTAATCTCAACAGGGGTGTCAAGCACACCACGCAGTATTTTCTCAACCAATGGCTGACCCTCTTCTATGACCATAATGCTCTTGCACTCGGCAGCCATCTTGCGAACCAACTTCTTAGGCAAAGGATATTGAGTGAGCTTGAGTACAGGGAAGGGACATCCGTCGGGATAGTTCTCCATAAGGTAGTTATAGGCAATACCACAAGTGATGATACCCATAGAGTGGTCCTTGCCGTCAATATACTTGTTCTGACCCATTGTGCAAGCATCCTCTTCAAAAGCGAGAATATCTTTTACAAGCTGGTCGTTGCGCACACGCGCATTGACAGGCAGTGTTACCCACTGGCGAGGATTCTTGGGAAAGTGAATATCGTTCTGCTGACGTTGCTCGCTGGTCTCTACAATAGCGCGAGAGTGAGCCATGCGGGTAGTTAGGCGCATCAACACGGGAATACAGTTCTTCTCGCTGTAGTCGAATGCGCGCTGAACCATGTCGTAAGCCTCTTGCTGAGACGCTGGCTCAAAACATGGCATCATGGCGAAGTCGGCATAGAAACGAGAGTCCTGCTCGTTCTGTGACGAGTGCATCGAGGGGTCGTCGCAAGCGACAACCACCAAGCCACCATTAGCACCAGTAACGGCACTATTGACAAAGGCGTCGGCACACACGTTCATACCCACATGCTTCATGCACACCAGAGCACGCTTGCCAGCATAGCTCATACCCAGAGCCTCCTCCATAGCGGTCTTCTCGTTAGCACTCCACAGGCAGTGAACATTGCCATCGCGAGCAATCTCACTCTTCTGAATAAACTCGGTAATCTCGGTCGACGGGGTACCAGGATAAGCCCACACGCCACTCAATCCGGCATGCAGTGCTCCAAGTGCCAAGGCCTCATCGCCAAGTAGCAAATGTTTGGTTTTCATTATTCACAAAGATATTTGTTGTTTATGTTATGTGTATTCTTGTTTTTGCAATAATTATACCCACTCTTGGGCACTCTTATAATTCGTGCACTAAATTACTACATTTTCCTGAAACAGCAAAAATATAACCTACATTTTTCATTTTTTTACACACATAATCCAAAGTGAGCAATCCAAAGTGAGTTTTGAAATGCAACCAAAAACATATCAAGCCCTATGCTTTGCCTGTGCAAGCATAGGGCTTGATTACAATGCAATCAAGACTTTAAATTATACTATAATAAGTTTATTCTTGATTGAAGTTGAAAGTTATTAAATCTATAACTTTTCTTGCTGCATCATTCAAGTCATCACATTTATACAGCTTAGCCGATTCATTTGTTAGATTACAGAATATCAACGGATACCAGCACGGAGTGTGAAGGTCGCTTTCGGTTTCCACGTCGTCATCATGCTGAACATAAAACAGATGTATGGTTTTTTGAAGTGAGTTAGCATACATTATCTCGGCAATAGTGCCAGGACAAGCTGCGTCGTCAAGCACAAAAACGGCATCGGTACATTGCTCTATCATCTGCTTTTCACACATGATGATATCTTCGGCTTTCATTGTCTCAGCCTCGAAATAGAATGGACCTATATAGAGAACGTTATCATTAATGCAAACGCCACTCATATCCTTAGGCTTGAGCAATGACTGCACGCTCCCAAGGATTTGTGCCCTATAGTCTTCGGCTGCAGTGATTTCGAAATCTTCGTCACGACAATCGAAGGCAAAAGCTCCACCAAAAAAAAGTTTATATTGCGTATCCATATAAGTGTGATTGTTATGATAAACTCATCAATAAACTAGCAGCTTGCTTATGAAGCCAATCTTCACTCTGCCCTTGAAACAGTTTACTAAATTACTACTTTTTATTAAAACAGCAAAATTTAGCACACTTTTTTCATTTTTTATACAGTAATGCCGAGAGAATACTGGCTCTGAATGCGACAGTATTTCTAGTTTTTTCAAATAAAGTCACCTTGATGTGAAAAGTAACCTCAAGGTATTTCACAAGATAAAGAGCTACTTTTTATTGTTCTTTGGTACTATAAGTTTTGTACCAATTCGAATGTTATCGTCCTTTAGTTCATTAGCTTTTTTGAGAACATCAACACTCACACCATATCTCTTAGCAATCTTAGTGAGGTTTTCACCCTCAACCACCTCGTGATACAGAAATCTATCGTCGACCACTTCATCGTCAACAATTGTTTTCACGTCACCAGATTGAACAGGAGATCGTCCTTCAAACTGCTTAGAGTTATATTTGGAAATCTCTTTTTCGACCATAATGTAGCTGTAAATTTGCTGTGAAGGCAATGCCAGCGAGTATGGATGGCTGGGTGTTCCAGGAATAACGTCTTTGCAATACTGAGGGTTGAATATTCTAATCTCCTCAATAGGAATATTGAGCACTTTTGCAATTTGACTGAAATCAACTCCATAGTTCACCATTACAGTGTCAATAACTAATGGTTTTGTAATTATAGGAGAGATTCCATGCTCCCTGTAATAATGCATGATATAATTAGCAGCGATAAATGCTGGAACATATCCACGCGTTTCTTTAGGCAGATAGTTGTAAATCTCCCAAAAATCGGCATTTACGCTGCCAGTGCGCTGTATAGCTTTATTTACGATACTCGTCCCGCAGTTATAGGCAGCAATACATAGCGACCAGTCGTGATAGGTGTCGAAGAGCTGCTTGAAAATTTTCGCGGCCTTTTCGCTAGAGCGGTATGGGTCGCGACACTCATCTACCATAGAATTAACTTCTAACCCCAGTTTCTTAGCGGTTGATGGCATTAGTTGCCACAAGCCACTAGCACCCGCAGAGGAGACAGCGTTGGGATTCAGCCCTGACTCAATGATAGGGATGTATTTGAGCTCTAGTGGTAACTGGTGTCTTTCGAGAGCTTCCTCAAAGATGGGCATGTAATATTTTCCCATTCCAAGCATCTGAGCCACAAGTGTGCGCCCTCGCTTGACATAGCGCTCTATATAACTCTTTACAATCTGGTTGAATGGCATCTCTATTGAAATGGAAATGTCTTTAAGGCGCTGAATATAGACCTTGTCACTCACTTCGCCATAGTCGCGGTTATCGATGCTGTTTTGATCAATAACCGCATAGTTTTTAAGATACCAATTCTCCATCATCGCCTTAGTATCGGTCTCGAAACTAGATGGATAGACAATGGCATTATCAATAATGGATTTCTTTGGTGACAATAAGTTGCTGTCCTTATTGTTGGAGACTAAAGGCAAAAAAACTTCCTTTAAATCATAAACTGTACTATATATATAAAGTTGTTGAGTGTCGTGCAAGTAAATGACTTCGATATAATCTTGTAGACATCCATAATTATCTGTTTCGGGGATATCACTGATCATATTTCCATTATCATCAAAGAAAGATGAAATTGTATAATAACCTGTTGCAGCATACTCAATCATAAATGGCTCGGGCATGCTGTTGGCATAACAATCATAAATTCTAGGCACACAAGCATTAATATTCTTATCGTAGTCGTTACCATAGTCGTTATATAAAGCAACATGATCTCCTTTAACTGACAGAGGGACAAAGCACACACCTTGGTCTTTTATCTCGTGACATAAAATATAATTTGCTTCAGTCTCGTTATATTGTCTATAAGAGGGTGGTGGAGGTACAGAACGTGTATTATTGTCTCCGAACCTATGTCCATTTTTCTTATATTTTATAATCTGAACTTTCTGCTTTTTGTCTTCGCTAATGAATGTAATACGGTCGTCTATATCACTTAACAACAATTCATTGAAGACATATTCTGTAACGTCAAATTTGGATTTTGGATAATAAACGTCCCAAACACAACCATGTTCATCACCAAATGCCCTCAATTTCGTTAGGCTATTATCAACCACAAATCCCAAGAGATTATTTGGCACTTTTAATATATCACCTTTCTTTAACTCCTCCACTTTTTCTTTTGCTCTATAAATACTGAATCCTCCCACAAAAGGACGTTTACTTTCAATCTTCATAGAGTTTGGATTTTTCACGCGCATGTTAAAAATAATATCCAAAGCCTTATTTGTAAGAGCCGATTTTGCCTGTGACAGTGGAATCACGTATGAGTTGGCTGAGTTAATAAAAGTGATTTGATCTTTCTCAATAAAAAGATTGTCAATACCTTCCTCTCTTAGAGATATTATTTCATTCTTAAAATCGTCGCTTGAACTTTTGTTTTTATTATTGACTCGGTTTAGCTCGTTTACAATAATTTGGACTGCCTCACTTTTACTAACTATTAAATCATAGAGATTCAGAGGCTTATTGTTTTTTATATCAAAATAGAAAAAGCCTCCACTTGTCCATAATGCCTCAGTGGAGCATAACTCATAGATACAAACGTCATTTGAAAAGTAACGACATTCAAACATGAACCTAATTCCATTAGCTATTTCATAACTGTCAAGAAAATCCTTGGAAAGTGTTTTGGGACCTTCAATACAATAAGTTTTAAGAACGTCATCAACTGTATTAAAACGTTTTGGAGTTGCATTATTTCTATTTTTCCACAAACCACACATCCATGATATCAAGGCCTTTTGCAGAGGGCCAAGGTCATATTTTCCCCATTCACATGGCCATTCTACATTTACAAACATTTCATAATCGGAAGTACCATATTTGAAATTTCTTTTGCAACAATATTCTTTTAACTTAAGAGGTATATTATCAATAATAATGCTCTCGGTCGTGAAGGTTGGATTCACTTGAGTTGACACCCTAGCTGAACTATTATCCTGACGAGAGTTAGTAGTCCTCTGTCGTTTTTGAGCATAGGAAATGTTGACCGAAAGGAATAATATTAATGCTATTGCAATCTGTTTCATTCTTTAAGCGAGAATTAACGATCTAAATACAAAAAATTAGCACAAGTAAGGCATGTCAAAATTAAAAAAAACGGCTCCTTTGGCAGCTAAAATGATATCTAAAAAAGCGTTACTTTGGTGTCTTATTAGCAAATCGACTCCAGACTGGGCATATAGTTGCGCTGGACACTCTCGGCAATGGCGGTTGCAACTTCCATCTCGCTGAGGGCAATGCTTGCTCCGAACTCGTAGAGCAAGTCAACCTCCTTGCGCGCTATAATCTTGTCACTCAACGCAATGTGTATCATATATTCAAGCAAGCTTGAACGCATACCAGGATTAATTTTGAGAATTCCCTCGACCGACTCGTTGAAGGTTTTCACCACATCGCCCTGCGCAATCTCCTCGAGGTACTTGCGTGGGAAAATCTTGAGGCGTGCAAGCATCTCAATAATCTGATTAATCTCATCTTCCTTCATCTCGTCGTCACTGCTGGCAACAATAAGACCTGCCGAAGCGATGAAACGAGCGGTGTGCTCATCAAGCTCGTCATCACCGACCTTGAGCAGAATGGAAATTAGCTCGTCCATACCCTTTTGCAGTTCTTCTTGAGTCTTGCAAGTTGCAAATAGGTTGAGCGCTTGCACACGTATGGGATTAACCGGATGCGACGAACGGCTTATGCCCTTGTCCTTGAGGAAGTAATCAAGGCGACGGTTATTATCGGCAATAAGGGCATCAATGCTCACGTTCATCTTCTCCAGGTCGAGCCCCGACGCCATCTTGAAGAACGCTGTCACACACACGCCAAGGTCCTCAGTTGCCATATATCCATAACGGTCGGCAACAAGCTCGGCAAGCTGCTCATGCAAGCGAATTTTATATTGCAGAGTTACAGGAACGGCCGCACCCTCAGGAAACACGAAATTGATGAGTCGTGCTAACGCAGTATCTTTATTAATAAGGTGTCCTAACTCATGGCCAATAACAAAGCGTAGCTCGTCGGTGCTCATCAAGTCGAAGAGCGCTGAGTTCACATTTACAATGTGGTGCTCTCCTTCGTCCTCGGCTGCCAATGAAAATGCATTCACATCACTATCGCCAGTAATGTAGAAGTCTACTTCATCCTTCACATTTAGTTTCTTCTTAACATCCTGGCACAATTCATAAATATCGGGCAGAAGCTCCTTCTGAACCCTGAGGCTGTGGCCTTCCATACTGCTGCGCCAATAAGCATCACGGCTCGATGTCTTGGTCTTGCGAAGCACCTCTTCCACTATCTCTCCCTGCAAAGCAGTGTAAATCTGCTTTCCAAGCTGTTTCTCTAATTCTAATGCTGGATTTAATTTGCTCATATTTATGGTTTTAGTTCTTTTCTGAAATTTCGTGTAATAACACAAACATGCAAAATTAGTAAAAATACAATTAAACCACAAACTCAAACACATTTTTTCTCAATCATCACACAGTTTTCACAATTAAGTTTTGCAATTACTCATTATATTACAACAAATTTCCATAAAGAAAGAATAATTGTAAACTATGAGTTATAAACTTAACTGGCACCCTTTTTGCTGATAGATTTTTTTTGAGTAATTTTGCAACCCAAAACACACAATATAAGATGATAGATTTTAATAAAGATATAGATTTTGAAATGAATGATGGTGGAACACATGCCATTCCCATCTTTGCCGAAATTCATGCAAACAGCGACGACAAACTCTTGAAAGAGAAAGAGTTGAAAGATGTGCCGATGCTAGCTTTGCGCAATATGGTGCTCTTTCCGGGAATGACCATGCCAGTGATGGTGGGACGCACGAAATCGTTGAATGCCATCAAAGAGTCACAGCGAACGGGTGAACCTTTGGCAGTTGTTTGCCAAATTGACAGCGATGTAGAAGACCCTGACAAAAACGACCTCTACCCAGTTGGCACTGTTGCCGAGGTCATCAAGGTATTGAAGTTGCCCGATGATTCCACCAACGTGATATTGCATGGCCGCTCCAGCTTTGTGCTTGAAGAAATAACAAGCCGTGAGCCTTATTTGCGTGGCAACATCTCACTCTATAAAGAGAAATATCCTAAGAAAAACGACGGAGAGTTTGAGGCTATTATCAGCTCTATCAAAGAGTTGACCTTCGATATGCTAAACAAGATGGGAGATGCAGGTCGCGAGCTCAAGTTTGCTATCAGCAACATCGACGATCCTGTTTACCTCATCCATTTCCTTGCCACAAATATACCATTTGAGGCGCGAGACAAGCAAATGTTGCTGCAAGAGAGCGACATCAAGAAACGTGCATATCACCTGTTTGGAATCTTAAGCAAGGAGGCTCAGCTTATTGACCTGAAAGCAAGTATTCAGCTCAGAACGAGAGAAGACCTTTCGCAACAACAGCGAGAGCACTTCCTACAACAGCAGATACGCACCATTCAAGAGGAGCTTGGCACCAATGATGACGATATCCCCGAGCTCGAGAAACGCGCTAAGGACAAGAAATGGAACGAAAGCACTCAAAAGCACTTTGAAAAAGAGCTTAAAAAGCTTGAGCGACTAAATCCTCAGTCGCCCGACTACTCCACTCAGTATTCATATCTCGACACCATGCTTAACCTGCCGTGGAACGAGTATACCACCGACAATTTCAACCTCAAGAAGGTGGAAGCTAAGCTAAACCGCGACCATTACGGATTGGAAAATGTGAAAGACCGTATTCTGGAGCATCTATCGGTACTCAAACTTCGTGGTGACCTCAAGGCGCCCATTATCTGCTTATATGGACCTCCGGGTGTAGGAAAAACTTCATTGGGACGCTCTATCGCCGAGGCTTTGCACCGCAAGTATGAGCGCATCTCACTTGGCGGTCTGCACGACGAGGCCGAGATTCGCGGTCACCGCCGCACCTATATCGGTGCAATGCCCGGTCGCATTGTTGAAGCAATGATGAAATGCAACAGCAGCAACCCAGTGATTGTGCTCGATGAGATTGACAAAGTGGGACAAGACTTCAAGGGCGACCCAGCTTCGGCTTTACTTGAGGTTCTAGATCCTGAACAAAACGGGCATTTCCACGACAATTACCTTGACGTGGATTATGATTTGTCGAAGGTGCTGTTTATTGCTACAGCCAACAATCTTGGCACCATATCCAAACCATTGCTCGACCGCATGGAGGTGATTGAAATCAACAGCTATATCCCTGAGGAGAAAATCGAAATCGCACGTAAGCACCTAGTGCCCAAGCAGCTGCAGGAAAACGGATTTGAGAAAAAGGAAATCTCATTCCCCAAGGCCACTATAGCAAAAATCATAGACGGATACACCCGTGAGAGCGGTGTGCGTGAGCTGGAGAAGAAAATTGCCAAAGTGTTGCGCAAGGTGGCACGAAAGAAGGCATGTGGCGATAATTATCCTAAGAGCATAGACATTGCAAGCCTCAAGGAATACTTGGGAGGGCGAGATTTCAACAGTGACCGCTACGAGGGCAACGACTTTGCCGGTGTTGTCACTGGTTTGGCATGGACGGCAGTGGGTGGAGAGATTCTTTTCATCGAAAGCGCACTATCCCGTGGTAAAGGTGAGAAACTTACTCTCACAGGCAATTTGGGTGACGTGATGAAGGAAAGTGCGATGATTGCGCTGCAATATCTCAAGAGTCACAGCCAACTGTTTGACATCGACTACGAACTCTTTGACAAATACAACGTCCACGTTCACGTTCCAGAGGGTGCTATCCCTAAAGACGGCCCATCGGCAGGTGTGACTATGGTGACTTCGCTTGTTTCGTCGTTCACACAACGTAAAGTGCGTGACCATGTCGCCATGACAGGAGAAATTACACTGCGAGGCAAAGTGTTGCCTGTTGGAGGTATAAAAGAGAAAATCCTCGCAGCCAAGCGCGCCGGCATTACCGATATCATTCTGTGCCGCGATAACAAAAAAGACATCGACGAGATTAATGACATCTATCTCAAAGGGTTGACTTTCCACTTTGTCAACAGCATTAAAGAGGTCATAGATTTCGCCCTTCTGCCCGACAAAGTGAAAGATGCAATTGAATTGTAGTAAATAATGAAAAAATGGATGGCTCAAAGCAATTGAAACTTTGAGCCATCGCATTTATACTATTGCATCAGTACATTATATCAACACAGCAGTCCCGCTCGTCGCTACCATAAGCATAGACCCTGAGCCACCAATAGTCTCATAATCAATGTCAATGCCAACAATGGCATTAGCGCCCATTTGTTGGGCACGCTCCATCATTTCCTGCATCGAAGAGTCTTTAGCCTGACGCAGCACTTTTTCATAGCTTGCTGAACGTCCGCCAACGATATCGCGGATGCCTGCCATGAAATCTTTAAACACGTTTGCACCAATAATAGTCTCACCGGTCACCACTCCTTTATATTCGCGAATGGTGTAACCTTCAATCTGTGGGGTTGTTGTAAGTATCATGTCTATAAAAAAATAAAATTGTTTCTTCAAAAATACAACAAAAACCGTGCCAATCTTTTCATTGCTCAATAATTGGTCATTTTCTGGTTTTGAATCCAAATTAAAACTCGCAACCACTTACAGCGGCTGCGAGTCACTATTATAGTCAATATTTACCCTTATCTTTTGGCTTTTTGGATTGTCTCAATAATATAAGCAAGGTCTTCATCAGTGACCATAGGACCACTTGGGAGACACAAGCCTTTCTTGAACAACGTTTCGCTTACTCCATTCACATAAGCAGGTGCATCTTTATAGACAGGCTGCATGTGCATGGGTTTCCATAGTGGACGACTCTCAATGTTTGCTGCATCGAGATTCAAGCGTAGTTGGTCGTAGTCCATACCGAACTTTTTAGGTTCGACAATAATAGTGTTGAGCCAGTAGTTTGGTTCCATATAGTCCTCTGGAGCAACATGAACAGTAATACCATCCACATTGGCAAGTCCCTCTACATAGCGATCTTTTGCATGAATGTGGTGAGCAAGGTGATCATCAACGATAGTCATTTGACCACGTCCGATGCCTGCGCAAATATTGCTCATACGATAGTTGTAGCCAATATGCTCATGCTGATAATAAGGGAGAGGCTCACGAGCTTGAGTGGCATAGAAAAGTATGCGTTTGGCAGCTTCCTCGTTGGGACAAATCAATGCACCGCCACCACTGGTGGTTATCATCTTGTTGCCGTTGAATGACATAACACCATACTTGCCAAAGGTGCCACATACCTGCCCACGATAGCGGGAGCCAAAACCTTCAGCAGCATCCTCAAGAACAGGAATCTCATAACGGTTTGCTATCTCCATAATCTCGTCAATATAGGCTGGCATACCGTACAGATAAACAGGGATTATAGCTTTGGGCTTTTTACCTTTGGAAATGCGGTCTTTAATTGCATATTCTAGCAAATTAGGATCCATGTTCCAAGTGCCAGGCTCACTGTCAACAAACACAGGAGTAGCACCTTGATAAACCACAGGATTAGCACTAGCAGCAAAAGTGAATGACTGGCAAATCACTTCATCGCCGTTTTTTATGTCAAGAGCCACTAATGCAAGATGGATCGCAGCAGTGCCAGCACTTAATGCCACAACACTTTTTTCAATTTTTCTACCATCATTAAGCGTGTTGACAAACTCCTCAAGATCAGCCTCGAACCCATTAACATTTGGTCCAAGAGGCACAACCCAATTGGTATCAAACGCCTCTTTAATGTACTTCATTTCCTCGCCCGCCTCACTCATGTGAGCCAAGCAAAGCCAAATCTTATTAGTCATAAATATATACTTAATTGATTTATTTATTATTTATCGTACAATATATTTTGCTTATTAAAACACAAAGCCATGGTTTATTTAAGCACCAATTTAGCACTGTATATTTCAGACCCGGATAATCTGATTTGCTTAAACGATTAAAAGGATATAAGCCTTCTTTTTTCGCTTCTTTGATAAAAGAATGTACTTTTCCAATTTTTATAGCGCGAATAATTCCAAAAAAAACATAATTGTCTCGACGAGTAATTAGTCGAATGTGACAGCCGTCACTAATATTATCTTTGTTCTCATCAATTACATTAGCCACATCGACTGCAGCAAATAGATAATCATCGATTAGTCTTAATTGGTGATTTTTATCATTATTATTCATAATACTATTTCGCCTTTTTCTATAACAATAACCAATAATTGAAGATAAAACTGCTCGTTTTGTATACATCAAAAAACGTATTACATATGCAGCATCTTCAATCATGTGTCCTTCAGGGAAATATATATTATGATTCATTAAAATGTCCTTTTTTATAATATATCCCCAAGCTTGAGATACATAATTGTATTTCTGTATATAATCTTTACCATTTATAACCTCAATTACTTCTGGCTTAAGGGAATTAGATACTCGAGTATTGTTGTCTTCTTCTTGAACCGTCACAAATCCAAACCCCAAAACCTCGATATTATTCTCTTCAATTAAATTCATCAGGTATTTCAATGAATTTTTAACAAGATAGTCATCTGAATCAACAAACAATATATAATCTCCTATTGCATGACGAAGTCCTACATTACGAGCGGCACTAATTCCTTTATTCTCTTGATGGATAACTCTAAATTCATAATACTCATTAGCATACTCATCACTAATCATACCTGATTTATCAGTAGACCCATCATCAACTAAAATTACCTCATAGTTGAACAATGCTTGGCTGACAATGCTTTCTAAGCATTGTTTTAAGTATGGCTCAACGTTATAGATAG
The DNA here is from genome assembly GCA_017548365.1 of Muribaculaceae bacterium. Taxonomy (GTDB): domain Bacteria; phylum Bacteroidota; class Bacteroidia; order Bacteroidales; family Muribaculaceae; genus Sodaliphilus. The sequence goes on from JAFZAC010000016.1 coordinate 160,234, forward strand.
GAATAATAATTGAAAGAGATGGCATAAATTATATATTAACAAAATGACTCCCACTTATTTGCGCAATTATTTTGTGATGTTCTCTAATACTGTCAAGATAATCTGTTTGAATGTTATAACAAACAATTAAAAGTGCAGTTATGACAAAAGCGTAGACAATCATCCAAACGATAAATGAAGTCCTATAATTACCATTCCATACCTTTACAAGAACGTAGAGAGCAACGATCACAAAAAGAGGTTGTAATGGTAATATATACCTACTAACAGTACCACCTGTTATATATGCTGTTACAAAAAACACCACAAGTGGCCACCATGCCCAAACCCCAAGGTGACTCTGTTTGTGACGAACAATACTTAAGTATAAATAATAAAAAATACAAACACCACCTATAAAATACCACATAATCCTGATTCGTGGAACAACTGTAAATATGGTTATTTCAGACTGTTCATATAGCCATGGGAAGGGAATGACATATTGCAAGCCTGCAGTGACAGGAAGCAAGAGCAATCGCTTCAAAAATGGATAATAAAAATAATCACCAACAATTACATTGTATGGTTGTTGTGCAAAACCTATTGTAAATGCTTTAGCCATTGGGTCGCCACCTTCAACAGTTCTATATTGTTGACCAAAAGAATAAGCAAATAGAAAACTAAATATCAATGTAATACCAAATGCTATCGTACATAGCAACGCTCCTTTCTTCCATAGTTTATGATGATTAGAGAGTCCCATCATGATAGCTCCAATTCCTGCAAAATAAGCATAACTTGTACGTACAAAAGCCAAAATCAAACAGCCCAAGACAAATAGTGCGATGTCTTTATTTTGTGTTCGTCTAGTTTCATTAACCTCGCGTGCCATCCCTGCTAATACAATGCCAACAAGTAAAAAACCTAAACTACAGGCTGCTTCTTTTTGGATTCGCATGCACTGAGATAATAAAAAACCTAATAGCGAAACCATCAACATTGCTATCACAGAAATGTTCTTGATATTCATGATGTCTAATCTATCATGGAGCAAGCGATCAGATAGTATTCCTGTCATCACTATAGACAGCATAGTAAAAAAATAATTTAATGCTATTGGCCAAACAACACTTACACCAAGCACCTTCCACAGACACAACATAAATAATGACAAACCCTTAAATCCGACTTTTGGTTCTGGGCATCTTCCATCAAAATGTGCAAGAGCCCACCTATAATACCCAGCGTCATCTGATTTTAAATCTGGATATTCAAAAGATCCACCAACGTCAACAGTCCAACTTTTAATGCTAATAATAGTGTAGATAGCTAAAGTAGTTCCCACAAACAATAATAACCATTGACCAAAACTACAGTTTAAACGAATCTTTGAATAAATTAATCGAGGAAGAAGATACGCAAACGCTAATGATAGAATAACATCAAAAGCATCTTTTGTACTAAAGAAACTCAAGGACATAGAACTAATAATACCAAGAGCTATTATTTCGCCAAGAACAATCAGATTGTTTTCTTTGTAAAATAAATGAGGCAATCTAATGCTATTCATATTTATATTAATAGAACAAGAGCTTTAATAAAACACAAAAAAAGAATAAATATTCTTCTCACATTAATAACTCAAATTCATAATTATCTAATAAGAAACAATTACCATGTCCTGGACAGACTTTTATCCCTTCACCTTTCATTGACTTTAAATAGCGTATTGATTCTTTTAGTTTTTCTTTTGATCCAGTTTTAAGTTTTGTTACTGTTTTGAAATCCTTGATAAGCTCATCACCTGTAAAAATGAATTTATCTATCTTAAGAAAAATTCCAGAAGATGAATGTCCCTTTGCTGGAGTAAATTCTAAAATATGATCATTCCATTTCATAGAATGACTAGCATCACTCAGTTCTATATCAGCCGCATCTATTGCAAAGCCTGGTTGCTCAAAAAAAACAGAATAGTTTTTTTTCATATCCTGAATTGCTGTCGAGCAAATCTTTGAACAAAGCAACTTGACATCCTTATATCGTTCCCTTAATTCATTTACACCCCAACAATGATCAAAATGCTCATGCGTTAAGATTATAAATTGTGGTACAAGGTCATTTGAATTCAAATAATTCAATAAGGTACTATTATTGTTACTTCCTGGATCGACAACTATACAAAAATTACCGACAGCTTTGTCAAAAACAACAAAACAGTTGGATAAAACAGGTTCGTTGATAATCTGATTAATCTCAATCATCAAAAATAAAGCAATCAGCCTGTTATATTTATAGTCCGACCTCCGTCAACAGTTAGTTGTTGTCCTGTTATCCAACGTGCATTTTCACCCAAAAGAAATCTTACGGCTTGACATATATCGGTAACATTACCAAGACCTAATGGGTAGGTTGAAGCCATACGATTAATCAATTCCTCATCTTGATACATACTTTCTGTCATTCTTGTTCTCACTCCACCAGGAAGAACAGAATTTACCCTAATATCAGGAGCCAGCTCAATAGCCAATGAGCGCATCAAACCATCAAGCCCAGCTTTAGAAGAGCTATATACTGAAAATGCCTTAGCACCAAAGTTGCTTATGTTACTAGAAATAAATACTACACTTTTTAAAGCTACATGGTTTGCCCTTTTATTGACAAGAATCTTAACAATCAGTGCAGCGGAAACGATGTTCACATTAAAAGCGTCTGTAAAGTTCTCTTTTTTCAACATTTTTACAGGAATCATCTTCATATATCCAGCGCAGTGTACAAAATGTGAAACACTGATCTCTTCTCTCTTTAGTAAATCAGTCAAAGAAGATTCCAAATCGTCCACATTAGACAAATCATACTGCCAGATAATATGATTTCCTGGAGCACACCTGTTTTTTACGTTATTCAAACGTTCCAAATCTCTTCCGCAAAGTATTATATCATACTCTTTGGATAATGATAATGCTATCTCTTCTCCCATGCCGGAAGAAGCGCCTGTAATTAGAATATATTGTACATCTCTCATTTACATATAAAAATTATTGTGCTGTAAAACCACCATCAACATTCAACACCGCCCCAGTCATCCATTTGCTCATGTCTGAGAAAAGGAAAAGTATGGCGTTTGCAATATCTTCAACATCTCCAAGTCCCATAGGATGAAGGGCGTTAAGACGCTCGTCATAACTCTCATCCATCATACCGTCAACTTTCTTTGCCATGGGAGTCTTAATGAATCCTGGAGCGACACAATTGACTCGTATGCCATTTGACACAAGTTCCATTGCCATCGATTTTGTTATTGCTATTATAGCGCCCTTGCTCATGGCATAACCAACATTGGCTGCAGAACCGACCAGTCCATAGACAGACGAAATCAAAACAAAAGAACCATACTCTCCCGCATAAATCTGTTTGCTGGAACAAACCTTAGCGAGTTCAATAGCAGCGTAGGTGTTTAACTTGTATAACTTCTCTGTCTTTTCAGCATTAACAACTTTTATAGGGGCAATGTATGGCAATCCAGCACAATGAACAAAACCATGTAGTTTCCCAAATGTTGACACCTTTTCTTTGATTCTTGGCTTGATTGCACTGTCATCAGTGAGGTCAATAACAAGAACATCCGTTTCATTATCGCACTCAGACTGAACCATTCTGAGTCTTTCCTCATTAATGTCAACCAACAACACTTTTGCTCCCATCTCAGAGAGTAGCAGGGCAGTTGCCCTGCCTATCCCTGATGCGGCACCAGTCACTAAATAGCGCCGGTCTTTAATGTTAAGCAGATCTCTCATATTATTTGATTACTGCCTCACAAAACTCCTTGATGCTATTAAAGGCAAGAATGTCCTTGTTCTTCATTGTCATGTTATAATCAGAATCTAACATGGCAATTAAAGATAAACCACACAAAGAGTCCCACTCTTCATAATCTGTAAACTTTTTGTTTACATCTACTTCTTCAACTTCGAGGATTTCTGCGATTTTTTCAATAAGTTCTTCCATTTCTCTGTATTTAAAATTGTTATTATTAAATATCTTTTGCGGGATTACCAAATACGGTTATACCAGGCTTAACCTTTCTTATCACGAAACTTAAAGCACCGACAACCGCATCGTCACCAACAACGACTTTATGATTAAGTACACTCATAGTATGCAATGTAACTCGGTTTCCGACTTTAACCCCACCTATAACAGATGCTTTGGGGTCAATTCTTGTGAAATCACCGATTACCGCATCGTGGCCAATGGCAGCATATGATTGGAGCATCACATGATTGCCAATAATTGCTTCAGATCCAACATGTACATCATGAAATGCCAATATGCCATTTCCCATCTGTGCAGTCGGATTTATATATACATCAGGGGGAATAAGATTTACGAATTTCCCTCCTTTTGACTCAATTAGCGATACAATTCTGACTTTTGTGTGAACATCACCTATAGAGCATGTGAAGATGTCGTCATCTTGAATCTGATAATCATTTATTGAGCCAATAACAGAAGGATACTTATATGTAAAAGAATCCAACGCATGAATATTGTCATCAAGGAATCCTTTGATATCAAATTCTGTGCCATAACCAGAACAATCTGTGGCTAAATGGTATACTTCACGTCCCATGCCACCTGCACCGATGATTATTAAATGTTTCATTTGCTTCTCGATAATCAAAATTCAACTATATTATTAAACAGCAGATTGCCCATCTTCATGTATATAGATGACCAGGTAAGACCTACGCCAAAACCTGCCATGCACAATTTCATTGTTTTATCTGTGAGTTGTTCTCCCAAATTAAAACTGATGCATGTCGGCACTGTTACTCCACTAGCATTACCGAAATTCTCTACAATATTCGCTGGCATCTTCTCACGAGGAACTCCGAGTTTATCTGCGAGCTTGTTTAGCATGAACTTGTTGGGTTGATGGAACATGTACCAATCAACATCTTCTTTTTGGACATCAGCTTGTTCTAATAAGTGCTCAATCATGGGAGGAACTTCGCGCTGAACAAAGTTAAACACGTCATCACCCTGCATAACAAGGTTGTCTTTGCTACGGTAATTGCCAGCATCATCCTGCTCCATTACTGATGTCTCTGATGTGCTGGGCATTCGGAATCCTCCAGCTGGGATATTTAACGCGAACGCGCCAGTACCGTCCATCTTGATGTTGGCATAAATAGTCGAGTCGTCGTCTGATTTCTCAACAATGGTTATTGATGCGGCATCACCGATTAACGGTTTGCTGTTGCGGTCTCGGTCGGACACCTTTGGGCTAAGCACATCTGCATTCATCAAAATAACCTTATTAATTGAAGGTTGCTCTAACAACATGAAAGCCTGAATGAGTCCCAACTCGAATCCGGCGCAGCCTTGGTTAATATCCATGCACAAGCAATCGTGTTTCAACTCAAAATGTCCATGAATGATATTGCTTGTTGGAGGCATATAGTAATCTGCTGACTGAGACACGAACAGCAACGCATCAATCTCCTCTTTTTTAAGCAAGTCATTGTCAAAAAGATACTGAAGACCAAACTTGCAGAAATCAGACGAGCATTGTCCAGGCTCTGCTATTCGATGCTCTTTATATCCCATGGCAAGCTTCAACTTCATGCACTTGGCTGGAGAAAAGCTGTAGTTGCCCATCTCTTCCTCAAATTTCACCACCTTCTTAGGCAGTATTGTGAGGATTCCACCTATTCGTTTGTTTTTAAATACGAAATCCATTATTTCGCTCCGTTCTTTATTAATAACTTCTCTATTGAATCAATAGAGGCAAAGTTCTCAGGAAGGATGTCAACTCCATCTATTGAGATTTCAAAAGTAGAATCCAACTCTGTAACAAGGTTAACCACATCAAATGAGTCGAGCATTCCTTCGTCAATGAAGTCAACGTCTTCATTAAAGTCAAACTCTGGTCTCAACTCAGTCAAAATTTTAATGATTTTTTCTCTCATAGTTATTTTCTTTTAATAATTACATAATCATTCATGTCTTCTCTCCTGAAACCATAATGCTCATATCTTTTAATGGCATTTTCATTATCGGAGATAACCCAAAAAAGTTGGCGCTTTGTCTCTTTCCCTAAGACTAAAGCAGTTTTAATAAGTTTAGCGCCAACACCTTTATTTCTGTATTTTGGTGAAGTATACCAATAACGTAGATACCATGTGAAACCAGTTATCTCATATATAAGGAATCCACACAGTTGTTCACCATCTTTGACGATCAGCAATTGTCTTCGGTCTGCAAAATCCTGTATTTCTCTAAGAGAAGGGAGCTGCTCACATAATGGGTCAAAATCTCGTTGGAACACTTCATTTATAATATTGGAATCTTCAACACTTCCATAGCAAACACTTGAATCAAGGATGGTGTCAGAAACGACCATCTGTCCGACATGAGACATACGATATAAGCTCATGTAATCTTCAAATCCTATTGACTTGAAAGCATTCCGTTCTGTAATACCATCACCTTTACATACAATGTCAATTACTTGCGTGCAATCCCAGTTCATGGTCTGCAAAGCAGATACCACAGCATCATAATCTGTCGCTATAAAGAATAGGTTGCTAAAAGAATGATTGTTGTGTATTAGGAGAACACAATCTTTGTATTCTTCATAAAGAAAACCACCTTCGTCAATCCAATAATTATGCTTGTTGTCGTCCCAATAAAAGTTAGTGACAAATCCTTTTCTCAAAGAGCGGATTTGACTTACCAATGTTCGAATCTGATTGTAAGAGTCTATCTTATGCATTGTTAACTAGATTCTTATAATATAGTCTGTCTATCTTTCCGTTGGTGTTACGTTGCAGTATATCAAGGTGATGATATACAGTAGGAATCATATACTTTGGAAGTGACTGTCCTATCTTCTTGCGGAATTCAACTGGAGGGATCTCCTGTTCTGCTTCGTAGAAGAGTGTTATTTCTTTTGCATTTTTATTATAAACAATACACCCATTCTTAACCAGCTTCAACGTATTTATTATAACATGCTCAATCTCACCCAAGTCTGTGCGATATCCCATGTGTTTAATAATATTATCCTTTCGGCCTTTAATCATAATAAGACCTTCTTCATTGTAGCAGACAATATCACCAGTTCGATAAATCAGTTCTGGATATGAGTCATTTAAAGGATTCTGAATGAATGCTGCAGAGGTTTTCTCTGGATTATTATAGTAACCTAAAGCAAGTGAGGAGCCACGTACACATAGTTCACCATCAATATTTGGTTTATTAATTGCCTTGTCTTCAGCATCAAGTATTATTATGTCAGAATTACGGCAAGGATAACCGATAGGAAGAGGTTGCTCATCAGGAATTTCCTTGTCAATGATATAATACGTGCAGTCAAGAGTTATCTCAATGGGGCCATATAGATTTGCAAACGTGACATTACGCAAGTGATGATACCAATAATTGAATTGTTTGGTTGGGAAGACCTCTCCAGCAAACCATACAGTCTTCAGACTCTCTAGTTTGAATGTTGAAAGTAAATCCATATTGGCAATATTCACCATTATTGTTGGCACCCAAAACAAGAAATTCACTTTGTGCTTTTCTAACAATTCCAAGATTTTAGCAGGAAATGCTGCAAGATTACCAGGCAGAACCACAAGAGTGCTGGCTTTTGCCATTAACATACAAAGCTCAAAACTGTATATGTCAAATATAATTGGGGAGAGTGAACCCATTATCAAATCATCCTCAAATTTGAAAGTGTCTATGGCCCACTCAGTAAAATCAAAGAAACTTCTATGATTAAGCACAACGCCCTTGGGAGTACCAGTGCTTCCAGACGTATTAATAATACAAGACGGATCTGTATCTATTATCGAGTTCAGTCTTTCCAATATGGCGATCTCGTCAATAGGTCCGTCAAACGTTTCCTCATCAAGTAACAAAACTTCTGTATCTTCAGGTATTACAGAGATAATGGTTCGAATCTGTTTACTTGTTGATATTATTGTACGAGGTTTGACAAGTTTCAGAATGTTACTAATACGTTCAGCTGGAGTTTTGATATCAAGATTCATGTAGAAATTGCCTGAGTATAATATACCCAGGTTAGAACAAATACTTTCAATCGACTTGTCAAGAAATACAGCTACAGGGTTATTCTGTTTATCATTGCTGCTGATAAGCCTTTTAGCCAATTGCAATGCGTTGTCACGGAGATCACAAAAGGATATTTGACGATCCTTTTCTATAACTGCCGCCTTTTCAGGATGTCTTCTGACGGACTCCTCAAAATACTCTATTAAGTTTATTTTCATAATAAATATATTGAATTGATTTCTGTTTTTATTAATTATGACCGTTAAAACCTTCCATTGTGGCACAACCTTCTTGTGATATATCAGCTCGTTGAAGGACTTTCTTTATAGTTGTGAATATTATATCAACATCTGTCTTGAATGTGCAGTGGTCAACGTACCAAACGTCCAATTTAAATTTTTCTGTCCAAGTAATAGCGTTGCGGCCATGGCATTGCGCCCAGCCTGTAATGCCAGGACGGACCTCATGACGACGAGTTTGTTCCTTGCTGTACAATGGCAAATATTGGATTAACAAGGGTCTTGGACCAATCAGTGACATTTCGCCCTTCAAAACATTTATAAGTTGTGGCAGTTCATCAATGGAAGTTGAACGGACAAATTTCCCGACTTTGGTTAAACGGACTTCATCTGGTAGCAGATTTCCATCTGTTCCTCGTTCATCTGTCATTGTCTTGAATTTAATAATCTTGAAAATCTTTGCATCTTTGCCTGGACGCTCTTGCAAGAAAAAAGCTCCAGCTCCTTTATTGGCAAAATGAAGCCATATGGTCACCACCAATAAGATAGGTGATAAACATATTAAAGCCATTAATGAAATAATTATGTCGAAAAGTCGCTTAAAAAAACACTTATACATTGGCTATAAAACTTTAATGGGACACTTCTTCCAATCTATAATTTTATCTATCTCATCAAGATTAAAGAAATCATTGGTGATAACCATTTTCTCAAGTTTGTTCCATGCTCTCTTTTTTCCTAGATTGCTCTTAATATATCTTTTGTATCTATTAATCATTGAACCATCTTCTTTAAAATACTCCTCATATTCTTTTCTTGACATAATACCATTTATGTCTGGTAATAAATCACCAATATGAAAATAACATATAGAATAATTAGACATTTTCATTTCTTTCTTTATAAACCATAAAGGGAAGAATCGAAAATAACCACCACCAGAATAAGCAAACTCTTTACCTAAAAGTTTTGCAGTGCAAATTGGGTACTCCTTTATTTGAATACCGTTATAGGATATCCATACAGGCTCTTTATAACCAAAGGATGAAAAACCGCCAAAGTCACGAGTAGCAGGGAATATTGAACTATCACGCTCTATGCCACATTCAGCAAAAATTTCAAACAGCCATTTATTGTTCTCTCCGATTGAAAAAGCAGGTGCCCTATAACTTTTTATTTTTGATCCCACACATTGTTCAAGAGAATCTACAGCTTCACGAGTATCTTGCCTAGCCTCTTCTTTAGTCATCTTATTTAGCCAAGCGTGAAAATTGCTGTGACAACCAATTTCATGACCTTGATTTGCTATTTTTTTAATAACATCTGGAAATTCTGTTGCCATCTTACCCACACAAAAGAATGTAGCTCTCTTACCTATTTCATTCAGCAACAATAAAATTTTGTCTAAATAAGCATCATATTCTGTATATTTATCCTTTCTATCACCATTAAATGTCTTCTCAAGATACCATTCTTCAATGTCAAATGTTAGAATATTCATAATGTTACTTTATTGATTCTTGTTTATCATATTTTTCGTAAGGAGAATTATTTGATTTAAACTCAGGCACCATTTGCTTCATAAGTTTTATCATAGTTGGTATATCAACGCTCTTTGCTAAAATCTCAAGTTCATTCACTTGATCTCTAGCAACTTCATAATCACACTCACGTACTTTAGCAATACGAATACGATTATGACCTGTAGGCATTGTGTTCTCTTCATTAGAAAGAACTTCTTCATAAAGCTTTTCTCCTGGACGTAATCCTGTGAACTCAATATTAATATCGACATTGGGTGTAAAACCAGCTAGTTGAATCATTCGCTCAGCAAGGTGGGCTATTTTGACACTTTCACCCATATCAAAAACAAAAATCTGATTTCCTATTGAGATTGTAGCAGCTTCCATTACTAATTTACATGCCTCAGGAATAGTCATGAAGAATCGGTTTATTTCAGGGTGTGTAACTGTTACTGGACCTCCTCTTTGAATCTGTTCTTTGAATCGAGGAATAACAGAACCGTTTGAGCCCAGTACATTACCAAAGCGAGTGGTAACAAATCGAGTCTTTCCTGTAATCTTACCTTTTTCAACAGACAAACCTAACGACTGAACATAAATCTCTGCAATTCTTTTTGAACACCCCATAACATTTGTGGGATTAACTGCCTTATCAGTTGAAATCATAACCATCATTTCAACATCGTATTCAAGGCACTTATCAGCCACATTACGTGAGCCAATGACATTAGCGTGAACGGCCTCACATGGGTTTTCTTCCATTAGAGGAACATGTTTATATGCTGCTGCATGAAACACAACTTGAGGATGATGTGTTCGCATAACATAGTCTAATCGTTTTTTGTTTCTAACATCACCGATTATTGGAGTTTTTTTAAGTTCAGGGAATTTATCATCGAATTCCAATCTCAGATTATGCATAGGTGTTTCTGCACTATCAAACATTATGATATGCTTAACTCCAATATGCGCCAATTGTCGACAAAGCTCAGAACCTATAGAACCAGCTGCACCTGTTACTAAGACTGTTTTATCTTTGAAATTTGTTATGATATCACGCATTGACAAATCAATAGCGGGACGTTCAAGCAAATCTTCAATGTTTATCTCTCTTACTTTAAATGTGTCATTGGAAGAAGAGAAATCATCAATTGAAGGTGCATAAAGGATAGTTATTTGATGTTGTTTGCAGAATTTAATCAATCGGTTTTCCTCTGTTCGTGCGTCGGCTCTATGAGCGAAAATGACAATATTAACTTGAGTCTTGTCAATTAATGCCAAAAGATCATGAATATTACGAAATGTAAATACAGGTTGATCTGCAATTGACATATGACGTTTCTGTTCACTATAGGTTAAGAATCCAACAATGCGGTAATGCGGAGAGTTTTGTAAACGAGTAACTAAAGAAGCTGCCTTATCGCCAGTACCATAAATCAAAACACGAGCACTTGAATGACGGTCACTAGAATTTGATCTGATATAATCATATACAATCTGCATGGAAACCCTCAATCCAAGAAGCATGAATAGAGTTAAAAAGAAATCGGCCAAAGTAGATCCAATAATCTGATGAACGTTGCAGCAACTACAGAATATAAGATAAATTGCAAGAATGAATTCCTTTCCTAACATAGCTGCTACAAATCGAGCTATGCCTCGAAGTTTCATGTGACGTATAATAGATTGGTGTGATTTGCTTAAATACAAGAAAACAAACGATACAACTAATGCAATGCCAGTATAATACAATATAACCATGCGTGGCATACCGTAATAGTTCATCAATGCACTGATTGAAATGATTGCTACCCATGAAGCAAAAGTGGAAATAATAATATCAATCACCAATATCAGATTGCTATTGATATATTTCCCACGTAATAAGTTATTTAAATACTCATTCATACAAATTTCAAAAATAACGCCGAATCAACTTGACAACAATCCAACATCCAATCATTGTCATCACAAATGCTATAAATGAATAGAAGTATTGACTTCCTACAGCATTAACAGAGAGATGCAATGCAATTCCTATAGCAATCATGAATATACCTTTCAACGGAATATGGAGACACATTATATCCAAGCTGTTCACGCCAGCCCATTTTAAGTATTTTACTATAGTGTTACCTTGGATAAAACTTATTAGCGCAGATAAGATTATCAACCATATTATGCCTAAGAAAGCCCTAGATAAAAATATCCATCCACTACATTGATAGGAACTAGAGCCCATAGAGCACTCACCTAATGATATCGAACTCCAGAATAAAGGAATTAATAAACACAAACAAATAAAAGAGAATAGAACTTTATTCTTTGAAATCGTATCTATTATCTGCTTGTGGCTCATCCTCTTGATTAAAATATTACCCACAGCATAGAATGGCAATGCAATCAAAGCTGCATCTGCATTCCATGGAAGCAGAAACCAATAATTGTCACCATAAATATGTCCAAGAAAGAAGCTTAAGACAGCCAAACCACAGCAGACCAATATACACCAAAGGTCACCGAGTTTATTTATAAAATAATACAATATCTCAACTAAGAACAAACATGGAATAAACCACAGTGCGGAATTATGAACCATAAATGCACCGCTACCTTGAGCAATAAAAGTCTGCAACAATGGCATAACGTAGCTTTCAACTTCATCATGACGTATATATCTGAAAAACGCCCAAATACCCCAAGTAGCAACAGAATAAATAATATAAGGCAACAACAATCTTTTAGCACGACGTTTTAGGAAGTCTCCAAAACAAGAAAACTTTTCCCTTTGAAAAACCATCCCCGATAAGAAAAAAAACAATGGCATATGAAATGAATAAATCATCTTATGGGTCCAACCTGTAACCATAATATGAGCCCAAACAACCATAAGGATGCCTATGCCTCGGGCGATATCAAGATAATCGTATCGTTTTTTTGTCATTTTGCGTGCCCTGTGAATAGTTTTTTAATGTTGTTCCAAGTGCCTCCAAAGAACGGTTGAGGGTCAGTCCAGTCGCTCATGTCTTGATAATAAACATTCTTTCCAAAGAACTTAAACCAACTTGGTTTAGATCTCCAGCGATTTGGAGATTTCATAAACCATAAGACATCAAATCCTAAATGCCTTAGAACAACACCTTCTTTATAACTATATTCTTGTTTTGATTTTCCCAAACATGAATCAACAAAAACCTGACCCCAATTTAGACCAGCAGCAATTGGAGATTTAATGCAGGCTGGAACTCTTGGGTTTATTTCCATAATAAGAAGTTGGTTTGTATCAGGGTCTTCAATTAGATCAAAATCAGCAAACCCCAGCCAATTCAAGTCAAGCAAGACATGGTAACACATGTCAACTAAGAAGTTATCTTTGATAGTCACAGCACAACAGTTACTCCCACCTTGAACAGGATACCAACGCTTCTTCTCAATAACAGAAGAAGCAACTAGTTCCTTCTCGGAGTTTATATAAAGTTGCACCTTAACTTGACGGCCGCCTGGATTTATGAACTGCTGTAGATGATAATCACCATATTGTTCTTGTAAAGATGGATAAACTTTTTTTAGTTGCTCATAATTATCAACCTTAACCATTCCTCTGCCACCTGTAGTCAAATTTGGCTTTAACATAGCAGGATATGGAAAGTTTTTCAATTGTTGCGATTCCTCTATTTTTATGATAGACATATCCAATGTCTCAGGATGTGGAAAACCATTTCGTTTACAAAGTGACATTAGCTTGTTTTTATCATATCCACGTAAGAAATCATCATAGTCGGGCGCATCAAATTTGGTAAAATTCAAGAGCTTGTCTTTTTGTAGACACAAGAGCTCAGCAATTTTGTCTCCCATTGGAATAATCATATCAATATGCTCATCCCGAATTGTTGAACATAAATTCTTATAATACTCTTCTGATTTAGGCTCATTATGTACAAAGCATTTCTTATAAATATAACGAGAAAGCCCACCATAATTGCTCTTCTCACTATAAAATAGGACTACTTTATGCCCTGCCTTATTCAGAGCTCTAATAATTGACAGTCCTTGTGTTCCAGATTCAATAACTAAAACTGTTGCCATCAGACATTTTTGTCTAGATTACGGTAAAAATCCAACCAAGCATTAGAAACAAGCTCACAAGAAAAATCTTTCAATATTCGTTTTCTACCTGCATCACCTAGATTCTTGCGTAGATCTTTATCATTATATAACTTCAACATACATTGGTACAAAGTTTCGACATCTCCGACTTTACATCTCAGCCCAGTAACATTATCAATCATGGTGTCTGCCATTCCGTATGTATCGCTACAAATGACAGGTAAGCCCAAACAAGAAGCTTCAATAGCTGATACTCCAAAACCCTCACGATAGGAAGGCAAAAGGAAAACGTCCGCAGCTTGTAATGATTTTTCTGGTTTTCTCGTAAGACCAAAATAACAGAAATTCTCACCATCTTTAATGTTTTCATACTCTTGCAAATGAGACATAACATTGCCTTCATCGTTACCAAAAAGCAAGAGAAATGCATTTTTATGATCTACTACCAATCGATTAAAAGCTGCTAGTATTTCATATAATCCTTTATCACGTTTTAAACGTCCTAAATAAGTATATACCACCTGATCTTGTCTAATATTTAACTCCGTTCTTTCATTCAATCTTATTTCATCAGATGGAGAAAAACGTTCAACATCAACACCTGAGATAGAGCCATTTGCCAAAACTACTGCTTGTCCTTCTTTTAGTATTTTTTCACCAATTAGAAATTCACGTTGTGGATATCCATCAACAAGTAATTCAGTGTTGAGTTTCACGGTTAGTCTATCAAGCATCCGGTAAAACCATCTTCTTGACCCACTCATAGTTACCCACATCTGACCTGTGAAAATTCTTATCCTATGAGGAATTCTTGACATCCATCCCGCAATACTATTTAAAATACTTGCATTTAGAGCTTGTGAATGAACAGCAAAGAATTTTTCCTTCTTAAAATATTTACATAAGATATGTAAAGTTTTTATTTCATTTATTATACTTGGATTTCTTTCTATTGGAAAATCGAGATATCCTTTTAATGGTAAATCTAATTCCATAGATTTGCCATCAAAATTTGATGCGAGATAAACATCAAATTCAGTTGCAAGTCTCTTAATAGGCTCTCTTAAGAAACCATTTGCAACACCTGGAAGAGCAACAACAAAACATATTTTCTTTTTCTCCATATTTAATTATTTAAACGTTTCTTATGAAAATAATTGTATATTCTCTTAGGCATAATACCTTTAGCTATGCTAAATATAACAAAAACAACATATTTATGCCATGGTAGTTTAAGTGTTTTATGAGCTAAATAATGAGCATATATTCCATTAATGCGTCCTTTAAAACTACGCCTATTTACAGCATTTCGGTCATCACGCATCATATAAAGTTGTTCTTCTAGCATGTATCCACGATAACCTTTAGCCATCATTTTCATCCAAAGATTGTAATCCTCATATCTAAGCAATCTTTTATCTACTGAATATCCATCAACTGATTTATATGCTTCTGAACGAACCATACATGGAGCATGACAAATAGGTGTACCATAAATAAAGTCTTGTTTTGTTGGTTCTTTTCCACCTTTGCCCCTACCAAACTCTCCATGTTCGTCAAAATAGATCATCGGTGAACTCACAATTGAATATTCTGGATTATTATCGAGGAAATTAATTTCTTTTTCAAAACGTGTTGGCAATGATATGTCATCACCATCCATGCGAGCAACATATTCAGTATCTGCATATTCTAAACAATAATTCAGAGTGAAATTAAGCCCCATATTTTTCTCATTCTTGATAAGAATGATATTATCGTGTTTGGCAGCATAATTTGATGCAACATTATAAGTGTCATCTGTAGAGCCGTCATCACAAAGGATAATTTTGAAATCCTGATACGTTTGAGAATATAAAGAATCAAGTGCTTCAACTAGTGTTGGAGCACAGTTGTAAATTCCGATAATTACTGAAATACGTGGTCTAACCATAATAAACAAATGTCATGAAAAGTGTAAATACTAAATGGCCACTTATAATATAAATAAAGGTCTTATCTCGAGTCTCTCCCCAATTACAATTTAAAAGTGGATAAATGAGTACAAATGGATACATCAGCCAGGACAAATATGCAATTCTGTTCGTATAATTTGCATACATACACAACATCCATATTCCATTAGTTATTAAATATATATTAAGTAAAAATTTGTAATTGTTACTTTGAATCTTTTTATAGAATATGGAATACCATCCCATAATAATTGGAATTGCACTATAAATAATAAAATCCCATCTAAAACCGATATATCCATATTCTGATTCCTCATTCAATAAATAACCTGCACCATGAGCATCATCCTCAACAATTAATTCTCCAAAAAGGTTTTGAAAATAATTAATTTGCAGGGCTGCAATTGCCAAAGCAATAATCCAGAAGACTAAATAAACCTTAGTGTTTCTAAAACAAAAAGCCAATACAAAAGCTCCCAAACATAAAATCATTGAATGATGAAAAAAATATGAAACTATTACTATTGGTATAGCAAAAACATACTGCCAGTCTTTTCTTACTCTAACTGCAATAGCTAATGCAATAAGAAAGATACTGGCTGCAGCACCTGCTTTTATTCCATTAACAGCATAAGAAAATGTAGAAAATGCTGCTAAATAAACAATATATGATGAAGAAGGATTGTTAGGGAACATTATCCAGCAGGCCGCGAAAATTCCTATAAAATATATAGCTGCTATAAATATGAAAAATGTTGAATATCCTAAACTTTTAGAAGCTGTCCAAATATATAAATTATCAAAAATTAGGTTCTGTGCTTCACTGTTCCAAACAAAGTCGTTTCCCTCATTGTTATAATAACCACGAACATAACCTGTGGTATCCATAAAAGTGATGTCGTTTGGTCTAAAGCCTATAAAAAATACAAGAAAAACTGTTATTAAGAACATAAAAAATAATCCTGTTTTCTTATATTCTCTACCGCCTTCGTTGTAATAGTGAACTACAATTAATGAAAGTATGGAAACGACTAATAAGTATAATGGTTGATAATAACTTGCACTCATAATAATACTTATCTAACACCTATCGACTATGTTTATAAAAATAACAAAACAATATGTGCTTTATCAGAACTTTTATTTTTGTTATAAATGATCTTTCATTCGTTATCTTTTTTGATACAGCCTCAACCGAAATTAAAGGATCCTCAAGTAACGTAAATAGGCTATCTCGATTTTGATTGTTAATCTTATAAGTATGCATCCAACTTTGATAAGGCAAAAAATCATTATAATCTTGAGTCTCACACACTAATTGCTCTTTAATACTATCGAACAACAATTTACCAGCAGTTGTCACCAAACTAACACCTGAAATGCCTTTTCTGTTGTTCTTAAATTTCTTACCCCAAAAATCACCAAGTCGTATATCAGTATATGCCAATGTACTACGTAATTGACAATCTGTGCAACTATCATTAAGTACTTGATTACTGAAAAACAGATTATAAAACTCATTATGTAATGGAGTGCTAAAGTAAGTATTGCCATTTGCTTTTGCCTCGATTGCAAAACGCCCCCAACCATATACCTTGCTGCGGAAGTTTACTTTATCTAACTGCTCTACCTTCAATTTCTTTTTGATCATTTTTACCGTCTTATCCCATACATGCATAGATGGACATCCATGACAAAATAAGTCAATCAGTACACATCGATCCCGCAGTTTGTGTTGATTAAGATATTTACTTAATGCATATATATGACAAGGAAGACCAAAAAAAGCATATTTTTGTTCTTTTATATTTGATAAAAGAGTATTTAACGAATCAAATGAATATGGTTGAATGTATTTACTGCCTCTAAATCCTATTGTCTCATCTAAAGTGACTGCAATTTTGTGAGAAGCTCTGTTAGTCTCAAAATCATAAATTACACCAACAACATGATATCCTTGCAGAATTAACTCTTTTGCAAGTAAATCAGCCACACCACCAGAAGTTGTATTATTCAACAAATCGCTGTCTTTTGCTGAAACAGCAAATAATTGTGTTTTATCTAAATCTTGAGCATCAGTAATTGATACTTGTTTGTCATATTTATAACAAGTATTCACGCACAATGAGCAATCAATGCATAATTTGTTATCAACCTCTGGTCTATAAAAACCTTTGCGATTAAGCTTTATTGTAATTGCATTCTTTGGACATACTGCGCCACAAAATTGGCAACTGGTGCAATTACGTAATGATTCTAAAGATAAGATGTTCATGATGATTAGATACTAATTGCATTTTTCAAGAATGAAATTGTTTTTTCCCGTTCTTTATTTAACCAAATATCAATTGGCTTATAATCTATAGGTTTCTCACATAATTTAAAATCATTGTAATTATGTAATATACGATCTGTCAAACCAGTAATTTTGAGAATGTCCTCAATTCTAGATGTAAAACGAGCCGGCATAATATTCACAAAATTGCGGTTAAACATAATGCTATAGGCTGTACAATGGAATGAATCAGTAATTACATACTTTGCATACTTAATCAATGAAAGAAAGTCTTGTGGTGAAGGCGCAGTAAGGCATTCTCCATTGTTTATTTTGGTGTCTTGTCGCGTCCTAACATGAATAAGCTTCAAATTATGGTAATCAGCCAAGTCTTTCATATATTTAGTAAACGAAAGATTACGTCCTAATTGGTAAGCGAGTATGTAATCCTCATCATATAATCTTGGTGAAGCAAACTCATGCCAAAACAACGGATCGACAGCCAATGTTGGGTCAAGAACTAATGTTGCATCAAATCCAAGTTTATGTAGAATATCTACTCCAGTCTGTTCCCGAACGGATATTGCATCATAATGACTCAACAGTTCTTTTACTTCGCTTTGAAAGATTTCTGGAATTGTCTCTATGCCAAAACTAGCAGCAAATGCAATTTTCTTCGTTCCTGCAGGAGCAAAATCAAGAAAAAATGGTCTTGGAACTCCTCCTTGACAAACGACATTCCATGTCTGGTCACTTCCAGTACAATATATTTCTGCTTCAGGATAACCATCTTTCAATTCATTATCAGATAAAAAACGTTTATCTGTCAAATGAAGATATTCTTTCCTGAAATTATCAAGAATTCTACTACGTTCGTTATCGCGAAATAACAAATAAGAAATCAAACTTTTTCCCTTCTGAACAAATGATAAATTTCTGGCTTTAAGAATTTTCCACACTGAATTCAATTGAGCTGTTTCTCTAACGTAGTCAATGGTTAAAACTTCACATCCCAATTGTTCAAAAATACGCTCTGTGGCTAAAGTTTGCAAAACTGATCCATAATTATCTATGGCATGTAGAGTTATGTTAGCTACTTTCATATCTTAAAAAAATATAGTTAAAATGCATCAACCCATGTGTTTATATCGTACTGCTTTAAAATTTTGCTTTCAACATCCTGAAAAGGTGTGCTCAGAAACTCTCGCAATCGTTCTTTATCATCAACACCAATAATAAAAATATTGTTCGGATTATAGAAAGCATATTCTTTGATATTTACATTATTTGTTAATAGTTTTTTCTTAAATGACAATGCTTCAAGTGGTCGTAATGTAATATCATGTTGATTCTTCTGCACAATATCAATTACACATCTCGACTTTTTTATATGTTCTAAGTTCTCTTTATATGTTATGAAATCAGACAAAGATGCTGGAGTGATATAAAGACATTTATAATCTTTCAATAGATTTACTGTCTCTTGAATTTGGTCTCCACGATTCTTTGGTGCACCCAAGAAATAAAAATCATATAAAGGTTGTGTCTTCTGTAATTTTACATTCATATTATAAAAAGTATTGTGATAAATCATATCATAATTTGTGGCATCATCAAGATCGAATGTATGTAACTTAACACCAATTTCACGCAATAGATCAATTGATTTATTTAAAATAGATGTAGTCTTAACAGGATTCCACATCCACAAATTTAAAATAACATTATCATTAGTTACTTTTCGTAATGCATGATGTAAAACTGGTGTGTAATTAGCACTGACTATAACCTGATCACCACTTTTTAGTTTTTTGAGTTCCTGACGTAATTTTCGACCTATAACAAATGAAGCAGGGAAGAAACGATTAGGATAAAGTTTCCTAATCACACGTTGTGGGAAAATACAAAAACGATTCAACGGAAACTCCTTAACGTCTTCACGATTTCGAACTCCATCAAGCATAAAGTCCCATAGTTCCATATCTGGATGAATAATATAGATCATATTCTTATCAAATTATAAAAGTCATAAATTTTTAAAACAAACTTAGCAATTAATTCATGATCATCTCTCACAAGTTTTGCAGCTTTTTTTAAATAGCTTGCTATTGGGTAAACATCAATATCCTCATTAGACTCGGGATAAATTTGTTTCCATTTTTTAAAATCCCTTAGGTGTGAATCTCTAAGAAATCGTTGCTTAAGCTGAAATTTCAGATAATTTAAATCCGTTTTATATTTATTTGTTAGACCTTTATCATCAAGAAATTGTTGCATTCTTTCCCCACATTTTATTAGTTCCAAATATTTTGATAAACTAATTGTATGCGTTATTGAATTCTCATTCTGAATATAATGATAATAGGCTTTAGGAATAACAATAACTTTATTTGCTAAAATTTGGCATTTAATAGAGAACAAAAAATCTTCACCCCAATTAATATCTTTCTCAAAACCAATATTATTATTTATGATTAGTTCTCTTTTTACCAGTTTATTAACTAAAGAACCACGAATTGGACTTAAATTAAAAATGATCTTAAAATCTTCATCGGGGAATTTAACTTCTTTTATTCCTCTTCCTTCTGTATCTATAATATAATTACAACATACTACGTCTGCATTATTATGCTTTGCATTATTGTATAAAGACTCATACATGTCTTTATCAATCCAATCATCAGAATCGCAATGTATTACATATTCACCCGTAACATTATCAAGTCCTTCTTGTCGTGTGAAAGCCACACCCTTGTTAACATTACGGTTAATAATCTTAACATCGTTATTTCTTGATTGATAATTATGAAGGACACTATTAATTATATCAATACTATCGTCAGTGGAGCCATCATTAACAAAGATATACTCAATCTCATCCAAAGTCTGAGAGAACAACGACTCACAGCATCTTTTAATATACTTGCCAGCATTATAGACTGGTATAACAACAGATACTTTGTACATACTTAGTCCTCTATCGCATTCACGAACCATTCAATTGATTTATTTGATTCTTTATCAAGATTCTTGATAAATTCCGCCTTATCAAAAGTTGTTTCATTTATATTATAAACTTCATCATCTTCAACATGCTTTATATGGCCTTCTAAATCAAATTTCTTCAAAACCTGACCAATACGATTGTCTCCGTTTAAAGGAACGATCGATATGAAGTTATTATTAAGCATTAACGAGAATACCGTACCATGGAAAGAATCTGTTATTATATGCTTGGCATTTTTTATGAGTCCTAACCATTCTCTCGGTCCAGCGGAAGTGATATAATTTGCATTTACTCCATTAATTTTGTTGCCAACCGAAATCAACTTTAAACCATTAGATTTAGCTACTCTTTCAGCATAACTGATATTTGATTTATTTGGATGTAAAGAGAAAAATAGAAGATAATCCTCTTTAATGTGAGGGGTAACACTAATTTGAACGTAATGTTCAATTGGCAAGAGCATTGTTGGGTCAAGAGTGATCTCTATTTCAGCATTATAATAATCGGCTAGAACATTCTTTGTGTTTTCTTCTCTTACAGATATATGCTTATATTGAGGAATGTTCTCTTTATACAAATATTTATATTGGTCACCAATAGTAACCTCACCAATGCTACTGGCATATGCAATCTTTTTACCTTTGGTAAAAGCAAGAAGAAAAGCATCTGGAGCAATTGTTAGTCTTGGATTAAGTGTCTGATCACTTCCTGTACAATAGACATCAAGTAATGGAGGCGAGTCAAAAAGCTGATCTACACTATAGTAAGCACTAGTATATTTAAGTGATTTGTTGAAATTCCTGAAACGGAATATCTTTATCGGATTGCGAAAATAATAATATATCCGTCCTTTTATACATGACCACCGTCTTGATTTACTTATGGTCATATGGTTCTTACTTCTCAAATAAAATATTTTATCATGAGAACGTAAGTCAATTATTTCAGGAGAGTAACCTTGTTTTTTCAAAAACTGGTAGGTAGCATAAGCCTGGAGAGCAGCACCATATGATGCGATATTTTTATGAAATGTTATGATTCCGATTTTTTTATTTTGCATAGCATTTTATTAACAACTTTATGTTTATATTTAGAATCAATATATTGAATAATAGAATTGATAAAAAGCAAAGGTCTATATTTCAGACTAACTTTACTTTCCGGTTTTCCATAAAGAATCTTGAGCGTTTCAAAATCACAGGATTTCACAATTTTAGGATACAGTTTTCTCAATGGATGATATTTGAAAAAATTACTGGGATTGAAATAGTCTTTATTTCTGGGTAGGCATTCTTCCCAGTCAATACTCTCGTAGTGCAAATTATTATTTTCTAAAAGAATTTGACCTTTTAATGTATGTATAATACACAAAGATAAACCTTTATTCTTTTGGTCTTCATACTTCTTCGCTCCCCAAAAATCACCAATTGTAATATCTGATTGTCGTTGTAATCCTGTCTTGAATGGGCAATTGTAACAAGACCATCTTAATGTCTTATTTGCATTGAAAGAATCAAAGAAATAATTATTTTCATCTTGTACTTTACATCCATTCTCATCTATCAAAGTCATAGCATAACCATATTTCCAAGTTTTGTCTCTAAAAGATTGTATTTTTGATATTTTAGGGTTATGACTATCTAAGTATAAAAATAAATCTTTACGTGATGGCACACCATGACAAATGAGATCAATTGAAAACAAATTTTCCCACAGTTTTTTAGGGATAATATTATAGAGTCCAGCTATTTGACAAGGCGTTCCTGAGAACAATATTTTTTTGCCTTCTTTTAACTTGTTAAGAACCTCATTGTATATACCGCAAGTTCTGCTTTGAATATATTTAGAACCCTGAAGCAAGTGTAAATCATCGATGTTATCTATTAAAATGTGCTTAACATCCAAACTATCAATGTATGCTCCAGCAACAAATCCACCACTTAAGATGAAATCTTTCGCTATTTGTGCGAATGTTCCTCCAGAACTTGATTTCTTTATTAGAATATCATCATTGGTCCAAGACGCAAATGGTGAAGACTTTGTGGATAATCCCTTATTTTTATTTAACACTGGGCAAACCTTCTCACATTTATGGCATTGTATGCATAAATTGTAGTCTATTTTTGGCATAAAATGACCATCTTCCATAAGTTCAAATTTTATACAGTGTTTCGGACATATGTCACCACAAGTCATACATCCAATACATTTGTATTTATTTGGAAGATTAGATTTTTTCATTTTCTTAATTTCAGTTTTGATAAAACAAGGTTTTTTATTTGCCTTCTTTCATTGGCACTTAGACCTAATGATATAACAAAAAATAGAGTTATCAAGAAATAAGTTATGGCTAAAATTATGTCTTTATTATCAAAAAACAGATTTAATAAAGATACAACAATTATTGTTGGCACAAAAACATATACACATGGTATCACAGTTTTTGTAAAATATTGACCAAAATTCATCTTTAAAACCTTAACCATATATACAACTCTATAGATAAAAGCAAAACAACAAACTAAAAAACGTGTGATTAATGCCCAGGTAGGAGATAAACCAAGATTCATTAGCAAAATTGTTACTGGGAAATTCAGAAACAATATCGAACTTATGATAATTTGATAAACTTTAATTTCACCTGTTGCATTAGCGGACATTGCCAAAGGAGCCGCTAAAGCATCAACAACACAAACCATTATTATATATTGACAAAACTCTGTTGCATATTTGGGCACTATACCGAGCCATATACTCAACAAACCATTGCATCGAAAAAATAATGGAACTGCGCAAATGATCACAAGGAAAAAACTATATTTTGTTGTTCTATAAACCAAATCAAAAAAGTCATCAAAATTATTCTCGGCATATTTTTTTGTGATTTGAGGCCTAAATGCAGTTTGAAAATTCCCAGTAAAGCTAGTTGTTGCAGCATATACTTGATTAGCTATTGATAATGCAGCATTTACAACAACACCATAAAAATAGTTCAATATTAAGTCGACACCTTGATATGTAGCTAAAACGGCAACACTGCCAAGTAAATTCCATCCAGAAAATGACAACATCTGTTTTAGCAAAGGTTTTTCAATTCTACGCAATATACGACAGTCTTTGAAACGAGTGTTATTATAATAAACATAAAACAACGTAATGCCAACAGAGACGATTGCTCCTAATGCTGCGTATGTTATAAGTCTGTCAAAAGATGAAATTAGAAGCATATATACTATCAAGAGTTTCATGCAGACATCCACTATTCCTATAATAGCAAATGCAGTCATTCGCTCATGAGCTATCATGCTTGCATTAAATGGAGAACGAATAATACGAGAAACAGTTGTTAAGATAGCAAACTGAAAAACCCAATTTGCTGCATACATCCTACCATCAGGAACCTTTACATAATTGTTTAAATAATAAAGACCTATTGTTTCGCCTAATATTACTATTACAGCAGCAAAAATAACTTGAACATGAAATCCGTTTGAGAAAACCTTAGTTACACCATTACGACTTCCTTTTCCAAGTTCAAAATTCAGAAATCTTTGAATTGAACTAACTAATGTGTTGTTGACAAAAGCAAATAAAGTAACAATTCCACCAACAACACCATAAGTGCCAAAATCCTCAACACCAAGAGTTTGCAAAACCACTCGTGATGTGTATAAACTCACAAGCATGGCAAAAGCCATACGAATGTATAAAGCAATTGTATTTTTTGCTAAACGCTTATTTGCAGAGTTCCGAGATTCTGGTTGATTTATGTCCGATGACATGTTATAACTTTATAAACAATTGTTATTTCGGAAACAATTATATTTTATTCCGGTCTAACTCATCAATTACTTTGAGAAGGTATTGACCATATTGATTCTTCAGCATTGGCTTAGCAAGTTCTTTCATTTTTTCTCTATCTATCCAGCCTCTTCGATAAGCAATGCCTTCTAAACATGCAATTTTTAATCCTTGACGTTTCTCAATAACCTCAACAAAAATTGATGCCTCAGACAAAGAATCATGTGTGCCTGTATCAAGCCAAGCATAACCTCGGTCTAATGTAATAAGTCCAAGTTGCCCTCTGTTCATAAATTCCTGATTCACTGATGTTATTTCTAACTCTCCACGAGCAGAAGGCTTTATGTTTTTTGCTATCTCAACTACATCATTAGGGTAAAAATATAGTCCTACCACAGCATAGTTTGATTTAGGATATTTCGGTTTCTCCTCAATACTCATACAGTTACCATCTTTATCAATCTCAGCAACACCATATCGTTCTGGATCATCTACCCAATAACCAAATATCGTAGCTTTGGATTCATTCTCTGCACGTTCAACAGACTTATTTAGTAGTTTTGTAAAACCAGCTCCGTGGAATATATTATCTCCAAGCACCAAAGCAACAGAATCATTTCCAATAAATTCTTCACCTATAATGAATGCTTGAGCCAAACCGTCAGGAGATGGTTGCTCTGCGTACTCAAACTTTAAACCAAAATCTGAGCCATCACCTAAAAGTCTCTTGAATCCAGGAAGATCAAATGGAGTTGAAATTATAAGAATTTCTCTTATACCAGCCATCATTAAAACTGATATAGGATAATAAATCATAGGTTTATCATATACGGGAAGCATTTGCTTACTTACTCCTTTGGTGATTGGATATAAACGTGTGCCTGAGCCACCAGCTAAAACTATACCTTTCATAATGTTGAATCAAATTAAAATTAATCTTTCTGGAACAAATCTCTAGTATATACTTTGCTTAAAACATCTTCAATGTTTTGATCATAACGGTTTGCTAAAATTACATGAGACTGACGTTTAAACTCATCTAGGTCATTCACCACCTTGCTGCCGAAGAATGTGGAGCCATCGTCAAGAGTGGGTTCGTAAATGATGACTTTTGCGCCTTTGGCTTTGATGCGTTTCATTACGCCCTGGATGGAGGACTGGCGGAAGTTATCGCTGCCTGACTTCATCGTTAAGCGATATACGCCAATCACGCATTCGCGCTCCTCGTTCTTCGAGTAGTCGCCACGTTGATAGTAGTCGTAATAACCAGCCATACTCAAGACACGATCAGCGATGAAATCTTTTCTCGTGCGGTTGCTCTCGACGATAGCCTCGATTAGGTTCTCAGGAACATCGGCATAATTGGCAAGCAACTGCTTGGTGTCTTTGGGCAAGCAATAACCGCCGTAACCGAAGCTGGGGTTGTTGTAATGGGAACCAATGCGCGGATCAAGGCAGACACCGTTGATTATCGCCTTTGTGTCAAGGCCTTTCATCTCGGCGTAAGTGTCAAGTTCGTTGAAGTAACTTACTCGCAGGGCAAGGTAAGTATTAGCGAACAACTTCACCGCCTCTGCCTCAGTCAAACCCATGAACAAGGTGTCCACATCAGGCTTTAAAGCTCCTTCTTGGAGAAGTTCGGCGAACTTATGAGCAGCCTTGTTAAGTCGTTCGTCGCCTTCAGGACGGCCGACTATGATGCGACTGGGGTATAAATTATCATAAAGCGCCTTCGTCTCTCGGAGAAACTCGGGCGCAAACAAGATGTTTTCTGAACCATACTTCTGACGAACGCTCTCGGTATAACCCACAGGTATCGTCGATTTGATGACCATGATGGCGTTGGGATTGACCTTCATCACCAGTTCAATCACTTCTTCCACATGGCGTGTGTCAAAGTAGTTGTTGACTGGGTCATAGTTAGTTGGGGTGGCTATCACAACAAAATCCGCCTCACTGTAAGCCTTTTCGGCATCGAGTGTGGCGGTCAGTCTCAGTGGTTTATCTGCGAGATATTGTTCAATAAAGTCGTCCTGGATTGGTGAAATGTGATTGTTGATTTTGTCAACCTTCTCTTGCACTACGTCCACTGCAACGACATCATTATGCTGCGCAAGCAGAGTCGCAATGCTCAATCCCACATATCCAGTTCCTGCTACTGCTATCTTCATAAAAAACAAAAAGGGGTTTATAAAATGTGAGTTTTTCGGGCAGGTGTAATAATTTGGGTATTACAATGCAGAAAAAAGCACTGTAACACAGAAAATTACCTCAATTTATAAACTTAACAATCCCAAAGATTGCAAGTGTCTTGTATAATACAATTATTCTCTCATTATAATAATGTATTACTAAACATGCAAAGGTAGTTAATTTTTAATATTTACCCTTCGTTTTTTTCTATTTGTTTCGTTAATTTTTCTAAAATGTAAATATTGCAAATATTCAATATCTGCAAGGATTAGCAACGTTTTTCAAACAAAACTTTGTCACAGCTTTAGACTCTATTCTCTTTGCCGTTAAAATTTCTCAATATTTTTAAGGGTTTAATACAAGATATTCAAAAATATGTTATCTTTGTGCACAACAAGACCACAGACTATTTTCATGGGCCTAAGTTTGAGGTGAAAAGTGTTTATCACACAACCTCCAAATACACAATTGCTTAATTAAAAAACAAAAACCATAAAACCATTCATTATGTATAAAATTGAAAATCACCCTATTCTTGACCTTCCAAAAGAAGAATTCGTGGAATTCCAATTTGAAGGAAGAACCGTTCGCGGACAAAAAGGTAAAACCATTGCTGCCGCTCTTCATCAAGCAGGATTAATCGTACACAGCCACAGTACCAGCGGTCGCAATCGCAGTTTAGAGTGTGGCATTGGCAAGTGCGGTGCCTGCGAAATGCTTGTTGACGGCCAGGTGCGACGCATCTGTATCACCAATGTTGACGGAGTGAAAGAGGTGCGCGAGATACCTAAGGACTACATGCCCGAGGGCAAAGCTACTGCAACACGTGAGACCAAAATTTACAAAACCACAGTTGCCATCATTGGTGGAGGCCCTGCCGGACTGGCATGCCGTGAGCAGCTCACTGCACTGGGCATTCCTAATATTGTGGTGGACAACAACGCGACCGAGGGTGGTCAGTTCAATATGCAAACCCACCAGTTCTTCTTTTTTGAGAAGGAACAGAAGTTTGGTGGCATGCGTGGTTTTGACATTGCCAAGACACTCGCTGGTGACAACCACGACGGCATCCTGCTCAACAATACTGTATGGGACCTACTCGAAGGTCGCCGTATAGCACTTAAGAACATTGTAACCCAAGAGGTGAGCTACATCGATGCAGACCATCTGGTTGTGGCAACAGGAGCAGTTCCCTTCATGCCAGTGTTTGAGAATGACGACGTGCCAGGTGTTTACACCGCTGCCGTATTCCAAAAAATGATGAACCAAGAGCACACACTACTTGGCAAGCGCGTGCTTACTGTGGGTGCCGGCAACATCGGCTACTTAACTAGCTACCAAGCCATGCAAGCTGGAGCAACCATCAAAGCTATTATTGAGGGTATGGATCACGAGGGTGGTTTCCCCGTACAAGCCAACCGCGTGCGTCGACTGGGCATCCCCATCATGACTTCACACGTGCTCATCCGTGCAATTCCTAACGATGACTACACTGGCGTTACAGGTGCCGTGATAGCAGAGTGCCGAAATTTCCAACCCATTCCTGGCACCGAACAAGTAATCGACGACATCGACATTATTAATATTTGTACAGGTTTGATTCCTGACAACCAACTGCTAGTGAAGGGCCGCTCAGTCTTCGGCCGCAACGTGTACGGTGCAGGTGATGCCGTACGCATTGGCGAAGGCACCAGCGCCGTGCTTCGTGGTAAGCAGGTTGCTTATGAGGTGGCTCAGGAGATGGGCCTTCGTTTCCCATACGAAGACTATCTCGAGGTATCACGTCAGTATATCGACTCCCAACAGCGTCCCGTGCGTCTGCTCGACGAACCACGCATCCCTAACGAGGAGCGCATGGCTCTGAAACCCTATGTGAAGATAAACTGCCTATATGGCTTTGCTTGTAATCCGTGTACATTCTCATGTCCACAGGGTGCTATTACCAAACCCACTACATCATCGGTGCCCATTGTTGATTATGACAAGTGCATCGGCTGTATGCAGTGCGTAAACCATTGTCCTGGTCTGGCAATCTTCGGCTACGACAAACGCAAGAATGTGATGTTCCTGCCTGTAGAATATGAGGTAGAAGAAGGCAAAGATGTATTCTTGGTTGATGACAACGGAGCCAAGGTTGGCGAAGGTGTTATCGAGAAAGTACTCAAGAAAGATAACAAGACCAATGTGGCACGTGTCAAAGCCACCCAAGTGGATGATTTGAATAAAGTGAACGGCTTTATCCTCAAAGAGCGCTATCCTGAACCATTGAATATGCGTTCACTCACTGATGCCGAGGAAGGCAAGGCCTTTGTTTGCCACTGCGAGGATGTAGATGTCAAGACTCTTCTCGCTGTAGTTGGCGACCGCAAACACATTTCGGTTGACGAACTCAAGCACACCACACGCATGGGTATGGGTCCATGCCGAGGCAAACGTTGTGTTTCTCGAGCCAAACAGATTTTGCGTGCTCACGGCATTGAGGTGACTGGCGACAGCACACCGCGTGCACCACTAGCTAACCAAGTTACTTTAGGCGATGTATACAATGGTGAGACTAAGGAAACCTTCGTCTTCGAACATGGCTCAATTATAGAAAAAGCCGAGACCGAAATCCTTGTTGCTGGCGGTGGCATGGCTGGTAGCGCGGCATTCCGCTACTTTGCTGAGGCCGGCAAGCGCGTCATCTTGGTCAACTACGACCGCGGTTCGACTTGGCGCTGCATTGGCGGTGGCCGTCCTGCCTTCTCCAACCCCGACATCAGTGACATCGCCATGCACAATCTTGAGATTTTCCGTGACGACCAGAAACATTGCAACATTGACCTGAAGATGACACGCTATGTCAACCTTGTTCACGATGACGCAACCTATCGTTCACTTGACGCCTCACGGGCCTGGAGCGAAGCCTACATGATTGACCGAAAGGACTTTACCAAGGTAATATCGCCTTATTGGAATCCTAACGATAACATATACAGCCATGCCTTGATTTCTGAAAACTGCTGGCAAGCCACACCGGGACGTACAATCGAGTATGTTCGCACAGTGGGCAAACAGCATGGCGGCGAAGTGCTTGAGGACTGTGAAGTTCTACATGTTGAAAAAGTGGGAGACAAATACCGTGTGCTGGTTCGCCGTCACGATAAACACTATGTGGAATTTACATGTGACCACTTTGTGAACGCCATGGGATGGGGTTCAGAAAAATTTACCGACATGCTCGGCATCGACACTCAGCTTTATCCTGTCAAGCACCAGGCATTTATCACTCGCCGTCTGCCCAACATGGGTGTAAACAGTGATTCACTTGATATGATTATCGACCGCCGTCACTATAAGGGCTTCAACGCCGTTTACGGTCAGCAATTCCTGCATACTGGACAAATCATAGGCTGTGCATCACCCGATTGTGACCCTTACGAGGCACGTCAGAACTTGAAGTACAACAGTGAGGCTTTCCTCAAGATTGTGAGTGAGATGTTTGCCCAATGGATTCCCAACTTGGCATCTGTCGGCTTCCATGCCGTATGGGCGGGCTACTACATCGAGCCACGCTACATCATTGATCCTGAGGTGGGATTGCTCACAGGTCTGCGTGGTCACGGTTTCATGCTCGGCCAGTACCTAGCAAAACTTTATGTTGACAAATATCTAGGCAAACCAGTGCCAGCTTACATGAAAGATCTTGCCATAGGCGGCAAGGGTTTAAGCGAGAACGCTTTCCAATAAAGACACCTATAAACAAAAGTAATATAGCCCCTGAGAGTTGAACAAAAACTCTTGGGGGCTTACTTTTTTAAGAAGCATTTAGCCTACAAGTTATCAAAAAAGCCATTACTCATTTTCCCATTTCTGCAATTTATGTCAGGTATAAAATGTTTTTCGAAAAATTTTTCAAAAAAATTTGCAAGATACAAATTAAGGTACTAATTTTGCACTCGCAAAACGAAAAACTGGGGTATTAGCTCATCCGGTAGAGCGCAACACTGGCAGTGTTGAGGTGAGCAGTTCGAGTCTGCTATACTCCACTAGATTTAAGAAAATGAATTGGGTAACAACATTTTATCCAATTCGTTTTTTTTCATTAAGCCCTATTAGCCACATTCTGTTGATAGTTAAAAAAGGTCATCAAAAATCTTTCTGAATTGTACTGGCTTTAGGTCCCATTTTGGATGTAGCAGCAATGATTTTGGCGCTGTAGACACCATTCGTTCAATGATGATTCGTTCAGGAAGTATCTGAAGCAGTCGTTTACATAGACTGGCGTATTGCTGCGGAGTCCAATCTATTAAATCCACTTCTCCCCTTTCCCACTGTTGTGCAAGGAGTGTGCCACGCAGCACTTGTAGCTGATGAAACTTGAGTGTTCTGATAGGCAATTGTGCAACAGTTTTGACAGTTTCCATCATATCATCCTCGCTTTCTCCGGGCAGACCCAAGATAAGGTGAGCTCCCACAGTGATGCCACGTTCTGCTACTTTTGCAATGGCATCGCTGGCACATTTCCATGTATGGCAACGGTTTATTATCCGCAACGTGCGGTCATGGACAGTCTCTACGCCAACCTCGACTATCACTCTATATTGCTCATTGATACTGCACAAGCAGTCCAACACTTCGTTACTTAAACAGTCTGGACGAGTCGAAATCACAAGCCCCACCACATCAGGAACGGCAAGGGCCTCGATGTAAAGGGCATGTAACCTGCTAATTGAGGCATATGTATTAGTAAAGCTCTGGAAATAAGCTAGAAACTTCATCTCCGAATACTTGCGTGCATAGAAACTCTTGCCTTCAATTAACTGTTGTGACACACTTAAAGATGGCTTGCTAAAAGACGGTGTGAACGAGGCGTTGTTGCAATAGGTGCAACCGCCCCACCCTAATGTCCCGTCACGGTTGGGACATGTGAAACCTGCGTTTACGTTCAGCTTCTGAACTCGGCATCCATAAAGCTGTTTAAGGAAATCGCTATATTGGAGCCTCGCCATTATAATTTCGAAGCCCTTGATATTAGAATGTTGTCGAGAATCACGATAGCAGCCATCGCCTCCACCACTGGCACTGCACGTGGAACCACGCACACATCGTGACGACCTCGCGGCTCTATTGTTACAGCTTCACCATCTTTGTCAATTCCTTGGACAGGTTGCATCAAGGTTGCCACCGGTTTAAATGCTACTTTAATGCAAATATCATTGCCATTGCTAATGCCGCCCTGGATGCCTCCGGAATGATTTGTCTCAGTTGTTATCTTCCCATCTTTTACTACCCACTTATCAAGCACCTCACTACCACGATGATTCACAAAGTCAAATCCGAGACCTATCTCAAACCCTTTTGCGGCAGGTATACTCATCATCGCCTCGGCAAGTTGTGCCGATAGTTTGCCAAACACAGGTTCGCCAATTCCAGGTTCCACACCTTTTATAATACATATCACCACGCCACCTATTGTGTCGCCTTGAGGCACTTCTGCTAGATTGGTAATTGACTGAGCATTTATTGTTATACCCATTACCTCTAGAACCTGCTTGGCTAGTGCACCAGCTACTACACGAGTGGCTGTCTCTCGTGCCGACGCACGACCTCCGCCACGATGGTCGCGAATGCCATACTTCGCCTGATAAGTGAAATCGGCATGAGAAGGCCTATATACATCCTTGAGATGCTCATAGTCCTCAGATCTCTGATCACGATTGCGGATAATAAAGCCAATAGGAGTTCCCAAAGTCACACCATCCATAATTCCCGAGAGAATTTCCACCTCGTCGACCTCGTTGCGTGTTGACGAGACACCGCCTTGTCCTGGGCGACGACGATTGACCTCTTGCTGAAGACGCTCCAAATCTATTTTCACTCCCGCTGGCATGCCATCGATAATGCCTCCAATAGCAGGTCCATGCGACTCGCCAAACGAGGTTAGACTGAATAGATTACCAATGCGATTCTTATGTGTCATTGCTATGGTTTTTGGAACGTTATATAATAAGGTCGCAGACCGTGGCACCCACGAAATTCACAAGATTCTGAGGAGCTATTTTCAATTGCAGGCCACGCATTCCGGCACTCACAAAAATGTGGTCAAACTGCAGACATGACTCATGGATAAAAGTGGGAAACGGCTTTTTCATTCCTATGGGCGAGCAGCCTCCACGTATGTAGCCAGTAGTAGGCAGCAGGTCTTTCATAGCAATGAGATCCACTTTCTTATTGCCGCTAAGCTTTGCTGCCTTCTTCAAGTCAACTTCATAATCGCCAGGAATAACACACACAAAGTGTTTGGTCTTCTCGCCAAAGAGCACCAATGTCTTGAAAACCTGGTTTATATCCTCTCCAATAGTTGTAGCCAAATGCCCAGCTGAAAGGTCGCTCTCATCAACCTCATAAGACACAAGTTCATAAGGGACTTTAGCCCTATCTAGTAGCCTGACAGCATTCGTTTTCTGTATCTTTTTCATAAAAAATCGTTTTCAGTAGCAAAATTAGTAATTATTTTTTAGATTTTTGAGTATTTTCTTTAAAACTAATGAATGTCTAAAGAAAATCTACAATTGAGTTTTGTTTTTTTAGCAATTATAGATTGGTATAGAAATATAAAGATGATTATATTTGCAGCGTGAAAAAATATAAGGTCGACATAAAAAAGGTTATATTAGTTATTGTTACTCCACTTGTGATGACATGTGGAGTAATGGCTCAGGGCGAAGAATATCAAAAAGAGCTTGCCCATATTATAGCAATGCCCCGCAACGAGTCATTCTCGGCATTAAATGCTTATTTAAACTTAAACTGCAAAACCGACCCTAAAAAATACAAAAAGGTATTATCCATTTTTGAAGAGATGCTTTCGGAACCCACATGGGATTATCATAATGAAGAACTCTTCAAAATATTGATTGAGCATGCTTCAACAGCTTCTTGCTTGAGTGATAACGAAAAAATGCGTGCACAACTCCTGCTTGATGTGGTACACAAGAATGCTCCTGGCCTAGTTGCCAATGACATAGATTATGAAACCATCGACAGCTCACAACACCACTTGAGCGAGATAACAACTCCTTACACATTAATATATTTCAACGACCCTGAATGTTTTTCTTGTTCAATAGTTAAAGAGCGTCTTGACACATGCACCACATTAAAGAATATGGTGTGTGATAGCACACTCACAGTAATTGGTATCTATCCTTATAACAACTTGGAAGAATGGAAACTGGAACCAATGCCAGAGTATATTATCAACGGCTGGGACTATGAACAAAAAATAGAAAAAGAACAGACCTATGACCTAATGACAATGCCTCTGTTCTACCTTCTTGACCGCGACAAGCGGGTTATTCTCAAGAATGAGGCTAGCCTAAACTGCGTATTAAGAGTATTGACACACCTTAAAGGAAGGGAATATAACGACATTGAGGAAATACTTGATGACTCATGGGTATGGGGAATGTCACCAAATTTCTTAAAGCTTGTCCGTGAGGAGGATTAAATCCAAATAGGTCATTAGGCGACAATAGGCTGTTTTTTTAGGTCTATTTATGCCATAACAGCTTTTTCTTGTCATCTTGTTTCCACTGTCGTTTTGCCATAGCATGCTATGCCTGCAACGCCATTGTCACAATCTACTCAATAAAAATTCTGTTCTGAGATAAATCCTAATAACCTATTCGGATTAAAAGGTAGTGCGTAGAATCACTTGGCACTTTAAAGACTTGCGATGCACGATATCCTATCACCCAGACAATCTCCCCATCTGCCTCGAGTAGCCAAGTCTTGTTTTTCTCTTTTTCCGTCAGTTTGAAGTCGGTGAACAAGTCGCTGATCAGTTTGCTGCCATGCATTCCGAATGGACGAAAGCGGTCGCCCTCGCGCCAATGACGCAGCAACACCTGTGAGCATTGCAGTATTTCAGGACTGAAAGCCACTGAACTCTTGCCGTTGACTATATCGGGGGAAAACGGCAAATTATGTTCATGCTTAATCTCCAATCTAACTGGAGTTTCTATCAGTTCGTCATCCAAATCTATGACATGAATGCTCTCTTCACGACTATTGTGAGGCGTAACTTCGATGTTTACACGATTAATCACAGCGATGTGACTTGAAGACATAAAATGCCTTCCTACAGCACTCGTGAGCATATCACGACACTGGTCAGCATTGAATCCAAGAGGCTTCAAGATTTCATAGAGCAACATTGAGCGATTCTTAAAACTGGCTAGAATTTCCATGTCGATAATCATAGAGTAGCCATCACTGTCACTCACGATGTTGCGCATCACGCCAACTGCCTCACGATAAAATTCATTACATTGGCCCATGTTCTCAATAGTTGTAAGCAATGACTGCTTGGCACCATTAAAGTTGTCATAGATGGCTGGCAGCACTACATTGCGAATACGGTTGCGGAGAGCATCGTTTTCAAGATTTGTACTGTCGACCACAAAGTCTTGGCCCATGGATTCAAGCCAGTTAAGAATATCACTGCGTGAAACGCAAAGAAGCGGACGTACAACATCGCCATTGCGAGGTTTCATGCCTGTGAGCCCTGCAATTCCAGTTCCTCGCAAAGCATTGAGGAAGAATGTCTCGATATTGTCGTCGCTGTGATGAGCTACCGCAATGCAGCCACAGCCATTTTCTTTCATGAGATACGAAAACCACTTATATCGCAGCTCACGACACGCCATCTCCAAAGACACGCCATGTTCACTCATATATGCTGGCACATCGAAATGCTTTATCTCAAGAGGCACATCAAGTCTATTGCAGAGTTCTGTGACAAAACGCTCATCACGGTTGCTTTCGTCACCTCGCAAGTGGAAATTGCAGTGCGCAGCGTGGCAATCGTAGCCAAGTTCCAGTAGCGCACGCAAAAGTGCCACCGAGTCAGCGCCGCCACTCAATGCCACAAGCACTGGAATGTTGTCATCGATAAGACAACTTTGCTCTATGAATGATTTTACTTTGTATACCAGCATATTTTATAAAAAAGGATGTGACTATGTGACACATCCTTAATTGTATTTTAAATGACGATTTCTATCAAGGAATCAGGTTGTGGCCGCGGAACACTTTCTGAATCTTTTCGAGAGCGGTAGTAACCTGCTCACGTGTGTGGGTTGCCATGAGGCTGAAGCGAATGAGTGTATCGTTAGGAGCAACAGCAGGCGAAACCACTGGATTCACGAAAATGCCCTCGTCGAGCAGCTCACGGGTAATGAGGAATGTGAGGTTGTTGTCGCGGATGAAGAGCGGGATAATTGGAGTCTCGGTATGACCTATCTCGCATCCCATCTGTCGGAAGCCCTCAAGCGCATAATGGGTGTTCTCCCACAATTTCTCCTGACGTTCAGGCTCAGCAAGCATGATGTCGAGAGCAGCACTCACAGCAGCTGTAGCGGCTGGAGTGATACTGGCAGTGAAGATGTAGCTGCGGCTGTGGTGACGCAGATAATTGGTAATTACCTCATCGGTAGCGATGAAACCGCCAAGAGAAGCAAACGACTTGCTGAAAGTTCCCATGATGAGATCTACCTCGTCGGTTAACCCAAAGTGGTCACACACACCACGACCACCCTTGCCGAACACACCGATCCCATGGGCTTCATCAACCATAATGTTGGCATCATATTTACGAGCAAGCTCCACAATATCAGGAAGTTTGCACACGTCACCCTCCATCGAGAAAACACCATCTGTAACAATGAGTTTAACCTTGTCGGGCTTACATTTCTGCAACTGAGCCTCAAGTGACGCCATGTCGTTGTGACGATACTTGAGCGACTGGGAGAACGAGAGGCGACGTCCCTCGATAATCGAGGCGTGGTCTTGCTCATCCCACAGGATATAGTCCTCACGACCTGTGAGACATGACACAACTCCCAAATTCACCTCAAAACCGGTGCTGTAGATCATGGCATCTTCCTTGCCGGCATAGGCAGCAAGCTTCTTCTCAAGGTCTTTGTGGATGTCGAGTGTTCCATTAAGGAAGGGGGAACCGGCCATACCGGTACCATACTTCTTGGTAGCCTCAATAGCAGCCTCACGAACTCGATGGTCGGTAACGAGACCTGAATAACAATTGGAGCCAAACATTAGCACCTTCTTGCCATTGATAATGACCTCGGTGTCCTGCTCGCTCGAGATGGCACGGAAATAAGGATAAATACCTGCTGCCTTGGCCTTTTGAGGCTCGGTGTAGCTTGCCAACTTCTGTTGTAATAACTTCATAAAATCTATTATTGTGGTGTTCTATTTTTGCCAAAAACTGGTAAAAAAATCAATATTACCTATTATACAGGCTGCAAAATTACAAAAAAAATTGTTATAACTATAAAATATCTTAATCTTTTCATGTAAAAAAGTATTAACGAGGCTTTAACAATGCAGAATTCATAATTCATAATGCAGAATGGGGCTTCGCTTTGAGCAATGCAGAATTCATAATGCGGAATAACAGAATTGCCAGTTTGCTCTACTTTTGGTCTTTCTTAAAAAAAGCATTAACTTTGTGGCTGAAACAAACAAGTCGATGGATTTCAATTTACATTCGCAATATGAGCCCACTGGGGACCAACCGCAAGCAATCAAGGAGCTTGTGGATGGCGTGAACAACGGCATGCCGTGCCAGACTCTGCTTGGCGTAACGGGGTCGGGAAAGACCTTCACAATGGCCAACGTGATAGCGCAGACCAACCGCCCTACCCTCGTCTTGTCCCACAACAAGACGCTGGCTGCACAGCTCTATGCCGAGTTCAAATCGTTCTTCCCTGAAAATTCGGTTCAGTACTTTGTATCTTACTACGACTATTATCAGCCTGAGGCCTACTTGCCATCAAGCGACAAATATATCGAGAAAGACCTCGCCATCAACAAAGAGATTGACCGGCTCCGTCTCGCCACAGTCACCGCACTGCTATCAGGCCGACGCGACGTGATTGTGGTTTCGAGCGTTTCATGCCTCTATGGAATGGGAAATCCCGAAAATATAGAGGCAAACATAGTGCGCCTGAAGGTGGGCGACCGCCCTG
This sequence comes from Muribaculaceae bacterium, assembly GCA_017548365.1. Lineage (GTDB taxonomy): Bacteria > Bacteroidota > Bacteroidia > Bacteroidales > Muribaculaceae > Sodaliphilus. The sequence goes on from JAFZAC010000016.1 coordinate 198,437, forward strand.
GTCGCGACGCTTTCCTGCGACGCCTTGTCGACGCTCTTTATAGCCGCAACGAGTATGAGCTGGCTATGGGAACCTTCCGCGTGAAAGGTGACACCGTTGACGTAATGATAGCCGACACCGACGCTGTGCTGCGCGTCATCTTCTGGGGTGACGAGATAGAGAGCATGGTACTTCTTGATCCTTTGACTATGCTCCCGCGCGAGACAGTAGATGGATTTAACATCTACCCCGCCAACATCTTCGTCACCACCAAGGAGAGCATGGCAAGCGCCCTAGGCAAGATTGACATCGACCTCGGCACTCAGGTTGAGATGTTCAGACGTGAGAACCGACCAGTTGAAGCCAAGCGATTGTACGAACGTGTTACCTACGACCTGGAGATGATTCGCGAGGTGGGTTACTGCTCAGGAATCGAGAACTACTCGCGTTACTTCGACGGCCGTGAGCCTGGCGCACGACCTTACTGTCTGCTTGACTATCTGCCAAAGGACTTCCTTACCATCATAGACGAGAGTCACGCCACAGTGCCGCAAGTCCGGGCCATGTATGGCGGCGACCGCTCGCGCAAAGACACTCTTGTAAATTACGGTTTCAGGCTTGATGCCGCACGTGACAACCGTCCGCTCACTTTCAGTGAATTTGAGGCTCTGACACCCCAGACCATCTACGTCAGCGCCACACCAGCTGATTATGAGCTAGAGCGTTGCGAAGGTGTTGTAACTGAGCAGATTCTGCGTCCTACTGGTCTCCTCGACCCAAAAATTACAGTTCGCCCCTCTTTAGGTCAGATTGACGACCTCATTCACGAGATTGAGTTGCGTGTCGAGAACCGCGAGCGAGTGCTTGTCACTACCCTCACAAAGCGTATGGCCGAGGAACTAACCAATTACTTGGCAAAAATCGATGTCAAGTGCGCCTACATGCATAGCGATGTCGAAACTATGGACCGCATTCAGATTATTGACGATCTGCGACTTGGAGTGATTGACGTACTCGTGGGAGTGAACCTGTTGCGCGAGGGACTTGACCTTCCCGAAGTATCGCTCGTGGCAATCCTCGACGCCGACAAGGAGGGATTCCTTCGTTCGCATCGAGCCCTTACACAGACAGCTGGCCGTGCCGCCCGTAACCTCAACGGCGAAGTAATCATGTATGCCGACAAAATCACCGACTCGATGCAGCGCACTATCAACGAGACCGAACGTCGCCGTACCATGCAGCTCAAGTACAACGAGGAACACGGCATCACGCCACAAGCGATTGTTAAAGCGCGCAATGCCATCATTGGAGTTGACGCCAACATGAGTGCAAGCGATGAGATGCGTCAGCATGCCCGTCGTTATGAGAGCAACGTTGTCGATATGTCATCACTCAAGAAGCAGGTGGAGGCCGAGTTTGACCACACCGCGGGCATCGCAGCCGATCCAGTAATTGCCTATATGAAGCCACAAGACCTTGAGAAGACCATCGAGTATCTCAAGAGCCAGATGGTTGCTGCAGCTAAAAATATGGAGTTTATCGCTGCTGCTCAATACCGCGACGAGATATTAAAACTTCAAGAGAAACTGGAAGATAAGTCATAAGGGTTAAGTTTTAAGTTTTTTACGACCACGACGAGTTAAATTTTAACTGATAAATGGGTAAAGACCGACATATCGAAGGACAATGGTTGCCAACCACAATCAAGGAGATTGAGCACCTGGGTTGGGACCACATCGACGTGATTCTTTTCACTGGCGATGCCTATATCGACCACCCTTCGATGGGAACGGCGGTTATTGGACGTACTCTTGAGGCACATGGCTACAAAGTTGCTGTTGTCCCACAACCCAATTGGCGTGACGATTTGCGCGATTTCAAGAAACTAGGAAGACCAAGGTTATTTTTCGGCGTTTCGGCTGGCGCGATGGACTCGATGGTGAACCACTATACCGCAAATCGTCGCCGTCGAAGCGATGATGCCTATACCCCCAATGGCCGCGCCGGAGCACGCCCCGACTACCCCACCATCGTTTACAGCGAAATTCTAAAGAAACTATACCCCGACATTCCAGTGGTGGCTGGCGGCATCGAGGCTTCGCTGCGACGATTATCTCATTACGACTACTGGCAAGACCGCCTCATGCCATCCATCATAAAAAACGCGCCTGTCGATATGGTGTGCTATGGCATGGGCGAGTTGGCAACCATCGCCATTGCCAACGCACTGAACACCGGTGCTAAGATTGAGGATTTGACCGATATTCCACAGACCGTCGTTCGCCGCCCCTTGAGCGAAACACCCGCCAATAACGACGAGAATAACATCGTGCTCCACTCATTTGATGAATGTTTGAAAAGTAAGCGCTGTCAAGCCGAAAACTTCCGAAATATCGAGATCGAAAGCAACCGCTGGCATGGTCACACCCTGTGGCAAGCTACTGGCGACATAGCAGTCAAAGTAACCCCCATGAATCCGCCCATGACCACCGAGCAGGTTGATGCTTCGTTCGACTTACCTTACACCCGTCTGCCCCACCCTCGTTACCGTGACAAGCGCATTCCAGCATATGAGATGATACGCCACTCGGTATGTATGCATCGTGGCTGCTTCGGAGGCTGTGCCTTTTGCACCATCAGCGCCCATCAAGGCAAATTCATCGCTTCACGAAGCAAGGAATCGATAATGCGCGAGGTCAAGCAGGTAACACAGATGGAGGATTTCAAAGGTTATTTAAGCGACTTAGGAGGTCCCAGCGCCAATATGTATGGCATGCACGGTCACGACCTGGAGCGTTGCAAACGATGTACACGCCCCTCGTGTCTGCATCCCAAGCCCTGCCCCAACCTCAACAATGACCATCGTCCACTACTCGACATTTACCACAGCGTGGATGCATTGCCACAGATCAAGAAATCGTTCATAGGTAGCGGCGTTCGTTATGACCTATCAATGCACAAGTGTGGAAATCCCGAAATTGACAAAGCCAATACCCAATATAATGAGGAACTTATCCGTTTCCACGTTTCAGGCCGACTCAAAGTGGCTCCCGAGCACACCAGTGACGAGGTGCTCAAAGTGATGCGCAAACCATCGTTCCAGCAATTTGTGCAATTCAAGCGCATCTTCGACCACGTGAACACCAAATATAACCTCAATCAGCAACTAATACCTTACTTCATCTCGTCACATCCAGCATGCCACGAGATGGATATGGCTGAACTAGCAGCTCTCACCAAGGGACTCAACTTCCTCCTCGAGCAAGTGCAGGATTTCACTCCCACTCCCATGACCGTTGCCACAGAGGCTTTCTATACTGGTCTTCATCCCTATACTCTTGAGCCCATCTACACGGCGCATACCAAAGAGGAAAAACTCGCTCAGCGCAAGTATTTCTTCTGGTACGATAAGAAATACAAAGCCGACATCATCAAGTCGCTTAAAAAGATGCACCGTCACGACCTTATCAAAAAGTTATATCCTCATAGATGACTTTCGATTATGAATCTTGACAAACTCATATTAAAAGGATGCGTTACAGTTGAAGCGTTCTCCATACAGCGTGGCGAAGTGATGAAAAGCGACAACTACTCGCAGTGGAACCTGTGCGACTACACGGGCGACGACGCAATGAGAGTACTCGATGCGCGCATGACACTATGTCAGAAGTTGGGCATTGACCTCGACCATCTGATAATGCCTCGACAAACTCACAGCACCAACGTGAGAGTTATTGACGAGAACTTTATGAACGCATCTATCGAAGCTCAAGACGAGATGCTCGAGAACGTTGACGCACTGGTGTGCGACATGCCAGGTGTGTGCATTGGTGTCAACACTGCCGACTGCGTGCCTATCGCTATTGTCGACCCAAAACACAATATTATTGCCATTGCCCATGCAGGATGGCGTGGCACAGTGCAACGCATTGGAAAAAAGGTCATCGATACAATGAGAAAACTTGGCTCTAATCCAAGTGATATCAGCGCAGCGATGGGCGCAAGTATTTGTTGCGATTGTTTTGAGGTGGGCGATGAGGTGGTTCAAGAGTTTGAGCGTGCTGGTTTCGACATATCAAGCATCATGCACCACAACGACTCCACATGCAAGGCACACATCAACCTTCAAGAGGCTAACCGTCAAGTACTCATAGCTGCTGGCGTGAAAAATGAGAACATCACACTACCCACACATTGCAGCCGCTGCGAGAGCGAGCGCTACTTTTCGGCTCGCCGACTGGGTATTAACAGCGGCCGCACATTCACAGGCATAATAATCCATAATTAGCCTTTCAATATTTTTGCAATTTGAATGGTTTTTTCTAATTTTGTGCTTTGATAAAAAACTTACTACTATGACAACAGCGATTTATACACTCACGTCGCAGTTGCATGACGCAGCTGCTGTGGATGCTGCCACACAGGAATTCCTGGGAGGACTTGGCATCGAATACCAACTCATGAATGGAGATTTTAAAGACTATGGTGGTCATGACCTCGAATTGATCTATGTGCGCACTGGAGGCACCGAGGGAATCTTCAAAAACGAGTTGCCACGCCTTCTCAAATACTCCAAGCAACCTTTTTACCTTCTCACCTCGGGAAAAAGCAACTCTCTTGCTGCATCGATGGAGATTCTCTCTTATTTGCGCCAACAGGGACTAAAAGGCGAGATTCTGCATGGGAGCAATGAATATATCAAGCAACGCATCAACACTTTGCAACGAGTGGGAAAGGCAATGCGCGAACTCAACCGCTGCCGCTTGGGAGTTATAGGCGAGCCTAGCGATTGGCTTATTTCAAGCCAAGCTAAATATCGCACTATACAAGATATCCTTGGGGTTGAAATCGTCAACATAGACATGGATGAGTTGCTTATGCTTATCGACCGAATTCCTGCCGATATCGTGAGTGACTTGCTAGAAAAAGCACCTAACAACTCCATCCGCAAGTCATTAATGGGTGCTGAACGAATCTATGAGGCATTAAAACTCATTGTTGAGGGCTATGACTTGCAAGGATTCACCATACGCTGTTTTGACCTACTCTCGGCAGTGAAAAACACCGGCTGCATAGCATTGGCAAAGTTCAATGCCCAGGGAATCGTGGCAGGCTGTGAGGGTGACATTCCCGCCATGCTGTCAATGAAAATAGCTCAGGCGATATGCGGCAAGACTGGTTTCCAAGCCAATCCTGCTCGCATCAACCCCGAGACCGGCGAAATGCTATTTGCCCACTGCACAATCCCCTTTGACATGGTGGATAGATATGAGCTTGACACCCATTTTGAGTCGGGAATAGGCGTGGGAATACGTGGATTTATGAAACCAGGTCCTGTCACTATCTTCAAAGTAAGCGGAGGACTGGGACGTCACTTTGCCGAGGAAGGAATGCTAGTCGAATGCCAAGGCAAGCCCGACCTGTGCCGCACTCAGCAGATTATACAGCTCAACGACAAAGAAGCAGCTCGCTATTTCTTGACTAAGCCTATTGGCAACCATCACATTATAATGCCAGGTCACCACAAAGCTGTGCTTGATGAAATACTATAACATTTACTCATGAGGGATTTTGCGGCGATAGATTTTGAGACAGCCAATGGCGAGCGGTCGTCGGTATGTTCGGTGGGTGTTGTAATTGTGCGCAACGGCGAGATTGTCGACTCATTCTACTCTCTTATCCAACCCGAGCCCAACTACTACACCTATTGGTGCCAAAGGGTACATGGGTTATGCCACGATGACACCGACAATGCACCTGTCTTCCCCTATGTGTGGAAAAAGATAGAGCCCATGATTGCAGGACTGCCGCTTGTTGCACACAACAAACCCTTTGATGAAGGATGCTTGAGGGCAGTGTTCCGCACTTACCAAATGGACTACCCCGACTACATGTTCTTTGACACACTTTACGCTTCACGTCGCAAACTGCCTCACCTGCCCAACCACCAATTGCACACCGTTGCGGCAGCCTGCGGTTTCCAGTTGGAACATCACCACCATGCCCTTGCCGACGCCGAGGCATGCGCCTGGATAGCACGAGAAATATTATGACATAACAATTATATAATAATGAAACAGACACCTATATTGCTGCTCACTGGATATCTGGGCAGCGGCAAGACAACATTAGTCAACCACATTCTCACTAATGAGCAAAACATAAAGTTTGCCGTTATCGTCAACGACTTGGGCGAGGTGAACATCGACGCCAGCCTCATTCAGAAAGGCGGCATCGTGGGTAAAAAAGACGAGAGCTTAGTGGCACTGCAGAACGGCTGCATTTGCTGCACACTCAAAATGGACCTCATAGAGCAATTAAACGATATCATGAAACTCGATCGCTTTGACTACATCGTCATCGAGGCGAGCGGCATCTGCGAGCCAGAACCAATTGCACAAACCATATGCTCAATCCCCTCTATGGGCGAGCAGTATGTGCAGTATGGGTTCCCCTACCTCGACTGCATTGTTACTGTTGTTGACGCACTCCGAATGCAAAGTGAATTTGCCTGCGGCGAAGATCTCAAGCGTCGTAATATTGGCGAAGAAGACATCGAAAACCTGCTCATCCAACAAATCGAGTTCTGCAACCTCGTCATTCTCAACAAGGCATCGGAAGTGGAACCTGACGAACTCGAGCGAATCCGCCATATAATCCATGCCTTGCAGCCTTCGGCCCCCATTATCGAGACCGACTATGCAATGGTAAACCTCAATGACATTATTAACACCGGTCTTTTCGACTACGAGAAAGTGGCAACTTCGGCTGGCTGGATACGCGAAATAGAACGGCCAGCTACCGAGGAAGAGGAAGCTGAAGCTCATCATCACCATGACGAGGAACATAACGAACACCACCATGACGAAGACGAAGAGCATGAGGAGCATGGCCATCATCATCACCACCATCACCACGATGAGGGCGAGGCTGAAGAATATGGCATCCAAACCTTCGTCTATTACCGCCGTCCGGCAATCGACATTCACAAGTTTGACCGTTTTGTTGCTACCAAGTGGCCAAAGAACGTTATTCGTGCCAAAGGTATCATCTATTTCAGCAACAACCCCGATATGTCGTTCATCTTTGAGCAAGCTGGAGTTCAGAAAAAGCTTACACAGAGTGGATTGTGGTTTGCCACAGCACCTAAAGACGAACTCATGCGCATGGTTGAGCAAAACCCCGACATATTACGCGACTGGGATGAGAAATATGGTGACCGCATGGTAAAACTCGTCTTCATTGGACAAAACCTAGACCGTGAGCAACTAACCCGCGACCTCGATGAGTGCTTAGAGAATGCTTAATTCATAATAAGTTCTTTTTAATCAAAAAACTCTTCATGCACTGGTAAAAGAACAACCATTAAATAATCAATTAACGACAATAAACAGTAAGGGTGTGACCAATTTTAATGATCACGCCCTTATAATTTATCTTGATAATTGAAAACTACTTAATTATCCATCTCGCTATGCGCGCTGAGCCTCGCTTACCTCGTACGATACGCTTGAAAAGCCGTGGCATCACTTTACGATAAATCCACTTGCGGTTAAGCACCGAATATGCCTTCTGGGCTGTGGGCTTAGCATACTCAGGATGTCCCTCTCTATGATAATGAGCTGCAAGAACCAGCAGACGGTAGTAGAGCAAGTCATAATAGCGTTGCTTATTGAGCAATGAAGAATTCTTGATATCGAGCACCATCGTTCGCAACGCCACTTCCCACTTGCCGTGATTGGAGCTGAAGTTAGTTCCTGTAATAGAGTTCTCACCACCAAAAATCACATCAACGCGCGGCTTACCATCAAGATAACCCACGACCGGCTTTGTGAGCAACAACCTTAGGCCGTATTCAAAATCATCCCATTGCAGGATATTGTTGTTCCACTCTTTGTCTTTTATGAAATCACGCCTTGCACAAAATGCTTGAGTCGCCATGACACTGTGGAGAATGTGATTGGCTATAAGGTCTTTCTTGAAAATAGGCATAGCAGTCTTCTCCCCTATGTCGTTGACCAGGTTGCGTCGCGTCATCACAATATCAACCTTTTGCGGAGAGGACTCAAAGGCGTCGACATACTTTTGTACCAGCCGTCGCTCCATGAGGTCATCACTGTCGAAAAACATGAGATATTCGCCATTAGCAAACTGCATTCCACGGTTGCGTGCTGCGCTTGCTGTGTGAAGCTTCTCTTGCGTTACTATCACCTCAAAATCGGGAGCGTTGTTGTCGATCTTGAATTGATTGAGGACAACTAAAGTATCATCGGTCGAGAAATTGTCAACAAGCACTATCTGCAGAGGTCGATAAGTCTGGTCAACGACCGTTTGCAAAGTGCGCATAACTAGGTTGGCACGGTTGTATACCGGTATAATAATAGATACTGTTTTCATTTCGAGTGTAAAGATAGTAATTTTCTTGTATAAGTGCAAAAAAAACTTTACCTTTGCTATCAGTTTTATTAAAAACACCTGAAAACGCAAACTAAGAGAGAACAATGAAGATACTGTTCGTTGGTGACGCAAGCAACATGCACAACTGCCTTGCCCAAGCCTTGAAAGACTTGGGACACACTGCTGTTGTTGCCAGCAACGGGTCGCACTGGATGAATACCCATCGAGACATCGATCTTAAGCGAGGTCCTGGCAAGATAGGAGCAGTGAAATATGTCCTCAAAGTGCTGAGTTCGCTGCCACAGATGCGCAGTTTTGACATGGTGGTAACTTGCGGACACATCTTTCTTGACCTCAAGCCCAGTAAGGTGAGACGAGTGTTTGACTGGCTCAAGCATCACAACAGCAGCATAGTGCTAAGCGCGTTGGGCACCGACTATTTTTATTACAATGCATGCCATGACGGAAAGACCTATCGTTATAGCGATTATATGATTGGCGACCAGCCGTCGCCCTTTGCCCTGTCGGCCGAATATCAAGCCAAACATGAGGACAACTGGAAATTGCCGTTGATGCGTGAACACTGCGAGCACTTGATTGCCAACATTGATGGAGCAATCTCGTGCCTGTGGGAATACCACGAATGCTATAAACCACTGTTGGGTGAGCGCCTAGCATATGGCGGTATTCCAATCGACATGAGCGACATCATGCCCATCACCTTTGACAGTGAACCAGAAAAAGTGAAGTTTTTCATCGGAATTCAGCGCGACCGCAACGTGCTCAAAGGCACCGACCTTCTACTTGATGCTGCGCGCCGTACCGTGGACCGCTATCCTGACTTGTGTGAACTCAAAGTGGTTGAAAGTGTTCCCTATAAGGAATATGTGGAAATGTGCAGTCAATCGCATGTGATACTTGACCAACTTTACTCCTACACTCCTGCTACCAACGCTTTGCTCGCCATGGCTCGTGGCCTTGTTGCCGTGAGCGGTGCCGAGCCTGAATACTATGACCTGATTGGCGAAAAAGACAACCAACCCATCATCAACGTGAGTCCGCTCATTGAAGGTGACATTGACGCCAAACTTGAGTGGGTTGTGAAGAACAAACACCTACTTCCCGACCTGAGCCGTCGCAGCCGCGAGTTTGTAGAGAAACACAACGAAGCACATGTTGTAGCACGCCGCCATCTAGAGTTTTATAAAAAAATCCTCGACAAAAAAGCGCAAGACCAATGACACTTCAGATACTCATAGCAACACTTGACAAAGGAATAGAACGTGTGCCTGATATGCTTCTCGAACAACGCGAGAACATAGGTTATCTCGTGTCGTGGCAGCATAGCGAAGGCGTAGAAATTGTGTTACCCGAAGCTTTAAAGCGTGATGACGTAAGAGTACACAACCTGGCAGGACGTGGTCTGAGTCGAAACCGCAACAACGGCATAGAGCATGCCACAGCCGACGTTTGCCTGATTGCTGATGATGACTGCCTCTATACTCACAAGCAGCTACAAGAGGTTCTCGACACATTCAATAAGCATCCTGATGTCGACATCGCCACATTCCGCTTTGAGGGAGAAGGATCAAAAAAGGTTTATCCAACGAATTCCTTTGACCTATCATCATTCCCCAAAGGATACTTTGTCTCATCTATTGAGATAGCCTTCCGTCGCGAGAGCGTTCAGGGAAAAGTGAGTTTTAATGAAAACTTTGGTTTGGGAACAGAATTATTTCATTGTGGTGAAGAACATATTTTCATCAAAGAAGCAATTTCTAACAACCTCACATGTAGATTCTTCCCTATTACCATCGTAAAAGAGAATGACTCAACAATCAGCATAATGCGTGACAACGAGCCTGGCACATTAATGGCGCATGGTGCAATTCTGCAACTATATAATCCAAAAACAAAAATGCTGCGTATGATTCTCAAGGCTTATCGGTTATGGCGCAAAAGAAATGTACCATTCTTCAAGGCCTTTAAGCATATGAACAATGGTAGCAAATATATCAAATCACACCCTGAAATAATCTAAGGCTACTGCATATTTAACAAGAAATCCTCAAAACGCAGCCAATGTCCATCGATTGGTGATGTTTTGAGGTCCTGATCAACACCATCAAGCATTGCAAAGGGGCTCATTCCAGTTACTATATTAACACACGATGTACCCGAAATTCGCTTAGAAAACTCAATATAATATAGTTGGTCCTTTGTATCTTGACACAGCTGCAGGTGGAAAATGTCACTGAACACGCCTTTATTTTGAGGGCAAACAGCCTTGACAAACTCAGACACATTGGCAGCAAGTTCACCATCAAGAGGCAGCAACTTTATAAAACGGTCATAACCATTCTTGAGTGTCACTTCACGAGGGAAAATATACATCTTATCATCGTCATAACGCAGAATATCGACAACAAACTCATGGGCAATATCAATCTTTTGCACCACACAGACATTGTCAAGAAACTGGATATTGCGTGAGCCAGCCGACATGGAGTTGGGTTTCACGCACACATTCGATAGAGCAAAGGTCTCAGGAATTTTAATAGCACATTTATCAACATACTGTGCTAAGAATTCATTCATCTGCTTCTTGTTGTAATAAGAAGGCAAAATATTAGAAAAACTCTGCTGTGAAGCTGCCTCGGTAGCGACAGGATTAGATTGACGTGTCAGCTCGTCGGCGGGGAAAATAACTGCCTCGCCATTCTCAAGCATCTTAAATGCCTGACAATCATGAATGAGATGAACCTTAGGATGTCTTGAAACTATGTGTTGGAAGTCCTCGTCGAGATCGCTCAAGAATAGCTGGTGCTGTGCACCTGTACTGTTCACATATTCTTCAAAGAACAATTCGGCACTTAGTCCTGCCCTACTGCCCGATTCAAAAACGATATAGTTCATAATCACTTCACGATTTTTTGAACATAAAACATCTCGGCGTGGGTTCGCCCACATTCCAGCCCTCGCATGCGTGCAAGAGTTCTAATACCCTCTTCGTTAAGAGGCGATGGCAAGGTTTTTATTTGAGTTTGATAATGATAAAACAGTCTAATCTTTTCATCAATAAACTTATTGATATCATAATAGAACAAACCTCCAGGAATCTTATCTCCACTATTTACAAAAGGATACTCATAGAGAGCGAATAATGATGGTGCGACATCCTCCTTAAGCCTCATTGCCGCTTTAGTGCATTGGTACATCACAACATGGTCTTGATGATGAGAAGGATAGTTCACAAACACCTCATCGGGCTTAAATGAAGCAAGCACTTTGTCGATAGCTGTTGTCACTTCGCGTGCAGGAAGAGTATCCATCTCGGCATCTTTGTTGTGGTATAAAATATCATAAGTATATCCTGCTTCACGAGCAACTTTATCCACTTCTTGAAGTCGGCGTTCAAGTGGTTGACGAACGTCGCAACCACCTACTGTTCCAAAAACAACATGAACTTGTGCCCCTTGCTCTATTTGGCTTAACATATATCCACCACAGCCCAAAATCTCATCATCGGAGTGAGGTGCAATTATCAAGATCTTTTTCATAATGAATTAACTATTTGAGGTTTCAAATATGTTTCATGATTGATGTTTCCAGTTGCTCAATGTTTGCCACTCTCTCTACAATCTCACCATTCCGGCCAACGATAAAAGCAGTGGGAAGATTGGTGATATTGTAAGCACTTGCACTTTTAGAACTCTCACCATCGGGGTCACGCATCACAATCCAAGGCAGTTTTGCCACACTCTGCATCCACTGTGCCTCATTATCATCGAGAGAAACTTGGAAAATCTCAAGTCCGCGCGATTTATACTTGGAATACATATCATTGAGCAACTTATTGAATGAGGGAGAGAACGACTGATTGTGCATAGTGAAGTTCAGAATTACCAAATTGCCATGCGACGAAACCTCTTGCAAACTCTGCATCTTGCCATTTTTGTCCATAAGTTTGATATCGATAAGCGATGCTTGAGTTGCCTTTATTGTATCGCGTGCGACATTAGTCTCGCTCCTGCGCTGGCTCAAAGCCTGCTTGAAATTGTCAACCATATAACTAGTGCGAGGATCATTGGGGCGGAAGTTGGCGAAGGCATTTGTCACGGCACCGATAATCTTGAAGTCTCTTTTATCAATAGGGTCAAAAAGGGGCTTGCTGCCTATATACTTGTTGATGAGATAGAATGAAACAATTCCTGCCGGGTCCTTTACAATATCGCGACTAAGATTCTCCTTCCATTTCTTGAAGGCATCACTGCTTGTGTCGCCCTTGCGAGCAAATTCTGCAATCTGCTTGTCGATTTTCATCATTTTCACAGCATTATCACTGCCGCTGATGGTGTAGTCTTCGGCAAACTTCTTTATGCTGGTATTAACCTGAATGTGCTCAATACTGTCAATGGGGAAATAAATACTATGATTGTTATGGCTCAAGCGGTAGATGTTGGGATATTCAGCAGCATTCTCACTGAAAGAGAACTTATCGCCATTAGTCCTAACACTGTCGATTAAGAACCAACTACCATTGATGCTTGTCTCAAGGAATAGCGTGGTGGTGTCGCCAGCACCCTTAACAGTGCCGCTCACTTTAAACTTGTTGCTGTTGCAAGAGCACATCAGAGCCACAAGAACAGCCAAGAACATTAATTTCTTCATATTGTGCGATGTTGTATATTTTCTTAAAAATCGTGCGAAATTACTGCAAATTGGTTTAATGAGCAAATTATTTCGTTAAAAACCCATGATGATGCCAGTAGTGAATGGCGTGAACGCTGGAGAATATTGCTCTTGCAACACATGACTGGGGCTATAGCGAACATAAGCGCCGATGAATTTCCATTTCACGCCACCCAGAATGTCGACCGTGACAGGCACTGGATGAATCTTGCTGCTCGTTTCCTTGATTTTCTCGCCATCTAAGGTGTAGATGGTCTCGTAACTTGCGTGAAGGTTGAAGTTCACCACCGGTCCAGCGAAGATGTCAACCGTACTGAAAAGACGCTGGCGCACTAGCACTGGCACCGTGAGCGAGAATACTTTCACTCTAGACGACTTGGGCACGGCACCATCGGGATATGGAGCAATTGACAGGTTGTCGCCATCTTGATAGAACCTCACATCATTGTTTAGTTTAAAATTGCGCCAATCGATGCCTACACCTGCAGTGATGCGCTGACCATAGCGTGTCTTAAACTTGGTTCCAATGACGTTGAGCCAACCAATGTCGATACTGCGGCCCATGTTCACGTCTATGCCACTAGCATTGTTCCAACCAATCACGAAACCGCCAGTGTATATGTTCCATCCCACGCTATCGGTACACAGCGGATACCAATCCACTTGGATATAATCATCCTTGTCGCCAGCCCATGATGAAAGACCAGCAACTACACATATTATAAAGATATATATTTTCTTCATGGTGCAAAATTAGTGCAAGCTGAGAGAAATACAAAATCAAAGACGAAGTTTTTGATTTTTATTTCTGAAGTGCCGCCTAATTTATACAAAAAATAAATTTTAAAAAGAAATTTATTAACAATTTTGTTAGAATTTTCTTGCATAATATAAAAACTTATATTTATTTTGCGACATGAAATTTATTAACAACCTTGTTAACAAACACAATAATCTCATACAACATACTGTTATTCAAATATTTAATATGACAAAGCATCATAACAATAAAGAGCAGGCGATTCTTGCTGCTGCCAAGGAGGAGTTTCTTGACAAGGGTTTTGACGGCGCTCGCACTACATCAATAGCCCGCAATGCTGGTGTGACCCATGCCATGCTGCACTATTACTTCAAGACCAAGGAACAACTCTTTGAACGCATCTTCCATGAGACCATGGGCATGCTCGTGGAAGGCATCTTAGAGGTATTTACCCAAACTGAAAAGCCATTCAAGCAACGCATGGGCGAGGCACTTGACATCCATTTTGAGGTCATTAGACAGAATCCTCGGCTACCACTGTTTATGATTAGGGAAGTCGCTTCACGACCAGAACGTTTTGCCGTTATCAAGAACGTGATAAGCACCTTCGCCGGTAATCTACTCATCACTATGCAAAAGGATATCGATCAAGCTGTATCTAACGGTGAGATAAGCCCTATTGATGCCACTACTCTGCTGCTCGATATGATATCGCTCAACGTTTTCCCATTCATTGTCAAACCAGTTTATGAAGCAGCCACTGGGCTAGACTTGAACGACGACAGCAAATTTTGGGAACTACGAAAGAAAGAAAACATTGAACTAATAATGCGACGACTAACACCATTAAAAGCATGAAACGAATAATCTTATTAACACTAGGTGCTTTCATGATACTAGGTGCCAATGCTCAACTCACAATTGAGCGCTGCCAGGAGCTTGCTCGGGAGAACTTCCCTCTCATCAAGCAATATGGTCTCATTGAGCAAAGCAGCAAGTACACCCTCGACAATCTCAAGCACTCGTGGCTACCGCAAGTAAATCTTAGCGCTCAAGCCACCTACCAGAGCGAGACCCCGTCATTCCCCGATCAGATGAAAACAATGCTTGCTGCAAGCGGTTTGGAAATGCAGGGGCTTGCCAAGGACCAATACCGAGTGCAGCTTGATGTGAACCAAAAGATCTTTGATGGTGGCAAAGCCAGCAGCGAGCGAGCTCTCAACGAAGCTCAAGACTTAGAGCAAAAAGCACAGACCGACGTCGACATCTATGGACTCAACAAGCGAGTAAACGAAATCTTCTTTGGCGTGTTGCTCATGGACGACCGGATCAAACAGACCGACATGACACTTGAGATGCTCAATGGCAACCTCGACAAGCTTCAGTCACATGTGAGAAACGGAATCGCCACCAGTGCCGACGAGAGCATGCTCCGCGCCGAGATTCTTACCATGGAGCAAAGTAAAACTAGCATGGTGTGGAACCGCGAGGCCTATAAGCACATGCTCGAGATTTTAATAGGCCAGCAAGTGGGTGACCGCTATCTTGTGCGTCCTAATTCCGCCGAGCCAGGAACTACCGCAATAAACCGACCGGAATTGCGACTCATCGATGCCAAGATTCGAACCCTCAACGCTCGAGAGAAGTCTATCAATGCCTCGGTGATGCCTGTTATCAGCGTCTTTGGGCAAGCATTCTACGGCTATCCAGGCTTTAACACCTTTGAGAACATGATCAGTCGCAAGTGGTCACTTAATGCCTTGGTGGGTGTGCGTGCCTCATGGAGCCTGAGCAGCCTCTACGATCGCAAGAACAACTTTAACCGCCTCTCCACTGCACGCCAGCAAGCCGAGCTGCAGCGCGATGCATTCCTACTTAACACCCAACTCGAAGTCAGCCGCGAGAACGACGACATTTCCCGCCTGCGTGAGCTCATCGCAAGCGACGTGACAATAATAGACCTGCGTCGCGACGTGCGCCTCGCTGAGGAATCGAAACTGCGCAACGGCGTCATCGACATTCACCGCCTTGTGGAGCGCATCACTGATGAGAACTCCGCCGCACAGACACAGATTATTCACAACATCGAACTGCTGAAAACTATATATGACTTAAAAAACACTGTTAACCAATGAAAAAAATATTATTCCTCATTAGTATCACTGCAATTGCCACTGCTTGCAGCAACGACAACGATTGGGATGCTACCGGCACTTTCGAAGCAACCGAAGTGGTGGTATCGGCACAATGCTCTGGCGAGATAAAGTCGTTCAACATCGAAGAAGGACAAGAAGTAGAAACAGGCCGGCAACTTGGCTTCCTCGACATGACCCAGCTAGAACTGCAAAAGTCACAATTCGACGCCAATCAAGACGATCTAAATGCCACAAGGTCACAGCTCGATGCCAGCAAGGAGCAGATGAGCAGCAACAAGATGCAGATTGACGCTACCCAAAGTGCGACAACAAGCCACGTTCTCGACCTAGAAAAACAGGTGGCTAGCATCAAGCAACAAATTGCCAACCTCAAAAAGGAGAAAGCCCGCTTCACTGCCATGCTCCACGATAACGCAGCCTCGCAAAAGCAAGTTGACGACATCACCTATCAGATTCTTGTCCTTGAAAAGCAACTTGCGGCAACTCAAGACCAAATCAACTCCAACAACCAAAGTTTCAATAACCAAAGTCAAGGCTACATTGCTCAAAAACAGGGAGTGGATGCACAAATCAAGGGCGTTGAAGCTCAACAGAAAGGCATCGACGCCAAAAAGCGCGGAATCGAAGCCCAAAAGTCAATTGTCGACAAACAGCTTCAGAATTCAATTATCACCTCACCTGTGAGCGGTACCATCTTGACAAAATATGCTCAACAAGGCGAATATGCAACAATAGGCAAACCCCTTTTCAAAGTTGCCGATATGAGCGTCGTTTATCTGCGCGCCTATTTCACCAGCGACCAGCTTGCCGACATAAAACTCGGCCAGGCAGTGAAAGTAATTGCCGACTTCGGCGGTGGCAAAACAAGAGAATACACAGGCAAGATTACATGGATTTCCAGCGAGAGTGAGTTTACTCCCAAGTCCATACAAACCAAAGACACCCGTGCCAATCTCGTCTACGCTGTCAAAATCGCCGTCAAGAACGACGGATACTTGAAACTCGGCCTCACGGGCAACGTAAAACTCAAGTAAGCTATTACTCATGGACACTAGCACACTGGCTATAGAGGTGAAAGGCATCAGCAAGAGCTATGGGACAGTCAAAGCTCTTGACAAGGTGTCGCTCGATGTGCGCCGTGGCGAAATTTTCGGTCTGATAGGTCCCGACGGTGCCGGTAAGACCACTTTATTCAAAATACTGGTTACTCTGCTCAACGCCGACGAGGGAACCGCTACGGTCGATGGGCTCGACATCGTAAAAGACTACCGCACAATACGCAGTCGCGTGGGCTACATGCCAGGCAAGTTTTCGCTTTATCCCGACCTCACAATCGAAGAGAACATGGAATTCTTTGCCACACTCTTTGGTGTGACAGTAGAGCAGAACTATGACCTCGTAGCACCCATTTACAAGCAGATTGAGCCATTCAAGAAACGCCGTGCCGGGCGTTTGTCGGGCGGTATGAAGCAGAAACTCGCCCTAAGCTGCGCCCTTATCCACAAGCCATCGGTACTATTCCTTGACGAGCCCACTACTGGTGTTGATGCCGTGTCGAGAAGCGAGTTTTGGGATATGCTTCACAACCTGCGCGAGCAAGGGCTGTCGATTCTCGCATCCACCCCTTACATGGACGAGGCAAGCCGCTGCGACCGCATCGCACTTTGCAACACAGGCCGAGTGCTCGACATCGACTCGCCGCAGCACATGGTCGAGAAGTTCGACGGCAGGATCTACGGGATCAAGTCACACAACATGTACGACCTGCTCAAAGAATTGCGCGACAACAGATGCATCTCCAGTTGCTATACAGCAGGCGAATATCACCACCTATTGGCAGGTGCAGGATTTGACCTAGGCGACTTGAAGCAACGTCTCATCGCAAAAGGACATAGTGATGTTGAAATAAAATCTATCGTTCCCAATATTGAGGACATATTCATAAAACTCCTGAGCAATGAGCAGTACTGAGACCAATCACATCATCCAAGTGAAGGACCTAACCAAGCAGTTTGGCACTTTCACGGCTGTCGACCACATCACGTTTGAGGTGGAGCGCGGCGAGATTTTTGGATTCTTGGGTGCTAACGGAGCCGGCAAGACCACAGCCATGCGCATGCTGTGCGGCTTGAGCTACCCCACTAGCGGTAATGGCACTGTAGCGGGGTTTGACGTGGTAAAAGAAGGCGAAAAAATCAAGCGCCACATTGGTTACATGAGTCAGCGTTTCTCACTCTACGACGACCTCACGGTCATGGAGAACATGGAACTTTTCGGGGGCATCTATGGAGTCAAGAGACGCGAGCTCAAGAAGCGAGCAACCACATTACTCCAAAAGCTCAAATTCATTGAGGAACGCGACACTATGGTGAAAGCGTTGCCACTGGGATGGAAGCAGAAACTCGCGTTTGCTGTCGCCACCCTGCATAGTCCCGAGATAGTGTTCCTTGACGAGCCCACAGGAGGAGTCGACCCCATCACGCGCCGCCAGTTCTGGGAGATGATTTACCAGGCAGCAAGCCAGGGCACCACCATCTTCGTCACCACCCACTATATGGACGAGGCGGAGTACTGCAACCGCATCTCGATGATGGTAGACGGCAAAATCAAAGCCCTCGACACCCCCGCCAATCTGAAGAAATCTTATAACGCCGCATCAATCGACGAGGTGTTCCGCACGCTTGCCCGCGATGCCCAACGAGGAGACTGAAACAATGCTTAATTCATAATGCACAATCAACTGATAACTAATAACTGACAACTGACATGAGAGGTTTTTTGAAATTTATAAAGAAGGAGACACTTCACATCTTGCGCGACAGTCGCACGATGCTTATTGCGCTGCTCATGCCTGTGGTGCAGATACTTCTCTTCGGTTTCGCCATCTCCACCGAGCTAAACAACGTGAACGTGGCAGTTGTTGTGCCTAAATGGGACGAGCAGATTAGGCAGAGTGTAAATAAATTGTCCTCAAACCCATATATCACCTACAAAGGCGCAATTGCAGAGCACGAGATTGACCAAAATTTGCGCTCGGGCAAGGTGGATGCTATTATAGTGTTTGCCCACGATTTCGACCGACTCATGACCCAATGGAAACAAAGTGGCAATAGCAAGGCAGCAATGCAGTTCATCATGGATGCCTCCAACACAGTCACCGCTCAGGCAGGAGCAGGGTACCTAAACAACATTCTCGCTGGCGAACTCATGCAGAGCAATAGCCTAGTGGAGACCCACATGCTCTTTAACCCACAAATGAAGAGCGCCTTCAACTTTGTGCCAGGCATTATGGGCATGATATTCATCCTGATTTGCGCCATGCTCACCTCGGTAGCGATAGTTCGCGAAAAGGAAACTGGCACTATGGATGTGCTACTTGTCTCGCCCGTGCGCCCCCTCACAATCATCCTTGCCAAGATGACACCTTACTTCATTCTCTCGTGCATCAACCTCACAACAATACTGCTCTTGGCGCGATTTGTGTTGGGCATTCCCATGTCGGGCAACCTAAGTAGCATCATCGTGGTTTCGCTGGTATATCTGTTGCTTTCGCTCTCATTAGGGCTCCTCATCTCCACCATAGCCAAGCAGCAGATTGTGGCTCTCCTCATCTCGGCAGCCGTGATGATTATGCCAATCGTTATGCTTTCTGGCATGATGTTCCCCGTTGAGAATATGCCTGCTGTGCTCAAACCTGTCTCGGCTATAGTGCCGGCGCGATGGTATATCGACGCTATGCGCAAACTACTGATACAAGGCGCCTCGTTCGGCCTCATTCTCAAAGACTTCCTCATCCTTGTGGGAATGACTCTCGCTCTGCTGGCTATCGCATTAAAGAATTTCAAAGACAAACTAGAGTAAACGCCTATGTCCACACTTAAAGTACTACTGAAAAAAGAAGTGTTGCAATTCAAGCGCAACGCATTCCTGCCCAGACTCGTGGTGGCGTTCCCTATCATGATAATGCTTATCATCCCCTGGGTGACGACCATGGACGTGCGCCATGTTAACGTGAGCGTAGTCGACAACGACCATTCGCAGATGTCGCAGCGTATAATCAACAAAATCAATGCCAGCGAGTACCTCACACTGCACAGCGTAACCGGTAGTTTTGACCTCTCATTCAAAAGCCTGGAGCACGGTGATGTGGATGCCATTCTCGAAATTCCGCAAGACTTCGAAAAAGGCTTTGTTACTGGCAGGACCAAGAAGTTGAGCATCAGTGCAAACAGTGTGAATGCCACCAAGGGCAGCTTGGGTTCGCAGTATCTTGCACAGACTCTAGCCGCGAGCATCAAGGAGATGCGCGCAAGACTCTCACCAGCACAAGTGGGCGACCTTGTTTTAATTCAAAACCGCTACAACCCCACACTGGAATACCGCAACTTCATGATACCAGCTATACTGGTAATTCTCATCATTATTATAACTGGGTTTCTACCGGCCCTCAACTTAGTTAGCGAGAAAGAAGCTGGAACCATCGAGCAGATAAATGTAACGCCCGTGAGCCGATTCTCTTTCACTCTCGCAAAGCTCATCGTCTACTGGGTGGCTGGACTCATTGTCATCACAATAGCATTAATTGTGGCTTGGCTGGTCTACGGACAAACGGCGGTGGGCAGCCTGCTCACAATCTACACTGGCGCATTCCTTTTCATCCTTGTGATTTCGGGATTCGGCATTATTGCGTCTAACATCTCTTCAACCATGCAGCAGGCAGTTTTTTTCATGTACTTCTTTGTGATGGTATTCATGCTCATGAGCGGTTTGCTCACCCCCATCGAGTCGATGCCGCAGTGGGCGCAACGTGTCACCTACGTGCTGCCGCCTCGCTACTTCATCTCTATTATGCGCTCAGTGTTCATGAAAGGCGCCACATTCTACGACATGCGCTTCAACTTCCTCGCCCTCGCCAGCCTCGCCGTGGTCATGAACCTAGGTGCAGCTCTCACTTACCGCAAGCGCTCATAAACATTCAGTTCACACTTTTTTTGAAATGCACAACAAAGTACAAATAATTTTTGCTATCTTTGTGGTTTAATTAGTATTAGATATGACCGAGAGAGCTATTAAAGGCGTATTGTTCGACCTCGATGGGGTATTGATTGACACCGAGGGAACTTACACGCAGTTTTGGGAGACGGTAGACCGCCACTTTCCCACTGGTGTGGAGGGCTTTGCCCGGGTGATTAAGGGTTCGAACTTGCATAACATTCTGCACACTTACTTCCCCACCGATGAAATGCGCGAGCAAGTGACCCAGATGCTCGACGACTTCCAGCGTGACATGCAATATAACTACTTCCCTGGCGCAATCGAGCTGATTGATGAGCTCAAGGTCAACGGCGTTGCCTGCTGCATTGTCACCAGCAGCGACAAGAGCAAGATGGCTGCACTCTATGCCCAGCATCCTGACTTTGCGAGCCATTTCGATGCCATAGTCACCGGAAATATGGTGAGCGAACCCAAGCCGTCACCAGAGTGCTTCCTGCTTGGAGCAAAAATGCTTGGAGTTGACATCAAGGACTGCGTGGTGATAGAAGACTCCATCAATGGGTTGAAAGCCGGTATGGCGAGCGGTGCCCAGGTGATTGGGCTATACACCACCTGCTCCAGTGAAGACATCGCTCACTACTGCCACATGACAGCCAAGGAGATAGACGACTTGAATGTACAATCGATTTTAGAACTATAATTATAGATAATTCAATGAAACTGAAGACTTTATTTTGCTTAGCAATCATCACAGTCGTTGCTACTATAGCTCTTGTGGCATGTACCAGCAGAAGCGCCGACAAGAGTGCTGAGAGAGAAGTAGCCTCTCAAGATCAAGAAACAGCAAACGTAATCAACGACAAAGATGAAGTGACCTTCCTTCGGTCATTTCTCGACAATTATCTCAAACTCAATGGAAAAGAAGCCCAGGATTTGGCACGTGAGCACTTGACACAAGATTTCTATAGCGACTACATCGAGAAATGCACTAACCAAGACAACGCAATTGATGTAATCTTTGAAACTGCCCCTGGCGATAAGGTTGCAAAGATTGATTCTATAGGGAAAGGATTTGAAGAGCCCAACAGTTATATCGTTTATGTTCAAGTGATGGGCGCCGACAAAAAGGCTTACTCAATGCAATATGACATGGATGTTGTCAAAGAAGAAGGAAAATACAAGCTCAATGACAGCGAAATGAACGACTGATTGCCAGGAATCGCAATGGTGGATCGTGATTGGGAATTGGTTGGAAAATTTGAAATTGTGCTTTGTGTTTTGGACAGAAATTGTTAACTTTGCGCATTAATCTTCTAAGCAAACTAAAATTAATACATGGATATACTGAAACTTACCGAGACCATAAGCGGCTATGTGTGGGGCTGGCCTATGATTATTCTATTGCTGGGCACACACATATTTCTTACTATACGCCTTAGAGTACCACAACGCAAGATTTTCACAGCCATTAAACTGTCGGTGTCAAAAGACAAGGACTCATCGGGCGACGTTAGCCAGTTTGCGGCTCTTGCCACATCATTGGCAGCAACCATAGGCACCGGCAACATCATAGGTGTTGCAACGGCAGTGTCATTAGGAGGCCCAGGAGCCGTGCTATGGTGCTGGCTTACGGGCATTTTTGGTATTGCCACAAAATACAGCGAGGGTCTACTCGCAATCAAATACCGCGTCAAAACCAGTGACGGCAAAATGCTTGGTGGTCCTATGTACGCCCTCGAACGTGGTTTGGGCCAGAAGTGGCTTGCGGTACTTTTCTGCATCTTCACCGCTATCGCAGCCTTTGGCATAGGCAACGGCGTTCAAGCCAACGCCATCAGCGAGAATTTCACTATGCTCTTTGCCGATAACAGCCAAGTTGCAAGTATTACTGCATGGTTAAACAACACTTTAGGACTCAGTTTTGAGCCCAAGCTTTACATGAGTATACTCATTGGCCTGATAGTTATGGCCCTTGTTGGCGTGGTAATCATAGGTGGTGTGAAGAGCATAGGCAACATCTGCTCGGCGTTAGTGCCATTCATGGCAATACTTTATGTGCTGGGATGCCTTTATATCTTGTGCGTCAACAGCCAGTATGTGTGGGAAGCAGTGTGCATGATTTGCCGTGAAGCATTCTCTATGAAAGCCGGAATAGGTGGTGCCGCCGGTACCGCCATCATGATGGGCGCACGATATGGCATAGCTCGAGGTTTGTTCAGCAACGAGTCAGGTATGGGTTCGGCGCCAATTGTCGCTGCTGCTGCCAAGACGAGAAATTCAGTGCGTCAAGCGCTAGTAAGCTCCACCGGCACCTTTTGGGACACCGTGATTGTGTGCGCCATGACAGGTCTAGTACTCACTACGAGCATCATTGCCTATCCCGAAATAGACCTCCATGATGGCGGTCTGTTGACCAAGAAAGCCTTTGGAATGATTCCCTATGTGGGCACACCCATACTAACCTTCGGCATCCTGACATTCTCATTCTCGACAATCCTGGGATGGAGCTACTATGGCGAGCGTGCGATGGAATACCTTGCTGGAAAACGAAGCATCACCACCTATCGCTTAATCTGGCTAGCGGTGTGCTTTGTGGGATGCATCATGAGCCTTGACATCGTGTGGAATATAGCCGACATCATGAACGCCTTTATGGCGCTTCCAAATCTTATATCCTTGCTGCTTCTCTCGGGTGTGATTGCACGCGAGACCAAGCGCTACCTATGGAGCGGCAAATTAGATGAAACAGACCCAGAATTATAACAAGTACTCACAATGAGCACTATAATTCATTATTCACACCTAAAACTTTCAATCAAGAAGAGCATTTTGGCCATACTATTAATGAGCTTTGTGGTCATGATGCCTGAAAGTGCAGCAGGTCAAAGCAACGTTAAAGAGCGGGCTCGAGCGTTCTTTGGAGACAACGTTGACCAATATGCCACCTCACTTTCAATTCTTGCTGTGATGAACTATAAACTTGGAAAGTATCATGACGCATTAGCCTTGCAACAGCAAGCAGTAGACCTTACAGGAGAAAACGGCATGAACATGACTATTCTGGGACTATTTTACCACAACGTAGGTGATGACGAAACGGCACTTGAAGTACTCACAAAAGCTGAAGAACTGTATAAACAAGAGATTCCTGTCCCCAGCAATGCACTTGATGTGCTCACTATCTTTTACGCCTCTATAAATGATGTTGAGCACACCAACCGTTTTATTGAAAACTCAGTCAACCAGCTCAAATCATTCATTATCACAACTGTTACCAGCGAGACTGTGAAGGACGACCGAAAGCGATTCTGGCTAAAATTTGAACAAGTATTTAACTCACTCTTGCTCGAGTGGGAATACAATGTGAGTAGAGAGAACAACACAGCATTACTCTATGACAACGCCGCCCTATTTGCCAAGGGGTTGATGCTTAATGTAGAAAATAGCGTAAAATCCCACGATGAGTCGAGGCTGAACCTGAGCTGGAAAGACATAAAGCGACATCTGGGAGACGAAGATATTGCAATTGAGTTTGTCGCGTTTCCTGTGGGAAGCGACAGCACAATGTATGCCGCAATAACAGTAAAAAACGATTATGACAAGCCACTTTTCACACCACTTTTCGAACAACGACAACTACAAGACATTAAAGACAACGATTATTATGTTACTGGACTCATTTCAGAGCTAGTGTGGGAACCCTTAGCCGCTGAATTGCATGATGTCAATAACATCTATTTCTCACCCGTAGGTGCATTACACAACATAGCAATTGAACTTGTGCCATCAACTGTTATTGCCGGAATGCACATGCACCGCCTTTCTTCGACACGTGAAATCATGGCTCATAACAATTATGAGACACTTAACAATTTCACTCTATATGGTGGACTGGATTACATAGTCTCTTCCGATACAATAATGGCTGTGAACAAAAAAAGCGGATACTCACGCAGCAACTCAGAATTTGCAATGCGAGCCGAGTTTAGGTTGAAAGACAGAGACTATTTTGGATATCTTGAAGGCAGTCTTAAAGAAGTTGACAGCATACAACAGATTTTGAGAGAAAAAAACACAACTAAGCTCACCGAAGAAAAAGGCACAGAGGAATCATTCAAAGCCCTGAAAGGCGCTAACGTGCAAGTTCTTCATCTCGCCACACATGGCAAATATGTATCGCGTCAAGAGGCTATAAAGGAATTAACACGTCAGAACTACAAGTTCATTATGCTTGATTCGCTCGACAATTCTCTCTTGAGTGAAGATTACGACCTCACGCGGGCATTCATAGTAATGAGTGGCGGGCAAAGTTTATCTCAAATGAGCAACTTGCCTACCAATTTAGATGACGGCATGCTCACCGCACAAGAAATATCACAAATGCAATTCAACGACCTCCAGCTAGTGGTACTAAGCGCCTGCGAAACGGCACTTGGCGACATCAACAGCGAAGGAGTGATGGGACTGCAACGAGGCTTTAAGAAGGCTGGCGCAAAGGCTATAATCATGACCTTATGGAAGGTAGATGACAATGCCACATATTTGCTAATGACCGAGTTTTACAGAAACTTGGCAAAAGGCGACAACATTGCCACAGCCTTTGAGAACGCTCGAAACCATTTGCGCAGTATTGAGAAATATTCCAGCTATAAATATTGGGCTCCGTTTATCCTTCTTGACGCCATATAACGACATGAGGACAAAAGCTTTACATATTATTATACTTCTTGCTGCGACGATAATTTGTTCCATGACTCCAGCACGTGCCGAGCACCTGATTGTCATTGCAACAAATGACACACACAGCCAAATAGAGCCAAATGCAAGCGACAATTTGGGAGGAGTATTTCGCAGAAGGGCATTTTTTGATTATATGCGAGCAAACAACAAGAATGTTCTTATTGTTGATGCTGGTGATGCGGTCCAAGGCACGACACTTTATAACCTCTATAAAGGTGAGGTTGAGTATGCTTTACTCGACTCTCTAAACTATGACATAAGCATCTTGGGAAATCATGACTTTGACAATGGTATTGATGAACTTGCAAAACATTATAAAAACACCAAAGTAACAAAGTTAAGCGCAAACTACGATTTCACAGGTACTGCCATGGAAGGCGTCATGAAGCCATATGTCATAAAGGAATTCGCAGGAAAGCGAGTGGGATTCTTCGGAATTAACATTAATCCTGAAGGATTGATTAACCCGACAGATTATAATGGCATGGAATACTCATCATGCGAATCAGTCGCGGATTCCATAGCAAAATACCTCAAAGAAATAGAGAAAGTTGATTTCACAGTAATGCTTTCACACATAGGGTATGAATCATGGCAAAATAACGAAGACAGCGATTGTGGCATTGCATCAAAATCTCATTATATCGACTTGATTATAGGCGCTTATTCACACACCATTTTATCACCCAACGACCCACGCACAAAAGTAAAAAATGCTAACGGCAAGATTGTTACCATTGGTCAAAACGGAAGGAATGGTAAATACATCGGAGTCTACGATATTGACCTCGACAATTTCACTGTAAAATATGACCAAGTTGCTATGGATACAAGATGGGATAGCCAGGCACACTACCCAGCAATGAACTCATGGCTGAACAGTTATCGTTCTGAAATAAAATTGTATTTACTTATGCCTATTGGGTATTTTGCAGACACATTTGAGAATCACACCATTCCAAATGAGTGGTATACAAACGCGTTTCTAGAGATTGCAAGAGAAGACTTGGGCGTTGATAATGTTACAATCTCAATTCAAAATAAAAGAAGTATTCGCTATGAAATACCGACAGGATTTCTTACAAGAGAATCATTATTACAGAGCAATCCATTTTCAAACCAATTAGTTATCATAGAACTAGATGGATATTCGCTTACAAAATTTCTTCAAAAAATAATAGAAGATGATAATTTTCAATCAGGAAGGGATTCTATACTTATTAGTTTGTCAATAGAAGGAGAACTAGACAACATAAAAACAAACAGGAAATATCGCATAATAATGAGCGATTATTTGCATTCCTATTTATCTTCTATCTATAATATTAAAAATCAAGTTATTTATAAGGATCCTGTCACTATTAGCATTCGTCTCACCGACTATGTTATCGGCAAAACCATCTCTAATAAACGAATTTCTTATAAATAATCAAACCTCCCAAACTTAAGCATATAATTTGTCGAACCCACAAAAACGACAATTGTTTTTTTACTAATCTCTCACCCAAAGTTGTTAAAAAAAGTAATTCTAGGTTTTTTATTGGAAAATATGTTCATTAGTTGGCTAATTTTCACTAATTTTGCAGTCTGAATAAAATGTATTGTAACCAATGTGACGGTTATGATGCATGTATGGTTGTGATTAACAGCCAAGTATGCATTAAATCATCATAAAAACCATAAAGATATAAGATATGGGATTATTCTCATTTACTCAAGAAATCGCTGTTGACTTAGGAACAGCCATTACAATTATTATCCACAACGATAAGATAGTAATTGACGAGCCATCGGTAGTAGCACTCGACACCAAGACTCAGAAGCTTATGGCAGTGGGTGAAACCGCCCGCGAAATGCGCGGCAAGGTACACGAGGGCATCAAGACCGTCCGCCCACTTCGCGACGGTGTGATTGCCGACTTCAACGCCGCCGAGCTGATGATTCGCGGAATGATTAAGAAGGTGAGTCAAAAGAATCACTGGTTCTCACCATCATTGCGAATGGTTGTGTGCATTCCTTCGGGTTCTACCGAGGTGGAGATTCGTGCCGTTCGCGACTCAAGCGAGCACGCTGGCGGACGAGACGTGTACATGATTTACGAACCTATGGCAGCTGCCCTAGGTATTGGAATCGACGTTCTCGCTCCCGAGGGCAACATGATTGTTGATATAGGTGGTGGAACCACCGAGATTGCCGTAATCTCGCTTGGTGGTATCGTGAGCAACAAGAGTATACGTATCGCAGGTGACGACCTCACCGAGGACATTCGCGAGCACATGCGTCGCGCTCACAATGTGAAGGTGGGAGAACGCACTGCTGAGTTGATTAAGATTCACGTTGGTTCGGCCCTTACCGAGCTTGACACCCCACCCGATGACTTTATCGTTCATGGTCCTAACCAGATGACGGCATTGCCAATGGAGGTACCCGTGTCGTATCAAGAGATTAGCCACTGCATTGAGAAATCAATCTCCAAGATTGAGGCTGCAGTGCTGAGCGCTCTTGAGCAGACACCTCCTGAGCTCTACAGCGATATTGTGAAGAACGGTGTATATTTGGCAGGTGGAGGTGCTTTGCTGCGCGGTTTGGATCGTCGTTTGACCGACAAGATTGGAATTCCATTCCATGTTGCCGATGACCCATTGCACGCTGTTGCCAAGGGTACTGGAGTAGCATTGAAGAACATTAAACGATTCAAGTTCTTGAAGCGCTAATCCAGTTAATCATCCATCAGTAAAAGAGACCCGTTTTTCAAAGCACACAGCTCTCCACAAGGCTACTACCACACCTGGCGCCTTTTGCAGGTCGCAGGTCAAGAATAACACATTTCATGGTATTAGCCTTGTGTTGTATGCATACTTAAGGTTTACAGCACCCGCAAGAAATGAATAACCTAATAAACTTCTTCATAAAAAATAGTTCGTGGTTCATCTTCGCATTCTATGTGATTTTGAGCCTCACACTACTTTTTGGCTCCAATCCTTACCAGCAGAGTGTCTATCTGACCTCGGCCAACGGCACTGTTTCCACTATTTCAAAGAGTGTAAATAGCGCATCCAACTATTTTAACCTTAAGGAGATAAATGAAGACTTGCATCTTCAGAATGCCAATCAAAAAATGGAGATTCTGGCCTTGCAAGCAAAGCTCAACGAGCTGGAGCTCAAATATGGTGCCAAACCTGGTGAAGAAGTAAGCGGTAAAGGCAACTACACATTCATTTCGGCCCACGTGATAAGCAACAGTGTAGTTAACCCCAACAACTACATCACCATTGACCGAGGCAGTGCCGATGGCATTGAGCCCTATATGGGTGTTATGGACATGAACGGCGTGGTGGGTATTGTTGATGCGGTCAATGCCCACTCGTCCCGTGTAATGTCGATTCTTCATCAAGACACCAAAATCACCTGCGAGCTCAAGGGAAATGGAAACTTTGGATTACTGGTGTGGGACGGAAAGAGTACCGACCATGCCATCCTGAAGGACCTTCCCAAAGTAGACGACTACCACGTGGGCGACACTGTTGTGACGAGCAGCAGCTCACTGAGTTTTCCTCCTGGTTTCATGGTGGGTGTTGTAGAACGTGTCTCTCCCACAAACAAGAAAGACAGTTTTATGACGCTTATTGTGAAACTCACCTGCAAGATCACCCACTTGAGTAACGTTCATGTAATCAAGAACAACATGAAGGACGAGCTCAAGCAACTGGAATCGACAGATGCCACAACTCTTAAAGAGGAAGGAGGGATGAAACGATGAAAAACACATTGTTCCATTTCCTAATACTCTTTGTAGCCCTGCTGGTGGCACAAGTGATTTGCAGCAAGATAATCCTCTTTGGGGTAGCAATGCCTGTGATATACATTTACTTAATATTGAGGCTGCCCATGAACTACTCGTTGAACTGGACACTTACAATAGCATTCCTGTTCGGTCTTTTTATTGACATGTTCAATAACACTCAGGGTATGAATGCACTAGCATGCACAGTAATGACAATGTCGCGCCGTCCAGTCTTCAACCTGTTCATACTCAAGGATGACGAAGACAACGACCCTATCCCATCGATGGACTCACTGGGCATCACCGACTATCTCAAATACATGGCTACCCTTGTAACAATCTATTGTACAGTATTGTTCTTGACACAAGCCTTCACATTGCACAACATTGGACTCACACTGATGCGCATCATCGCCAGCAGCGTGCTATCTATATTATTGATTTTTGGTATCGACAGTTTAGTAAGCACCGAACGTGAGAAAAGATTATAATTTAGAGAAGAGGAAGTTTATTATAGGCGGCTTTATTGTCGTCATTGTTGCTATCTACCTGTGGAAACTATTTGACCTGCAGATAGCCGATGACAAGTATCGCGAGATAGCCGTGAGCAATGCTCGTTCGACCAAAATCACTCACCCATCACGAGGTCAAATCTATGACCGTAACGGCAAACTTGTTGTATATAACGAACCTGCCTATGATCTTGTCCTTGTGCCTAAAGATGTTCAAGAGTTTGACACCGCTACCATGTGCAAGATTCTGCAGCTTAAGCGAGAAGACTTTGACTTGCTGTGGAAAAACATGAGCGATCCCAAGAAGAACAAGAACTACAGCGCCACTACTCCACAGCCCTTAGTCCAGAACCTCGATTCGACAACCTACGGCCGCTTGCAGGAAATTCTTTATCGATTCCCGGGATTTGATATTTCGCAACGTATTATCAGGCGCTACAACTATGTGGCAGCTGCCAACATTTTGGGTGACATCCGTGAGGTAAATGCCGAGGATATTGAACGAGACAGCGACAACTACTACATCCCTGGCGATTACACAGGAGACCTTGGTATCGAAAAGAGCTATGAGAAATACCTGCGTGGAGTGAAAGGCAAGGAAATCCTCATTCGCGATGCTACAGGCAAGATAAAAGGCCGCTATAACGACGGAAAAGACGATGTCGCACCAATCGCAGGCAAAGACCTGCAAATGAGTATAGATATCGACTTACAGCGCTTTGGAGAGAAAATCATGCGCGGAAAACGAGGCGCTATTGTTGCCATTGAGCCGAGAACTGGAGAAGTTTTAGCACTTGTAACCAGTCCAACCTACGACCCGGCAATTCTTGTGGGCAAAGACCGCGGCAAGAACTATTCTAAACTAGTGTCCGATCCCAGCAAGCCACTCTTTGACCGCGCCATTATGGCTGCTTATCCTCCTGGTTCTACTTTCAAGCCCACCCAGGGTCTTATTTTCAAGCAGGAAGGCATCATCGACAACAACACATCCTATCCTTGCTACGGCGGTTACATCAACAAAGGTCTGAAAATTGGCTGCCACGGCCACGGCTCCCCTATCGCCCTTCAGCCAGCTATTGCCACTTCGTGCAACGGATACTTCTGCTGGGGACTGTACTATATGCTCAACAACAAAAAGTATGGTGGTCTAGAGAAATCGTTTACCGTATGGAAAGACTATATGGTATCGATGGGTTATGGCTACAAGCTTAAGATTGACCTACCTGGAGAGAGCCGAGGCTTCATCCCCAACTATCAGTTCTACAACAAGATGATTGGTGAAGACAAGTGGGGAGCCAATTCTATTATATCTATTGCAATTGGTCAGGGCGAAATCATGTCAACACCGTTGCAAATTGCAAATCTCAGCGCAACTATTGCAAATCGAGGCTATTATATCACCCCCCATGTAGTGAAGCAAATCAGGGACCTGGGCATTTCAAAGGAATATACCGAGCACCACCGCACTAAAATCAACACCGAATATTACAACGACATCGCAACTGGCATGAGGATGGCAGTTGTGGGTGGTACTTGTAGGGGCGCCAACCTTCCCGGCCTTGATGTGTGTGGCAAGACAGGTACTGTTCAGAACCCACACGGCCGTGACCACTCGGTATTCATGGGATTTGCGCCCAAAGATGACCCCAAGATTGCAATCTGTGTCTATGTAGAGAACGCCGGTTTTGGTGCTCAAGTAGCCGTGCCACTTGGAGCTATGGTTCTTGAACGATACTTGCGCGGTGCAAGTGACGAGATAGAAAACAGGGCAACCAAGTGGAGCGACAGTTGGCTTGAGGATGCACCTCCCGTAGTTGAACAGGACCAGATGCAAGAAGACACCACAACCCGTCCAACTAAAACCCAAAACACTGCCAGCACCTCAGTCCCTGGTGATGACAACAGTTTCCCTGTGAGGAATTGGCCTCATGAGAATGCTGTGATTCCAAACAAATCTAGTTCTTTCATTTCACGCAATGGCATATACAAAGGATAATAATGCAAACGAAAGCAACCGCCTGCTGGCTGCAGTAGACTGGCTCACAGTGTTCATTTACATTGTGCTGGTGGTAGCTGGAGCTGTGAGTATATATGCGGCAACGACATCAAGCACCAGCCAAATAAGCATGTTTGATCTCGACACCTATGCCGGCAAGCAGTTCATGTGGATAGGGCTATCGTTTGTGATTGGATTCTCGCTGTTGCTCATTGACCGTCGACTCTATGAAGCCTATGCTTATCCTATATATGCGATAATGATTATATTGCTCATTGTCACGGCATTTGTGTCGCCAAATATCAAGGGTTCACATTCATGGCTAAAATTTGGCTCATTCAGCATCCAGCCGGCGGAGTTTGCCAAAACGGCAACAGCCTTAGCTTTAGCAAAACTCTTCAGCACCTATGGTTTCCAACTCAAAGGCTGGCGCACCTATATCGTTCCTGTAGGCATTATTTTACTCCCTGTGCTTTGCATCCTACTGGAACGTGAGACAGGTTCGGCACTCGTTTATTTCTCATTGATTTTTGTGCTTTATCGCGAGGGCATGAACGGATTTGTGCTCTTTGCCACTCTGTGTGCCGTGACCTATTTTGTGGTAGTACTCAAGTTTGCCGGCACACTGATTATGGGTATTCCGTTGGGCAATTTCATTGTGCTCACATGCGTCATGGTCTTTATCGTCATCATGCTTCTGGTTTATTGCCGTTCCCTTATATTAGGCAGGAATGTTACAATAGGCTACATCGTGTGTGCGCTTCTTGCTTGGGGGCTCTATGCTATGGGAATTCGCGTCAATGGATATGCATTCTTTTTCACCGTTATTCCTTTGTCGATAATCTACTTGCTAATTGGCATGTTCCGTGACGACCTCAACAAGGTACTAACCACGGTAATCTTTGCGGTGATATCAATAATTTTTATGTTCTCGGTGAACATTGTATTCCACCATGTTCTAGCGCCGCATCAGCAAAACCGCATCAACATAGCACTCGGTATTGAAGAAGACTTGAAAGACAAGGGATATAACGTGAATCAGTCGAAGATTGCTATTGGCTCGGGCGGATTCACAGGAAAAGGATTCCTGCAAGGCACCCAGACCAAGCTAAACTATGTGCCTGAGCAGCACACCGACTTCATCTTCTGCACAATAGGCGAGGAGCAAGGATTTGTTGGTACTTCGGCGGTGCTCATCCTGTTTTTAATATTAATTCTGAGAGTCATCGCTATTGCCGAACGTCAGCACACGACATTCGGGCGAGTCTATGCCTATTGTGTAGCAACGATACTTATCTTCCACCTAACTATCAACATAGGCATGGTGATAGGACTTGTGCCGGTGATTGGTATACCCCTACCCTTCTTCTCCTATGGCGGCTCGTCGCTATGGGGATTCACTATCCTGCTGTTTATCTTGCTGCGAATCGATGCTGTGCGCACCGAGTATGGTACTTGGTGATGATAGTAAAATCTGAGTAGAGATATATAATAACAGGAAAGGAGCCCAGTTGAGCTCCTTTCCTGTTTTTAAAACCAGCATTAATCATGGTTCTACTGTTGCTATTGAGCCGGCGCTGTGGGCAGTAATTTGTGGTGCATACTGGCATTGTGCAGTTGCGATACCCACATTGTACTTACCAGGTGCGGTCACATATACATCGTAGCTAATCACGTGAGTACCCTTGTCAAGGCTGGTGAAGAAGATGTTGGTCTCACTATCCTTAATTTCGAGGTAATAGTAGCTGTTGTCGGCATAGCGATAGCCTGAAAGCTTGTCAACTGGCTCGAAGCAAGAACCACGCTCGTCTTTCACAGTCACAAAGTCGAGATCCTTTGCGTTCTTGATGATTGTGCGCACCTGAATCTTGTCGCCCACCTTGAAGTTGTCTACACGGCGGAGCGAGCCATCGGTGTTGTAAGCATAGAACTCCTTGTGAATTGAGAGGTCATAGATGCTCACTTCCTGGATGTCGCTCATGCTCGCCTTAAACTGGCTGTAAACAGCACCCCAAGCAGGACTAGCGCCATTGCGCTCGATATTGAGTGTGGCAAGCGAGGTTGCTGGAATCTCCTTGCGGCAGTAGCCCAAATAGGTATCAATCTTGTCAAACTCTAACGGCATACCATCGATAGTGATAGTGGGCGCATCGTTGCGTTCAAGCCACTTGCTGCCTGTTGCGAGCAGACTGTAAACCGCATCGGCAGCGAGGCTGCTTGATCCCCAGTCATTGGTTTGCTTCATCAACAGCATCCACTTGCGGACTTGGTCAATCTCGGCGGTACGTGGGTCAACTTCGTTCATCGCCTGGAGGATTGTGGAAGTAACAGCCACCTTGTCGAGATAGCGCCATCCTGCTTGCACGTTGTCCCAATACATGCCTGTCTCGGGCTTAGTGAGCGCAAACTGACGTATAGACTCAACAATGTCTTTGGCGACCTTAGGATATCCATTACGATATAGCGTGATTGCATAGAACGCCTTGTTACCCAAGCTAGTGCCCTTCCAATCCTTGGTCATGGCCTTGAGGCAGTTCTTGAGTATATTCTGATTCTCCCCAGTAACAGGAATCTCAGAGAAGAGGGTGCGGACATAGACATAATCACTGAACCCGCTGTGGTTGTTCTTGTTATACTTGAGATGCTCCTTATATAACTTGAGATACTCTTTGTCGAAGTACGAAACAGCTGGCTTAATAATCGAATTGATAGCATCATCGTCCTTGAGATATCCCAATTGACGCAGCTCGCCGATAATCTCCAGAACCGACTCAGTGGTGTAGAGCGAAGACTGGCATCCTGGATAACGGTACCAGGGGAAGCCGCCATCGGACATCTGCAGTCGTTGCAGCCCTTCTACGATGCGCTTGTGCTCGGTAGCCATCAGCTCTTCGTCAAAGAGCTCATTGAGCTTAGACATACGCAGCGTCTGCTTGTCGGCCTCACGAACCCATGGCGAAGCAAGCAGTGTTCCAATCTTGAGGTCACTGTTGCGTGCAAGCATCGACACAAGCGAAGAGTCTTGTTCGTTGGCCTTCCAGTAATCGACAGCTTCCTTAATGTTTGGCTGCGACTTTGCGATGCCCTGTGCAAGAGTCTCGGCAAAGAGGCTGTGAACAAGCGATGTTGCAATGTTATAGTTATCGCTCAATATAGTGGGCAGCGCCTGAACACAGTACCACACTGGATTGTCGCAATACTCGAGCGTTACACGCGCATCATTTTTGAACTGTGGCAACTGAGTAGTGAACAATGGAATAGCAGCATCGATGTAGAACGGCTGAGTCTCAATCACAGGAGAAATGGCAGGCAGAACAGGAATCATAACCTGCTCACCATCGCCGAAGTTGCCTGTTGCAGCCTTGACGCGGAATCCAATGAA
Source organism: Muribaculaceae bacterium (assembly GCA_017548365.1). Lineage (GTDB taxonomy): Bacteria > Bacteroidota > Bacteroidia > Bacteroidales > Muribaculaceae > Sodaliphilus. Next base: position 233,830 of record JAFZAC010000016.1, read on the forward strand.
TGGGATGGTGTCTGGCACGTTCCAGTCAATCTTGAGAGTGTTAGTTCCATTAGCTACAATATTCTCGTTGAACGCACGGCGCTCAATCACCTCATTGGTGCGAGGATTGAAGAGCTCTATAATAGCATCGCAGTCAAGTGCGTTGTCGGTGCTGTTCTGCAAGCTGGCCGCCAGCTGTGCACTATCTCCCTGACGCAAGAATCGAGGCAGACTCGACTTCACCATCACAGGTTTGTTGGTGAGCACCTCACGCTGCAGCTTGTCGGTATTAAGCTCGTTGTTGTAGGCTATTGCCTGCATTATCCAAGTGGTGTTGAAATTAGGGGCATTAAACTCAAGACTCACATTGCCTTGAGCATCGCTCACGAGCATGGGTTCCCAGAGCGCAACCTTTACGTCACTCTCGCGCAGCTGCACCTTCTCGAGAGCAGCTTCGTCAACAGTTACAGCTTCTTCAGAGCCATCGGAGACAGCCACCTCATTGAGAGCATTTTCCTCAAACTGAATTGAATTTGCTCCCCTAACACGCACTCCCGCCGCTTTAGCCATGGGGGCAGGCACAGCTTTATCGGCAACAGCCGACTCATACATTACCATACCAGGTGCTCCTCCTAACATATAATCATAATAGTTTTCAAAGAAGCCCTCATCGTAAGTGTTGAATTCGGCAATCGATGCAGAATTGGTATTCAAGCCATCGTGCGCCCATGAAGGTCTGTTGTTGACCGATCCATCAAGGGTGTTGGCTCTAAAATTCAAGACATCCTTACTATATAATGAAGGTTTGAAAGTCCATATGTTAGCGCTGATGTCGTTAAGCGCTTTATCCATCATTTCCAGCAACATTGCACCCGATTGTGGCTTATCGTTCTCGTCAATGAGAGTGAAAGACCACTTTTCGTTCTCTCCCGAGACAAGCTTGTCGCGGAAAGAATTAACTTTCACCTTAAGAGCTTTAGCCTTGACATTGCTGTTCATACGAATGCTCTTTTGATAGACCACATTATTGGCAACACTATAGAAATAGATATTTAGGTATCCACCTGGAGTGTTGGGCAGTGCGACAGTGAAATCGTTGATACCCTGATTGAGCTTTATCCATCCCTGCTTCTCAACCTTATCGCGTGAAGCAGCTATATAATAGACATTAGCCTCGGGAACAGAGGTTCCTATAGTGATGTGAGCCACATTTTTATCATCGACACTACGTCCATCGGAAGGCAACCACATGGGGTTATCCTTTACCGGACTCGTCTTGTCGCCCTTTCGGTATAGTGTGAGATAACAGCTTGTAGTCGCATCGTCTCCAAGCATGTTGACAATAACCTTGTATTTTCCAGTGGGCAACTTAGTGAGGTCAATGACTGGATTATCGCTATTGAAAGTGCCTGATGCAACAACATTCTTGTCATTGTCTTCGACCTTGTAGTAGCACTCTACGTTCTTGTCGTTCTCATCGGTGCTGTTGAATGTGAGCGGCAGTTTGATTGGTGCCACGTTATTGAAATCCTGATCGGCACCAAGTTCCACACCTCGCCTGTCACCAATTATGAAACAGTGTTTAGCTTCTTGTGACTCACCGGCCTGATTAGTGCACTGTGCCTCGAGCACATAGTTGTAATAATAGTACTTCGCTTGATTTTCCTTGAATGTCTGGGCAGGCAGTTCGAGAGTGAACTCACCTTTCTCATCGGTGGTCACCACACTGTCCATAATATTCACACCGCGATTTGTGGACCAACGCCACCACCAGCTCCACTCATTACGGTAGAGATTTAGCTTCACTTGCGCATTGGGTACAGGAACACCGCTATAGGTCAACGCTTTGCCTGTGATTTTGACAGGTTGGTTTCGAGTGAACACGTCCTTCACATCGGGGAATGACACAGTGAAAGTGGGAGTCTTGTATTCGCTCACGTTAACAGAATGATAAGCAAGTCTATCGTTATATTTCTCACCAGAGAAAATTTGCAAAGAGAAATTTCCGTTCATACGGTCGGTAGGAATCTTGAACTCACCTTGAATGCGTCCGTAGGCATCGCTTTCGACATCTAATGTGTCAACCGATTGATAGTTAGCATCTTTAAGAATCACTCTCACATTCTTTCCCTCTATGGGTCGCATGACCTCGGAAGTGATGACGTGCAGAATAGCCGCAAACTTTATGGTTTCACCCGGACGATAAATGCTCAGGTCGGTGAAAACGCGTACCGAAGTGCTGCTATAGCGCTCTTCTTTCTCGTAAGGATAAATTGTGAGATATGGTCCATATTTGTCATTTCCGCGTCTAGCATTTGCCTCGTGACTGTAATACTTTTTATCGGTTGGCAGCAAAACGCTACCTTCTTTATCGGTCAGCCACTGAGATGGGAACTTGGAATTGTTTCCGGCATAACTAATAAGGTCAACTCCAACCCCTGACTGTGGAGCACCATTACGGGTATCGACAGTAAAGACACGGTCGGAAAATCCTTCACCTCCGGCACTAAACATAGTGAGGTTGTGAACCTGAATCACTCTGTTTTCCCTTATATAAGAATCTATGCACTCCTCTCCCTCGCTATTGACAAAAGCACCCACTATGACATATTTGCCATAGGCCAATGGCGGCAAGAGGCTTTCAACACGAGTGTAAAAAGGTATCACACCTGGGCAATGCAGTTTGTGAGTGCTCACCAGCTCCAAATCTTTCAAGTAATAGGACGAAATTGTTCCCTTCTCTATTTTTTCAAGCAAATCGTCTGGGAATCTATAGACTCTCGCTTCGGCATTGTTCACGTTAGAAAAATAGCCACTGACCAATATAGAATCGGTAGTAGACAAGTGCTTTTTGTAGGACAAACTCACACTCTGCGCCTCGGTACTGTAAATCTTGTTCTTCAATTCAGGAGTATAGAAGGAATTAGGAAAACGGTTCACATATTCCTTGTAATCGATATAATGCTCAGATGCCGAAGTGTTGAGCAGCAACAATGCACTGTGTTCATTGTCCTTGTACTTCTGATATTCAGCAAAGTCATCTTTGACAGCATTGGTGGTCGTTGCCGCAAACATCCACTCGGGAGTACCCTCCTGACATGAATTTACCCAACGCTGGTCAAGTTCTTTGTTCAGGACATCTTCCCTGACGAGCAACTTGCAGTGCATGCACAACGCTTGGAAAAGCGTGGGCACATAGGTCGCGCCCATTTCATCGCCATCGATGAACAGCTTGCTATAGTTGCCTATTGGGCATTGCTTGAGTGCGCTCTCATCGGCAAGTGCCGTGTGCACAAGTTCGGCAATCTTAGTGTCGAATTGTGCTTTGTCCCACTCGGTGTAATCGCTTGATGCCTCTTCGTCGGTGGCATTCTTGCGACCATATACCACATAGGAGTCGCAATAGCTACGGAAGATGCTTGCCTCTAGGAAATTGAGAATAGCCTTGAAATCGGCACGACGTTCTTTCTTCTTCACTTCCTCGATTTGTGTGATGATAGTGTCCATGCTCTCTTGCGAGACCTTCCCCTTTGCAATTGAGAAACGCACCAGTGCATCGACCATCATTTGTCCATCACCGCTCTTTTGCGCCTTTTTCAGTTGCGCGAGCGCATCTTTGCTCACTTGCTGCGGATAGTCGAAGTCGGGCTCATCGCCAGCATGAGCATTAAAAGAGAATAATCCCATAATAGTGAGGATTAAAATGAATTTTGACAGTAATTTATGCATATAATGAAAGAATTAGTTAATTTTCACAGATTTTATAAGGTAGCCAAAACGCAGCCTCCCTATATATAATAACGTGTTAATGATATTAATATTTTATACTTTTTGGACTATATTTGTTATAAAAAGTTTAATATACAAATGGGAGACTGACAATTAGCCATTTTCCCCTGTTTTGTTGTAAACTTTTAGATTTTATTATCAATTCCCCAGAAGTATGTTGTAAATAAAGGGCACATCACCCGTCATGTTAACATCTTGTTAATAAAAGTGGGGCTAAAACTTTTCTTCTTGAATGGCATTGTTCTAACTTTGCAACCATAAAAAGAAGCTATTATGGAATTTGAAACTGGAAAAACATCAAAAAACCGCAACTACAATCGTCGCAAGCCACAGCACGAAAGCGAAATAGTGAGCGAACTTGGAAAGACTCAACCACAGGACATCGCCATCGAGGAAGCAGTGCTTGGAGCTCTCATGCTTGAGAAGGATGCATACTCAATTGTAAGCGACCTTTTGAAGCCAGAGTGCTTCTACGACCACGCCAACCAGCTCATCTACGAGGCTATTGTATCGCTTGGCGTGAAGCAACGCCCCATCGACATGCTCACTGTCACCGAGCAGCTGCGCATTGACGGCACGCTTGAAGAAGCCGGCGGGCCAGTTCGCATATCAGAGCTCACCGGACGTGTGTCAAGCGCCGCAAACATCGAGTACCACGCACGCATCGTGGCACAGAAATACCTTGCCCGCGAGCTCATCAGCTTCAGTTCCAACATCTCGACGCTTGCCTTTGACGATTCTATCGACGTCTATGACCTCATGCAAGAGGCCGAGGGTAAACTCTTTGACCTGTCAAAAAACACGCTCAAGCGCGATGTAGTCCAAATCGACCCCATCATCAGCGAAGCCATCAACAAGATTCAGGAAGCCAGTAACCGGAAGAGCGGACTGAGCGGACTGGGTACCGGCTACACCGAACTCGACAAGGTGACCTCGGGATGGCAGAACAGCGACCTCATCATTATCGCAGCACGTCCAGCCATGGGAAAAACAGCTCTTGTGCTTTCGATGGCTAAGAACATGGCCGTGGATCTTAACACTCCCATCGCGATTTTCTCGCTCGAGATGTCGAATATTCAGCTCGTGAACCGCCTCATCAGCAACGTGTGCGAAATACGCGGTGAACAAATCAAGAGCGGTCAGCTCACCGAGCAGGAATGGGATGTGCTTATGTCGCGAGTGAAGAGGCTATACTCCTCACCGCTATATGTGGATGACACGCCGTCGCTCTCTATCTTCGAGCTCAGGACCAAGGCACGCCGACTGGTGCGTGAGCATGGTGTTCAGATGATTATTATCGACTACCTTCAGTTGATGAACGCTACAGGCATGAAATTTGGCAGCCGTGAGCAAGAGGTCAGCACTATCTCACGTTCACTCAAGCAGCTAGCCAAGGAGCTTGACATTCCCATTATAGCTTTGTCGCAGCTCAATCGAAGCGTGGAGCAACGAGGCGACGACAAGCGCGGCAAACGTCCGCAATTAAGCGACTTGCGTGAGAGTGGAGCCATTGAGCAGGATGCCGACATCGTTTGTTTCATTCATCGTCCGGAGTATTATACCAAGTCAAGTGAAGACAGCGAGGGCAACGACATACGCGGACTTGCCGAGTTCATCATCGCCAAGCACCGCAGCGGTTCGGTGGGAACCATTAAGATGAAATTCATCTCCAAATATGCAAAATTTGACAACTGGGACGATACCATCGACTCACCAAATGCTCCAACTGAGCAAATATATGAGTCACGAATGAACCGTGAGAATGTCTATGCTCCGGCACAAGGTAATGCGGCTCCTCCCACACCACCACCTGCGCCCTACGACATTCCTCCAGCAGGAAACGTTGATTTCCTGCGCGACAGCAATGAGGAAAATCCCCCCTTCTAATATAACTAATGACCAATTAGGGCTAAATGATTAAAAATCAAATTTCATTATGATGAATAAAACTATCTTGACATTAATTACCTTATTAATGCCCCTCATAAGCTTTTCCTACGACTTCAATGAAGGTGGATTGTGCTACAACTTCAACGAAGACGGGAAAAGTGTAACAATGACCTATGAGCACTTGATTATGTTTGCCTATGACGCTCCAGCGCCTAAAGAAAGAGGATACATTGGCACAATTGTCATTCCTTCGACTGTCAACCATGAAGGTAAGACCTATAACGTCACAGCCATTGATGAAGGGACCTTTATGGGAAACTCTGAACTCGAAAGGGTGGTTATTCCACCTACAGTGACAACCATTGGTGATGGTGCTTTTAATAATTGCTACAGACTCAAAGAGGTGATTCTGCCACCCGATTTGACCGAAATTAGCGATCATATGTTTGCAGAGAGTGGATTGAAATCAATCACAATCCCAGCCAAGGTAAAAACCATTGGCCAATCGGCATTCAGTGGTTCTTCCCTAAAATCAATTGTCATCCCACCCTCGGTAAAGACAATAGGAAAATCAGCCTTCAGCGCTTGCCGTTGGATGGAGGAGGTAACGATGGGCAAAAATGTGGAATCAATTGGTGAAGCGGCTTTCAGCATCTGTCCTGCTATGAAAGCCATTACCCTACCCTCTTCTCTCAAGGAGATAGGTTCCAGGGCCTTCTATGAGTGTAGTGGTATCGAGTCTGTGACAATTCCCGCTTCGGTCATCAAAATTGGCGATGGAGCCTTCAATAATTGCCATGCTTTGACATCAATCAATGTGGAGAAAAAGAACAAGATATATGACTCAAGAAATAAATGCAACGCCATTATAGAGAAAGGGACCAACACTCTTGTAGCCGGCTGCAACAGCACCAAGATACCAAAGTCGGTTACGGCGATTAGCACCGAAGCCTTTGCCGGATGCTATGGCATAAAAACAGTCGATATCCCCTTGTCGGTTGAGACTATTGGCAGTCAGGCATTTTTCTACTGCAAGAACATAAGAGAACTCAATATTCCAAACTCTGTGATAAAAATTGAAGAACGCGCCTTCTGCGGCTGCGACAGCTTGGAAACAGTGACGATAGCCAACTCGGTTAAGACAATTGGTTATGGCGCTTTCCTGCACGATGACCACATCAAGGCCGTCACACTAGGCAGCGGAGTGACAACAATCGAAGCTTGGGCGTTCAAAGGCTTGGATGCTTTGACCACAATCACCAGCAATATTGAAGATGTGGCGAGCGTGAAAATGGGTAAAGATGTGTTTGATGAAATAGACAAGAGCGCTTGCACACTGTATGTACCCAAAGGCACCGCCGCCAGCTATAAAGAAGCACCACAATGGAATGACTTCAAAAACATTGTGGAGATGTGATTATATCTATTAAGCATTAATTTATACAATAAAAAAGATGGTGTGTCAATTGACACGCTCTTTTTGATTGTGTATTATATCTTCCCTTCTACTTGATAGCTGTAATAACTGCTCCTGCACACGATGATATGGTCGTCGAGAGGGATTCCCACTGCATCGCAGGCGCGCTTAACGCGCTGAGTGAGAGCATCGTCCTGGATGCTAGGGCGCGAATTGTTGCTGGGATGGTTGTGAGCCAATATTATACTGCTGGCAAGGTGAGTGATGGCATGCTTGAGGATTATTTTCTCATCGCCAATTGTTGCCGATGTTCCGCCTGAACTCACCAGAACTCTGGCTTTCACATGTTTAGCACTGTCAAGCATCAAAAGCCAAATTTCCTCGTGGTCTTTGTCCATCATGAAAGGCCTGAGGTATCGATAAGCGATATTGGCATCGAGGATGCGTGTGTCGTCATCAAACTCCTCTCCTTGAAAGCGTCGCGATATTTCTATTGCCGCAAGCATTTGCAGAGCCTTCACCTCGCCCACACCACGGTACATTGCCGCCAGGTCGGTATAACTCAATCTTGCTATCTTGGAAATCTTGTTATCATAGTCATTGAGCAGACGCTGGCACAAGTCCACTACATTCTCCCCACGACTACCACTGCCAATGATGATTGCAAACAACTCGGCAGGCGAGAGTGACGAGAACCCGTATTTCATTGCCTTCTCACGCGGGCGGTCGTCGAGTGATGTGTTTTGCTTCAAAGCTCTAGACCTAGCCTCTTCTTGCCCCTGTAAATCAAGCTCTTTCTCCATAATTACTTGCCTCTTCTCATTTCTATCTCCTCGTTAATGTCACGGCCATGACCAAGAAGTATTTTCCACACAAACGCCTTGATGAAGCCAAAACCATAGGCACCCAGTTGTATAAAACTTGACACTACAGCAATGGAAGCAATCTTGAAGCTTTTAGTCTTAACAAGCGCGCTTATCCACAATAATACAACATATAAAACCAAAGGCAGGATTGCCCACCAGTGCCAAAAGACGGCAAGAAGAATAAGTGCCAAGCAGCCCAAAACAAACACAGCAGGCAAGCAATGAACAAGCTTCAAAGAGTCAGGGTATAACAGTTTTAAAGTGATGCGCGACATACCGAAGACATAGGTTTGACGGGCAAACTTCTTAAGGTCAACACGGCGTTTATGATAGACATAAGCATCACGGATGAGACGGATTGAGAATCCCGCCTGACGCACACGGGTGCTCATGTCGATGTCCTCACTGAACATCTCATGAAAACCGCCTACCATCTCCCATACCTTGCGCGAGTAGCCCATATTGAACGAGCGAGGCACAAATTTTTCCAACTGCACCTTACCACCACGTATGCCACCGGTTGTCAAAAACGAGGTCATCGAGAAATTGATGGCCTTCTGAACGTCGCTGAAGTCTTCGCTGGCAGCATCGGGTCCGCCGAAACAGTCAACTGGCTCGCGTTCCAGCTCGGCCTTAAGAGTGGCAAAATAATCCTTAGGAATCACGCAGTCGCTGTCGAAGAAAATAAAATACTCGCCGGTGGCTCGCTCTATACCATAGTTGCGGGCAATACTGCGGCCCTCATTAGACTTGTAATAGTAATGAAGGTCTATATCGTGTTCATATTTTGAAGCTTGTTCCTCGCATCTAATAGTTGAACCGTCCTCAACAAGCATCAGTTCAAAGTCTTTACATGTTTGCTCCTTTAGACTACGCAATAGGTCCTCGACCTCAGCTGGTCGGTTGTAGACCGGAACTATGATAGAAAAATAAGGCATGTGGTAATGTATTTCGTGATTTGTTTGCAAAGTTAACCAAACTACTTCAAAATGCCAAATTTGCACTTAGCTAAAAAAGAGATGACTCAATGCAATCGCTGCGTTGAGTCATCATAGTAAAACGAGTATATGAAATGAAAAAAATGTGTTGTGTATTTAATTATAATTCGTTTTGATTACCTATTTTATCAAACAATTGCCAGTCATTTCGGCTGGTTGCTCAAGACCCATGATCTTGAGAATTGAGGGTGCCACATCTGCAAGTCGACCACAGTCCACTTGTGCCTCCTTGTTGTTAGTAACATAAATAAATGGCACGGGATTCAGGGAGTGCGCAGTGTTGGGAGTTCCGTCTTCGTTAATCGCATAATCGGCATTGCCGTGATCGGCAATAATGATTACCTCATAGTCGGCTGCTCGAGCAGCCTCAACGGTCTCTTTCACGCAGTTGTCAATGGTCTCCACAGCCTTGACAATTGCTGGATATACTCCAGTGTGTCCCACCATGTCACCGTTGGCGTAGTTAACGACAATGAAGTCATACTTTTTCTCCCCAATCGCTGCCACGAGTTTGTCTTTAACCTCGGGTGCACTCATCTCGGGCTTGAGATCATAGGTCGCCACCTTGGGCGAAGGCACCAAGATTCGGTCCTCTCCTTCAAATGGCGCCTCACGTCCTCCATTGAAGAAAAATGTCACATGGGCATATTTCTCGGTCTCGGCAATGTGCAACTGTTTCTTGCCTTGCGACGAGAGATATTCGGCCAGTGTGTTGTCTACGTTCTCTTTTTTGAAAATGATGTGTACACCTGTGAATGATGCATCATAGGGTGTCATGCAATAGTATTGAAGCCCTGGAATAGTGGTCATTCCCTGCTCAGGCATGTCTTGTTGAGTGAGGACGATAGTAAGCTCCTTGGCACGGTCGTTACGATAGTTGAAGAATATTACAACGTCACCTTCCTTGATGCGGCCGTCTACAGTGGTGTTGACAATGGGCCTGATAAACTCATCGGTAACGCCTTCGTCATAACTCTCCTGAATGGCCTGTACCATGTTGTCGCTCTTGCGACCCTCTCCATGAACGAGCTGGTCGTAGGCAAGCTTGATGCGGTCCCAACGCTTGTCACGGTCCATGGCATAGTAGCGACCTGTAACGGTTGCTACCACACCGGCGCTTTTAGCGCAATGTGCCTCAAGCTGAGCCACAAATCCCTTGCCACTCTCGGGGTCGGTGTCGCGACCATCCATGAAACAGTGGATGAACACATTGCTGAGCTCATAGTCATGTGCTATATCGCAAAGTGCAAAAAGGTGCTCAAGCGAACTGTGAACACCGCCGTTGCTCGTGAGCCCCATGAAATGGATGGCCTTGCCAGTTTCCTTGGCATAGCCAAAAGCGCTCACTATCTCGGGATTCTCAAGGATGGACTTATCACGGATGGCTTTATTGATTTTCACTAAGTCTTGATATACCACTCGTCCACCACCAATGTTGAGGTGACCCACCTCGCTGTTGCCCATCTGTCCGTCGGGCAAACCAACATTCTCACCGCTAGCCTGGAGCTGGCTGTAAGGATATGTGTCCAACAAGCTGTCCCAATAGGGTGTGGGGGTGGAAAATATGGCATCGCTCTTAGTGCGGTCACCTATTCCCCAACCATCAAGAATCATCAATAAAGCTTTCTTACTCATTTACTTACTTCAGACTATGTATACAAATACCGATGCTAAAATTCACAAAAAACATTTTGTGGACTGCAAATATACATCAATTTAACCGCAAAACAAAAAGAAACTGCATTTTTTTCACAAAAAACAAAAAAATAAAAATAAATGTTAAGGGCAATTTGAATATTCATTTATTGCTGGAAGACTTAACTCAGCACTTGCAAAGCAAAACAATAACACCTTCTCAATTGATTTTGTTTTTAATGCAGATATGTCGAAACACATTAACACAAGCATGCCTGCTGCCCTATTATAAAGACGTAAACGCAACTGTGCCGAGCGTTTGGCCCGTGCATCAGTTGCGTAAATCTTGTGATACGTACCCTAGTTAATTACTTCTCGGGAGCGTCTTTCTTAGTGAGCTTATCGGTCAGGAAATCAACGGTTTTATCAACCACTTCTTCAACCTTTGGGTCAAGAGAGTCGGGAGCGATTTTCTGTCCAACCTCAGTTACTTTTTTCTTGATTTCTTCGGGGTTCTTGAGGATTTCACCAGCCTTGTCCTGGATAAAATCTTTAGCCTGATCAATCAAATTCTCAGCCATAGTAGTAATTATTAAAGTTAATAAAAAAGGTTATTTTTTCATTTTATTGTAAGTGTCTGTTGTCACTTTGTAGAGTTCCTTTTGTGTAGCCGACAGCTGTCCGCTCTTGTCGAGCTGGTCCAGTTGGCTCTGCAGGTCAAGGAACTTCTTATTAGCAGCTTCGTCAAGCTTTCCAGTCTTCATTGATGGTATCAATGCGACAAAAGCCTCATTATACTGTTTGAGGAGCTTATCGGTGGGAGTCTCAGGCCTAGGTGCCACCTTGGGAGCCGCTGTATTACTCTTGGGTGAGGCAACCGAATTTTGATTGCCGGCATTATTAACAGAAAGATTAGGCAGTGGAACTTCCCCGCCAACAGGCTTAACAGGCTGAGAAGGCTTGATCGAAGCAGTATCGATGTTCTCAACATTGGCACCCTTGTCGGCATTTGCACTACCTGTACTTGTTTTGCCAGATGCCGAAGACTCACCAGAGTTTCCACATGAAGTTGCCGCAAACGCCAAAACCACAACCGATAAAAAAACTAATTTCTTCATATTATTAATGACATTTAGAATGTTTTCAATAATCACACACCGCAAAGATAATCATTTTTTTCTAACGACCAAACTATATAACCTCTAAAAAACAAAAAGCCGCGGCGAGTATTTAAACTGCCACGGTTTTTGTTTTTTCTCATCGTTATCCACTTGATGATTACTTAGCATCATCTTTCTTAACGAAGCGGCGCTCTTTGATGCGAGCCTTCTTACCGGTGAGACCACGCAAGTAATAAAGCTTTGCGCGGCGAACGCGACCATACTTGTTGATAGCAATGCTATCGATGAATGGGCTCTCCATTGGGAAGATACGCTCTACGCCAATGCCGTCGCTAATCTTGCGAACAGTGAAACGCTTCTTAGTTCCCTCGCCGTTGATTTTGAGAACAACGCCACGGTACTGCTGAATACGCTCCTTGTTACCCTCTTTAATGCGGTAAGCTACTGTGATAGTGTCGCCAGGGAGAAAATCGGGCAACTCCTTGCCTGTAGCAAACGCTTGTTCTGCAACTTTAATTAAGTCCATTGTAAAAGAAATTTCTTTAATTTTTTGTATTAACTCAACGCAATATTCACAAGCCACTCTAATAGACTCACGCCTAAACTTCTTGCCAGAGATTGCGAAAAGCGGGACAAAAGTACTACAAATTTCTTTAATGACAAAGAAGTTTGCATTTTTTTTGTCGTTTTTCCTCGATTTTCGCTGTTTTTATGCTCTCTGCAAGTTATTCAATTTCAAGAATAAACTCTATAAACTCACGCACAGCACCATCGCCACCATTCTTTTTGCACACATATTGTGCTATTTCTTTCACTTGCTGGCATGCATCGGCAGGACATCCAACTAAGCCACACTCACGCATGCACACAATGTCGAGAATGTCGTCGCCAATGTAGGCGACATTCTCACGCGAACATCCATACTTGCTCATGAGCATCTTTAAGGTGTCAAGTTTTTCATGCTTTCCTTGATGTAGCTCTGTGATGTGAAGTTCTCGCGCCCTGTTCTCAACAATGCGCGACGCTCTTCCTGTAATAATGGCTGGCACGATATCGTGAGCCGGCAACATCTCATTGATGGCATAACCGTCCTTGATATCAAATGCCTTAAACAACTCACCATCGGGGCCCATATTGATTTTGCCATCGGTGAGAGTGCCATCCACGTCCATTACAAGTAACTTAATATTCATGGCTTTATTTTTCACATTCACGTTTTATATTATTAATAATGTCCTTATAAGAGCCAATGTGACCAAAGAGCGAAGATGTACCCAGCACAAAACCGTCCACACCTTTTTTCCCCCAGCGCTTCATGCGCTCGATAGTGCAAGCACCATCCATGATAATCTCAAGATTATACTTGTCTTTAAGTTCAACAAGTTGATTCACCTTTTCCTCGACATGAGGCAGATAGATGTGGCCTGCATTTCCTGGCTTTACACCCATCAACAGTACATTATCTACCAAGTCATAGTATTCTGTAAAACTCTTGATAGGCGTTTCGGGGTTAATCACAATTCCAGGTCGGCGTCCTTCTTTCCTTATCTTCTTAATAACCTGAACGGGATTACAATCGCTGTCAGGATGAAAATACATGATGTCGACTCCTGCATCGGCAAACATCTTGATGTATCGACTTGGCTCCATGATCATCATGTGCAATTCGGTGACGAGTGAAGTATTGCGGCACACCGACTTGACGTCGCCCAATCCCATAGCAAAATTGGGCACATAACTCCCGTCCATCACATCAAGATGCAGTCTATTTGCACCAGCAGCCTCAAGAGCAAAGGTCTCGGCCTTGAGGTTGTCAAAATTGGCACACATTAATGATGGAGAGTAAATCATAACTATTTCGTGGTGTTAAGACGTGAAACAAAAGCAAGTTTGACACTCCTGACCGACAATGTCTCTCCTGGCCACATCAATATAGTAGAGCCGGGAGCTACTTCCAATCCGTCACAACTCATATTTCCTTCAACAAGTGTGAAGCACTCAAGAGTGTTGCTTTCGTTAGTATAATCGTCTAAGTTTTTAATCAATCTTGTAGTATATGTTTTTTCAACAATTTCTTGGTCATTATAGGCCTTAACTGTCGACTTCAATCCTATGTCAAGACAGCTAGCAGCCTTTTCGACATGAAGTTCGCGCGTATTACCTTGAGAGTCGACGCGGTCATAGTCGTAGAAGCGGTAGGTGAAGTCGCTACCTTCTTCAATCTCAAAGACTAGGCTACCGGCAGTAATGGCATGCAGAGTGCCTGGCTCAACAAACACGTAATCGCCTTTGTCAACATGCAAAGTGTCGGCCATTTCCATAAACTGCCCGTCGGCAATCATCTGCGCCTCTTGAGCCTTGTCGCGGCAAGTGCAGCCATTTATGATAGTTCCTGACGATGGAGCGTCAATAAAGTACCAAGACTCACGCTTGCCTCGTGCGCTGTGTTCAAGTGCATTGGCGGCCTCATCGTTTGGATGAACCTGAATGCTCAAGTTTTCGCGGGCTTCGGTCAAAGCAAGGGTTAGCGGGAAATAATCATAGCCGTTCATGCCCATCTTGTCTCTGAATAGTGGGAACACGTCGTTCAAGAAACGCCCACACCATTTTCCATTAAGAATCTCATTCGAAACATTCTTGCGACTATATAGCGAATAGAGGTGACCAATGTTATCGCCTTTCACATCTGCCAGATGGCTTATCTTGGGTCCACCCCAAATGGTGTTGTGTACTATTCTCTTGAGTAAAAGCATATTATCAACTCACTATTTCTCTAATTTTCATTAACTGATCAAGCAAGCCGTCAAGCTGGTCAAGCCGCAGCATGCAGCTACCATCACAAAGGGCACTTGCAGGGTCATTGTGGATCTCCATAAACAAACCGCTGAGCACTCCTGTTGCAACGGCCGCCTTAGCTAAATAAGGCACAAACTCGCTCTTGCCACTATTGCCATAATTGAATCCACCTCCACTAATCTGAACGCTATGTGTGGCATCAAAAAGCACTGGATAGCCCAACTTTGCCAGCCTCACCATTCCGGTCATATCTACAACCAGATTGTTATACCCAAAACAGTTGCCACGTTCACAGAGCATGAAATCACGACATCCGTAGTATTCCATCTTGCTCACCACGTTGTTCATTTCTTCGGGACTTGAAAACTGACCTTTCTTTATGTTTATCATTTTGCCTGTCTCGGCAGCGGCATGTAGCAAATCGGTCTGTCTGCACAAGAACGCAGGTATCTGTATAATATCGGCAACTTCGGCAACAGGTGAGGCTTGAGATGGCTCATGTATGTCGGTCACAATCTTCACCCCCACTTCGGTCTTGGCCTTTTCAAGAATGCGCAATCCTTCATCCAAGCCAGGTCCGCGATAGTTAGTTGCCTTTGTGCGGTTTGCTTTATCCCACGAAGCCTTGAAATAGAAATCGATGTCATCATATCTACCTGCAATTTTATTAATTGCCTCGGCAAGGAGCATCACATTTGCCTCACTTTCAATAACGCAAGGACCAGCAAGTAATTTGAATTTATTAGAGGTCATAAAGTCGTTGGCTTAAAATTAATTAGCATTCAAAAGTGCAGCTATAAGGTACTTAGAACCGACAAATATAATAATAATATCCGAGAGTGACACATTCTTTTCAAAAAAATGAGGCAAATTGTATAACGCAAGCACCTAAGCCACATTCAACTCTATGGAGTCAATGATGACAATTAAAAAAGATCGCTATAGATGCGCTGAGTAGCGCCTGTGTGAGAGGCAATATAGGCACACGACGCATCGCCAGCAAGCTTGAGAGCATTACTATCGTTTAAGAGTTTGTCGAGTACGACATTGCATTGTTGAGCATTGTCGATCGCAAAGGCGCCACCACACTGCTTGAGTTCAAGTGCCTCACGGAACTTCTCGTGACGCGGTCCAAAGATTACTGGAATGCCATAGACAGCAGCCTCGGGCACATTGTGTATGCCGCTTCCGAAACCTCCTCCCACATAGGCCACATCGCCATAGCGATAGAGCGACGAGAGAATGCCAAAGCAGTCTATTATCATGCAATCGAGCTGCGATGGGTCATCCACCTGGTCGAGCTTGGTGTAGCGTGCCACAGGGCGCTTGATGCGCGCCATCATAGCTTCGAGGCGGCTCTCATCGAACTCATGTGGAGCAATGATGAGCTTCATCTCGGGATGCGAGTTGAAGTAAGGGATGATGATGTCTTCATCGGGCTGCCACGAGCTACCCATAACCAATGTGAGCTTGTCGCCACTGGTCATAGCAGCTATCTCAGGAAATTCCTTGGCTTGAGCTTTTATTTGCAGCACCCGGTCAAGACGTGTGTCACCACACACCGTAACATTATCTACGCCAATCCCGTGTAACAACTCACGCGACTCTTCGTCTTGAACGTAGAGGTGAGTAAAGCAGCCAAGCATCTTGCGGAACATTCCGCCCCAAGGTTTGAAAAACGACTGATTGGGCCTAAAGATTGACGAAATAATATAGGTGGGCACATTACACTGCTTGAGTTGCTCAAGGAAATTGCCCCAGAACTCATATTTAACAAAAATTGCCATCTTGGGCTTCACTACGTCGAGGAACTCCTTGGCACGTCGAGGGGTGTCAACCGGCATATAGCACACGGCATCGACCTTGTCGTAGCTCTTGCGCACTTCGTAGCCACTTGGGGAATAGAACGAGAGCAGAATCTTGGCATCGGGCTGCTCCTCACGGACTTTCTCGATTAGAGGTCTCCCTTGCTCAAACTCGCCAAGCGATGCTGCATGAATCCAGATGTAGCCGCCATCGGGATCAAGTGTCTCTTTCAGATAAGGAATAGTTCTTGCCTGGCCTTGAACAGTAAGTTTAGCTTTATGGTGCCAGGGCGATGCCAAGTGCATTCCCCAGCCAGTTGCGGCCATCGCAATGTTATACAGGAAATTCATAAAAAATAGGATTAGTTATTAGAATTGTGAAGGCAACCAATATTCGGTTCTAATGCCATCGTGATTGCCAAAGCTTTTGGGCTGCTTATTTCTTTTCCAGATTTTATTATCAAGATAGAATCGCACCGCAAGCTGTTGCCAAAAAGCCGTTGTCTTGTCGGTAGCATGGAAAGTGAGTCGTGCCTCAACATTAACAAAGTCACGTTCAAATATTGTGGCTGCAACATCGGTTCGACTATAGAACTTGTTGTGGTAGAACTGATCGCCCTGATACAGCAGTGGTCCGTACTTGTCATAGAGTGGCATTTGCTCTTTTCCCACATACACATGCTCTTGCAGAGAAAGCCATTTCCACCGGCCCTCAATATCACCCATAAACCCTGCTTGAGTTAGCCATTTGTTGTCGCCAGGGCGATCACGGTCAATAGAAAGAAGTACACCTGCCGAGATGTGAAAATAATCCTTTAAGCGTTCACGCCCACTATGAGTAAAGCCAATCGATGGATTCAAAATCACATTATCCACAACACCTTCTCCTTCGGCCGGATTGAAACTTTTGGCTAAATGGTTATAGCGTGCTGTGCCTCCCGCCTGAAAACGATTATAGCCATAATTACCACTATGCCAGAAAGCCTGTCCCGTCACGTCGAATGCTTCGCGTCGATTGTTTGTGCGAATTTGCCTCCAGTTGAGCCAAGAGACGAAACTGAAATGTGGCTTTTCTATATTAATCAAGAATCCATTGATGTTGGGATTAACATAGCTGATTGAATCGCTTTGCAGGAAACGCTTGATTTTAAGGACATCAGGAATCATACCCATAGCCATTCTCAGGCCACGCTGCTGATTATGATATTGATAATACAATGCCGGCAACACCTTGTAACCATGCATGTGGTCGTTCATGGGCTGATACCAAGTCACGCCACCCATAATGCGATGGCGCGCGCTATCCATCGACACTTCTATCTGTGGCGTAATGCGAGTGAAGATGTAGGTGTTAGATGGTGCCAAAGCAGTCTCGCTCTCGCGATTATTGAACACAGCATTCATGTTCACACTCCACTCAAGCTCCTGCGAACTTAGGGTGAACACCGACACTAATGCCATCAATATCGCAAACAACCAGTAACGCATGATTACTCTGTTACAGGTTTGATGTTCTCAATACCGCGCTCAATGCGAGTAATGATTTCGTCCTTGCCCATAAGCTCGGCGATGTCAAACATGTGAGGACCCTTGCACTCCCCTACCACGGTGAGACGGAATGCGTTCATAACGTTGCCCATGTGGAGCTCGTTGTCACGAATCCACCCAAGGACGATTTCCTCGGCGTTGGCGCTTGTCATGTCGTCGATGCCCTTGATGACCTCTATAAGACGGCACATGGTATCGGGAGTGTCCTCCTTCCAGCGTTTCTTGATGTCCTTGGGATTATACTCGGTGGGGGCCACAAAGAAGAACTTGGCATTATCCCAAATATCGCCCACGAAGCTGATGCGGCTCTTAATCATGCCCACAGCACGGGTTATATACTCGTTGGTGAACTGCTCGGTATCAACACCATGCTTGGCGAGCTCGGGTTTGAAGATTTCGGCAAGCTCGGCATCGTCCATATTGATAAGATACTCGTGGTTGAACCATTTGCCTTTTTCGAAGTCGAACTTTGCTCCCTTCTTCGAGCAACGATCAAACGAGAATTCCTTGATAAGTTCGTCCATAGAGAAGACCTCTTGGTCAGTGCCGGGATTCCAGCCAAGCAAGGCAAGGAAGTTAACCACAGCCTGAGGCAGATAACCACGCTCGCGGTATCCACTACTGATGTCGCCACTAACGGGGTCGTGCCACTCGAGTGGGAACACTGGGAAGCCGAGACGATCGCCGTCGCGTTTGCTGAGTTTGCCCTTACCGTCGGGCTTGAGAAGCAATGGCAAGTGAACAAACTGTGGCATGGAGTCCTTCCAACCCAGCGCCTCATAAAGCAGCACATGCAGAGGTGCGCTGGGCAACCACTCCTCGCCACGAATCACGTGCGACACTTCCATCAAGTGGTCATCGACAATATTTGCAAGGTGATAGGTTGGCAGGTCGTCGGCACTCTTGTAAAGTACCTTGTCATCAACTACCGAACTGTTGACAGTCACCTCACCACGAATAAGGTCATTTACCTTAACCTCCTGATTGGGCTCAATGAGGATGCGAACTACATATTTCTCGCCAGCAGTAATGAGCGCATCAACTTCCTCCTTGAGCATTGTGAGCGAGTTGCGCATCATGCCACGTGTTTTGGCGTCATACTGGAAATTGGCGATTTCTTTGCGCTTGGCGTCGAGTTCCTCAGGAGTATCGAAAGCGACATAAGCCTTGCCATCGTTAAGCAACTGCTTTACATACTTGCGATAGATGTCGCGACGCTCGCTCTGCTTGTAAGGTCCAAAGTTACCACCCTCATGCACTCCCTCATCGATTCCGATACCGAGCCATTGCAACGCTTCGTTAATATATTCCTCGGCGCCAGGCACAAAGCGGTTGCTGTCGGTGTCCTCTATGCGAAGAATCATGTCACCGCCATTTTGACGGGCAAAGAGATAGTTATATAATGCGGTTCTCACTCCGCCAATGTGAAGCGGTCCAGTGGGTGATGGGGCAAATCGTACCCTTACTTTCTTATCCATATTATGAAGTAGTATTTTATAGTTTCTGAAAATCGACTGCAAAATTAGTGCAAGCCGAGTGAAATACCAAATTTTTTTGAGTGTTTCCTAGGCGCAGCCTAATTTATCCAAAGGTAGTAAAAAGATGTCAGTTATCAGTTGTCAATTATCAGTTTTTTCAGACTACTAAGGATAATTTACCGAATAAGTAGCTTGATATACATTTAATAGTCTAAAAAAACACCATTTGTGTTTCTTTTTTAAGAAAAAAGTGCTAAATTTGCATGTTTTAAAGCATAATTCTAAAGCAGATGAGTATAAAAAGCACTCTTGAGAAGGTTATAAGTGAAGACTTGGCAGAGTTATGGAGCCTACTGAACTCAGAAGAGAAGCGTCAGATACTAGACAACTTTGAGATTCATAACTTCAAGAAAAACCAAATAATATATGCCGAGAAAGACGACCCAGTATATCTCTGGTGTCTGTTAAAGGGTAAAGTAAAACTGTATAAGGACGGAATTGGCGGCCGCCAGCAAATTTTGCGTTTATACCGTCCCATCCAATACTTTGGCTATCGTGCCTACTTCGCCCATGAGCCCTATGTGTCGAGTGCAAGCGCCTTTGAGGCGTCATCGTTGGGGACCCTGCCCATGGACGTGGTAAAAAATATGATAGACAACAACCGCGACTTGGCATGGTTTTTCATTCGCGAACTATCGAAAAACCTGGGTGGCAGCGACACCAAGATTGTGACTTTGACGCAGAAGCACATTCGTGGGCGCCTTGCCGAGGCATTGATACTGCTCATCGACAATTACGGTTTTGAAGAGGATGGTAAGACTCTTAAAATCTACATGGCCCGTGAGGACGTTGCCAACTTGTCGAACATGACCACAAGCAACGCCATCCGCACCCTGTCAGCATTTGCCCAAGAACGCATCATCACCGTCGACGGTCGCCGCATCAAGATTGTTGATGAGGCAAAATTACGTCAAATCAGCAAATTTGGATAACTCATCGCCTAATGATTATTTCACAAGCCAAACGCAAAGAGAACATTGCCGAATACCTGCTATACATGTGGCAGGTAGAGGATATAATACGCGCCTACAATCTCGACATCGAGAAGATAAAAGCGGGAATCATCGACCGGTATGATGTTGACGAGAATACCCGCAAGGAAATAACTGACTGGTGGGAAGGACTCATCATGATGATGCAGCACGAAGGCAAGCAACAGGGCGGAGGACATCTGCAAATCAATAAGAACGTGCTCATACGTCTTAATGACTTACATTCCGAGTTACTCAAGTGCCCCAAGCACCCCGAATATGGAGCAGAGTTCTATAAGACTTTGCCATTTATCGTTGAACTTCGTGCCAAGACCCCCGAGACCCAGCAAGTAGATGAGCTGGAAACTTGTTTCAACGCACTTTACGGCACGCTCCTACTCAAACTTCAAGGCAAAGAAATGAACAAAGACACACAAGTGGCGATTGCTCAAATCTCGCACTTTATAGGAACCCTAGCCGCTTATTACAAGAAAGATGAAGAGAATCCGATTTTTGCCCAGGACATACAATAAAATTAAAAAGAAATGAAGAAAAAAAACATACTTATCACTGGTGCAAACGGTCAGTTAGGCCGCGAGATGAGAGTTGTTCTCGAGAGCGACCAGTTTGTCAATGTCATATACACCGATGTTGAGGAGCTTGACATCACCGACGCTCAAGCTATTGAAGAGTGCGTGACAGGTAACCAAGTGGACTATATAGTTAACTGTGCTGCCTACACCGCTGTCGATGCTGCCGAGAGCAACGTAGAGCTGTGCACCAAGCTCAATGTTGAAGCCCCAACCCTGCTGGCCCAGGCTGCTCACAAGCATGGCGCAAAATTGATTCACATTTCGACCGACTATGTGTTTGACGGCACAAACTGCCGCCCCTATCGTGAAGACGACCCAGTGTGCCCTGTATCGGTATATGGCTCTACAAAGCTCGATGGCGAGCGACATATCATGGATGTAGCCCCCGAGAGCATTATCATACGCACCGCTTGGCTATACTCGCCTCATGGCAAGAATTTTGTCAAGACAATGCTTAAGCTTGGAAAAGAGAAGGAGCAACTGCGCGTGGTTTGTGACCAAGTGGGCACGCCCACCTACGCTCTCGATCTCGCCAGTGTCATCAAGACATTTATTGATTGCGACGAATGGCATTTTGGCACATATCACTTTAGCAACGAGGGCGCGATTTCTTGGTATGACTTCACTATCGCAATCCACCGATTAGCTGGCATCACATCATGCTACGTGCTACCTTGCATGAGCGAGGAATATCCCACGCCAGCTCGACGCCCGCACTACAGCGTATTAGACAAAAGCAAAATAAAAGCAACTCTTGGCATTGAAATCCCCTACTGGGAACAAAGCCTCGAACAATGCATCAACATAATATTAAACGATTAACTAGTTCAGTATGTTGCGGTGTTATCGCAACACAAAAAAATACTACTGTGGCTTTTAACGACGAAATAACTAAACGACGCACTTTTGCCATTATCTCGCATCCTGATGCGGGAAAGACCACCTTGACCGAGAAGCTGTTGCTCTTTGGTGGTGCTATTCATGTGGCTGGTGCTGTGAAATCCAACAAGATCAGGAAAACCGCCACCAGCGACTGGATGGACATAGAGAAGCAACGCGGCATCTCGGTGGCAACCTCGGTGATGGGGTTCAACTATAACGACTACAAAATCAACATCCTCGACACTCCTGGCCACCAGGACTTTGCAGAGGACACATACCGCACGCTGACTGCCGTCGACAGCGTAATCATCGTGGTTGACGTGGCAAAGGGCGTGGAGACACAGACGCGCAAACTCATGGAGGTGTGCCGCATGCGCAACACCCCGGTCATCATCTTTGTCAACAAGCTGGATCGCGAAGGTCGCGACCCATTTGACATCCTCGACGAATTGGAGCAAGAGCTAAAAATCTCGGTGCGCCCACTCACATGGCCCATTAACATTGGTGCAAGATTTAAAGGTGTGTACAACATCTATGAGCAGAGCCTAGACCTGTTCAAGCCCGACAAGCAGCACGTTACCGAGCGTGTCGAGATTGACGACATCAACTCACCCGAGATAGACAAACAAGTGGGTGCCGATGATGCACAAAAGCTGCGCGACGACATTGAGCTCGTTGACGGAGTGTATCCTGAGTTCAACCCCGACGACTATCTTGCAGCAAATGTGGCACCAGTATTCTTTGGCTCAGCGCTCAACACTTTTGGCGTGAAAGAGTTACTTGACTGCTTTATCAAGATTGCTCCATCGCCCAAGCCAGTGCAGGCCATTGAACGTGTGGTAGAGCCAAGCGAAGACAAGTTCACAGGATTTGTATTCAAAATCCAAGCCAACATGGACCCCAACCACCGCAGCTGTATTGCTTTTGTAAAGATATGCTCAGGCGTGTTTCACCGCAACAACACCTATCTGCATGTGCGCCACGGCAAGACCTACCGCTTCAGTGCTCCAACAGCTTTTATGGCACAACGCAAGGACGTGGTCGACGATGCGTTCCCAGGCGACGTGATAGGCTTGCCCGACAGCGGCAGCATCTTCAAGATTGGCGACACACTGACCGAAGGCGAGAATCTGCACTTCAAGGGTCTGCCAAGTTTTTCACCCGAAATGTTCAAATATATCGAGAACAGCGACCCCATGAAGACCAAGCAGCTCAACAAAGGCATCGCACAGCTTATGGACGAGGGTGTTGCTCAACTCTTTGTAAACCAGTTCAACAACCGCAAGATTGTGGGCACCGTTGGACAGTTACAATTTGAAGTTATCCAGTATCGCCTACTGCATGAGTACAATGCCCAATGCCACTGGGAGCCCATCAGCCTCTACAAAGCCTGCTGGATAGAGAGCGAGGACGAAGAGGCACTCGAAGCCTTCAAGCACCGCAAGCATCAGTTCATGGCACTTGACACCGAGGGCCGCGATGTTTTCCTTGCCGACTCGGGTTATGTACTGCAAATGGCACAGCAGGACTTCCCAAAAATCAAGTTCCATTTTACAAGCGAATTTTAATTAATATTTTTGAATTATCATCGACTAATTAGTAACTTTGTCGCTTCAAACAAAACTAATCAGAAAGAAAACAAGATATGGACCCTAAAGACAGCTTAATTCAATTATATAAACAGTATGTTGGCAGTGAGCCCACCGAGATAAAATTAATGGACAAGGCTGGCTCAAACCGCAGTTACTACCGTCTCTCAGGCGACAAATCGGTTGTGGGAGTCATAGGTGAGTCACGCGAAGAGAACGAAGCCTTCATCTATATGGCCAGCCATTTTAAGGATCAAGGGTTGTCGGTTCCCACTGTCTATGGAGTGAGCGACGACCACATGGTATACATTCAAGAAGATTTGGGTGGCAAGCCCGAGAATATCCTGTGGAACAAAATTCGCCGCAGCAGCATAACTCATGCCTTTACCAACGAGGAAAAGGAACTCCTGCGCCGCACTATGAGAGATTTGTGCGACATTCAGTTCCGTGGCACTAAAGGATTTGACTACAGCAAATGCTATCCCGCCGAGTGTTTTGACGAGCGTTCCATCAAGTGGGACCTGAACTACTTCAAATACTGTTTCCTCAAAGCCACAGGCGTGATATTCAATGAGAACAAATTGGAGAACGACTTTGAGCGACTTACGCACGATTTGCTTTCGGTTCCAAGCGACACATTCATGTATAGAGACTTCCAGTCGCGTAATGTCATGATAGTTGGCGACACTGAACACCCTGCCGACTGTCGACTCGCCTACATTGACTTCCAGGGCGGCCGTCGTGGCCCGTATTACTATGACGTTGCCTCGTTTGTGTGGCAGTCTCGTGCCAAGTATCCCGAAGACCTGAAAAAAGACCTTATACAGGTTTATCTTGAACAGCTCAAAACCTACAAACCCGACCTTGACGAGAAGTTGTTTTTCGAGAACCTACGGCTTTTCGTGCTCTTCCGTACTCTCCAAGTTCTGGGAGCCTATGGTTTCCGCGGTTACTTCGAAAAGAAGCCCGACTTTATGAAAAACAGCATCGTGCCTGCTATTGCCAATCTGCGCCGTTTAGTAAGCAACTACTCGTTTGACCGATATCCCTATCTGAGCGAAGTTATCAATGAGCTTGTGAACATGAAAGACTTCACCAGCGAAGAGAAATCACTCACCGTGAGAGTGATGAGCTTTGCCTACAAGAAGGGCATCCCTCATGATCCATCGGGCAATGGCGGTGGCTATGTGTTTGACTGCCGCGCATTGAATAACCCAGGCAAGTATGATAAGTACAAAGCTTTCACTGGCCTTGATGACAACGTAATCAAGTTCCTCCAAAAGGAGAGCACTATCGACCAGTGGCTCGTTCATGTCTATGCCATGGTTGATGAATCGGTGGAGCGCTACAAGAAGCGTAACTTCACCGACCTGATGGTATGTTTTGGTTGTACTGGAGGCCAGCACCGTTCGGTATATGCCGCCCAGCACCTGGCAGAGCACATCTACAAGAAATTCAATGTACGTGTCGAGCTCTCGCACCGCGAGCAGAGCGGCCACGACCGCACTTTCAACCCAGTGGAAGAATGAAAGCGATGATTTTTGCAGCCGGGCTTGGAACCAGGCTGCGTCCTTTGACCAACGACCGTCCTAAAGCTCTAGTCGAGATTGGCGGCAAAACAATGCTGGAAAGAGTGATAACAAAACTCGCATCAGCGGGGTTTGACGATATCACTGTCAACATACATCACTTTGGGGAGAGAATCATAGATTTCCTAGAGAGAAACAGGAATTTTGGCCTCGACATACACATCAGCGACGAGCGCGACATGCTGCTCGAAACCGGGGGTGGCATACTCAAAGCACGCCCTTTCCTTGATGGCGATGAGCCTTTCCTTGTTCATAATGCCGACATTCTCACCGACATCGATTTGAATGCGATGTATGAAAACCATGTCATGAGCGGTGCGATGGCAACAGTGCTTGTAAAGGCCCGCAAAACAAGCCGTTATTTCGTCTTTGACGATGACTACCGCCTGCAAGGGTGGATAAACCGCTCCACAGGCGAGACACGCCCCGACTGCTTTGAACACCGCGATGGCATGCATGAGCTTGCCTTTGGTGGCATACATGTAATCTCGCCAAGCATTTTTGACGAACTAGAGAAATACTCAAAGGGGAAAGCCAAGTTCTCGACCACTCCATTTTATGTAGACGAGTGCCGCAATCATCTTATCAAGGGATATGTTCAGGAGGCTCCATACACCTGGCTTGATATTGGCAAGCCCGAGGCATTGAAAGAAGCCGAACAAGTGGTTGCTTTGAATAATTGACAAAAAGAAAAGGGGACTTATCCCCTTTTTTATTTTTTGTTCAATTACATCAAAACCCGTAATCGACGTTGTCTTCCTCGTCGCTGCTGGTACCCGGCTCCTTCCAGCACAGTAACTTGAGCAGCGAGACAACGACATTGGCCTTCTCGTCCTCGGCAAAATAGAAACCTTCACCGCTTGACTTGTCTTTAAGTCCCCAGTTGAAAAAGCCTTCGGGCTTGTCGCCAAGTTTCAGGAACCTGAAAATCACCACAGCGCATTTATCCAAATTCTCGGGAAGTACCGGTAGTTCTTGTGCAGTGTACTGAGTACCAAAATCGACACATCGCATATAGAAAGCACTGTCATTGTTTCCCACAGCAATTCCCTGGCTACCATAGTCGTAGAAATACTCACCATCACGTAACAAGGGCTCCTGCCCCCGCTGACTTCCCAAATCAACAATTTGATTGACTACCATGGCTGGATTACTCGATTGTGAGCCAACAACAATATTATATCCTCCAGTTGTTGCATTCTCAGCTCCAATTACAAGAGCTCCATTCAACGAAGCAAGTATGTCGTTATAATTTAAACCCTTAGTAAATGGCACGCCATCAAGCATCTTGAGCATCTCCTGAATTTGAGGAATTTGCGCAAGATTAGATCCATTGATTTTAATGCCAATATATGATGCTAATTCACCAGGAATCAATCCTAACACAGATGCCGAATTGCTTGCACCCGCAGCAATAACCTTGTCATAGAGCTGACTGTACTGGCTGTTCTTATCAAAGATTAAATTGGTCTTTACCTGAGCTGTCTCGCCATCTTTCTTCGACTTGTCAAACTTTAACGAAGCCGTAACAGCCTTGATATCGGTTCCAGTAATGACATCTATGACAGGTGCACCCAGATTGAACATATTGAGATTTGAATCAGACTTTATCAATGCTCCCAAAGATTTAACGCTCACATAAGCATTGACATCACCATCCTTTGAATCTATTGCCTTCACCACCTCTTCATTGTCCATAAGGCTGGGTTTGCTCTTATCAAGAATATCGGCAGCAGCTTTAGCCGCAACCTCGGGAGCCACAGTACTACTACATCGCCCTATCAACAGTACATCATTATCAATAGCATAGGCATAATCGAGATGTGAGGCAAACTTCACTCCCGACACATCTTTCATTTTTCCCGAAGCAATCCTTGCAACCATCGCCGCCGCCTTCTCCTCGTCGGCAAGAGGGAACAGAGCCACCGCATTGAAAATGCCCGGCGACAGGAAAATATAGCATCGGTTGGTGAAATCGAATCCCGATTCAGGCAGATTGCCTATTATATCCGAGAAAATATTGGGATCACCATCCTCAATAACTTTTTTGAGAGAATCGGGGATTGTGACAACTCCTTCTTTCTCAGACATACCACCTTTTTTCAGCACAGTAGGCACGTCAACACCCACCACAGCGACAGCATCGTCGGGGATCATCGCTCTAAGGTTCTCATCGGCAGAAGAACACGAAACCATCAAACCAACAGTAATTAACAGCAGAAGAAAGCACTTGATCTTAGTCATAGATAAACTCTTTTTATTTATAGCGTGCAAAAGTAACACATTATTTAATTATTCCAAGCAAAAAAACTTGTATTTTTGAAGGTTGTTAATAAGTTTTCTTATAAAACTATTGCCGTGAACATTAAAAGTACTATTTTTGAACACTAAAAACACTTATTTACCATAAATAAAACTAATTGTAATCATGAACGATATTTCTGAAATATTAAGAGCGTTACTCGACCAGTTCGCACGCACAAGCGAAGTGGAGCGTGAATTTGCCAGCATGATGAACAATGACGCCCAGCTCAAAGAAGACTATCACCTGTGGTGCGATGAGATGGGATATGACCGCAAAACTGGCTACCAAGATTTCATCGATGAGCAGATGCAAGACCGTGACGAGTTTTGGGATGCCATGAATGAATAATAATTATTCGATAAACAGTTTCATTAATGCTGCAAAACAACTCTCTCTCCAGTGTTATTTTGCCTCCGGAATGGGAACGGCAGGATGCTATCGTGATGGCATGGCCTCATCGTGACACCGACTGGGGTTATATGCTTAACGAAGCAGAGGCCTGCTACAAGGCTATTACCACTGCCATAGTGCGCGAAATGCCCTTGATAGTTGTTGCCCCCAACATTGAGGAGGTGAGTTGTCGGCTCAGTGATATAGACCACAACGAAAAGATAATATTTCACAAGTGTGATACAAACGACACATGGGCTCGCGATTTCGGGCCCATTTCGGTCCTAAATGGAAACGATAAACTGATGCTCGACTTCAAGTTTGATGCCTGGGGAATGAAATTTGCCGCCAACAAGGACAACCTCGTTTGCAGGAGCATGGAACGCAGCAGCATCTTTAATGCGAGGCTTGTCAACTGTCAGGATTTCGTGCTCGAAGGAGGCTCCATCGAAAGTGACGGTAAGGGCACAATTCTGACCACCAGCCGCTGCCTTCTATCCCCTAACCGCAACAGCGCACTCAGCAAGCAAGAGATAGAAGAGGTTTTGCACTCACGTCTTGGCGCAAAAAAAGTGCTATGGCTCAATCACGGTGAGCTTGCCGGCGATGATACCGACGCACACATCGACACCCTTGCGCGCTTGGCACCAAACGACACCATTCTTTATGTAAAAAGTGACAACACAGGCGACGAGCAATATGAATCGTTAATGCTCATGGAGAAAGAGTTGATGTCGATGACTAATGCCGATGGCAAGCCGTTCAACCTGCTTCCACTGCCCTGCCCCGCCCCAATTTATGACGAAGATGGCGAGCGATTACCTGCAACCTATGCAAATTATTTAATCACTAACAATCAAGTACTTGTGCCAATCTATGGCCAACATGACAACGACGAAAAGGCACTAAGCATAATAAAAAAAGCGTTTAACAACCGTGATGTGGTGGGCATAGACTGTAATGCTCTCATCAAACAGCATGGCTCGCTGCACTGCATCACAATGCAAATACCCGAAAACTTCTTGAAAAAATGAAAATAGGAATAATTCAGCAACACAACAGCAGTGAGGTTGAGCTTAACCGCATGAGGCTATTGGAGAAAATCGCAAAACTAGCAAAAGACGGTGCGCAACTCATTGTAATGCAGGAATTGCACGACTCATTATACTTCTGTCAAGAGGAAAATGTTGACAATTTTGACCTGGCGACGACTATTCCTGGCGAAATCACCGATATTTATTCCCACGCTGCACGCGAGAACAAAGTGGTAATAGTTACATCGCTCTTTGAACGCCGAGCTGCCGGTTTGTATCACAACACAGCAGTAGTGTTTGAGAAAGACGGCACTATTGCAGGAAAGTATCGTAAGATGCACATTCCCGACGATCCTGCCTACTACGAGAAATTCTATTTCACTCCAGGCGACTTGGGATTTGAGCCCATCGACACTAGCGTGGGAAGGCTGGGCGTGCTCGTGTGCTGGGACCAGTGGTACCCCGAAGCAGCACGCTTGATGTCGCTCAGAGGTGCCGATATGCTCATATACCCCACAGCCATTGGATTTGAGAGCAGTGACAACGAAAGCGAGAAAATGCGTCAGCTCAATGCTTGGATGACAGTTCAGCTGGGACACGCTGTTGCCAACGGCATACCTGTTGTGACTGTAAATCGAGTGGGATATGAGCCCGACCCAAGTGGACAGACTCGTGGCATTGAATTCTGGGGCAGCAGTTTCATCGCAGGGCAGCAAGGCGAAGTACTCCACTGCGCATCTAGCACCGACGAGGAAGAAACCATTATCGACGTAAATCTCGAACGCACTGAGCGTGTACGACGCTGGTGGCCGTTCCTGCGTGACCGCCGAATAGACCATTACGCAGGCCTTGACAATCGATTCCTCGACTAATCGGCTGTAAGTTTGCGATAACGAACGCGCGTGGGCTCTTCCTTGCCCAGGCGCTTTAATTTATTTTCCTCATACTCACTATAAGAACCCTCAAAGAAGAACACGTTGCTGTCTCCCTCAAAGGCGAGAATGTGAGTGCAGATGCGGTCAAGGAACCATCGGTCGTGACTGATGACCACAGCGCATCCTGCGAAATCGTCGAGACCTTCCTCGAGAGCACGCAAGGTATTCACGTCGATATCATTGGTGGGCTCATCAAGCAGCAGTACATTTCCTTCCTCCTTTAGTGCCAACGCCAACTGAAGGCGGTTGCGCTCACCACCACTGAGAACGCCACATTTCTTCTGCTGGTCTACACCCGAGAAATTGAATCGCGATAGGTAGGCGCGGGCATTAACATCACGACCTCCCATGCGAAGTAATTCAACGCCGCCCGAAATCACTTCATAGACAGTCTTGTCGGGATCAATGCTCGTGTGCTGCTGGTCTACATATACAGCCTTAACCGTCTCTCCCACCTCAAATGTTCCACTATCGGGCTTCTCAAGCCCCATAATCAAACGGAACAAAGTAGTCTTTCCTGCTCCATTTGGACCTATCACGCCCACTATACCATTGGGCGGAAGCATGAAGTTAAGGTCGTCAAAGAGCAGCTTGTCACCGAAAGCCTTTGCAACATGCTGTGCCTCAATCACTTTATTGCCCAAACGAGGTCCATTAGGGATGAAGATTTCTAGTTTCTCTTCTTTCTCTTTCACCGTCTCGTTGAGCAACTTGTCGTAACTATTAAGGCGAGCCTTGCCTTTGGCTTGACGGGCCTTAGGAGCCATGCGAACCCACTCCAACTCACGCTGCAACGTTTTGCGACGCTTGCTCTCGGTCTTCTCTTCTTGGGCTAGACGCTGAGTTTTCTGCTCCAACCAACTGCTATAGTTACCTCGCCAAGGAATGCCCTCGCCACGGTCTAGCTCCAGAATCCATCCTGCCACATGGTCAAGGAAATAGCGATCGTGAGTCACGGCAATCACTGTCCCCTCATATTGTTGCAGATGCTGTTCAAGCCAGTCGATTGACTCGGCATCAAGGTGGTTGGTGGGCTCATCAAGTAGCAACACATCCGGTTTCTGCAGCAACAGTCGGCACAATGCTACACGTCGGCGCTCGCCACCACTCAAGTGCTCAGTAGACTGGTCGCCCTCGGGACAGCGCAATGCATCCATAGCACGCTCCAAGCGACTGTCTAAGTTCCATGCGTCGGTAGCATCTATCACGTCTTGCAATTCTGCCTGACGGGCAAAGAGCTCATTCATCTTGTTCTCATCCTCATAATATTCAGGCAAGCCAAATTTTTTATTAATCTCTTCATATTCCTTGAGAGCGTCAACCACATGCTGCACACCTTCTTGTACAACTTCTTTTACTGTCTTGGTGGGGTCAAGTTGAGGATCTTGAGGCAGATAGCCAACACTGTATCCTGGCGCAAACACCACCTCGCCCTGGTACTGCTTCTCGATGCCAGCAATGATTTTCATCAAAGTGGACTTGCCAGCACCATTAAGACCAATGATACCAATTTTAGCGCCATAGAAAAACGAGAGATAAATATTCTTTAGAATCTGTTTCTGATTTTGTTGAATTGTCTTACTCACCCCCACCATTGAGAAGATGATTTTCTTGTTGTCAACTGTTGCCATAAAATATAAGTGTTAAGTTTAAATATTAAGTGTTAAGTGACGGTCACTATTCTCAGCCCACCATTATTTTCATTCCGTCATAGGCCAGTTCCACACCTTTAGGCAGAAGTTTTGATGTTTCCGCATGAAGCCCTATTCCATGACTCATGTGTATGAGTACTGCCCTACGAGGCTTGATTTGTTCTATAATCTCAAGCGCTTGAGAAAGAGAAATGTGCGAGAGGTGCTCTTCTAAGCGCAATGCGTTCAACACAAGTAATGGAACACCTTGCAGGCGCTCAATCTGTTCTTGCACAATGGTCTTACAATCGGTGATATAAGCCATGGGACCTATCCTGAAACCTAAAATTGGCAAGTGATAATGCAGCACAGGTATGGGTTCGACAGTAATTCCGTCACAATCAAATGCATCGTTATCGTTTATTTCAACCAAATTGAAATGTGGCACACCAGGATATGGATGCTCTACAAAACAATAAGAGAGTCGCCTGCGCAAAGCCTCTATAACATCATAACGAGCAAAAATGGGCAAACTGCTATAACCACGAAGTTCTTCCAATCCACCCACATGATCATAGTGTATGTGCGTTATGAGCAAAGCGTCGAGATGCGAATCGCCGGTTGATAGAATCTGCTGCCTGAAATCGGGACCGCAATCAATCAAGATGCGCTTGCCACACCACTCAACCAGAGCCGACTGACGCAACCTGTGA
The DNA here is from genome assembly GCA_017548365.1 of Muribaculaceae bacterium. Classification (GTDB taxonomy): domain Bacteria; phylum Bacteroidota; class Bacteroidia; order Bacteroidales; family Muribaculaceae; genus Sodaliphilus. The sequence goes on from JAFZAC010000016.1 coordinate 265,844, forward strand.
TCATGAGGATCATCTGAGCAGCATACCTCGCATTGGCACCCTATCTGTGGCACGCCAGTGCTGGTTCCGCTACCCAATATCGTTAGTTTTAGTTTCTCGTCAATCATTATCTGAATTCCTTAAGCAAGCCATCAACAAAAAACAAATATCTACCGCCATCATAATACCAGTATTCCCGCAAACCCGACTGATCGGGAAGCTGTCTTACATTAGTAGGATTACCCAGAGCCAGGCGGCATTCTTCCTTGGTCATTCCTTCGGCAACCTTGCAAGCGACAATGTTTGACCAGGTCGACGATGAGATGTTAGGATATTGCTTGCGAACATCGGTCATCGAGAACTGAGAATCAAAGTCGCGCCCTGCCCCAGTTGTACCAGGAATCTTCATCCACAATAATGCCTCTTTGCCATTGTCAGTACGGAACTCCACCCTGAGAGGATGTAGCTTGTTTCCAGGCTTCACAGCAAGAATCTCGACAGGCACATAATGTGGACATCCCGACAATTCATTACCTTGCAAATCATACCACATGGAAGTCTTGACATAGACAATCTTACCCACCAACTGTTGCGACACCGATTTCAACATGTCGTCATCAACCATAAAGGGAATAGTAAAAGTTGAACGGCTCACGTCCTCAATTGGCTTGCCTGTTGCATATCTAAGCACGTGTGAACCATATTTCATCAAAATATCAACAACCTCGGTATTATCTATGTGGCGGTGAATCTCATAACCCGCATAGGAGAGCATCTTTCCCTCAAGGTCGAGAGAATCAACATCAAAATCCACAGATGGCGAGAAAAGATATCGCACTTGATTATCCACAACCCAAAAGCCTTTGTTTTCCTTCCATAAAGGCAAGGAGTCGGCACTGACATTTATGCTAGAAACATGATTACTGTTCTCAAACTGCTCCACTGCTCGTCTCACGTCTTTTTCGGTGATTGTTTGGGTGCTTTCAACTCCTGTGAAACAAGAAGTATATAGCATCGATACAGCCACAAGCAAAAATATCCTTATAATATTTTTCACAAGATTAATCATTTGCAACTACAAAGTTAATCTTTTGTTATCAATTTTCACAGCCAAAAACCATTATTTTGAGGTTTTTTATTACAAATCTTTGTTTTTGAAACTTTTTTCAAAAAAAACCTCAATGTCAATGCCGTTTTTTGAAATAAATTGCGTAACTTTGCTTTTTAAAAGTTTAAAAATGAATTTTTAATCAAAACCTCTCAAATATATGGAAAAGAAATATATCCCCGATTCAGAGATGATCATCAACGATGATGGCTCAATCTTCCACATCCATCTGAAACCCGAGCAACTCGCCGACAATATCATCATATGTGGCGATCCTAGCCGAGTGAACATGATTGCTTCCTACTTCGACACTCAAGACTTTGAGGTGTCGAGCCGTGAGTTCCACACCATTGGAGGTACCTATAAAGGCAAGCCCATCATGGCATTGTCACACGGTATAGGTGGCGACAACATTGACATCGTAGTTACCGAGCTTGACGCTCTTGCCAATGTTGACTTTGCTACCCGTACCGTCAAGGAAGAGCATCGCACGCTTAACATCGTGCGCATCGGCACTAGTGGCGGTCTCCAACCTTACGTTCCCGTTGGCACTCCAGTTATTGCAGCCAAAGCACTTGGTTTTGACGGCGTAATGAACTACTATGCCGGACGCAATGAGGCTTGCGACCTAGAGTTTGAGCGTCAGTTCTGTGAGTTTGTGAAATGGAACCCACTATTCTGCAAACCTTATATCGTGGAGGCCGACCCAACGCTCGTTGAGAAGATCGGTCGTGACGACATGGTGCGTGGCTACACCATCTCGGCTGTGGGATTCTATGGGCCACAGGGCCGTGAAGTGCGTCTGCCACTGGCAGAGCCCGAACTCAACAAGCGAATCGAGGCATTCGAATATGATGGCGGTCACATCACAAACTATGAGATGGAAGGTGCAGCACTGCAAGGTCTCGCCAAGCTCATGGGACACCGTGCCATCACAATATGCTCAATTATCGCCAACCGTGTCGCAACAGTTGCCAACCCCAACTACAAGACAGCGGTCAACGACCTGGTGAAGACCGTAATTGAGCGACTTATGGCAGACTAAACTCATTCTACTTCATATAAACTGAAAGCACTCCAAAAAATGGAGTGCTTTCAGTTTATGCTTTACACCTTGATTAATTTCCTAGCAGGAGATTGTAGATAATGGTGATATCTACCGAAGTGATGATGCCATCGCCATCTTGATCACCGTTGACAATAGCACTACTGTCACCATTGAGCAGATAGTTATAGAGGGCTGTAACATCTACACTTGTCACCAAACCATCGCCGTTCACGTCGCCAGGGAAGGCTCCATCTTGAACGATGTTGAAGAACAGCTGCCACGGCATTGTATTCTTGTACTTAGCGAGCGTTCCGATAGGAACTGTAAGCTTGCAAGCTTCCTTGTCCACTCCATCAAAGATACTGCTGCCGTAGGTGAGGTCCTGAGGGTTCATCATCATGGGGTAGATGTCTCTTAAGCCTGAACAGTTGTAAAATGCACATTTGCCTATAGCTGTCACCGTGCTTGGAACTGTCAACGACGATAGTTTGCTAAGTCCATAACACAGGTATGCTGGAATCCTTTGGACATCACTTGCAAAATTAAAATAATAGATATTGAGCCCAGCAAATGGAGCGCTACTCGAAGAGAAGTCCGACATTGATTTTGTATTCCAGTAAACATACTTCAAGCCAGTGCAGTCGGTAAAGGCATTGGTGCCTATCGAGGTCACCGAGCTGGGAATGGTGATACTTGATAATAAATGTACATACTTAAGCAAGTAAGCTGGAATGTGTTTCACCTTATTGCCAAAAGTGAAGTTGTTTATCTGGACAACTTTACCCGAGCTCGCATAGAAAATTCCCGTAGATGAGAAATCAGCGCAATTGATGGCATTCCAGGTTACCGAGGTTAAACCATTGTAAGTTAAAGCTTGGGAGCCAATCGTCGTGACTCCTTCACCTATAGTTAAGTGCTTGAGGTCATAGCATAATGTGAAAGCATTTTCTTCAATGGTTTTCACTCCTGGATATTCAATATAGAAACTGGTAATACCAGTATTAGCATAGGCCCAGTCGGCTATACAAGTACAGTAATAGTTTTTCCCACCCCTTGTGACTGAGCAGTTGCTACTGTTGAGGGTCACGCTTGTCGTGCCTGTGGCGCTACCAATGAGTGACATTTCTCCCGAAGCGCTCGACAGGAATCCTTGAGTAATCACATAGTAATTATTGCCTATCTGAACATCGCTGCATGCCAGTGGGTCATCTCCTTCCATGGTACCATAATTCATCAGCTGCGAATAGTTTTGTAGTCTATAATACCATTTGGTCGTGGAGGCATAGAATTTTATTCCCATGGAAATGTTGCTAAACGAATTGGACGCGATTGATGTCGCATCAGGATTTAATGTTGCCCAGCAAACCGTGAGGTAGTTGGATGTTGAGCCAGCCCCGTTAAAGGCAAGAGATCCTAAACTCCTTAATGAACTGGGAAGATAAACCTTGGTGAGACTGGTCATGCCACTCATAGCATTCGTTTCTATACCCACCACACCAAAACGGTATCGAACGGTATTCACATAGGTCAAGCCAGCAAGTGATGTGCTATTAACCCAGATGGGACGTTCCGAACCGTTAATAGTGACAAATCCTGGCACATCGACCGAGGTGGGACGTTTTCTACGGAAGATATCGGTATAAGTCATTAGCGCGGCAACGGTGTAGCCATTGTAAGATGCAGTGCCATAAATAAAGTCACCTATGGCGTAATATCCCGATTTGATTTGCTCATCACTGACTATAATGTCTTTATCATATAGCGAAGTACTTGAGTTGACCAATTGGTGCGACGAAGAATTGAAATAGGTGCCCGAGGGGTACTTGAACTGCACACTACCTGTATTGGACCATTGCAACACATTGTCAACTGGCAGCTTGCTTGTGCTGCCTGTCTTGAATAGGGAGACTCTTGTCTGGTAGTTGTAATAGTTGTCCGAACCGCTGTAGTCGCTGGGGCTAACAGTCACTTTATTGAAATAGGTGATGCGCGATTGACCAGTATTGATAGAAAAACTTGACCCTCCGTCATCATACCCTCCAATCTGGCAATCCTTTGCGCTCAAAGTCAAGTTGCTCGAGTAATAGGAGTCACCACTTATTGTGGTGCCATTGGTTGACGCCAGCTGTATCTTGCCCTCTCCTTGCAGATAGACATTACATAACAGCACCTGCAGTGCATTATAGCCTGTGCCATTACTCAAAATGTAAGAAGAGCCATTCTGTACAATAATGCTAGTCTTCGACTGCGAAATCACAATGGCATTACCGTTTTGGGAACGTATAGTGTTACTTCCCTCTAAATAAAGCTGGAAGTCGTCGTCGGCACGGTTACTGCTTGCCACCACTTTAATACCAGCATCACCACTGCCTGTGCGATTAATCGAGACATTTTTAACTAACAGATAGTTTTGGCTAGGGAAATAAGTCACCGTGCCGCTGCCAATACTGAACGAGAGTTTGGAACTTGTGATCTTGGTGCCATTAACCTCGATACCATAATCGGTAGCTGCATGGAGCGTGCCAAATGTAGCAATAATAAACAATAAGAGTAGCAGTTTCTTTTTCATATTTATCTATATTTAGGTTGTTAATTAATCATAAACAATTATCCAACAGGAGATTGCAGGCGCAACACATCTTCAATAGCAATCAAAAACCTTATTTCTTGGATTGAATTGTTGCAAATTTACCAAAAAATTTAATAATATGCAAAGATACTTGCACATAATATAATAAATATAAATCATTTTTGCCACTGGGAAATAAAAAAATCGGGATGCGATTGAAACGCGTCCCGATTTTCATGTTCTCACCAGCTATTCTGTTCTGGTGTAATCTTGATGGAGATTTTTTAGTTTGCAACAAAGCCTTCAAGTCCTGGCTGATTGATGCCTGTGGGCGTGTAGGCCCTTGCAAATTGCTTGAGGAAATTGATAGTAGAGAGTCTTAGTCCCACCTCAACTTGCTCCTCGTGTGTGTCAAATTTTAATTCTTCGGTGTAGTTTTCTTGCATAGGCAGCCTTTCTTTAAAAAATCATACACCTTTATAACGCACTTAATTACCTATTATTATTTAATGTAGAGATATTTTTTCAAAAAAGTTATTAACAACCTCAGGGGAGAGTTGAAAGTTGACAGTGGTGAATACAGAATATAGAGTTGTGTAGTCAAAGTGAATAGGTCAGAAGATAATTATGAATTGTGCATTAGATTATGGGAATTGCAGGTTGTGTTTTTTAAACTGGTCGATATCAAGTTGCTTGAGACCGCAATCATCAAGTGGTCGATATTCATTATGGTCGTTGATGTAGAGGCGCTTATGGCCATTGAACTCTTTGTTGCTCAGGGCAAGAGAATTCCTCTTGTATGGAGTATTGATGCCACTCAGGTCAAGCAAGGTGTGGAACACAACCATATTGGTCGAAACAGGTATATGGGCATGAGCCTTGAGCTGAGCCACGGCATCGGGATGCTGGATTGCAAATCCCTGTGATGTCCACACCAACAACGGCACACGCAATTGATAGTAGGTGGGTATGGGCGAAGCATGAAGGAATCGACCGCGACCATCATCAAAGATGTCCTCTCCATGGTCACTTGTAAAGATTACGGCACTTGCCACTCCCATCGATTCCACATGACGAATAATTGCCGCCAGCACCTTGTCGGTGTTGAGAACGGTGTTGTCATAGGCATTAATCAGTTCACGGCGATACACTTTCTCGGCCGAAATCACGTTGTCGGGCTTGAAACGGGCATCTTCTTTAGGATATCGGTCTTTATAATTAAAATGCGAGCCATACATGTGAACCACGATGAAGAGTTTCCCACCATCATACTGATCAAGACGTTTTTTCACGCAGTCGATGAGTTCGTCGTCATAATTGCTGCCTCTGAGTTCCATTAGCGACACTTTGTCCTTGAGGAACTGCACATCCTGAGCCTCGCTGCCAAAGGCGTCGATAAACGAATGGTTTCGCTGCTGGTTACTGATGAAAGCGGTCTTGTAGCCCGCTTCATTATACGCCGTAATGATACCCTTGCGGTAATAAAGGCTGTCATAAGCCTCACATCCAGCACTCGACATCAAGGTAGGCACACTCTTGTGAGTAGTATTAGACATCGTGATAGCGTCACGATAAACTACAAGGCCATCTAGCGAACTGGTGCCGGGATTGGTATTGCGCTCATATCCATAAAGGCTCCAGTCGTCGGCACGAGAGGTCTCGCCAACAACAAGTACATAAATTTCGGGGACTGTGTCGTTGCGTTTAGTTGTAGCATGATAAGAAAAACCTCGCGAAGATTCCTCATATTTTGACTGCTGCAATGCACGTTGCACGGCAATTCCTGCATTGTAGGTGCCATTGATGGGGAACACATCATCTTGAACTTTGAAACCTTTCTCGGTGAAAATGTTCACAACAAGCAATAACAGCCCAACCAGCAACATTGGCAATGACCACCTGCGCTGGAATATGCGAAAACGGTCGGTCATGACATTCTTACTGTGCAGTGACACTATTGACATAACAATGCCAAAGCCATAGAGAGAAATGACAAAAACAACTGCAACAAGCAGATTAGCAAGCAGTTCAGTAGCCTCACCAGGATTGGTGGTGATGACATTCAGGAACATATCTACAGCAATGGGCGACTCGCCATATAGCCACAACAGCACTATCTGGAATGCATCGACAAACATAAACCAGAACAGCCACCAGAACATCTTACCTGGCTTGCGTGACCATGTGAAAGCAAACGCATAAAATCCCAATGGCAACACAATCTGCACAATGCGAGTCAACAACGAAGTCGATTCGGTGAAGAACATTATGAAATTTGGCAATATCGCCATGAAGACGAAAAGCCAATAGATGTAATGCTGATTGGTAAATATATGTTTTAAACGCTTCATTTATTCGACACTTGCTGTTGCTTGTCTATAAAAAACCTGCAAAATTAATAATTTTTCCCGAAAAGCGAGCAATCGTTGAAAAGTAATGTGTAATTTTGCACGTTGTAAACCGAGCACTCGATGAAAAATTTATACTTGCAGTTATGGTTGACGTTCATGAAGATTGGCGCATTCACCTTTGGTGGCGGATGGGCAATGATATCAATCATCGAACGTGAGATAGTCGACAATCACAAGTGGATTGAGAAGGACGAATTTCTCGACCTGCTTGCCATTGCTCAGGCTATGCCCGGCATCCTCGCAGTGAATATCGCTGTGGTGATTGGCGACCGCCTCAAAGGTATTAAGGGCAGCATGGCTGCCGCCTTCGGCACAATATTGCCATCATTTCTAATAATCCTTGCCATCGCCATCTTCCTCACTCCCGAGACCATAAAGAACAACGAGGTGCTCTCTCGCATTTTCAAGGGAATAAGGCCCGCTGTGGTGGCGCTCATTATCGCGCCAGTAATCACCACCGCACGCGCCGCTAAAATCAACTGGAAAACCATCATCATCCCAGTGGCAGTAGCATTGCTCATCTATTCGGGATTGCCAGTGGTTTCCAACCCCATCCTCTACATCGTGATTGGTGGAATAGGTGGCTACATCTACTACACCCACGTCACCCTTAAACAGCGAAAGGAGGGAACTCAATGAACATCTACCTAAAGTTGATATGGGCCTACCTGAAGATTGGACTCTTCGGCTTTGGCGGTGGATATGCCATGCTCTCGCTGGTGCAAAACATAGTAGTGGAAAACGGATGGCTAAGCAGCCAAATGTTTACCGATATAGTAGCCGTATCGCAGATGACGCCTGGCCCCATAGGTATCAACAGCGCCACCTATATTGGATATGTATCGACAGGCAACCTTTGGGGCTCGATAATCGCGACCATTGCCGTGGTGCTTCCACCATACTTACTCACCCTCTATGCCAGCCACTACATCTCGCGCCACAGCGACAGCACAATCATCAAAGGTGCTTTTATGGGGTTGAGACCTGTTGTGGTAGGGCTCATTGCCAGTGCTGCATTGCTACTGATGAACAAGGAAAATTTTGGCATCGCCGGCTCGAGCGACCAACTGATATCCATCATTATCTGTATCGCATCGTTCTGCGTGGTGTTCTTCACCAAGATTCATCCTATTGTTGTAATAATTTTAGCAGGCATCGCCGGTTATTTCATATTTTAACATTATGACTTACAAAGAAGCTACAGAATACCTTTACAAACAGCTTCCTGCTTTTGAGCGTCAAGGAGCAAGTGGTTATAAGCCAGGACTGGGAACAACAATTGCCCTCGACAACTGGCTGGGAAATCCTCATCGCACATACCGCTGCATTCACGTGGCAGGAACTAATGGCAAAGGGTCGGTAGCAAACATGCTTGCTGCCACGCTTCAAGCTAGCGGCTACCGCGTGGGATTATTCACATCGCCGCATCTGGTGGATTTCCGCGAACGCATCCGCGTGAACGGCGAGATGATTGCAAAGCGTTCGGTAAGTCGATTTGTGGAACGATGGCAAGAGAGCGGTCTGCCGTATGAGCCATCATTTTTTGAGTTGACAACAGCGCTAGCATTTGAATATTTCAAGCGTCAAAAGGTAGACTTTGCAGTGATTGAGGTGGGGCTTGGCGGCCGTCTCGACAGCAGCAACATCATTACGCCCATCTTGAGTGTAATCACCAACATATCGATTGACCACACGCAATTCCTAGGCAACACACTTGCCGAGATAGCTAGCGAGAAAGCGGGAATCATCAAACCCAATGTGCCAGTGGTTGTGGGAGAAGCTTCACAACCAGAGGTGCGTGAAGTCTTTGAAAACACTGCACTCGAGCAGCACTCCCCTATAGTCATTGCTGCTGATGCACCCATAGTGACTGACTCGACGAAAAACGCCGATGGCACTTTGTCAATAATTACAACCCATGACGACGAACCACTGACCTGCCAACTTAGCGGCGACTATCAAGTTGCGAATGTCAACACGGTGATTCATGCTATCGAGGTTCTGAAGAAACATGGTGTAAAAATCAAAAAATCGGCTATTAAAAAAGGATTAGCGCATGTGTGCAAGTACACTGGATTCATGGGGCGATGGATGGTGATTGGCAAGGAGCCAACAGTGATTTGCGACGCAGGTCACAACGTTGGAGCATGGACAATTCAGTCACAACAACTGCGAAAACTCAAATGCGAGCACTTGCACATGGTGCTCGGTTTCTCTGCCGACAAAGACATCGATACTGTTCTAGGCATGATGCCAAAAGATGCCACATACTACTTCACCCAAGCGCAATCGTCACGCTCAATGAAGGCCGAAGTACTGCAAGCTCTAGGAGCAAAACATGGTCTCTACGGGAAAAGCTATGGCAAGGCACTTGATGCCTACAAAGCTGCAAAGCACACAGCAAAACCCAGTGATGCTATCTTCGTGGGCGGCAGTTTCTACGTTCTAGGAGACCTATTCAAACACCTAAAATACAAAAAATGAGACTTGCATAAGTCTCATTATGTTAAAAAAGCAGTGGAGTTATAAGCCGGGTTATGTAGCCATTACCCGTGGGTAATGCCGCTTGTCATTTATCTGTCTGCTACGTCGCCGCAGCAGTATAGCAGTCTACCCCCCGCCAATAGACGAGCAGCCCTGACGGTATACTTGACCTTGCAACTCGCAGGTGGTGCGGCGCGCCATGTCGCCGTGGCGCCCGGTGGGCTCTTACCCCGCCTTTTCACCCTTACCACCCATGGGTGGCGGTTGTTTTCTGTCACCTTAACCCTGAGGTCGCCCCCAGCTTCCCGTTAAGAAATGCGATGCTCTGTGTTGCCCGGACTTTCCTCTCACGCTCCAATGGCGCGAGCGACAAGCCACTCCACTGCTTGAAAATTTCTGTTTAGCGGCTGCAAAGGTACAAAAAAGTTTGGAGATTGCACACATTTTTGTGCAATCTCCAAATATATAGAGTATTTACTTTATTTTCACCTAACTTCCTTGGTAGTGATAATAGAGCCGTCGGTAAACTCAGTGATAACGATGTTCATGCCAGGGAATGGATTGTCACTCATTACTCCCATCATGTTGATATATCTCATCTTTGTCACCTGTTTAGTAGTCAGGTCATCTATTCCAGTTGTCACGCTTGCATTAACCGGACAAATGGTATAGTTTGTGTAGTAATCGGCGTCGGTATAGGCAACTTTTGACCTCAACTCAGACATTGCCTTGCGTGGTTCTGGCTTGTGACTCCTCTTGGGTGCATAAGAAGCCGATGCTCTTTCCCAAGGCTCATTGATTTTGAACACGCTTGTCATATCGTAGCGGGCACCCTCAACCAGCGAACTTTGCAGTTCTGGGTTAATGCTGAAATCCAATCGCACCTGCACGGAATCCTGAGAGCTGCACAGATAAGGCTCACCACCTATCAACTTATACCAACCAGTAACTTGAGCCAGCTCATTGCCCAAAGCCATAATCTTGTCTTGGCTGATATTGTAAGAATAGAGATGCAGACTCTCAAAGTTAGGGTCAGTGATACCCGTTGGCGTTGACGAGAGAATGATGCGGGGGTTAGTCGCCACATCAACCACTTCGCCCTTGACAGTGTTAGGAGCGAGCACCTGCATCTGGCAGATATCGTTGTAGAGCTCGGTATCGTCACCGCAGTCGAGAGCAATCCATGTGGGGTACCAATCCTGATACCAAGTGTAGCCCCACTCTGCATATGTGTCGACAAGAATCTCGAGTGCATTGTCGGTGACGAGAATTTGGCCGTCAATCATAGGCAGGGCCACATAGAGCGAGTCGGCAATCTTCATGTTGCCTTCCAGTCCTTCGTAGGTCACTTTCCACAGGCGTGTGCCCGGTGCTTCCTCGATGCTGATTGGATAGATTTGGTAGTTATTGTTATAAATTGTCACCATGCCGTCAATGTTATAACGCTCGGCAGGGTCGACGGTTGGATATTCAATGCCAAACTTATTATAGCCTACCATTGTTACGGTAACGGGGTTGCCATCCTCGTCTTCCTCATTGCTGGTGATAGTGAAATTGCCGCTATCGTCAATCTCACTCAGGCTGATGCCATTAAGTTTCACACGCATGTTCTCATAGTGGTCGCTTTCAATGTAGCTCATGTACCCTGTCATGTCGAAGGGTTCGGTGAACATATCATCAACCAGACCCGTGGCATTCTTGAAATGAGTGGGATCAGTTATCTCCACAAGGCCCTTGTAGGTAGTCTTCACACCAGTCCAGCCCGACGGAATCACGGCTCCAACTTGATAAGTGCGGCCCACATCTCCATAAACCATAGCCGCATAGGCGTAATACTCCTCATCGAGCTGCATGAGCCACAGATAGTCACCCCACTGATACTGAACATAGACCTCGGAGGTGAACTGGAATTCGGTTCCGTCGTCAAGGCTCTCAAGATTAGCAAGTGAGTCGAGTTTTGTGATATTAGGATCAACGGGATTGGGGTCCTCTCCATTTGGGTCATCGGTGGGGGCCTCATCGCTGGTGGTCACCACTATTGAGGCAATTTGTGCGTTCTTGGTGGTTGTGTGCGAGAAAGTCACACTCGAAGTGCTGCCGTCCCATGTGCCAACGCCACCACTTACGCTATAGTTTCCCACGTTGGCAAGCAGGTCAAAGTTGGAAGTATTGGCGGCATTGATGGTAACACCAACGATGCTTCCGCTTTCCACTGCAAAAGTAATAGAGCCGCCCACATAAATGCGTAGGGTGTAGCTGCCTTGCGAGTTCCATACGCGGGTCTCGGTGGAGCCGTTCACAGCAGTCAGACTCACGCCATCAATCGTGATAGTGCCTACATCTGTAAGATTCACTCCATTGCTCTGAGCAGGAGCGGTAATGCCCATAGACTGAAGGCCTGCCTCGGTAGAAAAGTCAAAAGTCACCTCATCTCCCCATGCAGTCAGTGTCATGAGCACAATAAAAACTGATAAAGATAATATTTTTTTCATTCTTAACTATTAATTCGTATATTTCTGAGTTATAAACGTGTATCAAATGGACGAGATAATCCCGCCCAAATTTACACTTAAAACTTTACACTTAAAACTTATATTAGAATGCCTTAAAGCTCATATCGAGCGACTTCACACTATGTGTCAAGGCTCCAACCGAGATGTAGTCAACTCCGCACTCTCCGTAGGCACGCAAGGTGTTGATAGTGATGCCGCCGCTCGACTCGGTCTCGACCTGACCGTCAACGATTTTCACCGCCTCGCGGGTGAGTTCGGGGGTGAAGTTATCGAACATCACGCGGTCCACGCCACCTGCTGCAAGAGCCTCACGGAGTTCGTCGAGGTTACGAACCTCAATCTCAATTTTCAGGTCCTTGTTGTTCTCCTTGCACCAGCGTTTTGCACCCTCGATGGCAGCAGTGATGCCACCTGCGAAGTCCACGTGGTTATCTTTCAAGAGAATCATGTCGAAAAGGCCGATACGATGGTTGCATCCGCCGCCAATTTTCACAGCGTCCTTCTCCATAATGCGCATGCCTGGAGTGGTCTTGCGGGTGTCGAGCACCTTGGTGTGGAGGCCCTCAAGTTCCTTCTGGTAACGTGCCGTTACAGTGGCAATGCCGCTCATGCGCTGCATGATGTTGAGCATCAGGCGTTCAGTCTGCAGCAGCGACTGTACCTTGCCCTCAACCACAAAGGCGATATCGCCAGGTTTCACGTGGGCACCGTCCTCGATGTAGGTTGTCATCTTAAGCTCTGGATCAAACTTCTCAAAGACTTTCTTTGCCATCTCTACTCCAGCAAGTATGCCTTCTTCTTTGACAATGAGGCGTGAGCGTCCCATCTCATCGGCTGGAATACTGCACAACGTCGTAGCATCTCCGTCGCCAATATCCTCGGCAAACGCCAAATCTATCAACTCATCAATCAATTCGTCTCTTGTTTTCATATCTTTTCTTTTTATCAATTATTATCTGCCACAAAGTTAATACATTTTTGCTGAACGTCAAACAAGAAATCGTTTAGTTTACGGAAATACGTGAAATGGAATCGTTTCACAATAATTGAGTGTGAAGATGGGATGTGAATTGAGTATTTGGCATTCTATAATTTCCACGCATCACTCATGATGATAAGGTTCACCACGCAAGATTGTCATTGCGCGGTAAAGCTGCTCGGTGAAAATGAGTCGTATCATCTCGTGGGAGAATGTCATTGAAGATAGTGAAATCTTCTCGTTGGCGCGGGAATATACCTCGGACGAGAATCCATAAGGACCACCAACCACAAAGACCAACCGACGTTGCACAGAGCCCATTTTTTTCTCTATGTATCTCGAGAACTCAATAGAAGTGAACTGTTTGCCGTGTTCGTCGAGCAAAACTACATAATCGCTCTTATCGAGTGCGGTAAGAATGTTTCGACCCTCAGCGTCTTTTTGTTGCGATTGGGTGAGATTTTTGGTGTTCTTGGCATCTGGAATATACTGGATTTCAAAAGGCACATAGTGCGTGAGCCTCGAAGTGTATTCCTCAATGCCCTTGCTCAGGTAACCTCCTGACATCTTTCCAACTACTGCCAGAACTATCTTCATTGTTAGATTTATACAAAAAACTTAATACCGCCGGGATGGCATTTAACTGTCATATCAGTAATCATCGACATTGGTTCGCCGTCAATGTGGTAAACCCTTGGTAACGAAGCGTGAATCTTCACTTGGCGCGCCTGGTAGGTCTCGACATGGCGGTTTTTGTCAACCGTCTTCGTGAAAAGGCTGCCGCCAACAATTGCGCTCTCCAACGGACTGAAAGGTTTGATTATCGTGACATCCAACAAGCCATCCTGAAGGCTTGCATGAGGAGCAATAAAAGCATTGTTGCCATATTGCGAGGCATTGGCGCAAGTAATTACGAACACGTCTTCGTCTATTACACGTCCATCGATTTCAATGATGCAGTGGATGGGTTTATAGCGTGCATAGACTTGGAAAGCTGTTTTCACATAATTCAAAGCACCACGCTTAGTACGCTGGGCGTAACGGTCGGCAATATCGGCATCGAAGCCCATGCCTGCAGTGCACACAAAAGTGTCATCGTTGAGAGTGCAATAGTCGCACACTTCCACATTGTCACGGTTGATGACCTCCAAGGCCTTGCGCATGTTCATAGGAATCTCAAGGTGACGCGCCAAGCCATTGCCCGAGCCACAAGGTATAATAGCCAACGCAACATCGCTGTCACGCAATGAACTGGCAGCTCCGTTAACAGTGCCATCGCCGCCCACGGCAATCACGCCATAGTAACCCTGTTCCACAGCCTGTGCAGCCAGATCGCTCACACGCATCTCGCGTGTGACAAGCGCAACCTCAACGTCAAAACGGCTATGGTCGATTACCTCATCTATGAGTTGTGGCAAACGATCCTTCTTACTGTTACCAGAATAAGGATTGATTATTGCCATCAGTTTCTTGCGTTGTTCCATAATGCAAAATTACTACTTTCTCGCAAAACTGGCAAAAAAAGAGTGTTAAGGGACATTATATATATCAAAAAAACCACGGCTACTCTACACAGAGTTACCGTGGCTAATTTTCCTAAAGCGAAGAAGAGGATTATTTCTTCTTGCGATCGCCGTAACGGCTCAAGAACTTATCAACACGACCAGCGGTGTCAACGAGTTTCTGCTTACCAGTGAAGAATGGGTGAGAAGAACTAGTAATCTCAAGCTTCACCAGTGGATAGGTCTTACCGTCAACCTCAATAGTCTCTTTAGTGTTGACTGTTGAGCGAGTGATGAAAACCTCTTCATTCGACATGTCCTTGAAAGCAACTTCGCGATAGTTGTCAGGATGAATACCTTGTTTCATTTTAAATATATATTTAATATGTTATACAATAACAGTGTTGGTAAGACACTGGAGGCAAAAAGGCCTCTAAAATTGTAATGGCGCGCAAAGGTACGAACTTTTTTTGAAACAGCAAAATTTTTGTGAAAATAGTGTTTAATAATTCTCTTTTTATAAAAAAATGTGGTTATCTTTGCAATGCCAATGCTTAAGTGTAGTAAAATAGTTGTTTTTCTCAAGTTGTGGCTCATGTTTACAGTAGCCTCAACTATGCTTTCTTGCGACTCGTTGAGCATGCGCAATGACATCATCGCCCAGAACGAAAGCTACACTGTAACAGCCGACAGTGTTACCATGGGCGAATTCACTGCCTATGCCACTAGCGACAGGAGCATTGAAACAAATTACAAATCGGCATCTATCGATTCTATTCCCAATGTACTTAAGTTCAGGCTATCCATAGGCTCTCGTGACATCGAGCTAAAACCAGCACAATTTCACTATATCGACCTGGACAAAGTAGCCGACAGTCTTGAAGTGAAAGCTTTCACCGCCGACTCAACTAAACTCGCGTCAACCCACCAGTGCCCTATCCCCAGTGATTTGAGCCTGAAAATTGACATGAGCGATGTAACCCGCGCATTGAAAGATAAGGACTACTTTGTAACCCCCACTCACGACACCATCTACTCTCAGGACTTCAATGAGGCATTGATAGAGATGCACATCAAAGTTGACAATCCAGCCCTGTCGTTCAAGACAAGAATCAGCGATGAATGGATAGACGACAACACCTGCGACGTGAAACTCGACCTGAAATCAATCCTGTCACATCAGTCACGCAACTACAACAATTGGTCGCTGGAAGATGAGAGCCTTCTCAACGGCATGCCTATTTACACGTCAAAACAACCCATTCTCAACGCACTTTACACAATGTCGCTAGAGCATATTCTGTCGCAGGATGCCAATCAGTATTCATCATTAATTGCTGGTGAGTGTTATTCCATATCTTTGTCGCTAGCCTATCTGCAGCCCAAAGAGTCGATGGAGCGACTCAAGGCCATGGTAGTAGACAGTATCATAAGTACCGAATATGGCAACCGAAGCTATGCATCGCTCACCAACGACATGATGTGGGCACAAGCTGCTTGGAGCGTGTATTGCTCTACAGGCGACAAAGGGTGGTTGAAGTATAGCTACGAGGTAATCACCAAGAGCCTCAACCAGATTAAAGACCTCAACACCAGCTCTAAGACAAGCCTATATAATGCGATGTGCCCCTATATATCAAGCTATACATCACAATACTATCCCTCGTGGATGTCACCTAGCGATGCTTATGAGACAATCCCTCTGGTGGGCAACATCATCATGGAGCACACCTATAGGCTACTGGGGCAGATTGCCGATGAATTTGAGGTGAACATTGATTACGACACACAAGCCGACCGCATAAAGGACGCCATCAACCACCGCCTTTGGAATGAATCGAAGGAAAACTACACACAATACATGTATGGTGGCGTTACGCCTATCATGTCGCCTTGCGTTGACAATATGGGCCAGGCGCTAAGCGTGTTGTGGGACATTGCCGATGACAACCGTGCCGAAGGACTCATCAAGGAAACACCCATCACTAATTACGGTGTGCCTCTTATCTATCCCAATCGCACCAACACCGGCACTGGATTGAACAACACTGTCATCCCCATGGTTCAAGCTATTTGGAACTTGGCAGCTGCCAAGACTGGTAACATGAGTATGCTGAGACGCGGATTGGGAGCGCTCATTTTCCAGCAAGCTATGGCGGCTTCGTGCGCAACAAGCTGCAATGCCACCACCGGCGCATTGTTGACAGGAAACAACCCACGCGGTAATGCCGCAGGAAACATTGCCATGGTATTAAGGGTTATCGCTGGTCTCAACTATCTCCCCAACGGCATTGAGTTCAACCCCAAAGTACCCGTGTGCTTTGAGGGCACTAAGACCATAAAAGGCCTAGTTTATCGCAATGCCATCCTCAACATCACAATTAAGGGCACCGGCAATGATTGGAGCAAGATAACCCTCGATGGCAAGGAACTAGACTACAACTTCATCGATGGTTCACTGAAAGGAGAGCACAATATTGTCATAACAATGAACGACAACTATGCCGGCTCAGGAAAAATAACACAAGCCCAGAAAATGACGATACTACCCGAAGAGCCACAGTGGATGTGGGAAGGAAACTATGGAACCAACTATAGCTATTCCAACACACTTGGATACAAGATCCTGATAAACGGAGATCCCACCTATGCCATGAACGATTCGGTATTGGGAATTCGCGACACTGTCTCTTATAGGAATTACAGCCTCGTAGCTATCAACAAATATGGTCAGAGCTACATGTCTAAACCATACTACATAACCTTGAGCGCAATATGCTATAAATTCAGCAAGACGGCTTCACAGCTATCAATTGAAATGCCTAAATCCTTTAAACATCAGCTTCTCGAAGTGAGTGACGACTCAACATGGATATCGGCACCTGTGCACACCCAGGAGGCTGGAGAATATATCCTCGATGTATTTTACTCTAATGGAAATGGCACACCATCGTTTTGGTCACCATGCGACATGCTTCAAATATGGGCCAACAGCCACAACCAAGGAGTGGTTGTGGTTCCACCTCTAGGAATGAATCAATGGTGCGCAATGCAATACAGCAGCCATTTGAAAGTGAACTTGCTCAAAGGAGACAACACCATTAAACTGCGCCGCATCCGCCCAAGTGCCACTATTGACGAAGAAATCATTCTTCTTGACCACATGAGGCTCATAAAACTCTAGCAGTCAAGAATTAGTACAAAAGAATCCCCCATTGGCTCACGCAATCAATAGGGGATTAATATTTTTTTGTGGAATAAACTTTAGTTTTCCATATTGGTGGTGTCGCCTTCAGCCTTACGCGCTTCGGCCTCCTTGTCGATTTGAGCCTTTGCCGACCTCAACTTGTTGCGAAGTTTTTCAAACATGTTGCGGTCGATAGTAACACATGATTCAAAATTCTTATCATAGAGGTTGATGGGCTGCGTAGTACCAGCAATGATTTTCTCAAACGCCTCGTAACTAATTCTCTTGTCTATTAAATCCTGCGCAGCTTCGCGCGCCTTGCTATCTTCAATCTTATACAAGACAAAATTAGGAGTGTTGTCTTTAGACAATCCTTCGTATGGCGGTTCCTGCCCCATTCCATCGAGGGTATTGACATCATCTCCTGTGGTAATCACCGAGCCACGGCCATTGCTGTCGTCGGGGGGCACTGCAGTGCCCTCATCACCCTCGCATGCTTCGGAGTTTCCTTCATTCTCCTTGATGAAACGATAAGTTTTCTCAAATTCTGAGAATATGGGATAGAAACGTGCCTCAGAAAATTTTTCAAAGGCTTTATTATAGGCGTTGTTATCATCCTCTGCATCGATGAAGCTCACTTTAGGCTCGTCGCCCAATTTGTCAACGTAGATATACATGGGGCCTTTCTTACAGCCAGTCACTGCCATCGCAACCAACAAGGCCATGAGTAGAAGATTGTATTTTTTCATAAAAATCATGTCATTAAAATATTAAACATGCAAAGATATGAACTTTTTTCTTTTTTCAAAAATCAAAGCAGTATATAATTGTGAAACAACGATAAAAAAAGACAAAATCATCGACCGTTTGTCACTTTTTTAAGGTATTCGGGGCGTAATTCGTTGACATATCGCTCTAAAATAATGCGCGAAGAGAGAGTGCCACGGTTAATCGCTTCCAAGGTGATTCGTTCAAGTGAATCGGCAAGGAGGCTATCTTGTGCCAAGAACTTATGCTCTATACTCATGGATATAAGCGAATCGGATGTCACAGTATTGCGGTAACGTTCAAAATTGACACGCCTAGCCGCAAGCAGTGCAGCACGCTGCTTGAGAAAACCGAAATACTCATGATTGTTATCGCCACCTGTCACAGTCACCGAGCGAGGAGTGATGTTGACCGAAGTTTCTCCTTGTTCAAGGACAAAATAGAAAGGAGTACTATCGTTGCTGAACTTGAGATATGCAACACAAGGCTTCTCAATTTGACCTTCAAAGAGATAAGCACCTGAAGCACTGTCAACAGCTACGGTTGCCATCTTATACACTCTGTTGTAGTCATCTTCAAGCAAGAATAGCAACACGCTGTCGGGAGCTATAGTCTTGTCGATGGAGCATGTGAGCTTATAGGGTGAGTCGTTGAGACTCTCTACGCAACTTGAAACCATGCCAAGCACCACACAAACCAAAACCAGTCGAATTAAATATTTCATTATAGATTCGATAAATTGTATTGACAAAAAATTTACTACTTGTCCAAGTGCACATCCATTTGCGGGAATGGGAAGCGAAGTCCATTGAGAGGCAACTGCTTGTAGATTGCCTCATTGACTGTATAAAATGCCGGCCAGTAATCGGCATGTTTCACCCAAGCTCTCACAACCAGAGTCACAGAGCTGTCGTCAAGGCTCTCGACCGAGACGCTGGGCGTGTAATCCACCTTGGGCATCTTGTCGTCAAGCAACTGGCGCTTTTCTTCTCTCCACTCGGCAGCTTTTTCCTGCAGCTCCTTGTGTCGTTGCATCCAACGGTTGAACCACGAACCTTTCTTTCCCTCACTTGTTGTGGAAGAAGTCTCAGCATGTGCATTAGAGATAATGTGGTCTTTCTCGGTACCAGGTTTGAGAAGCATCTCGTTACCATCTATTATCTTCAAAATCACCTCTCTTGCCTTGTCAACATCGTCACCGTAACTTATTCCCACTCGCCATTCCAATCGACGAGCATGTTCTTTAGAATAATTATTTATAGTACCCGTCGAAAGGCCTCCGTTGGGGATGATTATCGACTCATTGTTATAGGTGGTGATGACTGTGTGGAAAATCTGAATCTCCTTCACTATACCCTTGTGAGTCTCAAACTCAATGTAGTCGCCCACACGATAGGGTTTCAAGAGCAAAATAAGGACGCCGCCAGCAAAGTTCTGCAAAGTCCCGCTTAATGCCATACCAATTGCAATACCAGCCGAGGCTAAGATGGCAATGAAAGAACCGGTCTCAATGCCCATGATACTGATGACAATGATGGCCAGTACAAAGAAGAATGTGATCTTGAACAAGCTCAGCAGGAAAGTGGTAAGAGAACGGTCAACATCACGGCTCACCATGACAGACCGCAGCAAGTTGTGAGTCTTAACTATCAAGAACCTTCCCACAACAAACACGAGCACTGCAAACAAAACGCGCAAAGCTATTGACACTCCCGTAGTGGCGAGCTGAGCAATGACCTCGTTCCAATCAAAGTTCTTAATTCCTTCATGTATCTTCTCGGGTGTGGCGTTTGCCAATGAATCAGGAAGCGACGAGAATTTTTTCGCCACATTCTTGAGCTGAGCAGTATCGGCAACCGCCAGTTGAGCTTGTAAAAGTATCGATGATAAGTTCATAAATCTTGAATATTTAAGCCACAAATTTACTATTTTCCTGACAACTGACGAACAAAGAAGGCAAAATTTATCTAAAAATATTAAAACCGTGCCTTGAATCTTGCCATTGAATGCTAACTTTGCCACATCAATTTATCTTAACATGAAACGCATTCTACACATAATATTAATGCTCGCCTTTGCTTTGGGTGCTGGAGCTCAAGCAATACAGTCTATCAACGAGCAGAACATGAAGTTTGAAAAAGGAGTCAAGCCCGACCCCATCAGAGTGAAACCTACTGTCGACTATTCTATTCCGGTTGACACCAATACCGCTTACTATGCTTTTGTCGATTCGGCACAATACTGCATCAAAAACAATGAATGGGAAAAGGCCGAACATTTCTTCCTCGAAGCCATCAAGTGCGAGCCATCAAACCCAAACAACACGCTGCTCCTCTCAAACATGGCAACCATCCAGCGACGACAGGGACGGCTAGAGGAGGCAATCAAGAACTACACTCTCGCCATCAACATCACGCCCAATGCTGTCACGCTGTTACATAACCGCGCTGCGGCCTATATTGTCATCGACAGCATTGCGCTAGCACAAGCCGACTATGAACGCATCATGATGCTCGACGAGAGCGATGTAGAGTCGCGCTACACACACGGCATGCTGGCGCTTGAGATGGGCAACACAAAAACTGCTGAAAAAGATTTTGAGGACATTCTGCGAATAAACCCAAACTCGGGTATGGCTAAGCAAGGACAAGGCTATCTGAACAAGCATGCTGGGAACTATGCTAAAGCTATAGAGTGCTTCGGCGAAGTCATAAAAGTAAAACCAACCTCCACCCTACTTGCCAATCGTGCCGACTGCTACCTTGCCACAAAGCAGCTCAATGAAGCTTCACTTGATATTTCCAATGCACTTGAGCTAGACCCCGACGACCCTTATATCTACATCTTGCGAGCAAAGCTCAACAAACTGCGCTACAACCACGACGACATGGAGCGAGACATCAAGCTCGCAGTAGCCCACGGCATCCCCGAAGATGAAGCCAAGGCCCTCTTGGGAGAATAATCGCCTTGTGTTTCAGATAAAAAGAAAAATGTGTTATAAAATTAGCCCACAATTGTTGCGCGGGTGAAGGGAAAATTGTACCTTTGCATGATGATTTCGCTTATTCAACACATAGAATACCTGATGATGTATCACGATTGCGTGGTGGTCCCTGGATGGGGAGCACTGATAGCAAACTATAGGTCATCGGAGGTTAATGGCAACACCATTGAGCACCCCAAGCGAATAATCAGCTTCAACTCTAGCATCACACATAACGACGGAATGATTGCAAATTCGCTCTCACGTCGTCATGCAATGACTTATGACCAAGCGTGCGAGCTCATTTCGAATAATGTGCGCGCCTTCCGCCAGCAACTGGCATCGGGAACGGAAGTTGCTTTTGGCCATGTGGGTTATTTCAAACTGACTGCCGATAACAAGCTTGACTTCATGCCTATGAATGCTGGTATTGCGCTTAACGAATTCTTCGGCTTGAGCCCAATCAACATCAATCCTCAGGAGCAAAGAGACGACGCGGCAGCAATTATTACGCCTCAACTGATAACCTGGCGTGACCGCATCAAGGTGGCGGCATCGGCTGCAGCAATCTTAGCCTTGGGCTTCCTGTTCTCGACACCTGCCATCTTTAACGCATCGACCCAAACTGCCAGTCTCAATGTTATGGAGCTGAGAACCCAGCCTTCACATAATATTGACGTAAAGCCTGTCTCAAAAGCCACCAGCAACGATATGAAGTTTGCTGTTGTTGACGAGAATAAGGCACAAGAAGAAAAAGCTGCTTTTGAATCGCCATTCAATGATGGCATGCCATGCAACGGTAAGTACTCACTTGTCATAAACACTTGCCACAACTCTCAACGTGCCGAGCAGATGATAGATTATTATGCCAAACATGGCATAAAGGCTATCGTGGTCACCCGTGGAGAATACCATGACATCGTTGTAGCTCAGAGCGACAGCAAGCAAGAGCTCAAAGAAGTCAAGCAGTTGCTTCCCAAGCGCTACAGAAAAGCCTGGGTAAGCAAGCAAAAATCATAGCGAAACCTAAAAAAATCAGACATAAAGCAGGTGGCACTTGAACAGCTAGTTCTCGTGCCACCTAATCAATCAATATATAAACATCGCAAACATTAATCATTAGTGATGATGTCCACCTGGATGATGTCCGGGGTGAGGATGATGTGGAGGTGGCGGCGGGCCAGGACGTCCACGATAGGGATAGTCGTAGTAATAACCATCGTCATACCAATATGGACTGCATGAAGTCACTGCTACCGATGCCACAATCGAGAGCAATAAAGCCAGCAGTAGTGTCTTTCTCTTTTTCATTTCTTTACGATTTTAGTGTTTGTAAATCTTATTCTTTGCCTTTTTTGACAAAAATAGAACACAAAAGTTTACAAACACTGCATATAAAGAAAGAGATAATAGACAAATAAGACTTTTTTATCGATAAATGGGAAGCTTAACTGCTTATTCTACGCCTTACTTCAATCACAAACTTGCGCAATTCATCTTCACCAGAGAATGCCGTGAGGGGTATTGCCAAGATAGTGTATTTGTTTTTCTTGAAGCGCAATATCAGGCAATTGTTGAATGCTGTGGTGGAGTCGATTTCGTTCCAAGCAATAACGTGCTCACGCATCTTTTCGCTCGTAAAATCCAGCCGTAGACCCTCCTCGGTGATTGTGGCAGTCTTCTCAAGTATCGACCACCTGGACTCCTGTGTTAGTGCATAATAATATAGAATAGGCATCGATATCATCACCATTGCCATTGCCACAATGAGAGCGACAAAGGCAAATCGATTATCAACCGTAATCAACGCCAGGCACACGACAACAGGCAACAGCAACAGCCACCAACGCCGGGCAAAGAATAACCTATAAAGTATTGACATATAGGTGCCCGAGGATATTGAACATTCCTTGATTACCACACTCAATTTTTATGCCTTAACCCAATCTTGACAGACTCACGCCTTTCATATTCACGCTTATACATCTCCATGTTTTTCGGCACTAGTTGTTGGCAATAACCTGTACCCTCTTCATTATACAACTTGCTCAGGTTGAGATAATGCTTGCCGTTGCCACGCTCGATGCTGAACACCTGAGCCTGACGGGCGCGCACCTTGTCGCACTGCGGACTGTGATTGTTATCACCAGTGCCATTAAGCTCAATGGGCACACCACCAGCCACACTCACACGTGCAGCAAATGTCTCGGCACATGGTGGATAGCCCAACGCAATCCACATCGTAGTCAACTCTGACATCTCATCTGGAGCAATGCCCTCAATGACAATTGATGCTGTTGAGATGCGGCGTGGAATGAAGTCCTGATCCACAATCCACTCATCGCCGCTATGGGTAAAGTCCTTGTTGAGCAAGCTATGATAGAAAGTGCGTGATATTTCCTCGGTAAACACCCACGGAGCAAAATCTCCAGCTGCAATGTGTGGAGCAAACAGATATTTCTCGTTTGCCTCTCTCACATATCCCATGCCCTCGTCGGGGCGACCGCTATAGGAATAGTTTGTACGAGTCAAGACGCCATCGGGAGCATCGGCAAGATCATATCTTTTATAGGTATAATTACCTGTTTCAAAATAAGCGCCATTTCCTTGTGCGTCGATAACGCCAAAATTGGCCTCCACGCCCAGCGGTTTGGGCAACAGCTGCAGCAATAGCTCAAATTCATCAACTGTGACACAGTGTTCCAGTGCGAGTTTCATCACCACACCCTCACGATCCATCTCGCTCTCGGGCACATCGTCGTTATTGAGATTATAGGATGCCGTGTTCATGATAGCGAATCCCATCTCGTTGAATCCTGTCCAAGCAGCGGTGTCGCAAGGGTCGGTAGCGTCAAAAATCGCCACAAACTCATAACAGTTGTCATGTGCCTTTATTAGTTCTACACGATTGTCGAGGCAACCAGTGTCGCGGTGTTTCCACAGCAAGGGTCTCCCCGAAACAGTTTTACTGCCTGAGATTATCGCTGATGTACATGCCTCGGCGCCAATGGAACCTATTAACACCAAAAGCATTATTAATACTTGTTTTTTCATGATTTCGTTGATTTTATTGCTCCAAAGGTAATACAAAAATGCTTTGCAGACAAAAAAATTTGCTAATTAAAATAAAATTACTACCTTTGCAGTGTTATTAAGCACACAGCAAGCTAAAATCAACAAAAAACAATTAAGAAACAATCCTTTGTGTGCTTTTATTCCACTTTATAATTTTTTTCTCGATAATCTTTTTAACCTAGTGATGCAGCGCCGCAAAGCGTGCTTTTATGCATGCTGCAGCTTGAGTAAATGATGTAATTGCTGCATCGACCTGTTGAAATTTCCACGATTATTATTTTTTCAAAGCTTATGTATAATATTGACGAACTCAGTTCTATGAACGAAGCCGAATTGAAAGATTTGGCAAAATCTATGGGTTTGAAGAAGGTCAACAGTGCAAGCAAGGACGACCTGGTATATCAAATTATTGACCAGCAGGCTATAGACGCAGCCAGCAATGCACCTGAACAACCTAAGCGTCGTCGCAGTCGCACTAAGAAAGAGACTAAAGCGACCACCGAAACCCAAAAGACCAGAAAAACAAAAGAGAAGAATGACGACAGTAAAGCTGTAAAAGAAACAGCCGAAGCCAAAGAGTCGAAAAAAACAAAAAAGAAAGAGTCTGAACCCGAAGAGGTAAAGCCCGAAGAGGAGGCTACTCCCAAGAAAAAACGCGGACGTCCACGTAAGAGCGAGCAGAAATCCATTCCTCAGCAAGGACAACTTCCAGGACTTGAGGAACCTCTTGCCGAAGCATCGAAACAGGCCGCTGAGGAGGAAAATGACGCCAAAGTCGAGACTCCTAAACGCGCTCGCCGAGAGCGTATAGAACGCAATGTCGTCGAGGAAACAGCTCCTGCTGTCCAACCCGAAAGCATTACAGAGCAACCCTCGGGCGAGTACACACAAGACTCTCATAACACTGAAAACAACTATACTGAACCAGAGCCCATCCAGGATCCTGTTGAAAATATGCCAGCTGACGGCTATCCCGAACCCGAAAGTGAATACTTTGTCCCCGAAGAAGAGATGATTGAGCAGCAAGAGTCTTCACGTTTCGATCCAAACCAGGACGACTTCATGAGTCTCTTCAACACCAATCCAAATGCTACAATTGGCAAGAAGCAGAAACGTGGCTCAGCCGACAATCAGAACGAGGGTGGTAATTTCTTTGGCAATGGTCCCATAACTTTCAAACCACGCTCTCAAGCCGAGCGCGAAGAAGCTGCCCGCCGTGCCGAAGAACGCCGTCGCATTGCTGCCGAAGAGGCTGCCAAGGCTCCCATCATCATTCAAGAACCAAAAGCCGAGAAAGAGCAGCAGCCCAACAAGCAGCAAAAGAAGAAAAAAGGCAAAAACCAGCAGTCACAGCAACCCGAATCTTCACTCCCATACGCTAAAGTGACTTACAATTTCGACGGTATCCTCAACGGAATGGGAGTTCTTGAGGTAATGCCCGATGGATATGGTTTCTTGCGCTCGAGCGATTACAACTACCTGACATCTCCCGACGACATCTACGTGCCTCAGGCACAAATCAAGAACCTGGGTCTCAAGACTGGAGATGTTGTGGAATGTACCATCCGTCCTCCAAAAGAAGGCGAAAAGTATTTCCCACTGGTTGATGTTCGCCTCATCAACGGCCGCACTCCCGAGTTTGTGCGCGACCGCATCCCATTTGAGCATCTTGTACCATTGTTCCCTAACGAGAAGTTTGACCTGGTGAACCACACCCACCCCAACATCTCGACACGCATCGTGGACATGTTCTCGCCCATTGGCAAGGGACAGCGTGGTCTCATTGTCGCTCCTCCCAAGACTGGTAAGACTGTACTTCTTAAAGATATAGCAAATTCCATCTCGGAAAACCACCCCGACACCTATATGATAATCCTGCTCATCGATGAGCGTCCTGAGGAGGTTACCGACATGGCACGCAGCGTTAACGCCGAGGTAATTGCCTCGACCTTTGACGAGCCAGCCGACCGTCACGTGAAGATTGCCGACCTAGTTCTCCAGAAGGCAAAGCGCATGGTGGAATGTGGACATGATGTTGTGATTCTGCTCGATTCCATCACTCGTCTGGCACGCGCCTATAACACCATTGCTCCTGCCAGCGGCAAAATTTTGAGTGGTGGTGTAGATGCTAATGCATTGCAGCGCCCCAAGCGTTTCTTTGGTGCTGCCCGCAATATCGAGAACGGCGGCAGCCTCACCATCATTGCTACAGCTCTTATCGAGACCGGCTCTAAGATGGACGAGGTAATCTTCGAGGAGTTCAAGGGCACAGGTAACATGGAGCTTCAGCTCGACCGCAAGCTCAGCAACAAGCGAGTGTTCCCCGCTGTCGACATCATGGCATCGAGTACTCGCCGCGACGACCTCTTGCTCAAGCAGGACACACTCAACCGCATGTGGATATTGCGCCGATTCTTGAGCGACCGCAACTCCATCGAAGCGATGGAATTCATCAAGGACCGCATGGAGCGCACACGCAGCAACGAGGAACTACTGCTTACTATGAACGACTAACCGCAGTTGTTCAGTTTTATCGAGCAATTAATACTTTTAACGTCATAATAGACCAAAAGCGCCTAGCTGGCGCTTTTGGTCTATTATGCATTAGGTTGTACTTTAATTACCAAGCAGCAGATTATAAATAATCGTGATATCCACCGAAGTTATGATACCGTCGCCATCCTGGTCACCGTTTACTATATTACTAGAGTCGCCGTTAAGCAGGTAGTTATAGAGAGCTGTAACATCAACACTCGAAACCAAGCCGTCACCGTTCACATCGCCAGGAATGCTAGTGACAATATCAACCCATGTGCCATTCGTATACTTCTGTGGTTTCCAGCGCTTGGCGCAAGCAGACCTTACCTGAGTATCAGTAAGGCTGACGTTGTTTTCGACGTAAGAGCCCGAGGAATAGCCTGGATAGATATATCGTAAAACACCTTGACTTCCGGCAGGTATGGTACACAGGCTGTTGATAAGCGTATTGGCCCCTGCTGCATTGATTTGATTCAAACAGCATTGAATGGTGCGTAATGCATTGCAGCCCTGAACCGAGAGAGAAGTGAGCTTGTTGCTTTCAAGCATTAAGTAGTTTAATGACGAGCAACCCTGGACATTAAGTGAGGTCAACTGGTTGTAATGGGCTTCTAATCTAGTGAGTTTTGTTTTATTTGACACATCCAAAGAACCAATCTTGTTTACACTGCAGTTAAGTTCTGTCAAGTCGCTCAGGCTGCTCACGTTGAGCGAGGTGAGCTGGTTGTTATTGCATTTGAAATACTTAATCGCGTTGCTGCCACCAAAGTAGAAACCGCTGCTGGAGTTTCCAGAAGTTAAAACATTATTGTTGCAGATGAGTGTTGTCAGTGCAAGGCAATTCCCTACCGAAAAGCTTCTCAATGCGCTGTTGCTTGTAACTGTCACCGTAGTAAGGTTCGGGTTGTCGGCAAGGCCTAATGCCCACAGCTTGGTGAAGTTCTGAGCTGTAAACGATGTGAGTTTATTGTCGTTAAGCCCCAAGAGTTCAAGAGTGGATTTATTGCCGTTGCTGAAACTTGCCACCGACGAAATCTGATTATGACTTGCATAGACGGTCTTAAGTGCAGTGTTGTATGCAATAGAGAGCGATGTAAGATTATTGTGTTCGCAGTTGAGGTAATTAAGTGACGAGCAGTCGGAGAGACTAAGCGAGGTGAGTTGGTTGTAATTACAATGTAACTCAGTCAAAGAAGTGCAATAGCCCGTATTGCCTAAATAGCTGAGTTCATTGTTGTTACAGTATAATTTTTGTAAACTTGCGCAATTGGTCAGATACAGACCTGTAAGTTTGTTGTTAGAACATTTAAGATAGGTCATTGCAGAGCATCCCTCAACCCCAAGCGAAGTGAGTACGTTAGAAGAGCAGTCAACTGATGGTAATGATGTGTTACCACTTAAATCTAGCTTCTTTAGGAAATTATAGCCTGTTAAGACGACCGAAGATGAGATTTTGTTGTTCCTGAGGTCAAGGATTTCAAGCGAATTAGGTGGATTGTTTATACTGGTTATGAGGTTGTCGGCCAAATACAATTCTTTAAGACCATAGTAAAACGTGGGTATGTTGGTCAGAACGTTGTTGTTGCATTCCAATATGGTCAGATTTGGAAAATTCAGAATGCCTTCAAGGTTTGAAATTCCCTTATCGGAGAGGTAGAGTTGTTTTCGCGAATTGCATTCAGTGCTTGTCATATATCCCTTTGGGTAGAGATACAGTAATGCGTTGCGGAAATTGGCATCAGGGAAATAAGACGCATTTAAAATTGCTTTATAGTTGTCGCTGATATAGATATCTGTGTTTCTTACAGGCTCCCCCGACGATGTGTAGATGGTGGTTCTAGCAGTGGTATTTACGTAAGCCCCATACGGTTCAAGGATTGCAGGGGCACCATTGGCCGGGGATATCATATTCTGTAAGATACAGTTATAAACCTGCTGCTTCACGCCGTTATAATACAAACGCAAATCGGTACCTGCGTGGAAAGTGTTAATCAGCATTTCCATTGCATAGTAGTTATAGCTCTTAGCAGTGACATGGGCACCGTCATAAATGGCTTCGGTGGCATCACTGCCTTTAATACAGGCGTTTGTGCTACCGTTCGTGGTCTTGAAATTGATGTTTCCGCTACCCTTGAACCAGACTTGGATGTTCCCAAGATATAGCGCGCTTCCCGTGCCGCTGGTCACGTTGACTGTGGCTCCGCTGTAGACATTAAGCGCAGTGCTCTTGTCAAGCTTGATGCCATGTGCTTTGGTTGATGTTAGGTTACAG
Source organism: Muribaculaceae bacterium (assembly GCA_017548365.1). Taxonomy (GTDB): domain Bacteria; phylum Bacteroidota; class Bacteroidia; order Bacteroidales; family Muribaculaceae; genus Sodaliphilus. Next base: position 295,260 of record JAFZAC010000016.1, read on the forward strand.
GTGCCATAGAATATAACTGTCAATCCATCGCAACTGCGATTGTGCAAAGCAAAGTCACTACTCGTTGTACGTGTGATTGTGACATTTGTGAGTCTTAGAATCTTATTGTAACTATCATATTCCACCGTACCGCCAGTGATGTTGCCTCCAGTAACATTACTGCAGTTGCTACTTGAGACTTCCACGCCACCCACGTTGATACCGTAATTCTCGGCGTTAGCCATTATGGCGCACAAGGCTATCGCCATCAGTAAGAGTAAGTTTTTTTTCATAATTTGTTAAATGTCTATGTTGTTAATATTTAATGTTTTAACGTTAAGCAGAAATAAATATGATTATCATGTTCTATAATTATAGACGCAATTCACAAAATTACAAAAAACAATTAAATATACCAAATTATCATCGACACAATCCTAATATGGAAAACTATCAACGCTGGTAGTGAGGCATTTCATCAGGAACCACCATAGATATTTCTACCATGCCAGCGACTTTACCATCAACTTTCCAAGGAGTTTGGTAAATCATTTTACGCTGTCCGTTCTTGGTTATGGTGTAGACATTGATAGTATCGGTTTCCATCATGTGCCTAATCATTTGCTGCGAGTGTTCTTTGTGGCAAGGAAAGAGGTTCTGCCCTATCATCGACTTGCCGTCCTTGTTAAACGTTTCGCGCGATTTCTCGTTCATGTAAATCACTGTGCCTTCAGTATCACAAACCGTAACAGCACAATGCAGTTGTTCGGCCCAATCTAGTTCCATAGTTTGTTAATTTTTATGGTGTTTTATACAATAGTTTATCAATTCTCTAAAATAGTTTACACCCTCATAGAGCTGCATAAAATTTTGTGCGCTGGGCTCATCAGCAAGATGTTGTCGAACCGCTTCCTCGGGATGGAACTGTACACCCAAGGCAAATGTTTTGTCGGTGCGTTCTATCGCTTCTATGACGTCGTAGCCCTGAGTCGGCGTCACACCAGTTACTTTGAGAGCCGTACCTTGTACGCTTCTCACCACCTGGTGGTGCCAAGATGGCACATTTTTGATGGTATCGGTTTTAGCGATGGCATATAGGAACGAAGACTCATCGACAACCACCACATCGTGAGGAGTGTAGTGTCGATTGCCGTTCTCGTCACGCAACGAGCGATGCGTGTTGTTATATTCCACACATTGAGCGCCATAATAGGTTCCCAAGTCCTGAATCATTGAAGCCCCCGACACTACTGCGAGCATCTGCATGCCTCGGCACAGCCCCAGAACTGGGATATCATTATCAAGGCAATAGGCCATAGTGAGATATTCCGACACATCGCGCGTGGCATCACACACCTCGCCACCCCATTCTTCTGGCTCGCGAAACAGCGTTGAACTTATATCGCCGCCGCCCAAAAAGACCACGGCATCTATGCCTTGCATTATCGAGTCAATTTTTGTGTCACGATATGTGTTTCGCTTTACCATGTCGGCATTCTCTTGAAGCAACACTCCATCGGCATCTAAATACCCTGATGATATTTTATCACTTTCATATTCAAAGCCTTCAAAGCGCATCTGAGGCAAGACAACAGCCTCGGCGCCAGCCAACTCAATAGAGCGCACCACACGGTCGTAAGTTCCGATATTTGGTTGCCAAGCTAAGCCAACGCGAACGACGTCACCCTGTGCCTGTGCTGCCACACCAAAGCATAGCCATAGCAGCACCAGCATTTTAATCCGTAGTATTTTCATCACATACAATTAATTTTGTGCGAAAATAGTTATAATTGCATTCATATCAAAAAAAAACTGTTTAAAAAGCGAAGGCAAAAATCATTCTTTTGCATAAAATCTATTATATTTGCAGAAAAATTCAGTGATTAAACCAATTAAAATGCTTATGAAAAAAATTACTCTTTTAGTTTTAAGTCTGACTCTGATGAGCCTTTGCACTAACGCACAAGATCTTGCTGCCGCTTTTAGTGCACAAGAAGCCATGACACCCTATTACGAGCAAGGATGGGACAGCCAAGACGAGTTCAACACCTGGACCTACGCTTCCACAAGTTCCTCAACCTGGAAACTTGGCAATCGCGATTATCCTTTCTCTAACATCGACAGCAACAGCCAGTCGTCAATGATTCTGAACTATGCTGGAAATCAGAACGAGACCGCGACATCGCCGGCAATTGAGATTCTCGAGAACAGCCAACTTGAGTTCTACTGCTATGCCAGTGGCATCTACATGGTGTATGGTGCTTGGAAGCTTTTTGCAATAGTCGATGGATCTTCTACATTGCTCATCGACCAGTTCCAGTGGGCACAGGACCAAGGTTATGACGGCCCCAGTTGGGAGAAGTTCACTGTTGACTTGACCGAATTTGCTGGCAAAAGCGTGAAGTTCTCGTTTGTCTATCAAGGCGACTATGGCGAGGATGAGGCTATCGACGGATTTAAAATTAAACAAGCCAACACCAGCGAAGATGCCACTGTCATCATCAAGGAAGGCGAGAGCGTTCACTTATTCGATGTCAGCACAGGCAACGTGACAAGTTGGGATTGGACCTTCGAAGGCGGCACACCAGCCACCAGCACCGAGCAGAACCCTGTAGTGACCTACAACAAGGCTGGTAGTTATGCTGTGACCTTGACTGTGGGAGACGGCAACACTACAGCCATCGCTACTCGTGAGGCCTTCGTCATCGTTGAAGGCGAAGCACCAATTGCAAAGATAGATCTTCCCGATGGTGCTTATCTTTCGCCCTGGGTGATGATGTTTGTTCCAACCAATGTTCCACTGACCTTCAAAGATGCTTCTACAGGCAATCCCTTGCAGTGGGCATGGACATTTGATGGTGCCGAGCCTTCTACCAGCACCGATCAGAACCCCACAGTGACCTATGCCGAAGAAGGAAGCTATGGCATTAGGCTTGAGGTTGCTAACGAACTGGGCAGCAATGTTTTCGAGACTGTCAACACCGCCATTCAAGCCGGCGGTGAGCAAGAAATCTGGAACATTGCTCCCGAAGAGAATGGTGACTTGGCAATGATTGAGATGGGATGGTATGGCAATTATGCCGGCACCAACTGGCTGAACATAGGTGAATTTGCCGAACATTTCGACGCTCCTCTTGCCGACGCTACTATCAGCAAGGTAAACATCTATTTTGGCAAGACTACTGCCACATCGACCGATGCCGATATCACCGTGAGCATCGCTGCTGCTGGAGCCGACGGCATGCCTGGCGAGATTTTGGGCAGCACTAGTGTAAAAGCAGGTGACCTGGCCTATGACCCAAGCATTATAAATGCAACCGAGTTTGAATTTGACAATCCCATTGAGATAAAGGCTGGCACAGAGTTCTTTGTAGTGGTAGGACCATTCCCCAACAATAATGGTGATGACATTGCAATTCTATTGGTTCGCCGTGCCGTAGGCGAAAAATGTACTGCCTATCATTTCGTATATGATGATAGCAAGGGGGACCTTGAGACTGGCACATGGTACGAGAACACCGACGACCCAGTATCGATGGCAATCGCTCCAATGCTGAAATATTCATCGGTGACAGCGATAAACACTGTGTCAACAAGCAAGCAGGCTGTTTCGCACACCTATTACAATGTTGCTGGCGTCGCAAGTGACAAGCCTTTCCAGGGTATCAACATCGTAGTAACACGCTATAATGACGGTTCACAAACCGCAACCAAGATAATTCGCTAAGTTACAAAAATAGCAATAAAAAAGTGGGTGCGTCAAAATTGACGCACCCACTTTTTCTATTTATCAAAACTTATTTGACTTTCTTCTTGGGAATACGCTTTGCCGAGCTGATGGCGCCCGTTGGGCACACAATACGGCACAAATGACACCCCACACATTTGCCACCCAAAATGTGTGGCTTGCGATCATCATCAAAGCTGATTGCCTGATGCCCAGCATCCATACAGGAAATATGGCAACGGCCACAGCCAATACACTTCTCGCGGTCAACAACAGGATACACAATGGTGTCACGGTCAAGTTCGGATGCTCGCACAAACATTGGCAACTGCTCTCCAACCAGATCTGTAAGATTGTTGATGCCACGGCTCGACATGTAATACTGAAGGCCAAGCTTCAAATCATCAATAATGCGGTAACCATACTGCATCACTGCGGTGCAGATTTGAACATTGGTGCAGCCCAGTTGGATAAACTCCAATGCGTCTCGCCATGTCTCAATTCCACCAATTCCGCTCAGCTCAATTTTCTTCATTATAGGATTTTTGGCCATCTCAAGGATAAACCTCTGAGCAATGGGCTTCACTGCGCGTCCCGAGAGACCAGACACCGTTTTCTTGCCCGATACCGCAGATTGATCGTCCATCGTCACACTCTTAATTGTGTTGATGGCACTGATAGCATCGGCTCCAGCAAAATAAGCGCCCATAGCGGGATTGCTCATGTGGGTGATATTTGGAGTCATCTTGGGTATCACCGGAATCGACACCGATCGTTTAACATAGGCTGTGTAGAATGTCACCAACTCTGGATCCTGACCCACATCACTTCCCATTCCTGCTATACGCATCTGCGGACATGAGAAATTAAGCTCAACAGCATCCACTCCTGCCTTCTCGGCCATCTTAGCAAGTTCTATCCATTCCTCTTCAGTCGCTCCCATGATTGAAGCTACAACAATCTTGCTAGGATAATTTTTCTTCAGTCGGTTCAGAATCTCAAAATCCACCTCGGCAGGATTCTCACTGAGCTGTTCCATGTTGCGGAACGAACTGAAGTCACCCTTTTTGCCCTCGCGGTGCACTGCATCAAAACGCGGTGAAACCTCGTTAATATCTTCAAGGCAGATTGTCTTGTAGAAAACGCCAGCCCATCCAGCCTCAAACGCGCGAGCAACCATCTCGTAGCCGGTGCAGATAGACGAAGATGCTAGGAAGAACGGATTCTCGCAATGCAAGCCGCAGAAGTCAATCTCAAGGCTTGGCAAGTCTTTTTCTAGTTTTATATCTTCCAGTTGACTAACAATCTGTGCTATTCTCACAGGATGACCATAGTGCAAACAAGCCTGTTCGGCGCGTTCTAAGTCTTCCTTGCTGCAATTGTCAAGCCACTGCCGCGCTATATTAGCATTATCAAAACGTACAGCCCTCATGGCCCTTGCCACATCGCCCTTTCCACAGGCCTTAGAGCAAGGAGCATCATGGCACAACAGGCATCGTGCAACTTCTTCCTGAATATTAATTTTCTTTTGTATCATAGTATTATAGTTTTATAAAATTATTTCTTCTTTTATGTTCAATATCGTCAACTTCGCCACAAAAATAACAAAAAAACATTGATATTTTCTCATTCCATACAAAAAAATATAATTACTAACCTAAAGTTCGACAATTTAAGTCAAAAAACGCCAAACGAAAAACTTTCCTACCATGAATAATGATTGTAACAAAAAATGTTGTAATTTTGTACTCTTGTCAATAGCAACAATTCATCAAAAAAACAGAAGATGAAAATATCGTTTAAAAAGTTGAAAAAAGAACCAGGTTTTGTGATGACAGTGAATTTTGCCATCCTGCTTGTGGTATACATGATTACCCGATGGTTCTTTTATTATATGAATGCTCAGCACTTCCAAGGAGTGACATATGCCGATGTTGCAACTTTGTCATGGGGAGGTTTGAGGTTTGATATAAGTGCATTGTGCTACTTGAACTTTCTTTGTGTGATACTGCAATTCCTTCCTATAAAGATTCGAAACACCGTCAAGTATCAGCACATAGTTAAAATTATATTTTTGATTATCAACATATTGGGAATCGCCATTAACGCTGCCGACATTGTTTATTATGAGTTTGGTGGCCGTCGCACTACCTGGACCATCTTCTCCGAATTTGGCGGCGAGAGCAACCTGGGCAAGATTTTCTTGAACAGCATCACCGGCTACTGGCAAGTATGGCTCTTTGGCATTGCGATGATTCTTGCCATTATCTTTCTATACTACAATCCCATCAAGAAAGACCGCAAAAGTCACGATTATCCTCCAGCAAAGGTCTACTATCCCGTTCACTCGGTGGTTTTCCTGCTTGCTTTCATGCTCACTTTTGCCGGACTGCGAGGTGGCTTGGCTTGGAAGATGCACCCCCTCAGACAAGACTCTGCCGAGATTTACTGCAAAAGACCACTGGAGGCAGCAATTGTGCTCAACACTCCCTTCACAATGCTCACCACTATCCACAAGAAAGGATACAAAGACCCACATTTCTTCAACAAGGAAGAACTCGATGGCATATTCTGCCCTATAAAAAACAAAACGCCACGTGGTGGAGAAATGAAAAAGTACAACGTGGTGGTTTTCATGATGGAGAGCTTCTCGATGGAATATACCGGCTTTTTCAACAAAGACAAGGATGGCGGCAAATATCAAGGATATACACCATTTCTTGACTCACTGTTGAGCAAAAGCTATTGTTTTGAACACGGCTTTGCCAACGGCAGCCGTTCGGTTGACTGCATGCCAGCTAGCTTCGCCGGAATTCCTCGTTACATCGACCCCTACTGTTACTACATCTACTCCAACAACACTCTCCAGGCCTTACCACAGATGCTCAAAGATGAGGGTTACAACACAGCATTTTTCCATGGTGCGCCAAACACCACTCTCGGATTCAAGGCTTTTTCCAACTCCATTGGGTTTGAACGTTATTATGGCATGGATGAATATGGAAATAAAGACTTCGACGGCACATGGGCAATTTTTGACGAGCCATATCTGGATTATTTTGCCAAACACACCAAGGAATACGCCCAGAAAGACAAACCATTCTTTCTGACGGTTTTCACAGCATCCAGCCATGAGCCATTCACCATACCCGATAAATACAAAAACACTTTCACCCGTGGTGACATTCCCATGCATCGCTCCATCAGCTATGCCGACCACTCAATAAAGCAGTATTTCGAGAAAATCAAGAACGAGCCGTGGTTCAATAACACAATTTTTGTCTTCACTGCCGACCACTGTGGCGTAGCTCACCGTGATGACTACAACAACGACATGGGACGATTCCTCATTCCCATTTTCTTCTATACTCCTGGAGGACAGCTGCCTGTGAAATGCGACTCCACACGTCTGGTGCAACAAACCGACATAATGCCCACAGTCCTGGGCCTGCTGAACTATCAGAAACCATATTTCTCGTTCGGAAAAGACGTGCTTGACACCAGTCAAGACTACGTCAACTATGTGTTCAACGACCGCGACGGGACATCGATGTATTACCTTGATGACCTAATGATTGAATACCGCAACCACAAGCTTATTGGCATTTATGAGTTCAAGAAAGATTTCTCGCTCAAGAACAACCTCTTGAGCAAGAAAGGACAATTCCAGCAGCTGCCTTTCATGCAACGGCAAATGGAAGCTATACTTCAGCAATATATCACCCGCATGAGGGAGAACAACCTCACTGCAAAATAAAAGGTAAGGCACTAAAAAAAACAGATGCATCACTTTTCGTGATGCATCTGTTTTTTATATGCACATTGGCTTAGAACCACTTCACATAGGAGAAATCCTGACGATGTGGAAGGTTGTTGTTCCATGGATAAGCACGGAACGAGAGTTTGAAGATGCCAGTGTCCTTAATACGGTCATTGAGCTTAAAGGTGAGAATGTCACCATCCTCTTCAACAACCTTCATTGGCAATGTGCTATGGAACTTGGTCTCGCCGTCAACATCGTGGTATACCACGAGTTCAAGGCCTACGCTGCGTCCCAAACCAGCAGTGTTGAGCTTCACTGTAGCCTCAACACGTCCGTTGTTGATAGAAATATCGTAGAACGAATCGCTGAGCTGCATATCCTCTACTGCTACATTGTCCCAGTTCTCAGCTACGTGCTCCTTCCAAGCCACGATTTCACGCACGAGAGCATAGTCGTTGGCACGCAGTTTCTTGCTGCGCGCTGCCTCTTTGATGTAGAAGCGGTCGACATAGTCCTTCATCATGCGCGACATAGTGTAGTTAGGCGCGATTTTCGAGATGGAATTCTTGATATACTGAATCCACTCAGGAGAATAGCCCTTGGAGTTCTTAGCAAAGTAGAGAGGAATAATCTCGTTCTCGAGCATCGAGTAGATAGTTGCGGCATCAAGCTTATCCTGCATCGACTGGTCGGTGTAGGTTCGATGTGAAGTCAATGCCCATCCAGCACCCTCACGATAACCCTCATACCACCATCCGTCAAGTACTGAGAAGTTGAGCAAGCCATTCATCTCGGCTTTCTCTCCACTGGTACCCGAAGCCTCAAGAGGACGGGTTGGAGTATTGAGCCAAATATCAACTCCTGTGATAAGACGCTTCGATACTGTCATGTCGTAGTTCTCAAGGAAGATAATCTTGCCCAAGAACTCTGGCATCTTAGAAATCTCGACAATACGCTTGATAAGATCCTTACCAGCGCCATCGGCAGGGTGAGCCTTACCGGCAAAGATGAACTGCACTGGGAATTTCTCGTTGTTAACGATGCGAGAAAGACGGTCAAGGTTAGTGAAAAGCAGATGTGCACGCTTGTAGGTGGCAAAACGACGAGCGAAGCCAATGAGAAGTGCATCGGGATTGATTTTGTCAACAATCGACATGATGCGGGTGGGATCACCCTGATTCTTGAGCCAAGTGGCACGGAAATCACGCTTCACAAAGTTGATGAACTTGTTCTTCAGACGCATGCGCAAGTCCCAAATCTCCTCATCGGGAACATTCTGGATAGGAGCCCAGGTGTTCAGGTCTTCCTGCTTGTCGAGATAGTCGTCGCCAAACACCTTGGCATAATACTCTTTCCATTCCGAAGCTGCCCAAGTTGGCATATGAACACCGTTAGTAACGTAGCCTACATGCGACTCCTCGGGAGCATATCCCTTCCAAACGCCAGCAAACATCTTCTTCGAAACCTCGCCATGGAGCCAGCTCACGCCGTTGCTTTCCTGGGTAGTGTTAAGAGCGAAAACGCTCATCGAGAACTTCTCTTGAGTGTCGGGGTTCTCGCGACCCATATTCATCAAGTCGTTCCAAGTGATACCGAGCTTAGCGGGGAACTCACCCATGTAACGTCCGAAGAGACCCTCGTCGAAGTAGTCGTGACCTGCAGGAACAGGGGTGTGAACGGTATAGAGCGATGAAGCTCTAACCACCTCAAGTGCTTCGTTGAAGCTCAAGCCCTCATCCTGAACATAGTCGACAAGACGTTGCAAATTCAGCAATGCAGCATGTCCCTCGTTGCAGTGATAAATCTGAGCTTTGATGCCCAGTTTCTTGAGCATGAGAACACCACCGATACCCAGCAAATACTCCTGCTTGATGCGGTTCTCCCAGTCACCACCATAGAGCTGGTGAGTGATTGAACGGTCAAAATCACTGTTCTTATCGATGTCGGTATCGAGCAGATACAAGTTCATGCGACCAACGTTCACCTTCCAGATGTTGGCATATACCACACGTCCAGGATAAGGAACCTCGAGTACCATCTGCTGTCCGTCCTTGTCGATAACAGGCTCAATGGGCAAGTGATTGAAATTCTGAGGCTCATAGTTGGCAATTTGCTGGCCATCCATCGAGAGAGTCTGAGTGAAATAACCATAGCGATACAAGAAACCAACAGCAGTCATATCGATGCGGCGGTCACTGGCTTCCTTGATATAGTCACCAGCGAGGATGCCCAAGCCACCAGAATAAATCTTGAGAGCATTGCACAAACCATATTCCATGCTGAAGTAGGCCACCGAAGGGAACTCCTTGCGCATGGGCTGATCCATATATTCCTTAAAGTGCTTATAGATTGTGTCGATCTTTGCTACAAGCTCTTTATCTTTGCTAAGTTCCTCGAGCTTTGAAGCCGACATCTTGTTGAGCATCATAACTGGGTTCTCACCCGATGCTCTCCACAGTTCGCGGTCCAGATGATGGAACATAGACTTTGCCTCGCTGTTCCACACCCACCACAGGTTTTTTGAAAGCTCGTCAAGCTTCTTGAGGCTTGCGGGCAGTTCACTTTTCACTGTAAGATTTCTCCACACTGGAGAATTGGAATTACTGACTTTAATTTTCATATATAAAATATTGATATTATTTCGTTGTTTGGATTATTTCTACTTTGCTGTTCGCTCATCGACCTTGGCAAGAGCTGTTTTATAGGCAGCCATGTAGTTTGCCATGAAGTTCTCCCATGTAGCCTGCTTTGAGGTCAGCTTTGCCGCACGGCGCAACTTATCGTGCTCACGAGTGTTCATCGCATTCACGTTCAGCACGCTTTCAACAATCTGAGCAAGTGCCTCGTCATAGTTTGAATCGGTGCGGTGAATCACCTTCACGCCAGTCTTGAGATTATTGTCCCCAAGCTCTTTCTCCACCCATTGTCCGAATCCGGCAAGATTTGTGGTAATGGTTGGGACACCCATTGCAACGCTCTCAAGAGGAGTGTATCCCCAAGGCTCATAGTAAGATGGGAATATCGACAAGTCAAATCCGGTGAGAAGATCATAATAAGTCAAGTTGAAGATGCCATCATCACCGTTAAGATAAGAAGGCACATAAATCACATTGACATCCTCTCCTTCCTGATTTCGGAATCCCAGATAGTTCATCTTGCCGTAGATGGCGTCGCACTCCTCGTTATGGACTGTGTGAGTTATGATTGGATTGAAAAGTCCAACAGCAAGTCCACGGTTGAGAGCATCCTTGAGATCGTGACGCGCCTCTTGAGTCCACCCAGGCACAAGCACAAAAGCAACAATCTTGCGGCTTAATGTGTGTTCTGGCAAGTGACGAAGCACGTTCATCGTGTCGAGATACAGGTCAATACCCTTGTTTCGCATTTCACAGCGACCACTAGTTGCAACAAGCATAGTGTCGGCCGAGAGAGTTTCTCCTGTAAGAGCGCTTGCAACATCAAGAAGTCGCTTGCGTGCCGCACGACGGACTGCTGTATATTTCGCACCCTTTGGCACATAGTTCTGTTCAAAAGCATTAGGTGTCACCATTGGTCTGCGCTCGAGCAGTTGCTCGCATTCACGTGCAGTGACTTCGCTAACCGTGGTGAACACATCTGCCTCATGTGCCGCACTTTTCTCAAGCGAGTGCTTTGACTCCATGTTCAATTCCTGCGCCATCTGGTCGCCATTGTAACCTGTCATGTAGTCATATAGCGGCTTGCCATTACCGCAGATGCTTCGACCAATGCTTGTTGCATGAGTGGTGAACACTGTGGCAACTTTTGGCAATCGCGACTTCACATAAAGGAGTCCCATACCTGTAGTCCACTCATCAAAGTGTGCAACCACGCGCTTGGCTTTTTTGAACGCCACAAGGCTCTCAATTACCAGAGCAGCCCCATAAGAGAAAACGCAAGACTCGTCATAGTCTCCATAAGCATGTAACGAATCTACGCCAAATTCACGCCACATCTGAGCAAAAAGCTGGTTCTTGTAAACATAAAGGCAATTGTAGTTCACCAGCACAGCAAGTGGCTTGCCTGGCACATTCCATCGCCCGGTCTTTACTGTCATTCCAGGAGGGAATTTAGCTTGCTCGCGCCAACTGTCGAGTACTGTTTTGGTGCGCACAAAAAACGGGTTGTCATCGCTCAGATCTGGACCAATGAAAACCACTTTGTCTTTATATTCACTCTGTAAAGTCTTGGCCTTAGTTGACAACACGGCATAAATACCGCCAACTTTGTTGCAAACTTCCCAGCTTGTCTCAAAAAACAGGTCTAACATCGCTTGTTTTCGACTTTAAATTGTGTATTTCTTAATTAAGGTGCAAAATTACGAAAAAATATTCAATGTACCACATTATATATCAAACAAAAAAACACAGCCCCAGTGCAAACCTTTTACTACCTGTATCAGCACTTTTTAAAGGCATATAAACGACAGATAATAAAATGAAACAACAAGATGAAAAAACACGATATTTTTTTGCGAAAATTTGTTTTTTATTTATCTTTGCACTTTAACACCCATAACAAGGGTTTTAGAAAAGATTTAATAAACGACATATTAACAACATTTCAAATTGATATACAGATGATTATTAAAAGGACTTTGGCTCTTGCCATATTACTTGCTTTTGCCGGTACTATGCTTGCAAAGCTTAATCTGCCCACCAAGAAGCTGGGCAATGAAATGTATTACTATTATGAGGTGAAAAATAACAACGAAACCCTTGCCGATATCTCAAACAAGATTGGCGTGAGCAAAGAGGATATCATCAAATTCAACCCCACTGCCAAGAGCGGAGTAGCTAAAAAGCAACTTCTGTTCTTTCCTGTGAGTGATTTTGACAAAAAAGCCGCACCCGAGAGGAAAGTCAATCCTTCGGCCCTCAACAACACTGTCACCCACTTAGTTAAGAGTGGAGAAAGTGTATATGGTATAGCCAAAGCCTATAATGTCACACAGCAGCAACTGCTTGACTTGAACCCTTCTATTGCCAATGGACTGAAAGCTGGTCAGGAAATTCTCATTCCCCAGCAGGCATCAATAAACAATGAAGGCATTATCTACCATACCATCAAGAGTGGAGAAACCCTATATGGAGTTGCCAAGACCTACAACACCTCAATCGAGAAGCTCATGGAGTTAAATCCTGGAATCTCGGGAACCAACTTCAGAGCCAATGATGTGATAAAAGTGCTTCCCAATTCCACTAAAGATATCGTTGTTACTAGAAATATCAAGCAGTTTGTCCCATATAAGGTGGAGAAAGGCGACACATATCAGAGCATCGCCAAGGCTCACGATATGGACCCTAAAACCCTCAAGGAGCTGAATCCAGAGATAACCGATAAAAACATTAAGAAAGGAGATATTATTTACCTTCCTCAATACACATCTGAGCAACAAACGGTAAATACCTCACAACTTTCGGAGCAGCAACTCGAGGAGAACTACAAGGACAAACTCGACGAAGTGTACAACGATGTTCACGTCACCAACAAGGATAACAGCATCGACATCAGCCTCATTCTTCCGTTTCAGCTTCAAAGCAGCAATCCTTCGGTTTATGCAACACCCTATCGTGAGTTCTTCAATGGTTTAGTCATTGGTCTCAAGAGTATTGAAGACAAAGTTAAAGGACCTTTGAACCTGAATGTATATGACACCAACGACAACATGGCTTCAACCGACAGCATTCTTAGCCTTCCTGAGCTCAAGAAGAGCGATGTCATTATCGCTCCATCCGAGTCAGAACAGCTTCAAAAAATCATGCGGTATGGCAAGAACAATAACATAAACGTGCTCAATTGCTTTGCCACTCATAACGACGATTATATAAACAATGCTTGGGCTATGCAGGTCAACATTCCGTCCGATTACATGAACGCGGCAATCAACACCATGCTTGACAATGATTTCAAAGATTACGTTCTTGTCTATCTAGTTGACTCACAAGATGCGACCAAGGAGATTTTTGAATCCATCAAGAGTCATGCACAGGCTGCTAAACATCCTAGCAAGTCAATCAACATTGACACAGATTTGACCGCTAAGGGCATCACCAAGCATCTTGAGCCAGGCTCTAGCTACCTGTTCATTCCTTCTAATGGCTCTGAGAGCTTCCTTAACAGAATTGCTCAAGGATTAAAGGAGGCTAAAGATTTACGCGTTGACTGTGACATCGTTATGCTGGGATATCCTGAATACACAATGTACATTAAGAAGCACAAAGAAGAGTTCATGGCTATCGACACTTATATCTATTCTCGATTCTACCTTCCCGACAACGAAGAGTCAGAGGCCTTCTTCAACAATTATAACAGCATCTATGGCAATAAGCCATCCAACAGTACTCCAAACATGAGTGTATTTGGATACGACACAAGTCTTTTCCTTGCCAATGCACTCATCAACAACTATGAACTCGGAAGCAAGGAATCGAAATATAAAGGTATCCAAACCGACTTCAATTTTGAGCGTGCAAACAATTGGGCTGGATATATCAACAAATCGGTAAGAATCATACATCTCACCCCCAAGAAAGAGCTCATCATCACCGACTTGAATGACTAAACAACTGCTGAAATATGCTCTAGCTTGTGTGGTGGCATTTGCCGCCACATTACCTGCTGTCGCTGGCGATTTTGAGAACCACAACGTTGCCATTGGCGTGAAGGGTGGAATGAGCCTATCAAAAGTGAATTTCCAATCATCAGTTCCACAAAAGATGCTTGGGGGAATGGTGCTTGGGGCCTCGGTGCGATATATCGAGGAGAAGCACTTTGGCCTCATTGGTGAGATAAACCTGGAGCAAAGAGGTTGGAACGAGGACTTCGCCCCACTCGAGGGCTACAGCTTCAAGCGTCAGTTCACCTACATCCAGGTTCCTCTGCTCACCCACATCTACTTTGGCAGCGACAAAGCGCGTTTCTTTGTCAATGCAGGTCCTGAAATTGGTTTCATGCTTGGCGAGAAGACAAGCAGCAACTTCGACTATGAGAACGCTGCCTCCATCGAGGGTTTTGTCACCAACTACCGCAAGACTGAACAATACACCCTGCCCGTCAAGCACAAGGTGGATTATGGAATCTCGGCAGGTCTGGGCATGGAATTGAATCTCAACCGCAAGAACTCTCTCAATCTTGAGGGACGCTTCTATTACGGTCTCAACGACATCTTCAGCAACCATAAGACCGACCCGTTCTCGGGCTCATCGTCTATGTCGGTAATGATAACACTAGGCTACAACATTCGCATCAAGTAATAAGAAATTCATAACAAAAACAAAGAAGGATGCCACTTGCGCAATGCAGTGAGCATCCTTCCTTTATGCCGAAGCCACATCAAAGGGATGTGATGAAACTCCGATAAATACAGGATTTGAGGGTATCCAAGTCTTTGTAATCCTCCGGTCGTGATAGACACCCCATTAAGGGTCGAGGCCCGCCATCGACAAGAATACTTTTCTCGGCATTTCATAAAAATTTGAAGAGTATCCCAATCAGCTTTGATGTGGCGAAATTTCAATGATCGTTTTGATATTCGCAAAGATAGTCAATAATAGTGAAATCCAAAAGATTTTTGCGTTTTTTTTCCAAAAAAAAATGAACTTCATCTCGTGTGGGAGAGGAAGTCCATCTTTTTCTGAGGTAAGTTTACTCGCGGTTGTTGCTCTTTATGATAATCCTTTGATTACTGAGCGTTCTTGGCCTTCTCAACAATTGCCTTGAAAGCCTCTGGGTTATTCATAGCCAGGTCGGCGAGAACCTTGCGGTTAATCTCAATACCTGCCTTGTGAATCAAGCCCATCAACTTAGAGTAAGAAAGGTCCTCCAGACGTGCGGCAGCGTTGATACGCTGTATCCACAGTGCGCGGAAGTTACGTTTCTTGTTCTTACGGTCACGATAAGCATAGGTCAAACCTTTTTCCCAAGTGTTCTTGGCAACGGTCCAAACGTTCTTGCGTGCTCCGAAATAACCTCTTGTAAGTTTAAGAATCTTTTTACGTTTTGCTCTTGATGCAACGTGATTTACTGATCTTGGCATTTTTTTAAATGAATTGTGAACGTTAGCGGCAGCAATGGCTGCTCTTTTGTGCTAAACATTCGGTTAATAAAAATGATAAAAATCTCTTTAAGATTAAAAGTGTGAATTGAAACTTGTTAAAGTAGAACTCTGTTGATTATTTCTTAACGAGCAACTCGCGAATTGAGTTGAGGTTAGCTTTGTCAAC
This sequence comes from Muribaculaceae bacterium, assembly GCA_017548365.1. Classification (GTDB taxonomy): domain Bacteria; phylum Bacteroidota; class Bacteroidia; order Bacteroidales; family Muribaculaceae; genus Sodaliphilus. The sequence continues at coordinate 310,972 of JAFZAC010000016.1, forward strand.
GATGCTCACCTTAGTGAGGTTTCTCTTCTGCTTCTTGGTCTTCTTTGTCAAGATGTGACTCTTGTAAGCATGCTTTCTTTTAATCTTTCCTGTTCCGGTAAAGTTGAATCTTTTTTTGGCACCGGAATTAGTTTTAACTTTTGGCATTTTTGAAAATGTTTTAAAAAAATTATTATTAATCAAGGGGACCAGGCACTTACCAAGCCTAATGCCCCATTCTTTTTTCCAGTTTAGGCGCACACATTTGCGCCCAGCTCATTTCATTGAGATGCAGAGTTGTCAATCCTCTTGAGGTGCCTCGGCAGTTTCGGCCTTGGCTTCCTTGGGAGCCTCGGGAGCAGCTTCTTTCTTCTTTGAAGACTGCTTCTTGGGCGACAGCATGATTGTCATGCGCTTACCCTCGAGAACTGGCATCTGGTCTACCTTGGCATAGTCTTCCAAATCGTTGGCAAACCTGAGCAGCAGCACCTCGCCTTGTTCCTTGAACAGAATTGAGCGTCCCTTGAAGAACACATAGCTCTTCACCTTAGCACCTTCCTTGAGGAACCCTATAGCGTGCTTGAGCTTGAAGTTGTAGTCATGCTCATCGGTCTGTGGTCCGAATCTAATTTCCTTGACAACAACCTTTGTGGCCTTAGCCTTCTGCTCCTTGAGTTTCTTTTTCTGCTGGAACTGATACTTCTGATAGTCCATGATTTTACACACAGGGGGCTGTGCCATTGGAGCTATCTCAATGAGATCCAGTTCCATCTCTTCGGCTATCTTGAGTGCTTTGAGAATGGGATAAATTCCCTCTTCTACATTGTCACCCACAAGTCGCACTTCGGGAGCGCGGATTTCGTCGTTGATGGCGAGCTCTTCTCTCTGTTGCCTGCCACCACGCTGATTGCGGTTTTTCTTTCCTTTCGGACCACCGCCCATTGGCTTTTTAGGGCCACTCCAATAAGGTTTTTTCTGCATTCAAAAAATTTATAAATTAATCATTTCGTTCACTTCTTGAGTGATTTCGGCTGCAAAGGTAGTAATTTTTTTGGAACCTTTATCAATTCCGCCCTGTTTTCTTACCGAAACTTCTTCATTAGCAGCCTCTTTTTCACCAACTATTACCAAATATGGTATGCGTTTGAGCTCATTGTCGCGAATTTTCTTGCCAATTTTCTCATTGCGGTTGTCGATGATGGTGCGCACGTCGGCGGCGTTGAGAACGTCGGCAACATGAGCGGCATAGTCATTGAACTTCTCGCTGATGGGAAGTACAACCACCTGCTCGGGAGCCAGCCACAAGGGCAGCTTGCCGGCTGTGTGCTCAAGCAGCACAGCAACAAAACGCTCGAGCGAGCCGAATGGCGCGCGGTGAATCATGATGGGACGATGCTTGGCGTTGTCGCTGCCGGTGTATTCCAGCTCGAAACGCTCTGGCAGATTGTAGTCAACCTGGATGGTACCTAACTGCCAGCGACGGCCCAGCGCGTCTTTAACCATGAAGTCAAGCTTGGGACCATAGAAAGCGGCCTCGCCTTCTACCTGTTTGGCAGGAAGACCCTTTTCCTCACAAGCCTCAACGATGGCACGCTCGGCACGTTCCCAGTTCTCGTCACTACCCACATATTTCTCCTTGTTATTGGGGTCACGGAGCGAGATTTGTGCCTCATACTCGAAGCCAAACACGCCCAGGATGTGGTTGATGATGTCCATCACGCTCAGGAACTCCTGCTTGAGCTGCTCGGGGGTGCAGAACAAGTGGGCGTCGTCCTGTGTGAACGAGCGCACGCGAGTCAAGCCGTGAAGCTCACCACTCTGCTCATAGCGGTATACGGTACCGAACTCTGCAAAGCGCAGAGGCAGATCGCGGTAGCTGCGAGGCAATGTGCGGTAAATCTCGCAGTGGTGAGGGCAGTTCATGGGTTTGAGCATGTACTCCTCGCCCTCCTCGGGTGTGTGGATGGGTTGGAACGAGTCCTTGCCATATTTTGCATAGTGGCCACTAGTCACATACAAGTTCTTGTTACCGATGTGAGGTGTGATAACCTGCTCGTAGCCATATTTCTTCTGTATCTTGGCGAGGTAATCCTGAAGGCGGTTGCGCAGAGCGGCACCCTTAGGCAGCCACAATGGCAAGCCCTGTCCCACGCGCTGAGAGAATGCGAAGAGCTCCATTTCCTTGCCTATCTTGCGGTGGTCGCGTTTCTTGGCCTCCTCGAGGAAGACGAGATACTCATCGAGCATCGACTTCTTGGGGAACGAGATGGCATAGACGCGCAACATCTGCTTGCGGGTCTCGTCGCCACGCCAGTAGGCACCGGCAAGCGACAACACCTTTATTGCCTTGATGGGCGCTGTGGTTGGGATGTGAGGACCACGGCACAAGTCGGTGAAGGCACCCTGGGTATAGGTGCTGATGGTACCGTCTTGCAAGTCATTGATAAGCTCAATCTTGTAGGTCTGGCCTGTATCGCCAAAGAACTTGAGGGCGTCGGCCTTTGTAATGTCGGCACGAACAACTGCCTCCTTCTTTGCCACCAGCTCTGCCATTTTCTTCTCAATCTTGGGGAAATCGGCCTGGGTAATCTCGTTGTCACCTGGATCGATGTCATAGTAGAAGCCGTTCTCGATAGCTGGTCCAATACCAAACTGCACGCCAGGATAAAGCTCCTGCAATGCCTCGGCGAGCAAGTGTGCCGAGGTGTGCCAGAAAGCGTGCTTGCCCTCGGGGTCTTCCCACTTGAACAGTTTTATCTCACCGTCGCTACAAATTGGTCGAGATATGTCCCATTCCATGTCATTAATGCTTGCTGCCAGCACGTTACGTGCCAGTCCAGAGCTGATGCTCTCAGCAACCTGCAGTGGTGTTACCCCACTCTCATACTGTCTTACACTTCCGTCAGGAAATTTAATGTTGATCATAAATTATTGTTGAAAATTTTCGTTATTACTTGTGCCATACAAAAGCACGTTCTAATTCAAGCTGCAAAGGTACAACTTTTTTCGCAATACACAACCTTATTAAATAAAGAATTAAACCCAAATCGGTCATTAGGCGACTTTATGTTGTTTTTTGGGGGGTCTATTCATGCCATAACAGTTTTTTATTGACATCTTGTTGCCATTGCCATTTCGTCATAGCCCGCTATGTCTTCAATGACAATGTTGCAATCTGCTCAACAAAAAATCTATTCTGACATAAATCCTAATGACCGAATCGGGTTAAATCATTTTTTGTCAAACGATATCACTTATACGTGATCGAGGATCGGGTATAGGGAACATATATGAAATTTTAAAATGAATTTTAATCAAATTTTAAGCGAAGCGCCCATGTCGCCTCAAGTCCTGCACGTCGACAGTGATAGAAGCTAGGACGTGGGACAAATTTTTAAAAAAAATTTTATCTTCACGGAAAAATTGACCAATTTAAAGTGATTTTCTGGTCAAAAACGGAAGTGTGGGACAAAATCACAAAAAATTCTTCATGAATCAAATGCATCATCTTTACCACAACGTGAATCTTTTTTTGATACTGGAGGGGCGCACTGCGTGCTTAAAATTGAATGAAAATTAAGTTGAAAATTGCATATACGCTGGTTTTAATATGGGTGGGACAAATTTGAAAAAAAAAATTTTTATCTCAAAAAGTGTCACCTATCGGTGTCAAAAAGCCTCGCAAGCTCGGTTTTTTTTCATTTGATGCTGGAGGGCGCGCTGGTGGAAAAACAGTATTGAAAAAATTGGCAACATGTCAAAGAGCGTATTGTTGCAAAGATAATGTCAAAAGGATATAAAAAGCGAGATTAAAAAACATATGGACGCTTCGCATGATGTAGGGACACGGCATGCCGTGTCCGCAATGACCAGAGGCGATTTCCATTGACGCGGAGGGAGGCGGTCAGGGCATGCCCTGACCCTACAAGAGGACGGTTTTTACTGCGGCGGGGGACGGACAGGGCATGCTCTGTCCCTACAAGACGATGGATTTTACAGCGGTGGGGGCTCGCATGACAGGATTTTTGCCTTTTTCATGCTCGGGCTAACGCACCTCGCACTTTTTGACAAAAATCCTGTCATGCTAGTTTTCCTAAAGGGCAAAACTATAGAGCTAAGCGAAAACCGAGGTAGTTTTCGCGGAAGTCGGCGTAGTAGTTGTTGCGACTTGCCACACGGAAGCAGAGTATCCAACTGCCGCCGCGAGCCACACGTTCAATGCCAGAAACAGGTCCCTGTGGATTGTTCTGTGGCGAATTGCTGTAATAGTTTCTATCGTACCAGTCCTGGCACCATTCCCCTACGTTGCCGCTCATGTCATAGATGCCAAGCTCGTTGGGCTGTTTCTTTGCCACATCCTGGGGACCGTAACCTAAAGAGTTGTCGCCATTCCACGCCACAACGTCAATATTATTGCTGCCACTGTACTTGTACCCACGGCTCTTAGTGCCGCCACGTGCGGCATACTCCCACTCAGCCTCAGAAGGCAAACGGAAATTCATGCCGGTGAGCTGATTCAGCCTCTTGATAAACTCCTGGCAGTCGTACCAACTCACCTGCTCCACTGGACGCTTCACTCCATTAAATTCTCTAGGGTTACTGCTCATCACTGCCTGCCACAGTTCCCGAGTCACCTCGGTCTGCCCTATATAATAAGTTGATAATGTAACACTGTGAGCAGGTTTCGCGTCATCGTAGGAAATACCCTGCTCACTTGTCGCACCCATAGTGAATGTGCCACCAACGACCTTAACCATTGTGAATGACACACCATTTACAGTAAATGTTTCTTTTGCTTTACCATTTTTCTTAATCCTTTCTGTTTCTTTTCTTCTTCTATCCTCTTCAAGCTTCTTTCTTTCTTCTTCATCTCTTTTTTTTGCTCCATCATCAAGTTGGGCAAAATATCGCTGGTCACCCCACAATCGCTCGGTGAGCTCAGCATATTTACCTGCTCCATCCACAAAGTAATCGCCCAACATGGTCTCGAAGTCGCTGATAATGCCGTCAAGATAGGGACTTGACACCGCCTTAGGCTCTTTTCGTCCTGAATAGTATTGCCTATAGTAGTCAAGGTCTTGAAGTGTTGATTCTATCTCGTTTTTTCGTTCCTCGGTCATCTGACCCGACTTGACATAGACAAAAATCAGGTTAAGGAAGTCTTCAATCTCGGTTGTGAATTGGTCATAGTTGGCAAGCAGCACGCGATAGCGGTCACGACGCTCGCGGTAGGACTTGTGGAAGACACTGTCGAGTTTTGGCTCCACCTGCTTACGCATCCAACTGAAAGCACCTTTCTTGTCACAAGGAGCCGAGAGGCAGTATTTGCAAGCATCGAGTAAGGTATTGTCAAGCTTCTCACGAATGTCATACCATTTCTCAATCGTCGCATAACGCTGCTCGCCCAGCACGTTAAACCGCTCGTTCTCGTCACTGATATTGCTAAGGGTAGTGCCTAATGCGTTGACATTCTCGGTCATTTCATTGATTTGGCGTCTAAGAGTAGTTATGTCGAAAGACGCATACTCCAGTGATGGCGAAAGTGCTTGTAACACCTCCTCCAACTCCTGTTGGCTATTTGCAAAGCTACGCAGACGCAGGTCGGTTACCTTACTCACAATATCATTAATTGCCGAGAATCCGGCACCCTTGGTAGTTGTAATGAACTGGAGATATGAGCTGTTGGTCCACTCCTTGTCAAAGCGTTGCAACAATTCTCGATCGAGCTTTTGCCAGCTATTTCCCTCAAGCGCTACACGAACAGCCTCGAGTGGCGTGCGCAAGCCATATTTATATTCCTCATATTGCAACTTATAAAGTCCGTCTTGGACCATTTTATAGTCCTGCTGTAACTTCTGGACTTCTTCGGCACTACGCTCGGCAGGGAATGCCTTGAGTTGCTTTATAATGGGAACCACTTCCTTGTTATAATATTGTTGTGCCTCATTGTACAAATCCTTTGTGGCATCATTAAATCTATCCATGTACTGCCACTGCTCCCAAGTCTGCGCATTACCAGCCGCAGCCACCAGGAGCATAACAACCGTGTACAATGCTTTCAGGTTCATCTTAATGTTCATATAACAGTTTTTTATCGTGTTTTTAATCATTCAAAAACAAGTCAAGCACAAAGATAGTAATAAGTTTTCAGTTATCAACTTTTAGATGCTTATTTTTTAAAATAAGAAATAAAAAGCAAGAAAAACTGATAATCGTGTCGGACTAAGGCTGAAGCAACAATAACGATTCACGAACACGATCCACGTTCCACGGATCACCGCGTCATGCGCTTGAGAATGTTATAGCTTGGGAGGATTCCCAGCTCGCCGGCTTTGCTTAAGTCGGCTGTTCCTTTTTCTCGGTCACCTTGCTGCATGTAAAGCAATCCGCGGTTGAAGTAGGCCTCGCCCAAGTCGGGCTTCAGTTCTATTGCACGCGAATAGCTGCTGAGAGCGCTGGAATTGTCGCCTCTCATCGCCTGCACCAAGGCAAGGTTATAGTAAGCATAAGGATTTCGTGGCGAGAGTCTTATAACCATGTTGACATCAGCAGTCATCTGCTCGATTTCCGTCTGCCTCATTCTCTCGTTGAGCATTGCACTGGCCTCGGCATTAGCCGACTCTCCACTGCTAGCAGCATCCACTTCAAGTTTGAGAAAACGCGCGTTAAATCGCAAGAAATAAGCAAGCATGAAATCGGGCATCAGCTCTATAGCTCGGTCGGCATCGGTGATGGCAGCATCCACATTGCGAAGCATGAGAAAGTCCATCGCACGTCCCAAGTAATCAACAGGCCTAGGCTGCGAAGTAGCCAGCAGACCGTTGAAATAGTCGACACTGGCAAATCTCAAATTAGCCTCATAGGCCGAGAGTTTGCTGGGAGCGCACACCAGCGTGAGAGCATTGTTGAGCACGTGCATATCATTTACTTGCGCCATTTCGCGCATGAAATGGGTGCGTCCGTTGAGCTTGTTGTCATAACTATAGAACGAGAGGGAGAACACACCTTGAGGCAAGACCTCTACATTGTTATCCTGGATGTAGCCGCGTGAGCGACTGCGGTAGCGTCGATGTCCTGCTTTCTCGTCATAGAAGCCGTCGGCATCAAAGCTCACCTCGGGCAATATCTCCTGGTTGATGTCTACCACCAGCAACTGGCTGAAACGCTTCTTCACATCCTCCACACTCTCCTCGAGGCTGCCCATGTTCTGCTCAAGCTGGCGCATCTCTTCCTGCTTGTCGAAGTGCTCCTGAACTCTGCGTTCGCGAATGTCTTGAGAGTGCTTAATCTCCTTATCCAAAGGGTTGTAATTGCTGTAATGGACACCCTTGCTCTTCATAACGTTGACTGCAGTCTCCAGGTCTCGCTCATAGCCACGCTTGTCGCCCAGGCGCTGCTTGATTTGAGCCCTTATCATATAGCCTCCCTCAAACTTGGGATACTTGGCAAGAATTGTATTCATGTCACGCAGAGCGAGGTTGTACTGCCGTGTCTCGATGAGCAACATAGCGCGTTGATAGAGAGCCACAAAGTCATCCTTGTCCTTGTCGAGCAGGGCATTAAGGCCATTTATTCCCTGCTGGTAATGACCGATATTGATGAGCATCATCGTGCGGTTGTAGAATGCAGGATAGTTGTCAGGGTCATGCTCGAGAACGAAGTCATAGTCATCGATGGCATTATTGTTATCGCCCACCTCTGAGCGCAGCAAGGCACGGTTGTAATGAGCGGTAACGCTATTGGGATCGAGGCTTATGGCATAATCCAAGTCTTCCATAGTGCCCCTGATATCGTCAACTTTATATCGCATGTAGGAGCGATTAATATAGAGCGAGGCATTGCGAGGCTCTAGCAAGATTGCTTGGTTAATATCGGCAAGCGCCTTCTCGGTGTCCTCTACCACATTGAAATAGATTTCGCAACGCATCAGGTAGGCCTGAACGTTGGTCTTGTCCACATCTATTGCCTTAGATATGTAGTCCAACGCTTGCAGAGTGTCGCTCTGTTCCATGCGCAGCTGGGCCAGTCCAAGATAAGCTCGCTCAACGGTGGAATCGCGCTCAACAACCCACTTCAGGCAGCTGTCGGCCTCGTTGTAGTGCTTGAGGGCAAGATGACACATTGCCATGTTGAGCATAAGTTCCTTGTCGCCTGGTATCATTTCCAGCGCTTTCTCATAGTCCTCAAGAGCATTCTCATAGTTGTGAGAATTGTGCCTTGCCACAGCCCTAACCCTATAAACATCCTTGATAAACGGATTTATCTCAATGCATTGCGAGGCATCGGCCTCGGCGCCCGTCCAGTCGTCAAGAGAGATTTTTGCCACTGCCCTCAAGAAGTAGGGCTCGGCAAGATAAGGTTTTTGGGCAATTACCTGGTTAAAATACTGGATAGAAAGGATGTAGTCCTCAAAGTACAGCGCGTTGCGACCAATGTTCATCACCTGCTCGGTATTGATTTGAGCATGCAGCACTCCCCCACCACTTGCCGCCAAAGCCAGGAGACAAAAAATGGTACGGAAAAAACATCTCAACCGCGCAACTTTATTATTCATACTGCAAAAATAACGCTAAAACCGCTATTGCTATTATACCACTCAAGATGACTTACATTTTTTTAATGTAGTTTAACCCAAATGAGGCACTTAACCGCGAAAAATGCCTTCACATAAAAGCAAAAAAAAAGCTGCCGGTAACATTAACCGACAGCCTGATATTTTATGGAGAAAACTATTAAAATTTCGCCCTTTCAAGCACTACAAGTACCTTATCGGCAAGTTTGCCAGTTTCATCAATTTCACGTGTGAAAAGCTCCACTTCGTCGGTATTATCCTGGCTCTTGCGACAGAATAGCGTCTCCTCAAGAGCTATGAGAAGTCGTGTCTCGGTGTCGATGTTGGGGCACTGCATGTGCGATGATCGCAGGTCTTCATATTCGACTCCAAACTCCTTGGATGGATCAATCGAAATAACACCGCTCACGATATTGCAGCCCGAATTGATGTGCACAGTCTGCATTTGAACATCGTTTACAAGTCTTATTTGGCGGTCAATGACATAGACTCCATTTATCACCTTAACCATCCATGGACCGTTGATGAAATCAAGGTTCTGACGGCGCAATTTCACCAGCACATTACGTTTGTTTTTCAACTCCATGTACTCGGTTGCTCCAGCTTGTGACAGAGAGATGTTTTTCACGTCGTCGAGCGCATCGAGGAAGTTGCGTTCTACGCCTTGCTGAGTGTAGCTTCCATCTTTCTTGGAAGTGATTAGGTCATCAAAATCTATCTTGTCGCCATCTACCGAAAAGCTTGCATTGAGTGTGTTGACGCCTGTGTTGCCATAGACAATGCCATTTTTTACATCAAAATTGAGAAAAACACGATGCGAACGGCTCACATTAACATCTTCACCTTTTATTTCTATCACATTCCACTCGCCATTGAGCTGGGTCATGAGATTGGTGATAGGCTTTCCTTGCTCCTCTTTGGGTTCGTCAACAATTACCGGCACCCTTTCATCGTATTTGGTCTTTTTCTTTCGCTGAGCCTGAGCCATGTCGGGACAAGCAAGAATCGCTGTCACTAAGGCCAAGACTACTAATTTCTTTATCATATTATCGATAGATTTTTATTGCAATAAAAAGTTTAGCGACGACAAAATTCGGCATTTTTAATAATATGTGCAAATTTGTGCTTTACTTTTATCATTTTTTTTCTATATTTGCATCTCTTTTGGGACTATATAACAATTATTTAAAACATATAATCATGACAAAATTGACTAAATCAGGACTTAATCCCGACAACTTCATCACTACTATTGATGGAAAGAAGGTGGCCTTGTTTGTACTCACCAACGACAACGGGGTGGAAGCTTGCATCACCAACTATGGAGGACGTATTGTAAGCCTCATGGTGCCCGACCGTGAAGGAAAGCTCACCGACGTGGAACTAGGCCATGACAGCATAGCTAACTATCTTGCCGACGACGGCAATTTCGGTGCGCTGATAGGACGTTACGGAAACCGCATAGGGTATGGAAAGTTCTCCATTGACGGCGTGGAATATACTCTTCCCATAAACAACAACTGTCACTGCCTGCATGGGGGCTTAATAGGCTATGACAAGAAAGTGTGGGACGCTAAGCAAGAAGGAAACCGCCTTGAGCTCACATTAGTTGACCCCGACGGCACCGAGGGATTTCCCGGAACGCTGAATGTGAAAGTGGTATACACTCTCACCAATGACAACGCCATCGACATCGAGTACACAGCCACAACCGACAAGCCAACTATCGTGAACCTCACCAATCACTCCTACTTCAATCTTAACGGAGACCTGGCATCAAGCATACACAATCATATCCTCACCGTAGATGCCGACCGCATCACTCCAGCCGACGCAACTCTAATCACCGATGGTTCGTTCATGGATGTGGAGAACACTCCATTCGACTTCCGTAAGCCCAAAGCTATTGGCCAAGACATCAACGCCGACAACGAGCAGCTGAAGAACGGCAACGGCTATGACCACAGCTTCGCCCTTAACCATCCAGGTGACATCAGTAAAGTGGCTCTGAGAGTAATGTCGCCTGTAACTGGCATAGTGATGGAGGTGTTCACAACCGAGCCAGCAGCTCAGATGTACACTGGCAACTTCCTTGACGAAAACCTTAAGGGCAAGTTTGGAGTGGGATATCCAGCGCGTTCGGCAGTGGCGTTCGAGACACAACATTTTCCCAACACCCCCAACTGTCCCGAGTACCCATCGTGTGAGCTGAGACCAGGCGAAACCTACTTCACTCGCACCATCTACCGTTTCACTACCGAATGATTGCAGCAATGTGACATAAGATAACAGCAAGAGCCTTGCGCCAATCGGTCGCAAGGCTCTTGCTATATTTTTATTGATATTTTTTCTACAAGTCTTCTTCGGCCTCTTCTCTGAACTCTTCGTTGAGCTCGGCAAGGTCTTCCTCGTTGAAAGCATTATCGTTGAAAAGGTCCTCGTCAAGGTCTTCAATATTAGTGTCCAGCTTAACTGGTGCAGGATCGGCAAACATATCGGCGCTCATTGTCTCCTGAGGTGCTTTGCCTTCCTTGCGCTGGCACAGAGGGTCATGAAGATTCTTTCCTGGAATAGTTTCCTTGAGTATCATATAAAAATAGCGGTCAGTCATGTAGTCGAAGACAAATTTCACTTTCTGACCTTCATCTTCCATCAACTCATCGAGTGGTGTGTCTTCCATGATCCAGATGTCCTCGTCTGTGTCGGTGTCCATGTCATAATAAGTCACCTCTTTTTCCTTGGTCCAGTCCTCATCACAAATCACAAACGAATCCATCTGATTCTTGTCATATCCTGCGGCATCAAGAATGGTGTTGCGTAACCGCAAGAATGTGTCGGAGCTGTCAATAGCTATTTCTAACTTGAAATTTTCGGATTCCTCAGAACCTATCAGAAATTTGTAAATCATAGTATACTCTAGTTTGGATTTTAGTTTTCGCTTGCGAAATTAGTAAAAAAATGAATTATGCAAGCAATATTACTACTTTTTTTTATCCACAAGCAAAAAAAAGAACATTTCCAAATTTTTTGGCAAGGAAAAACCAATAAAATATACTTTTTTATTGATTTCGCACCTCATTGAGCGCTCCAGTCACCGAGTCGATGATAAATCCACGCACTATCACATCACGTGGGAGCAATGGATGATGAGTGATAGTTGACACGGTGTTGAGCACCGATTGCTCTGTGTCGTGGAAACCCTCCAACCACTGATCCAGGTCGATGCCGCTGTGCTTGATGGCATCAAGTGTTTCTTCGCTAACACCACGCTCAAGCATGTGGTGTTCAAACTCCTTGAACGACATGTGACATGCACCACAAGTGGTGTGGGCAACAACCATTATCTCCTCTACTCCAAGTTCATAGACTGCAACGAGCAGCGAGCGCATAGCGCTGTCATAAGGAGAAATAATGAGTCCGCCAGCATTTTTAATAATCTTGGCGTCGCCATTCTTGAGGCCAAGTGCCGCAGGCAGCAACTCAGTAAGGCGGGTATCCATGCAACTGAGCACAGCAACTTTCTTGTTAGGGTACTTGTCGGTGACATACTGCTTGTAACCACCACGCTCAACAAACTCTCGGTTGAATTTCAAAATCTCGTCAATCATTGTTTTATATTTTTTGTTTGTGAGTTCTTTGTACTTGTTTTTTCTACTAAAATAACTCCCAGGAGCACCAAGGCGCAGCCCACAACAGCCACAACGCCCACTCGTTCGTTAAGGACTATCACACCTATTATTATCGACACAATGGGATCGAGGTACAGATAATTGCTTGACCTAATGGCACCAATCTTCTTTATCACAAGGTTCCAGATAAAGAATGCCGCCATAGAGCAGACAAGAGCTAGGAACAGCATGTTGAAAAGGACATCAGTTCGCAGCAATGTGGACATGGGAGTAGTTGGCTCGAGGAGCATCACAGGCAGAGCGCACAATGTGCCATATATCATCACTTTGCGGGTGATTGAGAGCGTGCTGTGTCGGCCTTGCACGCGCTTGAGAATAATGCAGTAGACAGCCCAAGAAAGTGCCGCCAGGAAAGCCAACACGTTGCCAAGCAGCCCATCACCCCACACAAATCCATCACGGAACGTCACCACAGCGACGCCGGCAAAAGCCACCATCGAACTCAGCAGTATCTTCCATGAGAAATGCTCCTCTTTAAGAAATATCGCCGCCAAGATGGTTGTGAGCAGCGGATTGACGGCAATCACTATCACCACGTCGCTAAGCAGCGTCAGTTTTAGGGCGATGTTCTGTAACACGAAATACATAGCTCCGCCGGTGAGTCCACACAGTATTGCCAGTGTTTCGTCTTTCCACCCCCAAAATGATACGTTGAATCGGGAAAAAACTAGAAGACCTAGGTAGGCTATTGCCGAGCGATAGACAAAAATCTCGGTTGGAGTGATTCCGGCATCAAGCAACAACCTTGTGCACGGAAATGAAGCTCCCCAAGCCACTATCACTAGGATGGCAATGACATGATACCACCAAGTTCCCTTATTTTGTTCCTCTGCACTCATCTTTGCATCCAGTGTTGACGTTCTTCAGTGTCCATATGTTCGATGGCATAGCGCAAAGTTGTACGCGGCATATGGTGAACATGCATGTCCAGAAACTCACGCAGCTGGTCCATGCTCACTCGTTTGCCCATCTCGCGCAGTAGCCATCCCACAGCTTTGTGCATAAGGTCGTGGTCGTGGAGCACATGCCACTCGGCATAACGCCATGTGAACGAGACATCGCCATACTTCAAGGGCTCCATAGTGCACACTATCGACATGCGCTGCTCCCACATGTTGTCGCTGCCGGCAAGGCGGTCTATAGCGTCAAGCTTCTTGCCATCGCTAAACGTTGACGGCACCATAAGCCAACGACCCAGAATCTTGTAAACGCTGAGGTCTACAAGGTCCCAATTGTTGGCACTACTGGTGTGTTCCAGATAAAACTTTACAATATTGTCACGCTTTGAAATGGCATCGGCATCATTTATTAGCCGTTTAGAGCAGAGAGCTTCGAATTGCGCCACAAGCACAAGCAATCCGCACAAGCGAACCTCATGCCACGGCGAAGCTAGCAACCTCTCCACCTCGTCAAGCAGCAGCCCTTTGCTCTGAGCCGCCACCTTGCGTGTTTCGGGGACTTTGATACCGAGAAACTGGTCACCATAACCATATTGTCCAGGACCAGTCTTGAAAAAACGCATCAGGTGCTTAGCCTGCTTCTCATCGCCAAGCGACTGCATGAATGTCATCACTTGTTCGGCAGACTGAAAATCATTTTCTCTATTACTCTTTGCCACTACTCTATTCCTTTATCTGATGAAATGCATAGGTTGCCACTCCTCTTCTTCTGGAGCATTCAGTCCTGACAATTCTTGGTTCTTGAGCAGCCATGCCATGTTTCGGCCCACTTGGCGCATGGTCTGCATGCCCTCGGTGTCGAGTTTTGCATCACCTTTTTCCAAACCATAGACGATATTCCAGTACTGTGATGTCACAATCGGCATATTTTTGAGTTGGAAAGGCATTGTCAGGGTTTGAAGTGCAGCAGTAGCGCCACCACGACGACACACAGCAACAGCGGCTGCGGGTTTATTGTCAACTTTTGCTCCTGCAAAGAATGTGCGCTGAATAAGTGCCAACAACTGCCCCGCAGGTTGTCCATAATATACTGGGGAACCCACGACGAGGGCGTCGGCATCATTCATTTTCTCAATCATCGAATTGCAGATATCGTCGTCGAAAGCGCACTTACCGTTACCCTTCATTTTGCACGTGCCACAAGCAATGCAGCCACGCACCGGTTTCACGCCAATCCACGCTATCTCGGTAGCAATGCCTTCCTCATTGAGGGTATTTGCAATCTCACTAAGCGCAAGAAACGTATTTCCATCCTTGCGAGGAGAGCCGTTTATCAATAATACTTTTGCCATGAGAATCAATATTAGTTCAATAATTTGAGTACAAAAATAGTCAAAATCATTTGACTGAACAACTAATTCTATAGTATTAATGTTTTCTTGATTACCTTTCGCCCATTTTTGTATTAGGAATAAAGACACAAAAATATCAACTCAAAAAAACATGTAATTATGAAAAATTCAAAGAAATATGACTTCATCGCCAATGGCCTGTACTACATAATTAAAGGTAAAGAAGTTATTGTCAGCGGTTCGGTACTTGACGATTTCAACGGATATGCCAATATGGTTCACGGCACCCCTAAATGCGACATTATCATTCCTAAATTCGTCACTTTCAAAGGTGAGAGATACTATGTTACAATGATTGGCGCCAAAGCATTCTCGGGATGCTCAGGAATTGTTTCGGTAACCATCCCGCCAACAGTGACGAAGATTGGCCGCAGCGCGTTCTTTGGATGCAGCGGCTTGAGAGAGATTGCCATTCCTAGCTCGGTGACCGAGATTGGAGAGTTTGCCTTCTATGGCTGCAAATACCTTAACCAGAAAACCGCTTAAATTCCTCCCTTTTTACACAAATACCAGTCTAAAGCCCTTGGTTTGAGATTTATTTAGTACCTTTGCAGCCAAATTCAAATAATTGATATGGCAAACAATTCATTACTGGAGCGACTGGAAGGGCTTGATGCGCGGTTTGAAGAGATTCAGACTCTTATCACCGACCCATCGGTAATCGCTGACCAGAAGCGATATGTGAAACTCAGCAAGGAATATAAGAGCCTTGAGAACCTGCTCAAGGTGACGCACGAATACAAGAAAATGGTGCAGGACATCGAGGACGCCAAGGAACTGCTCGCCAGCGAGAGCGACGAGGAGTTGCGTGCTATGGCTCGTGAGGAAATCGATGCAAATCAAGAGGAAGTTCCCAAACTTGAGGAGAAAATCAAGCTGCTTCTCATCCCGGAGGATCCTGAGGATTCGAAAAACGCCATCATCGAGATTCGTGGCGGCACTGGCGGCGACGAAGCAGCACTCTTTGCCGGAGACCTGGCGCGCATGTACACCCGCTATTGCGAGAGCAAAGGCTGGAAAATCGAAATGTCATCTTGCAGCGAGGGCGCTTCGGGCGGCTACAAGGAAATAGTGTTCAGCGTTACAGGAAACGGCGTGTACGGCACTCTTAAGTATGAGAGCGGTGTGCACCGCGTGCAGCGCGTACCAGTCACTGAGACTCAGGGCCGTGTTCACACCTCGGCTGCATCGGTGGCGATACTGCCCGAGGCCGAACCTTTTGACATCGAGATCAACGAAGGTGAGATTAAGTGGGATACTTTCCGCTCGAGTGGCGCAGGAGGCCAGAATGTGAACAAGGTGAACTCGGGAGTTCGCCTGCGCTACATGTGGACCAACCCCAACACTGGCGAGGAGCAGGAAATCCTGATTGAGTGTACCGAGACCCGCGACCAGCCCAAGAACAAGGAACGCGCATTGGCTCGTCTGCGCACCTTTATCTATGATAAGGAGCATCAAAAGTATGTTGACGATATCGCCAGCCGCCGCAAGACTCTCGTAAGCACCGGCGACCGCTCGGCAAAGATACGCACCTATAACTATCCTCAGGGCCGCATCACCGACCACCGCATTGGCTACACCATCTACAACCTGCCAGCTTTCATGGACGGTGACATCCAGGACTGCATTGACCACCTTATCGTTGCCGAAAACGCCGAGAAACTCAAAGAAGCCGAACTTTAAACATAAAGAACAAAATAAAAAGATTAGGGCTGCAAGAAACTCTTGCAACCCTTTTTCTTTTGTGGAGCTGGAGGGGTTTGAACCCTCGTCCAAACGTGGAACTAATAAGCTTTCTACATGCTTAGTCGTTGACTTGGTTTTCGACCCGCGGCAGGCTCAAGACCACCAACCGAGAGCTTAGTCTCTAAATTTCAAAGTTGATTCGAGACAGATCAACCTCTATCCCCGATATGCTAGCACCACCGTATCGACAAGCCTCGGAGCAAGGGCAGCCGGGTGATGTCTTGTCTCTACCATCCTTGGGCAGAGATTAAGCCGATCTACTATACTTCGATCAGGCAGCAAGAGCGTAGTTATTCTCGCCAGTTAAAATTAAGTGATGCCATGAATTTAAAGAGCCCAGGTATCGTCACTCTGCATGCTTACTTACCACCTCAACACGCTGTCAAAGCCAAGTCAGCCCCAGTATTTAGGGTTCTATAAATTCCTGATATGTTTTCAAACTCAAACAATTTATAGAGCCCATCGTATGTTTTGATGAAAGTGGCTGCAAAATTAATACCAAAATGAACAATCACAAAAACAGGAATAAATATTTTGCATTTATTAACACTACCATAACCTTGCTAGACAATAATTCAGTACAGCAGCGGTGTAAAACCCAAATCTTTTACTAACTTTGCACAATCAAAAAACTATGAAATCATGGAAGTAGTTTACGAGGACAATCATATCATCATCGTCAACAAAGCCTGCGGCGAGATTGTACAAGGCGACCGCACCGGCGATGAACCGCTGGTAGAGACGCTGAAGCAATGGATAAAGGTCAAGTACAACAAGCCCGGCAATGTATTCTGCGGCGTCACTCACCGCATCGACCGACCAACAAGCGGGCTCGTGGTGTTTGCACGAACCAGCAAAGGATTGTCACGTATGAACGAACTCTTCCGTCGCGGCGACGTGCACAAGACCTACTGGGCAATCGTCAAAAACCGACCTCCCAAAGACGAAGACACTCTCACCAACTATCTCATGTCGGTTGAGCGCAACAACAAGACTCATGTAGTGAAAGAAGGCACAAAAGGGGCACAAAAAGCAGTGCTTAAATATCGCATAATAGGCCAAAGTAACAATTATTACCTTCTTGAGATAGAACTCCTCACAGGCCGCAAACACCAAATCCGTGTCCAGCTTGCCCACTTGGGCTGCCCTATCAAGGGTGACCTAAAGTATGGAGCCCCACGCAGCAACCCTGATGGTGGTATCTCGCTGCAGTCACACCGCATCAGATTCATCCATCCCGTCTCAAAGCAGGAAATCGACATCACAGCACCAGTGCCAGACGACACCCTGTGGCAAGCACTGGCCGAAGCTGCAAATCTAGCATTACTATAAAGCCAAACGAAAACCCATATCATTGAAATAGTTGATTGAAGGGGGAAACCTTTCACGATATGACACACGACAACGGCCTAATTCGGCTATACAACCATAACAACCTCCACGTCGTATACGAAAAGGTAAAACGTTAGCGACAATTGGGTTGACTTGAGGCTCCACCCTATAGCTTTCATATGAATCTTGACACCATTCAAAAACATTACCACTCATATCATATAGACCAAGCTCATTTGGGAGTTTGGTAGCAACATCATGTGTCCGGCCACTACTATTACCATCATACCAAGCCACATCGTCAATATTATTACTACCACTAAACTTATAACCTTGGCTTCTGTTGCCACCACGAGCAGCAAATTCCCACTCAGCCTCAGTAGGTAGGCGAAAGCCCTTGCCGGTTAAAGCATTTAATTTCATTATAAATTCCTGGCAGTCATCCCAACTCACTTTCTCCACAGGATGTTTCGCACTTCTGAATTCACTAGGATTATTACCCATCACAGCCTGCCATAGTTCCTGTGTCACCTCTGTTTGTCCGATACTAAATGATGACAATGTAACTTGATGAGTTGGCATCTCTTCTCTATCTACATTGCTACCTTGTTCCGAAGTGGCTCCCATGATAAATGTGCCTCCTTCTATTTGCACCATCGTGAACATTACACCGTTTACTATGAATGTCTGAGTTTCAATAACAGATAGATTGTTTTTTTCTTGGAAAGGAGGAAGTTGTAGTGCTCTAACGTTCTTCTGAGCCCATGTAGTATGTGGCATTGCAAAACCTAAACAAAAAATAAATAATGAAACGTAAGATAATCTAGTTTTCATAATAACGACTTTATTTGAACGTGCTCTTATATTCTAACAATACATAGCATCACGACTTATCAAGAGATAGATTTTATCTTATTAGACTATCAAATCGGCAAATCGCTTGTTGCTCCAAACGACGAAATTGCCGTCATCGTCGGTGCTGATGGTCATCACGCCCAATGTGGTGTTCGGTTCCATCAACTGCTGAGTGGCCTCTAGTCCCAGCGCCATGCAAGCTGTCGCCCAGGCATCGGCTGTCATACAGTCATCTGCCACAATCGACACACTTAACAATTTCGATGTCTCGCTGCTGCCTGTCTTGGGATTGACTATGTGGCTCACCTTCTTACCGTCAACTTCCTTGAACTTGCGATAACTACCGCTAGTTGCCACTGCCATGCTGTCGAGCTTCAATATCACAGCATTGGAATGTACAGCGCCATCGGCATCGTCGGGCACGGGCAAATCGACCGACACATGCCAGGGTTTGCCACGTTCGTTCACACCATAAGACACCACCTCACCGCCAATCTCCACCATGTAGTTTTTGGAGCCGTTGCGAGCTAGCATCGCAGCTATCTCGTCACATGCCATGCCCTTAGCAATCGAACTAAAGTCGAACTGCACCCTGTTGTCGTCTTTCACAACCTTGGCACCTTGCAGCTGAGTGTGCTCCGACATTCCCACAAAAGCGAGGATGCTGTCAATCTGCTCCTTGGTCGGTAGTTTACCACTTTTATAACCAAATCCCCAAGCGTTCACAAGTGGCATTACTGTGGGGTCATAGACTCCGCCACTGGCTTTGTTAACCTCAAGTGCTTTGTTGTATAGTTTAACGAAAAAATTGTCGGCGATATCGCTACGGCCTTCGTTGATAGCAGTCACCTGCGACTGTTTGTTGAATGGCGACACACTGTTATCGATAGTCTTAAGTAATACCTGGATTGAGTCATTAAGATCGGCGCTAGCTTCATAAGTAATGTGATACTTGGTGGTCCACACCACACCGGTATTGGTCACATACTTCATTTCGCCTTGACAATCTTTCCTAAAGTGACGCACGAGAGGTATTGCCACCAACATAGCCAACAGCAAAACCAGCACAGCGATATATTTCCTAGATTTGAGCATAAGCTTTTTAGACATTATTTAATGAATAAATGCACTTGAATTAGAAATCACAAAATTACAACTAAAAATCATTAATCGCCACACTAAAACAGACAAAAAATTGTATTTCTCGTTTTTTTTCTTTTACTTTGCCACAGTTTGTTAACCAAAAAGCAAGAAAATATCATATGAAGCACATAACTAAAATTGCGGTTATAATTGCACTGACATTGGCATTCAACACTGTTGCAATGGCACAAGTGAGGTTTGGTGTCAAAGGCGGTGTCACCATCAATGAGCTCAAGTGGGACAAAAACGTCGTGAGCAGCGACAACCGTGCCGGATTCACAGCTGGTGTCATGATGGAAATAGGAATGCCTGTTGTGGGACTAGGAATTGACGCTTCGGTTCTTTATGCACATCGCGAGAACGACCTTTACCTCGAGGAGACTAAGCTCAAGCGAGATTATCTCGACTTGCCTATCAACCTCAAATACAAGCTACAGATTCCCGTGCTGAACAAAATCATTGCGCCTTTCGTCACAACGGGACCAGACTTCGCACTACTCCTTGGCGATACCGACAAAGGCGACTTCTCCACACGCAAGTGGAACACCTCATGGAACGTGGGATTCGGCGCAGAACTGTTCAAAAAAGTGCAAATCCATGCCAACTACGGAATAGGTATGACCAAGGCATTTGAATACATTGGCAAAGACGTTAACTCAACACCAGTTGAAGGAAAAGACAACTACTGGACCATAACAGCAGCGTATATGTTTTAATGCCAATGCAAAGAATCAAGGGATATGGCTAAAAAGCTCTGAAGTTGATGAGCTTTTTAGCCATTTTTTTGCTTTAAATGTCGATTGCCATTTATTATGTGAGAATTTCTCTGTATTTTTGCAGAACAATTAAACTAAACTATTAGCAAACCTCACATGAAAAAGAGAATAAAACTGCCGCTACTTGCGCGCATTATAATAGCTATTGCACTTGGTATTGGACTAGGACTTATACTCCCATTGCCAGCTGTAAGGGTGTTTGTTACATTCAACAGCATATTCAGTCACTTCCTTCAGTTCCTCATTCCTCTAATCATCATTGGACTCATCACTCCTGCCATCAGCGACATTGGCAAGAACGCGGGAAAGCTGCTTCTACTCACCACAATCATAGCCTATGGCGATACAGTGTTCTCAGGCTACCTGTCCTATTTCACGAGTTCAAACATCTTCCCCATGCTCATCAATCACGGACAAGGAGTGGAAAAGATTGCCGAAGTCAAGGCTTTAGAGCCATTCTTCACCATCAATATACCACCTCTAGTCGATGTAATGTCGGCACTGGTGACAGCCTTCACTGTGGGACTAGGAATCGCTTTTTTTGATTCCAAGACACTAAAAGCAGGCTTCGATGAATTCAAGGATATTGTAGCTAAGACTATTGAGGTGGTACTCATACCACTGCTGCCGCTCTACATCTTTGGCATCTTCTTGGAAATGAGTCACACTGGTCAAGCATGGCATGTTCTAAACGTGTTCATTGCCATAATTGGCGTGATATTTGCCCTTCACATCTTCCTCCTTGTGCTGCAATACTGCATTGCCGGTGCAATTACACGACGCAACCCTTTCAAATTGTTGTGGAATATGCTTCCAGCCTATTTCACGGCTCTTGGCACCTCATCGAGTGCCGCCACAATTCCAGTGACATTAAACAGCACCTTGAAAAACGGAGTGAGCAATGGTATCGCCAGTTTTGCAGTACCGTTATGTGCCACCATCCACCTCTCAGGAAGTTGTTTGAAAATTGTGGCATGTGCTGTGGCTCTGATGCTGATGACAGGCACACCTTTTAACATAGGTATGTTCACAGGATTCATCTTAATGCTTGGTGTGATGATGGTGGCAGCACCAGGCGTGCCTGGAGGAGCCATCATGGCGGCTCTTGGAGTCCTACAATCCATTTTGGGCTTTGACGCTCAGCAACAAGCTTTGATGATTGCACTGTATATCACCATGGACAGCTTTGGCACAGCGTGCAACGTCACTGGCGACGGCGCTATCGCCCTCGTCATCGATAAAATCCACGGAAAGAATAATAGCTAGTAATGGTTAGTTATACTAAGATTGCGTGTAGCTCGCCATAATTTTTTTCCACTTAAAGTAGCCTGCTATGGCAATGACTGTGTAAATGCCATAGAGAGTGGCATTAAAAGGAATTTCTTTGTAGATGTAAAGACTACATGACACTGCATCGACAACAAGCCATAAAAGCCACTGTTCCACATATTTCTTAGCCAATGCCCACATTGCCACTGCACTCAACGAAGTGGTGAAACTGTCGAGCACTGGTACGCGGCTGTCGGTGAAGGTAATAAGAATCCAGTAGATGAAAATCCACAACACAAGCCATGTCACAACCGAGGCGATGATGTGCTTGCGTATATAATGAGTGATTTGCAATGCTTCTTTACTCTTTGTGTTCTTGTCTCTTTTCCCCCATCGCCAGCAATAGTAGCCGTAAATTGCAATTACGACGTAGTAGAATTCCATGCCAAAGTCTGCATAAAGCCCCTTGGCAAAGTAGAGATAGGAATGGACTATGGGCATGACGATGCTCACTGCCCATAACCAGATACTGGCACGATACTCGAGCCACAGATATATTAGCCCGAGTACTAAGCCTGTTATATCAATTACCCTTATCCAGTCTATAGATTGCATCTTGTTAGAACATCAAGGTAAGATGTGCGAGCACATTGGTGCCTGCCATTGGATAGAAGCGTGGATCGCTGCTCAAGGTAGGCTGATTGTTCTTGTTTCCGTCTTTGTATATGGCCGCAGTCTGAGCATAGCCGTTGTTCTCATACTCTTTGTTGAACAAGTTGTAGATTGTCACTCCAGCAGTGATTTTCTTCATGTAAGGCAATTTGAACGTGTAAGCAAGACCCAAATTGCTGATGAAATAAGGATCAAGAGAGTCTTCCTTGCTTTCGAAGTTATCGAGATACTGACGGCTCACATATTGCGACTGCAGTTGAGCCCCAAAGCCCTTGTAGTTGAATTGTAACACACTATTGATGATAGC
Organism: Muribaculaceae bacterium; assembly: GCA_017548365.1. GTDB lineage: Bacteria > Bacteroidota > Bacteroidia > Bacteroidales > Muribaculaceae > Sodaliphilus. Next base: position 333,623 of record JAFZAC010000016.1, read on the forward strand.
GCTTGGCGAGAATGCAATTGTTGTGTTGCCTTTCTCAATGGCAGTCTGAGTCCACATTTCCTCCCAATTGTCGTCATAATCGCTCACATAGCCCACATAGTTTTTGATTATGTTGCGGCTCAAGGTTGCGTTCACGTCCCAGCGCAACCAGTCTGTGAATTTGACTCCTGCCATAAGTTCAACGCCGGCACGGTAGCTGTCAGGAACATTCTCGGCCATCAGCTCGCCTATCTCATTGAGTTTGCCATTGAGCACGAGCTGGTCTTTGTATTTCATGTAATAGAAGTTTACTCCAGCCGAGAATATGCTGCTCTTGAACTCATAACCTACCTCCCAGTCATAGAGCTTCTCGGCACGAGGGTGCTCGAGGAAGAGGCCGTCGGTGTAGTTGTTGCGAGTAGGCTCCTTCTGAGCAACGGCAAACGAGGCATAAATGCGGTTCTTGCTGTCTATTTGCCAGTTAAGACCTGCCTTTGGATTGAAAAAGCTGAAATTCTCATCAACATCAAGCACTTGCAAGTGCTCGGGACTGGCGGTCCAGTCCCATTTGTCGTTATCGCCTTCAATCTTGTAGTTGATGTGGCGGAACTGAAGATCGAGATATGCGCTCAGTCCTTCCCAAATAGTGTAGTTGTTCTTCCAATAGATGTTGAAATCGGTCTTCTTTCCCTTGTTGCGGTAGTACTCATGGTCAGGTTCAAGAGTTCCGATATAGTTTTCTACCCATATTACTTGACCATAATGGTCGTTACCATAGGTGTTGAGACTAACGCCAAGCACACTTGCCAAACGGCTGTTGTTGTAATGCAGTGAGAACAATCCTCCACCAAAACCGCTGTCAACGATTTTCTTGCGCACAAGATTTGATTTCTTCACCATCTCGCCATTATATTCAAATGGAGTCAAACCATATTCCTTGAGCGTGCGCAGGTTCTTGTACTCCTGGTAGTAGCCATAACCGTCGGTGTAGTGCAGAGCTGCATTGATCCTCCAACGATAATTGAACTTATGGTCAAGTAGCAATTGGTAATGATACTGTTTGTAAATGTCCTTCTGGTCACTATAGAAACCAGTCACAATGCCATCATGCTTGATTTCGCCATTTGGATTGTATTTACGGTCACTTTCGAGCTTGCTGCGGCTGATGCCGTCCCAAGCATGGTAGGTGTCTTCCTTGCCGCCAAAAGAGATGAAACGCAGCTGGGTATTGTCGTTGACATATGCCACTTGGGCATAGTAGGCAAACAGCGACGAAGAGGCGCGGTCACGGTAGCCGTCGCTGGAGATGTGCGACAAACGGCCGTCAAAAGCCCAGTGATTACCCATTAGTCCAGTGCCAAACTTCACGGTCTCCTTATTGGTATTGAACGAACCGTAAGAACCCGAAATCTCACTGAAAGGAATCGGCGAGAATTCCTGCGAACGCATATTTACACTGCCGCCAAAGGTTCCTGAGCCATTGGTTGATGTGCCAGCTCCTCGCTGCACCTGTATGTCGCGTAGCGACGAGGTGAGGTCGGGAGTATTCACCCAGTAGATACTGTGGCTCTCGGCATCATTCATAGGGATATCGTTCATTGTGATATTGATGCGAGTAGCATCGGTACCGCGCACGCGCATCGAGGTGTATCCCACACCAGCACCAGCGTCGCTGGTGAAAAGCATGCTTGGAGTAAATGACAACAGCAAGGGAATGTCCTTGCCCAGATTGATGTTTGCAAGTTGTTTTTCTGTCACATTGGTGAAAGCAATAGGTGTACTGCTCGAAGCACGTGTTGCCAACACCTCCACTTCCTGGAGTTGCACAGAGTCAGTGACCACCTCTTTTTGTGCGGTGGCCAACAAGCTACCGCACATCCCGGCGGCAGCAAGAAGCATTGTCTTCTTCATTTACGTTTCTAAAAAATAAGTATTAATAAGTTTTGTTCTCTACGCCGGCATTACCCGGTTCAGATTCCATGGGTATGTTCTCAGCCACACCAGCTACTCATGACAACAAGTTCAGAAAAACATTGAATCACAAGAGCCTAAAAGGTGTAGCACCCCCAAACTCATTAGAATCACGCCACAAAGGTACAACATTCCCTCGAAATCCCCAAAAAACATGGAGATTTCCATACATCATAATTCCTCAGTGATGCTTTCAAGCAGTTGCCGTAGTGGTGGCTGTGCTGCTGTATGTTCTTTTTCGACTATGGCACGCAATTCTACAGTTTTCTCTATCCTATTCATTAACAGAAGATTGAGCAGAAGGCGATAGGCTGTGTATTTCACAAGAGTGTTGTCGCTTGAGCGCAATTGTCCCCACAACTTGGGTGCATATTTGAGATGACGCAGCAGGCGGTGGCAAAGAACGTCGGCAACCTCTTCGCTTTCCACGCTTTCACACCATGCAATAGCAGTTTCCATTTCAAATTCCTCAACAGGATACAGCATCGGCGCTGCCAAACGGCACTCGCGGTGATTTATATCGTCCCACAGCGACTGTGCCAGCTGGACATCTTTCTCATAGCGACCAGCAATGGCTATCACGTCAGACAGCTGACATCCCATAATCACCTGATGAGGGTCACCCGCAGCACGCAATTGCTCGGCAACAACGCCATTGCGATAAGCAAAAAACTCCTTCCTGATTGATTGCAACATAAAAGTAAATAGTTTAATAAAAAACTAGATTCCCTAGACAATCTTTATATCTAGAGAATCTAGTTCAAAATTTCGTTTCAGAATCTTCGATCTTCGATCTCCAATCCACCTTATTTAGTCAGTGGCGAATAGTCGCGACCATAGCGCAAATGCTGATCGATGTAGTTCTCGTCGTAGCTGATGGTGATGTCCTTTATTTCACCATTTGCATCCTTAACCACATTATAAACAGGGTTCACAAAGCCCTTGTATGGAGCGATGTTCAGCCCCTCATAGCGCTTGAGCACCTCAGCATGAATCTTTGGATCAACTTTTACTCCATAGGTCTCCACAAGTTTGCGTCCGGCTTCATAATCGCCCTCACTCTTGATGCGCTGAATCTCGGCAAGAAGCTCAGCGAAGAGACCACGCAACTTTTGATAGTCATTAACCTTGATATAGGTCTTGCCTGCTTTCTTGTTATAAACATACTCAATCACCTTAGCCTTTTTGCCCTTTTGGTAGCACCACTCACTGATGAGCTTGCGATTGCGCATGTGCGACTCTTCAATGTCCTTACCTGGCTCAATGCGAGTGAGCTGAGTCATCAAACCGTTCATGATATACTTGTAGTATTCGGCCTTGTAGGTGTCGGGCGACTGGAAGATGCCAAGTTCGATAAGCTTAGGATCGGCCAAATAGTAAAGTGCGAAAAGGTCGGCACGAGCCTCTTCGAGGGTTGCGCCATAAGCCTTGAGTGCATCGGGGTCAACACCTGGAAGTAACTGACCGCTTGCATGACCTAAGCACTCGTGAAGGTCGGTGTGAAGCTTGTCGGCGAGAGTGAGGTAATTCTTCATAAGCTGTACCTCAACATCGCTATAGGCAAACTCTTCGTTGAAACCAGTTCCGCTAGCAACTTCATCATAAGCATCAGTGATGTTCTCCAGAGTCACCGACTTCGAGCCGTGAGCAGCTCGAATCCAGTTGCTGTTAGGCAAGTTGATGCCGATTGGAGTAGAAGGATAGCTGTCGCCGGCAAGAATGGCGGCGGTGATAACCTTGGCACTAACACCTTTCACGTTCTCTTTCTTGAAGCGTGGATCAACTGGTGAGTGATCCTCAAACCACTGTGCATTCTCACTGATAAGCGAGGTGCGGGTCGATGCCTCGGTGTTGCGGAAGTTCACAATGCTCTCCCAGTTGGCAGTCATACCTAGAGGATCACCGTAGCTTTCGATAAAGCCGTTGATGAAGTCAACATCACCATTGGTCTCTTCAGCCCACATGATACTGTAGTCGTCAAATGCCTTGAGATCACCAGTAGTGTAATACTCGATAAGTTTGGCTATATAAGCCTTCTGAGCGCTGTTCTCGGCAACACTGGCAGCCTTTTGAAGCCAATATACGATATTTACGATAGCTTTGCTGTAAAGCCCGCCAATTTTGTATTGTTTTTCAACAACTTTGCCGTCCTCCTTCACCACCTTGCAGTTAAGGCCATAAGAAATCGGTGTCTCGTCGTTGGGGTCTTTCAATGCGTTGTAGTAGTCCTCAACTTCCTGCTGGGTAACGCCCTCATAGAGGTTGTTGGCACTGGTGAGAATCAAATCCTCGCCGTCGGCTTGGTTAACCCTCTTAGCCATGAAAGTGGGGTCAAAAATCACCTTGTCAAGAAGAGCAAGCAGCTCGTTGGCCTTGTCACACTTCTTCTCCTGTGAGCACTTGTCACACGATTGGATGGGAAGTTTCTCAAGTGGCAGCTTCTTGTACTCAGCATCAAAGAACTCCTGAGAGAACTCAGGCACAAATTTGTCCTGAGAATAGTGGTGATGGATGCCATTGCCAAACCACACCTGCTTCAAGTACTTCTCAAGGCCTTTGAAATCGGCACTCGAGCGGTCGCCATTGTATCCAGTGTACATAGCTTCGAGTACTTGACGAACAACCAGATTGTACTTGCCATTCTGGTCAAAAAGGATGTCACGACCTTGGAGAGCTGCCTCGGTAAGATAGTAAACATACTTCTTCTGCTGCAAGCTCAAGTCGTCAAAACCTGGGACCTGATAGCGCAAAACCTCAATGTCGGCAAAGCGGTCCACGTTGTAATTGAAATTGCTGTTCTGTGCCATAGCAATACTTGTTGATGCCAATGCCACTACAGCAGCGGCAATTAATTTTTTCTTCATAAAATGGTTTATAAAATTAGTAATAGTTGTTTTCAAGATTATTGTGCAAATTTAATACTTTTCTTCAAACCCACAATCCCAAAAGCTTTAAAAGTATCAGGAACATGAAAAAAGGAAGTTCAAATTCTCTTGTTTTACTGCAAAAAGCAGTGTTTTTTTTGAAAGTTTCGGTCAAAATGCGTTATCTTTGTGTCATTAACAATTGTTTCTATGATGAGAAATTGCATAATAACACTTCTATTGTCAATTGCAATGGTGACTATGGCCAATGCTGGCGAATGGATTCGCATCAATCAGCTGGGATATCTGCCTCATGCCACCAAGGTGGCAGTATTTATGAGCAACGATCCAACAACGGTCGAATATTTTGAACTGATTGACGCTTTTACGGGAAAGGTAGCATATCACTCGCAACAAGTTCGTGCAACAGCGCCTTTACAATATATGAAATATACCTGTAGACTGAATTTCAGCGACTTTCAACGACAAGGTTCATATTTCATTCGTGTAGGGAAAACCACATCGCACATCTTTGCCATCAACGGAGCTGTCTATAATGGCACTGCCGATTTTGTGCTAAACTACATGAGGCAACAGCAGTGCGGCTATAATCCATTTCAACACGACAGTTGTCACACCAAAGATGCTTATGTACGCTACCATCCAACCAAGGAGGGGCAGCGCATAGATGAGCGCGGTGGATGGCATGATGCTGCCGACTTACTGCAATACACCACAACCACTGCCAATGCTATCTATCAAATGATGTTTGCCTATCAGCAAAACCCCTTGGCATTTACCGACCATTTTGATGCCAATGGTGATAAAGGTGCCAACGGTATTCCCGACATCGTGGACCAAATCATGTGGGGACTTGACTGGCTTAACCGCATGAACCCAGAAAAGAGCGAAATCTATAACCAAATTGGCGATGACCGAGACCATATCGGCACAAAGATGCCCAAGGACGACCCCGCCGACTATGGCTGGGGACCAAACAATGGTCGACCGGTATATTATGTTAACGGCAAGCCTCAACAACGTGGCAAGTTTCTCAATGCAACTATGGGCGGAGCCAGCACAGCAGGAAAATTTGCCAGTGACTTTGCCTTGGGAAGCCAAATATTGAAACCCTTCTATCCCGACTTTGCACTCAAAATCCAGGATAAGGCAACCGATGCGTTTCAAGTGGGTATCGACATGCCCGGAAACACGCAGACGGTGAGCGTAGTATCCCCGTATATCTATGAGGAAGACAACTGGGCAGACGACATGGAACTTGGGGCCATTGAGCTATATAGACTCACTGGCGACAAAAAATATCTCACACAGGCAGTGGAATATGGACGACGTGAGCCGGTAACGCCGTGGATGGGCGCCGACAGTGCACGTCACTATCAATGGTATCCGTTCATGAACATGGGGCACTATCAAGTGGCGGCAATGGCAGGTAACAACATCAGGCTGTGCAACGAGTTCATCCGAAACCTCAAGACAGGAATTGAGCGTGTGGAGCAGAGAGCACGAGCCCTTAATCATCCGTTTTACTGGGGAGTGCCGGGAATATGGTGCAGCAACAACCTCACCACGGCATTACTCACACAGTGCATACTCTACCGCAAGCTAACAGGCGACCGTCAGTTTGAAGAAATGGAAGGTTCTTTACGCGACTGGCTCTTCGGGTGCAACCCGTGGGGCACTAGCATGATTGTTGAACTTCCCAAGGGAGGAGTCTATCCCCACGCCACACACAGCAACTGGGTGTTCCAAAATGTGGGAATCCCTACCGGAGGGCTGGTCGATGGCCCAGTTTATGCCACTATCTTCAACAGTCTCAAAGGTGTGAATCTTAATGAGGATATGCCCCATGTAATAGCTAATGCTTACAATGACTTCCAACCCGGAGACGTAGTCTATCACGACAACACCCATGACTACAGCACAAACGAGCCCACCATGGACGGCACAGCGTCACTCACGTTTCCACTTTCAACCTACGAGATGGAAGGCAGAGGTGAGGCAGCATACGAAATTGATAATAATATCTATGACGAAGGAGGTATAGTGCAGGGCAATCCAAGCGTCAAAAACATATGCCTTGTATTTACAGCCGACAGTCTTGCAACAGGTGCCCAAACAATAATTTCTACACTGAAGAAAAACAATGTGAAAGGAGCATTTTTCTTTACTGGACACTTCTTCTCGACGTTCCCCGACATTGTAACGCGCCTTGTTGAAGACGGGCACTATGTATCTTGTCATGGTTATAAACATCAAGTGCTGTGTCCATGGAACGACCGAGATTCCTCACTGGTGACTCATGACGAATTCATCGACGACCTTAAGCAGGCCTATGCCACGATGGCGCCTTTTGGTATCACGCCCGAGAATTCCCCTTACTTCATCCCGCCCTATGAGTGGTATAATTCACGCCATGCATCATGGGCAAGAGAACTGGGTTTACAAGTGATAAATTACACTCCCGGCACCCAAAGCAACAATGATTATACATGGATAGGACTCAAGTATTACCGAGACAACAAATGGCTGTGGAACAGTATCATGAATTGGGAAAAGCAACATTCTCTCAACGGGCATTTTCTAATGATTCACTTAGGCAAAGACAGTCGTCGTCCTAAAGGTTTTTATGAACGGCTACCTGAACTTATCAAGATACTGAAAAAGCATGGATACAGTTTCGTCACCCCTGAGCAGATGACTGGACTTCACCTTGCGCACTAATTGTATAGCTTATCAAACCTTATTAATATATTTCTTAATTATCTTAATAATATATAATAAGGGTGCAAAGTTTTGCTGTGTGGGGGGAAATGTGTACTTTTGCACGTTTTTATAGGTGGCTATGCCCCATAGTATTGCACATAAAAGAGTATAAAACAACAAAGTAATATTAATCAAACATTTGATTCTATGAGTTTGAATATCGTTGTGCTGGCAAAACAAGTGCCAGACACTCGTAACGTGGGTAAAGATGCGATGAAGGCCGATGGCACCATCAACCGTGCCGCACTTCCCGCAATTTTCAACCCCGAAGATCTGAATGCGCTTGAGCAAGCGCTTCAGCTCAAGGATGCTCATCCTGGTTCGAAAATCACGCTCGTGACAATGGGATTGCCTCGCAGTGCCGAGATGGTACGCGAGAGCCTGTATCGCGGCGGTGACGACGGCGTGGTACTTACCGACCGCCCATTGGGTGGCGCCGACACCCTTGCGACAAGCTATTCGCTAGCGCAGACCATCCGTCACCTCGACAAGGTGGACATAATCGTTGGTGGACGCCAGGCTATTGATGGCGATACCGCTCAGGTAGGTCCACAGATTGCCGAAAAGCTTGATTTGCCACAAGTCACTTATGCCGAGAGCGTTAAGGTAGAAAACGGCATCGCAACAATCAAGCGCCGCATTGAGAACGGCTTTGAAACCGTTACCTGCCCGCTGCCTCTGGTGGTTACTGTCAACGGCAGTGCCGACGCTTGCCGTCCACGCAACGCCAAGTTGATTCAAAAGTACAAATATGCAGTCACTCCAAGTGAGAAGGCTCAGCTGAGCGAGGAGCGCCAAAAGCTCATCGAGGCTCGTCCTTACCTTAACATTCGTGAGTGGGGTGTTGCCGACATTGAGGCCGACCCTAACCAGATTGGTATGAAAGGTTCGCCCACTAAGGTTAAGACTGTGGTAAACGTTGTGTTCCAGGCTAAGGAAAGTAAGGCCATCGAGGGCAGCGACGAAGCCCAACTCGAAGGTCTCGTGCAAGAACTCATAGCCGACCACATCATTGGTTAACAATCTAATTTTGAAGACTATGAACGACAATAATAATTTAGTAGTTTACTGCGAGTTTGACGACGGTCGTATTGCCGACGTCAGTCTGGAGTTGTTGACCAAAGGACGCACCCTAGCCACTCGCTTGGATGTGAAGCTCGAGGCTCTTATCCTCGGCGACAAACTCAACGGTGTTGAGGACCAAGTGTTCCCCTATGGTGTTGACGTGGTTTACAAGGTTGAGGACAAGCGCCTCTATCCTTACACATCACTCCCCCACTCTTCTATTGTAATAAACCTATTCACGGAAATCAAACCTCAAATCTGCTTGATGGGTGCCACCGTGATTGGCCGTGATCTGGGTCCACGCGTTTCGTCGTGTCTCACCAGCGGTCTTACCGCCGACTGCACCGCATTGGAGATTGGCGACCACACCGACCCCATCAGCAAGACTGAATATAAGGACTTGCTTTATCAGATTCGTCCAGCTTTTGGCGGAAACATCGTTGCAACCATCGTCAACCCCGAGCACCGTCCACAAATGGCTACCGTGCGCGAAGGCGTGATGAAGAAAGAGATTTTCGATCCCAACTACCGTGGCGAGGTCATCAACCTCGATGCAGACAAATATGTTGACCCTGCTAGCTTTATCGTCAAGATTATTGACCGTGAGGTGGAGAAATCAAAAATCAACATCAAAAACTCACCCATCATCGTAGCTGGTGGCTACGGTGTAGGTAGCAAAGAGAATTTCGACCTCATCTTCCAACTCGCCGATGTGCTTGGCGGAGAAGTGGGCGCAAGCCGCGCCGCTGTCGATGCTGGATTCTGCGAGCATGAGCGTCAAATTGGTCAAACTGGTGTTACCGTACGCCCCAAGCTATATATCGCTTGCGGTATTTCGGGACAGATTCAGCATGTTGCGGGCATGAACGAGAGCTCTATCATCATCTCTATCAACAACGACCCCAACGCCCCCATCAACACCATAGCCGACTACGTTATCACAGGCGACCTCGAGGAGGTTATCCCCAAACTAATCAAGTATTACAAGAAAAACTCTAAATAAAATGGCTAATTTCTATAAAGACAATAAAGCTCTGCAGTATCACCTGCGTCATCCCTTGATGGAGAAGGTCGTGGGCATGAAAGAGCGCGACTATACTCAGAGTCAGGAGTATGACTATGCTCCCGTCGACTACGAGGATGCTATCGACTCTTACGACAAGATTCTCGAGATTACAGGTGAAATAACTGCCGAGACCATCGCCCCCAATGCCGAGAGCGTTGACAAGGAAGGACCACATCATGCCAACGGACGTGTGGATTATGCCAGCAAGACTCAGGAAAACCTCGACGTCACTCGCAAAGCAGGCCTTTATGGCGTTTCAATGCCTCGCAAGTACGGCGGCTTAAACCTACCAAATGTCACCTTCTCGATGATGAGCGAAATGATTGCTCAGGCCGATGCCGGTTTCCAGAATATTTGGAGCCTCCAGAGCTGCATCGACACCCTCTTTGAGGCTGGCGACGAGGATCAGTTCGAGCGTTACATCCCTCGCGTGTGCAACGGCGAGACAATGTCTATGGACCTCACCGAACCCGATGCCGGTAGCGACCTCCAGAGTGTGATGCTCAAGGCCACTGAGGATGATGATGGCACTTGGCGACTCAATGGTGTGAAACGATTTATCACCAACGGTGACAGCGACATCCATCTGGTGCTCGCACGCAGCGAAGAGGGCAGCAAGGATGGACGCGGCCTCTCGATGTTCATCTACGACAAGCGCAATGGTGGCGTAAACGTGCGTCGCATCGAGGACAAGATGGGTATCCACGGGAGCCCAACTTGCGAGCTAGTATTCAAGAACGCCAAAGCCGAGTTGTGTGGCTCACGCCGATTGGGACTCATCAAGTATGTAATGTCGCTTATGAATGGTGCCCGCCTTGGTATCACTGCACAGAGTGTGGGTTTGTGCCAGGCAGCCTACAATGAGGCTCTCGACTATGCCCGCAGTCGCGAGCAGTTTGGTCAGGCAATCATCACCTTCCCAGCTGTTGCCGAGATGCTTACCAATATCAAGGCTAAACTCGACGCAGCGCGCACAATCCTTTATGAGACAGCTCGTTTTGTCGACGTCTACAAGATTTGGGAGCAGATTTCACGCGAGCGTCAGCTCACTCCTGAGGAGCGTGCCGAAATGAAGCGCTACAACCGTCTTGCCGATGCCTTCACACCGCTTTCGAAGGCTTCGTCGAGCGAATATGCAAACCAAACTGCCTACGATTGCATCCAGATTCACGGCGGCAGCGGTTTTATGCGCGACTATACCTGTGAGCGCCTCTATCGTGACGCCCGCATCATGAACATCTACGAGGGTACTACTCAGTTGCAGGTGGTTGCTGCAATCCGTCACGTCACCACAGGCACTTATTTGGCACAGATGAAGGAGTATGCCCAGGGTCAGTACAGCGACGATATGGCTTCACTCAAAGCACGCATCGACAAGATGATGGCAGCCTATGAGGAAGCCGTTGAGAAGGTTAAGTCATTCGACAATTCCGACTACATCACATTCCACGCACGCCGCATGGTGGAGATGGCAGCTTGGACCATTATGAGCTACCTGCTCTGCTACGACGCAAGTAAGGCTCCTGAACTCTTCAAGCAGTCGGCCGAAGCCTACGTGCGTTATGCCGAGGCACGCCTCGCCGCAAATGTCAAGTTCATCAATAACTTCACTCCCAAAGAAGCAGCAATCTACACCCAAGAGTAATTACTCTAACTCATATTTTCACGAAAAGCGCTCTCTCGAGCGCTTTTCTAGTTTTTAAAATTCTAAGTCCTAAATTTAAGAAATCCAGTATGTCTCAGAAATAAAAACAAATTCGTACCTCATTTATTTTGTATTTCATTCGACTTACACTAATTTTGCACAAAACTAAACCAGATATCGATATGAAGAAATTATTTTTCCCAGTGATAGTAGCCTTGCTTTGCTGCTCTGTAACCAGTGCTTTTGAGTTAGATGACTTTGTGCTCGGCGGAGCACGAGTTCGTGGTATCCCCTCCAGTCAACCAGCTCTCGACGGACGATACTACTACCAGTTCAACAACGAGGGAACGATGATAAAGAAGTACAGTTACAAAAAGGAAAAAGACGTTACTACCTTCTTTGACAACGCCAAAATACCCAACAACACTATCGCATCATGGGATGGATATACCATGTCGAACGACGAGAAGAGCATCTTGTTGTGGAATAACAGCAATCCCATCTACCGCTATTCCTACACTGCCAACCACTATATTTATAATATAAAGGACAACACTTTGACTCCGTTATCTGATAAAGGCGGCGAAGAAATCGCAACACTCTCGCCCGATGGCAGCCAGGTGGCTTATGTCAAGGATAATAACGTCTATATCAAGAATCTCGCCAACGGATCGACTGCTACCGTCACCACCGATGGTAAGAAGAACGAAATCATCAACGCTGTTCCCGATTGGGTATATCAAGAAGAGTTCGGTGTGCTCAACACCTTTACCTGGAGTGCCGATGGTCGATATTTGGCGTTCATCCGCTTTGACGAGTCACAGGTACCTATGTGTTCGATGGAGCTTTACGAGGGCGAGTGCCGCCCCAACCCTGACTATGCCATCCACCCGGGACGTTACGACTACAAGTATCCCGCTGCAGGTGAGCACAACTCGGTGGTGAGCGTGCACTGCTACGACACACACAACGGCACACTCAGCAAGATTGAGCTGCCACTCGGCGAGGAGGACTATGTGCCCGATATCCAATTTGGCAAGCAGCCCTATCCCACTCTCATGGTGGTGAAAGAGAACCGTGCCCAAACACGCATGAACATCTATGCCGTCGACCCCGCTACGGGTACGTCTGAGGAAGTATATGACGAACACAGCGACATGTGGATTGACGAGGACGTGGTCACTGGCGTGAAATACTATGATGGTTTCTTTGTTGTCAAGAGCAACCGCGATGGACGCACTCACCTTTATAAATATAATTATTTGGGCAAACTCCTTAAGCAAATATCAAGCGGAGATTATGACGTGACAGCTTATTACGGTTATGACGAAGCAAATAAATTGTTTTACTTCCAAACCAACAAAGGCGCCCTCAACCGCACTATACGCTGCGCTAACGACATCACTGGTGAGATTAAGGAGCTTGTTGACGGCAACGGCACCTACAGCGCTTCGTTCAACAGCGATTTCACCTATTACATACGCCGCTTCAGCGATGCCACTACGCCCGACCAGTTCGTACTCTACAGTATCGACGGCAAAAAAGTTCGCGATTTGCAGCTGAACGAAAAATATGCCGAGAAATACACATCCAACGAGATTCCACGCCGCGAGTTCTTCACCATGTACAATGACAATGGCGACAAAATGAACGGCTACATCATCAAACCTGTGGATTTTGACCCATCAAAGAAATACCCCTGCATTATGTCGCAGTACAGCGGGCCCAACTCTCAGCAGGTGCTCAACAAGTGGAAGATGGAATGGGAGGAATATTTCGCTATGCAAGGCTATGTCATTGCCTGTGTTGACGGACGCGGCACTGGTGGCCAGGGCAAGGAATACCTCAAAGCCATTTACCTCAATCTGGGCAAGTATGAGACCGAGGACCAGCTCGCAGCAGCACGCTACATGGCAGAGCAACCCTACGTCGACGCCGATCGCATCGGCATCTGGGGATGGAGCTTCGGCGGCTTTGAGACGCTTATGGCGATGTCTCAAGACGACAGCTGCTATGCATGCGGTGTGGCAATCGCTCCCGTAACTTCATGGAAGTTCTACGACAGCATCTATACCGAGCGATTCATGCTCACTCCACAGGAGAACCCCAATGGCTACAACTATGCGCCGCTCGACCTAACTGGCAAACTCAAGGGCAAGTTGCTGCTCATGTTCGGCAGTGCCGACGACAATGTGCGCATCGTAAATTCCATGCAGTACGTTGCCAAGCTAAACAGCGAGAACCAGCAGTTCGACATGATGGTCTATCCTAACATGAACCACAGCATCAACGGCTGCGGTGTCCGCCTCCCACTCTACCAGCGAGTCCTTAACTTTTTTGACCAAAATTTGAAATAATCTAGAATATCTAGTATCTCTAAACACTCTGGAATTTCTAGAATTGACAATTTCACTATGTTCATCATCACCGGTCCCACAGCTTCAGGCAAGACTGGCAAGGCAGTAGCACTTGCTAGGGCGATTGGCGGCGAAATCATCAGCGCCGACTCTCGCCAGCTCTACCGTGGCATGGACTTGGGCACTGGAAAGGACCTCGACGAGTATGGCGACGTGCCTTACCACATGATAGACATCTGCCCCGCAGGCTACAAGTACAATCTCTATGAGTACTTGCGCGACTACCAGGCTTGTTACGACGACATCACAAACCGTAACAAACCCATAGTCCTGTGTGGTGGAACAGGAATGTATGTCGAGAGCGTTGTGAAGGGCATTGCACTGCCACCAGTACCTGAGAATAAGGAACTTCGCGAAGAATTGAGCACCAAGAGCCTTGATGAACTCACCGTCATCCTCAAGCGATACAAGACGCTGCGCAACAACAGCGACATCGACACCTGCAAGCGTGCCATCCGAGCCATTGAGATTGCTATGTACTACCATGATAATCCGCACCTCAAGGCAAAGACCGAGCCGCATCCGCTCACCGATGCTGTAGTCATTGGCATCGACATTGACCGCGACACTCGCCGCCACCGTATCACCGAGCGACTCAAGGCACGACTCGACGCAGGCATGGTAGACGAAGTTCGTCGTCTCATCGATAGCGGCATAAAACCCGAAGACCTCATCTACTACGGCCTTGAATATAAATACATAACTCTTCACGTCATCGGCGGGCTTACCTATGACGAAATGTTCACCCAGCTCGAGACCGCAATCCACCAGTTCGCAAAGCGACAAATGACTTGGTTTCGTGGCATGGAACGCCGCGGCACACCCATTCATTGGCTCCCTTATGACATGCCTAACGACGAGTTCATTTCAGCCGCACTCGCCCTCAAGGCTTAAAACGATATATCAACAAAAAAACTCCCTTGCCGCCTTAATGTGCAGCAAGGGAGATATTTTTGTAATAAGTCCTAAAGTGTCAAGCCCAAAACTTGAAACTTAACACTTAGTGTTTAGTCTTCGTAGCTCTGATCGTTACGGTCATCGCGGCGACGGTCGTTGTTACGGTTGTCGCGACGGGGACCACGGTTGTCATTGCGGCGGGGGCCATTGCCATTGCGGCGGGGGGCAAAGCCGTTGCGCTGGCCATTGCCGTTGCCACGTGGACGATTGCCGTTACCACCATTGCGACGTTCCTCATAGCCCTCAGGCTTGTCTTGCAGAGCACGCATCGACAGGCGGAACTTGCCAGTCTTCTTATCAATCTCGATGAGCTTCACAGTCACCTCGTCGCCCTCGTGCAGACCGCTGGCCTCCATATCGGCTAGGCGCTCCCAGCTTATCTCGCTGATGTGGAGCAAACCTTCCTTACCAGGCATGAACTCAACAAAAGCACCAAACTCAAGGATGCTCTTAATTGGACCTGTGTAGATAGTTCCCTCCTCGGGTACAGCGATGATGGCTTTGATACGCTCAACGGCAGCCTCGATGCTGTCTTTGTTGGCAGCCGAGATTTCGATTTCGCCCTTGCCGTCAATCTCATCGATAGCGATAGTAGCACCAGTCTCCTCCTGGATGCCTTGGATAACCTCGCCACCCTTGCCAATGATAGCACCGATGAACTCCTTGTCTACGGTCATCGAAACGATGCGTGGAACGTGAGGCTTGTAATCCTCGCGTGGCTCAGGAATTGTCTCGTTGATGATATTGAGGATGTGAAGGCGGCCGTCGCGAGCCTGGCGCAGTGCCTGCTCCAGAATCTCGTAGGGAAGTCCGTCACACTTGATATCCATCTGAGTGGCGGTGATACCGTTCACGGTACCTGTCACCTTGAAGTCCATGTCGCCCAGGTGATCCTCGTCGCCCAGAATGTCGCTCAGCACGGCATGCTTAACATTGCCCTCGTCGGTGATGAGACCCATAGCAATACCTGCCACGGGACGTTTCATCTTAACACCGGCATCGAGCAAAGCCAATGTGCCACCGCACACGGTTGCCATCGACGATGAGCCATTGCTCTCGAGGATGTCGCTCACGATGCGGCAAGTGTAGGGGAAGTCATCGGGGAACATGCGCTTGAGGGCGCGGTGTGCCAAGTTTCCGTGACCAATCTCGCGGCGGCTAACGCCACGTGGAGCACGAGCCTCGCCAGTAGAGAAGGCGGGGAAGTTATAGTGGAGCAAGAAGCGCTCGTTGCGGCGTGTGAGCACGTCGTCGATAAGCTTCTCGTCAAGACGGGTTCCCAATGTCACTGTAGCCAGAGATTGAGTCTCACCACGGGTGAATACAGCGCTTCCGTGAGGGCCGGGAACATAGTCGGTCTCGCACCAAATGGGGCGAATCTCAGTAGTCTTGCGGCCGTCCAAACGGATTCCCTCATCGAGAATCACGCGGCGAACAGCATCGCGCTGAACATCGTGGAAATAACGCTTGATCATTGGAGTCTTCTCCTCACGCTCCTCCTCAGGAATGGTCTCGATGAAATCTTCCTCAATCTTGTCGAAGCTGTCATTACGCCAGTGCTTGTCGGCGTTGCCAGCCTTGGCAATGTCGTAGCAGGGCTGATAGCACTCCTTGCGTACGCGCTCCTTGATTTCCTCGTCGTCTACCTCGTGGCAGTACTCACGCTTGGTAACGCCAAGCTGCTCGGCGAGCTCCTTCTGTGCGAGGCACATGGGCTTGATAGCGTCGTGAGCAAACTTCAGAGCTGCAATAAGGTCTTCTTCCTGAACCTCGTCCATCTCACCCTCAACCATCATAATATTGTCGTAAGTAGCACCTACCATCAATTCCATGTCAGCGTTTTCGAGTTGTTCGAAGGTTGGGTTGATAACGAAGTTGCCGTCGATGCGTGCCACACGCACCTCACTAATAGGTTCCTCAAAGGGAATATCGCTCACTGCGATAGCAGCGCTGGCTGCAAGGCCGGCGAGAGCGTCGGGGCAATCGGCGCCGTCGCTCGAGAACATCAAAATGTGGACGATAGTGTTGGCATGATAGTTCGAAGGGAACAATGGCCTAAGCACGCGGTCCACGAGGCGTGCTGTCAAAATCTCATAATCGCTGGCGCGACCTTCACGCTTGGTGAAGCCGCCAGGGAAACGTCCGAAAGAAGAATATTTCTCCTTGTATTCAACTGTGAGGGGCATAAAGTCGGCACCCTCCTCGGCGTCTTTCGCCGAAACAACGGTCGCTAACAACATGGTGTTGTTGAAGCGCAATTCAACTGCTCCATCGGCTTGCTTGGCAAGCTTTCCTGTTTCAAGGGTGATCTCACGTCCGTCACCCAATACGATGGTTTTCTTAGTAGGTGTTAACATCTAAAATAATTTATATAAAAAATAGCTATTTCTAAAAATCGTGCAAAGGTACGAAAAAGTTTTTAGTTATCAGTTATAAATCGTTATTTTTTAACTAGAATCTCTAGAAGTTCTAGCAAATCTAGAAACACTAGAAATTCTAGAAATCGTAAAAGGTATAGAACCTCTAGCAACCACTATTCCTTTTTGCTCTTATTTCGGTAATCAATTCGGGCACGAGTCATACGTTCTCTAATTCCTCCACTTGAGACAAAATCCTTTTCTGTATTGCCTTGATGGGTTGTCATCATTCTATCCACCATGTGCGCCAGTGTAATTGCGATATTTGCCATCTCCTCATCGCTCCAACGTTCAAAATAAGGGCTGTAGTCCTCAAGTCGATTATGAGAACGGCAATAGGCCAACATCGATTCATAACGAGAATGCGTTTGCGACCACTTGCACAAGCCATTACGAGTGAGATAATCTTCATAATCCTCTCTAAGCTCCTGAATGCTGCCACGAGCATAGTTCAGCAATTTCAGCTCACTCTCCATTGATGCCACACCATCAGCCAAGCCCTCCACAATGTTTTGCTTGCCTGAACGGGCTGCCTGAATCATCTGGTCAACAGTGCGGTCGCCATGAGCAGGAAGGAAACGGCGAGTGAACACACAAGTCAACTGATACAGAACCACAGCCTTCTGATAAAACCACAGCTCATTCCAGTTTGCCTGAGGACGCAGCACCGAATAATCCTTATCTTGAGCCATATTACTAATTATAAAAACAATATCACAATAACGTCTAGAAAAACTAGTAAATCTAGAAATACTAGAATTTCTAGAACTTCTAGCTTGCAAAATTAACAAAAAAACTTCAACATCCTCAATCTTAAGAGTATAAAACAATTCAAGGGAGCAGCTTAATGCTGCCCCCTTGAATCACATTCTAAAAAATTTATCTAAAACTTTTTATTTCAGAACTTTCATTGTACTAACAGAACCATCGCTGTAGCGAGTAACCATAATGTTCACGCCCTTGAAAGGTGTATCGCTTTCAACGCCAGCAGCGTTGATATACTTCACGCTTTCAACAATGCGATAAGACTCGACACCGAAGATGCTGGTTGGAGTGTCGCTCTTGAGCTCGTCGCTGATGGTATATTCTGCGATGTAGTAATCACCGTCAGGATCAGCGGCCTTAGAACCACTTACCGACTTGGTGAAATAAACACGAACAACAAACTCCATAGGAATTGTCTCGCCGTTACCGAGCGTCACAGCACCAAATGTTCCTTCAAAGACACCGTTAGTACCAGCACTACCAAGTTCCTCACCCTCAGCACATGATGCATGCTCGATGAACTTGTACTCGCCGTTGGCATCGAGATTCAAACGTCCCTCATAGCCGCCGCCAGGTTTCTCACCAAGATACTGGCTGTCAATCTTACGCCAAGCGCGAACCTTAGCAACTTCATAACCATCGGGCAGGTCAAGTTTGGTCACATCAAGAGAAACATTGTAATAATTGTAATTCTTGCCATTAGCAGTCCAAGTATTGCCATCGGTAGTGTTCTGAGTCTTAATAACACTTACCTCAACCACGCCACCAGCAGTCATCTGCTGTGGACCACCGTAGGTGTTGTAATCTGTACGGTCAGCACCACTTGGAAGCTCTACTGCCTGAATTGGAGCGAAGAGCTCTACTACAGGAGCGTAAGTGTAAGTGTCACCATCCTCAGCCTCATTTACCATATAGTTATCCTCGAAAGAAGCGGTAACATCAGCAAGGTTAGAACCGAAGTTCTCAGTTCTGCCAGTGAAGTCGGTGTTCATAGCCACGGTGTAGTAAGTACCCTGGTTACCTGCCTGACCTTGTGGAGACGAGTCATCGCCATTAGATTCATAGATTGATCGTGCAGTGGCTGCAGTCTCACCGTCGGCCCAGCGATAGATGTAATAACCAAGAATCTCACTGCGACTGCTGTATTGAGCATCAAGCTGGAACTTGGTAGTTGCAGGAGCTGCGTGAGTAACATCATTCTCAACAACGTCTGCACTGATGGGGTTCATCACCATCTCAGTCTTGTAAACAGGAACACTAACGGTGTTACTGCGAGCATCCTGACTTGTGTTGATTACGCTAACAAGACCACTTGTAGTGTAATATCCGCCATTGGCGAAATCTAAATTACCAGTCTGTTGGCGACCGTTGTCATTCCAGTTGAAGATAATCTTGTTAGGAGCTCCATTTCCTTGAGGAATAGCCCAGCGATAAACGTAGTTGGTGCCATGAGTGCCAACAAGTTCCATTGCTTGACCAGGCCAATTACCACCGGTGTAGTTATAGTCATTATTGTTGGTATCCCAAGCCCAAGCGCAAACGTCTGTCCAGTTGGTGTAGGCCTCAAAGTAAACAAATGTCTTACCGTTCTGCCATGTTGCAATGTCAGGAACGTTGTTGGTTCCAAGGTCAAATGGTACAGCAGTGTGCAGAGTTACATAGTAAACATATTGTGCTGGATGAGTGTTGTCGGCAACGCTAACACTGAAGTTATCATAAAGCTTCAAGCCATCAAATACAACCTCGCCATTAGCAACCGAGATAGTAGAAGTGGTTGGATTTGCGTGATAACCATGGCCGTAAAGCTTAGAGCTGAAGTCGGTCTGGTCATTCCAATCCTTGTAGGTAAGTGTACCGCCACTAGCTGCGTTCCAGTTGCTAACCTCGGCTACTACAAATGGCTCGGCAGGAGTAGTTACATTACCAGTCTGAGCATCGATAGTAGCACGCCAGAACTTGAACTGGCTACCATTCTCGATATACTGTGGTTTCACGTTAGTACCAATGGTATTGTTTGCAATAAGCGAGTTAGAGTAATTGTTGGTCTGATCTGCTGCATCGTAACGGCTGAAGTAGTAGTCGCTGTTAAGAGCGATGCGCAACTGCTCGGCACGGTCGAGACCTGGGATGATGAAGCTCTCCTCGTTCGACATCTGCAGGCTCAAGAAGTGGCCCACATCCTGACCTTGAACAACGTAGGTCACCTGCTGACCATTCTGCTGCATAGGAATATTGTCATAATACTCAAATGTGTTAGGATTAAACTCACCTACTGCCTGGTAAGTCTTGGTACCATCAGGATTAGTGATTACACGATAGAGAGTGTACATGCCATCCTCGCCTGGCAAGAAATCAAGAAGGTTAGAATCCCAAGTGAGATGCAACTTGTAGTTATTATCGTTGCCATTGTAAGCGGTTTGCTCACCAGTGATAGGATTCTGCTTGATTACAAACAGACCCATAGTTGGCTTATAATCCTGGTTGTAGTTCAAATATTGCTGCACGTAAGCGCCTGGATCACGATGATCATCCTTAAGCATACGATAGTCAGGGACAAAGAACATCAAGTCACGAATATCCTGGCAGTCATCGTCCTCACTGTCGGCACCATACAGCATGAACTGGTGGTTCATAATAGTGATACCCAAGCAGTCGTGAATTACAGGGAACGACTCCATATTGGTAGTCATGTTCTGATAGAGGTCGAGAGCACCAACCGAATCGCTTGGCATTGAAGGGCTGAACTGCTCAAACATATGGTAGAACAATGGACCGGTGTTATGGTCACATTCGATATAACCTTGTCCACCAAAAGTGGGATTTGTCTCATTATACCAATTATTATAGCTGCTGTAGCTGTACTTGAAGAAATACAGATAACCCGGTGGTATTCCGAAATCCCAGTTGGCGTCAAGCTGAGTACCTGTGAAAAGGTCCGATGCATTATATTCTGTGTAGTAGTAAGAGTTGTGATCGAGATGCAACTGACCCTTAGCAAGCAAGAAGAACTTATTCATCTTGTCGCAGTCAATCTTGAACAGAGTACCAGCATTAACACCAGTACCAGTGCGCTTGGCTTGAGTAACGACGCGAACCGACTTAACAGTGTTTGCAAAATAAGCTTTTAACCTGTCATACTCGGTGTCATAAGTACCAGATGTAATAGCATTATTTGAACCATCTACATAAGTGTCCTTCAATTCCACAAGCAGTAATGTCAAACCTTCTTTCTCGGGCTTGTACTGCTGCTGGTCGAGTGAAGCATAGGTGGCAAAATAATCTACATAGTTTGAATTATCACTTGCCAGATAACTCGATGTAATAACTTCATTGATATTACCAGTGATGCCCCAGCCATATCTATCGTAGTACTCATAGCTATCGGCATTGTCAATATAGGTGCCTGTTTTCTTCACACCACCTACGCCAGGATAATAAACTACCTGGTTGGTCTCACCGGCATCGGTTCCGTAAGCTGAGAAACCACGCTTGAGGTTTCCAGGGATTTCAGGATCAGAATAAATCTTGCTAAGCATAGCAATAATCTGCTCGGGGGTGGTAGCAGGCTCATTGAGGTAGCTGGTGTGAGTGCCCTCGCTATCGGTCCAGGTGTAACTCTTGCCCGCAAAGAAAGCCTCGTCTTTAAGAGTGATATCACGTGCCTCGATTTCGTCAATAGACGGATGTGATTTGTAAATAGTCATTTTAGGCAAGAACGCATAACGAGCACCTTTCTTATTATTATAAGAAGCATACCATGCATTACCTCCTGTGTCTGCCAAACCATCTTGACCGACCCAGAGGGTGCAATTCGAGCTACTGGGATCGCAAGTACCAATTTGAGTGTTCACTACCTGCACAAACAGGTTGTTGCCTGTGTATTCAAGGGGCGTACTGAAAAACACAGTAAGAGTAGTGGAACCATTGGTGGGGACCACAGTGCCAGTTACATTAGTGCTTGGAACAGTCAATAGCGCGGTCGACGAGAAATAATTCGTAGTGGTTTCGGCTATCGTAACTGTGAGCTGGCCTCCACTGAATTTGATACCATTGCTATTAGTGTAAAATGTTAGCTGGGTGATTTGATCACCAACATTAAGAACATCCTCCAATAATGCCGCCGGATAAATCATTTGGCTGGTATTGCTACTGATATCATGATACCAACCATATACTGGTACGAACTGATTAGTGCCAGTACTACTCTCGAACACAGTAGCGGATTCAGATTCCGCCTTGGGGGTTGCTTTGTGCATAAATGTAGCACCCGCTTTAGGTGCAACAATATTGCTTTTCACACCAGCAGCATCTTTCATCTCCTTAACATTCACGTTTTGGGGAGAACGAGACTGCTCTGGTTTCACATCTTGTGCCGCGGCGTTGCCAAAGTAGGGCAAGGCGATTGCGGCAATCAGTAGTAATCTCAAAATACGTGTCATAAATTAATAAAAAATTTTAGATAAAAATTAATAAACTCTATTTTTGTTTTAAAATTATCACGTTTGGTGCAGAGCTGCTTGTAGCTCCAAACTAATATTTGATGATTATTCTTTTTTTCAAAGCTTTGATTCACAAGGACTTTTCAGTTAATACAGATGTATGAATCAAAGCAATATAACCATCAATCTAATACGAACTGTTCACAACAGGATAAATTTCAGTGCAAAATTATAAAAAAAATGGTATTTGCAACCAATTTACATGGAAATCTTGCCTACTTGAGGGGATATTTAACCGGTTTGGCTGAAATTTAACAGAATTTAAGATTACAAACAACAACTATCTAAAAATTTGTACATTTTGCAAAAAAATATTCTCTCAACAATCCTAACGCACAATGCATAATAGCATCATCTAGGAATTCTAGAATGTCTAGAAAAACTAGAAGTTCTAGCCATACTGCGGACGAGATGCAACACACACCAGCACTGCGAACGAGGCAAGCCTCGCTCCTACTTAACTCTTAAAACTTAACCCTTTACACTTAAAATATCTACTCCACCCAGAGCACCAAGCCTTTGAGGTACTCGCCTTCAGGGTGGTAGATGTTGATGGGGTGGTCGGCGGGTTGGGTAAGTTGGTGCAGGATACGCACTTTGCGGCGACTCTGGGCTGCTGCGCTGAAGACAGCAAGACGGAACTGCTCTTTGCTCACCGCCTGCGAACATGAGAAGGTAAACAGCACTCCCCCACTCTGTATCTTACTGAAAGCCTTGGCATTGAGGCGGCGATAGCCTACGAGGGCATTCTTCAACGCGCTCTTATGCTTTGCAAAGGCAGGTGGATCGAGAATTATTAAATCATAAGCATCACGCTCCACGCGGTCGAGGTAGTCGAAAGCATCCTCGGCAAACGCCTTGTGGCGTTCATCATCTGGATAATTCAGCTCCACATTGCGCTCGGTAAGCATCACTGCCTTGCCCGAGCTGTCGACCGAGTGCACCAGCTGTGCACCGCCGCGCATGGCATAGAAAGAGAATCCGCCTGTATAACAGAACATATTGAGCACTCGACGCCCAGTGCAATAACGCTCGAGCAGCGCTCGATTCTCGCGCTGGTCGACGAAAAATCCCGTTTTCTGACCTCGCAGCCAGTCCACATGGAACTTGAGACCATTCTCAACAGAAACATCGGTGTCAAATTCACCTATAAGGTACTGATTCTCTGGGTCCAGGTGCGCCTTATAGGGCAAAGTGGTCTCGCTCTTGTAATATACATTCCTGATAACTCCATCGGGCAATTCCACAAGTGCCTGAGCGATGACTTTGCGAGCAAAATGCATACCTGGCGAGTGTGCCTGAATGACAGCGGTAGAGCCATACACATCCACTACCAGTCCCGGCAGGAAGTCACCCTCGCCATGCACTAGTCGGAACGAATTGTTATCTGCACGCATCAAGCCTAGAGCTTGGCGCACACGCCATGCCTGCTGTAAACGTTCGCTATAGAAAGCCTCGTCGATGGCGGTGTCGCCCCAGGCAAGAATGCGCACCATAATGCTGCCCACTTGGAAGTGGCCATTACCAATGTGTGTACCGTCGTTAGAGAAAACCGACACCAGGTCGCCTTCCTCAATTGTTTCGTCGGCATGGGCTATCGCCCCCGAGAACACCCAGGGATGAAACCGCTTTAGCGACTCCTCCTTACCACGGCGCAGAGTTATTTTTTTGTAAATCACAATAGTTTTTAGTTGTAAGCTTTTAGTTATTAGTTCACTAGAAATTCTAGAACTTCTAGACGATGCGATTTTGAATTAAGTATTTACTCAAGGAACGGCTTGATTATCCAACGGTAGATATCATTGCCGTTAGCCCAAAGCAGGAGGGCAATCAAGATTGTCATGCCCACTATCTGAGCTCGCTCCAAGAACTTGTCGCCTGGCTTGCGGCGGAAGATAATCTCATAGAGCAGGAACAGCACATGGCCACCATCGAGAGCAGGTATTGGCAGGATGTTCATAAATGCCAAGATAATCGACAAGAACGCAGTGATGTTCCAGAAACTGTACCAATTCCAAGTATCGGGGAATATGCTGCCTATAGCTCCAAAACCGCCAAGACTCTGTGCGCCCTCCTTAGAGAAGACATACTTGAACTGCTGCACATAGTTAACCATCTGGGTGCATCCCATCTCAACACCACGAGGAATTGACGCAAATAAACCATATTCCTTGGACTCAAACTTAAAAATATCATTGACATTTCGCAAACCTATGCCAATCTTTCCTGCTTCATTCACAGAGACATTAGCAGTATCGATTTTGCCATTACGCTCAAAAGCCATGGCAACTGTCTTACCCTTATGAGCCATTAGCTGAGCAGTGAAATTCTTGTAATCAGGCGCATCTATCGTATCTACCGAAAGAATGTGGTCACCTTTCTTCAGACCCGCTTTTTCTGCCCCCTCAGCTGGCATTGTTGTCTCAACCACAACAGGGATGCGATAGTCGATAAATGCCTCTTTATTCTTTGCATCCTTCTCGGCAATAAACAAGCATTTCTCAGGGATATTGACCGTAACTGTATCCTTTCCATCGCGCAACACCTTTACTTGCTTGGCTGTAAGGATAGCCTGAAGCTCATCGTTGTTTAGATAAACAAGCTCTCTACCGTCGGCACTCAAGGGGATATCACCGTCCTTGAAACCTATCTTCTCGGCACTCTGGCTGAATTCCATACCAAGCTCGGCATTCTTATAAGGCAGATACTTCTCTCCCCAGTAATAGACCATACCGGCATAAATAATGATGGCGAGCAAGAAATTGTTGAGCACACCGCCAATCATGATGAGCAATCGTTGCCATGCTGGCTTGGAGCGGAACTCCCATGGCTGCTCGGGTTGCTTCATCTGCTCGGTGTCCATCGACTCGTCGATCATACCCGATATCTTGCAGTAGCCGCCCAGCGGCAACCAGCCAATACCATACTCAGTGTCGCTATTCTTGGGCTTGAACTTTAATATGCTACCTCCCCAGTTGATGCCCAACTTCTTGAGCCCCACATCAAAGAAAAGGTAAAATTTCTCTACTCTAACCTTAAAAAATCTCGCCCACATGAAGTGGCCCAACTCGTGAATAAACACCAGCAGAGCCAGCGAGACGATAAGTTGTAATGCTTTAATCCAAAATGTTGCAGTCATTATGTTAATTATCTGATGTCATTTATTAAACTTTCGGCATAATGTCGCGCCTCGGTATTGGTGGCAACGTAGTCATCATAGGTGGGAGTTTCGATAAATGGCGCCCATGCCATTGTTTTCTCTATTGTGTTGTAGATGTCGTTAAAGCCTATTTTATCGGCAAGGAAAGCCGCAACGGCAATCTCGTTGGCAGCGTTCATCACACATGGCACGTTGCCGCCACGTCGTGCAGCTTCATAGGCTGTGCCCAACAGCGGGAATTTCTCAAAGTCGGGCTTCTCGAAGGTGAGGTTGGCATAGTCGGCGATTGTCATGCGAGGCTCGTTGGTCGCCAATCGTCCAGGCAGCCCCAACGCATAGCGTATGGGCAGGTGCATATCGGGCAATCCCAGCTGTGCCTTCACCGAACCGTCGACAAACTCGACCATCGAGTGCACTATCGACTGAGGATGAACCACAATCTCAATATTGTCCTGCGAGATGCCATAAAGCCACTTGGCCTCAATCATTTCGAAACCCTTGTTCATCATCGTAGCGCTGTCGATGGTGATTTTGGCGCCCATCGCCCAGTTTGGATGCCGCAGAGCATCGTCCTTAGTGACAGTGGCAAGCCTCTCACGTGGGAAAGTGCGGAAGGGTCCTCCCGAAGCGGTAAGAATGAGCTTCGACACGTTGGCAATATCCTCACCCACAAGGCACTGATAAAATGCTCCATGCTCACTGTCAACTGGATAGAGCACCGATTCTGAGCCTTTGAGCAACTCATTGATGAGCTCACCAGCGACAACAAGGGTCTCCTTGTTGGCAAGAGCAATTTTCTTACCAGCCTTGATTGCGGTGATTGTCGATGCCAGACCGCTGTAGCCCACCATAGCAGTAACCACAGTGTCAATTTCGGGAGCCGTTACGAGTTCCTCCACCACGCTGTCGCCTGTGTAAACAGCGATTCCTGTACCATCAAGCGTCAATGCTACTTTCTCATAGAGTTCCTCGCTGGCAATCACCACATTGCGCGGTTTGAAACGCAACGCCTGCTCAATCAGTAGGTCGGCACTGCGGTTTGCCACCAGCAACTCAGCCTCAAAGAGATGCGGATACTCAGCCACGATATCAAGCGTCTGCCTCCCTATCGAGCCTGTACTTCCAAGAACTGCTATTTTTCTTTTCTGCTCCACAATAAAATTATTAAAAACTTACAAAATTAAACATTTTCGGTCTTACAGAGAAATGAACGGCAATTTTTTAACGATTTCAAACAAATTTTGCATAGAAAGCACATAAAGAAAGTCCGACAAAGTCTTACAGTGTCGGACTTAATCGGACTAAATCTTTATGAATTAGTATTTTTAGAGTGCCAGGCGGAAACCTATGTCATCATCGCCAAAGCCTGTTGGAGCTTTGAAACGCTTAGAGATACGGCAATTCTTGGCAGGGCCATACCAACTACCACCACGCATAATTCTCTCACCGCCAGATTCTGGACCAGTGGGATTCGTCTGTGGGCCAGCACTATAATCACCATACCAGTCATTGCACCATTCCCATACGTTACCACTCATGTCGTAGATGCCCAGTTCATTTGGTGCCTTGGTAGCTACAGCATGGGTTGCTCCTTCTGAGTTATCCACATACCAAGCAATATCAGCAACATTGTTGCTACCGGAATAAAGGTAGTTCTGGCTCTTATTGCCACCACGGGCTGCGAACTCCCACTCGGCCTCGGTAGGCAAGCGGAAAGTCTTTCCTGTCATTTCATTCAGTTTAGAAATAAAAGTCTGAATCATTTCCCAGTTTATATACTCAACTGGATATTGCAGATTTCCTCCGTGGCCGCTGTAGTTCCACCCCATCACAGCTTGCCACAGTTCCTGAGTAACCTCGGTTTGACCAATGGCAAACGAGCTAACAGTCACTTGGTGGCTTGGACCCTCGTCGGTATATGCATCGGGATCACCATCATAGGAACCCATCATGAAGGTTCCACCTTCAACGTCCACCATCACAAATGTCACACCATTGACAGTGTATTCGGTTGTGGCACTTGGAAAGCCGTTGAGCAACACCTCATAAACCTCGGTGACATCTACAGCACCAACTACGCCATCGCGATTCACATCTAGTGAAGTAACAGGGAATGTAGTGTCGTTGTTGAGCAGATAGTTGTAGATAGCTGTTATATCCACACTAGACACAACACCGTCTCCGTTCACATCCCATCGGTTTGCCGACATGGGCAATGAGAGCATTGCAATAGCCCCCAAAACGAGTAAAAATTTCTTCATTGTGTTAATTTTTTGTTATTTATTTTTCTATTTATCATGATATTTTGAAGTCACAAAGATATTACAATTCAAGTAAACGGCAAAATTTTTAAATTATTTCTTGCTCATGCATGCAGCCGTACGGGCTGCCAAGCGAGCATTATTGAGCACGAGTTGGATGTTGGCATCCAAGCTGTTACCGCCTGTGATATCCTTGATTTCGGCAAGCAGGAACGGTGTAGTTGCCTTGCCTTTTATACCCAGTTCCACACTCTTGGCCACAGCTCGGTCAATGGCAGCGTTGATATAGTCAGGGTCGAGTGAATATTCCTCTGGAATGGGGTTGGTAACGAGCATGCCCCCTGTGATACCCATCTCGAGCTTAGCGCGGAAGGCAGCTGCGAGTTCCTCGGGTGTGTCTATTCGATAGTCCACTTTGAAACCACTGCTACGAGTGTAGAAAGCAGGCAATTCCTCAGTACCATAGCCAATAACCGGCACTCCTTTAGTCTCAAGGTATTCCAAGGTGAGTCCTAAATCAAGAATTGACTTCGCACCTGCACATATCACCATTACTGGAGTTTGAGCCAGCTCTTCAAGGTCGGCGCTGATATCCATTGTGGTCTCGGCGCCACGGTGCACTCCGCCAATTCCGCCAGTGGCAAACACCTTGATTCCAGCCATTGCAGCGATTATCATAGTAGTGGTAACAGTTGTTGCACCATCCTCACCACGTGCTATTAGAACTGGCAGGTCACGGCGTGAGGCCTTAGTCACTGCTTGTCCTTTTTTGCCCAAATATTCAATCTCCTCGGGTGTGCATCCCGCCTTGAGCTTGCCGCCAATTATGGCGATTGTCGCTGGCACAGCACCATTGTCACGTATTGTCTGCTCAACCTTCAATGCCGTTTCCACATTCTGCGGATAAGGCATACCATGCGAGATTATCGTCGACTCAAGCGCCACAACAGGTTCTCCTGCCTCAAGCGCGTCTTTAACTTCCTGTGAAATAGAGAGATATTTGTTCATATATTACTTAATGTTAGTTGTTTAATTTCTAAATTTACCGCAGTGGGCGATTGAAGAGCAATAGATGCAGCTTTGATGCCCATCGCGCATGATTCTTCCATTGTAGCTCTTTGCAATTCAGCATGAACCACGGCTGCCATAAAGGCGTCGCCGGCACCTGTGGCGTTGACTACCTCTACCGTTTCCGATGGTAGAGAAACACTGTGCTCGCCATCGCTGCAATACACACCGCGCGCCCCCATTGTGATATATATGCGAGTCACTCCTTGCTGCACAAACCATTGCCCCACAGCCTCGACATTACCTCTAATGCCACTAAGCGACACAGCCTCGGCTTGATTAACCTTTACAATGAGCTGATTATCACGCCCTCGACCTAGCAACGAACGAATCTTCATTGCTTTGGCTGCCGATGTCGCATCAATATATAAAGGAGCGGTACAGTGTTCCACAAGATACTTGAGAACCGCTTCTGTAAGATTACAGTCGGCAATAACAGCTTCGCTCGCATTGATGCTCTCGAAATGCATTTCTGCCATAGCGGGCGTGAGATGCGTCATGAGTTCCATGTCGGCAGCTCCAGCCTGCATCTCGCCGTTGTGGTCGTTAACGCAAATGAAGTAATTGCTACGCGCTCCAGCAACCTCAAGTATGGGATCAACAATCATACCCTGCCTTCGACAGTCGTCTCGAAGCGACAATGCGATGCCGTCATCGCCAAACACAGTGAAAAGTCTCACCTCATTGCCCAACAAACACAAATTGTGGGCTATATTGCGTCCTACACCGCCAAAGGCAATCTCCACGCGGCTGGGATTTGAGTCGCAAGGAACATACCGCCCAAGCGGACTGGCAGTGATATCTATATTAGCAGCACCTATTACTGTAATCATTCTTTATTTATGAAATTGTGCATTAAATAAAGCCTCGGCGCAGCGTTCTCCGTCAATGGCGCTCGAAACAATGCCGCCAGCATAGCCAGCACCCTCGCCGCAAGGATAGAGACCTTTCACATCTATATGATGCAGCTGCTCGCTGTCGCGGGTGATGCGCAACGGTGACGAGGTGCGAGTCTCCACACCTATAACTATTGCCTCATTGGTCAAGAAACCACGCGCCTGACGGTCAAAGAGTTTGAACCCCTTGGTCAATCTGTGTGAAATAAACTGAGGCAGCCACAGGTCAAGACGAGATGGCTGCAAACCAGCCGCATAGGACGATGGCGGAATGAGTTTCGAAGCCTTTCCCTGAACAAAGTCGAGCATACGCTGAGCGCCGGCACATTGGCTATTGCCTGCCATCTGGTAGGCACGCTGTTCAAGAGCCTCTTGGAATCGCATCACGCGCAGCACACCATATTGATGGAAACGTTTGGGAACATCATCGGGACGCACCTCAACCACCATACCACTGTTGGCCCAATAAGAGCCGCGAGTGCTTGGCGACATACCATTCACCACAAGCTGTCCTGGGTCGCTCGCCGCAGGCACCACAATTCCACCTGGACACATGCAGAAGGAGTATACGCCACGGTCATTAACCTGAGTGACAAAGCTATATTCGGCTGCTGGCAGATAGTCGCCACGCCCCCCAGGCTTATGATATTGTATCTGGTCGATAAGGTGCTGTGGATGTTCAAGTCGCACTCCCACAGCTATGCCTTTCTCTTCCATGGAGATATTGGAATCAAAAAGCATTTCATAAACGTCGCGTGCCGAGTGGCCAGTCGCCAAAATCACTGGTCCGTTAAATACTTCACCAGTTGAACTTTTAACACCTGTAACCTCACGCTCATCACTGATAATCAATTCTGTAACGCGTGTGCCAAAGTGAACCTCCCCTCCATTGTCAAGTATGGTATTGCGTATGTTCTCGATTATTCCGGGCAATTTGTCACTCCCAATGTGAGGATGGGCATCAATGAGGATATCCTCGCTTGCACCATGCTGATGGAATATGCCCAAAATGCGGTCTACCGAGCCACGTTTCTTACTGCGAGTATAGAGTTTGCCGTCACTATAGGCACCTGCCCCACCCTCGCCAAAGCAGTAATTGCTGTCAGGGTCCACGATGCCTTGACGCGAGATGGCAGCCACGTCGAGACGACGTTCTTTCACGTTCTTGCCGCGCTCAAGCACAATAGGTTTCACGCCAAGTTCGATAAGACGCAAAGCAGCGAATAGTCCGCCAGGCCCAGCACCTACCACAATCGCTTGTTTGTCGCCTTTCACACGGCGATATTCGATGGGTGGCACCAAATGCTCATCGCCCATGGGCTCGTCAATATAGGCGCGCACCTTGAGATTCACCATCACGCGCTCCTTGCGAGCATCGATGGAGCGCCTTATGATGCGCACTCCGCGCAGCCTTCTCCGCATTATACCTTCCTGTTTGGCGACTAGTTCCTCAACTGCATCTAAAAAATGAGCTGTGCGTGGATCAACCCGCAACTGTATCTCTTTTATCATATTAAGTAGTTATTTATCAAAACAATTTTGCGAGGTTCTCGCTCATCATTTTCACCGACATGGCAAGCAATATAATACCAAAGAACTTGCGCAAGAAGAAGATTCCACCTTCACCCAAAAAGTTTTGTATTTTATCGGTCGCTTTGATAACGACAAACACCCACACCATATTGATTGCCAACCCAATGAGGATATTGACATCGGCATACATCGCCTTGAGCGAAATCAATGTGGTCAACACTCCAGCGCCGGCAATGAGAGGGAACACCATGGGGACCAGTGTCGCTCCACCGCTAGGAGTGTTATTCTTGAAAATTTCAACATCGAGTATCATCTCAAGAGCCATCAGGAACATCAGGAAACCACCAGCTGCTGCAAACGACTGAATGTTGCAGTTGAATATCTCTAGAATCCAGTAACCACCATAGTAGAACCCAATCATCACAATTGCCGAATAGAGTGTCGCTTTCCAGGCATTCACCTCACGCCCTTTGGAGCGCAAATCCATAATAATAGGCACCGAGCCCACTATATCGATAATACTGAGCAACACCAGAGCCGAACTTAATATTTGTGTAAAATTTATTGTTCCCATATTTTATTTATGCATAATTGTCAATGCTAAATCATTATATTATACCCTTTTATGCCAAGGCCAGTATTATTAGTTGCGCCGTTATCACGCGCAGGAACATCGTGAGCGGGTAAACGGTGCTATAGGCCACCGATGGAGCGTCGTTGCCTGCAGTCTTGTTGGCATAGGCAAGAGCGGGAGGATCGGTAGTGGCTCCAGCCACCATACCCATGATGGTGCAGTAGTTCAACTTAAACTTGCCACGGGCAATAAGGGTGACAATAAGCAGTGGAATAAAGGTTATCATGAAACCATAAAGCACCCAACGCGCACCCTGAGCGTTGAACACCGTCTCGGCAAAGTTGCTACCTGCCGCTATTCCAACACTTGCGAGGAATAGACAGATGCC
The DNA here is from genome assembly GCA_017548365.1 of Muribaculaceae bacterium. Classification (GTDB taxonomy): domain Bacteria; phylum Bacteroidota; class Bacteroidia; order Bacteroidales; family Muribaculaceae; genus Sodaliphilus. The sequence goes on from JAFZAC010000016.1 coordinate 365,932, forward strand.
CAATTCCCTCAGCATTAAGTTGCTGCTACTGCTGGCGTAGGTTATCAATTTCAATTTGTAACCATATCGTCCAAGCAGAATCGCCACGATGAGCGGTCCTCCAGCCAAACCAAGTTTCATGGGCACACTCATACCAGGCAACATAAATGGTATGCTACCAAGTAGGATACCTAGGACAATTCCTAAAAACATCGTGAAAATATTGGGATGGTCGAGGGCCTTTATTGAATTGCCCATGCGTTTGGCTAGGCGGTTGATGTCGTTGATATTGCCCACCACAGTGAGGCGGTCGCCCACTTGCAAGGCAAGGTTAGGACTAGCGAGCAAGTCAAGACCTGCACGGTGCACGCGCGTGACATTTAGTTTGAAGCCCATACGAAGTCGCAGCGAACCGAGTTTGCGCCCTGACAACTCACTCTTTGTCACTATAATGCGGCGAGCTGTGACAGGGTCGGGGTCCGCTTTCCAGTCCATCTCCTCATGAGGACCGAGCACTGCGTCAAACATCTCTTCATCCTGCTGGCTCATCACCACGAGAAGCAGGTCGCCTTCCTCTATAAAGGTCTCACTCACGGGGATGTGAACGTGACCGTCGTTCTTGCGAATGCGCGAGATGACAAAGTTGTGGTCAATGATATTATGTAGATGCTGAATGGTTTTGCCTATTATCAGTTTATTGGTAACCTTATATGTGACAAGGTGTGGTTGGAGCTGGGAATTGACGTTCTCGTCCTCTATCTCTTTGGCCTCCTTGTCAACGCCAATCTTAAAGATTGCCTTGAGTACTAGGAACGACAGGATAATGCCCACCACACCAAGAGGATAGGCTGCGGCATACCCCATCGACATCGACTCATTCATAGCGGTGGCGGCATCACCTTGGGTCTCGATAAGGGTCTGCTGGGCTGCACCTAGGCCGGGTGTGTTTGTGATGGCACCCGACAAAATTCCCACCATGTCGGTGATGCTCGTGTCGCCTACTCCAAAGTAAATGCCCAATGCAACAACTATATTAAGGAATATAATGGATATCGCCAGGCCATTAAGCAGCAAGCCACCATGCTTGAAAGATGAGAAAAACGAAGGGCCAACCTGAAGACCTATCGAGAAGATAAACAGGATAAGTCCAAACTCCTGAATGAACTTCAAGGTGTTCATATCAATCTGTAGCCCAAAATGCCCAGCAAAGATGCCCACAAAGAGCACAAATGTGGCACCGAGCGAGATACCCTTCACCTTTACCTTGCCCAAGAGTACTCCCAATGCAATCACAATGGCGTAGATAAATATAGAATGTGCTACACTAGTACCCGTCAATATCTCTGTCAACCAATTCATTGAGTCAAACTTCATATATTCTTATTTGCTACCTATTTTAACAGGCAACGCAAGTAGTTTCTTTTCAAGCCACAAAGGTACAAATAAATTAGTTATTAATTATTAGTTTTAAGATATTTGTTTTTAGTAGTCGTTCAAATCAACAAAAAAATGAGCGCCTCAACCGATGAGACGCTCTATTGTTCAATAATCAATTTTGCATAAACTACATGGCTAGGCGAAAGCCCATACCTATATTATCATCAGGGAAAAATTTGTCTCGGCTTGCCACTCGGCATTTATCATAATCATTCCAACCACCGCCACGGTTCACACGGTAAGTTCCAGAATTAGGCCCCGTGGGGTTGGTTAATGGCGAGCCACCATACCATGCAAACCAATCATTTACCCATTCAGCCACATTGCCACTCATGTCGTAGATGCCAAGTTCGTTGGGAACTTTTGTTGCAACATCATGAGTTTTTTCAGTGTTGCGCCTATTCCACGCCACTTCGTCTAGATCATCACTGCCAGCATACCTATAACCATGAGTTTGGTTTCCACCGCGAGCAGCATACTCCCACTCAGCTTCGGTGGGCAAGCGGAAAGTATATCCTGTCATTTGATTGAGCTTGTTGATAAACGATTTGCAATCGTTCCAAGACACATATTCTACTGGGCATTGAGGATTATTGCCATAAGTAAAAGAAGGATGGTATGAGCCAGAAGCTTCATTACCATAGCCGCAGAAGTAACTCGGGTTGTTACCCATCAACGACACCCACAATTCCTGTGTCACCTCAACTTGACAAATACTGAAAGAGCTCAATGTCACACTATGAGGAGGAAGTTCCCAAGAGTAGGATTCATTTCCCACATATGTCCCTCCCATGGTAAATGTGCCACCTTTCACTTTAACCATCTTGAATGTCAGACCATTGACAGTAAATTCTTTATATGGCTTTTCTGGCACGAGCACAAGTCGCAAGCCAATTTCCTTGTCTTTATTGTCCACTCCCCAACCATCACGGCAAGTAACCTGACATTTGTCGGAACTAGCACTGTAGTATCCACCTCGCAAAACGCGGTCATATCCGCTCGTGGAGCCTGTGGGGTTGGTTTGTGGCTCGGTAGGATAGTTGCCTTTCCAATCTTCACACCACTCCTCTACATTGCCACTCATGTCATAAAGACCAAGTTCGTTGGCGGCTTTGGTTCCTACCTGGTGAGTTTTGTTGCCACTATTGCCCTGATACCATGCCACATTGCCAATGTTGTTACCGCCGGCATAGATGTAGCCTTTGCTTTTGTTGCCACCACGCGCTGCATATTCCCACTCGGCCTCAGTGGGCAGGCGGAACTCATAGCCGTCAATTGGCAGCATCCTGTTGAGCTTGGTAATAAACTGTTGACACTCCCTCCAGCTCACCTGTTCCACGGGCAGATTGGTGCCGCTATAATAGCTTGGTGTGCTGCCCATCACGGCAGTCCATAGTTCCTGTGTCACCTCGGTCTGACCAATGGCAAAACCACTCAAAGTAACCTGATGAGCTTGGTCGACAGAATAGCTGTTGCTGTTTCCCATCATGAACGTGCCTCCCTCGACATTAATCATCTTGAACGTCACACCGTTAACGGTATATTCAGTCTCTGCTGGTGTATCGTTGCCAAGCAGTATATTGTAGATTATGGTAATATCAACCGATGTGATATGTCCGTCTCCATCCACATCGCCATTGACAATGCTGCTTCCATCACCATTTAGCAGCAAGTTGTAAATAGCAGTGACATCAACACTAGTAACGTGGCCGTCACCGTTAACATCACCCTTTATGGCAGCATCTACAGCCACATTGAAAGCCACTAATGCTATAAGTGTTAATAATATCATTTTCATAAATACATTTTGTTAATTATGTTTCTATTGCAAAGATAATCATTTTTTTTAATAACATACATTTTCTCACCTAAAAAAGTTGTTTTTGTGCATATTGCGTAAACTTATTGCCAAAAACTGATAACTGATAACTAAAAACTGAAAACTTTTTTGTAATTTTGCAGTTTGGAAATCTAAAAAACACCTATAATATTATGTCTATTGAGAATATACTTTCGCAAGCTACCGCACAGGCGGTGAATGAATTATATGGCTTAAGTGTTGAGCCGCAAACCATCGTGCCTCAAGCCACCCGCAAGGAGTTTGAGGGCAACCTAACAATTGTGGTGTTCCCCTTTTTGAGGGCTTCGCACAAAGCTCCCGATGCCACAGCACAAGAGATTGGTGAATATCTTGCTGCTAACTGCAATGCAGTCGAGAAGTTCAATGTGATAAAGGGCTTCCTCAACATCACAATCAAGCCTTCGTTCTGGGCACAGCTGCTCGAGAACATCTGCCGTAACGAGAATTATGGCTTCAAACAGGAAACTCCTGAGAGTCAACTCGTGATGATAGAATATAGTTCGCCAAACACCAACAAACCTCTTCACTTGGGCCATGTGCGCAATAACTTGCTGGGCTTTAGCCTCGCACAGATAATGAAAGCCAATGGCAACAAGGTGGTGAAGACCAACATCGTGAATGACCGCGGAATCCACATCTGTAAGTCGATGCTTGCTTGGCTCAAATGGGGCAATGGCATAACACCCGAGAGCTCTGGCAAGAAGGGCGACCACCTGATTGGAGACTTCTACGTGCTCTTTGACAAGCACTACAAGGAGGAAATCAAGGAAATTGCCGCCGCTCAAGGTATAAGCGAGGAGGAGGCAGAGAAGCAGTCGACACTCATGCAGGAGGCCCGCGAGATGCTCAAGAAGTGGGAGGACAATGACCCCGAGGTTCGCGCGTTGTGGGAGAAGATGAATGAATGGGTTTATGCCGGCTTTGACGAGACTTACAAACGCATGGGCGTAGACTTCGACAAGATTTACTACGAAAGCCAGACCTATCTCGAGGGCAAGGAAAAAGTGGAAGAAGGTTTGGAGAAAGGCGTGTTCTACCGCAAGGACGACAACAGCGTGTGGGCCGACCTCACTCCCGACGGTCTTGACCACAAACTCTTACTGCGAAGCGATGGCACAAGCGTCTACATGACTCAAGACATTGGCACTGCCAAGCTGCGCTATCAGGACTACCCCATTGACAAGATGATATATGTTGTGGGTAATGAGCAGAACTATCACTTCCAGGTGCTTTCGCTCTTGCTCGACAAGCTTGGATTCAAGTGGGGCAAAGACCTCATCCATTTCTCTTATGGTATGGTGGAGCTGCCTCATGGAAAGATGAAATCGCGCGAAGGGACAGTAGTTGATGCCGACGACCTCATGGACAAGATGGTAGAAGACGCTCTAGCAATGACCAGCGACCGTCTCGAGGGCATGACCGATGACGAAAAGCGCGAAGTGGCACGCATAATTGGCATGGGTGCGCTCAAGTATTTCATCCTAAAGGTTGACCCACGCAAGAACATGCTATTCAACCCTGCCGAGAGCATTGATTTCAACGGCAACACAGGACCATTTATCCAGTACACCTATGCACGCATTCAGTCACTGCTACGCAAGGCGGGAGACAATCTCCCTGCGCTCAACGTTGACGCTGTAACTCCCAACGACAAGGAAATTGCCATCATTCAGCGTGTTGCCGACTTCCCTGCAGTTGTTGAAGAGGCAGGTAAGACCTACAGCCCTGCTCTCATCGCCAACTACACTTATGAACTTGCCAAGGAGTTCAATCAGTTCTATCACGACTACAGCATCCTAAAAGAGGATGACGAGAACGTGAAAGTATTCCGTCTTGAGCTCTCACGCACCGTAGCAAGCGTCATCAAGCGAGCATTCTCACTGCTTGGCATCGAAGTACCAGAAAGAATGTAGCATTTTGGCACAATTTTTGCACATCAAAACAATTAGTATTAACAAACTAACAACTATAAAATTATGAATTACAACAACGTTCCACCGCCACTGCCTCAGGCTAATGCCACTCAGGCAAGACCCTATCAAGATGAATGGTCACTGAGCACATATGTTACACAAACAATGCGCAAAGTGTACGTTAAAATGTTCCTCGGACTGCTTGTTACAGCCATCACTTCTTGGCTTGTGTTGAGCAGCGAGACTCTTATGTCTTATTTCATTCATGTCAGCGAAGAAGGGGTTCAACTCAGTGGACTTCTTTATGTCCTTATGGCTGTTGAGCTTGGCCTTGTTTTTGGTCTTTCAATGGCAATAAACAAGTTGAGCCCAGCTATTGCGAGTTTGATGTTCTATGCCTATGCCATTATTAATGGTATAACACTCACTCCTGTCTTCCTGGCCTACACCATGTCGTCAATTGCTCTCACATTCTTTGTGACAGCAGGTGTTTTCTTGGCAATGTCCATCTATGGTTATACAACTAAGAGCGACCTCACTAAATTTGGCACTTTCATGGTCATGGCGCTCATTGGACTCATTGTCTGCACCATCATCAACATCTTCTGGGCAAACTCTGTCATGGACTGGATTATAAGCTTTGCAGGAGTTATAATCTTCATTGGCCTTACAGCGTGGGACACTCAGAAAATCAAGCAAATGGCGCAAGAAACCGATGAAGTCAACGTTAGCAAGCTAGCCACTTTAGGCGCTTTGTCGCTCTACCTCGACTTCATCAACCTCTTCCTCTATCTGCTGCGCTTCTTGGGCAGCCGCGATTGAGAGAGGGCATAATAGCCACTGCGCTAGACTAAATCTTGAATCTTCGCTTCACTGGTGAAGATTCATTTTTTATTTGCATCATACAATAAAAATGGCAGAATGTAGTTTTATTATTATAACAATTATTATTTTGTCGTTTTTAGATTATGAAGAAATCAACAAGAATACTCGTGGCAATGGCTTTGATCATGTCAAGCATGGCAGCATTTGCCGACGACGACATTCCAAAAGATGAGTTTAACCCCATCACAACTGGTGTTACTTCGCTTAGCATTACTCCCGATGCGCGCGGTGCTTCAATGGGTGATCAGGGTGCTGCAACCGACCCTGATGTTAACTCTCAATTCTGGAACCCATCAAAGTATGCATTCGCCTATAGCAAGGCTGGAGTTTCTATCTCCTACACACCCTGGCTCCGCAAACTCGTCAACGACATCTTCCTCGCCAACCTTTCAGGTTACTGGAAGATTGGTAGTGGCGACAACCAGGCAGTGAGTGCCTCTATGCGTTATTTCTCCTTAGGCGAGATCAACCAAAGCGACGACGGTGGCAATGCCGTGTCGAGCATCAACCCGTTTGAAATGTCGGTCGATGTGGGTTATTCGCGCAAACTGAGTGAGAAGTACTCTATGGGTGTTGTGCTTCGTTACATTTACAGCGACCTTGGATACAACAGCTATAGCGGCACCGACCAGACTACAGGTGCATCGGCATTCTCGGCCGATATCTCGGGATATTTCAATACCTACCCCATGGTTGGACGCAATGAGTGCCAGTGGAATATCGGTTTCAATATCTCTAACATTGGTTCTAAGGTCAGTTACAATGGTGGTGACGACCCTGCTTTCCTCCCCACGAACCTCAAGTTAGGTACGGCTTTCACTTTCCCGCTTGCCGACTATCACAACCTCACCATTGCTGCCGAGGCCAACAAACTGCTCGTGCCAGCACGTCCACGTCTCACCAACTATGAGAACCAAGAGGAATATGAGCAGGCTTTGCAGGACTGGAAAGACATGTCGTCTATTACCGGTATCTTCAAGTCGTTCAGTGATGCTCCCGGTGGAGCCAAAGAGGAGTTGCGCGAAATAAACTTCTCGATTGGTGCCGAGTACAGCTACAACCAACAATTCTTCTTGCGTGGCGGTTTCTTCAACGAGGACCGATATAAAGGTAATCGTAAGTACTTCGGTCTGGGTGCCGGTTTTGCCCTCAATGTCATCAAGCTCGATGCAGCCTACATGATTGCAACAGCGCAGAACAGCCCTCTTGACCAGACATTACGCTTCACCCTCTCGTTCGACATGGATGGCATACGCAACCTATTCAATAAATAAAATAAAACAATAAACACATTGCTATAATTTTAGGGATGAGGCACGCCTTGTCCCTTTTTACGATAAATTAAAAAACTATGCGCATAGGATACGGATTTGACGTGCACCGTCTGGTTGAAGGGCGAGAGTTATGGATTGGCGGAGTAAAGATAGAGCACGAAAAGGGACTGCTCGGGCACAGCGATGCCGATGTAGCGATTCATGCTCTGTGCGACGCTCTGCTGGGTGCTGCCGCCCTGCGCGACATAGGTTACCATTTCCCTGACAGCGACCCTCGATATAAGGGCATAGACAGCCGCAAACTATTGCGAGAAGTGATGCGTCTGCTTAACGAAAAAGGATATAAACTGGGGAACTGCGACATCACAATCTGCGCTGAGCAGCCTAAGATGAACCCGCACATCCCAGCAATGCAGCAGCAACTTGCAGAGTGCATGGACTGCGACCTCGATCAGGTGTCAATCAAGGCCACCACTACCGAGCGCCTGGGCTACACAGGTCGCGGCGAAGGCATCGCCGCCCACGCAATAGCACTAATCATGCACAATTTATAATGCAGAATGCAGAATCTTTAAATTGGGGGCTTTTAATTCTTTAACTCCTTTGATTTGTTTTATTCCTTTATTTAAATCTGCCTTGCGACTTGGAGGGCGGTCAACATTGCTACGCCTGTGTCATCGGCGAGTTTGAGGCTGTTGTGTCCACTCAAAATTGAGCCTATTGCATAGAGATTCTCTATGGGGCGTCCGTCCTTGATGGCATGGAACTCGTTGTCGGTTTTAACCCCAAATTCCATATAAGGTTGAGCGTCAAACAAGTTCTCGCGGCTCCACTCTTCACGATTCTCAAGGTAATCAACATCAAGCCCGAAAATAGGCTCTCTTATTCCCGACGAATTCGACACCAAGCCTCCGTTCATGAAAGAACCTGTCGCAAGCACAAAGTGGTCGGCCTCAATGTCTTGATCAGGGAAGTTTTTAGCCTGAACGCTCAACACCCTGTCTCCACTCATCTTGCCACTCTTTACCATACTGCCAAGCAAGTACATGCCTCCATTCTGCACAAATCTCTTGCGCAGCTTCGACAGCAATCTCGTTCCAGCCACACTAGGTGGCAATGTCGACACAAAACGCACGGGAAGCTTTATCTGCTTAGTGATTTTCTGTATGGTATCGTCTCCATCAAGGCCAAAGACTGCCGGCAGTACCACCATATCGGCGTCATCCACCTTCGACCTTATCTTGCGAGCAAAGTCATTGAGCACACCATCGTTCTGCATAAGCTTGGCAACTGCCGTTGACCGCATCACAGTGGGATTGCTCGTGAGTTTGTCTACTGTTCCAAGCTTTATGTCACACACCTCGCATTCCACTCCCAGGCGATTGAAAGACGATGCAATAAAATCGGCAGGGAAATCCAGAAAACTGTGAATACTCACAACCACAACCTTGTTCCATATCAAAGCTTTTTGACTGTCGATAGCGACATAATCATCAAGTGTGAGCCACGTAGGACGAAGCAAGCCCATCGGTGTCATGCGATAATGGTTCCTCTCGCTCGAGCGCCCATAGAAACTAAGTCCGGCACCCTCAAGTATCACAGGAGCCATAGCAGCATTGTGAACTACATTGGCCATACCCATCTTAGAATAAGGATGACTGGAGCTTAGTGACTCAATAACATCAAGCGGATATTCCACCTCATTGCCTTGCTCTTCATAGCCCAGCAGGTCGATAGAGCCCGAACTGAAGTTGAGTTTACTCTGCCCTTTGACCATCAGAGCCACCCTCTTGCCGCTGGCAGCAAGAGCTATTCCGCACATGATGGCACTCATTCCGCCACCTATCACTATTACATCAAATTTCATATTGTGTCGCTATTCTCGGTTATCTTATTTCATTGAAAGACCGCACAGGCCTTCATAGATTGTTGTCGTGAGCTGAGCTTCATTCAAGGTTGAGCCCCATGCGATTGGACGCATTCCCTTCCAGCGCTCGTTCATGAACGATGCCAAGTCGGCCAGAGTCTCTTGCGAGTCACACCCCGACTTGCAGAGAAGCAATGCCGCACGACAAGCGCAAAGCTTTCCCTGGCATGAGCCCATGCCCATGCGAGTGCGACGGCGCAAGTTAGTCAGGTTGTTAACATGAAGCTTCTCAATGGCATATTTCATCTCGCTCACGTTAGCATGCTCACATTCACACACCATCGCTTTATCTTCGGTACTGTGTTCCTTGATTTCTTTTGTCAACGAGCCATGACGCTCCTGAGCGGCTTTCATAGTCACTGCATGCTGGCCACCACGTTTCTTTGGAGTCTTCTCGTCGCTACCTGGCAACGGCAATATTGCCGTAGTGCAAGCTCCCACTTTGTCAATCTTTTTGCACACCAAGTCGGTAGCTCTTTCGGCCATCAATCTGTAGGTCATCAGCTTGCCGCCAGTAATGGTAATAAAGCCGTCAAGACCGTCGCGTTCTTTATGGTCAATGCACACAATTCCGCGACTGATGCTGCGTCCTGACGGGTCGTCATCGCTCGCAACCAATGGCCTAACGCCTGCATAAGCCCTCAAAATGCGGGTCTTTGCCAACGAAGGAACCAGTTTAACTCCTTCTTTGAGCAACAGTTCAACTTCTTCCTGTGTCACTCGCATATTGTCGATTTCGGTGATAGGAACGCGGTCGCTCGTAGTGCCAAGCATACACACTATCTTATCGGGAACTAGGATGTCGCCATTGGCTGGCTTGCGGCAGCGGTTTATCACCATATTGTTGACCCTATGGCTAAAAATGAGGAGCGACCCCTTGGCAGGGAACATATTTATAACAATTCCTGCCTTCTTTGCTATCAGAGTGCCCCAAATGCCAGCAGCGTTAACAGTAACAGGTGCATAGGCGACACTATCATCGCCAGTGAGATTGTTATGGAGCTTCACTCCCACCACAGTGCCGTTTTCTATGATAATATCGGTCACTTCGTGATAAGTGAGAGCCACTGCACCATGACGACGAGCATCAAGAAGGTTGGCAGTCGTGAGAGCAAACGGATCGATCGAAGCATCGGGCACACGCACCGCGCCAATGAGAGTTGGGTTAACTACCGGATCAAGCATTCTCGCCTCGGCCGGGTCAATTATCTCGGCATTGATGCCGGCATTCAAGCAGGCATCGACAAAGGTTGCTTGATAGTCAAGGTCGTCTTCGGGCAATGTGATAAAAAGGCCATCGGTTTCCTCTATGCAGTGACGGGCAATGCTGCGCAAAATCATGTTCTCGGCAATGCATTCTGCAGCACTCTCCTGATCGGTCACAGCATAACGGGCACCGCTATGCAACAAGCCGTGGTTGCGGCCTGTTGCACCATTAGTAAAGTCGAAACGCTCCACAAGAAGCACCTTGAGTCCCCTCAAAGCGCAATCGCGGGCCATTCCTGCACCAGTGATGCCGCCTCCTATTATAATAACGTCGTATTCTGGACTTGAAGGATTGTTATTTTCTAACATTTTTTATATGAGAGAGTTTGACTAGGTTAATTCCAGGTTTTAAGAAACCCAACCACAAAGATACAACAAAAAACCTGTAGTTGCTCGATTTTAACCCTTTTTATATAGATGATATAAAAAAAACCATTTTTATTTGCTCCTTTAAAAGAAAAAGGGTATTTTTGTGACCATCTAAAACATAAAACATCTTTTCGTCATGAATATACTTATCGTTGGAACCGGATATGCAGGCCTTGTAACAGGAGCTTGCTTTGCTGACTTGGGAGTCAATGTCACTTGTGTAGACTCCGACGCACGCAAAATCAACTTGTTGCTCTATGGAGGACTGCCCATTTATGAACAAGGCTTGGAAGCCATGGTAAAAAGGTCGGTGGCAGCACGAAGGCTAAACTTCACAAGTAATTTTGCCAACGTCTTTGACAATGTGGACTATGTTTTCTGCGCAGTCGACACTCCTCCAGCTCAAGATGGAGGTACCGACCTCACTCAGGTGGTTGACACCGCCACACGTTTTGCTCAAAACATCAACAACTATGCTGTCTTTATCATCAAGTCGACAGTGCCATTGGGAACTTCCAAGAAAATAAAAGAAATCATCCAGGAAATACTCGATAAGCGAAAAGTAGACTTTGAATTTGACGTTGTTTCCAACCCCGACTTCCTTACTGAGGGTAACGCGATCAAGAACTTCATGAATCCCGACCGTATAATTCTGGGTGTTGACAACGAGCGCTCGCGCAAAGCAATGGATACACTCTATCACCCACTCAAGTTCAAGTATTTCCCTGTGATTTACACCGACTCGACTACTGCCGAGATGATTAAATATGCCGCAACTTCCATGCTCGCAACAAGGGTAAGCTTCATGAACGAAATTGCCAATCTGTGTGAGATAGTGGGAGCCGACATCAACACCGTAAGACATGGTGTGGGAACCGACAGTCGCATTGGCCCCAAATACATCTATCCTGGCTGCGGTTATGGCGGCACCCTATTCCCCAAGGACATCAACGACCTTATCAACATAGCCGAGAAAAACGGATATTCCATGGATGTTCTCAAAGCCGTCGACAAGGTTAATGCCAAACAAAAACAACGTCTCTTTGAGAAGTTCAACAAATATTATGGCGGAGACATCAAGGGCAAGACTGTAGCCCTGTGGGGACTTTCATTCAAGCCTAACACCGACGACATTCGCGAGTCGCCATCAATCACCACAATCGACATGCTGCTACAGGCAGGATGCCATGTGCGTGTGTACGATCCGGTTGCAATGAATGCCATCAAGTTCCGTTGGAACGACATTTATTGTGCCCTCGACATCTATGATGCCGTCAATAAGGCCGACGCTGTGATGCTCGTCACCGAATGGCGACAGTTCCGTGTTCCCTCTTGGGAGAAAGTCAAGGAATCTATGAACACCCCGCTCATCATCGACGGCCGAAACATCTACGACGGAAAAGAACTCGAAGAAATGGGATTCACTTACTTCTGCATTGGCAAGTAAGTGTGAATCGAGGAACAAAAAAACACTCGGGAGACAGCATCTGTTTCCCGAGTTTCTTTATCAAAATAGCATTATTCTTTGTATTTCCTACTTAACACTTTTAACGAACTCTTCCCAGCGGTGGATTAAACCTGCCATGTCTTCGGGGAGCTCGCTGTCGAAGTCCATCTGCTTGCCTGTAGTTGGATGAACAAAGCCTAGTGTCTTAGCATGAAGTGCTTGGCGTGGACACATTTTGAAGCAGTTGTGAATAAACTGCGTGTAACTAGATGAGGTATTACCGCGCAGTATCTTGTCACCGCCATATCGCTCATCGTTAAAGAGAGGATGACCAATGTGGCGCATATGCACGCGAATTTGGTGTGTGCGCCCCGTTTCAAGCTGGCATTGAACAACTGCAACATGATTAAGGTTCTCAATCGTGTGGTAATGAGTCACGGCATGCTTACCCTGGTCTCCTCCTTCGGGGAACACCGCCATCTGAAGGCGGTCACGCAAACTGCGGCCAATGTTTCCCTCTATTGTTCCATCAAGCTCTTTCATAGCGCCCCACACCACAGCTATGTACTGGCGCTTTGTGGTCTTATTGAAGAACTGCAATCCCAGCGAGGTCTTGGCGTTAGGCGTCTTAGCGACAACCAACAGTCCGCTGGTGTCCTTGTCAATGCGGTGAACAAGCCCCATGCGCGGGTCGGTAACATCATAGTCAGGATTATCCTTGAAATGCCATGCCAGCGCGTTGACAAGTGTACCGTCATAGTTTCCATGACCTGGATGAACACACATTCCAGCAGGTTTGTTCACAACCAACAAGTCATCGTCTTCATAAACGATGTTCAACGGAATATCCTGAGCAATAATCTCGTTCTCATAGCGTGGACGATCCATCACCACCGATATCTCATCGCCTGGATGCACTCGGTAGTTGCTTTTCACAGCACGGCCGTTCACACGTATGCACTGAGCCTCGGCAGCGTTCTGTATGCGGTTGCGAGAGGTTCCTTTAATGCGCTCAACAAGATATTTGTCGATGCGAAGCAACACGTGACCAGGCTCCACCACATAGTGGTAGTGCTCCCAGTAGTCGCGACCGTTCTCGGTGAAATCGGGGTCACTGAAATCGCTCTGAATCTCTAATTGCGAGTCGTCAATGATGCTCTCGTCGAGGTTTGCCATTATGACACGAATTTTATTACAATAAAAGGGAGCCTAGTCACAAAAACCTCAGCTCCCAGTATAGGAATCTTTTTGTACTATATCACTTAGGATTGTTGCGCTTGGGCTCACCAGCTGCACGTTGTTTCTGCTGGCGATGCAGAGAATCTTGAACATTGTCGGGCAGCACATCAAATGGCAACTCTGGCACTTTACCATCGCCCACCTCAATGCTTATCTGGTCCTTAATCGACACCTTACTGCCAGGGGTTACAGGATGTCCATTGACTTTTATGGCCAGCACCAATCCCTCGTCGGCACTTGGCACGGTATCAACATTGATATACTTGAAACCCATTGATTCCAAACGGTTTTTAGCATCACGGCCCGAAATATCGCTCAAGATGGGCAGGTTCACTGTCTTGGGGTTGAAGGCGTTGATTGTCAGATAAACAACGCGAGTTGTCTTAGCCATAGCGTTGCCTTTGGGCTCTTGCTCAAGCACCATACCGGGTTTTACACGCTCATCAAACAAAGAGTCGCTTATCTCCCATTCAAATCCTGCTTCTTCTATCTTGTGGATAGCATTCTCCAAGGTCATGTTGCGAACCGATGGCACCTTGGCTTCCTGGCCATGAAGGGTGAAGACATCAATCAACAGATATAATGAATACCATACAGCCACAAAAACTATAAGAACTCCCAGTACATTAACAAGGACGGGATGTTTTTTTCCAAATTCTCCTAGCATATAATTGTTGGTTGAAAATGATTGGTTCTCATTTTAACGTGCAAAGATAGCAAATTGGACGTTATTGGGCAAATAAAATAGGATTTTTATTTTACCAGTGCTATTGGTGACGCTTTCATAAGCAACCTAATAAACTATATTTCAACAAAATACCAATGAAACACCGATAGTGGTGTCTCATTGGCATTTATTGTTGATTTGAAGTCGGCTATTTTGAGATGCCTAACAGAATGCTGTAAACGGTTGTCACATCGCTCGAAGCGATATCACCGTCGCCGTCCTGATCGCCGTTTACAATTGAACTAAGATCGCCGGTGAGCAGGAAGCTGTAGAGTGCGGTAATGTCGGATGAAGTCACTTGGCCATCGCCATTCACATCGCCGGGAACGACATCTTCACCTGGAATCTCGTCGGTATAATAAATGGTGAAGTCGTCAACATAGGCCTTATAGGATGTAGCACCTGCACTCATATTGATGCGGTAACGTGCCGGCACGTTCATGTCGAAGGTGTACTGCAGAGTGACAGTGCTGTTGGCGCCAACAGTCGAAGTTGTCTCGCCCTCGCTATTGGCAACAGCATTCCATGTTTCACCGTTATCAGTTGAGCAATAGAGGATGAACTTGGCTGCGGTGGTCGACGCGTTATAAGCATCAAAACTAACCATGTAGCTCACATAACGTACGTTTTTGGTCATTGTGAGCGAAGACGGTTTCTTCATCACCACAGCATGCTCTCCGTTGCAGTAATCGCTGCCTGGTGCGTTAACGTAGCAGTTCACGAATTTCCACTTGGAATAAACGCCTTGAACATCATCAGTTGGCGGCGTGGTGGCAACAGGCATTACCTCAAAGTCTTCGACAATGCTGTGCAGTGAGCTATCATCACCCACATTGAAGGTGATAACACCATTATTCTCCTGAATGCTGGTTATATTGTACTGGCAAGGATTGCCGTTGAATGTCTGGAGGCTAGGAATTGTAGTATTGGTTATCAAATTAGCTCCTGCAGGGAAAGCGTCGCTCGCCTGAGCTGTAGATGTTCCATTGCCAGCACGCAACAGCACATAATAGTTGTGTGCAGGATTGCAGTTCACTTCATTGCTGTCCCATATAGAAGAATTGGTAGAGTCGACACGGCAAATTATCATGCCATGACCAGGAGCGTAGGTGTCCCACTTGGTGTTCTGGCGGTTCTCAAGATAGAATTTCACCTGGTTCTCGGGACTCTTGATGATATAGCCCTCACCTGTTGAACCTATCTGATTTAGAGAATAGGTGCCAGTGGAATTGATAACCTGTGCATTGGCAAAACCCAACGAATATCGATCATAGAGGCTATAGGCAACTGGAGTGCGAGAGTAGTTCTGATAGCTGCCTCCAGCCATAATATCCCAGTCACCTGGGTGCTGGCTCTGGCCACCACTTTCTTCGTAGTCGGTATCATAGAGGTCAGGCAAGCCCAGCACATGGCTGAACTCATGGCAGATGGTGCCTATACCGTCAAGAAGTCCATAACTTGCATCATACAAAAACTCGGTTGAGCAGGCATAGGTACGTGCGCGCTTGCCGTCAAGAGTAATCCACTGCCAATAGAGGTCACTCTTGTGAGGCCAGAGGTGGGTGGTAGAGCCATCGCTGTTAGCACCACTGCCGGCACCGATGAAGAACAGCATATCGATGTTGCCGTCATTATCAGTGTCATACTGAGTGAAGTCAACCTGTGGGTCGATTTGATTGAGGGCGGCTGCCCAGATCTCACCAGTATAGTTCCACTTCTGGTGGTCATCGACCGAATAATTTTGCAATGTAACTGGTCCATACACATCAAAGGTAGGGACAAAACGCCCTTGGCTATTGTCGCTGTAATAGTCGCGAACGCTACCGGTGCAGGCGCCGTAATAGTTTGGACTTCCGTCCTCGTTGGTATAACCATTATAATTCTCCTCGTTGGCCATGCGATTATAGAAATTCTGCATGTCGCTGCGAGAGAACTGGCAGTCGTAGTAATCCACGAGGATGATAATGCCACGGAAATTGTTGTAATCATAGGATTTGGAAGCAGTCGCCTTGGTAGAGGCGTCTATTGGAGCTCGTTTGAGCTTGCCGTTGCGAGCATCAACCTTGCTGATAACACCCTTTTCAAGAGTATTTACAAATTGCGTCTCGCTGGCAGAACGCTCTTCCACATTGTGGGCAACAACCTTACTAGGGACCAAGTCATCGTTCTGACTCAGAGCATAGACAAAAAAGTCTGCCTCGTTACGTACGATGGTGTAGCCATCGACTGTGGTGTAGTAGTTAAAGAACTCGTCACCAACGATTTTAATCATCAGTTTTGTGCCATCAGGTTGACTCACCTCAATAGGCGTTGGCACAGCAGGAATGGCATAGGCCGCCAGCGATATCATCGCTCCTGCCAGCAAAAATAAAAGTTTTCTCATGATAGTTAAATAGTTGTTTTATATTAATCTTGTATTTTTCTAAAAAAATGTGGCTTGCAAATATATATTAAATATAATTTACATGCAATTTTTGACGACTTTTATTTTGTTATTTTTTAATTATTCTCTTGGGCATAAATTCTCTTGTGTATAATTGTTTGACAAAAAGAAACTATTTACTATCTTTGCAGTTTGAAATAACGTCAATATAGGCTATGGAATTCTAAATCATTGAATAACATTAAAATCTCAAATTATTATGGCAGAGAATAACGAAATAAAACCAGCTGAGGAGAAGAAAGTCCTCAACTTCGTACAGCAAATTGTTGCCGACGACTTGGCAGCAGGCAAGAACGGCGGACGCCTAAACACGCGTTTTCCGCCCGAGCCAAACGGCTACTTGCACATTGGTCATGCCAAGGCTATATGCATGGACTTTGGCGTTGCCGAGATGTTTGGCGGCACCTGCAACCTGCGTTTCGATGACACCAATCCCCAGAAGGAGGACACTGAGTATGTAGAGTCAATCAAGCGCGACATCCACTGGTTGGGCTATGACTGGGAAGACCGTCTGTACTATGCCAGCGATTATTTTGAGAAACTTTACAACTTTGCCATTGAGCTCATCAAGAAAGGCCTCGCCTATGTCGATGACCAGACCAGCGAGGAGATAGCCCAGCAAAAGGGCACTCCCACACAGGCAGGCACCGAGAGTCCCTACCGCAACCGTAGTGTAGAAGAGAACCTCGACCTCTTTGAGCGCATGAACGCCGGCGAATTTGACGAAGGTGCACGCGTGCTACGTGCCAAGATTGACATGGCGTCGAGCAATATGCACTTCCGCGACCCTATCATGTACCGCATCATCAAGACTCCTCACTGGCGCACCGGCACCAAGTGGAAAGTTTATCCAATGTATGACTTCGCCCATGGCCAAAGCGACTATTTCGAGGGCGTGACTCACTCGATATGCACGCTGGAGTTTGTGCCTCACCGTCCACTCTATGACTACTTCGCTCACTTGCTCGCAGGCGACACTGTGGACCAGTACTGCCCACGCCAGATTGAGTTTAACCGCCTTAACCTCACCTACACCGTGATGAGCAAGCGCAAACTGCTGCAACTGGTGAAAGAAGGTCTTGTGGCTGGCTGGGATGATCCACGTATGCCGACAATCTGCGGTCTTCGACGCCGTGGCTACACTCCGCAGTCTATCAAGAACTTCCTTGACGACATCGGCTACACCAAATATGAGGCACTGAACGACATCGACCTGCTAGAGCACAACATACGTGAAGACCTGAACAAGAACGCCAACCGCGTGTGTGCCGTTATCAACCCCGTCAAGGTAGTTATCACCAACTATCCCGAGGACAAGGTTGAAATGCTCGCTATGGACAACAATCCAGAACAGGAGAACGCCGGCACTCACGAGATGCCATTCTGCCGCGAGATATACATCGAGCGCGACGACTTCATGGAAGAACCTCCCAAGAAGTTCTTCCGCATGACTCCCGGTAAGGAAGTGCGCCTGAAAGGTGGATATATCATAATGTGCAACGACGTAGTGAAGGACGACGAGGGCAATATAACCGAGATACACTGCACCTACGATCCCGACACACTGAGTGGCACTCCAGGCAGCATGCGCAAAGTGAAAGGCACTCTGCACTGGGTATCGGCACGCCACTGCAAGGACGCTGAAGTGAGACTCTACGACCGCCTGTTTGCCGTTGAGAATCCATCGGCCGAAAGCGAGAAGGACTTCCGCGAGCTACTTAACCCCGACTCATTGAAGGTGGTTACCAACGCCAAGGTTGAGCCTTACCTTGCCGAGATTGCAAAACCCGAGGACAAGTTCCAGTTCCAGCGCATTGGCTACTTCTGCGTGGATCTTGACAGCACTCCCGAGCACCTCGTGTTTAACCGCACCATCACTCTCAAGGATAGCTGGGCTAAAGCACAGAAAAAGTAAGGGTTAAGGGTGCGCCTTTGGCGCGTGAATCGTGGATCGAGGATCGTGAACGTGGAACGGAGATAGAAGGAAGGACAAAGTACAAAATTTCATTCCTTTAACTCATTTTATTCCTTTAACTGATAACTGAAAAAATGCAGCACAAGGAATTAACAGAGAAACTGTCTAAATCACTCGGTCGTAACAAGAGTGACATAAATAAACTGATGGAAGCTCTGAGCAATGTTGTCGTGGAACGTTGCTCGGAGCTTGACAGCATCAGTGTGCCGCGTTTTGGAACACTTGAAGCAGTAAAGCATAATGAAACGGTTGAAATTGATGAGAAAACAGGCAAACGCATACTGATGCCGCCACGTGTGGAAATGAAATACACCGCCAGCAATGTGCTGAAAAAACGCTTGAACCGGTCATGAAAGAGAAGATAGCATTCCCGCAACTTGTGGAGCTGGTGGCCGAGAAAGCAAGCACCACTACACGCATGAGCGAACTGTTCCTTCAGGAACTCTTCGCCACTGTCACACAGGCTCTAGACAAGGGGCAAAGCGTGACAATCAAAGGACTTGGCTCTTTCAAAGTGGTGAAAAGCGGTAATGATGTGTTTTTTACTCCCGACAAAGACCTTGCCGAGGCGGTGAACTCGCCATTCGCACAATTCAAGCCAGTTGAGCTATCTGATGAAGTAACTCAAGAAGAACTTGACGAGATTGATGCCAGTATGGCGTCAGAACCAGTAGCTGCAGCTCTTGTAGAGCCAGTTGAAGCGGTTGAGTCCACCCAGGAATCTACGGTTGAGATTGAGCAAGAAGAGGAGGTTGAAGCTATAGAAGAACCGCTACAAGAAGAACAACAACTGGAAGAAATGGTGATTGAGCCACAAAAAGCACAAGACGAAGCTGTTGAGGCGCCAAAAGGCTCAAATAATAAAAAATGGCTGGCTATTGCCGCTGCTATCGTGGCGATTGCGCTTCTTGCAGGCATTGCAACGCACTACATGAGCAAACAAGCTGCACCAGCACCAACAGCTGCCAAGAATGACAGCATAGCCACTCCACGGCCAGTGCCTGTGGTCACCGACACTCTGAGCCACGAGAACCGACTCTTTGATATGGCTCAGCGGCACTACGGCGACAAGGCATTCTGGGTGTATATCGCCCTTGAGAACCAAAATCAGCACCCCGATTACCACAAGATACCCATGGGTACCCCTCTTGTCATTGCCCCTGCCAGCAAATATGGCATCAACAGCGACAACAAGCAAAGTCTGCGCAATGCTATGAACGAGGCCATGAAACTCAAAGCCCAAGTAAAGGCGATGAACAATGAAAACGGTAAGGACGGTAAGGACGACAAGGAGGAAAAGGGGGAAAAGGGGGACAAGAAAGAAAATAAAGAAAAAGACAACCACCATAGGCACCACCATCACCATCATTAAGAAAGCACATCATTATGATTGATAAATGCTTTGATATAGTTGCCAGTGTCCTATATAGTATTGCACGAGCCACAGGCATGACTTACAATGAGATAAACATCATTGTCTACTACCTCATTGTACCATTGACGTGGACTGTGATGATCGACATCCTGCTAAAGAAGCCCATTATCACTCCCCTGCTGCTAATAGCGTGGGCAATAATCTTTTTCGCTCACCGCAAAGATTTTAGGAAATGGTGCGACTGGGCATTCCAAAAGTCGGTGGATTTCCTATTATGGTTCAAACGCATAGGATGGGATTACATATTGAGTTCGGTAATAATATGCGTAGTGATTCCCATCGTCATCTATGCAACATTAATAACAGCACTAATCAAGCTTTAATATACAACTTAAAACATAATCGACATGAAAGGTAAACACATCTGCCAAAGGCTAAAAGAGATCAGAATTGGTATTGCCCAAGCCAACGAAATAGACTACACTCCAGCTGAGTGTACCCACGAGGGCGACTGCGCAGGCACTTGCCCGGCATGTGAGAACGAAATGCGCTACATTGAGCGCCAACTGCTGCGTCGCCAAGCCATTGGCAAAGCGGCTATAGTGGCAGGCTTGACTCTTGGAGCAACAAGTATTACGCCAGCAATGGCTCAAACTCAACAAGTCCAACCCAACACAACAGTTGCTCAATTAACAGAGCCAAAACTTGTGGACTGTGCGCCTAACGACACTGCAGCTATAATAGTGCGAGGCCGCATTCTCTGCGAATCAGACCGTGAGCCGGCTATTGGAGCTACTATTCTTTTACTTGACAAGGATGGCAAAACAACAAAATCAGGCACTATCACCAATGTCGATGGTCTATTTGCAATCAGAGTATCTAAAGACTCTAAAGTACAAATAAGTTGTATTGGATATCAAAGCGAAACAAGGACCTTCAACAAGCCTGAAGATGACTTGCTGATAATGTTAAAAGAGGACAAAAATGCCCTAATGGGTGATGTTATTATTATAAAGAAACCGATGCCCGATGTCGATGCCGACATCTATGAAATGCGTTAATCACTTTCTTGGGCAATCTGCAACTTAAAATTAATTGGCAGAGTATACCATACATTAACTGGGTCACCATCAGAATTTCGACCTGGAATAAAATCAGGCAGCAACCTGCAAACTCTTATCGCCTCGTTGTCAAGAACGGGGTGTACGCTTTTAGCAACCTTCACCTCACCTACCTTTCCTGACTTAGTTATAACAAATTGCACAACAACTTTGCCTTCAATTTTATTATCTTGTGCCGCTATGGGATAGGTAAGATTGGCCCCGATAAAATTCATCAGCGCCCTGTCACCTCCAGGAAATTCTGGCATGTGGGCGGCACTCATGAGCACCTTGTCTTCCACACAATCTATTGATTTTGGAGGATCTAGATATACGACTTCACTGTCATCCACCACCATAATTTCATATGTAGTGCCCCTCTGTTTCTTTTCGGTCTTGTTAACGCGTTTGCGTGTCTTCTTCTTTTTAGCGTCAACACTCTGCGCAGCACCAAAGCACAAAGCAAGCACCATTATCACGTATAAAAATTTGTAATTCTTCATTTTTGCTATTTTTATTGGCTAATTAATTATTTATCAATGTATATCCTTCAATTACTTGTTTTATGCATTCCGATTCTGAATTCCGCATTCTGAATTCTGCATTAATTAAAGGCGTTCCAGCCTTGAGCGCGAATCTCGATCTCGGCCTCATCGCGGGTTACCATATAAGCACCCAGTTCTGGTTTGGTTATGCGTCCAATGAGCTTGACAGTCTTCATCTGCTCCACTTTCTCGTGATCGGTTAACGGAACTGTGAAAAGCAACTCGTAGTCTTCACCTCCGTTCATTGCAGCTGTCACGAGGTTCATGTTCAACTCCTCGGCCATCACTGCAGTCTGGTAGTCAATGGGGATACGGTCTTCATAAACTCGGCACCCTACCCCGCTCTCCTTGCAAATGTGCAGCAGTTCGCTCGATAACCCATCGCTGATGTCCATCATTGAAGTAGGTTTGATTCCAAGCTCATGCAACTCGGCGATAACATCGGCACGAGGCTCGGGTTTGAGCTGACGCTCAAGCAGATACTCACGGCCTGCAAAGTCGGGTTGGAAATCCTGTTGTCCAGCACTGGCAGCACGCTCACGCTCAAGTAGCTGCAAACCCATGTAGGCAGCCCCAAGGTCACCGCTCACACAAATCAGGTCGGTGTCGCGTGCCCCACTTCGGTACACTATGTCCTCCTCTTGAGCTTCTCCCAGACATGTGATACTGATGAGCAGACCGGTGACCGATGCCGAAATGTCACCACCCACCAAGTCTACGCCGTAGCGCTCGCAAGCGGCATAGATTCCTGAGTATAGCTCGTTGATGTGCTCAACTGTGAAACGTTTTGAGATTCCCAACGAAACGGTGATTTGCCGTGGTGTGCCGTTCATGGCATAGACATCGCTCAAGTTCACCGCAACAGCCTTGTAGCCCAAGTGTTTGAGAGGCGTATAGGTGAGGTCGAAGTGAATGCCTTCGAGCAGCAAATCGGTAGTGACGAGAGTTTTCTTTCCACCATAGTCAATTACGGCACAATCGTCGCCAACACCACGCAAAGTTGATGCGTTTTTCACCTTAAAATCACGTGTAAGGCTATCAATAAGCCCAAACTCACCCAATGTAGAAATCTCAGTCTCGCTCATAGCATGTTTAATATTTGGTCACAAAAATACAAAAAAATGGTTCAAAACCAAAGTTTTTGAACCATTTTATATTAATGTCTAACCAGAGGGTACTATACAGATTCACGTGTCTTTACAATATAACTAGCTGGAATATTAATTGTTGTTTCTGCCACATTGCTACCTTTTGCAAAAAAACGATATTCAAACGACACACCTAGCGTTACAAGTTGTTCAAAGAAATCATCTCCAAAAGTCATCTTATTGATACTATAGGAATCATACGCATCTTTAGCAAGCAATCTCTTTAATGCATTCAAGGTTTCTTTATTCATGTCTCTGAGGTCAAATTCATTGTTGTGTTTCACGTCAACACACAGCTTGGCACCTTTCAATGAGATTTTTGTAAGCTCTAACTCATCAGAAATCTTTTGAGGCATTTTCTTACTCTCCTTATCAACAAATAATCTAATGTCATCAAGTGTGACATTTCTTTTCTTTGGAGTTTCCAACACCTGCTCCTGAGTATCATCATTGCTTTTATCAAAATCTGTCATTTTGACTGTATAATTGTTTCCTCTATCATAATAGCTTTTTTGATGAACCATATCCAATAAATCTACCGTGTTCTGATAATGTTGTTCATCGTTATGATGTTTAATGTAAAAACGAATTCCACCTATCACCAAAGCAACAATCAATGTGTACAACCACTTTGATGATGAACCAGATTCAGAGGATGAATAATAATTTGAGTGATTGCTTGAGTCTTCAGCCTGGGTAGTTGCTGCATAGCCTGTTTGATTGTAGCCCTGCTCGTACTCTTGTTCATAAAAACTGTTCAACAAATCTAGAGAGAGCGATGCCTTTGATTCATCGATATAGACTCCCCACTGGTCTGAATCATAGTTGGTTGCCACGTCCACATAACTGTCAACGCCATTAGTCTTAAGAAATTCTGAAATTTGAAGAGCCAAATCTTTTTCTTCAACGAGTGTTAAAAGTGTATATTCCATAATTATCTAGTTTTTCTTCTATATCAAAAAATACTGTTTAAGGTAATCAAGGATTCCAGATTTTTATCCTAAAAACACCCGTCAAAAATTTATTAGCAATATTTTAACGGGTGAATCGGCTATTGGCAAATCACATAGACCACAAGTAATCAACTTTCTTCGCCTAATCTTTTTATTTCTCTTGCCGAAACAGGAATTGTGAGAATGGGGTCACTAGCGTTCTCCTTATAGAATCTAAAATTCAATGATATTCCCATAGATACCATGTTGTTGAGTATTCCTGATGATTTAAAAGAATCATAGAAACTTTTTGCCATAGCAGGTTTTAATATATCTTTCATCAATTCAGGGTTAATTGCTAAAACATCACTGATATCGGTATCGGTAACTACTGCATCGTAATATATCGTTTTGCCTTCCATAAAGATACTGTTGATTACAATTCCATATCCAGTGTCTATTGGTGTTTGTGAATTTACAACATTTATCATTTGCTGGAAAGTCTTCATGTCTACAAAATTATCATTAGTTCCATTAGATGCGTTTTCTTTGCAGTACTTGACAATCTCTTTGTTAGTGACAGTCTTTGTTCCCAGCACTTTTCCATTGTCATCTTTTATAGTAACCTTGTAATAAATACCTGTTTTCTCAAAAGTTTTCAATGGGACAGACAGCTGTTGCATCATCTGATTGGACATGACCATAATAGCTCTTTCACAAAGAAAAGAAAGATCAACCCCATCGAAAGATAATTCATTTTCATTCATAAAATCGGATGTATAAGACAAAACTATGTCTACACACTTATTTTTGAAGCTCACCGATTCGGCTATTACACCGTCGTAACATTCATAAGGACAATTTAAAGACACAATATTAAAAGAGACAGAGTACAAGTCAAGAACATCTTGTGTTGACAATTCTGAAGTTGATGACTTTGTAGCAGTAGTTTGCCTCTTTTGACTGTGTTTACGTCTGGTTTTAGCGTCAGCATCTAAGGTGCCGAATAGAAATATTAAGACTAATGTCAATGCGAAAAATGGTTTTAACTGTTTCATAATAATTGTTTTTAGATTATTAAATAATTTTTTTCTTGATTTTCAACATTTTTCTATGTAGCGAGATATTCTTTTATTCAGAATAAACTTTTTCGTAAAAAGGTAATCAAACGCTATACTTTTCGGGCAAATATTTTACCGCTATTGATTAATTGTCACATCACAAAGTTACTATATCAAGCGACTAACATGCAAATTTACAACATTATACATGACAACATTCAGGGTTTTAATGATGAAATGACAAGGTTTAAGGACTATCTGAAAACAACTTGACCTGTAGTTCACAATTTTGAACCACAGGTCAAGAAAAATCTGTAACCTTAATCTTTAAGTTTTTATGCTAAGACTAAGTAAAATAATAATTTATACCTCGTCAAGTCGATTGATGACCTCTTGCACCATCAATGTCATGATGGGTTCGGCCTTTGATGCCGCTTGTTGAACTTCTTCGTGCGAGACATCAACAAAAATGCCTTCGCCTCCCAAGTCGGTAATAACGCTAAGACCAAACACATCCATATCGGCGTGGCGAGCGACAATCACCTCGGGCACAGTGCTCATGCCCACAGCATCGCCGCCAATGCGATAGAAGTAGCGGTATTCAGAGGGGGTTTCAAAGGTTGGCCCTTGTGTTCCAACATAGACACCTTCCATCAAGCGTATCTTGTTCTCCTTGGCAATTTTACGCGCCAGTTCTATAATTCGATGGCTGTAAGCCTCGTTCATGGCAGGGAATCTTGGACCAAGCTCGTTGTAGTTCTTTCCACGCAAGGGGTGATCGGGGAAGAGGTTGATATGATCGGTGATGAGCATCACATCTCCAACTCGGAAGTCGGGATTCATACCACCAGCGGCATTGCTCACACACAGCACTTTCACACCTATTGCCTTCATGACACGGATGGGGAAAGTGGCCTCTTTCATCGAGTATCCCTCATAGTAGTGGAATCGTCCCTGCATAGCCATGACATATTTCTTGCCAAGCATACCAAAGAGGAGTTGACCTTTGTGTCCCTCAACGGTGCTTACCGGGAAGTTAGGTATTTCGCCATAAGGGATGGCAACCTTGATGTCGATTTTATCGGCAAGGTTTCCAAGTCCAGAGCCTAGAACGATAGCCACTTTAGGCATCTCGCCTCCCACTTTCTCTTTAATGAAAGTGGCAGTCTCTTGAATCTTTTCCAGCCAGTTAATTTCTTTTGTCATAATAGTTTATGTGTTTAATTAATAATGATAAATATCAAATGGAATGAAAGTTGTGTCACTAATCAATACATTTCATTCACGCCCTCAATCTTCTTTTGCAGCTCATAGATGAAATCGCGGTCCTCGTAGTTGAGGAAATCGGCCTGAATGGGTATGAAGTAAATGTTGTTCTGCCTTGTTGGCGGATAATATGGGCTGTTGAGAATGCGCACAGCATCTTTCTCGGTTGTGACGATATATTTGTGCTTACCTTCTAGTTCATGGAAAAGCTTGAAGATGTAGCGGAAATCATCACGGGTATAGGTGTGATGGTCATCATAATGAATGACCTTGAGGCGTGTGCCAAATTGCTTCAAGTACTTAGCAAACGGACGTGGATTGGCTATACCAGCAATGCCAAGGATGAGGTCGTCCTCATCAAGCCAGTTCAGCGATGTGAGGTCGGGATTGCCAATGGGGAACACTGGCTCGGGGGCGCCATATCGCACCTTGGAGAAATAAAGCTGCTGATACTTGAACAAGTCCATGTGCTCCTTTACCATGCGCAGGTCCACTGGCTTGACATCGTCGGGGCACTTTGTCACAACCACCATATCACACTTTAGTATGCGGTCGGCAGGCTCTCGCAGAGTTCCCAACGGCAACAGCTTGTCCTCATAGGGAGGCCTGTTGAAGTCAACCATCACCACACTCACTTGTGGCTTGACATACCTGTGCTGCATGGCATCGTCAAGTATAATGAGGTTTATGTCGGGATTGATGCGCAACAGGTTATTGATACCCTTGCGACGGTCTTCACAAACAGCCACTGTAACCAATGAGCGGAATTTGCGGTAAATCTGGTAAGGTTCATCTCCCAAATCAACTGGCGAGAGATTATCACTTGCCAGTACAAATCCCTTGGTGCGACGCTTATATCCACGACTGAGCACAGCGATATCATACTTGCGGCAGAGCCTTGAAACAATATATTCCACATGAGGAGTTTTACCTGTACCTCCCACAGTGACATTACCTATTGACACTACCGGCACGTCAAATTCCTCCTGCTTGAGCAAACCAGTGTTGAAACCCATCTGCCTTATCCACACTCCAGCGCCATAAAGCCATGACAGTGGTGTGAGCAAAGCCCTCTCGGTTGCTCCCAGCACATTGCGGCATATTCTTAATATGTTATCAATATCCATTTAAGGAGTTGATAATTTATTATTCTTAATTCAGTATTAAACGCTTAAAAGTTTATCTCAACTGGCTCCATGAGACACAGTACGCGGTCACGTCCCAAAATAGCCTGCAACTGCTCATAAGTGCTGTAGAACAGTCCCATGCGCTTCTGCATGTCGCTCTCCACCTTCATATAGCCCATTGAGTTGAGCATATCCATGAAAGACATCTCGGCATTGGGATAATCAACCACCGAGTAATCGCCATCTTTGAGTTTTGCCTGCTTGGCAACCCACTTGACAGCGGCGCCAAGTCCACCGAGCTCGTCGACGAGACCAATTTTCTGTGCTGTAACAGCATCCCACACACGTCCCTCACCAATGCTTTTAATTGAGTCTTGCGAAACTTTGCGACCCATAGCGCAACGACCGGTAAAGGTGTCATAGCCACGCTCAACCATGTGCTGCAATGCTGAACGCTGCTGTTCGGTAAGAGGTTTGAAATAGGCTCCGGCAATAGCATTTGGATTAGTGCTCACTTCCTCAAAGTTAACACCCAAAGTGTTATTGATGAAATTGCTGGCATTAGGTATAATGCCAAAGATACCAATACTTCCTGTTATAGTAAGAGGCTCGGCAAATATACGTTGAGCCCCAGAGGAGATATAATAACCTCCCGATGCAGCATAGTCACTCATCGACACAGCTAGTGGCTTGCCGCTGGCCTTAAAGTCTTCGAGCGCCTTCCAAATCTCCTCGCTGCCAAATGCGCTACCACCAGGAGAATTCACTCTGAGAACAAGTCCTTTCACATCCTCGTCATATTGCAATTCACGAATTTGGTCAGCCATTGTCTCACTATACATAGCATCACCACTGATAGCCGACATTGGGTTGCTACTACCGCCATCCCCGCTGTTGATCTCTCCAGTGGCATAAAGCACTGCAACAACTTTGCTGCCAGTTCCCATTGGGTCATCGTTGGAAGCTACAAGTTCATCGGCACTCACCAGTTTGAGGTCATCCTCTTTCTCCACGTCGGTCATGGCGCGCAGTTTATCCTCAAATTCCGAACGATAGCAAATTTTATCTACAAGTTTATTTGATAACAATTCTTTAGAACTCATAGTTGCCATTACGCTGTCGGTAAGAGCATTAAACTTGGTGGTGTCGATAGCACGGTCTTTGGCCATATCACTCGAGATAACTCCCCACAAGCTACCTAGATAGTGCTCTTGCTGCACGCGATTGGCATCACTCATCTGCTCGAGCATATAAGGCTCAACAGCGCTCTTGAATGTTCCCACTCTCACCACTTGCATCTCAACTCCCACCTTGTCAAGCAGCTTTTTCATATAGGGTGTTGCTGCACCAAGTCCATGAATGTCAACCATTCCCTCAGGATTGAGAAATATTGAGTCGGCGACCGAGGCAAGATAATAGTCGCTCTGCATAATAGCCTCATCACCAAAAGCATAGACAAATTTCTTGCTCTGCTTGAAATCCTTAATCGCTTCACGCAGCTCATAGAGTGACGACATTCCCGATGACATTCCGCGACAATCAAGGTACACGCCTTTTATTTTGTTGTCATTTTTTGCTATCTCCAAGCCCTTGATCAGTGTCAGCAGACTTTGCTTGACGTTCTTGTTAGACATCAACGACATAAATTGGGTGTTAATGCCTGCATCACGCTCCTCGAGTGTGCCCTCTAAATCTATATACAGAATTGAATTCTTCTCCACTTTGGGAGCGCTATTCATAGAACTCGACATTGAGCCAAAAATTACGAAACTCATCACAACTGCCGACAGTGTGAAAAAAATCAATGCCAGGAAAACGCCCACAAAAGAGCCACACACTACAAGAAAGAATTTCTTTAACATATCGTTTAATTGCTTTATTTTTAATCAGATAGCCGCATGCAGACTAGGCTATCGCTATGTTATTTATCTCGTTTTCATTGCACAGAGCGCAATTTGCCCCTATATGCAATCTACAAAGATAGCAATTAATTTGCCAACTACAGCGATAAAAAACAATTTATTTTTATTTTTTTTTCTAAAAAAACAAAGAAACACCAAATCAACAGCCCTAGACTATGTGGAGCTGCACCAGGAAAAGCAGTGTTTTGATTAAGAGCAAATACTATTCTCTTAACTATTTTACACTGCTGTTGATAGCATCGACCGATATATTCATCAGATATTCAAGATGAGTGCCCACCGACTGCATATTGCGCTTGTCTAGAATGTCAAAATGGAAAGGTGTCATGTTTGGAATTCCTTTCTTCTCGCCCTGAAGCACATAGACTATGGCATAATGATGTCCTTTCTTGATTATTCTGTCAACAACGAGAAGCTGGCATTTTTTATTGTCAAACAACAAGTTACGCCACAGCTCATCATCAGGTTGAACTTTATCAACAACAGGACAGGCTTGAACAGTAACAATCGCACCATCGGCACGTCGTATGTAATCAGGTATCAGATTATTAGCTTCACTTATCGATAGGACCAGATATTGATCGGCCAGTATAAGTTCGATAGAATCTATCTTCAACGGGATTGTTTTTATAATGTCCTTCAAATATTGTGTGTAATCAGGGCTGTAGTTATCAAAATTCTCCCTGTTCAAGATAAAATTAAGATCATATTCTCCGTTGCTCGCATTGCAAAGGAGAGCATTGCCTTTTGCCGAAAAGTCAATCTTTGTGCTGTCAACAAGATTCAATGCCGCACCATTGCGCAAGTACCATTTATCAGGACCAGCAAATGGAGGCAATTGATAGGAAGAGCAACTTGTAACACAAAACAAAAGTAAGATATAACAAAAATGCTTCATTATATGCTTTTTTAAATGAGCCAACAGCCCATAAACTATCTGAAACGGCAATCTTTAATGTCAAAGCCGCGCATGAAGTCGGCAGCGGGCATTCGGCGCTTACCCGAAAGCTGAAGAGACAGAATCTCGAGTGATGCGTCGCCACAATCTACAGTAAGGTGCTTTCCATCGGTAGTGATTGTGCCTGGTTCAGTTCCACACTTAGACATAGGCTCGCTGGTAGCGAACACTTTGACGTGGAATGTGTTGCCCTGCTCATCGACGAGTTCGCTCCATGCGGCTGGATAAGGTGACAGTCCTCGAATGTGGTTATAAAGCTGCTCAGCAGGCCTATTCCAGTCGATGCGGCAAGTCTCGGTGAAAATTTTGGGCGCTGGTGTTGGTTCTTCGCCAGCAGTGAGCATTTGATCCTGCGGTATGGGCTTCACCGTGCCGGCAATGATTGCATCAACAGTCTCAAGAACCATGTCGGCCCCCAGACACATGAGACGGTCGTGAACGACCTCGACATTGTCGGTACGTCCTATCTCTATGGCCTTTTGCTGAATCACATCGCCTGTGTCAATCTCATGCTTGAGGAAGAAAGTAGTGACACCAGTGGTTGTATCACCGTTCATAACCGCCCAGTTTATGGGTGCTGCCCCACGATACTTGGGCAGAAGCGATGCATGAAGGTTGAATGTGCCCAACGGCGGCATCGCCCACACCACCTCGGGGAGCATGCGAAACGCAATGACAATATTAAGCTGTACGTCGAGGCTGCGCAACTCGTTGACAAACGTCTCATCTTTCAGTCGCTCGGGCTGCATAAGATGAAGCCCCTTTTCAACAGCATATTGCTTCACTGCCGACTGAATCATGCGATGCCCACGACCTGCAATCTTATCGGGCATAGTCACCACTCCCACTATGTTATAGCCGCCATCAACCAGGCGTCGCAAGCTCTCGACGGCAAAGTCGGGTGTTCCAAAAAATACTATTCTGAGGTCTTCTTTTGTCATATACTCGTTTATCGTTTATAGAAAATATTTGTGAGAATTAGAGAATGGAGTTTAATCGTAGCTATAGTGCTTGAGAAGCTCACGATAAGAGCTGAAAATCTTGGATTTAGACACAAAGCCTACATACTTGCCGCTCTCCACTACCGGCAGGTTCCATGCCTGAGTCTCGTCAAAGGTCTTCATCACCTGCTCCATGGGTGTACCTACCTCGATTTGTGCCGGTGGCGACGACATGAATCTGTCCACATAAATGCGACGATAAAGGTCGGGACGGAACATAATATTACGTATATCATCGAGAAGCACAATCCCCAATAGACGGCCATCGTCATCAACAACAGGGAAAAGATTGCGCGAACTCTTTGCTATCACATCGACCATCTCCTTGAGGCTCATTTTTGGATTCACCGGCGTGAAATCTTTTTCTATCACACTGTCGATTTTGAGCAGAGTGAGCACCGATTGGTCTTTGTGGTGAGTGAGCAGCTGACCCTGTTTTGCCAATCGTCGAGAATAGATGCCATAAGGCAAGAGTATGCGAGAAGTAAGGTAAGAAACCACCGAAACTATGAGCAGCGGCAAGAACAATTGGTAACCTCCTGTCATCTCGGCAGTAAGGAAAATTGCCATGAGCGGCGCATGCATGACACCTGCCATCACTCCAGCCATACCCAGCAATGCAAAGTTCTTGATTGACAAGGGCAAGCTCTGGTCAACAACACCCAAAGAGTTGAGAAGAAACGCGAAGAAAAATCCCGCCATGCAGCCGACATAGAGTGAGGGAGCAAATGTACCGCCCACACCGCCACCGCCATTAGTTGCACTAGTGGCAAACACCTTGGTGAAACACAGGCATCCCACAAGCGCCACAGCCCACCACACGCTGTTATGGTGATTGTAGAACATGCTGTTGTCGAACAGCGGTTTAACATCGCCATTGAGAAGGCTGTTGATAGCCCCATATCCCTCGCCATAAAGTGCAGGAAAAAGGAATATGAGAAGACTCAATATCACAGCGCCAATAGCAAATCGCACCCAATGATTGGTGATGCGCGCAAACATATTCTCCATCATCTCAATAGCCTTGTTGAAATAAAGCGACACAAAGCCACAGAACAAGCCCAACATAATGACATAAGGAATGCGCGATGTGAAGAATGGCTCGCTCTGCGAGAAGAAAAATTCCACATTATAGCCCGTAAAGGCATAGGCCACAGTGGCGCCCGTCACCGATGAAATGATGAGCGGCACCACCGACTTGGAATTAAGATCGATAAGCAACACTTCGATAGTGAACAGCACACCTGCTATGGGAGCCTTGAAAATTCCGGCAATACCAGCAGCGGCGCCACATCCCACAAGCAGCATGAGAGTTTGAGGCGACAATCGGAAAAACTGCCCCAGATTAGAGCCTATGGCAGCACCTGTGAACACAATAGGTCCCTCGGCTCCTACCGAACCACCAAAACCGATGGTCACCGATGATGAGACGAGTGAGGCATACATATTGTGAGTCTTGAGTCGGCTCTTGCGCTGAGCAATGGCATAGAGCACGCGCGTCACACCATGATATATGTCGTCTTTGATGATATAGCGCACATACAGTCCTGCAAGTAGGATTCCCACCACAGGAAAAACAAGAAACTCATAGTTGCCTTCGGAAATGTGTACATGCTTTGTCAAAATGCCGGCAATAAATCCAATAAGGAACTTGAGAAGTACTGCTGCAAGCCCCGAAACAGCCCCCACCACAAGAGCAAGAACCACAACAAAGGTCTTTTCCTTGATGTGAGTTTCACGCCACTTGCGAGCGCGATCCACCCAACGTGAAAAACCTGTTTCCATTGGTTGATCGGCAGTCTTGTTTACCTTGTTGTAACTGTTCATCACACTCCCTTTCCTGTTATAACAATTTTTATTGTATAGGCAAGAATCTTGATGTCGTTAAGGAGCGACATATTCTCTATGTAGAGCAAGTCGTAGTCAAGACGCTCAAGCATCTCGTCGACATTTTTAGCATAGCCAAATTTCACCTGCCCCATCGATGTGATTCCCGGACGCACCTGATGAACAAGTAGATAAGCTGGCTTGCGTGCTACTATCTGGTCGATGTAGTACTGACGCTCTGGACGAGGTCCCACCAGCGACATGTCGCCCTTCAAGACATTCCAGAACTGTGGCAGCTCATCGATGCGGTACTTGCGAAGGTAATGTCCAACCTTGGTGATTCGAGGGTCATCGTCACTTGAAAGCTGAGGTTTGTTGTCTTTCTCGGCATCGACCACCATTGAGCGGAACTTGTGAATTTTAAACTTCTTGTTGTGATATCCCACACGCTCTTGCGAGAAAATGACTGGGCCGTGTGAATCAAGTTTTATTATTATCGCTACAATTATGTAAACAGGAATCAACAAAACCATAAGAATTGCCGACACAACAATATCCATTACTCGTTTGATGTTCTTTCCACCCTCGCTCATCGTGTTTCCTCCCACGTCGACCAGAGGGTCGCCATATAGATTGCTGAATCGAGCGCGCGACATAAAAACATTGTTCTTGTCGGGGGTCATCTTGATGGGCATATCAAGAGAGTATAGATGGTCGATGATGGCAAGCATCTGCTCCATGTTCTGCTTGGTGGGTGCCACAATAACCTCTTTCACATCATTTTCCTTGCACACTTGAGAAATATTCTCAAGGTCGAAGACCGGAAGCGTGATATCTTTCACCCTATTTTCTCCAGGCAGATCAACAAAACCAACCACATTGTAGCCCAGAGTATTGATGGTATGATGTAAACGTTGATAAAAAGCAAATCCCATAGCACCACTTCCCACAATCAGGGCATTGAACTGCAGTTTTCCCGAACGAATCTTACGAGTGCTTGAATTAGTAATGAAAAGCCTCACCACGTAGACTACAGCAAAGAGCACACCCACCAACACAAAGATCACCACATAGTTCTCGGCGCGGCTCTCGGCCATATCGTTGATCAAAGCCAAAAGCATTATGAAAATGCTGTTGCACACAGCACTGATTAGAGTGATGATAAACTCCTGCAATCGAGACTTGCGATAAGGGACATTGTAGTATCCCGAAAGATAATAAACAAGCATCATCAAGAGCGGAAAGACAATCTGTCCCACAATCACATTATAGGACGTGAGGAATGTCATGAGCGAAACATGGCCTCTTACAAAGCCCAAGTTGTATCGAAGAACGTTGAACAGGAGCCAAGCCACGTTTGATGACAGGTAATCACCTATCACATACTTCATCCGCTGTATCTGTTCGCTTGTCATTAAAAGTCTTGTATTTGTTTCTAGGTTTATTGTGTAGCTAATGTCACCTTATTATCTTGAAAGTACCATCGCCATGGAGCATGATTATATTCGAAGCAGCATGAGCCTTGTTATCGTCCTGGCGATACTTCACCACATAATCCACACCACGTTTTATCTCATCGGCAATAGCGGCAAATGACCGTGGGCTCTCGGTGCCGCTCACGTTGGCCGAGGTCGACACTATGGGTTTTCCAAAAGTAGCACACAAACGTTGAGAGAACTCCTCATGTGGAATGCGAATACCTAGAGATTCCTCCTCACCCAACAGATTTCGGGCGACATTAAAGGCACCATCATAGATTATTGTCAAAGGCTTGACTGCCACATCCAGCAATTCTCTCGCCATAACAGGTACATTCACCACATAATGGTCCAGACGCTCGGCGCTGTCAAGCAGCACGATTAGTGCTTTGTGGTCGTCGCGCCGCTTGAGTGAATAAACTTTCTTAACCGCCTCCTCGTTGGTAGCGTCGCATCCAATTCCCCAAATTGTATCGGTGGGATATAGAATGAGTCCACCTTTATTGAGGACCTCTATGCAGGATTTTATATCTTCGTCAATTGTCATGATTGTTTTAACTTCATTTCTCGGTCACTACAGAAACAAGTAAATCTCTATAGCCAAATCAAAAAACAAAGGTAATGCAAACTGGGCGATAAAAAAAGTAAAAACCGATTTTTTCCATTTTTATTTATAATAAAATGTTAAATCTACCTTTTTTTAATCAACAGCGTTAAATTTTTTGCTAAGTTTGCAGTCTAATATCGAAAACAAACAATACTATATATTATGTCAAAGAAGAAATACACTTTTTTAGGCCTCGCTATTGCAGCTGCGGCGCTAATTTCTTTAGCTCCAAGCACAATGGCTAAAGGCGGAAAAAACGGTGGTACCCAAGTCATCTATACTGGTGATATAGCCAAAAAAGTAATAGGATACAATGGCACCACTCCAGTCAAGATCACCATTTCTAATGGAAAAATAAGTAAAATTGAAGCTCTGAGCAACAAAGAAACTCCCGCCTACTTCAACAAAGCAAAAGACAAAGTGTTCAAACAGTTTATAGGAAAGACTGTTGACGAAGGCATCAAGCTCAAAGCAGATATTGCGACAGGCGCCACTTACTCGAGCGAAGCACTCATCAAGAACATCAAGATGGGGCTTAAGGAATCAAAAGGACAATCGTCCAACAGCAAAGGTGGCAAAAGAATGTCAAGATAGTATTTTATAGGCAAAAACAGAACATCGGGAGCAAGATTAAGTCTTGCTCCCGATGTTTTACATCCTTGATAGTTGCTGCTCAAATTATGTGAAGAGCAAGATAGCCCAAAAACGATGCAATAAACAAGATTCCCATCACATTCATGATGGTGTTTAATGAGTTACTGGGACAAGTGTTCTCGTCATCGCTCAAAGCAAAAGGATTGATGGTGTCAATATCGTTCATAATTGAAACTATTTGAGATGGGATTAATGATGTTAACTTTTCACAATGCAAAGTTAAGGGCTATGTGGGCAGATACTAAGCACATCAATTTTAAAATACCATAAATCGCCCCTCCATCCTTTGACTATCCATGAGAGATCAAAAAAATGTGCCCAGCGCATCGCGCCAGACACATTTCAAACAATTATGAAAAGAATTATCTCTTATTTTACCATCTTGGTAACGATCTTAGAGCCGTCGGTCATTTCACGAACCACGATGTTTACACCCTGGAATGGAGTTACCTATTCTTCACCACTGCAACATAGATGATAAGGATAACGTTCATCATCAGGGCATAAATGATTGCTGGAATTGCGATTGTATCGTTGTTGAACACCAAGGGGCTGCTGGCTATTGCGATGGCCTGGGCTGCGTTCTGCATACCTATCTCTATTACAATAGTGCGACGTTCACGAGTGTTTATTTTCATAAGCCACGCCATTGCAAATCCGCTTGCCATGGCAAGTAATATAAGCACGGTGATAGAGAGTCCGAGTTGTCCGAATTTAGCAATTATCGCCTCACGGTTCTGGATAAAGAACACTGTAGCAAGGAATATAAGTGCTGGAAAAGCAATCTTTGAAAGCACTTTGTGGATTTTGTTGGCGACCCAATAGGACTTCTTACGCACAATGATGCCCACAATGATGGGCAGGAACATAAGCACGAGGTTCTGCATCACGAGTTTGCCCACTGGAAGATGCACATCCACCGCTGCGCCAGCGCTTGTCGTCACCCAATCCATAATGAGAGGAACTGTGAACAATGTGATTATGCTGCTGCAAGCAGTTAGCGACACCGAGAGTGCGACATCACCTTTAGCAAGCATAGAGAACACATTAGACGAGCTCCCGCCAGGACAGCAGGCTATCAGCACAAAGCCAATCATAAAGATAGGGTCAAGTTTGAAAGCCCACCCAATTAGCCATGCCAGCGCCGGCAGCACGATTATCTGCCCCACTAGGCCTGCTATTACTGGTTTGGGTCTATACTTAAACAACTTGAAATCCTCAAATTCCAAATTCAATCCCAACTCAAACATCAGCAGAGTGAGAATGGGCAATACTATCCAAATTGTACTCATAATTTCGTTCTTCGTTTATGATTTATCGTTTACTGAAACTTTTTGCATTATTAAAATGCTATCTGGAACTGGGTGAGCCATGACTTTGTGTCGGGACCCACATTGCGGTCACTGAAAATGTACTGCGTGCTGATGCGGCAAGCCTTGTAAACCCAGTACTGCAAGCCTACTAGATAGTTGTTAGTACGAGTCCATGCTGGGAACAATTCACGAGCATACTTACTCAAACCAGTGTTCTTGTCGAGATAGTCATAGTCGAGCACCACGTCAAAATTACGGAACAGGCGGCACCACAACTCAGCGTAAAAGGCACGATTGCCGATGTCGCCATTCTTGCCGTTCATATACTCGGTTCGCAACTTTACAGGCTTGTAGTTAACCTCGGCACCCACCGACCAGCGATTGCGTGTGTAGTCGGTGCCCTGAGCTATAGTACCAAACATATCGTCGGCTAGGGCGTTGCCTTTGCCAATTATGAATGAACCCGAGAGAGTAATATCCTTTGTGGGCAATATATTGAGCATTGCTGCCACATCCTTGTGATTATTGTTGTCGCGGAGGTTCATGCCAGCTCCGTTAAACACTCCCACACTATAATTAATGTAGTAGTGCCCGTCACGGGCTTTTATCGCGTCGCCTGTTACCATTGCTCCCAAGTCTCGCCCCACATAGTTGCCATAGAGTGGGTCGCCAGCTATACCAGCCATATAGCGAGTTCCCTCGTTTAGGTTCACAGTTCCCAACAAGGTGGGAGATATGATATTTTCAAGGGTGTAAGGAGTTTTGAACTGCCCCACCCTAACCTTGAGCTCAGGCATGAAGGCATACTGTGCGTAATACTCGTGCAGGTGCTTTGAAGCTTGAGCGCTAGCCACATCAACCATAAGAAAAAAACTCAGTTTTCGAGTAAGTTCAGCGTTAGCCATAAGGATTACGCGAGTCATACTAAACGAATTTTTGGTCTCAGCACCTGTCTTTGTCATATCAAACTGCGTTTGTGCATAGCCAAAAAGCGTTAGTTTGCTTGGTCCAATGTGAATGTTAAGGGGTTGTACTGGCTTCTCTCCATCCTGCGGCTTTGTTGCCATCACAGCGCTATCGCTTGTATTAAGAGTTGATACATTCACGGTCAACTTCTTTTCATTAGGCGACGTCTCACCCTCGGCAGCCAATGACAGCACAGGCATGACAGCAAGCACCGCTACAATAAATTTCTTAAATAAATCCATACTCTTATTGTTTGTCCACTGCAAAGGTAGCACTTTTTCTTTATAGCACAAAAAAGTGGGAACTCATCTTTGAGAACCCACTTCTAAAAGTGCTGTTTATAAAGATTACTTTATTATCACTTTGCGATTGCCGTTGATGTAGAGACCTGGCATCATCGGCTTGATGGTGCCCAAATAGCGCCCATCGATAGAGTACCAGCCATCGTTAACAATTGGGGAATTGTTAACAATGTAGGTTACACCTGTGGGAAGAGGCTCGTTGGGCAATTCAAGAGGATATACAATGAATCTATCGCTCACACCTCCGTCAGCGTAAGGAGTGTAATCCCCTTCGGCTTTAAGGACACTTAGCACACGACTCCCTTCGCTTGTCATCATGCGGTTGAAAGCATAGAAGGCATAAACGCCGCAATCCTCTAGTTTTGGCAATTTTGTTTGTTCGTAAAGGTCATAGCTTACTTGAAAGCCACCAGCAAGATCCATCTCATTGATACCTTCTCCATCTGGCTTAGGAAGATAGAAACACTCGTCATCTTCATTATAGATAGTCCAATCCACATACATCAGTTCCTGTGGCTTGGGTTGCACAAAGGCATAAGTTTTATCGTTTGCCCCTAGCTGTGTCCGGCCCATAAACGAGGAAGGTATATAGACATTTGTCTCATAAGGGGCCTCATCCCCCTTGTTGAGTGTTGTTTCGTTGCTCACATATATCTCTGGATTTTTTTTGTCAACAAGAGTGCCAGTGATTGATGAACCGTTAATTAAATAGCCTTTAAAACCCTCAGGATCATCCACATTGCGTAGCACCACCCAGTTGCTTTGGTCATACTGGTTGTTCTTGTCATTCATTAGGCCAGTAGTGCGCATGAAATTAATCTCCCCAGAATAGATTTTGTCGGGGGTGAGCCAGTGATTATCATCTTTGGCATAGAGGCCGTCCTCCACATCAACACAAACTGCTGTGAGGTCGTCGCTCACAGTATATTCACGTCCCACAACGCCATAGTTCACTATCCACCACAATGGATAGCAATTATCGTCTTCCTCTATGAGCCACTCATCAAATTCACCTGATAATTCATAAGCATCGAGCATGCCTTTAGGAACATGAAAGTGAGTACCGCTCTCAGGATTGTGCCTCTCAAGGCGCGAACCTTTAAACTCTGTCCCTCCAATGTTGCTTGCATTTCTATAGATGCCGTCCCACCAACCTTCAAAATCCTCAAGTTGAGTCTCGTCCATCAGGAAATACACATCGGTGACTCCTGTACAATAGCTGAAAGCATGAGCCTGAATTTCAGTAACTGTAGATGGTATTACCATTGTAGTTAGTGAAGAGTCAAATTCAAATGCGTATTCCCCGATTGTTTCAAGCCCTTCGGGCAAGATAGCTACTTTCAGGTTTATACAACGAGAGAAAGCATAATCACCAATGTAAGTAATACCTTCATCAATTGTAAGATATTCTATATTAGTATTATCCCCAAAAGCATCATTTTCAATACCCAAAACATCATAGCCATCAATCTCGCCACGGATGTGAAGCGACTGAATGGGTATTTCTTCATCCCAGCCAGTAACTATGTATCCATATTGATTATTTTGGGCATACCACTCATAGGTCACACCGTCAACAACAACCAAGTTGCTGGCGGCATGACCTACAGTAGCGGTCAGCAAAGCTATTATAGCTATTAACAAATGTCGTTTCATCGTTTGAGAATCTGCTTAATCGCACGTGCTCCACTATAAGTGCGGGCTTCCACGAAGTAAACTCCGTCAATCAAGTGACTCAAGTTCAATGCAGCCTCATTACTGTCGGGAGTGAATTTATCAATCAGTTTACCATTAATCGAATAAACGTTCACTTCCTTGAGGATGTCGCCAGCGCGCACGTTAATGACATCGGTCACTACAGCAGGTGAAATGATGATTGACGATGATGAAATCACATTCTCGATTCCCGAAGTGTTATTGAGATCAAACACCTGAGGCTCGTCGAGGTCGCCATAGATCCAATCGCTGAGCCATGGCAGCTCTTCGCTGAACCATACTTCCTCACCATTGTAAATAGTGGCGAAGTGCACTATCTTGCCAGCCTCGTCGGCATTGCCCGCTACGGTGAGCAGGTAGAGTCCATCTTCGGTGGCAGTAGTCACTCCACGGCACTCGCCATCAACGAATGCTGCAATGCACAGGTCGGTGACATCAACATCATCCTTCACCACACGTGCCACAATGTTCATATTGTCGCTGAACTGATGGTGGTCAACTGGCGTGAATGGCAAGTTGCCAGGAGCACGCATCACCATAGGTGGAGCCTGATAGGTGGTTGCATCGATTGTGGGGTAGCGGAATGTCACAGTATCGGTTTTCTGCGACTTGTAGTAGTAACCCATGCCCGGGATGAGAGCCGTAAGGTCACCCTCCCACTTGTAGCCGTCATAGAACGCAACTTGGTTCTTGCTCTTGACGATGTCGCCACGAGCAGGCATCAAGTCGGCAAACGCCTCATTAAGGCTCAAGTTGTAGATTGACAACGGACCAATCCAGTTCCATCCAGGATAGATAGTCTGAGTGGCAGTGCGAGTGTCAATCATCGAGCCGCTGATGCTGCAGTTCACATCATTTTTTACCTTCAGTTTATAGAGGTTACCAATAGCCAGAGTGTCAAGACCTGTTGACGTCCACTTGGTGCCGCTATTCATGGCAAATCCATCCTTGCCCTTGATGGTGTTAAATACCTTGGCATGACCGAAGAGGCTCTCAAGATCGGCCTTGCCTTCCTCGGGTTGAACAAAGAGCGAAATCCAGTTCCAGTTAGTAACGAGATTTAATTGCTGCTCAATCAAGTCGCTGGGTTGCCATACTACAGGATAGTCGTAGTCGCCAATAAGTCCGTTAGGCTGATAGGTGGGATTTATTGTCTCTCCTTTGTACTTGGAAGTCACTTCACCAAGAACCACACCCTTCTCGGCATCATAGATGCGGAAGGTTATAGGTTTAGGCGATGTGATGTCCTCATGTCCATAAATGGTCATACTCACAAAGTAAGCGTCACGGCTGGTCACCAGCTTAGGCGATGCCACTCCACAGCAAGCATTATCGACAAATGCTGCAATCTTAGTATTAGTGTTGGTGCAAATCTTGTCATCAAGATAAATCTGACCAATCATGTTCATTGAGCTCTCATATTCATCGGGATTAAAGCTCCATTGTGGATCATTTCCTGTGATAGTGACTACAAACATCAATGGTGCGCAGATGTCGTCATCATTTACGGCATAAGCATAAACCAAGTGAGTCCCCACTGGAGCGTCAGCTCCAATGTTAAACTGAATAGTAGTCGACTCGTTAGTGCCCAACACACCCGTTGTTACCGAAGGAGTAATCCAAGTTGGAAGACCTGAGATATTGAAACGTCCACTTTCACGGCCCTTGTTGCGCAAGGATGCCCATACCGACGCCTCGCTCAAGCGGTCTTTCTCGATGATTAACGATTCTTGATCCCATTCCATGGTGTTGTAGTCAACCACAGCACTCCAAGTGATGGTTTCAGACAGGTTGTCCTGTATGTCACGCACATTCTTGACAATAAACGTGAGCAGGTTGCCTTGCATGCGAGATGGCAGAGTGTTAAGATTGATGTATATCTCGTTGGACGAAGCTGTGAAGTCAAAGTCGAGATTCTGCTTCAATGGCGACTTGCGCAGAGCGGGAGCAGTAGGTGACTGAACCACACCAGGGCCTATTGCCTCACCCATGCCAAGCTGTGCCATACCAGGAGCATTGTTGATGAGACTGAAATCGGTTACGATGTTGCCGTTGGCATCAAGTGCGCTATGCTCCATTGGGTAGTAGGCAATAAGACCTGTAACCTGAGCAGTGTCGACTTGATTGTAACGGTTGGCAATAATCGAAGTACCGTCGCAAGCGGCATTCCATACCCTTAACTCGTCGACGTCGCCAGTGAACTTGTAGCGCTCCTCAATCATGCCCGACTCATTGTCAAGCTTAAGGATTCCACCCACATACAGGTAGTCGCCTGCGGCAGCCGGTAATTGCTGCTCGGCAAGTGTCTTCACGGGCTTGCCGTCGAGGTAAACCACGGCGCTCACGCCACGGTGCACATTCAATGCAAGGTGGTGCCAATTGCCGTCGTTGTAGTTAGTGTTGGTCAGCACAATAGGAAGACCATTGCTAGTGAGCGACGACAAAGTGTCGTTATAAAGGTGGAGAATCATCGAATTGTCGTAGTCGAAGCCAATCGAGACACGGTCGGTAACCGAGAGTAATGTGGCTCGAGCATTCTTGTCCTTCTCTCCACGGAACCAAGTCTCGACAACATAGCTATCGATGTCTCGTGGTGATACTCCGCCAATAGGAACCTTTATAATGTGCTCGCCATCGAGGTGAGCAGCAAGATTAGTGTTCTCCACGTTCCAGGACTCGGCAGCCAGATGCATATTGCGTCCACGGGCATAGTCGGTAACAGTGGTTCCGTAACCCTCATTCATCTTCCAATAGCCCACTAGACCTGGCAGATAAGGAGCTACAACCTCATCTTTTTGTGCCAGCAAGGTGCGCACTGGGCAGTTCTTGTTCCAAAGCACAAGCTCATGCATCATACCAGTGAAATCGCGGCCTAATATCAAGCGGCCGTTGCTATTGTAATCGGACATAATGGCTTCGTCAAACAGCATCGTCTCGTTGTCATCATTGGCCATAAGCATAGTGAGAGTGTTCTGACCTGCTGTACCTTTCACATAGTTAAGTGCAAGGAATACCCACTTATCCATTGGCACGGCATCTATTGAAGTAAGGGTGATTTCATTGATAGTGGCATCAACCTGACCATTTTCGTTTATGGCAACCTTGAGCATATTGCCCTCGGTACCATGCTCGATGATGGTGCCGCTGCCCTTGCGCTTGAGCCACAATGATGCCGCGAAGCTGGTGTTGGAAATAGGCAAGTAAGCATCGGTCTCAACCGGTGTGCCGTTGAACTGCAGCGACACATCGTGCGAAACTTGAGAATCGTTGAGCGAACCAGTAATAAAGAAGTTGTCGTCCTTAGTAAGATAACTTTCACGGATGTCTTCGTTAAACTTGATTCGGATGTCGTCGGTTGGTGTGAGGATACCTGTATTGGGGTAAGCCTGTCCCAGCAGCTTAGGACCGCGGGTGTCGCGAATCACTTCAATCTCATCGGTCATAGCGGTATATTCCTTGCCTCCCAAGATGCACATACTCTCGGCAGCAATCATGTAATGACCATCTATGTTAGGCAATTTCAGATTGTAAGTGATGTTGGGCTTATCGTTTGGCATCATCGACTGTTCATCGGTCTCCTGTCCATCGGTCAAGAAACTTTCATCGGTGAGCCATTCGTGAGCTGTAATCCACTGGGCATCGCCAGCAAAGCGGTATTTGAGTCTAACGCCCTTGAGGCCGTTGAAAAGTCGGTTGATATCACTAATGGTAGCAACAATCTCCTCTCCACTTTGTACTGCTCTCTGGTTGAGGATTGTTTTATTGAGATTGAGAGTCACTGGAGGTGCTGCAGGCACAAAGTGTGCCGAGAACGAAACAGTCTCATATATCCACCTCTCGGGTTTGCACGAGTTGGCAAGGAACAAGGTGATATCATTGTAGTCGAGAATGGAGTTGTCGCTCTGCCTAATGGTGAGCGTCTTGGTGATAGGTACTCCATACTCCATCCACATTTCCACTCCGTTCACAAGTGGCTCTCCGTCCATATAAATCTGCAATCCATTGGGGTTTGTACCTGCATCAACATAGACTATTGCCGAAGTGAGCGCCTCGTGTGTCTCGCTCTCGTTGACAAATACCACCTGCACTTGAGCTTCTTGGCCAGCGGGTATGTCAACAAAGTTGCGGATAGGCATCGAAATGTGCGGGTTATCGCTCTTCATCGTCGCATAGTCAAGCAGCGTGCCAGGATTGTAATACTTGGTGCGTGTCTCTCCCTCGTAGGGGCAGCGAGTCTGGCCGCCACGGGTACGGAAGATTGTGGACCATCCCTTGGGGGACCTAAAGATGTCAACCGTGTGGGCATTGCCGCGCTGCGTATCGTTGAGCGTGTAAGCAAACCGTTCGACTATAGACGTCTCGTCGATATCATACTTGGTTTGATGATACCCAATATCGGTATTTGAGATAATGATGCAACCACTCTTATTGATTAGGTAACCGTTTTTGCCTCTATAAGCAAGTCCAGTTGAGAAATTCTCGGTGGAGTTGTCAAC
Organism: Muribaculaceae bacterium; assembly: GCA_017548365.1. Taxonomy (GTDB): domain Bacteria; phylum Bacteroidota; class Bacteroidia; order Bacteroidales; family Muribaculaceae; genus Sodaliphilus. Next base: position 410,468 of record JAFZAC010000016.1, read on the forward strand.
GGTATTTGTCGTGGTGCCAGTGGTGTTAGAAACTGTCACACCACGCTCGAACGACTCATTACCTATTTTGTAATTCGGGTTGTTGAATGCTTTAATCTTGTCTTCCTCATTGGCGGCAAGGGTTTTCTTCCACGACTCGATGACCTGGTTGCACCAATGCACACTGTCGCAACCTTCAAAACCATTTGGGAAACGGGCATAGTAGCTTGGGCCATCCATGCCATCGACGGCTTGGTCGCCCCACACTTCCTTGTCGTTATTGCTCGAGCCGTAGCGTGGGTCGTCCTCGGTGAGGAAAGTGTAGTAGGTTGACACTTGTGGATCATCCTCAATCTCGCTCATCGAGTTGATGTGCTTGAGCATGGTGTTGCGGGTGCGCTTAATATTGCTGAACAGGGTAGTCTCGATGTAGTTCTGAGAATACTCAAAATGAGTATTGAACTTTTCATCCATCGCCATGGTCTCTTGCATATCCACTGCCCAAGAACCATCCTCCTGCTTAAAGATTCCAACCTTGTCGGCTGCACCTATTATATAATTGGTAGAGTAACCTATAAACACATCTCCGTCGCGGCCCACATAGTCCATGGTTGAATTAGAAGATATTGCCATCCCATTGGTGTAGGTAACTGACTTGTGATTATCCCAAGTTTTATGAACGTCATATTTCCATGACACTTGATTTTCACTAACAATATTGTTGTAAAACACTGTGCCGAAAAATGCCGACCCAGCAATCATATCATATTCTACAGAGTTGCGTATGTCAACACCAAACTCTGTATTGTTGTGAACACCGCGCACAGTGTAGGTGTAGTCGCTAGTGACCGAATCTCTCGCCCAAGTTGCATAGGATGCGTCACCAGGCGGGTCACGCAGCACCATCTGCACATGGCTGGGCCCCGCAGTGATAAAGTTGTTGCCCGTGGGCACCACGCCCGCAATAATACCATTTAAGCCTTCGTAACTCCATAGTTTTGTCTTGCCTTGAATGACCATCGAGGCGTTCATGTTGCGGGTATAGGGCGCCGTGAGGGCTGGTATTCCGGCTCTCCATTTGTAATGCCCCACTCCTACCGAGTCGAGCCTCACTTGCTCGGGGTCGAGTTTCGCCATTTCGCCACGTTTTATTTCGTGGCCATCGATAACGTTGTCCTCGGCAGCAATGAGCGCAGCCTCGCCCAACTCATTGCCAAAGGTGATGACGGAGTCTCGTAGCATGTCTTTTCGCAACTTTCCTGCCGCAATCTTGTCATAGTTCATGTAAGGCTCATAGGCCATCACCTTGAAGTCGTAGGTCCGCCCTAACTGGAAGATGGGGTAGCCATAGTTGTAGGTCACCTCACCAGTTGACTCGTTGTAATTGTAGATGGGAAGCTTGATTTCTTCACCCACATCGGTGACGGTCAGGGTGTCGGTACCGAAAGCACCTGGTGGCATCCCCATCTGAGTGATGTCTATCACTGGTGAACTGTGATAGGTGAGCATCATCTTCTTGTTGCACCTGAACAGTGGCAACGGTTCGTTGCTTACCGTGTAAACGGTGTCGGGAGTGATTGAATCTTTAGGATTGGTGAGGTTCACCGCAGGAAGTGACATGAACACCTCATCATTTTCAATTGTAGGATTATTGGGGAACCTTACGCTTTTCACCATGTAACGAATTGGAGGTATCTTGGCGCTGAACTCACCGGTTTCTTCATCGGTGGTGATAACGATATTTTTCACATCATCAACGTCACCACCAGCGCGATAGGATGTGCTACTGATATCGACCGAAGAACTTTCTACGGCAACATTCTCGGGATTAGGCACCCACTCAATGGTGGTGCCTTGCACTTGCTGCACGGCGTTGAGCATGCGTTGTGGGTGGTCAAGCGGCGTCAAGGTTATTATTGCTTTGCCAATGGTATTCTCGCTCACTCCATATCCCAACGGTTTCTCGCCCTCGGTGTTGCCACCGGTAACACGGCCTGCGAATACCGCGAGTGTGTTGTCATAGAAATCGATATGGGTATCATCAACGAACTCATAGGTAGCGTCCTCTTCTACAGGATAGCGACCTGCACCCTCAAAGGTGTGGCCGTCGCGGCGAGCCTCAATATAGTGGCTGCCGATAGGTACCGAAATCTCATATTCACCATTAGCATCGCTGTAGATGAGTTTGTCGTTCTTGTTGCAAGGCATGCCGTCAACATAGAATGTCACACTATCGACAGGAATCGTGGTGCCAGAATAGCGGATTGTGCCTCGCACTTTGAAACTTGACACATCGGTAAAGTCATAACCGTTGAGCGACAGCGAATTTGCACTGATGAAACCAGTGCGGCTGGCAGGATTGAAGGAGTGAATGCCCTTGCTAGGTGCCACGGTGTAGCCCGTGCCGCTGCCAGTAAATGGAATGCCACGTATGATATACTCACCATTGGTGTTGGTCAAGCCATAGAGCGAGAGCTGATTTTCGCTGGGCACAATTTCCGATGGACGGTTGTTGTTGCCCAAGTCTGGGTGGTTTCCGTTAGGAATGCCATCGGTATAGGAGTAGTCAAAAGCATATTCCTCTAGACCTTCGTCAAAGGGCCAGTAGAGTTTAAGACCTGTTTCACGTCCACTGAGCAAGCGGTCGTAAGTGGTAACAATCTCGTTATCGGGAAGCGCGCGATTCCATATTCTGACTTCATCGATGTTTCCCTTGAGGGTGTTGTGATGATTTCCTCCATAGGCGCCACAAATCCTCACTTTAACCTTGTTGTCGTAATCTGCTGGAATTTCGCTGGTGTCGAAGTGAAGAGTGGGATAGTCCTTGAGATCAAATATGTAAGGATTCTCGACATCTCCGTTGATTATGAAGGTTATTGAGCCATCGGCATTGTTGCGAATGGTGATGTGGCTGTATTTGTTGTATTCAATCACTCCATAGGCTCCAGTGGTGGGATTCTTAAACCACTTTTCGGTACCACCGAATTTCAGCATCAGTGCAAATCCGTCATGGTCGCCACCATACTGGTTGTGATTGTAATTGAACAGACCGAAATTATAGCCTTTGAGGTTTCCTTCGGAGTCATAAGTGTCACCATCATATTTGTCCATCTTGAAAAGCCCCACCCAGTGCTGTTCCTCATCGGGGTTAATCCACATTTGCAAGGTGAATGGTCGGTCAAGGCGCAGCAAGTTGTTGGCAGTACTGGGCTCGGCAAGCCACACCATACCGACACCGTCATCAAGCAATTTGCGACTGTAGAACTGTGGACGCGAAGTCTCGTCGCCACTGCGCATGAGGTTGAGCCTTACTCCTTCAACGGCTGTACCTGTATCGAATTGCACACGACCGGCAATCACACCAGCTGCCTGGCTGAAGCCGCTCTCAACAATCGCATTGCTGATAACGCGGCCTGTGCCGTCACAGTCGGCTGAGTAGGCAGCCACGCGATATTCATAGAATCTTCCAGGCTCGGCTGTCTGGTCCACGTAGGTATAGTTGGTTGTTGTTCCCGAAGTGGTGCCGATTGTGAGCCAGTCGCTGGCACCTATGAAACGTCGGTGAACCTCATAGTAAGTTGGACTGGTGCCCACCTGTTTTGCTGTCCAGTTAACATGAACGCTTCCCTGGTAGTTGCCCTTACTGATTGTGACACCAGTCACAATGCTGCCATCGAGCAAGCTTGACTGAATAGTGTCGCTGGTGAAGTGCAATTTCCCGTCAAGCATATCGGTGTTGACAAAATATCTGTACACTTCGCAGCTCGACTCAGGCTTGTCGTCGGTGAACGATGCTTTTCCTGCATCACGTGGCACCGTGACTTCTCCATATTTTTTCCTTATTGTTCCATCGGGGTCAATGCGGTTTACATAGAAAGTTACCGATGTCTCATTCTTTGGAACGTTGCCAAAATCCCAGTCTATCTTGATGTTGTCGGTGACATCTACATCCTGGCTAAGGTGCAATGGTATCACCGGCACGGTGTTAGTCATAACAATGGCTGCATTGATATTAGCGAGTGGCTGAGGGTCGCTGGGAATTTCCAACGGAGCCCACGAATTCTTGAGCTGGAACACCTCGTAGCGATAATACTTGTTGTAGTCCAGTCCATACATTTCTTTGTCGATGAAATAATTATCGGACGTTGAGCCCACTTTCACGCGGTTGTCTGTGTAGGAGCCATACTCGCTCATGGGCGTGCGGTAAATCTGGAAATCTCCTTCCTCGGCAACAGCGTTATCCACCACCCATTGCAGACGCATCTCGCCTTTCACTTGGTTGAACGTTGCCGTCACATCAGATGACGCGTTGTTGAAATGCGTTTCCGTCTTTGTGGCCTTGGGAAGCCTCAGCTCAAGTGTGGTATTGTTGTAGACGTAATAAAAAATACCGACTTTAGTCACTTCGACATTGAAGTTTTGAGCAGGCACGTCAAGTTCAATCGATTTTGCATTATGGTCTTCCACAAAGATTGATCCGTCACTGTAAACCGTGCCGTCGTCGGTAACAACTTTGGCCATGTAAGAGCTCCTGTAAGTGCAGGTGTGCGTATATTCAGGCAGCCAAGTGTTGTCGGCACTTACCTTCACTTTATTGGGAGCTATCCATTCAACTTCGGCATCTTTACACTTCTCAAACTCCATTTCTAGACCCTTCAGGTAACGCATGTGGATAGTGAAACTATAGTCTGTATCCCAAGCCCAGAAATGGTCTTGCTTGTAGTAGGTGTCATTCTCAATCTGGATGCCGGTCACATTGTCAAGACCAGCCTGATTGGGGGCGTAGCGGAACGATAGCCAGGTGCCGTCCATATTGCCATTGCCAATCACGCCATAAGTGTAGTCAGTCTGAGTGAAATTGCCACCTTTGGGCCACTCACCAATCTTGTGGAGCGAACCAGAGCGTGTCATCACATAGAAAGATTGATCAGAACCATTTCTTTCAAAGCCATTGGGTTGACCGTAGTGATAGCGGTACTTGATCAAGACAGTTGGAGACCCTATCGACAGTTCGCCGCCATTATCAGTCTCAAAGCCACGGAAATTGTTCATACCCGTGTCTTCGTTGATTCCGGTGCACCATTGATAGCTTTTGCCGTGGCTCACCTCGGCGACATAGATGTTACACCAGTAAGTGCCACCGCCCGGGTCGGAGTAGTTACCCGAAATGGCGCTCGCAGCCAGCGGTGACAACAACATCGTTGCTATCAGTGCTAGTAGGTAAAAAATTCTTTTAATTTTCATATATTAGATGATTAGTTTGACATCATATTTAATTAACACCACTATTTAATTCAATCAATCTTAATTTTCATTTTTGTATAATAAGGTGCAAAGTTACATTATTTTTTTTTCAGTACGAATAATTACTTTAAAAAACGTATTCATTTATTGTTTTTTAAGTAAAAAATAACGGGAACTCATCACGAGTCCCCGTTATCATTACCAATTTCATTATGAAAACGTGAATCGGCTGGGATTCGAACCCAGGACCCACAGCTTAGAAGGCTGTTGCTCTATCCAGCTGAGCTACCGATCCAGCTTTTTTGATTCCATAACTTCCTCAAAAAGCGGTGCAAAGGTAATACATTTTTCTTAATAGGCAAAATTTGTGAAATAATTTGCGTAAATTTGCAGCCTAAAATCAAGAAAAACTATGAATATACTTGAAAAAGTGCGTAATTTACGCATCGATGAATATAACTATCCACTTCCTGATGAGCGCATAGCAAAGCATCCGCTATCGCAGCGAGAGCAGTGCAAGGTACTCATGTACAGCAACGACAATATTGAGGAACACCGTTTCCACGAGGTGCCCCAGCTGCTGCCTGCGGGAGCCATGCTCATTTACAATAACACTCGCGTGATAAACGCTCGGCTTCGTTTCCGCAAAGAGACCGGTAGCAAAATCGAGATTTTCTGCTTAGAACCAGTAGCACCATACGATTACCAGCTGATTTTCCAAACAACCAGTCAATGTACTTGGCTATGCCTCGTGGGAAATAGCAAGCGGTGGAAGAGCGGTGACTTGCAGCAGCAAGTCATAGTCGATGGAAAAAGCATTACTGTAAGCGCCACACGCGGAGAGCGCCGAGGCAATGCCTTCGAAATCACTTTTTCTTGGGATGGCAACGACGTGACATTTGCCTCAGTACTTGAGGCGATTGGCGAGATTCCAATTCCTCCTTATCTCAACCGAGGTACCGAACAGAGCGACCTCACCGACTATCAGACGGTATACAGCCACATCGACGGCAGTGTAGCAGCTCCAACAGCTGGTCTGCATTTCACCGAAGAGGTGCTTGCCGAGTGCGACAGTATGGGCATTGAGCGTCGTGAGCTCACCCTTCATGTGGGTGCAGGCACATTCCAGCCAGTGAAGAGCGATAACATTGGCGACCACGACATGCACACCGAGTTCATCAGTGTGCCACGCAACTTGCTTGCTGAACTCGCTGCCACAAACAAGCCAGTAATCGCGGTGGGAACGACGAGCGTGCGCACTCTAGAGAGCCTCTATTATGTTGGACAAATCCTTGACTCTAACCCCGAAGCTACCGAGGAACAGCTGCGCGTCACACAATGGATGCCCTATACCACTCCATGTGCTATCACAGCTCAAAAGGCCCTTCAAAACATTGTTGGCTACCTTGATCGTCACAACGCCAGCGATTATCTGGGCAGCACTCAGCTAATGATAGCGCCTGGATTCACTTACCGCATTGTCAAAGGCATGATAACTAATTTCCACCAGCCACAGTCAACGCTTCTGCTGCTCGTCGCCGCCTTTGTGGGCAACGACAACTGGCGTAAAATCTACGATTACGCCCTCGACCATGACTTCCGCTTCTTGAGCTATGGCGACGCATGCCTGTTTCTTTAACTTAAATCAATAATCAACAATAAAAAACACCCACTATGGCCAAAACCATGGTGGGTGTAATAATTTATAGTTTAACTTGCTTTATTTCAAGGTTGTAGCGTTAATTATATCATTGAGATTCTTCTTCAACACTTGCTTAAGCTCATCGCCCTTCATTGGAGTGCCACCAGGCATGATTCTGAAGGTCACAAATCCCTCGCCGCTTGGAACGTAAGCCTCATATTCGTAGCGCTCACCATCTTTTGCGTTTTCAAATACCTTATAGGCTTTATCGTTAACTTTGATGTCCTCTATCGCTTTGCAGCCACGCTTAGTGATGCTTTCGGTAAGGTCTTTCTCATTCATCAATGTGTAGTTAACCATTGCTGTTGAGTGAGGATTATCCCTTAAAGTAAGGTTGCAAGAACTTCTCACCATCTTGCTGCTTGCCTTCCAGTCGGCAGGAATTGCGATTGTGTAATTGTCGCAGGTGAGTTCCTTCAAGTCCTCGATTTTCACTTCCTCTGCAGCTTTTTCACCTTCGGCCGACTGCTCAGTCGATACTTCTTCGCCACTGGCCTTTGATGCTTCACTACCTCCACCATTGCATGATACTAATGCCAACGATGCAACAGCAGCGATGGCAAAAACAAAAAGTACTTTCTTCATTTTTCGTTATTATTGGTTAATATTTAGTTTCTTATTAAACGCATGAAGACCTTTGAATATTATATGAAGCTAGCACATTTGGATATTCAATCAAAAAGTCTTAACTTTGCCACACAATGTTAAAAACTCTCATAAAACAGATAGGCAACTTCAAGACCGCCTCGATTCTCACTCCCATCTTCATCGCTCTCGAAGTAGTGATGGGAGTACTTATCCCCTATGTCACATCATGGATTATTGACGAAGGAATCGCAAAAAGCCACATGGGCAACGTATACAAGTACGGAGCCATCATGCTGGTGCTTGCGGCAATGAGTATGATTTTCGGAATTCTGGCAGGACGGTTCTCGGCATTGGCGTCATCGGGCTTTGCTCGAAACCTGCGCGACGCTATGTTCCGCAATATCCAGACGTTCTCTTTCTCCAACATTGACAAGTTCAGCTCGGCAGGCCTTGTAACGAGGATGACCACCGACGTGAACAACCTTCAGAACGCCTTCCAGATGCTGCTACGCATCTCGGTTCGCGCCCCTTTGAACCTCATATTCAGCATTTTCATGTGCGTGTTCATCAACACCAAGATGAGCTCCATCTTCATCATAGCACTCGTGATACTTGGCACTCTGCTCTATCTCATTATAAGCCGTACGGTGAAACTGTTCCAGCAGGTATTCAAGAAATATGACGACTTGAACAACGTGGTTCAGGAAAATGTCTCGGCGATACGCGTTGTCAAGGCCTTCGTGCGTGAGGACTATGAGAACAAGAAGTTCAGCAAGGCGGCGCGTGCGTTGTACAACCTCTTTGTCAAGACCGAGAGCCTTATGGCTCTTAACCACCCCGTGATGATGATTGTGGTTTACGGCTGCATCATCTCATTGTCGTGGTTCGGCGCAAAACATATAGTGGGCGGAGACCTCACTACTGGCCAGCTCACGTCACTCTTCACCTATGTAATGACCATTCTCTCGGCGCTGATGATGCTCTCAATGATTTTCGTGCAGCTCACTATGAGTGCCGCCAGTGGCAAGCGCGTGGCCGAAGTCATCAACGAAAAAGCCGATATTGTGAATCCCGAGAATCCCGTTTTGACTGTAGCGGACGGCAGCATCGACTTCGAAAACGTGAGGTTCACCTATAATAAATCAGGTATTCCCCCCACCCCATCCACCTTGTTTGGAGCCCTGCCGGGATCGACCGACCAAGACTGCGACTATGCCATCAAGGACATCAACCTGCACATCAACAGTGGCGAGACAATTGGCATCATCGGCGGTACTGGATGCGGCAAGTCAACGCTGGCAATGCTCATCAGCCGCATGTACGACGTCACCAACGGCAGCATCAAGGTGGGAGGCATCGATGTGAGAGACTATGACCTCGAGACGCTGCGAAACAACGTGTCGATGGTACTGCAGCAGAATGTCCTCTTCAGTGGCACGGTGCTCGACAACCTGCGTTGGGGAAAGAGCGATGCAACTCTCGAAGAGTGCAAGCACGCTTGTAAGTTGGCGTGTGCCGACGAGTTCATCGAGGAAATGCCCGACGGCTATGACTCGGTAATAGAACAAGGAGGCGCCAACGTTTCTGGCGGTCAGAAACAACGACTTTGCATAGCCCGGGCTCTACTAAAGAACCCCAAAGTGCTGGTCCTCGACGACTCAACAAGCGCATGTGACACAGCAACCGACGCACGCATAAGCAAGGCACTTCGCGACTATATGCCCGAGGTCACAAAAGTCATCGTGGCACAGCGAGTTCACAGCGTCATGAATGCCAGCCGCATCATCGTTATGGAAAGCGGCCGTGTAACCGGCTTTGACACACATGAGAACTTACTCAAGAGCAACGACATATACCGCGAGATATATACTCTCCAAACCCAAGACTCAGGAGACTTCGACAAACCGAAATAGGGGAACGAGAATCGAGAATCGGGTTTGGGGTTCCCCAGGAAAGCAAGAAAACTAATAACAAAAAACTATAAAATGAAAAGATTTATTTATTGCGTTGCAGTGGTGCTGATCAGTTGGTCAAGCGCCAGTGCACAAAAGGAGTTCACACTCGAAGACCTCAACTTCGGGGGCAAGAACTACCAGAATATGGTTCCTAAAAACAAAACACTACTCTGGTGGGGCGACCAGCTCTTCCATGCCGAAAAAGACACCCTCTGGACGGTCGACACTAAAACCGGCAAGGAGAAACTTGCGTTCACTGCTCAGCAAGTGCAAAGTTGGGCGGGACTCGACAAGCCCGTGAACCTCAAGTGGGCTTCGTTCCCCTACCCCGACAAGCCATTGATGCTTGTCAACACTGGCGACAAGCGTATTCTTGTAGACATCAAGAATCACAAGACAGAGTGGAGCCAGAACACTGCCGACGAGCAATATTCTGACTGGAACAAGAAGAGCTGCAACGTAGCCTACGTAAAAGACGACAACCTGTGGGTGACAACTGCCAATGGTGGATGCCGACAAATAACTAGCGACGGCTCGCGCGAAATCGTCTACGCCCAAGCTGTGCACCGCAATGAGTTTGGTATTGAGAAAGGCACGTTCTGGAACAATCAAGGCGACAAACTCGCCTTTTACCGCATGGATCAGAGCATGGTCGCTGACTATCCTCTCATCACGGTGCCCGAAATCTATGATTCCACCCATGTAGAGGCAACTCCAGCACCCGAGAAATACCCCATGGCGGGACAGACTTCGCACAAAGTGCAGGTGGGCATCCTCGATATCGCCACCAACAAAGTGATATATCTCAACACTGGCGACCCAACCGACCGCTATTTCACTAATATAGCGTGGAGTCCCGATGACAAGTTGGTCTATATGTTTGAGCTTAACCGCGACCAGAACGACTGTCGCCTTGTGAGCTACAACGCTACAACCGGCGCCAAGGTTGCCGAAATTTACCGTGAGACAAGCGAAAAATATGTAGAGCCTAGCGTTCCCATCATGTTCCTGCCCTGGGACAATGGAAAGTTTGTCATGCAGAGCCAACGCGACGGCTATAATCACCTCTACTTGCACAACGCCGACGGGTCGCTCGTCAAGCAGCTCACCAGCGGCGAATGGGTGGTGATGGAAATGCTGGGCTTCGACACCGAGCACAAAGCTATCATCATAGCCAGCAACGAGATAAGTCCTATACAACAGAACATCTTCAGCGTTGACGTCGCCACAGGTAAGCGTACTCGCGTAGACGAGGGTGGCAAAGGATGGCACGGCGCAAGAATCAATGATAACGGCACATGGCTTGTCGACTATTATCAGGAGCCCGACGTGCCACGCAACATCGCCATCGTCAATACCTCAACTGCCAAGTCGCTGCGCTACTACACGGCCCCCGACCCCTGGCAAGGTTACACAGTTCCTGAGTACCGTTGCGGCTCGATTAAAGCTGCCGACGGCACCACCGACCTCTACTACCGCATGGTGATGCCCGTGGACTTCGACCCCGCGAAGAAATACCCCACTGTAGTCTACGTCTATGGCGGCCCTCACGCCCACAACGTCGATGCCCGCTGGCACTACAGCAGCCGCAGCTGGGAGACCTACATGGCACAACGCGGATACCTTCTTTTCATCCTCGACAACCGTGGCAGCGAGAACCGCGGACGCGACTTTGAGCAAGCAACGTTCCGCCATCTTGGTCAGGAGGAGATGAAAGACCAGATGTGCGGTGTAGACTACTTGCACTCTCTGCCCTATGTCGACATGGAGAGACTGGGCGTGCACGGATGGAGCTACGGCGGATTCATGACCATCAGCCTGATGACAAACTACCCCGACGTGTTCAAGGTGGGCGTGGCTGGCGGTCCGGTAATCGACTGGAAATGGTATGAAGTGATGTACGGTGAGCGTTACATGGACACTCCACAGACCAACCCCGAGGGCTACGCGCAAACCAGCCTCATCCACAAGGCGAAAGACTTGAAAGGACGTCTGCAAATCATCATCGGACTCAACGACCCAACAGTAGTGCCACAGCACGCCTACTCATTCCTCAAGGCATGCATCGGAGCCGATACGCAACCCGACTTCTTCGTATACCCAGGTCAGGGACACAACATGCGAGGACACCAGAGCGTACACCTACACGAGCGCATAACACGCTACTTCGACGACTATCTTAAATAAAATGCTGAATGTAGAATGCATAAAAGGCTGCGAGCTTTGCCGCAGCCTTTTTTAACCCAAAAACTCTCCTAATGGCCTTATTTGCACATTGCGTTACCAATGCAACCCCTTCTTTCTATCCACCCGTGAAACACACAACCTTGGCTGTGATTTGCTTTCAAATTTGTATCTTTGTATCAGATAATACAACCCATCACGCAAAGGCGCAAAGGCTATCACCGTTGTGAAGACATCAAGAGCGGGACCTTCGGGCCTCGTTCTTTTTGTAAATAGCCTCATTATTTCTTCGAAACACAAATACGTTCATTCTGCATTCTGAATTACCCCAGCGTGGGCGTTGTTGGGGATCCTTCAGCTCGACTGAGCGAGCAGCATAAGTCGCACGAAGTGCGGTGTGCGATAAGCGAGCCTCAGTCAACCGTCAGCTCGACTGAGCGAGCAGCATGAGTCGCACGAAGTGCGGTGTGCGATAAGCGAGCCTCAGTCAATTGCGCCGCAAGCGCGGCGTTCAAAAAGTCTAGGCGATTGTCAATGTGTGCTGCAACAATGTTGCAGCTATCAAGAAGCGTGGGCGCTGTTAATGCATTGCGCCGCACGCGCGGCGTTCAAGAACCACGAGGGCATTTTTTTAATATTGCTCCTCAATATCCCCTTCCATTACCTTTGCCACATTATTAAATTATTAACTTTAAATTTGAAAACACCATGACACCATTCACACCCATCCTCGAGCAATTCGAGGCTGCACGACGCAGAAAACTCATCCAGGTA